>JAKLLG010000006.1 GCA_023150275.1 Rhodocyclaceae bacterium
TGTAAGACGGTGTGCGCGGCGCGCGAATGTTGTTGATTGGCAAAGCTAAAATTCATTTTCTTTCTTCCTGTGCCTTCTTATCCGGCGGCTAAACGCGGCGTTGTTTTGGATCATTCGGCGTTGTTGCTGCATAAGCTGGCGGCGGGCGAGCCTGCCAACCAGGGCATCTCCCTGCAAAAGCGCTTGCATTAAGCGCCTCCGTCGAATACTGTAAATATGAACAGTATTGTTGGCAAGGAGAAATACGGCATGAGCACCAGCCAACCGGATACCCTGATCGGCCGCGTTCGCGAGGCCGTGCGTTACAGGCACTACAGCATACGGACGGAGCGTGCCTATGTCGAGTGGGTACGGCGCTTCGTGCGTTTTCATGACATGCGGCACCCGCGTGACATGGGGGCGCCCGAGGTGCGGGCTTTTCTGGGGCACCTTTCGGGGGAGTTGAAGGTGTCCGCATCCACGCACCACCAGGCGCTTGCCGCCTTGTTGTTTCTCTATGGTCGGGTGCTCGGCGTTGAGCTGCCCTGGCTCGCGGAGCTTGAGCGCCCCAAGAAGCCCAAGCGTGTGCCGGTAGTGCTCGGGCATCAGGAAGTGGAGCGTCTGTTGGCAATGCTGGAGGGAACGCATCAGCTCATGGCGCGCCTGCTTTACGGTACGGACATGCGGCTGATGGAATGTGTTCGCCTGCGCGTGAAGGATGTCGATTTCGAGCGCGGCGAAATCCTGATTCGCGATGGCAAGGGGGCGAAGGATCGGGTGACGGTGCTGCCGGCGTCGCTGGTTGCTGATCTGCAAGCCCACCTCGTTCGTGTGCGTCGATTGTGGGAGGGGGATCGCGAGGCGGGCCGCCCCGGCGTGCAGATGCCCGAGGCGCTGGCGCGCAAGTATCCGTCGGCACCTGGCGAGTGGGGGTGGTTCTGGGTGTTCCCGGCGCGCGAGTTGTCGACCGATCCGCGCAGCGGCATCGAGCGGCGCCATCACACGCACGAGCAGGCCTTGCAGCGGGCGATCAAGCGCGCCATCGGCAGCGCCGGCATCGCCAAGCCGGCCACCACGCATACGCTGCGCCATTCCTTCGCCACGCATCTGCTGCAGGCAGGCTACGATATCCGCACCGTGCAGGAACTGCTCGGCCATTCGGATGTGTCTACAACGATGATCTACACGCATGTGCTCAACCGTGGCGGGCGCGGGGTGGTGAGCCCGATGGATCGGCTGGCGGCGGTTGGCTGAAGGCGCGCTGCTTTGTCATTGCTTCGTCGTAGCCTCTTGGCGTTTGCCGGCCTTCCGGTAGCGGCGTTCGATACCGCCCGGGCGTGCGGGCGATACGTCGCGCTTCCCGCTTGGCCGGCCGGCGCCGGCTTGCCATCCTGCGGCTGCCTTCATTCATCGGGAGCCTGAAATGCAAAGTATCGCCACCGTCGTTACCCCGCCTGCCGAACCGTGCCGCCTGCGCCGCATGGCACGCCACCTGCCGGCCGCCATTGCCTTCATCGTCATCGCCGCCATGCTTGCGCACGGCGTCATCGTGCAGCCGGCTGGCTATCACGATTTTGCCGATCATTCCTCGCTCGCCGGCCTGCCGCACGCAGCCGACGTGTTTTCCAACATTGGCTTCGCGCTGGTCGGGCTGTGGGGCTGGTGGCGGCTTGCCGGGCAGGCGGCGCACCCGCGCCTTGCCGCCGGCTGGTTCGGCTATCGGTTGCTCCTGATCGGCCTGGTGCTCACGGCGGCGGGGTCGGCCTATTACCACCTGGCGCCGGACGATGCCCGCCTGATCTGGGATCGCCTGCCCATCGCGCTTGCCTGCGCCGGCCTGCTTGCTGCGGTGCGCGCCGAAACGGTGCTCGCCGCGGCGCGGGCGCGCGGCAAAGGCGGGTGCGATGCGCGCAGCGAAGCAGCGCTGCTTGCGTTGTTCGCGGTGGCGAGCGTGGCCTGGTGGCATTTCACGAACGATTCCGGGCAGGGCGATCTGCGCCCCTATCTGCTGCTGCAGTTGCTGCCCATCGCGCTGATTCCGCTCTGGCAATGGTTGCACGGCAGCGAGCGGTGCGACCGCGTGTATTTTGGCGCGGCGCTCGCCGTCTATGTGCTCGCCAAGCTGGCCGAGCTGAACGACCATGCCTTCCTCGCCGCCAATGGCCTGCTCAGCGGGCACACCCTCAAGCACGTGCTGGCAACGCTTGCTGCCTGGCTGATCGTGCGGCGCCTGGTTGAACGCGTGCGGGCAGGGGCCAGCGGGCATAGAATGCCGGCATCCACTTCCGGAATGCGATGACACGATGAAACCCAGCCAGATCGTCAGCCAGTTGAACCAGCACGTGGTCGGTCAGGAAGACGCCAAGCGCACGCTTGCCGTTGCCGTCTATTCGCACCTGCGGCGCTCGGCGCGGCCGAGCGATGTGGTCGAGCTGGTGAAGAGCAACATCCTGCTCATTGGCCCCACCGGCACCGGCAAGACGCTGCTCTGCGAAACGCTCTCGCGCATCCTCGGCGTGCCTTTCGTCACGGCCGACGCTACCTCGCTTGCGCAGACCGAATACGTCGGCGAGGAAATCGTCGCCATCCTGCAGCGCCTGCTCGATCGCGCCGGCGGCGATCTCGAAAAGGCGCAGCGCGGTATCGTCTTCATCGACGAGGTCGACAAGCTGAAGGCGGCCGGCGCGCAGGGGCGCGGGCCGTCCGGCGAGCGCGTGCAGCATGCGTTGCTGAAGATCATGGAAGGCGCGCCGGTCAAGCTCGGCGAGGGGCGCTTCCTCGATACCACGCAGGTGCTCTTCATCTGCGGCGGTGCCTTCGTCGGGCTCGAAAACATCATGACCAGGAACCACAGCTTCGGCTTCATTTCCACCTCGGAGGCCGATAGCCAGAAGATTCTCGATCGCCTCAACTCGCGCGTGAAGCCCACCGACCTCTACGAGTTCGGGCTGATCCCCGAATTCGCCGGCCGCCTGCCGATCGTGGCGCGCCTGCATGATCTCACCCGCGACATGCTCATGCGCATCATGGTCGAGCCGAAGAACGCGATCTACCGGCAGTTTCGCGAAGTACTGGCCGGCGAGGGAGTCGATCTGCACATCGAGCCGCTGGTGTTCGAGCAGATCGCCGATCTCGCCATCGAGTACAAGGCCGGTGCGCGCAGCCTGCGCGGCATCTTCGAGGAAATGATCACGCCGGTGCTCTACGTCGTGCCGGACAATCCTTCGGTGAAGAAGGTGGTCATCCCGTCGCTGTTCGAGGATGCCAAGTTCTTCGGTGCGGCCACCGCCTGAGGCGCGCGATGGAAAATACCGCGACAGCCGGCTTCATTCACTGGAAATACAAGGGCGGCGCACCCCTGCCGCCGGGGCCGGTGCGTCGGGCGCTGTTCTACGCAACGCTCGTGCTGGCACTGGCGGTTTCATTCCTCGCCTTTCCCGGCGGTTTGCTCGCCTTCGTCATTCCGCTGCTGATCCGCTTTGCCGTGCCGCGCCAGCTCTCGCTTGGCCCGCGCTACCTGCTGTGCGGCAGCGACATCGTCTATTTCGGCAACATCGACCGCGTCGTGCTCGATGAAACCCGTGGGCGGATGACACTGCAAGCCGGCGAGCGCCCCTGCTTTGTGCTCGAACGCGACAAGTTCCCCACCAACGCCCGCAAGACCGACAAGATCGCCGCCAACAAGGCCGCCAAGTTCGCCAAGGTGTCGGCGAAGCTGCTCGAACGCATCCGGCAGGCTTCGCCGGCGGTCGAGGTTACGGGCGCCTGAATCGTGGCGGTCGGCGAACCCCAGCCGGAAACGGCGAGCCTGCCGACGGCAGCGCCAACGCTGTCGCGCAGCATCCACCTGCTCTACGTTCCCACGCTCAACTGCAACCTCGCCTGCGACTACTGCTATCTCGGCGGGCAGACGCAGCAGGCCGATCTGCGCGCCGATGCCGAGCGCGCCGTCACCACGCTGCGCCACGCGCTCGCCGCGCTGGAGGCGGCCGGTGTGCTCGCCTTCAACGTCTCGCTGCACGGCGGCGAGGTGACCACGCTGCCGCCGGCAGTGCTCGAAGAACTCTTCGTCCTCATCCGCGGGCATTACCTGCGTCACTTCGATGCGCTCGCCGCGCTCGGCCACCGCAAGGCGGCGCCGCACATCAAGACCAATCTCTACAAGTTCGCGCCGCTCCATGCGCTGTTCGACCGCCACAAGGTCTCGATCAGCGCCAGCATCGATCTGCCGCTCGCGCTGCATGCGCGCCACCGCGTCACGCGCAAGGGCGAGGCCTGGCACGAACGCACGCACGAGAACCTGCGCCTGCTCGCCCGCTATCCGCACGCCAAGAAAATCTCGGCCACGCTGTCGGCCGAGCATCTGGCGGACATCCCGGCGCTGATCGACGACATCTGGTTCATCCATCGCGAACTCGGCCTCGACATGAACCCGATGAACCTGATGTTCGCCTTTCCGTCGGCGCTGAACGCCGCGCAAAAGGGCGAGGCCGTGCTCACGCCGTGCACGCCGGAACAGCAGCTCGAACTCTACGCCGCGCTCCGCGCCGCCTTCGCCGGCAGCGAACTGGAAGAAGGGTTGCACCGCCACTGGTTCGACGAATTCACCCCCAGCTACTGCACCAACGCCGTCAATTGCGGCGAGAAGTTCTACCTGCTGCAGGGCGACGGCAACGTCTATAGCTGCGTGCGCGGGCAGGGCCTGCCCGAGTTTCACTACGGCAACGTGTTCGCCGATCCGATTGCCGACATCCTCGCCGCCGGCGCGCGCAAGGTTGCCGAGGTGCATGCGCGCCACGGTTTCGACGCCGGCTGCCGCAGTTGCAGCCACCTGCCGCTGTGCAACACCGGCTGCCCGGTGGTGAAGCTGCAGAACGCCAGCGCGCGTTCCTACACTTGCGACCTGCAGCGTGCGCTCTACCGCGACTATCCGCGCCGTTTTCCGGCGGCGCCGGCAGACGAAGTCGCCGATTACGCCGCCGGCTATGCGCAGCGCATCCACCCGGCGCTCGCCGTCGCCGAAACGCCGCCGGCGCGCAGCGAAGACGCCATCGCGCTGCCGGCCGACCTCTATGAGAACCGCAACACGCTCGCCGCGCTGATCGCCGCCGACCCGGTGCTGCGCGAGCTGTACCGTGGCGACGCCTTCATCCTCGAAGCCGGCGACGAGACGCTGCCGCTGACGCCGCAGATCCTGCGCCAGCGCGCCGACTGGTATACCCTCGCCGAAGACGACCGCCTCGTCGTGCACGTGCCGAAGGCGCTCTTCGCGGTGGCCTGCGACGAACCGATCCGCAACACGCTCCACCTGCAGATGCTGCGCGACACGACGGTGGTCTACGGCGACGAGCGGCGCAGCAAGCAGGAACACCTGTTCACCTGGCAGCTCCACTTCAACTGCCTGGAACCGAGCGAGCGCTTCGGCGCCGACTGGCTGCAGGCCGACCTCGCCGGCCTCGTCGCGCTGCACCGCCGGCTCTACCAGCGCGGCGTGCGCAACAATCTCTTCTTCACCACGCAGTATCTGCGCGACTATCATTACAAGAAGCAGCGCGAGAACGCCTTCTACCATGTGCAGGCGATCAACCTGCCGTTCGCCAACTTCGAGTTCTTCTATCTCTGAACGCCATGGGCCCGGACAAACTGCAACGCACCGCCTACGCCGTCGAGTGCTTCCTCAACGCCCTGCGCGTGCCGGACGGCCGCGCGCGCACGGCCGTCGAGGAAAAACTGGTGCGCTGGCTGGCCGACCATGGCGGCAAGGATGGCTTCATCGTCTACAACCTCGGCAACGTGCAGTGCTGCCGCGGCGGCCGGCCGGTGGGCAGTGTGCCGCTTGCCGACGTGAAGGAAGGGCGCACGCTCTGGTGCGACGGCCGCAAGCTGTCGCTGATCGATTCCGGTGCCTGGGAAAAAGGTGGCAAGCTGGTGATGCTTGGTACCGCCGGCCTGATCCTGACCATGCCCGGCACCGGCGCCGCCGCCGCGCAGCCGAAGAAGCAGGAGCGCAGCAGCAATAACAACAATAACAATAACAACAACAATAATAATAACAACGGCTGAGCCGGCAGTTCCCGGGCTGTTCCGCGTGCCGCAAGGAGCGGCAGAATTTGCCGGTTGCGCCGGCGCAAGCCGCCGCGAGCGGCCTCCTGCCAGTTGTCCGCTATGCCACTTCGTGGTGATGGCGCGCCATGGAGTCGCTGGTACAAGCGCTGGTAAAAGCGCTGGTACAAGTCTTGCAAGTGATTTCCGTCCCGCCCGCAATGCGCGGCGCGGTGGTTTGATCGGAGTCCTGCCATGTCGCCACTTGGAATCGCCAGTACCGCCCTCAAGCTCGTGTCCTTTCTCAGCGACGCCGTTTCGAATTCATCCGCTTCCTCGAACTCGAGCGCGATGGCGAGTACCTCGGGTGTCGCTGGCCGCAACGGCGATTTCGCCTCGTCGCTGGCGCTGCGCCTGGCGGAAGCTCGGGCCGGATCGAGCAATGCCGCCGATGTGCTCGGCAATCTGTCGGCGTCGCGCTCCGGTTCGGGCAGTTTCCTGGATTTTCTGAGTGCAGGCGGTGTTTCCGATCCGATCTCGCTGATCAACCTCAACGGCAAGCGCGCGGCGCTCTCGGCGAGCGGCCGCAATCTGTCGCTCTTCGATCCCGAATCGGCCTTCCGGATGATGACCGAGATCAATCGACGCGATGTCAATTACAAGGCCCAGTTCGCGGAATTGAGCGAGATGGGGGGCGACCTCGCCGACATGAAGCAGGCTGGCGAACAACTCGCCACCAGCAGCACTGGCGGCAGTGATGCGCAGATCACTGCGGCGCTGCAATCGTTTGCCGCGAAATACAACGAATGGGTCGATCGCTACGATGATTCGGTCGCCAGCGGCGGCGTGCTCGCCGGCACGCAGGCGGCCGAAGTCGCGCTCTACGAACTGCGTGAAAGCATCAACAACGGCTTCAACGGCGCAATGAATGGCGTCCACGGCCTGCGCGACCTCGGCTTCTCGATCGACCCGGTGAGCGGCCGCGCCAGCCTCGATGTCGAGAAACTCGGCGCGATGCTGGGGCATAACCGTGTCGGCGTGCAGGCGGCGATCGGCGAGTTCAGCCAGAACTTCGCGAAGTCGGCCGAGTTGCTGGTTTCCGCCAACAACTTCGTGCCCAACCGCCTCGCCAATCTCGATCGCGTGATCGACTACATCAACGACAACAAGACCTCGCTGCAAGCCGAATTCGGCCTTGGCGATGCGGCCCGCCCGAGCGGCGCCGTGGCACAGGCGCTGGCCGCCTACGAGGCGATGCGCCGCGCCTGATTCAGCTGCGCCACCAACGCCGCCAGCGCTCCTTGAGCACCTGGCCGCCCGCTGTTGGCAGCAACAGCGCGAGCATCAGGAGCAGCAAGGGCCACAGAGACAGGAGCAGCAAGCCTTGCGTCCACGGCCTGAGTCGATTGCCGGGGGCTCCCGGTACAAATTCCTTGCGCAGGATTTCCGCCGTCAGGCCGATGAAGAAAGCGTCGATCCACAGTGCCGTGAGGGTCGGCCAGAGAGCGCATGCCGGGTAGGCGGGAACTTCCGCCATTGCCCGCATGGCGCCGATGATCGGGCCGCAGGCTGGTGTGTGCAGGCCGAACAGCACCGAATTGGCCATGATCGCGAACAGCGGCAGCAGGCCGATGCCGGCGATGCCCGCCAGCGTGGGCAAACCGAGCCCCCACAGGATCATCGAGATGCCCGCTGCCACAAACATGGCGATTCCCGCTTTTGCCGGCCAGCCGAACGCGGACCACGGTGTGAGAACGCCGAGCCGGCAGCCCCCCGCTTCGCTGCAGACGAAGGGAACCGCCATCGCGCCGATGAAGGCCAGCCCCATCAGGATCAGGGTGGCGCGCTGTGGTGTGCTGATCGCATCAGCAGTTTTGTGGTTTCCATTCATCGCTGGGTCAGTCGTGATGTGGCGGCGGCGCGCTCCACCGCAATTCGAGCGCTTTGGCTCAGTGCGTCGTTGCGCGCTGCGCCTGCTGCCAGGCGATAACGGCCTGCCCGGCGCCGCCGAGGATGCGCTTGCGGTCTTCTTCGCTGAGTGCCTGCGCCAGTGCGGCGAACAGCTGCTGCGTCATTTCCTGCGCCAGCCCTTCCTGCGCCAGCCGGTGTTCCAGGCAGCGGATCTGGATGTCGGCGAGCGCCGAGGCGACGATCACCCAGCCGTGCTCCGGCATGCTGCGCAAGAGGCCGAGCAGCAGGCTGCCCAGCTCATTCGCCGTGCCGGTGGCGCTCTCCCGGCTTTCGTCGGCGATCAGGGCGTGCCACAGCGCAACGGCAATGCTCTTGTGCAGTTCGGCCTTGAAGCTGAAGGCTGCCGCCTCGTTCCCCCCGAGGCGGGCAAAGGCGGCCTGCACGGCGGCCTCGGCGGCCGGGTCCAGCGCATCGCGCAGGTCGCCGAGCAGTTCCGAGAGGCCGGTCATCGCGCCGGCGCCGTAGCAGCGGCTCCACGCCTGCCCCCATTGGTCGAGGCCGGAAAGGAGCATGGCCTGGCGCATGGCGCGGGTGTCCTTGTCGCCGCCCATGCGGCACCAGTCGAGCAGCGGCGGGGCGAGCCCGGCGATGCCTGCGCGGCGCAGCGTGCCGCCCTGGCCATCGAGGGTGAGCCGGAAGGCCTGGACGAAGGCGTCCTGAACGGAACGCGCCGCGGTCAGCTGGGCTTCGCGCGGCGCGAGGGATGCAACGGGATCCTGCAGCGTATCGATGATCGTTCCCTTACAACATGATTTCGGTGAGGTGTTCGCGCCGCTGCATCTCGCTTTCGAACTCGAGCAGTTCGCAGCCCAGCGCGTCGCGGGCGGAAACCATGCCGATCACCTGGCCGCCGTCGGTCACCGGCAGATGGCGATAACCGCCTTCATCCATCATTACCAGCGCGTGTGCGAGCGGCTTGTCGGCCTGGATCGTGCGCGGGTCGCCGCTCATCACGTCGGCGAGCTTGGCCGCATCGGGATCGAGGCGCTTGGCGACAACGCGGTTGAGCAGGTCGCGCTCGGTGAAGATGCCGACGAGGCGGCCACTCTCCATGATGAGCACGGCGCCGACCTTGTGCTCGGCCATGCGTATGGCTGCTTCGCGAACGGTGGTGCTGCCGGGGGCGGCGAGAATCTTCTGGTGGGCGACGATGTCGCGAATGGTCCGGTTCGGCATGCTTGTCTCCTTCACGGTGGTGGTTTTATGCATCCATTCTGGGCGAAAGATGGGGGAGCGGCAAGCTTTTCGCGCCCCTTTCGCGTGCCCACCCCGGTGTGCGGCGCCACGCGGCGACACAGAAGCGGGCGCTGCTGCCGCAGCTGCGGGAGCAGCCGCTGAAAGTACGGCAAAAAGCGTGGCCCGCTCAGCGCGCCGGCGTGCGCTGCCGTTCGCCGAGCGCGAGCCACAATCCGGCGGCGCCAATTACCGCCATGCCGGTGAGCGCAAGGGTGTCCGGCAGGTGAGCGAAGACGATCCAGCCGAGCAGGGTGGCCCAGATCAGCTGCACATAGAGCAGTGGCGCCAGCGTCGAGGCCGGTGCCTCGCGGAAGGCGCGGATCATCAGGAAATGGCCAACGCCGCCGAACAGCCCGAGCGAGCAGAGCATCGCCGTCTCCAGCAGGGTGGGCCAGCGGCCGTCCCAGTGCGTGAAGGGCGCGAAGGCCATGCACAGGGTGCCGACCAGTGCCGTGTAGAAAAGCAGGCGCAGCTGCGTTTCGCTGCTCACCAGCTTGCGCGTGAGGATCTGGTAGAGCGCGTAGCACAGCGCCGCGGCGCCGGCGTAAACGACGCCGATGCCGGCAAGGGCGCCGCCCGGGCGCGCGATCAGCAGTGCACCGGCAAAGCCGACAGCCGTGGCGATCCAGGCGCGGGCCGAGACCTTTTCGCCAAGCAGCGGTCCGGCCAGCAGTGCGACGAGCAGCGGGGTGGTGAACACCAGTGCCGAGGTCTCGGCGAGCGGTAGCGTCGCCAGTGCCAGTTGCATGAAAAGCGTGACACCGACCAGCATCAGCGCGCGCACCGTCATCAGCCAAGGGTGGGCAGTACGCACCAGCGCCATGCCCTCGCCGGGCGCAACGGTTGCGAGCATGAACAGGAAATGCACGAGGTAGCGCACCCAGACCATGAAGGGCACCGCGAAGAACGCGCTCAGGTGCTTTGCCGTTGCGTCGAGCAGGGAGAAGAGCAGCAGCGCGGTGAGGAAGAGGGCGATGCCGCGCAGCCGGTGCGCGGCTTCAAGCATTGGTGGCCGCGATCCAGGCGTTGAAGAGGCGGCGCGCCTCGGGAATCGTTTCGCCGGCGGTGAGGCCGACTTCGCCAATGCGTGCGGCGAGTGCGTCGGCTGCCGCTCCGTGCAGGTGCACACCGGCCGCGAGCGCTTCGCCGGCTGGCCAGCCCTGCGCGATGAGCGCGACGACGATGCCGGACAACACGTCGCCCATGCCGGCGCTGCCCATGCCGGGATTGCCGGTCGTGTTGATCATCCAGTTGTTGTCCGGCGTGGCGATCACGGTGCCGCAGCCCTTGAGCGCAACGTGCGCGTTGAAGCGGTCGGCCAGTTCGAGCGCGGCGGCGATGCGGTCGGCCTGCACTTCGGCGACGCTGCTGTCGAGCAGGCGCGCCGCTTCGGCCGGATGGGGGGTGAGCACGGTCGGCGCGGCGCGCTGCGCGACGGCGACATCGAGATCGCCTTCGACGGCAAGCAGGTTCAGGGCATCGGCGTCGAGCAGCAAGGGGATCTGGAGTGCGCAGGCGCGTTCGAGCAGCGCACGGGCTTCGCTGTCGGTACCGAGGCCGGGGCCGGCCGCCAGCGCATCCAGCGGTAGCGTCAGCAGCGCGGCGGCGGAACGCAGCATCAGTTCCGGCTGCAGCGGATCGACCGCTGGCGCCTGCTCATCGAGGCAGCCGACGTAGCAGCGTCCGGCGCCCAGTTGCAGCGCCGCACGGCCGGCAAGAAGGGCAGCACCGAGCATGCCCGGCGCGCCGCCGAGAAGCCCGGCGTTGCCATGGCGACCCTTGTGGCTGTTGCGCGAGCGCCGCGTCAGCCAGTGCGCGAAATCGGCATCGCCGACGACGCTGCCATCGGGCGGTACCAGTGCCGGGGCATCGAGTGCAAGCGTGGCGAGCGACAGTTCGCCGCAATGATCTGGGCCGTCGGCAGTGAGCAGGCCCGGTTTGGCAGCGATGAAGGTGAGCGTGTGCGTGGCGCGGATCACCGCGTCGCCGAGCGCGCGGCCGGTATCGGCATCGAGCCCGCTCGGGCAGTCGAGGGCGAGCAGTGGGCAGCCGTCGCGGCGGGCAAGGCGGTTCGCTTCACGCGCGAGTTCGGCAAAGGTGCCGGTGAGTGGTCGCTGCAGTCCGATGCCGAACAGCGCATCGACGATCAGCCCCCAGCATGCCTGCTTGGGAATGTCCTTCAGTTCGCTGCCGCCGGCGGCGAGAAAGCGCTCGCGTGCGGCGATCGCATCGGGTGGCTGGCGACTGTCGCCGGTGATCACGAGGCGCGCGTCGTGGCCGCGGGCGCGCAGGTGCATCGCCATCTCGTAACCGTCGCCGCCGTTGTTGCCGGGGCCGGCGAGCACCAGCACCGGTTGCTGCGCATCGCGCATCAGCTGGTCGGCAAGATCGGCAGCGGCGCGTCCGGCGCGCTGCATCAGCGGCTGATCGCCAGCGGCGGCTTCAAGCGCGCGCAGGCCCTCGGCGCGGTAGAGCGGCGCGGGGGGGGTGAGCGTCCGGGTGGGGATCGGTGAGTGCGGCATTCCGGGATTCTAGAAGAAAAGCCGGCGCGCGGTGCGAATCGTCGTGGCGTGGATGGCGACGGTGTCGTCGATTGGCTCGGCATAGCCGCCAGCCATTGCGATGGCGACGGGAATGCCGCGCTGGCGGCAGGCGTCGAGCACCCGTGCGTCGCGCGCGGCGAGCCCCTCCATGCTCAGCGACAGACGGCCGAGCCTGTCGCCAGCGTAGGGATCGGCGCCGGCGAGGTAGATCGCAAGTGCGGGGCGGCTCGCCGTCAGCGTCTCGTCGAGGCCGCCGGCAAGTGCCGCGAGATAGGCTTCGTCGCCGGTGCCATCGGGCAGTTCGATGTCGAGATCGCTGCGTTCCTTGTCGAACGGAAAATTGCGCGCGCCGTGGATGGAAAAGGTGAATACGCGCGCATCGTCGGCGAGGATCGTTGCCGTGCCGTTGCCCTGATGGACATCGCAGTCGATCACCGCGATCCGTGCGGCGCGCTCCTCGGCCAGCATCGCGCGCGCGGCGATGGCCGCATCGTTGAAGACGCAGAAACCTTCGCCGCGATCCGCATGCGCGTGGTGGGTGCCGCCGGCAAGGTTGGCGGCGCAGCCGTCGGCCAGCGCGGCGCGGCAGGCGGCAAGGGTGGCACCGGCCGAGCGGCGCGAGCGTTCGACCATCTCCGGGCTCCATGGGAAGCCGATGCGCTTCAGTTCGGCAGCGCTGAGCTCGCCTTGGACGACGCGGCGCACGTAGTCGGCATCGTGGGCGCGGCAGAGTTCTTCATCGCTCGCAGCGGGCGGCGACTCGAAATCCGCTTCGGCGAAATCGCCGCTGGCCAGCAGGCGTTCGCGCAGCAGCGCGTACTTGGCCATCGGGAAACGGTGCCGCGCTGGCAGCGGCAGCACGAAGGCACCGGTATAGAAGAGGCGCATCGGCGCCTGGAATCCTAGTTGAGTGCGGCCGAGAGGGCGCGCCGATACTCGCGCACCAGATCGTCGTTCGCTTCGCTGCCGGCGAGCAGCGCGAACAGTTCGAGCATGGCCTTGCGTCCGGCGCCCTCTTCAAAGAAGCGATCCCGACGCACGACCTCCATCGCGTCTTCCAGCGCTTCGCGGTAGTTGCCGCCGCCGGCGCAGGCGCGCGAGCGTTCGAGGCGGGCGGCGTGGTCGTCCGGGTTGGCAGCCAGCCGCGCATCCAGCGCCGCGGTATCGATCTTCACGTCGGCGAGTGCGATGCGCTTGCGCAGCGCTTCGGCCCGCTCGGCGAGTTTCACGAAATCGCTGGCGAGCAGCGCTTCGGCTTCCTCGCGGCGATCCAGCGTCAGCAGCAGTTCGACGCCGTCGAGGCGCACCGCCTCGTTGTGCGGGTCGACCTGGCTGGCGTGCACCAGGCAGGCCAGAGCTTCCTCGGTCTTGCCTTCAGCGGCGAGCGCCGCGGCTTCCTCGCGCAGTGCGTCGCCCGGCGACGGTGCGATGCGTTCGATGAAGGCGCGCAGTTCCGCTTCCGGCAGGGCGCCGGTGAATTCGTCGACAATGTGTCCCTCGAATACGACCTTTACGGTCGGGATGCTGCGTACGCCAAACTGACGCGAGATTTCCGGGTTCTCGTCGGCGTTGATCTTGGCGAGCAGGAAGCGGCCAGCGTATTCCTCGGCCAGTTTTTCGAGCAGTGGCTTCAGCGTCTGGCACGGCTGGCACCAGGGGGCCCAGAAATCGACGACCACGGGAACTTCGCGGGAGGGCTGCAGGACGGCGGCTTCGAAGTTGTCGAGGCCGACATCGTAGGAAAACTGGCTCATGGCTGGCTCGGTCGATGAAAAGCGACATTATCGCCGAATGCATCGCCGGCGAACCATCTCGAATCGGGGCCGGTGTGGGGCATGCTGGCGCCATGTTTTCCCGCTAGAATGAAGGCATGTCCGAGAATCACGTCAGCGCCGGGAATCCCGATTCGCCGGGTCGGCCGCCAAGTTCCCGCCTCGTCGAGGAACAGGCGGCGGCCGGGGATTTGCGCGCACGTCGCTTCATTCGCTTGGTGACGGCGCTGTTCCTGCTGATCCTGTGGTCCTTCGTCGCCTACTGGGCGGCGAGTTCCCGCCAGGACGCGATCGACTCGACCGAGCAGGTGCTGCGACGTCTGGATCATGCAGTCGAGGAACAGACGCGCCGCCTGTTCAAGATGGTGGACGTGGCTTTCGGCGCCGCTGACCAGTGGGTGCTCGATCATCCTGGCAGCGATCCGCGCAGCGACAGGCGTTTCCTGCATCTGGCGAGTGGTTTCGGCACCCGTCTGGGTGGTGCGATCACGCTGCACCTCGCCGACAGCAGCGGCAACGTCGTTTCTCCAGGGCAAGGCCTTCCCGTGCCCAAGCAGTTGCGGGACGAGGATTTCTTCCGTGCGGCGGTGGCCGCCGATCCGAGTCGCTTCCATATCGGCGCGCCGCTCAGCGTCGGTTCGCCGGCGATCTGGAAGATTCCGGTGGCGCAGCGGCTGACGACGCCGACCGATCATGCCGCGGTGCTGGTGGCGCTGATCGACCTGTCCGCGCTGATGAGTCTTTACGAGGAAGAACGCGTACGTCCGAATGGCGCCATCGTGTTGCTGCGTCGTGACGGCATCCTGCTGGCGCGCGCACCGCATGACGAGCGCCTGCTTGGCAAATCGCTGGTTGGCGGGCAGTTGTATCGGGAGTTCCTGCCGCGGAGCGAGCGCGGCTTTGCCCTGCTCGACCGGACGGCGACGGATGCGACCGAAAAATTCGTCAGCTATTCGACGATGTCCGATTTTCCCTTGCTGACGGTGGTTTCCACCGCAACCGCGGATGTCCTCGAAGGATGGCGTCGGCACGCCCTGGTGATCGCCCTGGCGGCACTGGCCGTCTCGATCGTCGCGCTGCTCGTCGCACGTCGCCTGACCGAGATGGTGGCGGTATTGTCGGCGCGTACCGCCGAACTGCACCATCTGGCGACCACCGATCTGATGACCGGCGTCAGCAATCGCCATAGTTTCCTGCAGGATCTGTATCGGGAATTCGCACGCTCCCGGCGCTACCGTACGCCGCTGTCGATCATGATTTTCGATCTCGATTTCTTCAAGCAGATCAACGACGGTTATGGACACGCCGCCGGCGACGAGGCCTTGCGTGCCTTCGCCGCCGCCGCCGGTGAATGCCTGCGCGGGATGGACGTGCTCGGTCGCCTTGGCGGCGAGGAGTTCGGCATCATCCTGCCGAGTACCGCGCTGGATCAGGCCGAGGTCGTTGCCGAGCGCATCCGCGGGGCGGTGACGCGGATCGCGATCGAGACCGAGTACGGTACCGTACGCTTCACGACCAGTGTCGGCGTCGCCCAGATCGGTGATGATGACGACTCCGTGGATAGCCTGCTTGCGCGCGCCGACAGCGCGCTGTATGCAGCCAAGGCGGCAGGGCGCAACCGGGTCATTGCGCGCAGCGCCTGAGCTGCCTTGCCGGCCGGCCGGAAGGCGTTTTCCGCTATAATTGCGGCCTTGCCGGACCCTCCGGGTTCTCTCCGCTCGACACCTCCTCCCGACATGGCCCAGATCCTCTATCTCCGCGGCGCTTCCGCCTTTTCCGCATTCCGTCTGCAACGCTTGTGCAACACGCTGCAGGCGGCTGTTCCCGCCGTTTCCGGAATCGATGCCGACTTCTGGCATCTGGTGGCGCTGCGCCGACCGCTCGCCGGCGATGAGCGCAAGGCGCTTGCGGCGCTGCTCGAAGAGCGGAATCCGGCTGCAGAACAGGGCAGCCTGTTCCTCGTCGTGCCGCGCATCGGCACGATCTCGCCGTGGTCCTCGAAGGCCACCGACATCGCGTGGAACTGCGGTCTGGATGCCGTCGAACGCATCGAGCGCGGCATCGCCTTCCGCGTGCAGGGCAAGGTCGGCGAGGCCGACCTTGCGAAGATCGCCGCGCTGCTGCACGATCGCATGACCGAGTCGGTGATGGCCGACTTCGAGGAAACGGCGAAGCTGTTCCAGCATTTCGAGCCGAAGCCGCTGGCCACGGTCGATCTGCTCGCTGGCGGCCGTGCCGCGCTGGTCGAGGCCAACGGCCGCCTCGGCCTGGCCCTCTCGGAAGACGAGATCGACTACCTCGTCGACATCTTCACCAAGGCCAAGCGCAATCCGTCCGACGTCGAACTGATGATGTTCGCGCAGGCCAATTCGGAGCACTGCCGCCACAAGATCTTCAACGCCTCGTGGGTGATCGACGGCAACACGAAGAGCGAAACCCTGTTCGGCATGATCCGCGAGACGCACAAGGCGCACCCGGAAGGCACCGTCGTCGCCTACTCCGACAACGCCTCGATCATCGAGGGCGCGACGATTCCGCGCTTCTACCCCGATGCGCAGGGCCGCTACGGCTACCATCAGGAAACGACGCACATCCTGATGAAGGTCGAGACGCACAACCACCCGACCGCGATTTCCCCGTTCCCCGGCGCCTCGACCGGCTCCGGCGGCGAGATCCGCGACGAGGGTGCCACCGGCCGCGGCTCGAAGCCGAAGGCCGGCCTGTGCGGCTTCACCGTCTCCAATCTGAACATTCCCGAGGCCGTCCAGCCCTGGGAAAAGGGAATTAACGACGGGGGCATCGGCAAGCCGAGCCGCATCGCCTCGGCGCTCGACATCATGATCGAGGGCCCGATCGGCGCCGCCGCCTTCAACAACGAATTCGGCCGCCCGAACCTGACCGGCTACTTCCGCACCTACGAGCAGCTCGTGGGCGATACGGTGAAGGGCTATCACAAGCCGATCATGATTGCCGGCGGCTTGGGCGCGATCCAGGCCGAGCAGTCGTTCAAGGCGCCGGAATTCCCGCCCGGCACGCTGCTCATCCAGCTCGGCGGCCCGGGCATGCTGATCGGCCTCGGCGGCGGCGCCGCGTCGTCGATGACCACCGGCACCAACACCGAAGACCTCGATTTCGCCTCCGTGCAGCGCGGCAACCCGGAGATCCAGCGCCGCGCGCAGGAAGTCATCGACCGCTGCTGGCAGATGGGGCAGCCCAAGGGCGACGCTTCGGCGCCGCACGACGGCAACCCGATCCTCTCGATCCACGACGTCGGTGCCGGCGGCATCTCGAACGCGCTGCCGGAACTGGCGCACGGCGCAGGCTGCGGTGCGCACTTCGAACTGCGCGAAGTGAAGATCGAGGAGCCGGGCATGTCACCGGCCGAGATCTGGTGCAACGAGGCGCAGGAGCGCTACGTGCTGGCGCTGCCGCCGTCGCGCCTCGAAGAGTTTGCGCTGATGTGCGAACGCGAGCGCTGCCCGTTCGCCGTGGTTGGCCAGACCACCGCCGAGAAGCAGCTGGTCGTCGCCGACCGCCACTTCGGCAACAAGCCGGTGGACATGGACATGGATGCGCTGCTCGGCAAGCCGCCGCGTATGACGCGCGAGGTGGTGCACCTGCCGCCGGTGACAGTGGCGTTCGATCCGACCGCGGTCGAGCTGAAGGACGCCGCCTACCGCGTGCTGCGCCTGCCGACGGTGGCCGACAAGACCTTCCTGATTTCGATCGGCGACCGCTCGGTCGGCGGCCTGACGGCGCGCGACCAGATGGTCGGGCCGTGGCAGGTGCCGGTAGCCGATGTCGCGGTGACGCTGATGGGTTACCAGGGCGAGGGGGAGAACGCCTATTGCGGCGAAGCCTTCGCCATGGGCGAGCGCACGCCGCTGGCGATCCTCGATGCCCCGGCCTCGGGCCGCATGGCGATCGGCGAAGCGCTGACCAACATCGCTGCCGCCGACATCGCCAAGCTCGGCGACGTGAAGCTCTCCGCCAACTGGATGGCTGCCGCCGGTACGCCGGGCGAGGATGCCCGTCTGTTCGACACCGTGCGCGCGGTGTCCGACCTCTGCCAGCAGATCGGCATCTCGATCCCGGTCGGCAAGGATTCGCTGTCGATGCGCACGGCCTGGGAAGAAGAAGATCAGAAGAAGCAGGTGCAAAAGAAGCAGGTTATTTCGCCGCTGTCGCTGATCGTGACCTCGTTTGCCCGCGTCCGGGACGCGCGCCGCACGCTGACACCGCAACTGGTGCTCGACCAGGGCGAAAGCGACCTGCTGCTGATCGACCTCGGCGCCGGCAGGAACCGCCTCGGCGGTTCGGCACTGGCGCAGGTGTTCAACGCCACCGGCGACGACGCGCCGGACGTCGATGAACCGCAGCAGCTCGCCGCCTTCTTCGGCGCCGTGCAGAAGCTCGCCTCCGACAACCTGCTGCTTGCCTATCACGACCGTTCCGACGGCGGCCTTTTCGCGGCGGCTGCCGAGATGGCCTTCGCCTCGCGCTGCGGCGTCTCGCTCGACATGGACGGCCTCTGCTACGACCCGCTGATGGCGGATGTGGACGGCAACGAGAAGAAGCCCGACCAGCTCGGCGGCCGCTCGTTCGAGATCCTGATGCGGGCGCTGTTCAACGAGGAACTCGGCGCACTGGTGCAGATCCGCCGCGGCGACCGTGACCGCGTGATGGACATCCTGCGCGCGGCCGGCCTCGGTGCCTGTTCGACCTTCGTCGGCTACCCGAACCCGTGGGACGAATTCCGCGTCGTGCGCAATGCCAAGGCGGTGCTGCGCGAGAAGCGCGTCGAACTGCAGCGTGCCTGGTCGGAAACCAGCTATCGCATGCAGGCGCTGCGCGACAACCCGGAATGCGCGCAGCAGGAATACGACCGCATCCTCAATGCCGACGACAAGGGCCTGTCGGTCAGCCTCAGCTACGACCCGGCCGACGACATCGCTGCGCCGTTCATCGCTACCGGTGCAAGGCCGCAGGTCGCGATCCTGCGCGAGCAGGGCGTGAACGGCCACGTCGAGATGGCGGCCGCCTTCGACCGTGCCGGCTTCGCGGCGGTGGACGTGCACATGAGCGACATCCTCGCCGGCCGCGTCTTCCTCAAGGACTTCAAGGGGGCGGTGGCCTGCGGCGGCTTCTCCTACGGCGACGTGCTCGGCGCCGGCCAGGGCTGGGCGCGCACCATCCTCTTCAACGGCCGTGCCCGCGACGAGTTCTCGGCCTTCTTCGGCCGCCCGGATACCTTCGCACTGGGCGTTTGCAACGGTTGCCAGATGATGAGCGCACTGAAGTCGCTGGTGCCGGGGGCCGAACACTGGCCGCGATTTGTCCGCAACCGCGTCGAGCAGTTCGAGGCACGTTTCACGATGGTCGAGATTCCCGAGTCGCCGTCGCTGTTCCTCGCCGGCATGGCCGGCAGCCGCATGCCGGTGGTCGTCTCGCACGGCGAGGGCCGTGCCGACTTCTCGGAAACCGGCGATCTCGGCAAGGTCGCTGTCGCGATGCGCTACCTCGACAACGCCGGCAACGCGACCGAGGTCTATCCGTACAACCCGAACGGTTCGCCGCAGGGCCTCACCGGCGTGACGACGGCCGACGGCCGCTTCACGATCATGATGCCGCACCCGGAACGCGTCTTCCGCACCGTGCAGATGTCCTGGCATCCGGAGAACCTGGGTGAAGATTCGCCGTGGATGCGCATGTTCCGCAATGCGCGGAAGTGGGTTGGCTGATCAGGGCGGGCAGACCCCGCGAGGGGCTTTCGGCTACTGCAAAAACAAGAAGGGCGCGGTTTCAACCGCGCCCTTCTGCATTGAAGCGGGCAGAACTTACTGCACTTTCGCCTTGGCGCGCAGTTCGTTGATCATCTTCTCGACCAGTTGCTGATTGGCGCGCTGCGCCAGCTGTGGCTTGATTGCATCGAAAGCCGGCGCTTCCAGCGGGCGGGTGTCTTCGAGCAGGATCACGTGCCAGCCGAAATCGGTTTTCACCGGGGCTTCGGTGAACTTGCCCTTTTCGAGCTTCTTCAGTGCATCGGCGAACGGCGGCACATAGCTGCCGGCAGCACTCCAGCCGAGGTCGCCACCGTTTTCCTTGGAACCGGGGTCCTTCGACTGCTTGGCGAGTTCGTCGAACTTGGCGCCCTTCTTCAGGTTGTCGATGATCGTCTTGGCCTGCTCTTCGCTCTCAACGAGAACGTGACGGCTCTTGTACTCGGTGCCGCCGAGCTTGGCCTTCATTGCGTCGTACTCGGCCTTCAACTGGGCGTCGCTGATCGGGTGCTTCTTGACGTAATCCTGGATGTAGGCGCGGATCAGGATCGCCTGGCGGGCGAGTTCCATCTGCGCGGCCACGGTGCCGCTCTTGTCGAGGCCGTTCTTTTTCGCTTCCTGCGAGAGCAGTTCGCGGCGGATCAGTTCCTCACGCACGGCATTCTTCAGCTCCGGCGAATCGGGCATGCCCTGGCCCTTCTGCTCGCCATAGAAGGCGTCGAACAGCGACTGCGAAATGGCGGTGCCATTGACCGTGGCCACCGCGCCTGCCTTGGCCGGCGCCTTGTCGGCGGCGATTGCGGGCATCGAGAGCAGGGCGCCGGCAAAAAGGCCAGCCGCGAGTTTGGAAAGCTTGTGCATGAGGGATTCCTTGCTTTGGGGTGAAATGAAGAAATGTGAGTGCCGGCAGTTTCCGACTAAATCTCGTCCGGCGCAAGCGCCTTGATGCCGAGTGCATGAATGCGATGTTGCGTCAGGTCGCCGATGAGGCCAAATACCTTGCGGTGTCGGGCAACCGTACCGAGTCCGCTGAAGGCCGCCGAGACAACGACGAGGCGATAATGGCCGCCCTCGCGGGCACCGGCGTGGCCGGCATGGAGGTGAGAGTCGTCCGCAAGCTCCAGCTGCAGCGGCGCGAGCGGTGCGAGGCGTTCGCGCAGCAGCCGTTCGATGTCGCCGGCAGCAGCCATCAGGCGGGTAACACCTTCTTGAATGGCTTGATCGTGACTTTCTCGTAGACGCCCGCGGCAACGTAGGGGTCGGCATCGGCCCAGGCTTTGGCCGCGTCGAGCGATACGAACTCGGCGACGATCACGCTGCCCGAGAAGCCGGCCGGACCGGGATCCGGCGAATCGATTGCCGGGCAGGGGCCGGCCAGCACCAGTCGTCCCTCGCCCTGCAGCGCCTGCAGGCGGGCGACGTGCTCGGGGCGCACGGCGAGGCGTTGTTCCAGTGTTCCGGGGCGGTCCTCGCCGATGATCACGTACAGCATCACTTCTTCTCCTCTTCGATGTACTTCGACAGCATCATGCCTTGTGCGAGAACGAACACCAGCATCAGGCCGATACCGCCGAAGAGCTTGAAATTGACCCAGTCGTCGGTTGAAAAAGAGTAGGCGACGATCAGATTGGCGATGCCCATGAACACGAAGAAACCGATCCATGACCAGTTCATGCGGTTCCAGGCGACATCGGGCAACTGCATCTGCTCGGCAAGCAGCGTCTTCATCAGGTTCTTCTTCATCACCAGCACGCCGCCGGCGAGGATGACGGCGAACAGCCAGTAGAGTACCGTGGGTTTCCACTTGATGAACATTTCGTCGTGCAGCATCAGCGTGGCGCCGCCGAAGACGGTCACGATCACCAGGCTGACCCAGAGCATCGTGTCGACCTTGCGGTGGCGGAACCAGACCCAGCCGATCTGCACGAAGGTGCCGGCAATCGCAACCGCGGTGGCGACGAAAATGCCGTAGATCTTGAAGGCGATGAAAAAGAGGACGACGGGAAAGATATCGAACAGGAACTTCATGGAGAATGCCTCGGGTGACGCGCGATTATGGCCGATTCGCCGGCGCGCTGTCCAACAGGGGCGGTATACTGCCCCATTCTGCGGCATGCGCATGGAGATGCCATGAACCGAATTGCCATCATCGACGACAGCGACATCAACCTCACGCTGCTCAAGCACCTGGTCATCAAGCTCGGTGGCTGCGAGCCGCTGCTCTTCAACGAGTCGCGGGTGGGGCTGCAATGGTGCATCGACAACGAGCCCGATCTGGTGATCGTCGATTACATGATGCCGGAGCTGGACGGCCTCGGCTTCATCGAGGCTTTGCGCGCGGCGCCGGGGCGCAGCGAGCTGCCGGTGCTGATGATCACCGCCAACGACGACAAGGCGATCCGTTACGAGGCGCTGGAGCGTGGTGCCACCGATTTTCTGACCAAGCCGGTCGATACCGCCGAATTCCGGGCGCGGGCGAAAAACATGCTGTCGCTGCGTGAAAGCCAGAAGCGGATGGCGAACCGCAATGCCGAGCTCGCTGCCGAAGTGCGCAAGGCAACTGCCGAAATCCGGGCGCGCGAGCAGGAGCTTCTGTTCCGCATGTCACGCGCGGCCGAGTTCCGCGATCCGGAAACCGGGGCGCATATCCAGCGCATGGCACACTATTCGGCACTGATCGCCGCGCGGATGGGGCTTGGAGAGGCCGAGCAGGAGCTGCTTCTGCAGGCGGCGCCGATGCATGATGTCGGCAAGATCGGCATTCCCGATTACATCCTGCTCAAGCCGGGGCGGCTCACGCACGAAGAATTCGAAGTGATGAAGAACCATGCTCGGCTGGGCTTCGAGTTGCTGCAGGGCAGCGGTTCCCTCGTGCTGCAGGCAGGTGCCGAAATCGCCCTTTCGCACCACGAGAAATACGACGGCTCCGGTTACCCACGGGGCCTCGTCGGGGCCGACATCCCGCTCTTTGGACGCATCGTCGCGGTTGCCGATGTTTTCGATGCGCTCACTTCAGAACGCCCCTACAAGAAAGCGTGGGAACTCGACCGGGCGCGTGCCTTCCTGAACGAGGGGCGCGGCGCCCATTTCGATCCGCTCTGCATCGACGCTTTCGAGGCCGCCTGGGACGAAGTGCTCGTCGTGCGTGAGCAGTTCCAGGACGAAGAGGTTCCGGATCTGTGATGCGGGAGCGGTGTTCTCACACCTGGCTGGGCAAGGGGCATTGAGCGATGGGCTTCTGGCGTCGCCTCAGCGTGCAGATCGCACTGGTCGTCTCGCTGCTTTTTGCGGCGACCGTTCTCGTGCATACCGCCTATCAGGCCTCGGCGCAGTCCGCCCGCGGCACCGCCGAGCGCGAGGCGCAGACGCGCGCACTGGCTCACGCCCTCGCCGGTCTTGCTGGGGCGCACGTTGCGCGCACGGATGTGCCGGCGTTGCAAACCCTGTTACTGCTCGCAGCCGAGTATCCTTCCGTTGTTTCCCTGGTTGCCCATGATGCGTCGGGCGCGGTGCTGGTTCGCGTCAGCAAGGACGAACGCCGTCGGCCCTTTGTCGATCTGTCCGGACCGGCCGCGCCGCGACCGGAGGGTGATGCCGCGACGATCGGCTTTTCCGGGGCGCATCGTCATCTGGCCGGGTGGATCGATCTCGGGCCCGATGAACTGATCGTTGCCCAGCCGTTCTCCGCCGGCACCGGAGGCTGGCTGGGCCTGCGCATCAGCCTCGCCACGTTGCAGGAGGCTCAGCGCGATCTATGGTGGGACGGATTGCTCGTCGCGGCGATCGTGATCCTCGTCAGTACCTCGCTGTTGCTGCTCTTCCTTGCCCCGACGATCCGGGCGCTGCGCCATGCCGCCGACTTTGCCGGTCGTCTCGACAGCGTGCGCGGGCTGACGCTGCCGCCGTTTTCGGCGAACCGCGAAACGCAGACGCTGGTCGATTCGCTGAATCGCGTTTCGCTGCGCCTGGCCACGCAGGAAGAGAAGATTCAGGAGCAGAACCGATTCCTCAAGGGGCTCACCGACGCCCTCGGCGAAGGGGTGATTGCCAGCGATGCCGAGGGGCGCTGCACCTTCATGAATGCCGAGGCGGAACGCCTGCTTGGCTGGCGCCGCGACGAGTTGCTCGGCGAGTACGTGCACGACAGGGTGCATTACCAGACATCGACGGGGCTGCCGGTGGATCGCGAGGAGTGTCCGATGCATGCGTCGGTGGTCGCCGGGCATGTCTTCCGCTCCGATCTCGATGCCTTCACGCGCAGGGACGGCAGCGTCTTCCCGGTCTCGGTCGTGTCGATGCCGATCCATCAGGGGGATGTCTTTGTTGGTACCGTCGCTGCGTTCCAGGACATCACCGAGCGCAAGCGCGATGAGGACTACCTGCTGGCGACATCGTCGCGCCTCTCCGCGCTGATCGAGAGCCTGCAGGCCGGCGTTTTTGTCGAGGATGAACACGGGAAGGTGGTGCTTGCCAACCAGATGTTCTGCAACACCTTCCGACCAGGTAGTGTCAGCCACGAACTGATCGGTGGCCATGCGGCAGCGATGCTGCTCGGATGCGCACCGCTGATGGCCGAGCCGATGGAGTTCCAGGAACTTATAGAACGCCTGCTGCAAGAACGGAGGCCGACGATGGCGGTCGAGTTGCCGATGGCCGATGGCCACGTCCTCGAACTCGACTTTGTGCCGATCTTCCTCTTCCCCGAAATGCCGCAGCCCGAGGATTGCCGCGGCCATCTGTGGATGTTCCGCGACATCACCGAACGCAAGCTCGCCGAAGCCGAGATCCGCCGCGCACGCGAGGCCGCCGAACAGGCGAACAGTGCGAAGAGCGACTTCCTCGCCAACATGAGCCACGAGATCCGCACACCGATGAACGGCGTGATCGGGATGACGGAGCTGGCGCTCGAAACCCAGCTGACGGGGCAGCAGCGCGAGTATCTGGAAATGGTGAAAACCTCGGCGGATGCCCTGCTGGTGATCATCAACGACATCCTCGATTTCTCCAAGATCGAGGCCGGAAAGCTGGTGATCGAATGCGTTCCTTTCGCGATCCGCGACGAGGTTGCCCGGATTCTCAAGCCGATGCGTTTCCACGCCGAACAGAAGTCGCTGCTGCTCGATCATTTCGTCGACCCTGCGGTGCCGCCGGTGTTGCTTGGCGATCCGGTACGTCTGCGGCAGCTGCTGATCAATCTGGTCGGCAACGCCCTCAAGTTCACCGAACGCGGCGGTGTCTCGGTGAACATCGTCCTTTCCGGACGCAGCGAGGATTCGGTTGAGCTGCATGTGTCGGTGCGCGATACCGGTATCGGCATTCCGCAATCGAAGCAGGCGCACATCTTCGATGCCTTCTCTCAGGCGGACGGTTCGATCACGCGCCGTTTCGGCGGCACCGGCCTGGGGCTGGCGATCTGCCAGAAACTGGTGGTGATGATGCGCGGCCGGATCTGGGTGAGCAGCGTCGAGGGGCAGGGCAGCACCTTCCACTTCACGCTGCGCCTCGGCATCGGCGAAGCGACGGCGCTCGCCGAAAAGACCGCTCTTGCGCCGGCGATGCGTTCGCTGCAAGTGCTTCTGGTCGAAGACAACCCGATCAACCAGCGGCTCGCGGTCACGCTTCTCGAACGCAAGGGGCATCGCGTCCAGGTCACCGGCAACGGCGAGGAAGCCCTGCACGCGCTGGCCGAGGCGCCATTCGATCTGGTGCTGATGGACGTCCAGATGCCGGTGATGGATGGATTCGAGGCGACCCGCCGCATCCGCGAGCGGGAAGCGCTGCAGGGTGGCCATCAGGTGATCGTCGCAATGACCGCCAACGCCATGCAGGGCGATCGCGAGCGCTGCCTGAATGCGGGCATGGACGGTTATGTTTCGAAGCCGGTACATGCCGACGATCTCTTTTCCACGATCGCCGCCTGTTTGCCCGAGGCGGTTGTCGAGAATCCGCCCGAGGCGCCCGATGTCGTCGCTGCCGCATCGGTGAGCGGTGATTTCAGTGGTTTCGACCGGGCCGATGTCATCGAACGCTTCGGCGGTGACGAAGAATTGTTCCGCTCGGTGGCGGCCATGTACGTGCAGGACAGCCCGGGCTACGGCGAGGCCCTCGCGGCCGCGGTGAGCGCCGGCGACGTGCAGGCGCTGGCGCGCGAGGCGCATACGGTGAAGGGGCTGCTCGCCACCTTCTCATGCGAAGCCGAGTCGCTGATCGCACGCGACATCGAGCATCTGGCGAAGGGCGGGCGCTTTGATGAGGCCGCGGCGCGCGTGCCGCAACTGCTGGAAGCGATCGAGGCGCTGGCGGCCGCGCTGGCGGCTGACGCCGGTGCCGACCCCGCTGAGGATTCAGCCGTGATCGGGTAGTCTGAGGCTCCCGTCGGAAGGCCTTTCGCCCCAGGGTAGCACGCCGAGCAGTGGCGCCGCGATGCGCGTTTCCAGCGCTGCCAGATTTTCAGCGAAGCGCAGCATTTCCGGATCGACGCGATTGGCGATCCAGCCGGCGAGCGTGAGGCCGCGGGCGGCGATCGCCTCCGTGGTCAGCAGCGCGTGGTTCAGGCAACCGAGCCGCATACCGACGACGAGAATCACCGGCAGTTGCAGCGCAGCGGCGAGGTCTGCCGCATCGCAATCCTCGCCGAGCGGCACGCAGAAGCCGCCGACGCCTTCGACGACAACCACCTCCGCCTGTTCCTGCAGGCGGGTGAGTGCGGTTGTGATGCGCGCGAAATCGATGACGACGCCGGCATCGGCCGCCGCGATGTGCGGTGCGATCGGGTCGGCGAAGCAGTACGGATTGGCAAGTTCGTTCGCCACGGCGCAGCTCGATGCCGCGCGCAGCAGCACCACATCCTCGTTCTCGCCGTTTGCATCGACGCCAGCGGCGACCGGCTTCATGCCGAGCGCCGCATGGCCCGCGGCGCGAAACGCTGCAAGCAGCGCGCAGGCCGCGTGCGTCTTGCCAATGCCGGTATCGGTGCCGGCGATGAACCAGGCTTTCTTCATAGGTGACTTCCTGGCCGCCGGCTCACGTGCCGGCGCCTGCTTCGAGCAGGCGGTGGAATTCCTCATGCACCTCGTGGAACGCTGTTTCGATACCGCTCTTGCTGGTAGTGCAGCGTTCCTTGAGTGCGCCGAGGCTCGTTTGCAGTCTGCCGGCATCGACGGAGCGGATGGCTTGTGCCAGTTCGATCATCCGGTCTGCCTGCCGGCATGTGTCAGCGTTGCGCGCCGCGCCGTGCGGTGCATGCCACAGCGGTGCAAGGACACCGTGAAAGGCTTCGATATCCGGGGCGAAGTGGTGATGGTGGTGCGCCGGACCATTCTGTGCCGCAGCGCCGGTGCTGCCGATGGCGCATGCCGCCAGCAGGGCGGCGAGGAGGGAGGTGTGTCTTCTGATCATGCGTGTCTGCAGTGAGTGAGTTGAAGGGGCCGGGAGAGGCTATCTTTTCGCCGTCAGCAGGATGACATCATAGCTTGCCGGCAGGCCTTCGCCGACACGCTGCGCGTCGTAGGCGGCGCTCAGTGCCTGCCAGGCCGCCTTGCCCATCATGCCGTTGCGCCGGCCGGCGCCGAGTGCGTTGGCGCCGATGGCCTTCACCGCGCCGAGCAGCGCCTTCAGGTCGGGGTAATGCAGCGTGATCGACCGGCGCACGATCTGCACATCGCCGAATCCGGCGGCTTCGGCGGCCATGACGAGCGGTGCCGGTTCGCTGAAGTCGAGTGTGTGGCGGTGGTGGTCGATGCCGGCGAAGGCGCGCCGCAACTCGGCGTAGGTGGCGGGGCCGAGCGTCGACAATGCAAGGCGCCCCTGCGGCCGCAGCACGCGCGCGGCTTCGGCGAAGACGCGCTGCGGATCGCACCATTGCACGGTCAGGCTGGACCACCACAGGTCGAAGGATGTGTTGCCGAAGGGCAGGGCTTCGATATCGGCGACGCAGGCGGCGGTCGTCGCCGCCGTCTTTTTTGCCATCGCGGCGGCAAAATCAGCGGCGACGAGGCGGGCGGTCGGCCATCGTCCGGCGAGTAGACGGGCGCCGTAGCCAGTGCCGCAGCCGGCGTCGAGGATATCCGCCGGCATGCAATCGCCGCCACCCGGGTTCGTCAGCACATCGAGCAAGGCCCGACAGACCTCGCGCTGCAGCACCGCGGCAGCATCGTAGGTGCTTGCGGCGCGCGAGAAGGCAGCGCGGATGCGGTGCTTCTCAGGCAGGTTCATGGCAAAAGCTGCGCAGCACGTCGACGAAACCTTCCGGCGCCGAAATGAAGGGAGCGTGCGCGCAGCCGGCGAAACGCTCGACGCGGGCACCGGGGATCCGCGCCGCCAGCGTTTCGGCGGCGGCGTAGGGCATCAGCGGGTCCTGGTCGCCGTGCAGCAGCAGCGTCGGCAGCGTCAGCCCGGCCAGCAGGTCGCGCAGGTCGGCCTCGGCGAGCCAGCCGAGGCCGCGCAGCAGCGTTGCCGTCGCCGGCAGGCCGTCGGCGAGCAGCGGCGTCAGCGCCCGTGCGACGGCGCGTCCCTTGGTGTCGCCCTGGTTGAAGAGCATCACGAAGCGCGTGAGCGTGGTGCGAGCATCGCCTGCAATCGCGCGGCGGAAGGTGTCGAGCAGCTCAGGCGGCTGGGCCGCGGGCCAGCCGTCATCCTGCACGAAGCGGGCCGTGCTGCCGACCAGTGCCAGCCGGCCGAAATGGCCCGGATGGCGGGCGGCAGCGGCGAGCGCCAGCATGCCGCCGAGCGACCAGCCGCAGCAGCATGTGCCGGCGGGCAGCGCAGCGGCGAGTGCGTTGGCGGTAGCCGTGAAATCGGCGCCGTCGTCGGGCGTGCCGGCATAGCCGGGCAGGCTGACGAGATGCACGCGGCAATCGCTGGCGAGCGCGTCGGCGACGTCGTTCCAGACATCGGCGCCGAGCCCCCAGCCATGCACCAGCGCAAGGTCTGGCCCGTGGCCGCGGGAAGTGATCTGCAGGCTCACTGCAGCGCCTTCAGTGCATCGAGCAGTTGCGCCACCTGCACCTCGCTGTGCGCGGCGGAGAGCGTGACGCGCAGGCGGGCCGTGCCTTTCGGCACCGTTGGCGGGCGGATTGCGGGCACCCACAGGCCGCGCTGAAACAGGGCCTCGGCCAGTGCCAGTGCCTCGTGGTTGTCGCCGACGACGATCGGCTGGATGGCTGTTGGTGAATCGCAGAGCTGCCAGCGTGTGCCGGCAAGGCCGTCGCGCAGCTGTGCGATCAGGCGGAAGAGGTGGGCGCGGCGGGCGTTGCCGGCGGCGAGCAGGTTTACGCTCTCGGTCAGCGTCGCCGCGACAACCGGACTCGCGGCGGTGGTGAAGATGTAGCTGCGCGCCGTGTTGACCAGCCAGTCGATCACCACCGGATCGGCGGCGACGAAGGCGCCGGCAACGCCGGCCGCCTTGCCGAGCGTGCCCATCAGCACGAGGCGCGGCGCGGCCTTCATGCCGAAATGCGCGAGCGTGCCGCGGCCGTCTTCGCCGAGCACGCCGAATCCGTGCGCGTCATCGACCACCAGCCAGGCGTCGTGGCGTTCGGCGAGCGCGAGCAGTTCCGGCAGCGGTGCGAGGTCGCCATCCATGCTGAACACCGCATCGGTGAGGATCAGCTTCTGCTTCGCGGTCGATTTTTCGAGCAGCGCGGCGAGCGCCGCGACATCCTTGTGCGGGTAGCGGAGGTGTTCGGCGCGCGCGAGTTGCGCGGCGTCGATCAGCGAGGCGTGGTTCAGCTTGTCGGCAAAGATCGCGTCGCCGCGGCCGGCGAGCGCCGGCGCGACGGCGAGGTTGGCCATGTAGCCGGTGGCGAAGGTCAGCGCCGCCGGAAAATGCGCGTAGGCGGCGAGCGCCTGTTCGGCGGTTTCGTGCGGGCGCAGGTGGCCGCAGACGAGATGCGAGGCGCCGCTGCCGACGCCCCAGTGCATCGCCGCCTCGCGCGCGGCGGCGATCAGCTCCGGGGCATTGGCCAGCCCGAGGTAGTCGTTGCTGCAGAAGGCGACGACCGGCTTGCCGTCGACCACGCATTCCGGCGTGCACGGCGAGTCGATGACGCGACGGCGGCGCTTCAGGCCGTCGGCGTCGAGGGCGGCGAGTTCCGCGCGCAGCGGGTCGAGGATCATTTCAGCGCGGCCTCCAGCGCAGCCGCGGCACCGGCGGCAACAAAGGCCGCGTCGTCGTCGCCGAGGATGTAGGGCGGCATGACATAGACGGTGTTGCCCATCGGCCGCAGCAGCAGCTCGCGCGCCAGCGCCTCGCGGTAGAAGCGGCGGCCGAAGCCGCTGTCGGCGTCCACATCGAACGCGAGGATCATGCCGCGGCGGCGGAAGTGGCGCACCTTTTCGTGCGCGGCGAGCGGCGCGAGCAGGGTTTCCAGTCTGTCGCCGCGCGCCTGGTTTCGCGCCAGCACGTCGTCGGCGGCGAAGATGTCGAGCGTCGCCAGCGCCGCGCGGCAGGCGAGCGCGTTGCCGGTGTAGGAGTGCGAATGGAGGAAGCCGCGCACCGTCGCGTCGTCGTAGAAGGCGGCGTAGACGGCGTCGGTGGTGAGCACCACCGAGAGCGGCAGGTAGCCGCCGGAGATGCCTTTCGAGAGGCACAGGAAATCCGGCTGGATGCCGGCCTGCTCGTGCGCGAAGAAGGTGCCGGTACGGCCGCAGCCGACGGCGATCTCGTCGCAGATCAGGTGCACCGCGTAGCGATCGCACAGCGCCCGCGCGCGGCGCAGGTATTCCGGGTCGTGCATCGCCATGCCGGCGGCGCCCTGCACCAGCGGCTCGACGATCAGCGCGGCGATGCGTTCGTGGTTCGCGGCGAGGAAGGCTTCGAGCGCGGCCGCGGCGCGGCGGGCGACATCGGCGGCGGTTTCGCCCGCCTCGGCAAGGCGCGCGTCCGGCGAAGGCACGACATGCGCGGCGCGGATCAGCGGCGCGTAGGCATCGCGAAAGATCGCGACATCGGTCACCGCCAGCGCGCCGACCGTCTCGCCGTGGTAGCCCCCGGCGAGCGCGACGAACTCGCGCTTCTGCGGCCGGCCGCTGTTCTGCCAGAAATGGAAGGACATCTTCAGCGCGATTTCGGTCGCCGAGGCGCCATCCGACGCATAGAAGCAGTGACCCAGCCGTTCGCCGGTTCCGTGATCGGTCAGCGCCGACAGGCGTTCCGAGAGCTGCACCACCGGCTCGTGCGTGAAGCCGGCGAGGATCACGTGCTCCAGTTTGCCGAGCTGGTCGGCGAGCGCGGCGTTGATGCGCGGGTTGCAGTGGCCGAAGAGATTCACCCACCACGAGCTGATCGCATCGAGGTAGCGGCGACCGTCGGCATCGTAGAGCCAGAGCCCTTCGCCGCGCACCACCGGCACCAGCGGCAAGTCGTGCGCGTGCTGTTTCATCTGCGTGCACGGATGCCAGACGGCGGCGAGGCTGCGCTTGAGAAGGTCGGCGTTGCTCATTTCGATCTTGCAGGAAGGAAGCGTAGGGTTAGCGCCCCGATGTCGTACGGCGCTTCGCCGAGGGTTTGCGAGCCACGCTTGTTGCAGTGCCAGCCCGTTCGGCAAGGCGGCCAGTGACGTATTTATGCAGGACACTGGCGATGAGGGTTTGGTACGGAACACCTTCCTCAAGCGCCTTCACCTGAATATCGTTCAGGTCTCCGGAAGAGAGGCGGATGTTGACCCGGCGATCCTTGATTGCCGTGGCACGCGCGGCAGCCTTGAATTTGGCGAGTTCGGCTTTCGTCGCGACGGACTTCAGCTTGCCGTTTTCGAAGGCGCTCACAACCTCGAGTTCATATTCATCAATTTTCGGCATCGGTTTCACCTTGATTCAAATAGTCCCGTGTGGCTTTGCGGCTCGGGATCACGGTCTTCAGGAAGAAATACGCTTCCTCCTCGACGAAAGGCACCAAATAGGCGTAGCTGTCGCATGCAACGACGAGGATGCGCTGCCGTGGATATTTCGCTTGATTGGGGTGGGCCAGAATGTCGAGCAGCCCACCGGATTCAATGGCAACCACGATGTTCTCGAACGAAATTCCTCGCTCCGCGTTGAGTGAGTCGTTCTTCCCGGCATTCCAGCGAAACGGCTTCATGAAGCGATCTTACGCAGATGTGTGCCTATTGTCACCACGGGATCGAAACCTTCGACGTACGGTTCCGCTCCGGGTGAGCTCAGGCGCGCGAGGCCTGCAGGTTGTCAGGGCCGCCGTTTCCTTGCGGCTCAATGCAGTGTCTGCGACGGCGCGTCGTGCCCCTGTTCCGGCAGTTCGGGATGCACCACTTCGCTCTCGGCGTTCGGGTAGAGCGGCATGCCGCAGTCGTCGCAGAATTCGAAGGGGAAGGGGTGGTCGAGGAAGGTGATGTCCTTCATGCCGCATTCGCGCAGCACGGTTTCGATCTCGCCGACGGCGTCGGTGTTCTCGTCCTCGCTGCCGAGCAGCGGCCAGACGACGCCGTGCCAGGTGGCATCCTTGTCGCGCGGGCCGAAGCCGATGCGGTATTCCTCCAGCCGGCGCTCGTGGAAGGGGCCGATCACCGCGCGCAACTGTTCGGCGGTGACGCCCTGCGTCGCCTGCAGGAAGGCGACCGAGGCGCGCAGCGAGTAGGGGCGCGAGGCCTTGTCGGCGTTGCGGCAGGCGGCGTGATAGGCATCGGCGAGCAGCGGCTGGTAGGCGCAGCCGGTGAGCAGCGGTTCGAGGTTGGGCGCGCCCTGCTTGATCCATTCCTTGAGGGCGCCGTCGCGGGTGCCGTCCTTCTCGTTCCAGCGGAAGATCGGCGCGCCACGCGGCACGACGACGGCACCGACGAGGTAGCGCACGTCGGAGAGGAAGCGGTTGGTCTCGTCGAGGTTGCCGGTATCCAGCTTGAGGTGCTGGCCGGCAAGCGCCGCCTCGCCCAGCTCGCGGGTGAGGTTGCGCGTATCGACGAAGCTGCGCGGCAACTGGTCCGGGCTGAACAGGTAATCGACCAGCGCCACGCGGGCGTCGGCGGCGAAGACGTGGGCGCCGAGCTGGACGGCCAGCGCCGACAGCGTGCTCTTGGGGATGCTGCCCGAGGGGATCGAATAGCGCGACCAGGCGAGCACCGGCGCGTTGATCAGCAGCACGTCGAATTCCTGGCCGGCGGCCGCGATGCGCGCCGATTCGGCACGCGCCTCGACCATGTCGGCCAGTTCGTCGTGGGCGACCGGGTTCGTATCGAAGAGGCGGTCAAGCGCGGCGTTGAGGTCGTCCTCGGCGCCGTTCTGCAGCAGGCTGTCGACCACCTCTGCGAGGCGTGCTTCCCAGAAGGCGTCCTCCAGCTTGCCTCCGGATTCGGAAATGCCGGTAGCGAGGCGCGCCAGTTCGTTGGCGTCGGCGGAAATGCGGTTGCGGGAGGAGAATCGGGTGCGCTTCATGACGGTGTTTCCAGAGAACAATGCGCGATTATACCCGTCGGCCTCGGCTAGAATTTGCCGGCCCCCAGTTCCAGGAAATCCCCCATGATCCTCGTGCTTTCCCCGGCCAAACGACTCGATTACGAAAGCCCGCTGCCCTCCGTGGCGCCAACCGAGCCACGCCTGCTCGATGAATCTTCCCTGCTGATCGAACGCCTGCGCCAACTGTCGCCGGCGGATATTGCTTCGCTGATGTCGCTGTCCGACCCGCTGGCGACGCTCAACCATGCGCGCTACGCGGAATGGCAGCGGCCCTTCACCCCCGCCAACGCCCGCCCGGCGGTCTTTGCCTTTGCCGGCGACGTCTACGAAGGCCTCGATGCGCTGACGCTCAAGGCGACCGCCCTGAAGTGGCTGCAGGCGCATGTGCGCATCCTCTCCGGCCTCTATGGCGTGTTGCGTCCGCTCGATCTGATGCAGGCCTACCGGCTGGAGATGGGCACCCGGTTCGCCAACCCGCGCGGCAAGGACCTCTACGCCTTCTGGGGCGAGCGCATCGGCGATCTGCTGAATGCCGACCTGCATGCCGGCAAGCCGGACGTGCTGGTGAATCTGGCCTCCGAGGAATATTTCAAATCGGTGCCGCCGGCGCGCCTCGACGTACCGGTGATCCAGCCAGTGTTCGAGGACTGGAAAGGCGGCCGCTACAAGATCATCAGCTTCTTCGCCAAGCGCGCCCGCGGGCTGATGGCCCGCTACGCCGCCGAGCATCGCGTGCGGGATGTCGAGCAACTGAAGGCCTTCGACAGCGAGGAATACGCCTACAGCCCCGAGGTTTCCGATGCGACGACATGGGTTTTCCGGCGTCGCCTGGCGTGATGCCGATGATCTATACTGAATGTGTATATCCCGACCAGGAGTATCGATCATGCGCAAGCACTCGTTGCTGATTCTCGCTGCAATCGCCGTCGTTTCCCTTCCCGCCGCGGCCCAGTACGCACAACCCGGCGATCAGAACATTCTCTACGGCGTCAAAAAGAACCAGATGCCGCAGGGTGTTGTCGTCGATCAGGGCGCTCCCGGCATCCCGACCAGTGGCACGCAGCAGGCGCAGCAGCTGAAGAAGAACCAGCCCGGCTACGGCAACCCGGGTTATGGCTATCCCGGCTACGGCGGGCCAACCACGATCTATCGCGACAAGAAGCACGGCACGAGCGTCTATACCGGGCCGAACGGCACCACCGTCTGCCGCGACATCAATGGCAACGTGACGGTCTGCAATTGAGCTCAATCCACGGACGAGGAGAGACAGGAATGCTGCAACGCGCATGGCGGATTCTGTTGCTGGGAGCAGGTCTGGCGGCTGCGGCCGGTGGTGCCTGGGCGAGCGAGAATCCGGACAACGAAACCGTGGTCATGGTCGGCAACGTTTCGCACATATCGGGTGGCGTTGGCGAGGATTCGCGCGAGCGGATGAAGGCCTTTGCCGCGGCGTTCAACCTCAAGCTGCTGCTCGCGCACAAATCCGGCAGCTACATGAGCGATGTCGAGGTCGTCATTGCCGATGCGAAGGGCAAGCAACTGATCAAGGCCACCTCCGAAGGCCCGATCTTCATGGCCAAGCTGCCCGTTGGCGTGTATGAGGTGACGGCGACCGCCGCTGGCCAGACACAACGCCAGAAGGTGACGGTGAGCGACGGTCGGCAGGCCGTGCTGCATTTCCGCTGGGCTGATCCCGCCGAGTAGGCCGTTCAATCGTTTCGCAGCCGGCAGGGCGCTGCTGCCAGCCGATTCTGGAGGGAGTGATCATGAAGCGACTGATTGCATTGCTGGCCGTGCTGGTGCTTGCCGCATGCGCAACGACCGACAGCCTGCAGCCCGGCACCGGCGGTTCGAGCTTCGAGGTACGCGGCAAGCGCTACGACGACATCTGGAAGGCTGTCGTCACCGTTGCCGGACGCAGCCTGACCATTGTCGAGAGCGACAAGGCGGCGGGCATCCTCAAGGCGGAGAAGGGGGTCGGGCTGACCACCTGGGGCGAGGTGGTCGGCATCTATGTGCGGCCCGCGACCAGCGGCGCCGCGGTCTATACCGTCGAAGTGCAGAGCCTCAAACGCTCGCGCGCGCAAATTACCGGGCAGGACTGGACGAGCACGATGGTTTCCGGGATCAAGGCTGAACTCGGTATCTGATGTTTGGCGGTCAGTAGGCTGGGATGTGATTGGCGGTTGTTTGTGCGGCGCCGTATGACGCCTTGATGTCACGGTAATGTCTCAGTACGGCCAGAAGCTGCCATTACGGAATTCGCTCAATGGTGGACCTTCGAGTGGTATTTTGGTGTCGGTATATCGGAGTTGCTGTACGGGTCCAGCGGGTCCGTTTTATAACTGTTTTCCAGCAATCATGAGCGATGCGCTAATCCTATTCGCCGAGAAGGCGTACAAGCTTGAAAACAGTCCGTTCTGGAAGTGGGTGAGCAGTCGGCGTGGCCCTTCCGACATCGAGAGGATTGTGGCCGGCGACTGGCTGGCTCATGATGGTCTTTCCCCAGAAGCGCTGGATTCGTTTTGCCTAACGTTGAGGCTGTTGATTCAAGATCAAGATGGTTTCTCGATTCGAAAGGTGTTCACAATCGCTGAGGGGTGGCCTGAACATTATGCCTCGCGCCGTAATGCAATTCGTCTAGCGATCGAGAAGCTTCATGTCGAGCTAAACAAGCGAAGTCTGATTCAATTCAACGAGGGAAGGAATACAACGAATGGAGACGTATTCGACATCATCTTCTATGGCGGCATCGCCCACGCCAACCCAGGAAAGCGAGATCAATTTCGTCGGCTAACGACTGCCGGGTTGTTCTCCTATTTTGTCTTTCAGGCGTTTTCTGCCACGCTGTTTGATTACCGCAACTGCATCCAGACCGTCGCCTTTCACATTGTTCAATATCTCGACGAAGCTAGCTGTCGTGCCATGCAGGCTAACCCATCTGCGCAGTAGCGACAGGCACCATAGGGTCGTACTGAGACGCTCGTTCGTTGATCCAAGCGCGCAGGTCTGCCGCGTAGCGGTGTGCTTGGCCGGAATCATTCACGAAGCACGGATAGCTTCTTGCTGGCGGCAGCACCGTCGACTGGCAGCGTCAGTGTCATCTGCAGTCCTCCTCCTGTGCGGTTGGCGGCCTTTGCGGTGCCGCCATGCATTTCGACGATGCGGCGCGTGATGGCGAGCCCGAGTCCGTAACCTGCGCCTCCCCCGGTGCCACGCACGAACGCGTCGAAGATGCGTTCGCGCTCTTCTTCGGCGATTCCCGGGCCGTGGTCCGTTACGCGCAGCAGAACGTCGCCAGTCGACAGTGAGGTTTGCAGTGCAATTTCGATCTCGCCCCCTGCCGGTGAGTGCTGCAAGGCATTGCGCACGACGTTCTCGACAGCACGTTGCAGGAGCCCGCCGTTGCCGCGAACGAGGCAGCTTGCCGGCGCGGTGACGCTGAATCTGCAACCGGAGGATTCAGCCTCGAAGCGTGCGTCGGCAACGACCGCGCCGATCAACGCAACGAGTTCGATATATTCCCCTTGTTCGTCGCCGCCTGTATCGGTGCCTGCCTCGATGCGGGCCAGGGTCAGCAGTTCTCCGACCAGCCGATCCATCCGCGTGGTATCGCGTTCGATCCTCTCGATTAGCTCTTCGGAACGTGCCGGCTGCTGCCGGAGCAGGCCGACAGCCGCCTGCAGGCGGGCCAGCGGCGAGCGCAGTTCGTGCGATACGTCGTGCAGCAGTCGTCGCTGTGTGCCGATCAATGCCTCCAGTCGTTCTGCCATGCCGTCGAAGGCGCTGCCAAGATCGGCGAATTCGTCCCGACGTGTTCCCATGGCAGGGCCTACGCGCGTTTCAAGTTTGCCTGTAGCCGTGGCTTCAAGCGCCTGGCGCAGGCTGCGGATCGGCCGTGAGAGATACCAGGCAATTCCGGCGGCCGAGAGCAGGCTGACGAGCAGGCCACCGATCAGGGGTTCCGGCGGCGGCAGGAACGGGAAGCGCCGTTCCGGCCGAGGTCCATAAGGCGGTGGCGGGCGATGCTGGTCGACGTGGAATGGTGGCGGAGGTGGCGGAAGGGGGGGCAGGGCTTGCTGCGGACGCAGACTCCAGATGGCCATTCCGACACCGAGTGAGGTCAGGAACTGTGCCGCCCAGAGAAAAGCGAAAATCTTCCAGAACAGCCGGCCCATTTGCCGTTTCTCCCTTCAGGCAAGCAGCTGGTAACCCTTGCGGATCACCGTCTGGATGAATGATCGCCCGTCGGCACGCAGGCCCAGTTTCTGGCGAATGCTGCTCATGTGGACATCAATGCTGCGATCAAAGCGCGACAGCGGTCGTCCGAGTGCTTCCTGCGACAGCTCCGCCTTGCTGACCACGCGCCCGGCATTGCGGGCCAGCACTTCGATCAGGCTGAACTCGGTGCTGGTCAGGGTCAGCGGCGCGCCGTTCCGTGTCGCTGCGCGCTCCCGCGGACGGATGACAAGATCGCCGATGGTCAGCTGGGCGTCGCCTTGCTCCCGCGCCATTGCGCCGGCGGACTGGCGCCGCAGGATCGCGCGCAGCCTCGCTGCCAACTCGCGTGGCGTACAAGGTTTTGGCACGTAGTCGTCGGCACCCGACTCAAGACCGCTGATCCTGTCGATATCGTCACCTCGCGCGGTCAGCATCACCACCGGGACATTGCTGGCGGCGCGAATCAGGCGGAGGGCCTGAATGCCATCGAGCACCGGCATCATCACGTCGAGAACGACGATGTCGTAATCGCCGGCGAGCGCGGCATGCACTCCCGATTCACCGTCGCCCGCTGTATCCGCCGCGAAGCCATCAGCGACGAGATAGTCGCACAGCAAACCGGCGAGTTCGCTGTCGTCGTCAACCAGCAATACCTTCGACATCCTGTGTCCCGTTCGTTGTCGCCGGCAATGCTTGCCGGGCTGGGGAAAACCGTTCTCGCCACGATCGTGCAAGCGCCTGAATACCGGCGCGTTTTACACCGATTTACAGCCAGCAATTATCGCCGGTGCGCTTGCCGCAGCGTCATGCGCAATTTTCGCGCGCGCTGGCACGTGGCCGCACAGGTTGTATTGCAGCAGAAATCGGCGATCCCTTAACGCGCCTTTACCGGTTTTTACACCGAGAGGCATGAATTCAGGGCCATTCTGGCCGATGAATTGCATAGCACAGGCGGCCCCGGTCAAAGCGGGCAAACTTTTTTCATTGCACCCGGAAAGGAGTACGGACATGAGCAGTATCGGATCAATCGGAACATCCGCTGGAAACAGCATGCTGATGCAGGCTACGGGCGGGCGGCGGCGCCCTGATCCCGAGGCGATGGCGGAACAGCTTTTCTCCCGCCTCGACACGGATAACCAGGGCTATATCGAGCAGGCCGATCTTGAGGCGGCGCTTGCAACCGCCAACGGCTCCAGCGAGACCTCCGGCGCCTCAAGTCTCTTTGCGCAACTCGATGGCGACGGCGATGGCAAGGTGACCAAGGACGAGTTCTCGACAGCGCTCAAGGCCGTTGCCGAGCAACTCGACAGCCAGTTCGCGGAGATGCGGATGCAGGGTGGAATGCCGCCACCGCCTCCGCCTCTGCCTCAGGATGACGCTGGCTTCAGCAAGGAGGAACTGGAGAATCAGCTGAGCGAGATTGGCGACTCCGACAGCAAGCGCAGCGGTCTGATCTCCAAGATCGTCGAGAATTTCGATGCCGCGGATACCGACGGCGATGGCAAAGTGAGTTTCATGGAAGCGATGGCCTACGACCAGGCCAACGGGGCAGCGAGTGCGGAGTCTGGCGCTTCGTCTGCAACGAAGACGGTGAGCAGCGAGCAGCAACTGATGCTGCAGATCATGCGTCTGGCAGAAGCCTACGGCCTGACCGGAGAAAATAGCTCGACCGCTACCATCGCAGCTTCGGCCTGAAAGCCCGTGACCGACCCTTGACCGGGTCGGTCATCCGCCCCGGCTATGCCGCTTCAGCGGATCATGCCAAGTCGGCCATTATGGCTGCCCATGTACCAGTAGTTTCCCTTGGCATCGATGATGGCCTTGCGGATGCCAACGTTGGTGGAGGGCAGTGCGATCACGCGGAAGCGTTCGCTCTGCGGATCGAAGACCGCCACGGTGTCGGTGTCGATCTCGTTGGCCCAGACCCGGCCTGCGGCATCCACGGTGACGGCATACGGGCCGGCGGTCGGGCCTGCCGGCATGGCGTACGATTTGACGATGCTGCGCGTGCGTGGATCGAGCTTCAGCAGCTGGCCGCTGCCATAGGCTGTGACCCAGAGCATGCCGTCGGGGGCGGTCGCAATGCGGCGCGGGCGGCTGCCGGTACCGGTGGCGATTTCGTCGATCTGCCCGGTGGTTGGGTCGAGGCGCCCGATGCTGTCGCCCTGCAGCCGGCAGAACCAGACCATGCCGTCGCGGTCGATGGCCAACCCGTAGGGGTTGCCCGAGGTGGCGTACTCGGTGATCTTGCCGCTGCTGCGGTCGAGCCGGGCAACGCGCTGCGCGCCCTGCATGGTGAACCAGATCGTTCCCTTGTCGTCGATCACCAGCGTGTGCGGATCGCCGCCCGAGGGCGTGCGGTACTCGGTGACCTTTCCGCTGGCGGGATCAAGCCGGCCTATGGTGCCGTTGCCATTGCCGGTGTACCACGCGACGCCTTGGGCATCGACCATCACGCCGTGCGGGTGGGCGCCCTTGGGCAGTTCCCATTCGCGAAACTGCCGGGTGGCCGGGTCGAAACGGGCGATGCGGTTGCCGCGCATTACGGCGATGAAGATGCTGCCGTCGGGCGCCGGTGCCGGATCGCGCGCGAACTTCGGCGTCGGAACCGGCCATTCGGCAACCTCGCCACGGATTTCAGCCAGCGCGCCGGCGGCGGTGCCGTAGTTGGAGCCGCCGGCCGTTGCGTTGGCAGCAAAGAACAGAAGGAACAGCGGGAGGATTCGATTCATCGCACGTCTCCGCGGCGGGGTGTGCGATTTCGACAGTGCGCGGGCGGGGCTGGTTCTACTTCACCTCGAAATCGAAACTTGCGACGACCTCGCCTTCGACCACGACCTGCAGGCGCCGCTTGCCGGCGGGTTCATCCGGGCCGATCGACCATTCGCCGACGATCTGGCCATCCACCGGCGCCAGTTGTCGCTGGCTGACCTGGCTGCGGCGCAGATCGGGAACGTGCAGGTTGCGCGCGACCGGATTGTCCGGTTCCTTCTGCTTCGGCGACGGCAGCACGTATTCCTCGCGCACCGCGAGCGAGCGTTTGTTCGTGCGCAGTTCGATGATCCAGCCGTAGCGTTGGCCGACGGCGCGGGGCACGACCGGCGAGGCTTGAAAGAGGATTTCGCCGCCCCGCGTTTCCTGAAAGAGGCCGAATTCGGCACCGATGATCTCGACATCGGCGGCACTGGCGAGGCGCGCGGCAAGGAGCAGCGCGAGGGCAATCAGGCGGTTCATGCGGCGCTCTCCTGCAGCAGGGCGGTGGCGCGTTCGGGGGGTACGATCGCGAACGGTGGGGGTTGCCGACGGCTGCGCGCCAGGCGCAGCAGTTCGCGGTCGCGCGTGATCAGCAGGTCGGCGTGGCAGCGTGCCGCGAGTTCGAGGAATTTCTGGTCGTCGGCGTCGCGGCAGCGGGGGAGTGGTGGCGGTGACGGTTCGGGTACCAGGGTCTCGTCGCTTTCCGGCACTTCGACGGCGAGCGCGCGGTAGGCGGCGAGGATTTCCGCCTGCGCTTCGTTGTTGCGCGCGATCTGCGGGTAGCCGAGCACACGTTGCAGTTCGGCGAGGCAGCGGGCGTCGGTATGGCAGCTGGCGGCGCCGGCGCGCAGGGCGGCATGCAGCGCTGCACAGCGCGGGTCGGCCCAGTGCAGCATTTCCAGCACTACGTTGGTATCGAGCACCAGCCTCATTGAAGCGCGGCAAGGGCCGCTTCGGCTATGGCGAGGCTGGAGGTGAGCCCCGGCGATTCGATGCCGAAGAGGTGCACGAGGCCGGGCACGCCGTGTTCGGCCGGCCCCTGGATGACAAAATCGGTGGCGGCGAGTTCGGGGCCGTGTATTTTCGGCCGCACACCACAGTAGGTGGGCGAAAGCACGCCGTCGGCGAGGCCGGGCCAGTAGCTGCGGATCTTGGCGTAGAAGCTCTCGGTGCGTGCGCCATCGACGCCGTATTCGGGATGGTCGATCCAGTCGTCCGGCAGCCATTCCACATCCGGGCCGAAGCGCGCCTGCCCGCCGAGATCCATCGTGAAATGCAGGCCGGTGCCGCCGATTTCCGGCATCGGGTAAATCAACTGCTTGAACGGCGCAGCGCCGGCGAGCGCGTAGTAGTTGCCCTTGGCGTAATGCGGCGTCGGGCAGTGCGCCGGGTCGTAGCCCTCGATCGCCCGCGCCACCTGAGTTGCGTGCAGGCCGGCCGCGTTGATGACGAGGCGCGCCGAGAGCACCGTATCGCCGACGCTGATCTCGATGCGTCCGCCGCTATGCGCCACGCGGCCGCCGCTTACCGGGCTGTGCACGGCCAGCGTTGCGCCATCGCGTTCCGCATCGCCGAGCAGCGCCAGCATGTAGGCGTGGCTATCGAAGATGCCGGTCGATGGCGAAGAGATCGCGGCGATGCAGAATAGATTCGGCTCGAGCGCCACCGCTTCGTCGCCGCCGTGCATGACGAGATCCTCGACGCCGTTCGCCAGCCCCTGCCGGTAGAGTGCTTCAAGCTTGGACAATTGGTCCACGTCGGTCGCCACGATCAGCTTGCCGCAGCGGCGGTGGGCAATGCCGCGTTCGGCGCAATAGGCATAGAGCGCGTCGCGTCCGGCCACGCACAGCTTTGCCTTCAGCGAGCCGGTTGGGTAATAGATGCCGGCGTGGATCACCTCGCTGTTGCGGGCGCTGGTTTGCGTGCCGAAGGCTTCCTGCCGTTCGAGGATGAGGGTTTCGATGCCGCGGCGGGCGAGGGCACGCGCACAGGCGAGCCCGACGGCGCCGGCGCCGATGACGACTGCTTCGATCTGTTCCATAGGGTCGGCATTGTAACCGCCCGCGACTTCGTGCAAGCAGGCGTCGCGAAACGCGGGCGCACGAGTTTGCGAGGAGAATGTATTGGATTGTGCGCATATTCAATGTGGAAAACTATGCGCATTGGCGGTATCCTGCAGCCTGTTCCGACAAAGCGGAGTCCGCGATGCAACCGAATCTCCCCCACGCAAATGCCGCCAAGAAGGCGACCAATGTCTCGATGGCCGAAGCGCTGCTGGCGGAGGCCAAGGCGCTGCGCATCAATATCTCGCAGGCGGCCGAGGCGGGCCTTGCCCGCGCCGTCGCCGAAAAGCGGGCGGAACTCTGGTTGCAGGAAAACCGCGCGGCGCTCGAAAGCTCCAACGCCTACGTCGAGAAACACGGCTTGCCGCTGGAAAAGCACAGAACCTTCTGATGGCTCGCTACAACGTCTATCCCAACCCGGGCGGCGATGGCTACCTGCTCGATGTGCAGGCGGAAATCCACAGCCTGCTCAACACCCGTGTCGTCGTTCCCCTGCTGCCGCTTCGCGTGGCGCCAACGCCGGCCCGCACGCTCAATCCCCTCTTCGAACTGAACGGGGAAACGCATTCGATGGTGACGCAGTACATGGCAGCCGTGCCGGTGGCGATGCTCAAGGGGCGGGTCGCGAGCGTCGAGGATCGTTGCACCGAGATCGTGGCGGCACTGGATTTGCTGATGCAGGGTTTTTGACCGCCCATGTCCCGCTTGCTGCTTGCCCCGATGGAAGGCCTTGCCGACGATGTGTTGCGCGAGGTGCTGACGCACGTCGGTGGACGTGTCGGCGGCTACGAGCAGGCGGTGACGGAGTTCGTGCGTGTCTCCGGCACGCTGTTGCCGAACCGGGCCTTCATGCGTATTGCCCCCGAGCTGCGTAACGGCGGCCGCACATCGGTTGGCACGCCGGTCGTGGTGCAACTGCTCGGCAGCGATCCGGCCTGCATGGCGGCCAACGCCGCGCGCCTCGCGCAGCTGGCGCCGCCGGCGATCGACCTCAACTTCGGCTGCCCGGACCCGTGCGTCAACCGGCATCGTGGCGGCGCGGCGCTGCTCGGCGAGCCGGATCTGTTGCATGCAATTGCCTTGGCGGTGCGTGCCGCCGTGCCGGCTGCGATTCCCGTCACTGCCAAGATGCGCCTCGGTATAGCCGATACCTCGCTCGCTATCGACTGCGCGACGGCACTTGCCGAGGGCGGCGCCGAATCGCTGGTGGTGCATGCGCGCACCAGGGAACAGGGCTACAAGCCGCCCGCGCATTGGGAATGGATTGCCGCGATTCGCGAGGCCGTTCGCGTGCCGGTGATCGCCAACGGCGAGGTGTGGAACGTCGCCGACTGGCAGCGCTGTCGTGAAGTCAGCGGCTGCGACGACGTGATGCTGGGCCGTGGCGCGGTCTCCGATCCGTATCTCGTGCGGCGCCTTCGTGGCCTGGCGGAACCGGTGGCGACCGAGGCTGAATGGCAGGCGCTGCTGCCCGCCATTGCCGATTTCTGGCGCGGCGTGCAGGCCAAGGTGGAAGCACGGCATGCGCCGGGGCGGCTCAAGCTGTGGCTCGGCTATCTGCGTCGCACCTGGTCGCAGGCCGAAGCGCTGCATGCGGCGATCCGGCCGCTGCGCACACCGGCGGAGGTGAGCCGGGTGCTCGATGCGCTGGTGCCGACGCCGCCCTCGGCGGCAGCCTCGGCAGGCACGCTGCGCGAGGCCGCCTGATGCGCGCCAACTCGCGCATTCCGACCAGCGCGCAGACCGGTATCCACGAGCGTCTCGGCGAGCTTGTCGACCGCCATCTGCGCGAACCCTTCCGCAAGCCCATCCTCGACTACAACCGAGCGGCCTTCGATGCCGCCATGGCCGCCTGGAACGGCCAGCCGCTGATCCTTGATGCCGCCTGCGGTACGGGGGCGAGCTGCGTGCTGCTGGCGCAGCAGCATCCCGCGTGTTTCGCTATCGGCGTCGATCAATCCGAAGCGCGGCTTTCAACGCAGAAGGGCGAACTGCCGCCGAACCTGCACCTTGCCCGCGCCGACCTCGTCGATTTCTGGCGCCTGCTGGCCGAGCGCGGCGTGAAGCTGGAACGCCATTGCCTGTTCTACCCCAACCCGTGGCCGAAGATCGGGCACCTCGCGCGGCGCTGGCATGGGCACGCGGTGTTCCCGGTGCTGGCGCGGCTCGGCGGTCGCATTGAATGCCGCAGCAACTGGCGCATCTACGTCGAGGAATTCGCCTTCGCGCTGGGGCGCGTGATCGGTCGCGATATCGGTTGGGAAACGATGGGACCGGAAGCACTTGACGCACCTGTCTCGCCCTTCGAACGCAAGTACCGAGATTCCGGGCAGCCGCTCTACCGCTGCGTGGTCGATCTGCGGAGTGCGGCGTGAGCTCCGCTAATCCGTGCACTAGTTGCGGCGCCTGCTGTGCCGCCTTCCGCGTCGACTTTCATTCGGTAGAACTGGCGGGCGGCGCCTTTGCCTGGGAAGGCGGGGTGCCGACAGCGATGACGGTACCCGTTACCGCCCAATTGGTGCGCATGCGCGGCACTGATGCCTCGCCACCGAGATGCGTGGCGCTCGACGGCGAGGTCGGCCTTGTTGTCAGCTGCACGATCTACGGCGCCCGACCGTCGCCGTGCCGGGAATTCGATGTGACGCATGATGCCTGCGCGCGGGCACGGGCGAGGCATGGCTTGCCGCCACTGGACTGCAAGTAGGGCGGCCGCATTTGCCCATTCGGGCTACGCGGTTTCTGCCGCACGGTGAATCCCGCCAGACCGTTTTCTACCTTTGCTATCGCTACCTGTCTTCACCGCCGCCGCATTCCTGCGCTGCAGAACAATTGCCGCGTTGCCTGGTCAGATACCCACAGGATGTGGGTAAAAGTCTGTGGGTAGTCTGTGGATAAGTCTTTCAAGCCGGCGGTTTGTCGGGCTTTTTTCCAATTGCCTATTAAACGGGCTTATCTGGTCGCGGTTTGTTGTTCGTTGAGAGCGATGTAACTTATAATATATATAAGACTTGCAACGGCTGTCGCCGCCAGTTTTCGGCACGAGGGTGCAGTCCCGCCCGGGCAGGTTCGGACGCAGATTTCAGGGTCTCCTGACGCCGCTGCTTCCCGGCCGTTGCAGTAAAATTTACGTTTCGCCTGATGTCGTTTCTTGAGCAACCTTTCTGAAAGGAAGTCGCCGTGCTTGAAGCCTATCGCGCCCACGTCGCTGAACGTGCTGCCCTCGGTATCCCCCCGCTGCCGCTGTCGAAGCAACAGACCACCGAACTGGTGGCGCTGCTGAAGAACCCGCCGAAGGGCGAGGAGGCCGCACTGGTCGAGCTGATCACCTACCGCGTGCCGGCCGGTGTCGATGACGCCGCCAAGGTCAAGGCCGAGTTCCTGGCCAAGGTCGCCAAGGGCGAGGAAAGCTGCGCGCTGATCTCCAAGGAAAAGGCCACCGAGCTGCTGGGCACGATGCTCGGCGGTTTCAACGTCAAGCCGCTGATCGACCTGCTGGCCGATGGCGCCGTCGGCGCCGTCGCCGCCGAAGGCCTGAAGAAGACGCTGCTGGTGTTCGACTACTTCCACGACGTCGCCGAACTGGCCAAGAAGGGAAATGAAGTAGCTGCGGCCAACGCCAAGGCCGTGATGCAGAGCTGGGCCGACGCCGAGTGGTTCACCTCGCGTCCGGAAGTCCCGGCCTCGCAGAAGCTGACCGTGTTCAAGGTCACCGGCGAAACCAACACCGACGACCTGTCGCCGGCCCCGGATGCCTGGTCGCGTCCGGACATCCCGCTGCACGCGCTGGCCATGCTTAAGAACCCGCGTCCGGGCATCGAAGCCGACGAGCCGGGCAGCCGCGGCCCGATCAAGCAGCTCGAGAAGCTGGCTGCCAAGGGCAACCTGATCGCCTACGTCGGTGACGTGGTCGGTACCGGCTCCTCGCGCAAGTCCGCCACCAACTCGGTGCTGTGGTTCACCGGCGAAGACATCCCGTTCGTCCCGAACAAGCGCTTCGGCGGCGTCTGCCTTGGTTCGAAAATCGCCCCGATCTTCTTCAACACGATGGAAGATGCCGGCGCACTGCCGATCGAAATCGACGCCGGCCAGATGGACATGGGCGACGAGATCGAACTGAAGATCGACGCTGCTTCGGGCAAGGTCACCGCCACCAAGAACGGCGCCACGATCGCCGAATCGCAGCTGAAGACCCTCGTCATCCTCGACGAAGTCCGTGCCGGCGGCCGCATCCCGCTGATCATCGGCCGTGGCCTCACCACCAAGGCGCGCGAATTCCTCGGCCTGCCGGTGTCGACGCTGTTCCGCCTGCCGCAGCAGCCGAACGATCCGGGCAAGGGTTACTCGCTGGCGCAGAAGATGGTCGGCCGCGCCTGCGGCCTGCCGGAAGGCAAGGGCATCCTGCCGGGCACCTACTGCGAGCCGAAGATGACCACCGTCGGTTCCCAGGACACCACCGGCCCGATGACCCGCGACGAACTGAAGGATCTGGCCTGCCTCGGCTTCTCGGCCGATCTGGTGATGCAGTCCTTCTGCCACACCGCCGCCTATCCGAAGCTGGTCGACGTCAAGATGCACCGCGAACTGCCGTCCTTCATCTCGACCCGTGGCGGCGTTGCGCTGCGTCCGGGCGACGGCGTCATCCACTCGTGGCTGAACCGCCTGCTGCTGCCGGATACCGTCGGCACCGGCGGCGACTCGCACACCCGCTTCCCGATCGGCATCTCGTTCCCGGCCGGCTCCGGCCTGGTCGCCTTTGCCGCCGCCACCGGCGTCATGCCGCTGGACATGCCGGAATCGGTGCTGGTCCGCTTCAAGGGCTCGATGGCAGATGCCACCAAGCGCGGCATCACGCTGCGTGACCTGGTCAATGCCATCCCGCTGTACGCGATCAAGCAGGGCCTGCTGACGGTCGAGAAGAAGGGCAAGAAGAACGTCTTCTCGGGCCGCATCCTCGAAATCGAAGGTCTGCCGGATCTGAAGGTCGAACAGGCCTTCGAACTCTCCGACGCCGCTGCCGAGCGTTCGGCCGCTGCCTGCTCGGTCGCGCTGAACAAGGAGCCGATCGTCGAGTACATGCGCTCGAACATCACGCTGATGAAGTGGATGATCGCCGAGGGCTACCAGGACGCCCGCACGCTGCGTCGCCGCATCAAGTCGATGGAAGACTGGATCGCCAACGGCACGCTGCTGAAGGCCGACGCCGACGCGCAGTACGCCGCCGTGATCGAGATCGACCTGGCCGAAGTGACCGAGCCGATCTGCGCCTGCCCGAACGACCCGGATGACGTGAAGGTTCTGTCGGAGGTCGCCGGCACCAAGATCGATGAAGTCTTCGTCGGTTCGTGCATGACCAACATCGGCCACTTCCGCGCTGCCGGCAAGGTCCTCGAAGGCAAGTCGGACATCCCGACCCGCCTGTGGATCGCGCCGCCGACCAAGATGGACGCGCTGATCCTGACCGAAGAAGGCTACTACTCGGTGCTCGGCAAGGCCGGCGCCCGCATGGAAATGCCGGGCTGCTCGCTGTGCATGGGCAACCAGGCGCAGATCCGCAAGGGCTCGACCGCCATGTCGACCTCGACGCGCAACTTCCCGAACCGCCTCGGCATCGACACCCAGGTCTACCTGGGCTCCGCCGAGCTGGCCGCGATGTGCGCGCTGATGGGCAAGATCCCGACCAAGGCCGAGTACATGGAGCTGATCCAGGTGGTGAACGCCAAGGCGGCGGACATCTACCGCTATATGAACTTCGACCAGATTCCGGAGTTCGTGGAAGTCGCGGCAACGGTCGACGCCTGATTCGCGCTGCCGAAAATGAAGCGCCCCGGCCGGCAACGGTCGGGGCGTTTTTCATGGATCGTGCCGCTCAGTGCAGCAGTAGCTGAAAGCACGCCGGTGGGGAAATTGTCTCGCCGGTTTCGACAACGAAGATTCCCCGCATCAGGCTTTCCAGTTTCAGGCGCATCGGCAGCGAGAGCAGCTCGCTGGCCAGCAGTTCGAGTTCCTCGCCGCGTTTCATTGCGAGGCTGAGCGGGCCGGCATGGTAACCATCGGCTTCGTCGTGGCCGATGAGTTCGTCGAGGTCGGTATGTTGCGTGCAGAGGTGTTTCATGGCGCGCTCCAGTGCCATTGCCATGAACTCCTTAACGGCAGCCTCGCGCCGGGGCTATAGTGAATTTCCGCCGCTTGCAGCGAGTCTTGCTGTCTGCTCGTGGGGAAATGCACTTCCGATGCGAACGTGGCGTGTACGTCCTCTTCAGGAGATTCTTATGCCGATGCTGATTCCGACGATGGTTCGTTTGCCAGCGACACAAGGGCACCTGTTGCCACATTTGCCGGGCTGGCTTGCGGCGCTGCTTTCCGTGCTGCTTTCCGCGTGTGCCGGCTACTCAGGAAGCGGGCTCGTGCCGGGTGAGGCGCGCTTGCCGGATGTCGTCGCCAGCATGGGGGAGCCGGCGCTGCGCTGGCAGGGGGCTGACGGCACGATCCAGCTTGCCTATCCGCGCGGCCCCGAGGCCCCGCACACCTTCATGGCTTGCATCGGCAGTGACGGTCGGCTGCTGCACATCGAGAACGTGCTGGTTGAGCGTACTTTCGCGCGGATTGTGGCCGATGCGACAGCGGAGGAAGTCCTGCGCTTGATCGGCCCGCCGCAGCCGCATTGGGTAGCGGATTTTCCCGCGCGTGCCGAGCGGGTCTGGGAGTGGCGCTACTGCGATGGCGGTAACCAGATGGCGCTGTTCAACGTGATTTTTGACAGCGCGACGATGCGTGTGCGCGGCACGAGTTCCCGTCCCGACTACCGCGGCCCTGACGGGAGTGTGCCGCCCTGCGCTCAGGTCTTCGGACGCTGATCCGGCGCTGCCGACCCTTCGCTCGAGATCAGCGCCACAGGCTCAGGGGCGGATCCCTGACCACCGCACGCAGCACGTCGCCGCGCGAAACGAAGCCGGTCAGGCGCCCATGCTCATTCACGATGGGCACGCCATCGACGTCGCGTTCTACCATCACCTGCGCGATGCGGCGGATGTCGGTCAGCGGATCGGCAGCGACCACCGGCGAGCTCATGACGTCGGCGACCCGGCGTGCGAGCGCGTCGCGGACCTGGTCGTGATCGAGGTTGAGCGCCGTCAGCAGGTCGCGTTCGCCGACGATGCCGACCAGCGCGCCGGCTGCGTCGAGCACCGGCGCCTGATGAATGCGCTCGCGGGCAAGCAGTTGCCAGGCGCGCACCACTTCGTCTTCGCTGCGCACCGTGATCACGGTGCGCGTCATCAGCTGCGCCGCATGCAGCAGTGGCCCACGTTCCTCGTCGATGTGCAGCATCTGCCGGTAGGCCTGCGTAGCGGAGGCGGCGGGGGAGGTGACGGGAGATGCGGCCGGGTTCGCTGCAATCTCGCCGAATTCATTGCCGGCAGTGCCGATCGCTTCCACCGGGCGTCGGCGCGTTACCGGCCGAATTGCGGGGAGCTCCTCGAGTCGTCCGCGAAAGACCGGGCCATTGACACCGAAGATTCCGAACATGCCTTGCCTCCGTGACCGTGCAACGTTCGCTGTGGATGGCTTGGGCGCCCGCTACCCGGGTGCCGAGCCCATCGCCTCGCCCATGCGGAGCGGGCGTTCCGGCGCCCACACCGGATTGAATGAGAGTGTGTTCTGCGGAAAGAGCATGACGACGGTGGAGCCGAGCAGAAAACGGCCCATCTCCTGTCCGCGCGCAAGGGTGACGTCGTGGTCTTCATAACGCCATTCGCGCAGCACACCGGGCCGTGGCGGATTGACCACGCCATGCCAGGTGGTGGCCATGCTGCCGACGATGGTGGCGCCGACGAGCGTCAGCACGAAGGGGAATCGCTGACCATTCAGCGTCGCCTCGAACACGCAGACGACACGCTCGTTGCGCGCAAACAGCCCGGGTACGCCGCGCGCAGTGGTGGGGTTCACCGAGAAGAGGGCGCCGGGCACATGGATCATGCGCAGCAGGCGGCCATCGCAGGGCATGTGGATGCGATGGTAGTCGCGCGGGCTGAGGTAGAGCGTCGCGAAGCTGCCGTTCTCGAATTTTGCCGCCAGCTCGCGGTCGCCGCCGACCAAGGCACTGGTCGAGTAGCGGTGCCCCTTGGCCTGGAAGATCTGGTCGCGTTCGATCGTGCCGAACTGGCTGATCGCGCCGTCGACCGGACAGAGGAAGTCGGCATCGCCGAGCGGCCGGGCGCCTTCGCGCAGCGGACGGGTGAAGAATTCGTTGAAACTGCGGTAGGCGGCGATGTCGGGATTTGCCGCTTCGTTCATGTCCACGCCGTAGCGCCCGACGAACCAGCGGATGAAGCGCGTTGTCAGCGCGCCGGCCTCGGCGCCGGCGAACTTGCCGGCGAGGGCGGTGAGGGCTTGTTTCGGCAGCAGGTACTGGGGAAGAACGGCGAGGCGATCGGACACTTGAAGAGTCTGCAAGGTAGCGGAGCCACGATTATACTGGCTCGCCTTTAGCGATACTCGGAGATCATCGATATGCAGGAGCGAACATGTCACTATATCGGTGGGCAGTGGGTGCCGTCCGCCAGCGATGGGGGCATCGAAGTGTTTGCACCGCGCGATGGCAGCATCCTCGCAACGGTCCCCAACGGAGGTGTTGCCGATGCCGACGCCGCCATTCTCGCGGCGCGTGGCGCCTTCGACAGGTGGGCCGCGACAAGCGTGGGCGAACGAATTGCGCTGCTGGGGAGAATTCAGAAAGGCATCAAGGCGCGCGGCGAAGAAATCGCGCGCTGCATCACGCTCGAAATGGGCGCGCCAATCACCTTCTCGCAGCGGGTCCAGGTGCCATCACCCGCCGCCACCTTCGGCTTGTGCGCGAAGCTGCTGGCCGACCTGCCTTTCGAGGAACAGGTTGGTCACTCGAAGGTTGTCCGCGAACCGGTCGGCGTTGTTGTCGCCATCACGCCGTGGAACTATCCGCTGCACCAGATCGCCGCCAAGGTTGCCGCCGCCCTCGCGGCAGGCTGCACGGTGGTACTGAAGCCATCTGAAGTGGCGCCGCTCAATGCCTTCATCCTTGCCGAAATCATGCACGAAGCGGGTGTGCCCGCCGGCGTATTCAATCTCGTCACCGGTTACGGCACGGTTGTCGGTGAAGCGCTGGCGACTCATCCGGAAGTCGACATGATCTCCTTCACCGGGTCGACGCGTGCCGGTGCGCGGGTTTCCGAACTCGCGTCGGCCTCCATCAAGCGAGTCGCACTCGAACTCGGCGGCAAGTCCGCCGGGATAGTGCTCGACGATGCAGATTTTTCCACCGCCGTCCCAGCCGTCGTCTCGAACTGCTATCAGAACGCCGGGCAGACCTGTACGGCCCAGACGCGGCTGCTGGTGCCCCGTGCGCGCTACGACGAGGCGGCTGCACTCGCTGTCAGCGCCGCTCGCGGCTTCCGGGTCGGCGATCCTCTGCTACCCGAGACGACACTCGGTCCGTTGGCTTCCGCAGCGCAGCTTCAGCGTGTTCGTGACTGCATCGTGCGCGGACTTGCCGACGGCGCTTCGCTCCTCATCGGTGGCACCGATTCGCCAGCCGGCAGCGTTCCCGGCGGCTACTATGTCGCGCCAACCGTCTTCGGCCGTGTTGCGCCGGAGTCGGCGATCGCACAGGAAGAAATCTTCGGTCCGGTGCTCTCGATCATCACCTACGAGAATGAGGAGGACGCCATCCGCATCGCCAACGGCACGCAGTATGGCTTGTCCGGCGGCGTATGGTCGGCGAGCGACGAACGCGCCGAGCGGGTCGCTCGCCAGCTGCGTACCGGTCAGGTCGAGATCAACAGTGGCTACTTCAATATTGCCGCCCCGTTTGGTGGCTACAAGCATTCCGGGAATGGCCGCGAACTGGGGCGCTACGGAATCGAGGAATTTCTCGAATACAAGGCGATGCAGTTCCGGCCGGCGAAATAAGGAAGGGGCGCGGATCAGCGCAGTTGCATCAGCAACAGCTGGTTGCCCTGCTGCTTCATTTCGACGCGACCGAGAAAACTCATGCCCAGCAGCGTGATCGCCGGTGCATTGGCTTCGGACGATACGACTGCGTCAACGTTATCGAGTGTGATGCTTCCCACCTGCACGCTGGCCAGCGTGACCACATGGGCCGGGCGATTGCCCGCGGCTGTTTGCATCGTCACCGGGCGTCCCGCCTGCCAGGCAATGCCGAGGCGCTCGGCCTCGTTGCGGCTGAGCGAAACGCCGCTGGCGCCGGTGTCGACCACGGCACGCGTGCGCCGGCCGTTGATCGCGATCTCGCTCAGGTAATGGCCGCGCGCATCTGCCTGCAGTACGGCCATCGGCGCCATTTTCTGACCCAGCGACAGCTTCTGCGTGATTCCATTGGCGCGGACCTCCGCATGCGTTGGCGAAAGCGAAACAAGGCGCACGCCTTCCGGCGTGTCGTCGCCGGGGCGCAGCGTGTGCACCTTGCCCTGGTTGATTTCCAGCTGCGCGTAGTTCGGCCCGAGCGCGATCACGCGCACCCACACGGCGGACGCGGGCGCGCTGACGACGAGCGCCAGTGCTGCGAGGAACAGCGCCGGCGGGTATCGCATCAATGCTCCTTGCCGTCGATGCGCGGCGCCCACAGCATCGGGATATAGCGCACGCCGACTGTGGCGAAGGCCACGAACCAGCAGGTGGCGGCGGCATGAATCCATGCCGTGTATTGCTCGGGCAGCAGTTGCGGCAGGACAACGCGGATTGCGAAGGCAATGATCATCAGCCAGAGCACTGCGCGGTCGATGCCGTCGAAGACGACCTTGCGCCCGGTGTGTCCCTTCGAGATGCGCATGATCATCGCCGGGATGATGGCGCCCATGACCCCGAAGGTGAACACGTGGATCGGCAGCGTGCCGATCCAGTGCAGGTTGGCGAAGCGGCCGAAACCATCGAGCAGCAGCTGGCCGGTGATGGCGAGGTAACCGAAGTACATGATGCCGATGTCGATGCGGCGCATCGCCAGTTGCGGCTTCCAGAACACGAAACGGCCGAGCAGCAGCGCCGCCAGTGTTAGTCCGGTGGCACCCGCCAGCATGGCCGGCAGCAGGCTTTCGAAAACGAGCAAAAGGGCGAGCAGCTTGATCGCGTTGTCGAGCGGCGGCGCACGCAGGATCTCGGCCTGGAAGACGCCCTTCATGAACTGCGCCAGCGTGCGTTCGAGCATCACCAGGAAGGCGATGCGGAAGAGGCCGAGCGTCATGCTCCAGCCGTTCGCGAAGGTATCCGGCAGCAGCAGCAGATTCTTGGCGACGAGGAACAGCGGCAGCGCGATCAGGAAAAAGCGGTTGTCGACGCGGTAGGTATCCTTGTCGCGGTGGGCGAGCAGGGTGGCGAGCAGCATCGCGACGATCGTTGCCAGAAAGAGGTTGGCGCCAGCGAGAAAAACTCCATACGGCAATGCGCCGGCGAACCACAGCACCCCGCGCTCGATCAGCCAGGCGGCGGCCAGCAGCATCAGCGCCGGTCCGCGGTAGCCGCGGATATGCACCCAGTTTTTCGTCGAGGTGAGCAGAAAGCCGCCCAGTACCGCCCAGCCGAAACCGAAGAACATTTCGTGCGCGTGCCACTGTGAGGGGCTGAGCGCGCTGGCCGGGGTCGGCATGACACCGGTGAAGACCAAAGCCCACAGGATCGGTAATGCGGCGCCGGACAGGCAGGCGAGGGTGAAGAAGGGCCGGAAACCGACCAGCCAGAGCGGGTGATTCAGCGAAAACATGGACAGGGTCGTCAAAAAAGGGAGAGCAAGCGTGTTGGGGGGCACCTAAACGGGGTGCAGTATAGCGCGCCGGCGCGCCAGCCTTCCTTGATCGAAATCGCCGTCCGGGCAGCGCTGCAAACGGCCAAGCAGGCCGCCGCGCAATCGCGTAAAATCCGCGTTTCGTCGGCCGGCGTGGGCGTCCGAACGAAAATCTCCAGAAGGATGAAGATGAAGCGCGTTGATGATTTCCGCTTGCGTTTCGGCAAGCGCGAGCTGGTGCCGATCATGATCGGCGGCATGGGGGTCGATATCTCCACCACCGATCTGGCGCTCGAAGCTGCCCGCCTCGGGGGCATCGGCCACATCTCCGACGCGATGATCAACACCGTCGCCGACCGCCGCTACCAGACGAAGTTCGTCAAGGACAAGCTCAAGCAGTACAAGTTCAACGTCGAGAACGCCGACAAGGCGGTGGTCAAGTTCGACCTCGGCACCGTCGAGGAAGCGACCCGCCTGCATGTGCGCAGCGCCATGGACCGCAAGCAGGGTGAAGGCATGATCTTCATCAACTGCATGGAAAAGCTGACCATGAACGCGCCGCGGGAAACGCTCAAGGTGCGCCTCTCCGCCGCGCTCGATGCCGGCATCGACGGCATCACGCTCGCCGCTGGCCTGCATCTGGGTAGTCTGGCGCTGATCGAGGATCACCCGCGCTTCCGCGATGCGAAGATCGGCATCATCGTTTCTTCCGTGCGTGCGCTGCAGCTGTTCCTGAAGAAAAACGCGAAACTCAACCGCCTGCCGGACTACGTCGTCGTCGAAGGCCCGCTTGCCGGCGGTCACCTCGGGTTCGGCATGGACTGGGCCGCCTACGACCTCGCGACGATCAACGCCGAAGTCATCAACTACCTGCGCGAGGAAAAACTCGACATTCCGGTGATTCCCGCGGGCGGCATCTTCACCGGCAGCGATGCCGCCGCTTTCCTGGAAACCGGCTCGGCCGCCGTGCAGGTGGCGACGCGCTTCACCGTGGCGAAGGAATGCGGCCTGCCGGAGAAGGTGCAGCAGGAGTACTTCAAGGCCAGCGAGGACGACATCGAGGTCAACCAGATCTCGCCGACCGGCTACCCGATGCGCATGCTGAAGAGCAGCCCGGCGATCGGCAGCGGCATCCGCCCCAATTGCGAGGCCTACGGCTACTTGCTCGACGCCAACGGCAAGTGCGCCTACGTCACCGCTTACAACCGCGAAGTCGAGCTGCACCCCGCTGCCCGCCGCGTGTCGGTGATGGACAAGACCTGCCTGTGCACCCACATGCGCAACTTCGATTGCTGGACCTGTGGCCACTACACCTATCGCCTCAAGGACACCACGCACAAGTACGCGGATGGCAGCTACCAGATCCTCAGCGCCGAACACATCTTCCGCGACTACCAGTTCAGCACCGACGGCAGGATCGCGCTGCCGGAGGCGGAAACGGCCTGATCGCTGCCTTGTGGCAAGCAGCAAAATGCCCGTCAGCAATGACGGGCATTTTGCTTTCGTGTGCTGGAAAAGTCAGTTGGCGGAGTGTTCGTTCGTGGTACCTGAACCGGATTCCGCTTCAAATCAGCGCCTCGATCTCCTTTGTCAGTTCCTCCGGTTTCGTCGCCGGCGCGTAGCGCCCGACGACTTCGCCATCCTTGCCGACGAGGAATTTCGTGAAGTTCCACTTGATGCCTTCGGTGCCGAGCAGGCCGGGTTTTGCGGCCTTCAGGAAGCGGAAGAGCGGATGGGCGTGGTCGCCATTCACGTCGACCTTGGCGAACATCGGGAAGCTGACCTGGTAAGTGAGCGAGCAGAAGCTGGCGATTTCCACCGCGTCGCCCGGTTCCTGCGCGCCGAACTGGTTGCACGGGAAGCCGAGGATGACGAGGCCGCGCGGGCTGTACTCCCGGTGAAGCTGCTCGAGCCCCTCGTATTGCGGCGTGAAGCCGCACTTGCTGGCGGTGTTGACGATGAGTACCACCTTCCCCTTGTAGTCGGCGAGGGATTGCTCGTGGCCGTCGAGTGTGGTCGCTGAAAAATCATGGATGCCGGGCATGGTGCTGTCTCCTGTGGTGATGCTCGTCAGACGCGATTCGTGGCGTCGCGTTCAAAAAAATCCCCCGCCCGCAGGCGGGGGATGCGGTTGCCGGTGCGGGTTGGCTATCTGGCCGGGGCGAGAATGTCGCGCAGGCAGCTGCGGTGTTCGGGGCCGAGCTTGTCCTTGCAGGCCTCGCGCGCCTTCTGGTGCTGCTGGCAGCGCTGCGGGTCGGCGGCCTGACTGCACTCGGCAGGCGGCATCTTCTGGCGCACGCATTGCTTGAAGCCGGGTCCTTTCTGGTCCTGGCAGGCGGCATAGGCCTGCTTGCGCGCTTCGCACTGTGCCGGGTTGCGTGCCTTGCCGCAGTCGATATTCTGCCGCTGCGCCTGCATGCACTCCTTGCGCTCGGGGCCGCGCTTGTCCTTGCATGCCTCTGCCATCTGGCGGCGTGCTTCGCGGTGGGCGTTGCAGGCGGCCGGGTCGGCGGCCTGGCTGCAGTCCTGCTTGCCACGCTGTTGCCCGGGGCCCGGGCCCTGCTGCGCTTGTGCGGGAAGCCCGAGGCAGAGGGCCGCGAGCGCGGCGATGGCGATTCCGGTCTTCATGATGATCTCCTTCACGAGAAATGACGCGTCGATCTTAACGAGTCTTTACGCCCTTGTGTTGACGTCAGCATTGAGCGGGTGCCGCCCCGGCGGTATAGTGCCCGCAGATCAAGAACAGGGATGACAGATGAGCGCGGACGTGGTGCATGAACACCGGCTGACGTTGCAGGAAGTGGTTGGCTGGCTGGTCGAGGACGGGATGGTCGACAGCGCTGCCGGCGACAAACTGGTGGCCGAAAGACGACTGTTCAAAGGCGGTGCGCACCCATTGGTGCTGATCGCCGATCAGGAGTGGCGTAACCTGAAACCTCCGGAAAAGACGCTGACGCTCGAGGACCTGACGCTCTGGTTAGCAGAGCGCGTCGGCATGGTGTACATAAAGATCGATCCGCTCAAGGTCGATTTCTCTATCGTTACCGAAGTGATGTCTAGCGCCTACGCGACACGATTCAAGATCGTGCCGCTGCAGATGACGACGAAGGAAGTCGTCGTTGCTAGCGCTGAGCCGTATATTCGCGAGTGGCAGAAGGAACTGCAGCCGATTCTGAAACGGGATATCAGAATACTGCTCGCAAATCCGTCCGACATTGAGCGCTATCTGGTCGAGTTCTATAACCTGGCGCGTTCGGTGAAGAGGGCGGCAAAAACAGGTGGCGGTGTCAGCGCCCTCTCTTCCTTCGAGCAACTTGTCGAATTGGGGAAGACGAACAAGCAGTTCGATGCCAACGATCAGCACATTGTCAATATCGTCGACTGGCTGCTGCAATATGCATTTGAACAACGGGCCTCCGATATCCACATTGAGCCACGACGAGATCTCGCGATCGTTCGCTTCCGCATCGATGGCGTGCTACATCAGGTGTATCAGATCCCAGTATCGGTCGCGACCGCGATGACAAGCCGTATCAAGCTCCTCGGCCGTATGGATCTGATCGAGAAACGGCGGCCGCAGGATGGTCGTATCAAAACCCGAACACCCGATGGCCAGGAAACTGAACTGCGCTTGTCTACTCTGCCGACCGCGTTTGGTGAAAAGCTGGTGATGCGCGTCTTCGATCCGGATGTGTTGGTGCGTGATTTCCGAAGTCTTGGATTCTCGGATGACGATTTGGCTCGTTGGAATTCAATGACCTCGCAGCCAAACGGGATCATTCTGGTTACCGGACCGACAGGCTCTGGCAAGACCACAACGCTCTATTCAACGCTGAAAAAGCTTGCGACTCCGGAAGTAAATGTTTGCACGATTGAGGATCCGATCGAAATGATCGAATCATCGTTCAACCAGATGCAGGTGCAGCAGGCTATCGATCTCGGATTCGCCGACGGTGTCCGCGCGCTGATGCGGCAGGACCCGGATATCATTATGGTTGGCGAAATTCGCGACTATGAGACGGCCGAAATGGCTATTCAGGCAGCACTGACGGGCCACCTTGTGCTGTCTACGCTGCATACCAATGACGCTCCCTCGGCGATTACGCGCATGCTTGATCTTGGCGTGCCACCTTACCTGCTGACGTCAACGATTCTGGGCGTGATGGCGCAGCGGCTTGTACGGACCTTGTGCCCAGTGTGCAAGAAAGAGGGGAGTATGCGTGCAGAAGATGATCAGCACTGGAATCAGCTGGTGGCACCGTGGAAGGCGAGTCGTCCACCGCGGCTTTACCAGCCGGTGGGCTGTCTCGACTGTCGCATGACCGGGTATTCCGGACGGATCGGCATCTACGAGGTCATGCTGATGTCGCAGGAAATGAAGAAGCTGATTCGCCCCGATACGGATATCGCCCGCCTGCGCGACCAAGCGTACCGTGAGGGCATGAAGGCGCTGCGCATATCTGGCGCCACCAAGGCAGCACAGGGGTTGACTACACTCGATGAAGTGATGAAGGTGGCACCACCGGGAGAGGACTAAACCAGTCGTTCCGGATCGCAGCTTTTGCTTGTCGTTTTCGAGTCGGTTATTTGTTGCCCGATATCGCGTATCTCGTGGTCTGTGCAGCAGCCTCAGCTTTCAGTAGCCGTAACCGGCCGAAGCCTTGCCGTAAAAGGGCGGCCAGCGGCCGACCAGGTTTTCCAGCATGACCAGTTCGCGGTCGGTGTGATTGACGACCTGCGCCGGCGCCATGCTCGGCATTGCGCTGTCGTTGTGAATCAGAACCGGGTGGTCATGATGCGTCGTCTCGATACGCTCGACCACGCCGGGGTCGGCAACGGGGGCAACATCGGCGACGCCGTAGCAGAGGCAGAAATAGACGGTCTTCTCGTCCTGCGTCTCGATGTAGCAACCGGTGCCGCGGATGCCGATCGTGGCGTTCGGAATTTCGAGTTTTTTCTCGCCCTTGCCGAATACCGAGAGAATGCCGCCAGTGATCACGCGCATCACGTTTGCCGCAAAGGCAACGGTGGTCCGGTCGCGCTGCAGGTAGGCGTCCTGGCCGATCACGTAGATGGCCTCGCTTTTCGGTCCGGTGGCGATGGTGTCGCCGGGGCGCAGCAACTGGCCTTCGCGTGCCGGCTGCCCGTTCACCGTAACGGTGCCGCGTATCTTGTGCATGCCCGGCGCAACCGGCGTCGTGCCGGCGGCCAGTGCCTCGCGGATGAGGCCCGAGAAACCGGCCGGGCCGAAGGCGCCGGCGGCGGCGAGTGCCTTGAGCAGTTGACGGCGGGCGCGCGTGTTCATCGTCAGTGGGGCAGGCCGTTGCTGCCGCCATCCGGTGCTGGCTGCAGGGCACCGGCAATCACGTCGCGCAACAGGCTGCGCGTGAGTTCTGCCTTCTTGGCGTAACCGTCGATCGCATATTCGCGGCGGATCTCCTGCTCCGGAGCGTGGCCCGGCTGGCCGGTGCGGATGATGATCTTGAGATCCTGCATGCCGAGCCGCTCGCGGATTTCGCTCACCGCGCGCAGGCCGGCGTCCGGCGTTTCCATCACGACATCGAGCAGCACCAGATGCACGGCATCGGGGGCAGTGATGATGGCCAGCGTTTCCGCGGCCGAGTAGGCGTGCAGGAAATGCAGCGGGCGGTCGTGGATGCGCTGGCCGGCAAGTGCGGTGACTGTTGCCTCATGCACGCTCGGGTCGTCGTCGGCGATCAGTATCCGCCAGGGTGGGTGTGCCTGGGTTTCATGCGCGTCACCGGCGACGTCATCGTCAATCACGCAGATCAAATCGTCGTCATCCAGCGTCGTGCCGGCACAGCAGCGCAGCCTTGCCGAATCGTTGCGATAGCCGTATGGCGCCATGATTTCTCCTTGCCTCCCCGTTACGGTTGCCGATGCGTTGCCGGCAACACGGAATCCAGTCTACTCCGCCGACGGGGCTTTCGGAATCCCCGTATCAGCATTGGGTCTACTTTTTGGAGAGTGTGCGTATCGCTCGCGTCAGGCCGTCGATGGTGAGCGGGAACATGCGCTCGCCGAGGAGGTTGCGGATCAGGCCGGTGGATTGCCGGTAGGCCCACAGATGCTCGGGTTCGGGATTGATCCACACGGCGTGCGGGAAGGTGTTGGCGAGCCGTTGCAGCCAGGCTGCGCCGGGCTCCTCGTTCCAGTGCTCGACGCTGCCGCCGGGGTAGAGAATCTCGTAGGGGCTCATGCTGGCGTCGCCGACGAAGACCAGCTTGTAGTCGCTGCCGTAGCGGTGCAGCACGTCCTGTGTCGGGATGCGCTCGCTGTGCCGGCGGCGGTTGTCCTTCCACAAGCCCTCATAGACGCAGTTGTGGAAGTAATAGTGTTCGAGGTGCTTGAACTCGCTGCGACAGGCCGAGAACAGTTCCTCGCAGATGCGCACGTGGTCGTCCATCGAGCCGCCGATGTCGAGGAAGAGCAGCACCTTCACCGCGTTGTGCCGCTCCGGGCGCAGGTGCAGGTCGAGCCAGCCGGCGTTCTTCGCGGTGCCGGCGATGGTACCGTCGAGGTCCAGTTCCTCGGCGGCGCCAGTCCGCGCGAAGTGGCGCAAGCGGCGCAGCGCGACCTTGATGTTGCGCGTGCCGAGCTCGACCTGGTCGTCGAGGTTTCTGAACTCGCGTTTCTCCCACACCTTCACCGCCGAGCGGTTCTCGCTTTTGCCGCCAATGCGGATGCCTTCCGGGTGCGTGCCGCCGTGGCCGTAGGGCGAGGTGCCGCCGGTGCCGATCCACTTGCTGCCGCCGGCGTGCCGCCCCTTCTGCTCGGCGAGGCGCTTCTCGAATTCCTCCATCAGCTTGTCCCAGCCGAGCTTTTCCAGCTTCGCCTGTTCATCCGGCGTCAGGTGCCGCTTCATCGACTGGCGCAGCCACTCCTCGGGGATTGCCTTGTCCATGCCGGGCAAGGCCTCGATACCCTTGAAGTATTCGGCGAAGGCACGGTCGAACCGGTCGAAATGGGCTTCGTCCTTGACCAGCGTGGTGCGCGCCAGCACGTAGAAGTCGTCGAGGCTGTGGCCGATCACGCCCTGCCGCAGCGCGGCGAGCAGGGTCAGGAATTCCTTGGTCGAGACCGGCAGCGCGCGATCTTTCAGGTGGAGGAAGAAGTCGACGAGCACGGTGCCTCCTACCGGGCCGTCTCAACGGAGGCGCGCGCCCCCTCGGGGGGCAGCGAACGAAGTGAGCCTGGGGGTCGTTTCATTGTCAGCGGCGCTGCCGCTCCATGAAGATCAGCCGCTCGAAGAGGTGCACGTCCTGCTCGTTCTTCAGGAGCGCGCCGTGCAGCGGCGGGATCGCCGCCTTCTGGTCCTTGGCGCGCAGCGCTTCGGGCGGGATGTCCTCGGCCAGCAGCAGCTTCAGCCAGTCGAGCAGTTCCGAGGTCGAGGGTTTCTTCTTCAGCCCCGGCACTTCGCGCAGATCGAAGAAGACTTCCAGCGCCTCGCGCAGCAGATCCTTCTTCAGGTCCGGGAAATGGACGTCGACGATCTTGCCCATCGTCTCCTTGTCCGGGAACTTGATGTAGTGGAAGAAGCAGCGGCGCAGGAAGGCGTCGGGCAGTTCCTTCTCGTTGTTCGAGGTGATGAAGACGAGCGGCCGGTGCCGGGCGCGCACCGTCTGCCGCGTCTCGTAGACGTGGAACTCCATGCGGTCGAGCTCGCGCAGCAGGTCGTTCGGGAACTCGATGTCGGCCTTGTCGACCTCGTCGATCAGCACCACGCACGGGGTCTCGCATTCGAAGGCCTGCCACAGCACGCCCTTGACGATGTAGTGGGCGATGTCCTCGACCTTCGGGTCGCCCAGCTGCGAGTCGCGCAGTCGCGAGACGGCGTCGTACTCGTAGAGCCCCTGCTGCGCCTTGGTGGTGGACTTGATGTGCCACTGGAAGAGCGGCAGGCCGAGCGCCGCCGCCACTTCTTCGGCGAGCATGGTCTTGCCGGTGCCCGGCTCGCCCTTGATCAGCAGCGGGCGTTGCAGCGTTACCGCTGCATTGACCGCAAGCGTCAGGTCGCGCGTGGCGACATAGTTGTCGGAGCCTTCGAAGCGCTTTGTGCTCATCTCAGGAACCCAGCGCCGGATAGTCGATGTAGCCCTTTTCCTCGCCGCTGTAGAAGGTCTTCGGGTTGGCTTCGTTCAGCGGGGCATCGGCGGCGAGTCGCGCCGGCAGGTCCGGGTTCGAGATGAAGGCGCGGCCGAAGGCGATCAGGTCGATGTGGCCGGCGGCGAGCGCTGCCGTGGCGCGGGCCTTGTCGTAGCCGTTGTTGGCCATGTACGGGCCGGCGAAGGCGGCCTTCAGTTTCGCGTAGTCGACCGCGGGCTGCGATTGTCCGGTCATGTCGCCTTCGAGCACGTGCAGGTAAGCGAGGCCGAGCGGCGAGAGGGCGCGGACGACGTATTCGAAGGTGGCCTGAGGGTTGTCGTCGCTGATGTCGTTGAAGCGGTTCTCCGGGGAGAGGCGCACGCCGACGCGGCCGGCGCCGAAGACCTCGATGACCGCCTGCACCACTTCAAGCAGCAGGCGGGCGCGGTTCTCGACCGGGCCGCCGTAGTCGTCGTCGCGCCGGTTGGTCGAGGAACGCAGGAACTGGTCGAGCAGGTAGCCGTTGGCGCCATGCACCTCGACGCCGTCGAAGCCGGCTTCCTTTGCATTGAGGGCCGCCTGCCGGTAGGCGGCGACGATGCCGGGCAGTTCGTCGCGGTTGAGCGCGCGCGGCGTCACGTAGTCCTGCAGGCCGCTGCCGGTCCACACCTGGCCGGCAGGCTTCAGCGCCGAGGGGGCGACCGGTGCCGCGCCGTCCGGCTGCAGCGAGGGATGCGAGATGCGGCCGACGTGCCACAGCTGGAGGAAGATGCGGCCGCCCTCGGCGTGCACCGCGTCGGTGACGGCACGCCAGCCGGCAAGCTGTTCCGGGCTGTGGATGCCCGGCGTGCGCGGGTAGCCGTGGCCTGCGGCACAGACCGGCGAGGCCTCGGTGATGATCAGGCCGGCCGAGGCGCGCTGCCGGTAGTAGGTGACGGTGAGCGGGCCGGGCACGTTGCCGGCCAGCGCGCGGTTGCGCGTCAGCGGCGCCATCACGATGCGGTTGGGGAGTTCGAGTGCGCCAATGCGGATCGGCGTGAACAGGTCGGGCGGATTCATCGGCGGGTTCTCCATCATGCGTGTTGTTGGGGGCAAGCGCTTCGACTCAGCCGCGCGCGGCGCGTTCAATCGATTCGACATAGGCCGCGGCATCCATGCCGCCGCCGACTTGCTGGGCGCGAAAGATCGTTTCGCCGAGGCATTCGAGAATGATGTGCTCCGCCGCGTGCGGGTCGTGCCGCGCGGCGAGCTTCTGCCACGCGGCGCGTATGCCGGGAGGCTGGTCGATCGACACCTGCTCGGCGATGGCGAGGTGCAGCGAAAGGTGCAGGAAGGGGTTCATCTCGCCGCCTTCCGGCGTCCAGTCGCGGGCGATTGCATCCTCGCCGCTTTCGAGCAAGGTCTGGTATTCCGGATGGCGCAGGATGATGTCGATCGCCGTCGCCTCGGCGCCCTCGACGATGCCGCGCTCGCGGTGCTTGCGCCACGCCTCGCAGAAGAAGCGGCGGACTTGTTCGCGGCTGGGGTTGAACATTGTGTCACTCCTTGCAGGTGTTGGTGGGGGGCGTGGTGCTGAGTTGCTCAGGCGCCAGCCTTGCCCTTGAATTCGCACAGATCGGCAATGATGCAGCGCTCGCATTGCGGACGCCGCGCCGTGCACACATAGCGCCCGTGCAGGATCAGCCAGTGGTGCGCATCGTGTCGGTACTCGGCCGGCACGTTCTTCAGCAGCTTCAGTTCGACGGCGAGCGGCGTCTTCCCCGGCGCCAGCCCGGTGCGGTTGGCAACGCGGAAGATGTGCGTGTCCACGGCGATGGTCGCTTCGCCGAAGGCGGTGTTGAGCACCACGTTGGCCGTCTTGCGGCCGACACCGGGCAGCGCTTCGAGCGCTTCGCGCGTGCGCGGCACCTCGCCGCCATGCTGCACGAGCAGGATGTTGCAGGTGGCAATGACGTTCCGCGCCTTGGTCGGGTAGAGGCCGATGCTGCGGATGTAGTCGGCAAGGCCTGCCTCGCCAAGCGCGGCCATCCGCGCCGGCGTCGGCGCATCGGCAAAGAGGCGCTTCGTCGCCTTGTTCACCGAAACGTCGGTGGCCTGCGCCGAAAGGATCACGGCAACCAGCAACTGGAACGGCGAGCCGTATTCCAGCTCGGTGGTCGGCTGCGGGTTGGCGGCTTGCAGCCGGGCGAAGATGGCTGCCCGCTGGCTGGCGTTCATCGCCGGGTCAGTTGGTGCCGTCGGCCGCCAGTGGCTCGATCGGTGGGCGCGGCTGTCGCTGCGCCGCCCTGGCCTCGACCCAGTTTTTCCACGCGATCATGCAGCCGAGCAGGATGAAGGCGCCGGGCGGCAGGATGGCGAGCAGCAGGCCGGGGTAGTCGGCGGGCAGCAGTTGCAGCGGCGAGAGGCCGGGGAAGACGAGGTCGATGCCGGAGAAGAGCGTGCCGCCGCCGATGAATTCGCGCAGGCCGCCGAGCACGGCGAGCGTCCATAGCATGCCGATGCCCATGAAGATGCCGTCGAAGGTGGCGTGCAGCGGCGGATTCTTGGCGGCGAAGGCCTCGACGCGGGCGAGCACGATGCAGTTGGTGACGATCAGCGGGATGAAGATGCCGAGCACGAGGTAGAGCTCATGCAGATTGGCGTTGAAGAGCAGATCGACCACCGTGACCAGCGCGGCGACGATGAGGATGAACACCGGGATGCGGATCTCGTGCGGGATGAAGTTGCGGAGGCTGGCGACGGCGACGTTCGAGAGCGCCATGACGATGATCGTGGCGAGCGAGAGCATGACGCCATTGACCATGTTGGTGGTGACCGCGAGCAGCGGGCACAGGCCGAGAATCTGGATCAGGCTGGTGTTCTGCTTCCAGATGCCGTTGTGGGCGATGCTGCGGAATTCTTCGCGATTGATCATGGCGAACCTCGCTTACTGCGACGCATAGAGTTGTGTCTGGTTTTCGGCAACGTACTTCGTCGCCTTGCGTACCGCCTTGATCACGGCGCGCGGCGTGACGGTGGCGCCGGCGATGAAATCGAAACGGCCGCCGTCCTTCTTTACCCGCCAGTCCTTGTCGACGGTGCTTGCGTAGCTGTGGCCGTTGAACTGGGTGATCCACGGCCGTTCCTTGTTCTTGTCCTTCTTCGGTTCGATGTAGTCGCCCAGGCCCGGGGTTTCCTTGTGTTGCGTGACGCGCACGCCGGCGATAGTGCCGTCCGCATTCACCGCGATGATCAGGCGGATTTTGCCCGCGTAGCCATCCGTCGCCACGGCCTCGAACACCAGCGCCACCGGATCGGCGCCCTTGCGCGCGCGATAGGCGGTGGTCGCCTCGTCGGTGCCGAGCAGGGGGCTTGCCGGCAGCGTCACGGTGTCCTTGAGCAGATTGTTGTCGTAGGCGCTGCGCGGCAGCACTTCGTTGATCAGCTTCATTTTTTCTTCGGCGGCGGAGGCTTCGAGTGCAGGCTTGGTCCACAGGTAGGCGCCCGAGAGCAGGCCGGTGAAGATGATGACGAAGACGAAAAGGATCGCCGCGGTACGCACCGCCATGGTGGCGGCGGTCGGTTCGCGTTTCTTGCTGGCCGATTTGGCGGCGCCGGTCGTCATGAGCGGTCCTTCATGCCGAAGATGGCTGGCTGCGTGTAGTGGTCGATGATCGGCACGCAGATGTTCATCAGCAGCACGGCGAAGGCGACGCCGTCGGGGTAGCCGCCGAAGACGCGGATCAGGTAGGCGAGCGCGCCGGCCGCGAAGCCGAAGATCAGCTTGCCTTTCATCGTCGTGCAGCCGGAAACCGGGTCGGTGACGATGAACCAGGCGCCGAGCATGGCGCCGCCGGAGAACAGGTGGAACATCGGGTTGGCGAACTGCGCCGGGTTGTAGAGCCAGAGCGCGCCCGAGAACAGCGACAGGCCGGCGATGAAGGCGGTCGGCGCATGCCAGCTGATGAGGCCGCGCCAGAGCAGGAAGAGGCCGCCGAGCAGGTAGCCGCCGGTGACCCATTCCCAGCCGCGCCCGGCGAAGAATCCGTAGACGGTCTGGTCGGCGAGCAGTTGCGTGACGCTGATGCTGCCTTCGTCCAGCTTGAGTGCCGTCTTCAAGGTATCGAGCGGCGTCGCGCCGGAGATCGCATCGAGGCGCGGCAGCAGGCCGAAGACGACGCGCGCCTGATCGGCCACACTGACCTGCAGGCCGACCGCCGGCCACTGCGACATCAGCGCCGGGAAGGAAACGATGCAGGCGGCGAAGGCGACCATCGCCGGATTGAACGGGTTCTGCCCGAGCCCGCCGTAGAGATGCTTGGCGATGACGATGGCGAACAGCGTGCCGGTGACGATCAGCCACCAGGGCGAAAGTGGCGGGAAAGTGAGCGCGATCAGCCAGGCGGTGACGATGGCGCTGCCGTCGGAGAGGAACAGGCCGAGCGGCTTTTCGCGCAGCTTGAGCATTGCCGCCTCGGCGAGGAGCGCGGTGACGGTGGCGATAACCAGCTGCAGCAGGATGATGCTGCCGAAAACCCACACGTAAGCAGCGATGCCGGGCAGCAGGGCGGCCAGCACCTGCAGCATGACGCGCTGCACGCTGGCATTCTTGAGCAGGTAGGGTGAGGTGGTGAATTCCATCAGGGTTTTGTTTCCCCGTTATCGGCCGGTGGCGCAGCTTCCAGGCCGGTCTGCTGGCGTAGTGCGTCGACTGCGGCGATTTCTCGCGCCTGCGCCGCCGTCAGGTGGTCGGTGTTCTTCGGCGCGACAGCCGCGCGCTGGGCGCGGGCGCGTTCCAGAGCGGCGGCGATCGCTGCCTTCTTCGCTGCTTCGGCATCGAGGGGTGCGGCGTCGTTTGCCGTGACCGCGACGGCAACGGGAGATGCGTTCGCCGATGCTGCGTTCGTGGATGGGGCACCGGTGGGGGCAGGTTCGCCAGCGGGGGGCGGCTCGTTGCCGGCAGGCGCGACAGCAGCTGCGGCGGCTTCGGCGGCTTTCTTCGCTGCCTGCGCGGCGGCAGCCTTGGCGAGCTTCTCGGCTTTTTCCGCCTTCTCGCGCTCCTCGCGTGCCGTTTTCCATTCGAAGCGCGCCTTGGCCTGATCGGCGGCGTTCTTCTCCTTCTCGCGCGCCCAGATTTCGCTCTTGGCGAAGCGGAAGTACTGCACCAGCGGAATGCGCGAGGGGCAGACAAAGCTGCAGCAGCCGCATTCGATGCAGTCGAAGATGTGGTACTCCTGCGTCTTGCCGAAGTTGTGGGCGCGCGAGAACCAGTACATTTCGAACGGTTGCAGTTCGTGCGGACAGACCTTGGCGCATTCGCCGCAACGGATGCAGGGCATTTCCGGCGCCTTCGGCGGGAACAGCGTCGGCGAGCCGGCAATGATGCAGTTGGTGGCTTTCACCAGCGGTGCATCCATCGCCGGCATCTCGAAGCCCATCATCGGGCCGCCCATCAGATAGCCGTTGGTGTCGGCCTTCGGTGCACCGAGTTTCACGAATTCGGCGAGCGGCGTGCCGATCAGCGCTTCCCAGTTGCGTGGCTTCTCGACGTTACCGGTGAGCGTGACGATGCGCGAGACGACCGGTTCGCCGTGCGCGACGGCGCGCCACGCGGTCCAGGCGGTGGCGACGTTGAAGCACTGCACGCCGAGATCGGTCGAGCGCTTGGCGGCCGGCACTTCCTTGCCGGTGAGCACGCGGATCAGCTGCTTGGCGCCACCGGCCGGGTAACGCGTCGGCACGGCGACGACCTCGAAGTGCTCGCCGAGCTTCGCCACGGCGGCCTGCAGCGCGGCAACGGCCTCCGGCTTGTTGTCCTCGATGCCGATCAGCACGCGCTTCGGCTGCAGCAGGTCGCGGAAGATGCCGACGCCGCGGATCACTTCCTCGGCGCGTTCGCGCATCAACAGGTCGTCGCAGGTGATGAAGGGTTCGCACTCGGCGCCGTTGATGACCAGTTCTTCCATCGGCACCGTCTTCGAGGCGGTCAGCTTGCCGTGCGTCGGGAAGACGGCGCCGCCGAGGCCGACGACGCCGGCTTCGCGCAGGCGCTCGCGAACGGTTTCGGGCGCCATTGCGCCGTGGTCGATCGGCGTGCGCTCGCCCCACTCATCCTTGCCGTCCGGTTCGATCTCGACAGAAAGCGTGGTCAGCCCCGACGGGTGCGCGGCGATGTGCTCGGCGACGGCGCGCACGGAGCCGGAAGTCGGCGCATGCACGGCGGAGGAAATCCAGCCGTCGGCAGCGCCGATCATCTGGCCCTTCAGCACGTGGTCGCCGGCTTGCACCAGCGGCTGCGGCGTGCCGCCGATCGACTGGTGCAGCGGCACGAACAGGCGCGATGGCAGCGGCGCGACGGCGATCGGCTCGCTCACCGATTGCGTCTTGTTGGTCTGCGGCTTGACGCCGCCCTTGAACTTGAACAGCGACAGCATCAGGCAACCTTTTTCAGCTCGATCACCGGGTACTTCCACTTCCAGTTGTCGAGGTTTTCGCCGATCACCGGCATGCTGATGCATTCGACGGGACACGGGGGAACGCAGAGTTCGCAGCCGGTGCAGAGATCGGCCACGATGGTATGCATCTGCTTGGCGGCACCGATGATCGCATCCACCGGGCAGGCCTGGATGCACAGCGTGCAGCCGATGCAGGTCTGCTCGTCGATGAAGGCGACGGCCTTCGGTTTCTCTTCGGCGTCGAGCGGCTTCACTTCGCGGCCAAGCAGGTCGGCAAGGCGCTGCACGCCTTCCATGCCGCCCGGCGGGCACAGGTTGATGTCGGCCTCGCCCTTGTTGATCGCTTCGGCGTAGGGGCGGCAGCCGGGGTAGCCGCACTGGCCGCACTGCGTCTGCGGCAGGATGGCCTCGATCTTCTCGACCAGCGGATCGCCCTCGACCTTGAACTTGATCGAGGCGTAGCCGAGCAGGGCACCCAGTACGACGGCGCCGAGCGCCATGATGGCGATGGCGGTGATCATTGATACTTGTCCAGTCCGGCAAAGCCCATGAAGGCCAGCGCCATCAGGCCGGCGGTGACCATGGCGATGGCCACGCCCTTGAAGTGCTGCGGCACGTCGGCACCGTCGGTGCGCTCGCGGATGCCGGCGAAGAGCACCAGCACCAGCGAGAAGCCGATCGCGCTGCCGGCACCGAATAGCAGCGATTCGACGAAGTCGTTCTTGTTCGCCACGTTCAGCAGCGGCACGCCGAGCACGGCGCAGTTGGTGGTGATCAGCGGCAGGTAGATGCCGAGCACCTGGTGCAGCACCGGGCTGGTCTTCTGAATGACCATCTCGGTGAGCTGGACGATGGCCGCGATGGTGACGATGAACGACAGCGTACGCAGGTATTCCAGGCCGAACGGGATCAGCAGGTAGTGATCGATGATGTAGCTGGCGCCGGTGGCGACGGTGAGCACGAAGGTGGTCGCGGCACCCATGCCGTAGGCCGTTTCCAGTTTCTTGGAAACCCCCATGAAGGGGCACAGGCCGAGCATCTTCACCAGCACGACGTTGTTCACGAGAACGGCGCCGAGAAGAACGAAGAGGTAATGGGTCATGGTCGCGAAATGATACGGGCCGCGAATTATCGACTATTGTGTTGTATCAAACAACCGTTGAAAAAATAGGGATTTGTGCGCCGAATCAGTCCGTTGCGTCAGTTTTTTGACGCACTTCGCGGATCGCGGCAGCGGCTTCGCCGATCAGCTCCGGCCCGCGGTAGATGAAGCCGGAGTAGAACTGGACGAGGCTGGCACCGGCAGCAATCTTCGCTGCGGCCTGCTTGCCGTTCATGATGCCGCCAACGCCGATGATTGGTAGCTCGCCCTGCAGTGCCGCGGCGAGCTTTCTGACAACCTCGGTCGAGGCCTCGAACAGCGGCGCGCCGGAGAGGCCGCCGGTTTCCGTGGCCTTGGCGCAGCCCTCGACGCCGCTGCGGGCAATGGTGGTGTTGGTGGCGATGACGCCCTCCATGCGGTGCCGGCGCAGCAGGTCGGCAATCGCGACGATCTGGCTGTCTTCAAGATCGGGGGCGATCTTCAGTGCCAGCGGCACGTAGCGACCGTGTTTGTCGGCCAGCCGCTGCTGCGCGGCCTTCAAGGGGGCGAGCAGCGCGTCGAGCGCCTCGTCCTTCTGCAGTTCTCGCAGATTCTTGGTGTTCGGGCTGGAGATGTTGACGGTGATGTAGCTCGCCAGCGCATAGACTTTTTCGAGGCAGGCGAGGTAATCATCGGCCGCCTTTTCGATCGGCGTGTCGAAGTTCTTGCCGATGTTGATGCCGAGGATGCCGCCCTGCCTCGGAAATTTCGCTGCCTTGACGTTGGCGATCAGCTTGTCGACGCCTTCGTTGTTGAAGCCCATGCGGTTGATGATGGCCTGCTTCTCGGGAATGCGGAACAGGCGCGGACGCGGGTTGCCGGGCTGCGGGCGTGGCGTGATGGTGCCGATTTCGAGGAAGCCGAAGCCAAGGGCAGCGAGGCCGTCAATGTGGTCGCCGTTCTTGTCGAGGCCGGCTGCCAATCCGACCGGATTGGGGAATTTCAGCCCCATGACCTCGACCGGACAGGTGGGTACCGGCTTTGCGAGAACCCCGGCGAGGCCGGTACAGGAAAGGGCGGAAATACCTCGCATGCCGATGCCGTGGGCGTCCTCGGCATCGAGCGAGAAGAAGAGCTTGCGGATCAGGGGATAGAGCATCCGCGGATTTTACCGCAATGCAGCATCATCGGCTTGCGCCGCCACGGGGTGTCAGCGGGCGGGGAGTTCGCGCCACTCGCCGTCGATCAACCCTTCGATCGGCCTGAAGCGTGCCTTGTAGGCCATCTTCGGGCTTTCGGCGATCCAGTAGCCGAGATAGAGATAGGGTAGGCCGAGGGCACGGCATTGGGCGAGTTGCCAGAGGATGTTGTAGGTGCCGAAGGTGGCGCCGGTGATGTCGGGATCGAAGAAGGTGTAGACGGAGGAAAGTCCGTCGGGCAGCACGTCGATGATGCTGACCATGCGCAGTTCATCGCCGGCGCGAAACTCGACCAGCCGCGTATCGACCCGGCTCTGCAGCAGGAAATGGGCGTACTGCTCGTGGCTGTCCTGGTCCATGCCGCCGCCTGCATGGCGGGCGCTCTGGTAGCGCAGGTAGAGATCGTAGTGGCTGCGGTGGAAGCCGAGCGGCAGTTCGTGCGCGCGCAGCAAGTGGTGGTCGCGCCAGGCGCGCCGCTGGCTGCGGCTGGGCGTGAAGTGCTCGACCGGGAGGCGTACCGGCACGCACTTGCGGCAGTGGTCGCAATGCGGGCGATAGGTGAATACGCCACTGCGGCGGAAACCGCTGCGCACGAGTTCGCCATAGACCTCGGTGGTGATCAGGTGGGTAGGGGTGGCGACCTGCGAGCGTGCGGTTTCGTCCGGCAGGTAGCTGCAGGCGTAGGGTGAAGTCGAATAGAACTGCAGGAGTGAAAAGGGCAGTTCCGAATCGTTCAGTCGCGACACTTTGTCTCCATCCCGGGGGCGATTCCCGGTTACCAGTTGCGGCAGGCGCCGTTCCGCGGCCAGCGTGCCGGAAAGGCATCGATCGCCGTCAGCGATTGCAGCCGGTCGCAGAACTGGTCACGCGGAATTTCCCGGGCGCCGAGCGAGGCGAGGTGCGCTGTTCGCATCTGGCAATCTATCATGCCGAATCCGCGCCCCTCAAGAAAGCACGCGAGGTGTGCGGCGGCGATCTTGGAGGCATTGGTTCGGTGGGCGAACATCGATTCGCCGTAGAACATGCGGCCGATGGCCAGACCGTACAGCCCGCCGACGAGTACCTCGCTGTCGCCCTCCGTGACCCAGGTTTCGACCGAATGCGCCCAGCCGAGTTCGAAAAGTTCCTGATAGGCGGCCTGCATTTCGCCGGTGATCCAGGTGCCGGGCTGGCCACGACGGGGCGTGTTCGCGCAGGCCTCGATGACGCGATCGAAGGCGCTGTCGAGCGTCACCATGTAGCAGCCGGCGCGCAGCGTTTTCTGCAGCGAGCGCGAAATGCGGAACTCGGCGGGAAAGAGCACCATGCGCGGATCGGGCGACCACCAGAGAATTGGCTCGCCGGGCGAAAACCAGGGGAAGATGCCCTGCCGGTAGGCATCGAGGATGCGCCCTGCGGAAAGGTCGCCACCGGCGCAGAGCAGCCCGTTCGGATTGTCCAGCGCGGTGCCGAGCGACGGGAAGGGGGCCGCGCCGACCAGCCAGGGAATCATCGGCGGAAGCTGACCGGCACCACCTGCGGGCCGCGGCCGGAAACGAACTGCCGCGTTTCGGTCTTGAAAGCAACGACGTGGTCGACGTCGAGCCGGATGCCAATCCGTTCGCCGATGGCGTGGTTGTGGTGCGAGGGCACCAGCGACAGGGCGCTCGCACCGCTGTCGAGCCGCAGCGTGTAGAGGATGTCGGCGCCGCGGAAGGCCTTCAGGATGACCTCGGCCGACAGGGTACTGGCATCGTCGTGAACGATATCGTCGGGACGCAGCAACACTTCGACGCCGCAATCGCGGCCGCAGGCGAGACAACCCTGGCTGCATTCGAGCGGCACCGCCGAATGCAGCACGCCGAGTTCGACCTCGACCTCGTGTGCGCTCAGTACCTGACCGGGCAGGAACACTCCCTGCCCGACGAAATCGGCGACGAAACGGTTGGCTGGCTCGTGGTACAGCCGGTAGGGCGTATCCCACTGCTGGATGCGGCCGTTCGCCATTACGCCAATCTCGTCGGCCATCGCGAAGGCTTCGTTCTGGTCGTGCGTGACGAGTACGGCGGTCATGCCCTCGCGCTTCAGGATCTCGCGCACTTCGAGCGAGAGGCGTTCGCGCAGGTCGACGTCGAGATTGGAGAAGGGCTCGTCGAGCAGGATCAGTTCCGGCTTGGGGGCCAGCGCACGGGCGAGTGCGACACGCTGCTGCTGGCCGCCGGAGAGCTCATGCGGGTATTTTTCGCCCTGTCCGGCAAGACCAACCGTTTCGAGCAGTGCGGCGACCCGCTGCTCGCGTTCGCCCGCGTTGGCCGTGAGGCCGAAGGCAATGTTGCCGGCAACGGTGAGGTGCGGGAACAGCGCGTAGTCCTGGAACACCATGCCGATCCGCCTGCGCTCGGGCGCGCGCGTGAAGCCCGCGCGGCTGACGGTTTCCCCTTCGAGATGGATTGCGCCGGCAACAACCGGTTCGAAACCGGCAATGCAGCGCAGCAGCGTGGTCTTGCCGCAACCCGAGGGGCCGAGCAGGCAGGCGATGCTGCCTGTTTCGATGGCGAAGGAAACGTCATCGACGACAACATGCGTGCCGTAGCGCTGCTGGATGCCTGCAAGTTCTAGGTGAGCCATCGAGGTACCGGTAGTGCCGGTGCGATAAAAAGAAAACAGTAACGGCGTGAATGCCGACGGGCGTGGCAATTATAATTCGCGTTTACCTCCGCCTGCCATGAATCGTTTCCGCATCAGCCCCTTGCAGGGCTTCGCCCTCGTCGTCGCGCTGCTGGTCGGCATGCCGGTCGTCAGCGTGCTGGTGAACCTGCTCGCCGGTGGCACCGGAGACACCTGGCGTCATCTCGCCGCCACCGTGTTGCCGGAGTACGTTGCCAATACGCTCTGGCTGTGCCTGGGGGTCGGTGTCGGCGTTGTCGTTGTCGGCGTGGTGACGGCCTGGCTGACGGCGATGCACGATTTTCCGGGGCGCCGCGTGTTCGAGTGGGCGCTGCTTTTGCCGCTTGCGGTGCCGGCCTATGTGCTCGCCTACGTCTATACCGATTTCCTGCAATTCGTCGGGCCGCTGCAGACGGCCCTGCGCGAGGGCTTCGGCTGGCAGAAGGGCGACTACTGGTTTCCGGATGTGCGCTCGCTCGGCGGCGCGATCACGATGTTCGTCTTCGTGCTCTATCCCTACGTGTACATGATCGCCCGCACGGCGTTCATGGAGCGCGCCAGCGGCATGCTGGAGGCGGCGCGCACGCTCGGTGTCGGGCCATGGGCCTCGTTCTTCCGTGTCTCGCTGCCACTGGCGCGGCCGGCCGTGGCGGCCGGGGCGGCACTGGCACTGATGGAGACACTGGCCGACTATGGCACGGTGTCGTACTTCGCCGTGCAGACCTTCACTACCGGCATCTACCGTGCCTGGTTTTCGCTTGGCGATCGCGTTGCCGCCGCCCAGCTCGCTGCGATGCTGCTCGGCTTTGTCGTGCTGCTGCTGGCGTTCGAGCAGATGTCGCGCGGGCGTGCGCGCTTCCACAACACCACCGGGCGCAACCGGCCGCTGCCGGGGCGTCGCCTGCGCGGCTGGCGCGGCGCCGGCGCATTCGTGGCCTGCCTGTTGCCGCTCGCTGTCGGCTTCCTATTGCCGGCGCTGCTGCTGTTGCGCCTGGCCATTCAGGAGGGCGACGCGCAGTTCGGCGAACGCTTCGTCCTGCTTGCGCGCAACAGTTTCGTGCTCGCCGGCATCACGGCGGCTTGCGCGGTGCTGGTGGCGTTGCTGCTCGCCTATGCCGCTCGGCTCTCGAAGAATGTGTTCACGCGCGGATTGAACCGGATGGTCGGTCTCGGTTATGCGGTACCCGGCTCGGTGATCGCCGTCGGCGTGCTGATCCCGGTGACGCGGCTCGACAACTGGCTTGCCGCCGCGTGGCAAGGGGCCTTCGGCAGCAATCCCGGCCTGTTGCTGACCGGCGGCATTGCCGCGCTGGTCTATGCCTATCTGGTGCGCTTTCTCGCTGTCGCCCTGCAGACGGTGAGTGCCAGTCTCGGGAAGATCACGCCAAGCATGGACGATGCGGCAAAGAGCCTTGGCTGCGCACAGGGCGAGACGCTGCGCCGCGTGCATCTGCCGCTCTTGCGCGGCAGCTTGCTGACTGCCGGCCTCCTGGTGTTCGTCGATGTGATGAAGGAGTTGCCGGCAACGCTGGTGATGCGCCCCTTTAACTTCGACACGCTGGCGACGCAGACCTATACGCTTGCCTCCGACGAGCGCCTCGCCGAGGCCTCGACCGCCGCACTGACCATCGTCGCCGTCGGGCTCGTGCCGCTGATCGCGCTCTCGCGACAGATCGCCAGGGCGCGGCGGTAAACGACAACGCCCCGCACGGGGCGGGGCGTCAGTGGGTAGCGCGTGTCTGCGCTCAGCATAATTTTCAGCGGTAGCCGGCCTTGTCGAAGATGACCTGCGCCTTCGTCGAATACATCTGCAGCGTGCCGACCGGCAGTGTATCGGCCTTGAAGGTGCCGAGCGCGGCGAGTGCCGGATTGTCGACCTTGACGCTCGGCACGACCGGCCATTCGTTGTTGCCGTCGGCGAAGTAGCGCTGCGCGTCGTCGGAGGCGAGGTACTCCAGGAACTTGACGGCCGCCTCCTTGTGGGGGGCGTGTTTCAGCATGCCGCCGCCGGACACGTTGATGTGCGTGCCGGTGGTTTTCTGGTTCGGCCAGACGATGCCGACCTGCGCCATCACCTTCTTGTCCGCTTCCTTGTCCGAGCGCATCAGGCGCGCCACATAGTAGGAGTTGGAGATCGCGATGCCGCATTCGCCGGCGGCAACTGCCTTGATCTGATCGGTATCGCCGCCCTTCGGGGCGCGCGCGAAGTTGGCAACGACGCCTTTCGCCCACGACTCGGCTTTTGCATCGCCCTGATGCGAAATGATCGACGCCATCAGCGACAGGTTGTACGGATGCGAGCCGGAACGCGTGCACACCTTGCCCTTCAGCTTCGCGTCGGCGAGATCGTCGTAGTTCTGCACATCTTCAGCCTTCACGCTCGCCTTGTTGTAGACGATCACGCGGGCGCGGGTGGAAAACGAGAACCAGTCGTCGGCGCGCAGATGGGCCGGGATGCGCGATTCGAGAAGCTTCGACTTGACCGGAACGAAAAGACCGAGCTCGTGCGCCTTGGCGAGACGCGAGGCATCCACGGTCAGCAACACGTCGGCCGGGCTGTTGGCGCCTTCGTTCCTGATCCGTTCGAGCAGTTCTTCTTCCTTGCCTTCGATACGGTTGATCCTGATCCCGGTCTGTTTGGTGAAGTTGGCGTAGAGTGCCTCGTCGGTCTGGTAGTGGCGGGCGGAATAGAGGTTGAGCACCTTTTCTTCGGCGGCGCTTGCCGGCTGCGCGGCGATCAGCAGCGCTGCGAGTGCGGTAAGGGCGCCAAGGCTGACTGGGGAAGTTGGGCGGAACATGATGCGCTTGTCTCCGGGAGCGTGAGAAAACGGCGATTCTAGAGAGGTGTCAGCAAAAAGTAAATGAGAACGGTTATGGTTAGCAAGCCAAAAAAATGCCGCGAACGCGGCATTCTGGCGGCGCTGCAGCGCTTCAACGCTCGACGATGCGGCGGGCACCGTTGTAGCGCTTGACCCAGTAGCTACTGCCCATGTCCTCGACGCGCACTTCGCCACCAGGGCGCGGGGAGTGCAGGAAACGTCCTTCACCAAGGTAAATGCCGACGTGCGAGAACGCGCGGCGCATCGTGTTGAAGAAGACGAGATCGCCCGGCTTCAGTTCCTGCTTGCTTTCGATGCGTGTGCCGACCTCGCTCATCTCGCGCGAGGTGCGCGGCAGCACGAGGCCGATGGCGTCCTTGAACACCAGTTGCACGAAGCCGCTGCAATCGAGGCCGTCGTCCGGATCGGTGCCGCCGCGACGATAGACAACGCCGACCATTTCCAGACCCTTGAGGATCAGGTCTTGGGCGGTATTGGTATAGCGTTCAAGAAAACCGACCTCGTCACGCCGTCTTTCCTCGCTGGCGACGGCCGGCTGAACAAGCAGGAGGCTGCACGCGGCAACTGCCAAGCCAGCGGCCAAGGCTCTGCTGGAGTGGTGCAGGGCGCGGCGGAAGGGGGTGGGTCGAAATGACATAGCGGCGCAATGTATTTGATTTTGCACGTGATGTAAACCGCTGCCGTGACCGGAGTCGGTCCCACCACGCCCCGGTCCGGCATGCCGCAGCGTATGTGAAAGCCCGCAAACGCGCTCCTTCGATGCGCACGGCAGGGAAGGATGGGGTAATCTTCTGTACGCCCGGCAGCGTTTTCCCGGAGCCACTTTGCCGGTGTGTGCATGCGCTGATTTTGTGTTTATAATTCGTAATTATGAATTAGAGACGCGATTAGAGGCGCGATGTGCTTGCCGGTTCCGGTCACGTTCTGGGCAATTCGCATGAATGGATGTGGTCTGTCGCGACTCGATTCAGTCCCGCTGGCGGGTAGCTACCGCGAGCCAGGGTCGGTTGATTGCGGGCCGTGGAGAATGGGGTCGACATGAGCAGCGAACTGAGTCAGTTGCCGCGCGTGCTGATCGTCGATGATTCGCGCATGATTCGCGCAACGATCATCAAGCATCTGCGTGGCCATTTCGACTACCGCGAAGAGGGCGATGGTGAGGCGGGCTGGCAGGCGGTGGTGCTGGATCATTCGATCCGCGCTGTCATCACCGACCTGTCGATGCCGGTGCTTGATGGTTATGGCCTGCTGTCGCGGATTCGCAACTCCCGGCTGGCGCGCATCCGTGACATTCCGGTGGTCCTGATCTCCGGGGAAGAGGATGAGACAGCGCGGGAGCGGGCGCGGGCGCTGGGTGCTTCGGACTTCATCACCAAGGGCGCCGGTGCCACGGAATTGCGGGCGCGGCTGGATTCGCTGATCCAGCTGGCCAAGGCACAGCAGGAACTGGATCGTAGTCGCGATCAGCAGGTGCAGCATCCGGATACCGGGCTGTTTTCGCGAACCTACATCGAGTTGCAGGCGGCGCAGGCACTTTCGCATGCGTCGCGGCACTCGAGCGAGGCGAGTGTGATGGTGCTCGGCTTTGATCGCGTGGACGATTTGCGCATCGAAGCGGGGCAGGAGTTGGTAAAGCAGTTGCAGATGCGCTTTGCGCGCCTGGTGGCGGGAAAGATTCGCAAGGAAGACAGTCTCGGGCATTTCGACGACAACTACCTTGCGGTGATTTCGCCGGGGACGCCCGAGGTTTCCTGCGAGGCCTTCGGCAACCGGCTGCGTGAGGCGATCGAGGTTGCCAACGTAGCGGCGCATGGGCAGCGGCTGAAGCTCTCGGTGAGCATCGGCGTCGCCAACAGCCCGACCGATGTCGTCGCGTCCGCCGGCGCGCTGCTCGAACTGGCGGCAGAGCGCATGCGCATGGCGATGGCGGCAGGCGGTAACCGCATCGTCGGCACGGCCAACACCGTGCGTCGGGAAACACCGCCGCCGACCCTCGCGCATGCGGTCGGTCTGTTGCAGAGCGGCCATGTCGAGGGGGTCCGTCCGCACGCGGGAGCGTATCTCGCACAGCTGATGCCGTTGCTGGCGCTGCTGCAGGAAGAAAGTGGTATCGAGCTGCCGCTGGCGGCTCTGCAGGAAAGGTTTCGTGACCGGAGTTGAGGAAAGAAGAAATCCGGCAGAAAAACTTGGTGTTGTGCAGGTAACTAGCTAGAGGGAGTCTCGTCTCATGACCACGATTCAGGAATTCCATAAACAATCCATTGAAAACCCCGATGCATTCTGGGCCGAACAGGCCAAACTCGTAGACTGGAACAAGCCTTTCACGCAAACGCTCGATTTTTCGTGCCCGCCATTCGTCAAGTGGTTCGTCGGCGGAGAAACCAACCTTTGCCATAACGCTGTAGACCGTCATGCTGCGAAGCGTCCGAACGACCGCGCACTGATCTACATCTCGACGGAAACCGACGAGGAAAAGGTCTACTCTTTCGCCGAACTGCAGCGCGAAGTCGAGCGCATGGCGGCGATCTACAAGAGCCTTGGCGTCAAGCGCGGCGACCGCGTTCTGATCTACATGCCGATGATCGCCCAGGCCTGCTTTGCGATCCTCGCCTCCGCCCGCATCGGCGCCATCCATTCGGTGGTTTTCGGCGGCTTTGCATCCGGTTCGCTGGCCACGCGTATCGACGATGCCAAGCCGGTGCTGATCGTCTCCTCCGATGCCGGCATGCGCGGCGGCAAGGCGGTGCCCTACAAGCATCTGCTTGATGAAGCGATCGAACTGGCCGAGCACAAGCCAGCCAAGGTGCTGATGGTCGATCGCGGCCTCGACAAGGGTTTCAAGAAGGTTGATGGCCGCGATGAGGATTACGCCACCCTGCGCGAGCAGCACCTTGATGCTCAGGTGCCTTGTGAGTGGATGGAGTCCTCCGAACCGTCGTACATCCTCTACACCTCCGGTACCACCGGCAAGCCGAAGGGCGTGCAGCGCGATACCGGCGGCTACGCCGTGGCGCTGGCCTCGTCGATGAAGAACATCTACTGCGGTGGCGAAGGCGAAACCTACTTCTCGACCTCGGATATCGGCTGGGTCGTCGGTCACTCCTACATCATCTACGGACCTCTGATCGCCGGCATGGCGACCGTGATGTACGAAGGCACGCCGCTGCGTCCCGATCCGGGCATCTGGTGGCAGATCGTCGAGAAATACAAGGTCAACGTCATGTTCTCGGCCCCGACCGCCGCCCGTGTGCTGAAAAAGCAGGATCCGGCCTACATGCACAAGTACGACCTTTCGTCGCTCAAGCACATCTTCATGGCCGGCGAGCCGCTCGACCAACCGACGCACGAGTGGTTCATGAACGAACTGCAGAAGCCGGTCATCGACAACTACTGGCAGACCGAAACCGGCTGGCCGATGCTGGCAGCGATGCCGGGTGTCGAGAAGACCCCGATCAAGTTCGGCTCGCCGAGCTTCCCGGTCTATGGCTACAACCTCAAGATCTTCCGCGAGGACGGTTCCGAGTGCGGCCCGAACGAGAAGGGTATTGCCGCCGTCATTCCTCCGTTGCCGCCGGGCTGCCTGTCGACAGTCTGGGGGCAGGATGACCGCTTCATCAGCACTTATTTCACGCTGTTCAAGGATCCGGTGGTTTACTCCTCGTTCGACTGGGCGATCAAGGATGACGATGGTTACTTCACCATCCTTGGCCGCACCGACGACGTCATCAACGTTGCCGGCCACCGCCTGGGGACTCGTGAAATCGAGGAGGCCATCCAGAACCATGCCGCCATTGCCGAAGTCGCGGTCGTTGGCGTCGAGGATAAGCTGAAAGGGCAGATGCCGATGGCGTTCGCCGTCGTCAAGGATGCTTCGAAGATTGCAACGCCCGACATGGTCAAGGCGCTGGAGAAGGAAGTCTTCGGTACGGTCGATGGCATCCTCGGTGCCATTGCCCGCCCGGCCCGCGTGCATTTTGTCGTTGCGCTGCCGAAGACCCGTTCCGGCAAGATGCTGCGCCGTTCGCTACAAGCGCTTGCCGAAGGTCGCGATCCGGGTGATCTCACAACCATCGACGATCCATCAACGATCGAGAACATCAAGACACTACTGGCCAGCTAAGGCTCATTGTTACGATTGTGCTGTAACGGGCCCGCCGATTGGCGGGCCTTTTTTCTGGTACGGAGCATGTCATGTCGATTTCCTGGCTCATCACGCAGCTTGCCGCTGCGCTGCTGTTGCCACCGCTGAACGGCCTCCTGCTCGTGCTCGTCGGAGCCATGGCCTGGGGGCGTTACCCCCGTCTTGGACGCGCGTGTGTTCTCGCCGGCTTCGTCCTGCTGACGGCACTCTCACTCGGTGTGGTGGCGCGCGCGCTGCAGGTGCCGCTGGAGGCCCGGTATCCGGCCCTGCCGGTGGATACGGGACCACGACTTGCCGCAGACGCGATCGTCGTTCTTGGCGCGGGTCGTTATCGCGGAGCGCCCGAGTTCGGCGGTGATGACGTTCATGGCGCCACTCTTGACCGCTTGCGTTACGGCGCGCTGCTTGCGCGCCGCTCCGGGAAACCGCTCCTGGTCAGTGGTGGTGCGCCGGATGGCGGTTCCCGCCCGGAAGCGGAAGTGATGCGGCAGTCACTGGAACGCGATTTCGGTGTGACTGTGCGCTGGATTGAAAGCAGTTCCGACAATACCTACGAGAACGCCAGGCGCAGTGCCGAGATGCTGCTGCCGCTCGGTATCCGCAAGGTCGCCTTGGTGACGCATGCGTGGCATATGCCAAGGGCGGTAGGGGCATTTACTTCCGCGGGCTTCGGCGTGCTGCCGGCGCCAACGGCGTACGCATCGACGCGCCCGCTGAACGCGATGGATTTTGTGCCGCGCGCCGGGGCCATGATGGCATCCTCGCGCGCGCTGCATGAGTGGATTGGTCTGCTCTGGTATCGCCTCCGCAGCTGAGGACAGCGGTTGGCAACACTGGTGACGTGTCCGTCGGCGCCGCTACTGCCTGCGTGGCGTGGCTGCAGCCTTGTGCCAGCGGGCGGTGAGCTCGGCAGCCGGCTCCGGCCTGCCGAACAGGTAGCCCTGCAACAGATCGCAGGCGTGTTCGGCGAGGAAGCGTCGCTGCGCTTCGGTTTCGACGCCTTCGGCAACGACGCGCAAGCCGAGATTCCGGGCCAGTGCAAGCGTGGCGGCGCTGATGGCCGCGTCGTTTTCGTCGGTTTCAATGTCACGAACGAAGGCGCGATCGAGTTTCAGCGTGTGAATCGGCAGCATCTTCAGATACGCTAGCGATGAATAGCCGGTGCCGAAGTCGTCGATGGCGAGTTCCACGCCGCTTTCGCGCAGTGCCTGCAACTGGCCGATGGCCCGCTCCGGGTCTTCCATCGCCACCGACTCGGTAATTTCCAGCTCCAGCGCACCCGGCGCGAGGCCGAAGTCCGCAATCGCATCGCGCACCTGCGACAGCAGTTCCGGCGAACGCAGCTGATGCGCCGACAGGTTGACCGCAACATGCTGCAGGGTAAAGCCCTCCTTGCGCCACGCTGCCATCTGCCGACAGGCTTCCCTGAGCACCCAGGCGCCGATCGCTTCGATGACGCCGGTTTCCTCGGCGATGGGGATGAACTTGAGTGGTGGAACGAGGCCGCGCTCGCGATGCCGCCAGCGGATCAAGGCTTCCACCCCGTGTATCTCGCCATCCTGCGTGCGCACCTGCGGCTGGTAATGCAGCTCGAACTCCTGGTTCTCAAGCGCGCTGCGCAGATCGCGTTCGAGTTCCAGGCGTTCGGTTGCCGCAGCGGTCATGTCGGGGCAGAAGAACTGGAAATTGTTCCGCCCCTTTTCCTTGGCGTGGTACATCGCCGTATCGGCATTCTTCATCAGCGTGTCGGCGTCGTCGCCGTTGGCCGGATAAAGCGCGATGCCGATGCTCGGCGTCGAATGCAGCGCACGTCCGTCGATTTCGTAGGGAGCGCCAAGTGTAGTGAGAATCTTCCGGGCGACAAGAACCGTGTCCATCTCGTTGGCCAGCGCTGCCAGAACGACGATGAACTCGTCGCCGCCAAGACGCGCGACGATGTCGCTTTCACGCACGCAGCCGGCCAGGCGCTCCGAGACTTCAATCAGCAGATGGTCACCGGCATGGTGTCCTAGCGTATCGTTGATCACCTTGAATCGGTCGAGATCGATGAACATCACCGCGAGTTGCTGCTCATCGCGGCGCGCTGCGAGCAGCGCTTGCGCGAGCCGGCTTTCGAGGCTGTAGCGGTTGAACAGCCCGGTCAGCGCATCGTGGTGGGCGAGATGGTCGATGCGCGCCTCGGCCGCCTTGCGCTCGCTGATATCGGTGAAGCTGGCGATATAGTTGGTCAGGCGGCCCTTCTCGTCGTGAATCGCCGAGATTGCCGCCCATTTCGGGTAGATCATCCCGTCCTTGCGCAAATCCCACAGTTCGCCTTGCCAGTAGCCGGATTCCTGCAAGGCCGCCCACATCGTCTGGTAGGTCTCGCGCGGGGTCCGCTGTGCGGAGAGGACACGCGGATCCTTGCCGAGGAGATCGCGAGCGATGTAGCCCGTGTCACGTTCCAGCGCCTGGTTGACGGCGATGATGCGATTCCGGCTGTCGGTGATCAGGATTGCTTCGCCACTGTTCTCGAAGACCTTTGCGTAAAGGCGCAGAGCCTCCTCGGCGCGCTTGCGGTCCGAGATGTCGCGCCAGGCACAGTAGATCGCCTTGCGCCCGGCCAGATCGATCAGCGACAGCGTCACTTCGGCGGTGAAGTTCGAACCGTCGGCGCGCGTGTGGACCCACTCGAAGCGGTGCAGGCCCTTGTCGCGCGCCAGCGCCATCATGCGCTCGGCCTTGCTGAAGGAATCCTCACCGTCCGGCTGTACCGGTGGCGACAGCTGCGATGGGTGGGTGTTGAGGAAGTCGCCCTTGCTGCCGTAGCCGAGCGCATTCACTGCGGCGTCGTTGCATTCGACGAAGCGCCCATCCTCGATGATCCACACCGGATCGGGTGAGCTTTCGAAGATCGTGCGCAGGCGGCTTTCCGCCGTCTGCCGCAGCGTCATGTCGCGCAGGGTTTCGACGACGGCGACCAGTTTTCCGTCGGCATCGAAAATCGGTCCGGCATCGATTTCAAGATACAACTGGTTGCCGCGCAGCGGCATCACGCACCAGTTTTCGGTATGCACACCCTGGCGCAGATCCAGGGACTGATGATGAATGGGGTAGTACTGATCAACCTCGTCGAGGCGGTTCTCGACAATCAGGTCGGCGAGGCAGGGGCGCTGGCTGCCGTAGAAGGCGCGCCAGTGGTTGCGCGTGCCGATGACCTCGCCGGCGGTCATTCCGGTCAGCTGCTCGCAGGCGGGGTTCCAGACGATCACGCTGCGTTCGGCATCGAGGACGAAAGTCGGGACGACGAGCTGCTGTACCACCTCGGTGGTGAAGCTCAGGTCGCTGTACTGGCTGGCCTTGCCGCGCAAGCGTTTTCTCAGTGGAATGGCTGCAACCATCCGGCGATGTTCCTGTGCTCAAAGGGAAGTTGATACCATGCATTATCGGCGTCACACAGGAAAATTAAAACCATATTCAATGCCTTGCTTGGGAGTTTGTCATACTGTGATTGGATGTGCCCGGGTTGAACGACCTCCATTGCTTCGTGGTGATCCTTTATCGGCCGTTCGACGCCGACCACGCCTCGTCTCTGCTATCCTTCCCCACCTGCAGATTCCCAACATGATGATTCGCCCGACATCCCTGATCTTCCTCTCGCTCCTGCTGGGAGCCTGTGCAACCAACAAACCGGCGCCGGCCTGGCGGGCCGAGGCGTTCTCCGAGGAAACCCCCTTCGAGTACCGAACATCGGCGGCCCCGCCGGAGGTGTGTTCGGTCGGCCAGCGTGCCTTGCTCAGTCAGGGCTATCAGGTCGACAGCCTGCAGGCGCAGATGGTCAAGGCGCGCAAGTACTTCGAGCCCTCGCCCGGGCATCACATGGAGTTGTCGATCTCGCTGGTCTGTCTGCCGACGCAAGCGGGCTCGGTGCTATATGCGAGTGCCTTGCAGACCCGCTACGAGCTGAAGACCAGCACCGCCAATGCCAGCGTCAGTGTCGGCGGCATGGGGTCGATCTCACTGCCGTGGCTTTCCGACAAGGATTCGCTGGTCAAGGTCGGCGAGGAAACGGTTTCCGACCCCGATTTCTACCGCCGCCTGTTTGCCCTGATCCAGTCGCTGGAAGACATCACGCTCGCCGAGTGATCCGGGTCGTGGCTGTACGCCACCGAGGTTGCGTGCCGGTGGCGCCGATGCCCCCTATAATGGGCGCATAAAGGGGACGGGAGGGTGACATGCAACGCGCAATGCTCACGGTGCAACGCTTGGCCACCGTTTTCCTGCTTGGCGTGATTCTCTTCAACTATCCGGTGCTGGCCTTGTTCGACAAGGCGGCGACCGTTCTTGGCTTGCCCCTGATCTTCGCCTACCTGTTTGCGGCGTGGGCGGTTGTCATTCTGCTCCTCGTCTGGATCGTCGAGCGCGGAGAGCACACTGAGCGCAGTGAGCGCCGCGAACGCGGTGGAGCCTGAGGTGATGCTGCAGGGTTCCGTCGTCGTCGTCGCTTCGGCGCTCTATCTCGCCTTGCTCTTCGCTGTCGCCTACTGGGGTGACAAGCGCGCCGATGCGGGCCGTTCGGTCATCGCCAACCCGACCATCTATGCGCTCTCGATGGCTGTCTACTGCACGACCTGGACCTACTACGGCAGCGTCGGTCGTGCGTCGGCGATGGGGGTCGGCTTTCTGCCGATCTACCTCGGCCCGACGCTGGTCATGGCGCTGGGCGGCTTCCTGCTGCTGAAGATGATCCGCACCGCCAAGGCCAACCGCATCACCTCGATCGCCGATTTCATTGCCTCGCGTTACGGCAAGAGCCAGTTGCTTGGCGGCCTGGTGACGATCATCGCCGTGATCGGCATCGTTCCCTACATTTCCCTCCAGCTCAAGGCGGTGGCCAGCAGCTACGACCTGATCGTCGGCTATCCGGTGCTCAAGGCGGTGACGGGCGGAGGTGAACCGGTGCTGGCCGACACCACCTTCTGGATCGCCCTGATCCTTGCCGCCTTCACCATCCTCTTCGGTACCCGCCATCTCGACGCCACCGAGCGGCATGAAGGCATGGTCGCCGCCGTGGCGCTGGAATCGGTCGTGAAGCTTGCGGCCTTCGGCGCGGTGGGCCTCTTCGTCACGTATTCGCTCTACGACGGCATCGGTGACCTGTTCGCCCGTGCACTCGCCGATCCCGGCCTGCAGAAGCTGATGACGGTGAGTGCAGACGGCAGCTATTCCACCTGGTTCTCGCTGACCTTTCTTGCCGGTCTGGCCATCCTGTTCCTGCCCCGCCAGTTCCAGGTGACCGTCGTCGAGAACGTTTCCGAAGCGCACCTGAAGCGGGCGATCTGGCTGTTTCCGCTCTACCTCTTTCTGATCAACCTGTTCGTGTTGCCGATCGCACTCGGCGGCCTGCTGCGTTTCGCCGGTGAGGGCATCAATGCCGACACCTTCGTGCTCACGCTGCCGATGTCGGCGGGGCATGAGTTGCTCGCGCTGTTCGTCTTTGTCGGCGGCCTGTCGGCGGCGACAGGCATGGTCATCGTCGAAACCATCGCCCTGTCGACGATGGTCTGCAACGACCTGGTGATGCCGCTGCTGCTACGTACGCGCGCGCTGGCGCTGCACGCCGAACGCGATCTCTCCTGGTTGCTGCTGGCGATCCGCCGTGGCGCGATCCTCGTCATCCTGCTGCTCGGCTACCTGTATTTCCGGCTGGCCGGCGATGCCTACGCGCTGGTCGGCATCGGCCTGATCAGCTTCTCGGCCGTGGCCCAGTTCGCGCCGGCGATGATCGGCGGCATGTACTGGCGCGGCGGCACGCGCGACGGCGCGCTTGCCGGCCTGCTTGCCGGCTTCCTCGTGTGGACCTACACGCTGCTGCTGCCGTCCTTTTCCAAATCGGGCTGGTTGCCGGCGAACTTCGTCAGCGACGGCCCGTTCGGCATCGAACTGCTCAAACCGCATCAGTTATTCGGCTTGTCCGGGCTTGACGATATCTCGCATTGCCTGTTCTGGAGCTTTGCCGCCAACATCGGCGCCTATGTGGTTGTCTCGCTGCTGCGCGCGCCGACCGCGGCCGAGGCAAGCCAGGCCACGCAATTCGTCGATGCGCTGAAGACATCCCGCCCGGTTGGTTCCGCATTGTGGCGCGGCAGTGCCGATGCCGGCGAACTGGTTGCCCTGGTCGGCCGCTTCCTCGGGCCGGCGCGTGCCGAAACGGCCTTCGCTGCCTATGCCCGCCGCCATCAGCTCGTTGATATCGGTCGTGCCGAGGCGGACGCCGACCTCGTTCACTACGCTGAATCCCTGCTCGCCGGGGCCATCGGCAGCGCCTCGGCGCGCGCCATGGTGGCCTCGGTGGCGAAGGAAGAGCCGCTGTCGCTTGCCGAAGTGATGAACATCCTCGATGAAGCCTCGCAGCTGCGCACCTACAGCCGCGAACTGGAACGCAAGTCGAAGGAACTCGAAGCGGCGACGGCGGAACTGAAGGCCGCCAACGACAGGCTGCTCGAACTCGATCGCCTGAAGGACGATTTCATGGCCTCGGTCAGCCACGAGCTGCGCACGCCGCTGACCTCGATCCGGGCGTTTTCGGAAATCCTGCGCGACGACCCCAAGACTGCCCTGCAGGACCGTGAGCGTTTTCTCGGCATCATCGTCAGCGAAACCGAGCGTCTCACGCGCCTCGTGAACCAGATTCTCGACATGGCCAAGATCGAGTCCGGCAACGCCGAATGGCTGGTCGAGGATGTCGATCTGCGTGCGGTCGTCGAGCAATCGGTGGCGGCGACCAGCCAGCTCTTTCGCGATCGCGATGTCGCGCTCACGCTCGATCTGGCTGACGCGCTGCCGGTCTTGCGTGCCGACCGCGACCGCATGATGCAGGTGGTCATCAACCTGCTCTCCAACGCCGTCAAGTTCGCGCCGCCGGTGGCGGGCAGGGTCGATGTCCGTCTCTGGCACGGCGACGGACAACTGCATGTGTCGGTGACCGACAACGGCCCCGGCATCCGTGCCGAGGACCAGAAAGTCATCTTCGAACGCTTCCGTCAGGGAGGCGACGCGATGACCAGCAAGCCGACGGGAACCGGCCTGGGCTTGCCTATCAGCCGCAAAATCGTCGAATATTTCGGGGGCAGGCTCTGGGTTGAGAGCACGCCGGGGCAGGGCGCGAGTTTCATCTTCTCGCTGCCGCTGCCGACAACGGGGAGAGAGACTGGCGAATGAGCAAAAAGATACTGATTGCCGACGATGAGCAAAATATCGTCATCTCGGTGGAATTCCTGATGCGCCGCGAAGGTTACGAGGTTTCTGTCGCGGGCGATGGCGAGGCAGCGCTCGAACGCATTCGCGCCGACAAACCCGATCTCGTGCTGCTCGATGTGATGATGCCGAAGAAGAACGGTTTCGACGTCTGTCAGGAGGTACGCGCCGACCCGGCCTTCGCCGCGATGCGCATCCTCATGCTTACGGCGCGCGGTCGCGACACGGAGGTGGCCAAGGGGCTCGCCCTTGGGGCCGACGGCTACATGACCAAGCCGTTCTCGACCAAGGAACTGGTCGACAAGGTTCGCGAACTGCTTGCCTGAACGATGCGGCTCGGCCCCGATCACAAACTCTACATCGCGACCGGCGTCGTCGGCGCGCTGGCGGCCGCTCTATTGTGGGCAGCAGTTCGGCTGACGCAGGCCGCGGAGGGGGGCGACAACGCGATCGCCGCGCTGGTGATGGTGTGGCTGTTCGTGACGGCGATGGCGTATGCCTCCCTGCGGCCGATGGTCGATCTCTTCGTGCGCGCGCCGGCCGCGCTCGCCGAGGAAACCCGCATCGTGGTGCGCGACAGCAAGCGCCGGCTGAGTCCCGCCGGCAGCGTTGAACTGCAGCTGCTGGCCGAAACGGTAAACGAACTCGCCGAACGCCGGCAGTCGCTGGAGGGGGATGTCGCCGCCGAAATCGCGCGTGCCCAGGCCACGCTGGAAGCCGACCGCAACCGGCTGGCGGTGCTGATGGCGGAGCTGCGCCAGAGCGTCGTTGTCTGCAACCTCGACGGACGCATCCTTCTCTACAACCAGCGCGCGCGTGAGGTGCTCTCCGCGGGGGCAGGGAGTGAGCTGGTGGGCCTCGGGCGTTCGCTCTATGCAGTGTTCGAGCGCACCCTGATCGCACATGCGCTTGATCAGGTCGGCCGTCTGCTGCGCAAGGGAGAGGAGTCGCCGGCAACCGAGTTCGTCACGACGACCCCGGCCGGCCGCCTGTTGCGCGTGCACCTGGCGCCGGTTTCCGGTCATGTCGATCACGATACCGGCGAAGTGGCAATGACTGGCTTCGTGCTCCTCCTCGACGACATCACCACCACCTTCGAGAAGGAAGCGAAGCGCGATACGCTGATTCAATCCCTGACCGAAGGCAGCCGCGGGCCGCTCGGCAACATCCGCGCCGCGGCGGAGATGCTCAACAATTATCCGGACATGGAGAACGAGCAGCGCGCGCGCTTCCTCGCCGTGATCCGAAACGAAGTCGAAGGCCTGTCGGGCCGCGTCGAGCAATCGGCGAAGGCCTATGCGAAGGAGCTTTCGGCGCGCTGGAAGCTTGAGGAAATGCGCGGCGCCGACCTGGTCGCATTTGCACTGGTGCGCGTCGCCCAGCGCTGCCAAATTCCGGTCAAGGACGAAGAGATCGATGATGGCGTCTGGATGCGGGTCGAGAGTTTCTCCTTCCTGCAGGTGCTGTGCTACCTGACGACGCGTTTGCGGGATGAGTACGGGGTCAGCGAAGTGCGCTTGTCGCTGTCTTCCGATGGTGACCATGCGTGCCTCGATCTTGGCTGGCTGGGTACCGCAATCAACTCCGAAACGGTGATGAACTGGGAAATCGAGCCAATGCGCAGCGCCGGCGAGGAAACACCGCTGTCGGTGCGCGAAGTCCTCGATCGCTGCAACGGCGAAATGTGGTTTCAGCGCAAGCGCGCCTCGCACCGTGCCGCCTTCCGCTTCTTGCTGCCGCTGGCGCAGCCGCCGGAGCAGCGGGCAGGAAAGGTCGGGCCGCAGCGCGGCAGCCGTCCGGAGTACTACGACTTCGATCTCTTCCGCAACAGCGCACGCAGCCATGCGCTTGACGACCGGCTGCTTTCCGAACTCGATTACACCGTGTTCGATACGGAGACGACCGGGCTGGAACCGTCGAACGGCGACGAGATCATCCAGATCGGCGCCACCCGCATCGTCAACCGCCGCCTGCTGACGCATGAAGTCTTCGACCAGCTGATCGATCCACGGCGAACGCTACCCGAAGCCTCCGTGAAGATCCACGGCATCACGCCGGAGATGCTGGTCGGTCAGCCCGGGATCGGCAATGTTCTGCCGGCGTTCCGTGCCTTCTGCGCCGACACGGTCCTGGTTGCGCACAACGCTGCCTTCGACATGCGTTTCCTGCAGTTGAAGGAGGCATCAACCGGTGTCGTCTTCGATGCGCCGGTACTCGACACGCTGCTGCTTTCGGCGGTGCTGCACCCGAACCAGGAATCGCATCGTCTGGAAGCGATCGCCGAGCGTCTCGGTGTCATCATCACCGGTCGACACACTGCCCTCGGCGACGCCTACGTCACCGGCGAGGTGTTCCTGAAGATGATTCCGCTGCTTGAGGAAATGGGCATTCGCACGCTTGCCGAGGCACGTGCGGCAGCGGAGAAAACCTACTACGCCCGTGTCAAGTACTGAGCGCGCTGCCCTCTCGCCGAACAGCGCCCTCGCGGCACTGCCATGCCGGGTTGCGCCCTCGTTGCCGCCGGGGGCGACGCTGCGTACCGCGCTCACTTCGCTCGATCAGCATGGCGCGGATGCGCTCGCGATCGTCGATCCGGAAACCGAAGCGCCGCTCGGCATCCTGACCTTGCGCGACGTGCTGCGCCGCGTCGTGCTTGATGGTGGCGATCTTTCCGCACCGGTGGCGGCGGTGATGACCGGTGGCGTACTGCGCCTGCCCTCCGATGCCACCGTCCATCAGGCCAGTGTCACCATGGTCCGGCGCAACGTTCGCCATCTCGTCATGGTCGCCCCGGACGGACGCTACGCGAACATCGTCTCGCAGGCCGATCTCTATGCGCTGCCAAGCGCGCGTACTGGAGAACTGGTAACGGCGATCACCCTGGCGCCCGACGTACCCGCGCTTGCCGACATCGCCGCCGACGTGCGCCGCTTCTGCGCACAACTGCTTGCCGAGGGGCTTGGCGCCGAGGCCCTGTGCCAGCAGATTTCGGCACTGAACGACCTGATCAGCCTGCGTGTCATCGATCTCGTTCTGGCAGAGTGCGAGCTACCCTACGTACCCTGGTGCTGGATGGTCTTCGGTTCCGAGGGGCGACTCGAACAGACGCTGTCCACCGACCAGGACAACGGGCTCATCTTCGCTGCGCCGTCGGCGGGAGAGGCTGCCCGTCTGCGCCCGATCTTCATCGCCTTTGCGCGGATGGTGAACGAGGCGCTCGATGCCTGCGGATTTCCGCTGTGCAAGGGCAATGTGATGGCTTCCAATCCAGCGCTTTGCCTGTCGCTCGACGAGTGGCGGGAAAAGTTCGATGGCTGGCTGCGTGTGGCCGAACCCGAGGCGATACTCGGTGCCACGATCTACTTTGATCTGCGCGCGCTGTTCGGTGAAGAAGGGCTGGTGGCAGAGTTGCAGGCCTGGCTGCAGAAGCGCGTTCCCGACAGTCCCGCGTTTCTCCGCGCCATGGCGGAGTCGGCGCTCAACTGGCAGTCGCCGCTCGCGTGGTGGTCCGGCTTCCGCTACGACAGCAAGGACTTCCCCCATACCATCGATCTCAAGATGCACGGTGTTCGCCCCTTCGTCGATGCCGCACGCATCTGGGCGCTGGCCAACGGTGTCGTGGCGACGAATACCGCCGAACGTCTGCGTCTTGTCGGGCCGCTACTGCACCGACGGCCGGAAGAGTCGGCTGCCTTCATCGAGGCGTTGGCGCAGGTGCAGCGCCTGCGCCTTGCCAACCAGGTGGCAGCCACGGCACCGGGCGCCGCCAACCGTATCGATCCGGACCAGATGAACGACCTCGACCGGCAGATCCTCAAGGAAGTCTTCCGCCAGGTTAAACAATTGCAGCAGCTGATCGAGGTTGAGTTCCTGAGAACCAGTTGATCAGACGCTGGCGAGGGCGGCAGGGCCATGCTGGCGTTCCGCGAGCCAGCCGAGACCAAGGGCGGGAAGCGCGGCGCGCAGTCGTTCCGGGCGTGCCGTCGCCGCAAGGTGAAGCTGGCCGCTGCCTTCTGCCGCGGCACCGGCCAGCCGCAGGCACTGCCGCGCCACGGCCTCGGCGACATCGACCAGTTCTGCACGCCCCGTCACCAGGGGCGCCATCAACGGCGCGAGAAAGCTGTAGTGCGTGCAGCCGAGGACGAGCCGGTCGGCGCCGGCGGCGAGCAGTGGCTCCACGCGTGCCGCAATCTCGGCGGCGAATTCCTGATTGTCGAGCGAGAGCGCTTCGACCCGCGTGGCCCAGCCGGGGCAGGCCTCGACCATGACCTCGACGCCAGCGGCGTGCTCGCGGATCAGCATCGCCAGCCGCTCACTCTTCGCCGTGGCCTCGGTGGCGAGCACCGCCACGCGCTTCGTGCGTGACGCTGCCGCCGCCGGCTTCACGCCCGGCTCGACGCCGACGATGGGCAATTGCGGGAAGCGTTCGCGCAAGGCGCGTACCGCGGCGACCGTCGCCGTGTTGCAGGCGACTACCAGCAGCCCGCAGCCCTGATCGACCAGATGTTCGCCGATCGCCACCACGCGTCCGCGGATGAAGCCTTCCGGTTTTTCACCGTAGGGTACATGCGCGGTGTCGGCAAGATAGACGAGGTCGGCGCGCGGCAACGTGCGCGCGATTGCTGCGAGAACGGAAAGGCCGCCAAGGCCGGAGTCGAAGATGCCGATCATGGGATAGCGCTTCTATGCCTGCCCGCGCGAACCTGATAGCGCCGCAAACAGGCCGAGTCCAACGAACATGCCACCACTGATCCGGCGCCCGTTTTGGCGTATGGCTTCGTTGCGGAGGAACCGGGCGAAGGCACCCGCGGCGAGTGCGTAAAGACTGTCGGTAACAAAAGCGATGCCAACGAATAGGGCCCCGAGCGTCAGCGCCTGCAGCATCGGCGTGGCGGAGGTGTCGATGAACTGCGGCAGAAAGGCGGCGAAGAAAAGGGTGGTCTTGGGGTTGAGCAGGGCGACGATGAAGCCGTCGCGGAACAGGCGCAGGAACGGGACGGCTTCCAGCGTACCTGCGCTCATTGGCTCCTGCCGGTGGCGCAGCATCTGGACACCGAGCCAGACAAGGTAGGCCGCGCCGGCGTACTTCAGCACGGAGAACGCGAGCGACGAAACGGCGAACAGCGCAGCGAGCCCGCATGCGGCAGCGAAGGCATTGCCGAGATTGCCGACGGCGACGCCGGCGACCGAGGCGAGGCCGGCGCGGCGTCCCTGTGTGAGGCTGCGGGTCACGATGTAGAGCACGCCCGGGCCGGGCGTCACGGCGAGCAGAAGGCTCGCGACGAGAAAGGCCGAGAGCAGGGGCCAGGCGGGGAGCAGGTTAGTCATCGCAGTGTTGTCGAATGTACGCTTCAGTGCGCACTGCGGGCAGCATCGCACGTAGCGACGCTGGCGCGCAATCGGGCGCCTAGCGCGCGGCGGTAACGAGCATCTCTACCCGATACCCCGGGTTGGCCAGCTTCGCTTCGACGCAGGCACGTACCGGTGCCGTGCCTTCCGGCACCCAGGCATCCCAGACCTCGTTCATTGCCGCGTAGTCACGCATGTCGCTGAGGTAGATGGTGGCCATCAAGAGGCGCGACTTGTCGCTCTTCGCCTTGGCGAGCAGGCGGTCGATGCTTTCCAGCACCTCGCGTGTCTGTGCGGCGATGTCGGCGGTCAGCGTCTGCGGCACTTCGACGAGGTAGACGGTGTTGCCGTGGGTAACCACGTCCGAGTAGCGGCGCGTGGTGCCGTGGCGTTCGATGCCGGTGTTGTCCATGGGCGAGGCTCCGGAAAAAAGAAGCCGGCATTGCGGCCGGCTTCTGTTGGGTGGGTCGGGACGAATGGCCGGGTGTGGATCAGGCCTTGACCGGAATCTTGCCGATCTTGATCTGCCATTCCTTCGGGCCGGTCTCGTGCACCGAGGTGCCGGCCGAGTCGACGGCGACCGTCACCGGCATGTCCTGCACGTCGAACTCGTAGATGGCTTCCATGCCCAGATCGGCAAAGCCGACGACCTTGGCCGACTTGATCGCCTTGGCGACGAGGTAGGCGGCGCCGCCGACGGCCATCAGGTAGGCCGACTGGTTGTCCTTGATCGCCTCGATCGCGACCGGGCCGCGCTCGGACTTGCCGACCATCGAGATGAGGCCGGTCTTCTCCAGCATCATGCGCGTGAACTTGTCCATGCGCGTGGCCGTCGTCGGGCCGGCCGGGCCGACCACTTCGTCGCGCACCGGGTCGACCGGGCCGACGTAGTAGATGACGCGGTTGGTGAAGTCGACCGGCAGCTGCTCGCCCTTGGCCAGCATGTCGGCGATGCGCTTGTGCGCGGCATCGCGGCCGGTGAGCATCTTGCCGTTGAGCAGCAGCTTCTGGCCCGGCTTCCACGCGGCGACCTGTTCCTTGGTCAGCGTGTTCAGGTCGACGCGGGTGGCCGACTTGAGGTCCGGCGTCCAGGTTACGGCTGGCCAGTCTTCGAGCTTCGGCGTCGGCAGGTGGGCCGGGCCGGAGCCGTCGAGGTGGAAGTGGCAGTGGCGGGTGGCGGCGCAGTTCGGCACCAGCGCCACCGGCAGGTTGGCGGCGTGGCACGGGTAGTCGAGCACCTTGACGTCGAGCACGGTGGTCAGGCCGCCGAGGCCCTGGGCGCCGACGCCGAGTGCGTTGATCTTTTCCATCAGTTCGAGGCGCAGTTCTTCGGGACGGGTGAGTTTCGCACCCGAGGCCGCTTTCGCCTTCAGCTCATGGATGTTCACCGGTTCCATGATCGATTCCTTGGCCAGCAGCATCGCCTTCTCCGGCGTGCCGCCGATGCCGATGCCGATGATGCCCGGCGGGCACCAGCCGGCGCCCATTTCCGGGATCTTCTTGAGTACCCAGTCGACCAGGTCGTCGGACGGGTTGAGCATGGCGAACTTGGACTTGGCTTCCGAGCCGCCGCCCTTGGCGGCGCAGATGACTTCGACGTGGTCGCCCTCGACGATCTCGAAGTGCACCACGGCCGGGGTGTTGTCCTTGGTGTTCTTGCGCGTGCCGGCTGGGTCGGCCAGTACGGATGCGCGAAGCGGGTTGTCCGGGTTGGCATAGGCACGGCGGACGCCTTCGTCGATCATCTTCTGGATGCTCATCGTCGCATCCGGCCAGGTGACGTTCATGCCGACCTTGATGAAGACCATGCCGATGCCCGTATCCTGGCAGATCGGGCGGTGGCCTTCGGCGGCCATGCGCGAGTTGGTCAGGATCTGCGCGATGGCGTCCTTGGCGGCGGGGTTTTCCTCGCGCTCGTAAGCTTCGCCCAGTGCCGTGATGTAGTCGAGCGGGTGGTAGTAGCTGATGTACTGGAAGGCATCGGCAATCGATTGAATGAGGTCTTCCTGCTTGATCGCGGTCATGATGGCTCTCTCTCGTTCAGTGGTTCTATTCAGTGGCCCTGCTTGCCCTTGTGCTGCATGGCGAGGGTTTCGTTCATCAGCTTGTCGACCCAGGCCATCGACGCGGCCGAGACCAGGAATACGACGTGAATGATGACCTGCCACTTGATCGTATGCTCCGGCAGGTTGCTCGCATTGATGAAGGTTTTCAGCAGGTGGATCGACGAAATGCCGATGATCGCCGTCGACAGCTTGATCTTGAGCACGCCGGCATTGACGTGCGAGAGCCATTCCGGCTGGTCCGGGTGGTCTTCGAGGTCGAGGCGAGAAACGAAGGTTTCGTAGCCGCCGACGATGACCATGATCAGCAGGTTGGCGATCATCACCACGTCGATCAGGCCGAGCACGACCAGCATCACGTCGGTTTCGCTGATGTGCTTCTCGCCGAAGGCGTTATGGACGAGGTGCGACAACTCGACCATGAACAGATAGCAATAGACCGCCTGGGCGACGATCAGGCCGAGGTAGAGGGGGGCCTGAATCCAGCGGCTGGCAAAAATGGATTTTTCGAGGATACTGACGAGGCGGCTCATGAGGCTTTGTGGAAATTCGGAAAAGCCGCGATTCTAGCATCTAAGGATTGTTGCAGTGCAGCGAGAGCCCTTGTCGCTGCGGGACCCGCGATGTAAGGGGACTGTAAGATTGGCGGCGTCTAATCCTTAGGCTTCACGCAGCACCCCGCCTCGTCATTACGTATCAGTCATACAGCACAGGAGAGATGGAACATGTCCGAGAATGAATCCACGAAGCTCTATTACCCGTCCGATGAGTTCGTCAAGCAAGCGGCGATCTCGGGCATGGATGCCTACAAGGCACTGTGCGACGAAGCCGAGAAGGACTACACCGGTTTCTGGGCGCGTCTGGCTCGTGAGCATGTCAGCTGGAAGCAGCCGTTCACCCAGATTCTCGACGAATCGAACGCTCCGTTCTTCAAGTGGTTTGCCGACGGCAAGCTGAACGTTTCCTACAACTGTCTCGACCGTAACGTCGAGGCTGGCCTCGGCGACAAGGTCGCCATCATCTTCGAAGCCGATGACGGCTCCGTCACCCGAGTCACCTACAAGGAACTGCTGGCGCGCACCTGCCAGTTCGCCAACGCGCTCAAGAGCCGCGGCATCAAGAAGGGCGATCGCGTTGTCATCTATCTGCCGATGGGTGTCGAGGGCGTCATTGCCATGCAGGCCTGCGCCCGTATCGGCGCCATCCACTCCGTCGTCTTCGGCGGCTTCTCGGCCCAGTCGCTGCGCGACCGCATCAACGATGCCGGCGCTGTCGCCGTCATCACCTCGGACGGCCAGTTCCGCGGCGGCAAGGCCTTGCCGCTGAAGACCATCTGCGACGAAGCCTTCAGTCTTGGTGGCTGCGAATCGGCCAAGGACGTCATCGTCTTCAAGCGCACCGGCGGCGAGTGCAACATGGTCGCCGGCCGCGACATCTGGTGGAGCGACGTCATCGCCGGCCAGGCCGACACCTGTGAACCGGAATGGGTCGAAGCCGAACACCCGCTGTTCCTGCTCTATACCTCGGGCTCGACGGGCAAGCCGAAGGGCGTCCAGCACTCGACCGGCGGCTACCTGCTGCATGCCGTGCTGACCATGAAGTGGACCTTCGACCTGAAGGCCAATGACGTTTTCTGGTGTACCGCCGACATCGGCTGGGTCACCGGCCATACCTACGTCGCCTACGGCCCGCTGGCCTGCGGTGGCACCGAGGTCGTCTTCGAAGGCGTGCCCACCTACCCGGACGCCGGTCGCTTCTGGAAGATGATCCAGGATCACAAGGTCTCGATCTTCTACACCGCGCCGACCGCCATCCGCTCGCTGATCAAGGCGGCCGATGCCAACGCCGCCATCCATCCGAAGAGCTACAACCTCACCTCGCTGCGTCTGATGGGATCGGTGGGCGAGCCGATCAACCCGGCCGCCTGGCAGTGGTACTACGACAACGTCGGCGGCGGCCGCTGCCCGATCGTCGATACCTTCTGGCAGACGGAAACCGGCGGCCACATGATCACCCCGATGCCGGGCGCGACGCCGCTGGTGCCGGGTTCCTGCACGCTGCCGTTCCCCGGCATCCAGTTCGCCGTGGTCGATGAAACCGGCACCGAACTGCCGTGGGGCAAGGGCGGCATCCTGGTGTGCAAGAAGCCGTGGCCGTCGATGATCCGCACCATCTACGGCGATCCGGACCGCTTCAAGAAGTCGTACTACCCGGACGACTTCAACGGCAAGCTCTACCTTGCCGGCGACGGTGCCATCCGTGATGCGCAGAACGGCTACTTCACGATCACCGGCCGTATCGACGACGTGCTGAACGTTTCCGGCCACCGCATGGGCACCATGGAAATCGAATCGGCGCTGGTGTCGCACCCGATCGTTGCCGAAGCTGCCGTTGTCGGCCGTCCGGACGACCTCACCGGCGAGGCCATCTGTGCCTTCGTCGTGTTGAAGCGTGCCCGTCCGACCGGCGACGAAGCGAAGAAGCTGGTCAAGGAACTGCAGGATCACGTCGGCAAGGAGATCGGTCCGATCGCCAAGCCGAAGGACATCCGCTTCGGCGACAACCTGCCGAAGACCCGTTCCGGCAAGATCATGCGTCGTCTGCTGCGCTCGCTCGCCAAGGGTGAGGAAGTCACGCAGGACACCTCGACGCTGGAAAACCCGGCGATCCTGGAGCAGCTCAAGCACACCGTTAGCTAATACGACAAGATGCGGGGAGCGCCGGCGATTGCCGGCGCATGCCTGGAGGAGACATCGGCGCGGGAGACTGGCATACAATGCCGGCAGAAGCGCCAAAAAATAGGTGATGCGGAGGAGAGACCGCTTCATTGTTCGGGCTGGCGCCGCAAGGTGCCGGCCCTTTTTATTTGCGGGGGAAAGATGAGTTCAGCCGTTGGGGCGAGTGCGACCCGGATGCTGGTCGATGCAACCGTCGAGATGCTGCGCCGGCATTCACCCTTCGACCGCATGGAGCGCGACGCGCTGGTCTTCCTTGCCGAACGCGCCAAGCTCGGCTATTTCCCCAAGGATGCGCACGTGGTCACGCCGGACATGGGGCCGGTGAGCAGCTTCTACATCATTCAGCGCGGCAAGGTGCTGGCCCGCCAGTCCGGCGAAATCAACGTCACCGAATACTCGTCGCTGACCCTCGGGCCCGGCGAGTGCTTTCCGATCGGTTCGGTGATGGCGCGGCGCGCCTCGACCAATGCCTACATCGCCATCGAGGACACCTTCTGCTACCAGTTGCCGGCAGACGACTTCGTGCAGCTGATGCAGATGAGCCAGCCCTTCAACCAGTTCTGCACCCAGTACATTGCCACGCTGCTCAACCAGTCGCGGCGGCAGCTGCAGGTGCAGTTCGCGCAGCGCGCCGCCGAGCAGCAGTCGATGAATTCGCCGCTCTCGGCGATTCTCGCCAAGGCGCCGCTGGCGGTGCCGCCGGAAACGCCGATCCGTCAGGTCATCGAGACCATGGTCGCCGGCCACGTCGGCTCGATGGTGGTGGTCGATGAGGAGAAGCGGCCGGTCGGCATCTTCACGCAATCCGATGCGTTGAAGCGCATCCTGCTGCCGGGGATATCGCTCGATCGGCCGATTACCGACGTGATGTCGTCGCGGCCGCATGCGCTTTCCGAGCATGCCCACGTCTATGACGCGGCGCTGGCGATGGCCATGCACAGCGTGCGCCACGTACTGGTCACCGACGAAGAGGGGACGCTCAAGGGGGTCGTCTCCGAGCGCGACCTGTTTACGCTGCAGCGTGTCGGCCTGCGCCAGATCCGCCAGTCCATCGAGGGCGCGCAGGACATCGAGGTGCTGAAACAGGCCGGTGCCGACGTACGCCAGCTGGCGCTCAACATGCTCGCGCAGGGCGTTGGCGCCGAGCAACTGACGCAGTTCATCTCCGCGCTGAACGACACCGTGACACGCCGCGTGCTGCAGTTGAACCTGGCGAGGCACGACCTCTACGGCATCGAATGGGCGTGGCTCGCCTTCGGCTCGGAAGGGCGCGACGAGCAGACCTTCAGTACCGACCAGGACAACGGAATCATCTACACCTGCACCGACATCCAGACCCGCGAGGAACTGGAGCTGCGTCTGCTCGAATTCGCACAGGATGTTAACCGCGATCTCGATGCCGTCGGCTTCCCCTTCTGCAAGGGCAACATCATGGCCAGCAACCCGGAACTGTGCCTCACGCTGGAGGGCTGGGAAGAAAAATTCGACCGCTGGATCCGCGTGCCGGAACCGCAGGCCTTGCTCAATGCCTCGATCTTCTTCGATTTCCGCGCGCTCTACGGCGCCAGCCATCTCGCCGACCGGCTGCGTGTTTCGCTGCTGCGCATGGCCAAGGCCCAGCCGGTCTTCCTGCGCATGATGGCGGCCAATGCGCTGACGGTGCAGCCCCCGCTCGGCAAGTTCCGCGACTTCGTCACCGATCTCAACGCCGATCATCCCGGCTGCATCGATCTCAAGACCTACGGTGCGCGCATCTTCATCGACGCCGCCCGCATCTTCGCGCTGGCCACCGGCACCTACAACACCAACACCATCCAGCGCATCAAGCTCTCCAGCCAGCGCATGGGGGTTGCGCCGGAAGAGGCCGCGGCGATCGTCGAAGGCTTCAATTTCATCCAGCTGCTGCGCCTGCGGCACCAGCATTTCGAAGAGGAGCACGGTCGTCCCGGCGACAATTTCATCAATCCGGATCAGTTGAACGAGCTCGACCGGCGCATCCTCAAGGAAGCGTTCCGCCAGGTCCGCAAGCTGCAGCAGCGGCTGAAACTGGATTACCAGACCTGAGCGGCCGCCGGCAATGAAGTGGCTGAAGGATATCCTCGGGTCCGTCACGGGCAGCGCCGCCGCTGACCTGTCGCCGGCGCAGGCAGCGCGGCTGGCGGCCTGGCAGAAGCGGCCGCGCGAGGATTTTGCTCGCTCGCATTTCCGCACGCGCTACGTGGTCGCCGATGTCGAGGCGAGCGGCCTGCATATGGCCAAGGACCGCCTGATCTCGATCGGCGCGGTTGCGGTATTCGAAGGCGCCATCGACGTCGGCGATGCCTTCGAGGTCGTCCTGCGCCAGGATGAAGTCAGCTCGCACGAAAACATCCTCATCCACGGCATTGGCGGCAGTGCCCAGCGCGAGGGTGTTGATCCGGTTGAAGCGCTGCTCGCCTTTCTCGACTACGTCGGGCATGCACCGCTGGTGGCCTATCACGCCGAGTTCGATCAGGCGATGATCGGCCGTGCCATGCACGCGTATCTTGGCCGCGAGATCGAACTGCCGTGGATCGATCTCGCCTGGGTGATGCCCGAGCTGTTTCGCGAGAAGATCGACGGCCAGGTCGTCCTCGACGAATGGCTGGCGCGCTTCGGCATCGATCACATCGCCCGCCACAACGCGCTCTCCGATGCCTACGCCACCGCCAAGTTGCTGCTCGTCGCCGAAGCACGGGCGGCGCAGCTGGGCAAGGATTCTCCCGCCGTGTTCATGGAGATCGAAAAGGCGCGCCGCTGGGTGCGGCGCGCACTCTAGAGCGGACAATGAGCGTTCCCAACACCGAACTGCCGAACCGGCTGCGCAACTACTACCTCGGCTACACCGGGGTATTCGTTGTATTGATCCTCGGCCTCGCCGTCGCCGAGCGTTATGGCATGTCGCCGCGCTGGATCGGCTACGCCTTCCTCTTCTTCACGATCATCATCTACGCGGCCATCGGCATCATGAGCCGCACCACCAACGTCTCCGAATACTACGTCGCCGGCCGGCGTGTGCCGGCGGTGTTCAACGGCATGGCCACCGGCGCCGACTGGATGAGCGCCGCGTCCTTCATCGGGCTCGCTGGCACGCTCTACCTCTCCGGCTATCAGGGTCTCGCCTACGTGATGGGCTGGACCGGCGGCTACGTGCTGGTGGCGCTGCTGCTCGCGCCCTATCTGCGCCGCTTTGGGCAATACACCGTGCCGGATTTTCTTGCCGCCCGCTACGGCGGCAACAGTGCCCGCCTGGTCGGCGTGTTCGCCACCGTGCTTGCCTCATTCGTCTATGTCGTTGCGCAGATCTACGGCGTCGGCCTGATCGCCAGCCGCTTCGTCGGCCTGCAGTTCGAGATCGGCGTCTTCCTCGGTCTCGCCGGCATCCTCGTCTGCTCCTTTCTCGGCGGCATGAAGGCCGTGACGTGGACGCAGGTGGCGCAGTACGTGATCCTCATCGTCGCCTATGTGACGCCGGTGGCGATGCTCTCGGTCAAGGTCACCGGTTCGCCCGTGCCGCAGCTCAGCTACTGGCAGGTGGTCGACAAGGTGCGCGTGCTCGAAACGCAGATCTTCAACCTGCCCGACGAAGTCTCGGCGCGCGAGCGCTTCCAGGAGCGTGCCGATGCCTATGCGGCGCGCATCGAGGCGCTGCCGCAATCCCTGACCGAGGAAAAGCACCGGCTGTCGACGATGATCAACGAGCGCAAGTTCGACCCGGCAACCCCGATGCGCGACGTGCTGGTGCTCGAACGCCAGCGGCGCGACCTGCCGGCCACGCCGGAGCAGGCGAGGGTACGCTGGAAGGAGGCGCAGAAGGCCGCGCAGGAGCGAGCCAAGATGCCCAGCCACCATACCGAGGCCTACCCTGGCGCTACCGAGGCGGCACGCAACGCCGCGCGCATCAATTTTCTGACGCTGGTGTTCTGCCTGATGGTGGGTACTGCCGCGCTGCCGCACATTCTGATGCGCTATTACACGACGCCAACGGTGAGCGAAGCGCGGCGCTCGGTGTTCTGGTCGCTCGTTTTCATTCTTGCCCTGTACCTGACCGCGCCGGCCTACGCCGTATTCGCCAAGCACGAGATCTACCTGCACCTCGTCAATAGCGAGATCGCGCGCCTGCCGGGGTGGATCGCCGCCTGGGGCAAGCTCGGCCTCGTTTCGATCGAGGACATCAACCACGACGGCATCCTGCAACTCGCCGAGCTGACGCTGAACCCCGACGTGATCGTGCTGGCAACGCCGGAAATCGCCGGGTTGCCCTACGTGATCTCGGGGCTGGTTGCGGCAGGAGCGCTGGCCGCCGCGTTGTCGACCGCCGACGGCCTGCTGCTCACCATCACCGGCGCCATGTCGCACGACGTCTATTACAAGATCATCCGCCCGCAGGCCAGCACGCAGTGGCGGCTGGTCATCTCCAAATCCCTGCTGCTCGTGGTGGCCGTCATCGCGGCCATGTTTGCCGCGCAGAAGCCGGCCACCATCCTCGCGATGGTGGCGTGGGCCTTCTCGATCGCCGGTGCTGCTTTCTTCCCGGCGCTGGTGCTCGGCATCTTCTGGAAACGGGCGAACAAGCAGGGTGCCGTGGCCGGCATGGTCGCCGGCCTGCTGATCACGCTCTACTACATGGTACGCGTGCAGTTCGACAGCATTGAATGGCTTGGCCTGCACGGCATCGGCATGGAACCGTGGCTGGACATCCAGTCCACCTCGGCCGGCGTCTGGGGCATCCCGGTCGGTTTTCTGGTGATCATCGCCGTCAGTTTGCTGACGCCGCCGCCACCGCCGGAAACGCAACGGCTGGTCGAAACGCTGCGCTACCCCGCGCCCTGAGGCGATTTTCAGGCGTTTCGGCCCTTCCGCGCATGCCTGGTGCGCTGTAAGTATTTGGTCAGTGCCTTGTAAGGTTCGTGAAAGGATCATGGCGCAACCTAGTTGTGCAAGATTGGATTTGATCTTGGTCAAAGCTGAATCCACACCAGCTCCGGTAAAGGCCAAATCCGTCTCTGAGAAGGCGCTGCCCAGGGCGACAGACCGGAATATCGGGCAGCGACTTCAGAGTGCCGTGCCGCAGCAGTCGGGCGGTGCGGCGAAAGCCAACACTGGGAGACTTTCTTAGGAGGAGGGACCCTTCCATGCAATTGACGCAAAAGCACGTCGAGTACTGGCAGAAGAATCTACGGATTACTTCTGTCCTGCTCGCCATCTGGTTCGTCGTTACCTTCGTCTTCGGCTGGTACGCGCGCGAACTCAACGAAATCAACTTCATCGGCCCGCTGGGCTTCTACATGGGCGCGCAAGGATCGCTGATCATCTACGTGTTGATCATCTGGTTCTATGGCCGGTACATGAACAACATGGACAAGGAATACGGCGTCCACGAAGGGGAGGATGAGTGATGGCAGGCCAATCGCAAGCAGCATTCACCGCCCAGCTGAAGAAGTACTACAGCTTCTACACGGGCGGTTTCATCGCGTTCGTCATCTGCGTCGGTATCCTCGAATTTGCCGGCGTGCCGAACAAGATCCTCGGCTACCTGTTCCTTGCCGCAACCATCCTGCTCTACGCCGGCATCGGCTTCATGTCGAAGACGGCGGAGGTGTCGGAATACTACGTTGCCGGTCGTCGCGTGCCAGCCTTCTTCAACGGCATGGCCACGGGTGCGGACTGGATGTCGGCGGCGTCCTTCATCGGCATGGCGGGTACCCTGTACCTGACCGGCTATGACGGCCTCGCCTTCGTCATGGGCTGGACCGGTGGCTACTGTCTGGTGGCCCTGTTCCTTGCTCCGTACCTGCGCAAGTTCGGTCAGTTCACGATTCCGGACTTCCTCGGCGCCCGTTACGGCGGCAACATCCCGCGCCTGATCGGCGTGATCGCCGCCATCACCTGCTCGTTCACCTACGTGATTGCGCAGATCTACGGCGTCGGCATCATCACCAGCCGCTTCACCGGCCTGGAGTTCACCATCGGCGTCTTTGTCGGTCTCGCCGGCATTCTGGTCTGCTCGTTCCTTGGTGGCATGAAGGCCGTCACCTGGACGCAGGTGGCCCAGTACATCATCCTGATCGTGGCCTACATGATCCCGGTGGTGTGGCTGTCGGTGAAGCACACCGGCATCCCGGTGCCGCAGCTCTCCGCCTACACCTCGGCACTGCCGAAGGTGACCGCGCTGGAGAAAGAGTTCAACGACAAGGCGACACCCAAGGGGGCCAAGGAGGAAGAGGTTCGCGCCATCTACCGCCAGCGTGCCGCCGACGCCGATGCCAAGCTGAAGGGTCTGGAGGCCGGTGGCGCCAAGTTCCTCGCCGAGGAAAAGGAGAAGCTGGTCGCCAAGGTTTCCGAGCTGCGCACCACGGGTGGCGAACCCAAGGCCATTGAGGCGGCGGAAAAGGCGGTGAAAGACTTCCCGGCCGATCCGGCCGCAGCGAAGAAGGCCTGGACTGCCGCGAAGACGGGTTCTGCCGCCAAGGCGGCACCGGTCAAGGCGCACGCCGAAGCCTTCGCCGCCAAGGACGACAACGCCCGTGCCATCGCGAAGAAGAACTTCCTCGCGCTGATCCTCTGCCTGATGGTGGGTACCGCCGCGCTGCCACACATCCTGATGCGCTACTACACCACGCCGTCGGTGGCGGAGGCGCGCACCTCGGTGTTCTGGTCGCTGTTCTTCATCTTCCTGCTCTACTTCACCGCACCGGCACTGGCCATCCTGGCCAAGTACGAGGTGTATAGCCAGCTGGTGGGCTCGTCATTCGCGTCCTTGCCTGCCTGGGTGTCGAACTGGGCAACGGTAGACAAGACGCTGATGTCAGTGGTCGATATCAACAAGGACGGCATCGTCCAGCTCGCCGAAGTCACGCTCGGCGGCGACCTCATCGTGCTTGCCACGCCCGAGATCGCCGGCCTGCCGTACGTGATCTCCGGTCTGGTTGCTGCCGGTGGTCTGGCTGCCGCGCTGTCCACGGCCGACGGTCTGCTGCTGACCATCGCCAACGCGCTGTCGCACGACATCTACTACAAGATGATCGACCCGAATGCGCCGACAACCCGCCGTCTGGTGGTGTCGAAAGCGCTGCTGCTGGTGGTGGCGGCCCTCGCGGCCTACGTCACCTCGCTGAAACCGGGCGATATCCTGTTCCTCGTCGGGGCGGCGTTCTCGCTGGCGGCCTCCGGGTTCTTCCCGGCGCTCGTCTGCGGCGTGTTCTGGAAGCGGGCGAACAAGCTCGGCGCCATCCTCGGCATGTCGGCCGGCCTCTTCATCTGCGGCTACTACATGTATCTGACCTATCCGTTCTTCGGGGTCAATGCACCGAAGTGGTGGGACATCAACCCGATCTCGGCCGGCATCTTCGGCATCCCGGCCGGCTTCATCGGCTTGATCGTCGGGTCGCTGATTTCCCCGGCGCCGTCGAAGGAAGTCCAGCACCTGGTCGATCACGTTCGCTATCCGAGCCTGGAAGGCGACACGATGGACACTGCCTCCCAGGCGGGTGCCGTCGGCGGTCACTAAGTTCGATCCCCGCTGGCTTGTCTGAGTGCGCAAGCCAGCCTTTCGAGGCCCGCTCCGGCGGGCCTTTTTTGCGGCTACATCCAGCTGAATCGCCGCTGAAACGAAAACGCCCCCGCGGTCCGGGGGCGTTTCCTTGCCTGCGCAGGGCGTCAGAACGGAAGTTCGGTGATCAGATCGTCAAAGTCATGCACGCCGGTATCCTTGATCAGCTTGTTGGCACGCTTCGAATCCATGTTCTTCAGCTCGACGATGGCGGCGCGCGCGCGCTTCATGTCGCCGCTGTGAAAGCACGCCATGCCAAGGTGATAGCGTCCTTCGGCGTTGTGCGGCTGCAAGCGGCAGGCTTCTTCAAGCGCCTTCACCGCCTCGCCGTGATCGCCCAGTTGGGCGTACGCCATGCCCATGCCGTGCCATGCGCGGTCGATGTGAGGGTTCAGTCGCAATGCTTCGCGAAATCCCGCGATTGCCTCGTGAAAGCGGCCGCCGCGCTCGCGCACGAAACCGAGGTTGAACCAGGTTTCCGCACTTTCTGGATCAAGGCGGGTCGCCTCCTCGAACCAGTGTGCCGCCTCCGGGAAATGATCCTGCTTCGCCTGGATCGCGCCCAGACTGCGCGCGGCTTCGGCCGTGGGATTGTGGCGGAACGCGATGACGTACTCTTCGTAGGCGCGCGTCTCGTTGCCGATGAAATGGAACAGCCAGGCGCGCGTATTGTGGCGCCACTCTTCGAAATTCATGCCTGTATGTCTCCGGATATGCGGGTTGTTTTAGAATGAAACAAATCTTTGTGGAAGCGACATGGTAAACATTGAACTGCTGCTTGTCAGCGTATTGCGCGCCCTCGTCGAGGTCGCTGGTTTCTTTCTGATCGGGCAGGCACTTCTCTATGTGCTTGCCGGTAATTCGCGCGAGAAAAATGCGGTCTATCAGCTGTTTCGCGTCATCACCGGCCCGGTCGTCAAGGCAGCGCGCTTCATCACCCCGAAACAGATTGTCGACAAGCACGTGCCGGTTGTGGCATTTTTCCTGTTGTTCTGGCTGTGGATCGGGTTAGCCTATCTGCGCCGCGTGATATGCGTGGCCGATGGACTGGCCTGCTGACCACACAGCCCTGTCGATAAAATTCAATAACAATGGTCCGTGTCTGGGACTGGAGGAGAACTGATGAACCCGGGAGCACTCTACGTTCGAACCGAGAAAGGCGCTGAAGAAGTCGCGCATCGCAGTCAGGCCGTGCCTTCCAAGGCGCGATCGCTGCTGGTGTTGATCGACGGCAAGCTGACCGGCGCGCAATTACTCGACAAGTTTTCGGCATTCCCTAACAGTGCCGAACTGCTGCAGATTCTCGAAGATGGCGGCTTCATCGAAGCGCAGGCCGGCGCGCCTGCCATGGCCGCCGGGCCTGCCGCTGCGGCGGCGCCAGCTGCGTCTGCCGCGCCCGCGGCACCGCAGCCAAGCCTCGCCGAAGCCAAGCGCGTCATCACGCATACCCTGCATGAGGTGCTCGGCCCGGAAGCTGACTTCCTCACCGAGAAGATCGACACCGCGATGACGGTTGCCGAGCTGCGCGTACATGCCGAGAAGTATCGCGACATGCTTGTCGACATGGGCAAACCCAAGAAGTCGGCCGCGTTCTGGCAGGCCTTCGAAGCCGCGCTGCCGCCGGCGTAGCGCACGAAGGCCTGCGCGCGCAGGGCTGCAACCCTTGTGCAGAGCGGGTTCCCGGGTGCCGCGCAACAATAGATTGGTCACCGCTCCGCCTTCTGGTAGAATGCGCGCCTTCCCGGAGAGGTGGATGAGTGGTTTAAGTCGCACGCCTGGAAAGCGTGTTTGGGATAATATCCCAACGCGGGTTCGAATCCCGCCCTCTCCGCCAGAACACGCTGAATGACGGCCCTTTCCGGGCCGTTTTTCATTTCTGCCCCGGTTTCTGCCCCCCCTTTGTGATGGACTCAACGGTCATCAGAAGAAAACCCCGGCACGCAGCCGGGGCTTGTCGGGGGGGCGGGGCGATCATGCTGCAACTCCTTCCCGCTTCAGAAACACGATGTCCTTCGTCAGATTCTGCGGTTCAGTGTTGATCTGATCGCTGGTAAATGCCGCAACGTGCAGAGCGTCGGCTCCAATATCTTCAACCCGGCATGTCAGGGGTGGTCTGCGTTCCCGCACATTCCACCCCGCACTGCCTGAGGCCGTCAGGCGACGGTAGAGTCCTGCGCGATTGACGCCCGCGTAACTTTTGGTGCCCCGGCCTTGCGTGCTTGCCACAGATCGAAGGCGGCCTGTTGGCCCAACCAAGCATCTGCGCTGCCGCCGTTCTCGATCCCTAGCCATCCTTCCAGACGCAGTGCCATTTCCGGCGAGATTGCGGCGCGGCCATTCAGCACGCGAGAAAACGTCGCGCGCGTCACGCGCAGCTGTTCTGCGGCAACAGTCACGGACAGTCCGAGCGCCGGCAGGACATCTTCCCGGAGCGTTTCGCCAGGGTGTGGCGGATTGTGCATTCGGCTCATCGCTTTTCCTTTCAGTGGTAGTCCTGGTAATCCACCAGTACTGCGTCCTCACCCTCGAACATGAAGGTCAGGCGCCAATTTCCATTAACCGTGACCGAGTAGTGCCCCGCCAGATTTCCGGTCAGTGAATGGAGCCCCCAGCCGGGCAACTTCATATCGTCAGCAGTTTTCGCGACATCGAGCCTTGCCAACTGGCGCCGGAGCTTCGCGGCATGGTGCGGCTGAATCCCGGTCTTGTTGCCGGTCTCGAAGAAGGCTTTCAGCCCTTTGTGTTGAAAGGTCTTAATCATTGATTAATGACTGTATAGCGTAGCGTTTCGCGCGTCAATCAATTTTTCGACTTCGGGACATTTGACTGTCTGTCCTGCAATGCTAAGGCAGTCAGCGAGTCGCGGATCTGAAAACCTCAGCGGCTTCTTCCGTTCACGCTACTTGCGCTTTGGCGCCTCGTACGGCCAGACCTTGTCGACGGTCAGGCGGTAGCCGGCGTGTCCCCAGCTGGTTTCGCTGCGCTTGATGCCGAGCGTGCCCGTGACCCACACGGTATCCATCGTGCGCATCTTGCCCACGGGTTTGCTCGACACCGCGTGGATGATCTGGTTGGCGGGCGGCGGTGGCGTATGGATGCAGGCGCCGAAGTAGGGTACGAGCAGGAATTCGACGACCTGCTCGCCCTTGCGTTCGAGCGGAATGATGAAGCCCGGCAGGCGGATGCGGCGTCCGTCGAGCGCCGCTTCGGTGGGGGCGTTGTCCCAGGTCTCGCGCAGCTTCTGCAGCGCCTCTGCCGCACGCGGATCGGCGTCATCGAGCTTGCTGAGGTCAAGGCCGCGGAACTCGCGCGCGGGGTCCCAGCCCTTGGGAACCAGAAGCTCCCACTTGATTTCCTCGTACTTGTCGCTGGCGAACAGCGGGGTGCTCAGCAACGCGAGGCATAGCAACAGGATGCGCATGCGGATTTCCTCAGAGTTTGGGGGTGAGGCCGTCGGCGAGCGACATGCGCCACGCGCGCCAGCCGGGGAGCAGGCTGGCGGCGACCCCGGTGGCGACGATGGCAGCGAGCAGCGCCAGTTCATCGCCGCTCGGCAGGCCGGCGCCGAGCACTATGCCGAAGCGGTCGAGCAGCCAGGGGGCCGCGCTGCCGGCGATTGCCGTGAGCAGCGCGAGGCCGGCGAGGGCGCCCCCGGCTGTTACCAGCAGGCCTTCGCTGACGAGCAGCAGCAGGATGTCGCGTGGCCCGGCGCCGAGCGCGCGCAGGATCGCGAGTTCGCGCCGGCGTTCGCCGAGGCCGGCCAGCAGCGTGGCTGCGAGGCCGGCAAGGCCGATCAGCACTACCAGCGCCGCGACCGCCAGCAGGGTGCGTTCGAGCACCCCGAGCGTCTGCCACAACTCGTCGAGGGCAACGCCCGGCAGCACCGCCATCAGCGGCTCCTTGCGGAACTCGTTGATGAAGCGCTGGCTGCGGAAGACATCGGTCCGCTGCTTCAGCCCCACCAGAACTGCCGAGATTTCCCGTGGCTGCAGGTCGAACTTGCCGACCTGATCGGGCGCAATGCTGAAGCCGGGCAACGGTGCGCCGCCCGCCCAGTCGAGATGCAGCGCGGTGATCGATTCGAGCGAGACGTGAACGGTTCTGTCGAGCGGCGTGCCGGTGGCCGCGAGAATGCCAACCACGGTGAAGGGTTTGTCGTCGTGCGTCTGGGCCAGCGCACCGTCGCCACCCAGCCCGTGAGCGAGGGTGATGCGCTCGCCGCTGCGATAGCCGAGTCGCGTGGCAACCTCGTGCCCGAGCACCGCCTCGAAAGTGCCGGCGAAGGCGCGACCCTCGGCGAAGCGCAGCGCCCGCCGGTCGCTGTAGCGGTAGTGGGTGAAGTAGTCGCCGCTCGTGCCGAGTACCGCAAAGCCGTGATGCGAATCGCCGAGCGCGAGCGGTACCGCCCACGCGGTGGCTGGGTGCGCGGCGATCTCGGTGAAACTCTCCCAGCGCATCGTGTGCGTCGCGCCGGCGGCATGGAAAATTGCATGCAGCACCAGTTGCACCGCGCTGCTGCGCGGGCCGACCACCAGATCGACGCCGGAGACCGATTGCGTGAAGCTCTCGCGCGTATCGACGCGGATGCGTTCGACAGCGAGCAGCAGCGCGCTGGAGAGCGCGATCGAAGCAAACATCAGCGCCAGCGTCGAGCGTCGGCTCCAGGCGCTCAGCGCGGCGAGGCGCATGATGGCCCTCATGCAGCTACCTCACTGGCAGCACGATTGATATCAGCAAGGGCGACCGTGCGGTCGAAATGTCTGGCCAGACGGTGATCGTGGCTGACGAAGATGAGCGCGGCCCCCGCCGCTGCGGCTTCGCGCAGCAGCAGGTCGACGAAGATCTGCTGGCGTGCGGCGTCGAGCGCCGAGGTCGGTTCGTCGGCGATCAGCAACGCCGGGCCGCCGATCAGCGCACGCGCCGCGGCGACGCGCTGTTGCTGGCCGACGCTCAGTTCGCCTGCCCGCGTGTGCCAGCTGTCAGGCGCGAGATCGAGCTGCGTCAGCAGGCGTTCGGCTTCCGCGCGCGCCGGCTGCGCTGCGCTCGCCCGCTGGCGGCGTGATGCCGAGAAGGTGCAGGGCAGCAGCACGTTATCGATTGCGGAGAGCCAGGGCAGCAGATTGAATTGCTGGAACAGGAAGCCGATGTCGTCGGCGCGCAGGCGGTCGCGGGCGCGGGCCGACAGCGTTTCCAGCCGCTGGCCGAGCACTTCGACGCTGCCCTGTTGCGGCAGCGCGACGCCGCCGATCAGCGCGAGCAGGGTGCTCTTGCCGCTGCCGCTCGGCCCATGCAGAAACACGCGCTCGCCGGCCGCCACCGAGAACCCGGCGATATCGAGGCACGGCGCCGGCTGGCGAGGCCAGCTGAAGCGCAGTTGCCGGAGGGTGAGTGCCGGGGTCGCCGTCGCTGCCATTGTCTTCATCGCCTCGCGGCGCGTCGTCCTACCAGGACAGTGCGGGCTGCTTGGGCGTCAGCCGCGCGGCGCCTTGGCCGCCCGGGCCGCTGCGCTGTGCCTGCAACCGGTAGAGACGCTTGAAGTGGCGGAACAGGCTCGTCTCCACACCTTTCAGCGCGCCGGGTGTGGCGCACTCGAAGCGATAGCGCGCGTCGATGTCGGCGTGTCCGTCAGCCGCGCCCTTGCCTTCAAGGAAAGGAACCGTGACCTCGACCGAGGTGACCCTACAATTCGCCGCCGCCGTCGGCGTAAACAGCGTTGCCGCATCGTTCAGCACGCGCGCGGTTTCTTCGAGCGCCGCCTTTTCGGCGGCGTTGCGCGGCGCACGCTCGAAGCCGGTGGCGGCATCGAGCGGCAGTTCGAGGTCGATGGCGAGCCTGCCCTGATCGACGGCGACGTCGAGCGTGCCGGTGCCATGGACGTGGCCCTTGGCGGCAAATGCCGTGGCGGGCACAGCGAGACAGAGCAGCAGGGCGGTAAGGACGGCGAAGGGTTTCATCGGTCGGCTTCCGGGTCAGTGGTTGTGAACGCTGCCGAAGGCAATCACGGCGATGCCGGCGGCAAGCAGCAGTGTGTGCCAGCCGATCGCCGTATGCTCGCGCTTCAGGCGCGGCATGAGGTCGGCAATGGCGACATAGAGGAAGCTCGATGCGGCGAGCGTGATGATCACCGGAATCCAGTTGCGCGCGCTATCGAGGGCAATATAGCCGATGACGCCGCCGGCAACCGCCATCAGGCTCGATACGCCATTCCAGAACAGCGCGCGGCCCCGCTTCCAGCCGGCGGCGAGCAGAATCGCGAAATCGCCGGCCTCCTGCGGCACTTCGTGCGCAATGATGGCCAGCGTCGTCGTCCAGCCCAGCGCCGGATCGGCGAGAAAGGCCGCCGCGATCAAGAGGCCGTCGGTGAAGTTGTGGAAGCTGTCGCCGATCAGGATGGTGAAGGTTTCCCCGGCCTGGCCGTGAGCATGATGATGGCCGTGGCGATGATCGTCGCACTGGTGATCACCGGGGTGCTCGTCGTTCTCGGTGCCGTGGTGCGCGTGGCGCCACAGCGCGAATTTTTCCAGCGCGAAGAAACCGAGAATGCCGCCGAGCAGCAGCGGAAACACCTCGTGCGGCGTGAGGCCGCTTTCCAGCGCCTCTGGCAGCAGATGCAGCATCGCCATCGCGAGCAGCAGGCCGGTTGAGAAGCTCACCGTGAATGCCAGCCACTTGCGCGGCAGGCCAAACATGATCAGCGCCGCGGCGCCAATGCTGAGCAGGCCACCGAGCAGGCAGGCGAGGATGATCTGGGCGAGCAGCGGAGAGGGCATCGGTGGGTCGTCGGAAGGGAGCGAAGTGGCGGCGCTTGCGCCCGCCATGATACCGGCGGCGAGCAAAGACGCTATTTCAGCACAGCTTGTCGATACATGCAACATTGTTGCATATGTGGAGGTGCGCGGCAGAAGGCGTGTGTCGTCCCCGCGGATAGGGGCGGTGACTACCAATAACGAACAGGGGAACTCAGCTGCGCGGCGTGCAGGAGCAGGCGCGCGATTCCGGCGGGAAACCGTTCGGACAGACGAAGCCTGAGTGCGGGGAGAGCTTGACGATGACCGAACTGAAGCCGAAGACCTGGCCGCCGACCAGATCGGCGAGCCGGCCCATATTGTTGGCGCCGGGGATGAAATCGATCACGCACATCATGTTGCCGCGTTCGTGACCGCAGATGGCGGTGACGTTGAGCACCTCGCCGAGTTCGCGGTAAAGATCGCTGACGATGCCGCGCAACTCCCCGGGGCTGCGGCAGGCGTTGAGGCGGCTGATCGGGGGCAGGGTCTCTCTTTCAATTTCAGCCACGATCAGCTCCAGGGGTACTCGCGGATATCGGCAATCAGCTTCTTGAGGATGCCTTGAGCCTTGTCGGAGAGGTTGTAGCAATAGACGCGGTGGTCGTTGGCGGTCATCTGCTTGGTCACGATGCGTCGCCGCACCAGACCCGCCAGCCGCCGCTTCAGCGTCGATTGCGGCACATTGACATCGATCAGCAGTTGCTTCAGCGTCAGCGGCGTGCCCTTCTGCTGGCTGGCCGCGATTTCGAGCAGGATCTTGAAATCCTCACGCGTGCCCAGCGTCTCGATGTGCCGGGCAACCATGCGGTTGAAGTCCCTCATGCGGATTGCGTCCATCGTCACGTGTTCTTGTTTTTTGTCATATGACGATTGTTGCGCGCTTCCGTCGGCGCCTCAACCGGATATTAAGATCAACATGAGCCACATCGGATGCATGTGAATAGGCCGAAAATAGCTCAGAACAATGAGGGTTGTGGTGCTGCGAGACTGCTCGCCTTGACCGTGATGCGCACCGCGCTGCCGTCGCTGCGCAGCGCTTCGACGACCATGTAGCCGCCGCTCGCCTCGGCCAGCACGCGCACGTTGAGGCCGCCGCGTGCCAGCTTGCCGCTGGTGCACCAGTAGTAGGCCAGCTCGCCGGGGCACGGCTGCCAGCGGGTCTTCTTCCTGTTGCCATTTGCCATGGCTCGATCTCCCTCGCTTTGCCGGAAGACACTGTGCCACAAAGGGCGTGACGCTTGAAGGGGCGTCGCGTGCGATAATCGCGGCACCCGAATACCGAAAACAACATGCCTCACCGCGCACTCAATGTTCCCGAGCACGGCATGCTCGACGCCTACGCGGCGACGCTGGCCGCCCGTGGCTATGTCGCCGATGCCGCCCAGATGGCCGCCGCACGGCGCCTGCAGCTTCTTTACAGCGAACTCCTGTCGTTCAAGGTGGCGCGGCGCAACACCTTCCGCCGCCTGATCGCACGCAGCGCGCCGCCGCGCGGCGTCTATTTCTGGGGCGGGGTCGGGCGCGGCAAGAGCTTCCTGATGGATTGCTTCTACGATTCGGTACCCTACCATCGCAAACGGCGCATCCACTTCCACGCCTTCATGCAGCAGGTGCACCGCCAGCTTGAAGAACTGAAGGGCGAGGCCGACCCGATGGATGCGTTGGCGGCCAACATCGCGCGCGATATCCGCCTGCTCTGCTTCGACGAATTCCACGTCTCCGACATCGCCGACGCGATGATCCTCGGCCGCCTGCTGCAGGCGCTGTTCACCCGTGGCATCGTCTTCGTGATGACCTCCAACTACCCGCCGGATCGTCTCTACCCGAACGGCTTGCAGCGCGACCGCTTCCTGCCGACGATAGCGCTGCTCATGGAACGGCTCGACGTGCTCGAAGTCGAGGCCGGCGTTGACTACCGCCTGCGCACGCTGGAGCAGGTGGAGATCTACCATCACCCGGTCGATGGCGTTGCCGAAACGAAAATGGCCGAGTACTTCGCGGCCATCGACGACGGGCAGGCGCAGCCGGGTGGCGACATCGAGATTCTCGGCCGCCGCATCCCGACGCGGCGGCGTGGCCATGGCGTCATCTGGTTCGATTTTGCCGCGCTCTGTGGCGGGCCGCGCTCGCAGAACGACTACCTCGAACTCGCGCAGAGCTACCACACCGTGCTCGTCTCCGGCATCCCGAAAATGAGCGCCACGCAGGCCAACGAAGCGCGCCGCTTCACCTGGCTGGTCGACATCTTCTACGATCACAAGGTCAAGCTGATTGCCACCGCCGACTGTGCGGCCGAACTGCTCTACACCGAGGGTGTGCAGGCCGGTGAATTCTTCCGCACCGTCAGCCGTCTGACCGAGATGCGTTCGCGCGAATATCTTGCCCTGCAGCATCTGGCGGGCTAGTCTGACCGGACGGCATTACCGGAGCCCGGCCATGAAACAACTGTTCGCCCTGTTGCTGATGCTTCCCTTGCTGGCGTTTGCGCAGCAGGAGATGGAAATCATCCCGCTGAAGAACCGCACCGTTGATCAGGTGATGCCGGTGATCCGGCCGCTGGTCGAGCCGGGCGGCGCGCTTTCCGGCATGAACAACCAGCTCATCCTGCGCGCCTCGCGCAAGAACCGCGAGGAGATCAAGCAGGCGCTCGCCGCGCTCGATACGCCGGCCCGCCAGCTTGTCATCCGCGTCACGCAGAACCGCGATGCCGCCATGCAGCGTAGCGGGGCGGAGGCCTTCGGCAGCGTCGGCAACGATCATGTGCGCGTCACGCAGCCGCCTACCGGCGTCGCCGCGGGCGGTGGCACGGTCGTTATCCGCAAGGGCGATTCGGTGATCGGCGGGCAGGTGGTCGAGACGCGCAGCACGCGTACGGCGAGTGCCGCGCAGTCGGTGCAGGTGGTCGAGGGCGGCAAGGCCTTCATCAATGTCGGCCAGTCAGTCCCGCTGCCGATGCAGCAGGTGGTACTCGGCCCCGGCGGCGCCATCGTCACCAACACCACCGTCTATCGCGACATCGGCCAGGGTTTCTACGCCGAGCCACGGCTTGCCGGCGACCGCGTCATGCTGGAGATCAGCCCGCAGTTCGATACGCCAGGCAATGCCGGCTACGGCAGCGTCAATACACAGCGCGTGTCCACCACCGTTTCCGGGCGGCTGGGCGAATGGATCGAACTCGGCGGCAGCGGCCAGCAGGCCGGCGGCACGCAGCGCGGCAACCTCTCCGTCGGCACCAGCGAAGTGCGCGACAACCGCAGCGTCTGGCTGATGGTCGAGGAAGTTCGCCAGTAGGGCGCGCCTCGTTCAATCGCGGGAAAGAAAGCGCTCCAGCGCCTCCGCCACCCGCGCCGGCTGGTCGTGGTGCAGGTTGTGGCCGCAATCGGCGATCGTTTCCAGTGACAGCGTGCGAAACGCCGCGAGGCGGCGCTGGCGTTCGGCGGGGTGTTCTCCGAAACGCTCCTGCACGAATCCATCATCGGCAAGCAGCATCAGCAGCGGTGCTTCGATGGCGCTCCACGCAGCCATCTGGTCATCGATCCGGTAGAGGATCGGCGCCGGCACCCGGTGCCATGGATCGCAGGCCATCTGCACGCGACCGCCGTCGAGCACGCGGCTCAGCGCGCGGGCGAGGAAAGCGGCTTTCTCGTCACTCAGCCGCGGGTTCACCTGCTGCATGCGCCGCTGCAGTGTCGCGTGATCGGTGTAGCTGTTCAGGCGCGGCGTTTCGCCGAGATGATCCAGCCATTGCGCCAGCTGCTTCGGCGCGTCCTTCGCCTCGGTAGCGAGCAGGCCGAGAAAATCGAGCATCGCCACCTGCGCCACGCGCTGCGGCTGTGCGCTGGCATACACGGCGGCGATGTTCGCCCCCATGCTGTGCCCGACCAGCCGCGCCGGGCGCTCGGGCGAATAGTGCGCGAGCAGCGCATCGAGGTCGCCGTAGTAGTCGGGAAACCAGTACGGGCGGCCGAGCCATTCGCTGTTGCCGTAACCGCGCCAGTCCGGCGCGATCACATGCCAGTCCGCGCGCAGCGATTCCACCAGAAACTGGAAGGTCGGCGACGAATCCATCCAGCCATGCAGGAAGAACACAGCCGGCGCATCGTCGGCGCCCCAGTGGCGGACGGCGTAGCGCAGGCCGCGCACGGTGATGAATTCAAGCCGGGAATCAGGGTGATGGTTCATGGTGCTGGCAGGATGAAAAAAGGCCGCGGGTCTGACAGCCCGCGGCCTGCGACGTTCCCGAGCCGTGTCAGACGACCTTCAGCGCCTGATCCAGATCGGCGATCAGATCCTCGATGTGCTCGATGCCGATGGAAAGGCGGATCATGTCTTCCGACACGCCGGCCTTCTTCATCTCTTCCGCATTCAGCTGGCGGTGCGTGGTCGAGGCCGGGTGGCAGGCGAGCGACTTGCAGTCGCCGATGTTCACCAGCCGCGTGATCAGCTTCAGCGCATCCTGGAAACGGCCGCCAGCCTCGATGCCGGTGCCGCTGCTGCCCTTGACGCCAAAGGTGAGGATGCCCGAGGCGCGCCCACCCATGTACTTCTCGACCAGGTGGTTGTCCGGGTGCTCCGGCAGGCCGGCGTAGCTGACCCACGACACCTTCGGGTGATCCTTGAGGAACCACGCGATCTTGCTCGTGTTGGCGCAGATGCGGTCCATGCGCAGCGCCAGCGTTTCGCAGCCCTGCAGGATGAGAAAGGCGTTCATCGGCGAGATCGCGGCACCCATGTTGCGCAGCGGCACCACGCGCGCGCGGCCGATGTAGGCCGCCGGGCCGAGCGCCTCGGTGTAGACCACGCCGTGGTAGGAAATGTCCGGTTCGTTCAGGCGCTTGAAGCGCGCCTTGTGCTCGGCCCACGGGAACTTGCCGCTATCGACGATCATGCCGCCGATTGAATTGCCGTGGCCGCCGATGTATTTGGTCAGCGAATGCACCACGATGTCGGCGCCGTGCTCGAACGGGCGGCACAGGTGGGGCGAGGGCACGGTGTTGTCGACGATCAGCGGAATGCCGTGCGCGTGCGCGATCTCGGCCAGCTTCTCGAAGTCGGTGATGTTGCCGAGCGGGTTGCCGACCGACTCGCAGTAGATCGCCTTCGTCTTCGCGTCGATCAGCGCGGCGAAGCTCTCAGGCTTGTTGTAATCGGCAAAACGCACGCTGATGCCGTACTGCGGCAGCGTATGCGCAAACAGGTTGTAGGTGCCGCCGTAAAGCGTTGCCGCCGAGACAATGTTGTCGCCGGCTTCCGCAATCGTCTGGATCGCATAGGTGATTGCTGCCTGACCCGAGGCGAGCGCCAACCCGCCGATGCCGCCTTCCAGTGCCGCGATGCGCTTTTCCAGCACATCGTTGGTCGGGTTCATGATGCGCGTGTAGATGTTGCCCTGCACCTTCAGGTCGAACAGATCGGCGCCGTGCTGCGTGTTGTCGAAGGCGTAGGAAGTCGTCTGGAAGATCGGGACGGCAACGGCCTTGGTAGTCGGGTCCGGGCTGTAGCCGGCGTGGACGGCAAGCGTTTCGAGCTTCATGCGGGCGCCTCGTGCGGTGGTCGGGAGAGGGGAGTGAATTTTAGCACTCGGGCGGCAACAGAGCAGGTGGCGAGACGGGTCACGAGGCGGAGGCGTGCCGGCGTCATGGTCAAGCTAATCAGCATACGCAATTGGTATAGCATGTATCATGCTAATGGGAGTTCTGGCAGACTGTGTTGTGATCTCTATCGGCAAATCTAAGGCATTTCGTCAGCAATCTAACTTGGAGGGCATCATGAGACTATCGCATTCACTTGCTGCTGCTTTGGGGATCGTTTGCTCTGCGTCGGCATACGCATTGCCGACACAATGGGATCCGTTTCTCGATTGCACAAAAAGTTTCGTCCCTGTTTCCCGACCTGCCCGACCTATGGAAACGGTCGTTGCCGAGCGGGTCGTGACGACTTGTGTTCGAGTGGGGCCGCCATCCTTGCCGTCGGTCACGGATAGGGTTGCCGGGATCACGCCGGGCGGCGGAACTGCAAACACCGTACTCGACACCCCTTGCCCCAAGATTCCGGAGACCATTAATGGCCTGCAAAGTAAAATTTCCGCGTATGCCGACGCAATTCGTCAGATCGACAGCGCCATTGCCGCTGGAAACGAAGCACAAATAATTCTCGGCGATACCATTTCGGCCCTGACGAACGAAAGCACGCGTCAGGACAGGGTTTGCGCACGTGCAACCGGCAGTTACCAGGTGGCTCATAAAAAGAAAATGCGCGAGTTGCGCGCCTTTTGCCAGCGGGGTTCTTCTGCAAATCGGGCAGATTGTTTAGACGCGGTCGACGCTGAGGCGACCATCGCGCCATCCGTATGGCCCTTGTTTGAGAAAATGAATGCGGAATGCAGCAAGGCAAACGAGATTTACATCAAATTGCAGGAAACAAAGGCACTGTCAGCAAAATACAAGTCCGATCTGACTGCGCTACAGGCAGAGCGCCAAAAGCTCAACGTAACCAAAATCAGAACACAGCGCCTGCTGAACACACTGAATCAGGAACTCGCCAACTGCGCCAATCCGTGAGGAGTAACAATTCACGGGGCAGCGTCAATTAAATGTTCTGCCAACTGCCGCAGTTTTTGTCGCTCCATCTTTTAGCCAAGAGTACCAACGACAATCCCCGACAGCCCCACTGCCGGGGATTTGCGCCAGCGTCAGTGATCAATCAGATCATCGTCAGCTGGCCGTTGGTGGTGCGTACGCGGTCGCCGCTCTGCACGCGCGGGGTCTGCGTTTCGGTGAAGGTGCGCGTGCGGCCGTCGTCGTAGCGCACGGTCACTTCGTAGAGCGTCTCGCCGCGCATGCGCTTTTCCACCTCGTGACCGGCGAAGGCGTCGCCGGCCAATCGGATCGATTTGACAGATAATATGGTATTAAATACGATACCAAAATGATTCCGGACATTGTCCTCGATACGAATGTGCTGGTGAGCGCCCTCAAGTCTCAACAGGGAGCTTCTTTTCGCCTGTTGTCACAGGTGGGCAACGGGCAATTTCAGCTTCACTTATCGGTGCCGCTTGTCGTCGAGTACGAAGCCGTGTTGAAGCGTGGAGGATTAGCCCTGTCCGACGCACAGGTTGACGATGTGATCGACTATCTGTGTGCGCAGGCGATCCATCACAAGATTTTTTATTTGTGGCGCCCGAAGCTCAAGGATCCGGATGACGATTTTGTCCTTGAATTGTCGGTGAAAGCGCGGGCGACCATTGTGACGTGGAACGTCGGCGATTTCCGGAACGCCCGGAATCTGGGGGTGTCTGTAGTGACACCGCGTGAATTTCTTGCCTCAATGGAGGGGCGATCATGAGCACGATCAGCGTACGTTTGCCCGATTCGCTGCACAACATGGTGCGTGAGGTTGCGCAGCAGGATCACGTATCCATCAACCAGTTCGTGGCCTCGGCGGTGGCCGAAAAAATTTCGGCGCTGGCAACCGAGCAGTATCTTGGTGAGCGCGCTCAACGTGCGAGCGACGCCAAGTTTCGTTCGGCCCTGGCGGCAGTGCCAGATGTGACGCCGGACCCTTTCGATCAGTAAAGGAACAGGGGGGCGGGCAACGATTGCCGGCAAAAGTGGGCAGCCTCAATTGACGTTCTGGCCCTCTGACATGCCGCGTTGCCCACGCATCCAACTCGCCGAAAACTCGCTGCGTTTCGAAGCCGTGCAGCCCCAGAACGGGTGTAAATGGGTGGTGTATTGGCTTGATCCAGGTCGAACGCGCTGCGCGTCGGCTTCTTCAAGGCCGTAGTCGCTATCGCCTTTTGCGGCGGCCTGGCAAACGACAATCCCCGACAGCCGCGCTGCCGGGGATTTGCGCCAGCGCCAGTGATCAATCAGATCATCGTCAGCTGGCCGTTGGTGGTGCGTACGCGGTCGCCGCTCTGCACGCGCGGGGTCTGTGTTTCGGTGAAGGTGCGCGTGCGGCCGTCGTCGTAGCGCACGGTCACTTCGTAGAGCGTCTCGCCGCGCATGCGCTTTTCCACCTCATGGCCAGCGAAGGCGCCGCCGGCGGCGCCGACCACGGCCATGGCCTTCTTGCCGTTGCCGCCGCCGATCTGGCTGCCGAGCAATCCACCGAGCACGCCGCCGGCCACCGCACCGAGGCCGGTGCCTTCGCCCTTGTTGCTGACTTCGCGCACCGATTCGACGGTGCCGCAGTCATTGCAGACGGCCGGTTGCTGGTTGTAGGCGGGCGAGGTGTTCTGCGCCTGCACGGGCGCCGGGCGGGCGTTCTCGGCATAGATGCCGTTGTCGGCCACCGGCTGCGTGGCGACGCGCGTGGCGCGCGGCGGGCGTTGGTAGCCGGTTTCCTGCTCGGCAACGGCAGGCGTTGCCGCTGGCCGTGCGGCCGGGCGCGGCGCGCTGTTGCCGGCAGCGGCGCTGCGCTTGGGTTCGACGGTGATCGTCGAGCCGGCGGGGATCTGCAGCGTTGCCGGGGTTTCGTTGCGGGCGATTACCGGGGCGGCGCTCGTGGTGGTGTTCGCAGCAGGTGCGCTTGTCGTTGGTGCGGCAGCGAGCGGGGCGGTGACGCTGGCGGGCGCCTCGCCGCGGGCGGGCATCCAGCCGGCGAGGCTGGCGAGGCTTACGACTCCGGCCAGGCTGACGGCGGTGACCGAGGCCGCGGCAATCAGAATCATCGGGTGCGTCTTGCGGACGAAGGGGGCGTTGCTGTTTTCCATGATGCATCTCCATGCGGGGGGTACGTGCGTCGATTAACGCATGAACCCCGGGCATAGGGAGACGCCGGAAACAAAGCTTTACAACTGCTTACCGATGCGCCGGAGCTTGCCCCATCGGCCCGGCGGCTGCGCTGCGTTCAGCGATTCACATCCACCACCACGCGCCCGCGCACCTTGCCTTCGAGCAGTGCGCCGGCGGTGGCGATGGCGTCGCCGAGGCCGATTTCGCGGGTGATCGCCTCCAGCTTTGCCGGGTCGAGGTCGCGCGCCAGCCGCGCCCAGGCTTCGAGGCGCAGCGTCTGCGGCGCCATCACGCTGTCGATGCCGTAGAGGGTGACACCGCGCAGGATGAAGGGCGCGACGCTGGCCGGGAAATCCATGCCCTGCGCGAGGCCGCAGGCGGCGACGGCGCCACGGTAGCGGGTGGTGGCACAGGCATTCGCAAGCGTGTGGCTGCCGACGGCATCGACCACGCCGGCCCAGCGTTCCTTGCCGAGCGGCTTGCCGGGGGCAGCGAGTTCGGCGCGGTCGATCACCTCGGCGGCGCCGAGCGCCCTGAGATGATCGGCCTCCGCCGGGCGGCCGGTGGAAGCGACAACGCGGTAGCCGAGCTTCGCCAGCACCGCGATGGCAACGCTGCCGACGCCACCGTTGGCGCCGGTGACGAGAATCTCGCCGTCGCCGGGCCTCAAGCCGTGCCGCTCCAGCGCCAGCACGCACAGCATCGCCGTGTAGCCGGCGGTGCCGACCGCCATCGCCTGCCGCGGCGTGAAGGCTGCCGGCAGCGGCACCAGCCACTCGCCCTTCACGCGGGCAAGCTGGGCGAGGCCGCCCCAGTGCGTTTCGCCGACACCCCAGCCGTTCAGGATCACCTCGTCGTCGGGCTTCCATTCGGGATGGCTGCTGGCGACAACGCTGCCGGCGAAGTCGATGCCCGGCACCATCGGGAACTTGCGCACCACCGGCGACTTGCCGGTGATGGCGAGCCCATCCTTGTAGTTGAGTGTGGAGAAGGCGACGCGCACGGTGACATCGCCCTCGGGCAGGCCGGCGTCGTCGATTTCCTGAACGGCGGCACGGTAGCCGGCGTCGTCCTTGTTGATGAGGATTCCGTTGAACATTGAAGTGCTCCCGAAGGCAAAGGGGAGGCTTGATTGTGGGTGATGCGGAGGGAAAGCGGAAGGGGCTGCATTCCGACCGGGGGCGGGCCGTTATTGCCCGACGGCAGTTGCCGGGTTTGTACAGGCCGCACTTGCGCCGCTGGGCGGGCGGCCCGCTCGCGGTACCAGCGTTCAAGGTACGGGCGATTCAATAGTCGCGGCCGTTGCCGGTCTTCCAGTGCGGTGCGCCGTTCGCACGCAGGTGCGAGTTCAAGCGAACGGCGTGGCGGCGAGCGGGCGCAGTGCCGCAACGAGCATGGCGGCACCGGACAGGAAGAGCAGGCACAGAACAAGACGACGAAAGGCGGCCTGGTTGAGCCCGGCAAACACGCGCGCGCCGACGGTCGCAGGCAGTACGAGCGCCAGCGCGACGATCGCGAATTGCGGGAGCATGTCACGTGTTACGAGCCCTCCGGCAATTTGTGCGGCGAAGGTGGCGGCAAGCACGGTGAGGTTGAAGGTCTGGATCAGCGTACGTGCGAGATCCTTGTCGTAGGCGCGCAGCGTGCACCACAGCGAGGATGCAATACCCGGAATTCCACCAACGCCGCAGACAAAACCGCCCGCGATGCCGGCTGCCGTCTCGGCAATGCGGCCGCCGCCGGTGATTCTGGGGATGCGCGCTGAAAAGAGCATTAACGGGCAATAGACGAGCAGCAGGCCACCGAGTACGCCGCGGAAGAGCACCGGATCGACGCCGGCGAGGAGGACGGTACCGAGTGGAATGCCGATGAAGCCCCCGGCGACAAAAGGCAACAGTTGTGCGAGCGGAATGCGCCGCGGCAGCGTTGCTATCGAGAATAGCTGGCCGAAGAGGCCGCCGAATACGGCCATCACCGTTACCAAGCCGGGTTCGAGACCCCAGGCCCAGAATGACAGCGCGGTCATGCCGAAAGCGAAGCCGGAGACGCCCTGAACGAAGCCGCCTGCAGCGGCGCCGACGATGAGCAGGCCGATTTCTGCGTTCATCGGGCAGCTAAGGTCTGTTCTCGATCATCCGGTGGCAAGCACCGATTGAATGCGAGGCCCTGGGCAGCTTTGCCATGTTCCGCACGTCCCACATCCTCGCCGCTGTGTCGCTCATCGTCTCCACCTGTGCCATGGCTGCAGTTGGCGTGGCGCGCCTCCGTGTTCAGGCGAGGCGGCGGGACCGACTGCGGGGGATGAAGCGATGCATCCATTGGCATGCCTTCCGGCGCGATTCAATGGCTGGATCATACGCCGATGGCATCGATTTTCAGAGATCAGTCGGCGGGATTCCTGTCAGCACAGTTTGTCATAAGCACTTTTTTGGCGACCGAGCCCGATGAATTTCAGGGCAGGTGATGCTTGATGGCGGGTTCGGAATGGTATGTGCGCAGTCAACAGGCCCGGGCGGCCGAGGAGTAAAAAGGGCCGCCCGGATTGCCGGCTCAGAACTGGAAGTTGCCTGCCTGCAGCACGCCGCAGTTCTGGTTCTTCAGCAGCACCAGGTTGCGGCTAGGCGCGCTGCCGGCGCCGTCGGTGTCGATGCCGATCATCGCGTCGCCGCCGCTGGCTTTGCAGGTGAGCTGGCCGCCGGCGATCGGGTCGATGGCGGCGATGCCGAGCGACTGGAACAGCTGCGTCAGCGCGATGCGGTCGCTGCCGGGCTGGAAGTCGGTGATCGTATCGATGCCGTCGCGCAGGCTGGCGAACACGAACAGATCGGCACCCGCGCCGCCGGTCAGCACGTCGGCGCCCGGGCCGCCGCTGATCACGTCGTCGCCGGCGGTGCCGACGAGGGTGTCGCGCCCGGCGGTGCCGTTGATGTTCTTCAGCAGTTGCAGGCCGATCACCACCGGGTCATGGTCGGAGGAACGATACGGCCCGGTGCTGTAGTAATTGGGGCCGCAGGTGGCGCAGGCGGGCTGCTTGAACTCCAGGTTGTAATCGATGATCGCCGGCTCGTCGGCGTTGATGCGCCAGTGCTTGGCGCCGACGATCTGGCTGCTCAGGCTAGGCGTGGCCAGTGCGTGGTCGAGATAGCCGGCTTCGCCGTCGAAAACGTAGGAGTAGCCGAAGGCGTCGTAGCGCGCCACCTGATCGACGTAGCCGTTGGCGGTGAAGTCGAGCACCGGGTCTTCCTTGCCGTAGGCGTTGAGATCGCCGATCACCAGCACGTCGGCGTCGCCGCGGCTCGCCTGCAGGCCGGTGATGAAGCTGCGCAGTGCCGCCGCCTGCTGCGTGCGCAGCGCGTTCCAGCAACCCTGGCCGTCGCCCTGGTCGGCGTCGTCGCCGCTCGCCGGGCAGCTGCCCTTCGACTTGAAGTGATTCACCACGACCGAGAAGCGCTCGCCGTTGGCGGCGGCGAAGGTCTGCGCCAGCGGCGGGCGGTTGTGGATGGTGTTGGTGTCGCTCAGCGGCGTGCCCACGAGCGAGACCCGGGCCGGCTTGTAGATCATCGCGACGCGGATCGCATCGCCGCCGGTGCCGCCGCTTGGCAGCGGCAGCGCCGCGTAGGTGCCGGCGCCCATTGCTGCGTTGAGGCCGTCGACCAGATCCTGCAAGGCCGTGTTGCCGTTGTTCTCGATCTCCATCAGGCCGACGACGTCGGCGTCGAGCGCCTTCAGCGCGGCGACGATCTTCGTCTTCTGGCGGCCGAACTCGGCGGCGCTGTCGGCGCCGCGGCAGTCGCTGCGCGTGCCCCCGGGGAAGCAGGCGGCGCCGCTCTGGTCGATCGTCGTGAAGTAGTTGAGCACGTTGAAGCTGGCGACGCGGAGATTGCCGCCAACGGCCTCCGGTGTGGCGCTGCGCGCGTTGGCGCGGGTGATGAGGGGTGCGACGGTGGGCTGGATGCGGTAGTCGGCGAGGCCGGCGCTGTCGCTGGTGGCGAGGCCGTAATCGATGATGCCGGTGAGGCCGGCGAGCGTGTCGCCGGCGCGCACGGTGTTGTCGGCGCCGATGTACGGCGTCGGGTTCGGGTTCTGCAGGCTGCTGCCGTCGTCGAGCAGGAGGCGGCGGCGCGCGTTGTCGTCGGCCATCGCCAGTGCTTCCGGCGAGCCGGCCGGGTGGCGGTTGCTTGGCTTTTCGAGGCGCCCTTCGGCGGACACGGTCAATTGCCCGTAGCGGCCGAGGAAGTAGTTCTGGCTGACGGTGAGCGGCGCATCGATATGCACCAGCATGCCCTCGTAGCGTTCGAGATCGCCTTCGACCGCCTCGGGGAAGGCGATCGTGGTCGGTGCGACGACGATGCTGGATTCGAGAAGGGTGACGCTCGGGTTGGTCAGCTCGGTGAGCGGATTGGCCTGGGCGACGGCGCCGCTGCCAACGGCGTACTCGGTGACGGTGGCGGAAACGCGGACGCGATCGCCGACGGCTGCCGTTGGCGTGCTGCCGGTGTAGACGAAGATGCCGTCGGAAGTCGTGTCGTCGCCGTCGCCGGCATCCTGCATGAAGAAGCCGTTGTTGGCCGTTTTTGTGACGACGCCCGATGTGGTCACCGGCTGGCCGAGCAGCGGGCTCTGCGCGCCGCTGCCCTGGATGACGCCGATCGGCGTGACGCCGCTGACCTTGACAGTGACCACGCAGCTGGCGGTCTGCGCCTCGTCGTTGGCGAATTCGACGGTGACCGGGTGCTCGCCGGCCGGCGTACTGGGGGCTGCCACCAGCGTCACCGTTGCGGCGGCGCCGTCGGCGCTTGCGGCCGAAAACGCATCGAGCGAGAAGTAGGGTGCGCTGCCTGCCGCGAGCGTGGCGGCGTTTACGCGGCTGTCGGCATCGCTGGCGCTGAGCACGATGCTGCCACCGCTGCCCTGCGCGATATCGAGCAGCGGGCACTGTGCGACGATGGGCTGGTTGATCGCGCCGATCGGCGTGCCGCTGACGGCGATGTCGTCAATGCCGATCCATTCGTCGTTGCCGATGGCGTTGGCGGTGATGATACGCAGCTGCAGTTGCGCCTGGTTGTCGGCAGTAGCCGGGAGCTCCACGTCCACCGGCGTTGTCTTGCCGGCGAGGCTGGGACCTTCGCTGGCATCGGCGACATAGGCAGCCGGCACGTTGGTGAAGTTGCCGCTGTTGCCGATGCGGTACTGCAGCGCAAGCGCTTGCACGGCGTTGTCCGCCGAGCCATCCAGATCGCGCAACACATAGCGGACGCGGATCGCCTGCAGACCCGTGCTGTTTACATGCAGTTGCAGATACGGCGCATCGGCGGTGCCGGAGCCGTTCAGCGCCACCACCGGGTCGGCGAGCTCGAATTCGGCGAGACCGCCGGCGGTGAAGGTGTTCGGCGTCGTCTGGTTGGCGTTGATATCGACCGTGCCTTCCGCGGCGAGGATCGTTTGCGGATCGGTGCCGGTGCTTGCGGTAAGACCGTCGCCACGGTAGCCCATGATCCCCGGTACGCCGCTCCAGTCATCGCTCGCGCTGATCAGGCCGGTATTCGACCAGTTCTGGGCGAAGGGCAGGGGCTGGTAGGTGCTGTCGGCGTGGGCCGGCGCGATGGCCGCGAGGCTGGCGGCGAGCGTGGCGATGACGAAGCGGTGCGAGGAATGGCGGGAGTGTTTGGGTTGACAGGGGCGGGGCAGGCGCATGGCGGTGTCTTTCTGGCGAGTCGGGTTGAAAGGCGTGGAACGCGTGGAATGGATTGAGCGCCGACTATGCGCGGGAGACTTTTCGCCAATGCATTGCGCCGACACGGCCGTTCGTGGGTTGAACGGTCCAGCGGGCTAGGCCATGCGGATCACCGTCTGTTACGGAATTGCACATGATCCGAACGGATCATGTGCGTCGCGGCAATCCGTCACAATGCTCTCGGCATTTGCCGGGTAGGATCGCAGCCGTTTTCGTTCCCTTGCCAACACGCGTTTCCAGTTTCGAAGGATGAAATGATGCGAACCCTTGTGAAGTTCCTGCTCCTTGCCGCTGCCGCCGGCGCCAACCATGCCCTTGCGTCCGGCGATGCGCTGCCGCCGGTGACTCTCATTGCACCGTCCGGCGCGGCGGGCGTGGTCATCGTCGCCGGGGGCACCGATCCGACGACCTGGGAAAGATTCAATGTCGGTGCGTCGGGATCGATCATTCTTGTTGGTGGTGGAGATATCGGGCTCGGCACGACACGCCCCCCGGGCGATGGTGGAAGCATCGCCTTGCCGCCTGGCGGGCAGATCGTGCTGGGCAACCCGGGTGGGATCTCGATTTCCGGCGCTGCGGTGAGCAACGGCGTGACGGATCGCGGTGGGATCGTCACCGGCATCTTGTCCACGCCGGTCGTGGGCGGGTACCTGGTTGCCGCCAGCGTTCCCGAGCCTGCCACGCCAGCGATGCTCCTGGCCGGGCTTGGTCTGCTGGCAGCCGTACGGCGCAAGTCGGTGCGCTGATCGGCGCTGCGGGTGTCACATGGCGGTCATCAATCCACCGTGCCCTGACATTTTCTGATCCGTTCGGATCAGTCGGAATTGCCACTCGCGACGGGTGGGTTGTCATACGGCGTTTGTAGAGTTGTCGCTGTCGCTGCTCCACGGCAGCGCAGAAACCCACAACGACTTTGGCAACCTCAACCCCCAGCAAGGATTCCGACATGCTCCGCAAATCACTCGTTACGCTGCTGCTGGCCGGCCTCGCCATCTCCAGCGCCCAGGCCGATACGGTCGCTCAATGGAACTTCAATTCGAACCCTGTCGACACCAGTACCTCGACCGGATCGTTGTTGCCGTCGATCGGCAGCGGCACGGCCGGCACGATCGGCGGTGTCAGCAGCGCCTTTGCATCCGGTACCAGCAATGGCGGTTCGTCGGATACGGCCGCCACTGACGACTCCGGCTGGCAGACGACTGGCTACAGCCTGCAGGGCGCGGCAAACAAGAATGCCGGCGTGGAGTTCAAGGTCAGCACCCTCGGTTTCCAGAATATCGTGATCGGCTACGATCTGCGTCACAGCAATACCAGCTCGCGCTACGAGCAGGTGCAGTACAGCCTGGACGGCATCACCTTCACCGATATCGCAGGTTTCGACGGCAATGCCGGCGATACCTGGTTCAACGGTCGCAGCGTCGATCTGTCGTCGATCCTCGGCGCCAACAACAATGCGAGCTTCGCCTTCCGCGTCGTATCGGCATTTGCGCCGGGCAGCGCTGCGTACCTGGCTTCCGCCGCCGACAAGTCCTATGGCACCGCCGGCACCTGGCGCTTCGACATGGTCACCGTCAGCGCGATGCCGGTTCCCGAGCCCGGCTCCTACGCACTGTTCCTCGCCGGTATCGGCCTGATGGGGACAGTGGCCCGCCGTCGTTCGCGCGGCTGAAGAAAACCCGTCGCACCCGCAACCCCGACCCCAACCTCAACTCCATCCCCGACACAAAAATTATTTTCGGAGAAATCCCAATGCGCATCTCCTTCAAGCCGCTTGTTCTTTCGCTCGCGCTGGCGCTTCCCGGCCTTGCCATCGCCGAGGGCGTCACCGTCCTGCACGTCGGCGATCAGGAATCCTGGCTGATTTCGGCACAGGGCAACCTGCGCGACAACGCCGGTCAGGCGATCTCGTTCTACGGCGGCGTCGACCGTCTGGCGACGGTGATCGCCAACGCCCGTGCCGCCGCTGCCGCTGCCGGCAAGTCCGTCGTCACGCTGAACGCCGGCGATTCCTTCCTCCCCGGCCCGCGCCTCAATGCGAGTTTTGCCAATCTGGCGAACGCCAACCCCGATGATGGCGGCCAGGATTTCTATGACGCGATCGCTTCCCGCCAGATCGGTTTCGACGCGACGACCTTCGGCAATCACGAGTTTGATCTCGACAATACCGGCCCGGTGGCGGCGCGTTTCGCGAAGGTCTCCGGTTCGACCTACCTGTCGGTGAACCTCGATTTCAGCGTGACCCCGGAGCTGGCCGATCTGGCGGCGACCGGCAAGGTTGCGCCGTCGAAGATCGTCAGCACCGCCGGCGGCAAGAAGATCGGCATCGTCGGCGCCACGACCCCGCTGCTGCCCGGCATTTCCTCGCCGCCGGCCGGCATCATGAAGGAGTGGAGCGCCGCCAGCACCGAGGCGCAGAACCTGGCTGCGATGGTTCCGCTGGTACAGACCGAGGTCGATCGCCTGCGCAATGACGAGGGCGTCACCGTGGTCATCGTGATGAGCCACCTGCAGGGGGCGCAGAACGAGCGCAACGCGCTGATTCCGGCGCTGCGCGGCGTCGATCTCGTCATCTCCGGCGGTGGCCATGAGTTGATGACCGATCCGGACGATCTGCTGATCAGTGGCGGCGTGGCACCGACCTTTTCGACGCATCCGATCTACGCCAATGACCTCGACGGCAAGGCCGTTCCGCTTGTCACCGGCCACTTCGGCAACCGCTACGTCGGCGAAGTCAACCTGACGATCGACGATGGCACCGGTCGCGTCGCCAGCCTTGACGGTACGCGCATGATCCGCGTCAGCGGCGCCGCAGCCGACGCCGACAAGGTGGCCGGCAATGCCACGCTCAACGCGCAGGTGGTGACGCCGGTGCTGAACTACATCGCCGCCCTCAACGCGCAGGTGCTCGGCACGACCGCCACCAAACTGAACGGCCCGACGCACGCTGCCTGCACCCCGGCGCCGTGCCAATACACCGAGGGCGTGCGCAACGCCGAAACCGGCCTCGGCAATCTTGTCGCCGACGCGATGCGCTTCGCCGGGAAGACCGACGTGGCGATCCAGAACGGTGGCGGCATCCGCACCAACATCGCGGCTGCCGGCAACGTGACCATGGGCGACACCTTCAACATCCTGCCCTTCACCAATCTGGTGAAGCGCGCCCCGCTGATGAATGCCGCGCAGCTGAAGGACATCCTCGAACACTCGGTCAGTTCGGCCAACGCTACCGGCGCTGCCAACGGCAAGTTCGCGCAGGTGTCCGGGATGAAGGTGTTCTACGATACGAGCCGGACGCCGCGCAGTTCGGTGGTGGCCAACGTCAACACCGGCGACCGCGTCCGTCGTGTGGTGCTCGATGACGGCACGGTGCTGATCGACAACGGCGTCGTCATCAACACGACGCGCAGCTTCTCCTTCACCACCATCGACTTCACGGCCAACGGCGGCGACAACTATCCGTTCGCCGCGAACGGCGTCGTCTTCGAGAACGATCCCTTCACCATCACCTATCAGGAAGCGCTGGCCAACTTCATCAAGGCGCCGAAGGCCAATGGCGGCCTGCAGCGTGACAACGCGGCCGACGGCGACGAGATCACCGTCAACATGTACGGCGAGGAGAACGCCTTCGACCTGCACGGACGTCTGGTCGACGCTGCTGTTGGCGTTGCCGTTCCGGGCCAGATCAAGAACGGCACGGCCGGTCGCGACACGATTGTCGGCACCGCCGGCGATGACGTGATCAACGGCGGCTCGGGGGCTGACACGCTGACTGGCGGCGCCGGTGGCGACCGCTTCGTCTTCACCAGCCTGCGCGATGCCGGCGATCTGATCACCGACTTCACACCGTATGCCGACAAGCTCGATCTGAGCGCCTTGTTCGCCAGTCTCGGCATCACGCCGGCGCAGGCGTTCGCCAACGGCCATATCGTCGTCAAGGATGTCGTCGGCGGCGCCAGTGTGCAGATCGACGTCGATGGCGCCGGGCCGGCTGCCGCCCGCCCATTGGTCACGCTCAAGGGCCTGACCGCGAAGCAGATCGTTCTGGCCCGCGACCTCGGCCTTTAATCCTTGTCGAACACACCCAGGAGTCTTCTCATGCGCAACATCTTCCGCATCACCGCTCTCGCTGCCGCCTTGCTCGGCGCCATGCCTGCCGCCCAGGCGGCCGTCCAGACGTATTCCTTCAACGGCGCGATCGATTCCGGTCACTACCTCGGCGAAACCTTCTCCGGCCAGTTCAGTTTCGACGATGCCGGGCTGAGCCTCAGTGGCACGGAGTACGTGAATCTCGCCAGCCTGTCGCTGAATTTCCTGAGCACGAACTGGACGCTGGCCAACGCCGTGCCGCTGTCGAATAGCGATGTCACCTTCGAGAACGGCAACTTCCTCGGCCTGTCCTTCAGTGCCGAGAGCGCCAACGTCAGCTTTTCGGTGATCCCCGGCTTCTCGGCGGTGTCGGAGTCCTTCATCGCTTACGACACGCCGCTCGGCAACTCCGGTGCCGGCAGCGTGATCTACGCCGCGGTTCCGGAACCCGAGTCGTACGCACTGCTGCTCGCGGGCCTCGGCCTGATGGGCGTTCTGGCGCGTCGGCGCGCGCGTGCTACGGCGGTCTGATTTCCGCCTGATTGCGAAGTTCTTCTTCGTGGAAAACGCGGCCGCTGTCGGACCGCGTTTTCTATTTGCGGTCGGTACGGCGCGGCCGGCGCCCGAGGAAGCGCTGCGGCGCCAGCGCCTGCGCGAGGCCGTGTGGCAGGATGGCCGGTGCGCCGGTCATCTGGTCCGCCAGCAGTTCGCCGGCGAGCGCCGACCAGACGATGCCGCGTGCGCCAAAGCCGTTCGCCAGCCAGAGACCGGGGGGCGCGCTGTCCTCCCCGAGACGCGGCACGGCGCCAATGATGGGCAGGCGATCGGGCGAGGCGGGGCGGAAGCCGGTACGGCCCGGCAGCCCGGCCGGAGCGAGGCCGGCGCTGTAGCCGGGGAGCATGAATTCCAGCTTGGCGAGATTTTCGGCGTGGTCGGCGTCGCGTACGGCGGCGTCGGCGTCCTTCATCAGGAAGGTGGCACCGGCGTAGCGTTCGCCGGCGATTTCCGGCGTCACGTAGCCGAGACGACAGACCACGCAATGCGGCGCTGACGTGGGCGCGGCTGGCAGGTGCGTGACCTGGCCGCGCGCCGGAAAGACCGGGAGCCAGTCGCCGAGGAGCCGGCGGGCGTCGGCGGCATTGGCGACAATCATCTGTGCTGCTTCGGCCACACAGCAGCCCTGTGCATCCAGTGCCTGCCAGCGACCGTCGGTGTATGCGATACGGTCGATGCGGATGCCGTAGCGCGTGCTGATCGCGTTGCGGTACTGCAGCAGGTTGGCCTTGCAGTAGGCAGCGGGCGAGACCCAGCCGCCACCGGGAAACCACCAGCCACCGCTGCTGACCGGCCAGCCGCACAGCCGGGCGGCTTCCTCGCGCTCGACGAAACGCAGGTAATCGGCGGGCGGCGCCTGTTCGGCGACGATGCGACGCTGCGTTGCCTCGTGCGTGGCATCGCGGGCGAGGTGGAGTACGCCGCTTCGGCCGATGAGTTCGTCGGCGAGTTCGGGGAGGGCTGTCGCCAGCGCATCGAGATGGCGGCGCGTGGCGAGAAAGCCGGCCCGCGTGATCTGCGCGAGCGGGCCGTCGTCGCGCGCGGGCAGTGGGCGCAGTACGCCGGCGCGGTTGCCGGAGGCGCCTTTGCCGGGGCCGGCCGCGGCGTCGATGATCGTAACCTGCCAGCCGCGTGCGGCAAGGCGGTTGGCGACGGTGCTGCCGGCGAGTCCGGCGCCGAGCACCAGAGCGCAATGGTGTATTCCGGCGCCGGGCACCATGGCGCGCTTGTGCGTTCCGGCACCGCACGCGAATGCACTGTTGCACTTGCCGGCAGCGGCTGGATCGACCTGATCGTTGTCTTGCGTTTGGCCCGGTTCGTGCGGCGAGAGCGTCGGCCGGGTGCCACGCAGCATTTCGCGCTTGCCGGCGAATCCCGCTGTTTTTTCCAGAAGCCAGCCGTGTGCGGCCAGCGCCTCCCGCACGCTGCCGGCGACTGACCAGGTGGCCAGTGTCGCGCCCGGTGCGGCGAGTGACGACAGGGCGCCGAGCAGTTCAGGGCACCACAGATCCGGATTCTTTGCTGGCGAGAATCCGTCGAGGTAGAGGGCGTCCGCCTCTACATCGAGTTGTGGCAGCCAGTAGGTGGCGTCGCCGAAGACGAGGTCGAGCACGACACGGCCGCCTTCGAACTGCAGACGGTGCAGTGCGGGAACGAGCGGTGGCCATTGTGCCTGCAGGGCTGTGGCGAGCGCCGCGAGCTCCGGCCAGGCAGCGTGCAGCGTGGCGAGATCGTCAGCAGTAAACGGGTGTTTCTCGATGGAGACGAAGTGCAGGCGTTCGCAGCGCTGCGGATCATCCCTCCAGGCGGCCCAGGTGGCGAGGAAGTTGAGGCCGAGGCCGAAGCCGGTCTCGACGATGACGAAGCGTTCATGGCCCTGCCAGCGTTGCGGCAGGTCGTTGCCGGCGAGGAACACGTGCCGCGCCTGGCCGAGGCCGCCGGCCGTGGCGTGATAGATGTCGCCGTAGGTTTCGGAGCGAGGCGTACCGTCGGCGCCGAGGCAGAGGCGGGCGGGCACCACGGCAGCCTGTGCGCTGCCGGGCGTGTCAGGCATCGGTCGCCTCGATGCAGACGGTGGCGCGGCCTGCCTGCTTGGCGCGATACATGGCGGCATCGGCGCGTCCAAGCAGCGCGTCGAATCCCGCGCCGATGCCGTCGAAGAAGGCGATGCCGGCGCTGGCGGCGATATCGAAGCCGCTATCCGGCAGCGCGGTGCTGGCAGCGTCGCTGATGACGGCGATCATGCTGTGCGCGAGGTTGAGCGGTTCATGGTCGTCGGTGATGCCCTCGACGATGATCGCGAACTCGTCGCCGCCGAGGCGGGCAACGAAATCGGAACGCCGGGTGCGTGTTCGCAGCGCATGCGCGATTGCGCGCAGCAGACGGTCTCCCTGTTGATGGCCGAGGCGGTCGTTGACCGCCTTGAAGCCATCGAGGTCGAGGTAGATCAGGGCGCCGCGCGTGCCCTGGCGCGCTGCCCGCGCCAGCGCATTCGTCCCGAAATCGAGGAGGTAGCGGCGGTTGGGGATATCGGTCAGCGGGTCGTGCAGGGCCAGGCGCTCGACCGACTCGCGCGCGCCATGGAGTTCGCTGATGTCGTATATCCAGAGGAGTACTGTCGCTTCGCCACGATAGCTGAGCGGGCGGGTGGTCAGCAGTGCCCACCATTTGGTGCCGTCTTCGCGCTCGAGTTCGATTTCGCGGCTGTCGATCGGGTGGTCGATGTCGAGCGATGCGAGAATCGATGTGCAGGCTTCGCCGGCGGGTTGGCCGATCATCTCGTCGATCGGCCGGCGCGCCATTTCCGCGAGACGCCCGTTGCAGGTGCGGATGATGAAATGTTCGCGTGAGATCAGGGCAACGCCAACGGGGCTGGCTTCCATGATGGTCCTGAGCAGCGCTTCGGATTCCTTCAGTGCGCGCTCGGCTGCGCGGTAGGCCGTGATCTCGCGGCCGGTGCCGCGATACCCCAGAAACTTTCCGTTTTCGTCGAATGCTGGCGTGCCGGATACCGAAACGTCGCGGTGGCGGCCTGCGCTATCAACAAATGGGTAGGAAAAATCCCGGTACGGCAGGTGGGCTGCCATGTCGGCGAGGTGGCGGCGCCAGTTGTCGGCATCCTTTTCCATGAACTCGGGGCGGGTGAGATCCTCCCGCCTTTTTCCCAAAGCGCCGGCAACGCGCACGCCGGTACGCTCCTCTGTCTGCTCGGAGAACCACGTGTAGCGCAGTTCGGCATCGGTTTCAAAATACCAGTCGGCGCCGGCACTGGCGAAGTCGCGGAAGCGCTGCTCGCTTTCGCGAAGCGCGGCTTCGGCGCGCTTGCGTTCGGTAACGTCGATGTAGGTTGTGACGAAACCGCCATCTGGCGTCGGGTTGCCGATGACCTCGATTGTCGTACCGTCAGGGCGCGTACGCTCAAAACGGTGTGGAACCGGGTGACGTGCCTGTTCGACGCGGGCAGCGATGATCGCATCAATATCGCCAGGTCCATATTCGCCACGCTCGGCGTTGTAGCGGATGAAGTCGGCGAATGGCCGGCCGGAACGCGCAAACTCGGCAGGAAAACGCATGATGTCCAGAAACTGGGTGTTGCACAGCTCCATTTCGAGCTTGCCGTTCACCTGTGTGATGCCGTGGCGGATGTTGCCGACGATTTGCTCAAGCTGGGCGCGCTTGTGTGCCAGTTCAGCCGTTCGTTCGGCGACGCGGCTTTCCAGCTCGGCGCGCAGCTTCTCGAGGGCCTGCTCGCGACGCCGGTGGGTCGTGACGTCGGTGTAGATCGTAACGAAGCCGCCCCCGGGAAGCGGGGTGCCGCGAACATCGATGATGCGCCCGTCGGGCCGCTCGCGCTCGAAGCTGTGGGCCTCGAAGCGACGGGCGATGGCGACGCGTTCCGCAACGATCGCGTCGATCTCCCCGGCGCCGTACTCGCCGTGCTCGGCGTTGTAGCGAAACAGCGCCTCGATGCCGGTGCCGGGCCTTGCGACTTCGGGCGGGATGCCGATCAGTTCGGAAAACCGGCGGTTGGCGGCGACAAGCTTCAGGTCGGCGTCAAAGACCGTGATACCGGAATCGAGCGCTTCGATTCCGGCAGCGAGCAGCGCGTGTGCAGCAGGGTCGTTTGGCATCGGGCGTGTTCCGTCAGGCGGTTGATACAGTCCCGCTTGCGATTCTGCCACGAAAGGGAGGGAAGGGCAGAGCCCGCCGCGATGCGGCGGGCGCCCTGCTACGGCCTTGAAACGCCTTGACGGGCCATGCCCGTCAGCGCATCACTCATGGCGCATCTGCGGGAAGAGGATCACGTCGCGGATGTTCGGCGAATCGGTGAGCAGCATGACCAGCCGGTCGATGCCGATGCCGCAGCCGCCGGTCGGCGGCAGGCCGTACTCGAGCGCACGGATGAAGTCGGCGTCGTAGTACATCGCCTCCTCGTCGCCGGCTTCCTTGGCCTTGGCCTGCGCCTGGAAGCGGGCGGCCTGGTCTTCGGCGTCGTTCAACTCAGAGAAGCCGTTGGCGATCTCGCGGCCGACGATGAACAGCTCGAAGCGCTCGGTGATTTCCGGGTTGGCGTCCGAGGCGCGCGCCAGCGGCGAGACTTCGACCGGGTAGTCGATGATGAAGGTCGGCTCCCACAGGTTGGCTTCGGCACAGGCTTCGAAGAGCTGCAGTTGCAGGCTGCCGAGGCCGCCGGGTTTGACCGTCTCGCCGAAGGCGTTGATCTTGGCCTTGAGGAAGGCCTCGTCGGCCAGTTCCGCTTCCGAAAAACCGGGGTGCTGGGCGCGGATCGCCTCGACGATGGTCAGGCGATGGAAGGGCTTGGAGAGGTCCAGCACGCGGCCCTGATATTCGAAGACCTCGGTGCCGAGCGCCTCGCGGGCCGCGTGGCGGAGCAGGCCTTCGGTGAAGTCCATCAGGCCCTTGTAATCCTGGTAGGCCTCGTAGAACTCCATCATCGTGAATTCGGGGTTGTGGCGCGGGCTGATGCCTTCGTTGCGGAAATTGCGGTTCACCTCGAACACTTTCTCGAAGCCGCCGACGACGAGGCGCTTCAGGTACAGCTCCGGCGCGATGCGCAGGAAGAGTTCCATGTCGAGCGCGTTGTGGTGCGTGACGAAGGGCTTCGCAGAGGCGCCGCCGGGAATCGGGTGCATCATCGGCGTTTCGACTTCGAGGAAGCCGTGGTGCACCATGTAGCCGCGGATCGACTGCACCATGCGGCTGCGCGCGACGAAGGTGAAGCGCGATTGCTCGTTGGTCATCAGGTCGAGGTAACGCTGGCGGTACTTCTGCTCGGTGTCGGTGAGGCCGTGGAACTTCTCCGGCAGCGGGCGCAGCGACTTGGTCAGGAGGCGGATTTCACTGGCCTTGATGGTCAGCTCGCCGGTCTTCGTTTTCATCATCGTGCCGACGACACCGAGGATGTCGCCGAGGTCCCAGTGCTTGAAGTCGGCGTAGGCGTCCTCGCCGACGGCGTCCTTCGCAATGTAGAGCTGGATGCGGCCGGACATGTCCTGGATCGTCGCGAAGCTGGCCTTGCCCATGACGCGCTTCAGCATCATGCGGCCGGCAACCCTGACTTCGATCGGGTTGGCTTCGAGTTCTTCCGCAGTCTTCTCCGCGTAGAGTTCGTCGAGCTTGCCGGCGAGGTTCTCGCGCGAGAAGTCGTTGGGGAAGGCGCGACCAGTCTTGCGCCACTCGGCGAGCTTGCTGCGGCGCTCGGCGATCAGCTGGTTTTCGTCCTGGGTGACGTCGGCTTGCTGCGGATTCTGTTCGGACATGATGTGTCTCGCTGTCGAATGATTCTTGGGGTCAGTTCTTCGCCGGGGCGTTCGTGCTGCGTTCGCTGTTCGGCGCATCCTGCTTTTCCTGCGTATCCTGCATCGCGCGCTGCATCAGGAAATCGCTGCGTGACTTCGGCGGCGGCAGTTCCTTGCCGATCCAGCGCGAGAGCGCCATGCGGTGATCGCCAGGAGCGGCGTCGTTCGGCGGCAGGAAGAAGAAGCCGATGACCGATTGTTCATCCGGTACATAGAGCAGGTAGAGGCGTTCTTCGCCGCAGCCGCTTTGCGGGTTGCAGGCCGACATCAGGAAGGTGGTCTTGCCGTCGATGACGATGTGCTCGGCCGGGAAACCGACGGCAAGGCGCTTCGTCCAGTCGGGCAAATCCTGATCCTTGATCGCCGCGCGGTAGGCCTTGGCGAAATACGGTTCCTGCTTGAGCAGGCGCGACGGCGACTTGCCGACAAAACTCTCGATGCCGCCAGCGAGGGCGGGTGCGGTGGCGCTGGCAAGCGCCAGGGCGAGAAGTATCGGTTTCAGCTGCATGGTTCAGACTCCCTGCTTGAGACTGGCTTCGATGAAATTGTCGAGGTCACCGTCGAGCACGGCCTGCGTGTTGCCGACTTCGTAGTTGGTGCGCAGATCCTTGATGCGCGACTGGTCGAGCACGTAGCTACGGATCTGGTGGCCCCAGCCGATGTCGGACTTGGCGTCCTCCAGCTTCTGCTGCTCGGCCTGCTGCTTGCGCAATTCGAACTCGTAGAGGCGGGCGCGCAGCATCTTCCAGGCTTCGTCGCGGTTGCGGTGCTGCGAGCGGTCGTTCTGGCACTGCACGACGATGCCGGTCGGGGTGTGCGTCAGGCGCACCGCCGAGTCGGTCTTGTTGATGTGCTGGCCGCCGGCGCCGGAGGCGCGGTAGGTGTCGGTGCGCACATCGGCCGGGTTGATGGCGATCTCGATCGAGTCGTCGACTTCCGGGTAGATGAAGACGCTGGTAAACGACGTGTGGCGGCGCGCGTTCGAGTCGAACGGACTTTTGCGGACGAGGCGGTGGATACCGGTCTCGGTGCGCAGGTAGCCGTAGGCGTAGTCGCCGCCGATGCGTACCGTGGCGCTCTTGATGCCGGCGACGTCGCCTTCGGATTCTTCGAGCACTTCGGCCGAGAAACCCTTGCGCTCGCAGTAGCGCAGGTACATGCGCAGCAGCATCGAGGCCCAGTCCTGCGCTTCGGTACCGCCGGCGCCGGCCTGGATTTCAAGGAAGCAGGGGTTCGGATCCTGCGGGTTGCTGAACATGCGGCGGAATTCGAGCTGCGCGACCTTCTGCTCGATGCCGGCGGCGTCGGCGTCCACCGCCAGCAGCATGTCGTCGTCGCCTTCTTCCTTGCCCATGTCGAAGAGTTCGCGGCCGTCCTTGAGACCGGTGTCGACGTCTTCGAGCACCAGCACGATGTCTTCCAGCGATTTCTTCTCGCGCCCGAGCTCCTGGGCGCGCTTGGCGTCGTCCCAGATCTTCGGGTCTTCCATCTCCTGGTTGAGGAGGGTCAGGCGTTCACGCTTGTGATCGTAGTCAAAGATACCTCCGCAGCTCGCCACTGCGCTGGGCAATGTCGGCGAGCCGGTTGGCGATCGAATTGAGCTGTTCGGCTTCCATGGCTGGGTCGGGACAGGGCAAAAAAACGGAGCGCGAATTATAGCGCGAAAACCACCTCTCCCTCGGGCTGGATGCAAGCGTTCACCGCATCGGACGCCTGATCCGTCAGCCCGTTGCTTGTTTCCCGGCTGGCGGTACCGGGGGCTGAATGCCTTGTGCCGGTCTTTGGCTTGGCTGAGGTCGTTGACCGTTGAGCGCCGCATAGGCGACGAGACCAATCAGCAGCCCCCAGAACGCTCCGCCGATCCCGAACAAAGTGATGTTCGCCGCGGCGGCAAGAAAGGTTATCAGCGAGGCTTCACGGGTTTTGGGATCGGCCATCGCGCCGGCGAGACTGCCGCCAATGGTGCCGAGCAGTGCCAACCCTGCCAGCGTGGTGATGAAGGTTGCCGGAAAGGCCATGAAAAGCGCGGCGAACGTGACGCCGAAAACGCCGACGAGGATATAGAAGACACCGGCGGCGATGCCGGCAATCCAGCGTTTCGAGGGATCTTCGTGGGCTTCCCTGCCCGTGCAGATCGCTGCCGTGATGGCAGCGATGTTGAAGGCGTGCGAGCCGAATGGCGCCATCAGCAGGGAACCGATGCCGGTGACGGTCACGATCGGGTTGGCGCTGGTACTGAATCCGTCGTTGCGCAGGACCAGCATGCCTGGCATGTACTGGCCGGTCAGGGTGATCAGGAAAAGGGGCAGGGCGATGCTCAACAAGGCGTTGAACGAAAACGCCGGCATGGTGAAAACCGGTGTTGCGAGTTGCAGCGCCACGCCGGAAAGATCGATACGCCCCTGAACGAGCAGGAAGCCCAGTCCGAGCACCAGAATGCCGACCACGGCATAGCGCGCGGAGAAGCGCTTGAGCATCACGTAGGCGAATATCAGCAACCCCGCCAGCAAGGGGGCGACATTCATGCCGCCGAAAGCGCCGATGCCGAATTGCAGAAGGATTCCGGCCAGCAGTCCGGCGGCTATGCCCGGCGGGATCAGGCGGATGAGTTTTTCGAAATAGCCCGACAACCCGAGCAGGACGAAGGCCGCGGCCGAGATCAGGTATGCTCCTACCGCCTCGGCGTAGGGCGCGGTCGCCAGTGTCGTGACGAGGAACGCTGCTGCCGGCGTCGACCAGGCGGTGATGATCGGCTCGCGGGCAACCCAACTGAGGATGATTCCCGTGACCCCGACACCGATCGAAACGGACCACACCCACGAAGCGGTCATCTCGGGGCTGAGTCCGGCCACCTTGGCGGCCTGGAAAACCAGTATGAAGGTGCCACCGTAATTGACGATGACCGAGATCAGCCCGGCCACGACGGGGTGGGCGAGGTCGCTCGGGCGGATTGGCGACGGAGATGAGGGGAGCATGGCCTGCGTTCCTGGAGAGTTGAACATCGAGCAGACCTTATAGCCGTAAAATGGCAGGTTGTTCCCATCCAAGTTATTCAAGATAGGCAGACCATTTGTTCAAGCATGCACAACTTGAATCGGTGAAAACGTGGCTGAGCGACCCGGCATACGATGCCTTGCCGCTACACGCGCGAATCCAGCGTGCCATCCGGCAGTTGATCCTCGATGGCGTGCTCACCGCCGGCAAGCCGCTGCCCGCATCGCGCGGGTTGGCGGTATCGCTGGGCGTCTCTCGCGATACGGTTGAGTCGGCGTACGGCCAATTGCACGCGGAAGGTTTCATCGAGCGTCGCGTGGGCAGTGGCAGCATCGTGTCGGCGCGAGTAGGGCGTTCGCCAAGGCGTGGCACGCGGCCGGTTTCGCGTATGCCGCAGATGCCTGTGCAGCTCAGCCGGCGCGGTGCCGCCATGGTTCGTGGGGATGGGGTGGGTGAATCCCTGATGCCACGCCCGTTTGCACCAGGCGTGCCGGAGACGCGCAATTTTCCGCTGGCGCTCTGGGAGCGCTTGCAGCGACAGGTATTGAAGGAATATGGAACGAAGGCACTGGCCCACGGCCACCCACAGGGCGTGGAGTCGTTGCGGCGTGCCATCGCCGATTACGTCAATCTGGAACGAGGCGCTCGCGCCACGCCGGAACGTGTGCTGGTGCTGACCAGTTCGCAGCAGGCCATGACCCTGTGTGCCACCGTGCTACTCGATTCCGGTGACCGGGTCTTCATCGAGGACCCGGTATATCTCGGTGCCCGCAAGGCATTTTCCGCAGCCGGGCTGGAATGCATTCCCGTCCCGCTGGATGCCGACGGAATGCGAATCGAGCATCTGTACGACACGACTTTGTCAGCCAAGGCTGTTTTTCTGACGCCCTCGCATCAGTTCCCGACCGGCGCAACTCTGGCGCTGGATCGTCGGCTTGCGGCGATCGAATGGGCGCGCCGGCATCATGCCTGGATCATCGAGGATGATTACGACAGCGAGTTTCACTATGCGGGCAAGCCCACGGCTTGCGTGCAGGGATTGGACGAGCACGACCGGACGATCTACATCGGTACTTTTACCAAATCCTTGTTTCCCGGGTTGCGCATCGGTTACATGATTCTGCCGCCCCAACTCGTGGTGCCGATGACGGTCGCCCGCACGCTACTCGACGGGCATAGCGCATCGATTCCCCAGTTGACGTTGGCGCGCTTCATCGACGGTGGGCATTTCGGCGCCCATGTCCGGGCGATGCGCAGCGTTTATGCCGCGCGACGCGATGTGCTGGCGCGGCTTGTGCGAAACCATCTGAGCGACTTTGTTGAAGCGAGGGTGCCGGTTGGCGGGCTGCAAATGCCGTGCATCCTGACCTGCGGGCTGCCGGAAAAGGAGGTGATCGAATCCGCGCGCCTGGCCGGGGTAGACCTTCTCGGACTTACCGCACTGCATGCATCAAGCAATCACCGGGCCGGTTTTCTCATGGGTTTTGCCGCTTATACGGCGGATGAAATGAAGGCGGCAGTCGAAGATCTTGCGATTGTATTTCGGTCGCTCAAATCTTGAGTTACTCGATAGTCTGCAAGTGCTCCACCATCAGCTGCACGCTCTGCACGCCGTTGTAGTCGTTGATCGTGAGGCGGTAGGCGGCGTGGATTTCGCGGCCGGGGGTTCCGCTGAAGTTGAACTGGATGGCGTCGAAGCGCTGCTGGCCGGCAGCGAGGCGCAGCTTGAGGTGCTTTTCCTTGAGTACGCGCTGCTGCTCGACGATGAAACGCCCCTCGAAGAGCGGCGCCGGAAAGCCCTGGCCCCAGATTTCGTTTTCCAGCAGCTGCGCCGTTTCCAGCGAGAAATAGCCGGATTCGAGCGCGCCGTCCGTATGCAGGCTGCGCGTCAGCGCATCTTCGTCGAGCAGTTCGCCGGCGATTTCGGCGAACAGGTCGCGAAAGCGCGGGAAGTCCGCGGCGCGAATGCTGGCGCCGGCTGCCGCGGCATGGCCGCCAAACTTGATCAACAGCCCGGGCGCGCGCTTGGCGACGAGATCGAGGGCGTCGCGCAGATGGAAACCGGGGATCGAGCGGCCCGAGCCGCGCAGATCGCTGTCCGGGTCGTCCGCATCGGCCGGAGCGAACGCGAAGACCGGGCGGTGCAGGCGGTCCTTGATGCGCGAGGCGACGATGCCGACCACGCCCTGGTGCCAGCCGGGGTCGTAGAGCGCAATGCCGGCGGTGTCGGCAACGTCGAGCGTGTCGCACAGCGCCTGCGCGCGTTCCTGCATGCCGGATTCGATCTCGCGGCGTTCCTTGTTCAGCGCATCGAGTTGCTGCGCGATGTTGAGCGCGCGCGCGCTGTCGTCGGTAATCAGGCACTCGATGCCGAGCGCCATGTCGGAGAGTCTTCCGGCAGCGTTCAGCCGTGGGCCGAGCAGGAAGCCGAGGTCGAAGGTGGCGGCCTTCGTCGGGTCGCGCCCGGCGGCGCGGAAGAGGGCGGCGACGCCCGGCGTCAGCTTGCCTTCGCGCATGCGCTTCAGGCCCTGGCTGACGAGGATGCGATTGTTGCGGTCGAGCTTGACGACGTCGGCGACGGTGCCGAGCGCGACGAGGTCGAGCAGCGTCGCCAGATTGAATTCGGGGCGCTCATTTTCCGCCGCGAACCAGCCGCGCGCGCGCAGTTCGGCGCGCAGCGCGAGCATCACGTAGAAGATGACGCCGACGCCGGCGATGCATTTCGATGCGAAGGCGCAGCCGGGCTGGTTCGGGTTCACGATACAGGCCGCTTGCGGCAGCGTGTCGCCGGGCAGGTGGTGGTCGGTGACGAGCACGGCGATGCCGAGTTCGTTGGCGAGCGCGACGCCTTCGTTGCTGGCGATGCCGTTATCGACGGTGACGATGAGGTCCGGCGACATCGTCGCCGCGTGTTCGACGACCGAGGGCGACAGCCCGTAGCCATGCACGACGCGATCCGGCACCAGGTAATCGACGCTGGCGCCGAAGGCGCGCAGCGCGCGGATGCCGACCGCGCAGGCGGTGGCACCGTCGCAGTCGTAGTCGGCAACGATCAGGATGCGCGCCTCGGCTTCGATGGCGTCGGCGAGGAGCTGCGCGGCGTCGCTGGCGTGGGTGAGCGTCGCCGGCGGCAGCAGGGCGGCGAGGTCGTAGCGCAGTTCCGCCGCCTGCTCGATGCCGCGTGCCGCGTAGAGCCGCGCGAGCAGCGGATGCACGCCCTGCTGTTCGAGCGTCCAGCTGCGGCGCGGCGGTGCCGCGCGCGGAATCAGGCGGGTCATCGCCGGGTCACGCCGGTGTGTCCGCGAGCCGTGCGGCGACGGCGCCGATCGTCGTCGGGCGGCGCCAGAAACGCCACAGATCGCCGCGTTTGACCTGCCAGCCGAGCAGTCCGTAGATCGTGCTGCTCTGCAGGTCGAGTTCGACGCGGCCGGCGCGCACGGCGGCGGCGAGCGGCGCGAACCACCTTGTTTCGAGATCGAGCAGGGCCTGGCGCCAGGCGTCCGGGTCTTCGTACTGGACGGCACGCAGCAGGTCGGCAATGATGACGAGACTCGTGTTGCCGGTCTGCGCGGCCTGCCATTCGACAAAGCTGCCTGCGCTGCCGTGGCATGCGGCACCGCTGACGCGGGCGAGACCGCGCGCCAGCGGCGCATCGGCGAAGACGCTGTCGAAGCGCCGTGCCAGCTGGGTCGGTAGTCGTCCCGGCCCCCATAGCCACAGGCTGTTGATCGTCATGCGGCCGCTTTCTTCGCGGGCCGCATTGGCGGCGTGGGTGTGCAGCAGCATCTGCGCTTCGTTGAGCAGCTTGCGCAGCCAGGCGGTGCTGGCTTCTTCGGGCAGCTGGCGGTCGAGGCGGCGGCCGGCCATCTCGGAGAGCGGCGGCGTGCGGAAATCAGCTGGCGCGGCGAGGCGCAGGTACCAGCGGTCGGCCGCCGCCGCGCGGAATTCGCCGGCATCGGCGAAATGATCGTTGAGCGTGCGCACCAGCTGGCCGGCTTCGACTTCCTCGATGGCGATGCGGGCGCCGTCGGCGAGAATCAGCCGCTCCTGATGGAAGCGCAGGTGCACCGGATCGGCGCAGGCCCAATGATCGGTTCCCGGATCATGGCCTTCGCCAAGCAGGCGCAGGGGCGCGTAGGGAACGTCGTCGGCAAGGCCGAACGCAGCGGCGATCAGCGCATCGGCGCTGTTGTCGGGCGCTGTCGTCCGTGTTTCATGGCCGCGCGCGAACAGGGCGCCGAGTGCCGGGGTGAGAAGCCTGTCCAGCGTCTGCCGGTCGGCGGGTTCGGGCCAGATCAGTTCCGGAATGAGCAGAGTCAGGCGTGTCGGGGGCATCGGCCGCAATAGGCGTCACGAGGACGCTCGGAAAGGAACATGAAGAAGACGAAGACGGTGAACGGATGGCGCGAAATCAAGCGCAGAAGCCCGGCGTGAAAGGAAAGCGGACGGGAAAAGTGTACCATAGCGCCTTCACCGAGCGTGCCGACCGGCAAGCCGTGATCCAATCGAAATCACGAACGCGACACGATGGCCCTGCCTTACGAACTCCTGATCGGCCTGCGCTACACCCGCGCCAAGCGGCGCAACCATTTCATTTCCTTCATCTCCGGCATTTCGATGCTTGGCGTGGCGCTTGGCGTTGCCGCGCTGATCGTCGTGCTCTCGGTGATGAATGGTTTCCAGAAGGAGTTGCGCGGGCGCATCCTGTCGGTGGTTTCGCACGTGCAAATTCTCGGCGCCAATGGCGATCTGGCTGGCTGGCCGCGCGTCGCCGAGCAGGCGGCGAAGCATCCGGCGGTGACGGCCGCGGCGCCTTTCGTGCAGGCGCAGGGCATGCTCTCCTTCAACCAGAACGTGCGCGGCGCGCTGGTGCGCGGCGTGCTGCCGGATCTGGAGGACAAGGTCGCCGACTTTCGTCCGCACATGAAGAGCGGCAGTTTCGACGCGCTGGTGCCGGATGGTTTCGGCATCGTGCTCGGTTCCGAACTGGCGCGTGCGCTTGGCGTGTTCATGGGCGACAAGGTGACGCTGATCGCGCCGCAGGGCGTGGTGACGCCGGCCGGCGTGGTGCCGCGGCTGAAGACCTTCACGGTCGTCGGCATCTTCGAGGTCGGCATGTTCGAGTACGACAACGGCCTCGCGCTGGTGGCGATGGCCGACGCACAGAAGCTGTACCGGATGGAGGAGAATGTCTCGGGCGTGCGCCTGAAGCTCGGCGATCTCTTCGATGCGCCACGCGTGGGGCATGAGCTGGCACGCACGCTCGACGTAGACGCCTTCATTTCCGACTGGACGCGCAGCCACGCCAATTTCTTCCGCGCCGTGCAGATCGAGAAGAACATGATGTTCATCATCCTCTCGCTGATCGTCGCCGTCGCCGCCTTCAATATCGTCTCGACGCTGGTGATGGCGGTGACCGACAAGCAATCGGACATCGCCATCCTGCGCACGCTGGGGGCGAGCCCTGGCAGCATCATGGTGGTGTTCATCGTGCAGGGGGCGCTGATCGGCTTCATCGGCCTGGCGCTTGGCGTTGCCGGCGGCGTTGCGCTGGCGCTCAACATCGATGTCGTCGTTCCGGCGATCGAGCGACTGTTCGGCGTGCAGTTCCTGTCGAAGGAGATCTACTACATCAACCAGCTGCCCTCCGACCTGCAGTGGCGCGACGTGAGCGGCGTGACGGCGATTTCCTTCGTGCTGGCGCTGGTGGCCACGCTTTACCCGAGCTGGCGTGCCTCGCGCGTCAATCCGGCGGAGGCGCTGCGCTATGAGTGAGCTGCAATCGATACCCTCGGTGCTGCGCGCGCGTGGCCTGACGAAGACCTATGGCAGCGGCGAAACGGCCGTGCCGGTGCTGGCCGGCGTCGATCTCGATCTGGCGGCGGGCGAGCGTATCGCGATCGTTGGCGCTTCCGGTTCGGGCAAGAGCACGCTGCTGCATCTGCTCGGCGGCCTCGACGAGGCGAGCGAGGGTTCGGTCGAGGTTGTTGGCCAGGATCTGCTGCGCATGCGTCCGGCGGCGCGCGGCGAGTGGCGCAACCGCCACATCGGCTTCGTCTATCAGTTCCATCATCTGTTGCCGGAGTTCTCGGCGCTGGAAAACGTGGCCTTGCCGCTGCTGATCCGGCGTGTCGACGGGCACGAAGCTGAGGAACAGGCGCGGGATATTCTGGTCGAAGTCGGTTTGGGCCATCGCCTGAATCATGCGCCGGGCGAGCTTTCCGGCGGCGAGCGCCAGCGCGCCGCAGTGGCGAGGGCACTGGTCACGCGTCCGGCCTGTGTGTTCGCCGACGAGCCGACCGGGAACCTCGACCGGCAGACAGCAGACCGGGTTTTCTCGGTGATGCTGGAGGCGAGCGCGAAGCGGGGCACGGCCTTCGTGATCGTGACGCACGATCTTTCGCTTGCCGCTCGCGTCGATCGTTGCCTGACGCTGGAAGACGGCCGGATTGCTGGCGAACCCCGGTTTGCTCACCGATAATGCACGCTGTGACCCGTAACTAGACTAATAAGGAGAACGTCATGCAGGCACTTTTTTCGCCCGCCATCGCATTCATGAACAAGCTGCGGTTCACGCAGAAATTCGGCCTGATGGGACTGCTGATGGCAATCGTGACCGCCGTGCTGGTCGGCAATCTCTATCGCGCGCTGGATGCAAACATCCAGTCTTCTCGTGCTGAACTGCAGGGCGTTACCGTGGTGGTGCCAACGCAACGACTGATCCAGTTCCTGCAACAGCATCGCGGCATGTCCGCCGGTGTGCTGGCGGGAAATGAGGCCATGAAGGAAAAGCGGCTGGCGAAGGCGAAAGAGATCGTCGGTACGATTAAGACGGTGGAGTCCGCAGCCTCGGAAGAACTGCGGAGCAGCGCAGCCTGGAAGGCGATTGTTGTCGAATGGGGGCAGATTGAGACCGACGTTCTTGAGTGGACGGGGGCCGAGAGTTTCAGGCGTCACACCGAGTTGATCGCGAATGTGTTGACCTTCATGACCGATGTCGCCGACAAGTATTCGCTGACACTCGATCCGGATATCGATTCCTACTACCTGATCGATACCGTGATGAACAAGGCGCCGTATGCGTTGGAGCGCCTTGGGCAGATGCGGGCGAAGGGTACCGGTATTCTGACCAAGAAACAGATAGCGCCGCAGGATCAGGTGGAAATGAATACCTTGATGGCCGAATTGAACGGTGCGCTGCGACCGCTCAAGGTCAATCTGGAAAAGACCGCTCGTTTCAATCCCGATTTGCAGGGGCAACTGGGGCAGGCAACGAAGGATTATCTTGAGTCTGCCGAGCAGATCAACAAGGTCATCGTTGAAGACATGATGCTGGGAGCCTTCGCGATGGCGCCGGGAGAGTATTTCCAGATGACGACTACGGCCATCGACAAGGGTTACAAGCAGATGTTCGATGTCATGCTGCCGATGCTGGAGAAGCTGATCCAGCGACGCATCGACAATCTGCAGGCAAATCTGCGCATGACCATCGGGCTTGCCATCGTGGTCCTCGTCGTTGTCGGCTATTTTTCGATGGGAACTTACTTCGCCACGATCGCGAGCATCAAGCGTCTTTCGGATACCGCGCAAACGCTGTCGACAGGCGACCTGCGGCCGCGCGTCGCGCTGGATACGCGCGACGAACTGCAATTGGTTGGCAATAGCTTCAACACGATGGCCAACGCATTCTCGGATCTGCTGCGCAATGTGCAGAACGGCGCGGACCGGGTGCTCAATGCCTCGAAGCGAATGGCCGAATCATCGACGCAGATCACGCAGAGTTCGGAATCGCAGAGCGAGGCGGCATCAAGCATGGCAGCGGCGGTTGAAGAGATGACCGTCGGCGTCGATCACATCAGCAAGAATGCCGGCGACGCGGACAATATTTCGCATCAGGCCGGCGCGCTGTCCGTTGAGGGGGCGCGTATCGTCAACACCGTGGTGGATGAAATTCGCAAGATTGCCGGATCGGTGACCGAATCCGCCAACATCATCGACGAACTGGGGCGTCAGTCGGACCAGATTTCGGCGATCGTGAACGTGATCAAGGAGATCGCCGATCAGACCAACCTGCTTGCGCTCAATGCCGCGATCGAAGCCGCGCGCGCCGGCGAATCCGGACGCGGATTTGCCGTGGTTGCGGACGAGGTGCGCAAGCTGGCCGAACGCACGACCAAGTCGACGCAGGAGATTTCCGCGATGATTGGCGCCATCCAGAGTGGCACGCAGAGCGCCGTCACCTCGATGCGCGACGGCGTCAGCCGGGTGAACGAGGGCGTGGCCCTGGCGACTCAGGCCGGTGAGGCGATGGCGCAGATCCAGGGGAACAGCGCCCGCGTCGTCGAGACTGTGGCCGACATATCCTCGGCCTTGCGCGAGCAGACAGCGGCGAGCACCGATATTGCCCGCAACGTCGAGCACATCGCCCAGATGGCGGAGGAGAATACGGCGGCGGTTGCCGAGAGTGCCTCGACGGCCCGGGAACTTGAGCAACTTGCCGAGGGACTGCAGACGGAGGTGCGTCGCTTCCGGGTCAGTTGAGCGGCGCTCCGGAAAGTTGATGGGGGCTGTCGGGGCCGTCGCTGCGCGACGGCCCTTTGCTTTTTCAGCGTGCCGCGTGGCGCAGACGGCGCCGGCGCCAGGCCCGGATGAGATGCCAGCGCCACACCGCCTTGACCACCAGATAGCCGGCCACGGCGAGGATTGTGGCAAGCAGGAGCAGGCCCACCAGCAAGGGCATTCCCAGCCCTGAGGTCCACTCGGACATTGCCCGCATCCATCCGAGCGGGTTCCTCATGTCATACTCCGGAGGTGGCGCGAAGTCGACCCGGCCGCCGCCGAGCACAAACTGGCCGATGGTGACGGCGAGCAGGTAGAGCGGGATGATGGTGAATGGATTGGTGTATAGCGTGGTGACCAGTGCGAGCGGCAGATTGACGCGAAAGACGAGGCTGCAGATTGCCGCGCCGATCATCTGCAGCGGCCCCGGAATGAGGCCGCAGAAGAGTCCTGCCGCAACGGCGCCGGCGGCGGAATGACGGTTCAGGTGCCACAGCCGTGGATGCAGCAGGGTGTCGGCAAACGGCGCCAGCCAGCGATTGCCGTGGACCGCCTCGTGGCTGGGGAGAAAGCGTCGCAGGTGCTTGCGCATGATCATGGCGATTCTAGCCGAAGGCAGGGACGAAAGCAGGGCAAATGAAAGCAGGCGTTCCGGTCTTTGCAATCGGGGTGGCGAGCTTGCAGTTGCAGGCGGCGCTGCCTTCGCTGCCGTGGATTGCCGCCGGCTTCGCGCTGATGCTGCTGCTGACGATCGGTGCCTGCTATCGCAAGCTGCGCTGGCCGGTCCTGCTGGCGGCGCTGCTCGCCGGATTCTGTTGGGCGGCATTGCGCGCCGAGCTTCGCTTGCAGGACCACCTGCCGACGGCATGGGAAGGGCGCGACATCGAGCTGCTCGGTATTGTCGCCGAGATGCCGCAGCCCTTCGCACGCGGCGTGCGCTTCACATTTGCCGTCGAACAGGTGCTCACTGAGGGGGCTGTTGTGCCGCCGCGTATCGCGCTGTCATGGTACGAGGCGGGGCAGGATGCGATCGCCAGTGCTGACAAGGTTCGCCCCGGTGAACGCTGGCGCCTGACCGTTCGTCTCAAGCGCCCGCACGGCAACGCCAATCCCTTCGGTTTCGACTACGAGGCCTGGCTGCTCGAACGCGACTTGCGCGCGACCGGGTATGTGCGCGCACAGCCCGTGCCGGAACGTCTTGCAACATTCGTTGCGGCCCCGGCGTATGCGGTCGAGCGCCTGCGCTACGCGATCCGCGATCGCTTCCTCGCCGATCTTGCCGGCGCCGACTATGCGGGAATCCTTGTTGCACTCGCCGTCGGTGACCAGCGTGCCATCCAGGGCGAATTCTGGCGCGTGTTCTCGCGTACCGGAACGACGCACCTGATGTCGATTTCCGGGCTGCACGTGACGATGATCGCTGCGCTGATTGGCGGTCTGGTTGGTTGGCTGTGGCGGCGCAGTCCGCGGCTGATGATCCTGCTCGCGGCGCAGAGGGCCGCGGTGCTGGCCGGTGCTGCCGCTGCGCTTGCCTATGCCCTGCTCTCCGGTTTTTCGGTGCCCGCCCAGCGCACTGCCTGCATGCTGCTGGTGGCCGCGATCGCGCTGCTCTCGGGACGCCGGACGGCGCCGTCGCAGGTGCTCGGCATTGCGCTTGCGGCGGTGCTCCTGCTCGACCCGTGGGCTGTGCTGGCGCCCGGTTTCTGGCTCTCCTTCGGCGCCGTTGCGCTGCTTTTCTATGTGTCGACGGGACGTTCGCCGTTTCCGGTCACGGGTTGGCGAGATCGTCTCGCAGCCTGGGGAGTCGCCCAGTGGGCGATCACGATCGCGTCCCTGCCGATCCTGCTCTTTTTCTTCTCGCAGTTTTCGCTCGTTTCGCCCCTCGCCAATGCGCTCGCCATTCCGATCGTCAGCCTCGTTGTGACACCGCTGGCGCTGCTCGCGATGATCCTGCCGCTTTCCTTGCTGCTCGACATCGCACACGGCCTGCTTTCTTGGCTGATGGCCTTTCTGATCATGCTTGCCGACTTTCCGCTGCTTGAGCGGCCGGCGCCGCCCTTGCCGATGGTGGCGCTCGGTGTGCTCGGCATCGTCTGGATGCTGCTGCCGCGGGGCATTCCGCGGCGCGGGCTCGGTGCTGTGCTGTTGTTGCCGGCATTGCTTTACGTGCCGCCGCGACCGGCGCCAGGCGAAGCGTGGATCACCGTGCTCGATGTCGGGCAGGGGCTCGCCGTTGTGGTGCGGACTGCGTCGAAGACGCTGCTCTACGATACGGGGCCGCTGTTCAGTGCGGAGTCCGACGCCGGGCAGCGCATCGTCGTCCCCCATCTGCGTGCGCTCGGCATCGGGCGGCTCGATGCAATGATGGTGACGCACGGCGATAGCGATCATGCGGGCGGCGCCGCATCGGTGCTCGACGCGATGCCGGTCGATGCGCTGTACTCGACGCTCGCCGAGTTGCCCGGGGAAACATGCCACGCCGGGCAGCGTTGGGAATGGGAGGGCGTCCGCTTCGAGGTGCTGCATCCGCAGCGGGCATCGGTGCTGAAGGGTGATCGCAGGCCGAATCATCTTTCCTGTGTGTTGCGTGTCACGGCCGGCGGGCATTCCATGCTGCTCACCTCCGACATCGAGGCCGAGGATGAGCGGGAACTGCTTGCGCGCACTCCTGAATCCTTGCACGCCGATGTTCTGCTGGTGCCGCATCACGGCAGCCTGACTTCATCGACGCCGGGTTTCGTGGCGGCCGTTGGGGCGAGCGACGCGATCATTGCCGCCGGCTATCGCAATCGCTTCGGACATCCCCGGCCGCAGGTGCTGGCGCGTTATTCCTCAGCGCGCGCCTGGCGTACCGATCTGCAGGGGGCGATTGAAGTACGTCTGGGGGCGCAGCTGGACGTTGCCGCATGGCGCGAGCGGCGGGCGCGCTACTGGTACGGACGGTAATGCGTGCGTGCTAGACTCGAACCAATAACGCCGGAGTTCATGCGATGCGCTTTCTTTCCCGTTGGTTTTCCGCCAGACCCGCATCGCCGCGCCTGCGCGATGTTCTCTGCGCTGGCAGCAAGGGGCTGCACCGGATGCGCTACACCGAGTGGGGCGATCCGGAGAATCCGCGTGTTCTGGTGTGCGTACACGGCCTCACCCGCAATAGCCGCGATTTCGATGCGCTGGCGGCAGCGCTCGCCACACGCTACCGCGTCGTCTGTCCTGATGTGGTCGGGCGCGGGCGCAGCGACTGGCTTGCCGATCCGGCGACCTACGGTTTCCCGCAGTACGTGTCCGACATGATGGTGCTGCTGGCGCGTCTCGATGTCGAATCGGTGCACTGGGTCGGCACTTCGATGGGCGGCCTGATCGGCATGATCATCGCGAGTCAGGCGCAATCGCCGATCACGCGACTGGTGTTGAACGATGTCGGCCCGGTGATTGCCGCTGAATCGCTGCAGCGTATCGGCGAGTATGTCGGCAAGGCGCCGTGCTTTGCCGATGTCGCCGAGGCGGAGCGCTACATCCGCGCGGTCAGCGCCCCGTTCGGACAACTGTCCGATGCGCAGTGGCGGCAGCTGACGGAATCGAGCATTCGCCGCAACGACGATGGCTCGTGGTCGATGGTCTATGATCCGGCGATCGGCGAGCCGTTCCGGCAGGCCTACCTGATGCATCAGTCGGTCGATCTGTGGCCGATCTACGAGGCCATCCACTGCCCGACGCTGGTTGTTCGCGGCGCACAATCCGATCTGCTGACAAGCGAGGTGCATGTGGAGATGGGTCGCCGCGGGCCGCGCACGCAACTCGTCGAGATTCCCGGTGTCGGTCATGCGCCGATGTTTCTGGACGAGGCGCAGATCGCGATCGTGCGGGATTTTCTGCTGGCGGCGTGACGGATATTCAGACGCAACGAGATGTTTCATCTGAAACAAAAAAGCCCAGCCGAAAAGGCTGGGCTTCTTGTTTGTGGCGGAGTGGACGGGACTCGAACCCGCGACCCCCGGCGTGACAGGCCGGTATTCTAACCGACTGAACTACCACTCCGCGTCGGTGAAACTGGAGGCTGCGATGACTGCAGCCCCTGTTGTTGGTGGCGTCCCCACGGGGATTCGAACCCCGGTTATCGCCGTGAAAGGGCGGTGTCCTAGGCCTCTAGACGATGGGGACCCGGTACTGCTTCAGGTCGATGTTGCTGGCCTTTTTTCTTTCGAGCTTACTGGTGGAGGTAAGCGGGATCGAACCGCTGACCTCTTGCATGCCATGCAAGCGCTCTCCCAGCTGAGCTATACCCCCGCTCGAAAGAAGGGCGCATTATAGGGACGCTTTTTGAGCTTGTAAAGCGATCGCGAGAATTTTTTTCTATATCGTCAGCAGGCTCTGCAGCTCACGGACGACCTTGCTCATCTTGTCCTGCTGTCCGGCTTCGGCAAGCTGCGCATCCTGCACGCGAGCGACGCCGTCGCTGGCAACGTTGGCGATGAATTGTTCCTGCTGTTCGGTCAGCGCGAGCTTGACCCAGGCGCGTTCCAGCGATGCGGTGAGTTCCTGGATCGCCGCGGTCGTATTGACGCGCGAGTGACGCTGATCGTCGTCGATTTCAGCCAGCGTATCGGTGATGCGCTTCACGGCGGCGGCGATTCGCTCGCCGCGTTCACGTGAGCGTGCATCTGCGATCAGCGTGTTCGACCGCACCTCGGCGCTCTCCACCAGCACGGCGAGGTGGTCGCGCAGGCGCCCGCAGCGGTCGGCATCTTCGAGCGGCATGTTGCTGACCAGCAGCGATACCGACGGGTAGGTGATCGACAGGCGATTACGGTACTGGACGATGCGCTCCATGCCGGCCATGTGACTGATGACCGAGGCCTCCAGCGGGCTTGCTTCACCGTGTGTCGCCGAGGTCAGTGTCGCACCCTGCGTGCGGATCTGCACGGCCCCTTCCAGGCCATAGGCGCGCAGCCCGCCGAGCGTTGCGTCGAGCAGCGCCTGAAAGTCGACGCAGTTGTTGAAGGCCTGCAGCGATTGCAGCAGCGAGCCGATCTCGCTCATGCTGCTCATTGCCGTCATCGCGGTCTGGCTGGCGTAGCTTGCCATCTGCTTCAGTTGCGCCGTCTGCGATACCTTGCCCAGCAGTGCGGCAATCTTGGCCGCGATTTCCTGGGCGGCGAAGGGCTTGACGATATAGTCCTCGGCGCCGGCCTCGTAGCCGCGCAGACGGGCCTCGATCTGGTCATGGCTGGAGACGAAGATCACCGGAATGCCGTCGAGTTCGAAATCCGCCTTCAGGCGGCGACAGGTTTCGTAGCCGTCGAGGCCGACCATCTCGACATCGAGCAGGATTGCGTCCGGTTTTTCGCTGGCGGCGAGCGCGAGGCATTCATCGCCGCTCGCGGCTTCAACGATCTCGTATCGATCGCCGATCGCTTCCGCAATCATGACCCGCATGAATGCGTCGTCGTCGGTAACCAGGATCTTCTGCATGTCCGTCATCGGTGCCTCCCTCGCGCGCGTCGATTCATTCATTATGCATGAATTGGGTGGTCGCGATGGGGGTATATCAGGGCGTTGGCATAAATCCGAAGAACGCAGAAAATTCCTCGAAGAGTGCTGGGTATTTGTGGGCAACAAGCCCGGGGTTTTCAAAGAAAGTTTCTGCGATAACCGCGAAGAACTCTCCGGGATTTTCGGATGCGTACGGATCGATCTCCGTCTCTTCGTCGTGCGCATCGGCCGCGTCGACTTCGTTGCAGAAGTCTTCGTAGGCGGCGAGCAGCGTTTTCTGCCAACGCGCGGTGGCCGCACGATCCGGCAGTGGCGGCACGCCGTCCGCTTCACCGTTGCGCATGTCGATCTTGTGCACGAACTCGTGGATGACCACGTTGTAGCCGGTACCGGCAAGTTGCACGTCGTGCCACGATACCAGCACCGGTCCGCCCGCCCAGGCCTCGCCGGAGGCAGTTTCGTCATACTCGTGAACAATCCCGTCTTCATCCGCGATGCTGCGCGGAATCACGAATTCGTCGGGATAGACGATGATGCCGACCCAGTCGTCGTACCACTCGAGACCGAGCTTGAGTATCGGCAGACAGGCTTGTACCGCGATGGTCAGGCAGATGCGGTCATCGATGACGAGCCCGCCGACACCGGTGAACTCTTTTTCGGCAAGGAAACGTGCGCTCAGCTCGCGCAGGCGGCTCTGCTCGTGCGCGCTCAGGCGGGCGATGAAGGGTAGTGTCGCCAGGGTTTCCTGCCATAGCGAGTCGGGAATCGCCGGCGGTTCCCGTTTGCCCAGTGCGCGCCTGATCAGATCCAGAATCATTGACGCAGCACTCTCGATGGCGCGGTCGTCAGCCAGATGCCGACGAAAATGAGCGCGATCCCGACGTAGTGATACCAGACAGGAATTTCCTTGAGGAACACTGCCGAGAGCAGGGTGCCAAACACCGGCATCAGGTGAATGAACAGGCTGGCCTTGCTGGCACCCACCTCGCCGACGGCGCGGTTGTAAAAGATGTAGCCGAGAAAGCTGGGGAAGATGCCGACGTAGAGCAAGGATGCGAGCGAACCCGGGTGCAGGTTGATGTGTCGTCCGCCGGCGACTTCCCAGAGGTAGAGGGGCGTCAGGAAGGCGACGCCGACGGCGGTGAAGGCGGCCAGCAGCAGCATCGGGTGGACGCCGGCGGGGCGCCACTGGAGGCCGATTGTGTAGATGGCCCAGACGAGGACCGCAGCGAGCATCCACAGATCGCCGATGTTGAGCGTGAGCGTTGCGAGTGTCGCCGCGTCGCCGCGCAGCACGATGGTGGCGACGCCGATAAAGGAGATGACGACGCCGAGTCCTTCGCGTCCGTGCAGATGCTTCTTGAGGAATAGCCAGGACAGCGTGATCGTCGCAATCGGAATGAACGAGTTGAGCAGTACGGCGTTCGTGGCCGCCGTGTACTGCAGGGCGAGGTAGGCGAGCGTGTTGTAGCCGCCGACACCGAGCATGCCGAGCACGACGACAGGTTTCCAGCCGCGGCGCAGTGCCGGCCATTGGCTGCGCAGGTGCGGCAATGCGAGCGGCAGCACCAGCAGCAGCGCGATCACCCAGCGCCAGAAGGCCAGCGCGACGGGCGGAATGTCCTCGCGGATGGCACGCCCGAGCACCATGTTCCCCGACCAGAAGAGCGTGGTCAGTGTCAGCAGCAGGTAGGGGTGTGTCAGGCGAAAACGCATTGTTGTCTTTGCGAGAATACGAGGTATCGACAGCATGGCCGCGGAAAGTTTCCCGCAACCGTCGGTTCGCCGCCGCAACATTCGGGCCTGCGTCAACCAGCGTCGGACGGGTGAGCGGCGCATTGTATAATTTCGCCATGGTTTCCGTCGTCCATTCGGTCGCCGCCCAGAGCGATCTCGAACAATCCCTGCAAACCCTGTGTGAAGGTCTCGATGCCGCGGAGCAGGCGCTGCTGCGCGACGCCGCCGATTTCGCCCGGGAGATCTATGCCGACAATACGCTTGGCAGCGGCGAGGGCGTCTGGTCGCACGCGCTCGGCATGGCGCTCATCCTGGTCGGGCTCAAGCTTGACGCGGACTCGCGTCTGGCGGCGCTCCTGTTTGCAGTGCCGACCTACGACGAGCATGGGCTGGAGCGGATCGAAGCGCGCTTCGGCAGATCGGTCGCGCATCTGGTCGGCGGGATTTCGCGCCTCAATCGCCTGCGCCCGATCACACGCGATTTCATGGCCGACGCGGCTGCCAGCCCGCAGGAGATGAAGGCGCAGATCGAAGTGCTGCGCAAGATGCTGCTGGCGATGGTCGAGGACATCCGCGTCGTTCTGCTGCGTCTCGCATCGCGTACCCAGACGCTGCGCTACTACGCGGCAAGCCCGGCAGACCTGCGCATGCAGGTGGCGAGCGAGACGCTCGAACTGTATTCGCCGCTTGCCAACCGCCTCGGCGTCTGGGAGCTGAAATGGGAGCTGGAGGATCTCTCCTTCCGTTTTCTGCATCCCGATGTCTATAAGAAGATCGCGAAGCAGCTTGACGAGAAGCGTATCGAACGCGAGCAGTTCATCGCCGACGCGATCGCCCGCCTGCGTGCCGAGCTGGCAGCGGTTGGCATCAATAACGCCGAAGTGTACGGGCGACCGAAACACATCTACAGCATCTGGAACAAGATGCGCAAGAAAGGCGTCGATTTTTCCGAGGTCTATGACGTTCGTGCGCTCCGCGTCATTGTTGATGATGTGAAGCAGTGCTACACAGCGCTCGGCATCGTGCACAACATCTGGACGCCGATACCCAAGGAGTTCGACGACTACATCTCCAATCCCAAGGGCAATTACTACCGCTCGCTGCACACCGCCGTGCGCGCCCCCGACGGGCGTAGCCTGGAAGTGCAGATCCGCACCTGGGACATGCACAAGCACGCGGAGCTCGGCGTCGCGGCCCACTGGCGCTACAAGGAAGGCAGTCGTCGCACGGGATCGGGCGACGATGGCTACGACGACAAGATCGCCTGGTTGCGCCAGCTGCTCACCTGGAAGGACGATGTCGCCGATTCTTCCGACTGGGTTGCGCACTACAAGCAGGCGGCGCTCGACGAGACCATCTACGTGATGACGCCGCAGGGCAGGGTGGTCGATCTGCCGCGTGGCGCAACGCCGGTGGACTTCGCCTACCGCGTGCATACCGACCTCGGCCATCGCTGCCGTGGCGCCAAGGTGGACGGTGCGCTGGTGCCTCTGAACACGGCGCTCGAAACCGGGCAGCGCGTCGAAATAACCGTTGCCAAGGATGGCGGACCGTCGCGTGACTGGCTCAATCCAGCGCTGGGCTATCTGATTACCCAGCGTGCGCGCTCGAAGGTGCGTGCGTGGTTCTCGAACCTGGCGCTGGAAGAGACGCTGGCGGAGGGGCGTACGGTCGTTTTGAAGGAACTGCAGCGTCTCGGTCAGAGCAGCCTCGGCGCCGATGAGCTGGCTGCGCGGCTGGGTTTCGCCAAGGCCGATGATCTTTACATCGCTGCCGGGCGCAACGAGCTATCGCTGCGCCAGCTGCAGGTGGCCGCGCGCGGCAGCGAGGATGTTCCGGCGTCCGAACCGGTCGTCGTCGAACCGCGCCGGCGCAAGTCGAACGATGCCGAGCGCGGCATCCTGATTGTCGGGGTGGATAAGCTGCTCACGCAGCTGGCGCGCTGCTGCAAGCCGGCACCGCCCGACGAGATTCATGGCTTCATCACGCGCGGCAAGGGCGTCTCGATCCATCGTGTCGATTGCCCGAACTTCATCCATCTCGCGGCACTGCACCCGGAGCGGGTGATCGAGACGGAATGGGGCGGGCAGTCCGGTGGTGCCTTTCCGGTCGATATCGTTGTCGATGCGCACGACCGGCAAGGCCTGCTGCGCGACATATCGGATGTCCTCGCACGTGAGCGGATCAACGTCATCGCCGTGAATACGCAATCGAAGCAGGAAAAGGCGCACATGGCCTTTACCGTCGAGGTGTCCAATCTGCAACAGTTGAACCGGACGCTGAGTCTGATACACGAAGTGTCCGGCGTCGTGGGCGTGCGCCGCGCCTGAGCAGAAGCGCTCTCGGGTTACTTCCTTCAGACTTCGCTGCCCGGCTTCAGCTGTTCGATCAGCAGGCACTGCGCGCAGCGCGCGGGTGTCCTGCCGGTGCGGCGCTTGCGCTGATAGCTGCCGTCGGAGCGCATTTCCCAAGCCTGCACATTGTCGTCGAGGTAGGTCTTCAGCCCTTCGTCGATTACGCGCCGCTTCAGCTTTCGATCGAGAATGGGGAATGCCAGCTCGATGCGGCGGAAGAAATTGCGGTCCATCCAGTCAGCGCTCGACAGGTAGATGTTTTCCTTGCCTTCGGCGTAGAAATAGAAGATCCGGTGGTGTTCGAGGAAGCGGCCGACGATCGAGCGCACGCGGATGTTTTCCGATAGCCCCTTGATGCCCGGACGCAGCGTGCATACGCCGCGGACGATGAGGTCGATCTTTACGCCTGCCTGCGAGGCCTGGTAGAGCGCGGCGATGGTTTCCGGTTCAAGCAGCGAGTTCATCTTGGCGATGATGCGCGTGCGCTTGCCGGCCTTGGCCGCTTTCGTTTCGGCCTCGATCGCGGCGATCATGTTGGCATGTAGCGAGAACGGTGCCTGCCACAGGTGATTGAGTGCCTGCGCGCGGCCCAGCCCGGTGAGCTGCTTGAAGACTTCATTGACGTCGGCGCCGATCTGCTCGTTGCAGGTGAGCAGGCCGAAATCGGTATACAGGCGCGCGGTACGCGGATGGTAGTTGCCGGTGCCGAGATGAACGTAGCGGCGCAACTGCAGCCCGTTCTTCGTTTCCTCGCGGCGCACGATCATCAGCATCTTGGCGTGCGTCTTGTAGCCGACCACGCCATAGACGACATGGGCGCCGACTTCCTCAAGCTTGGTTGCCCAGCCGATGTTCGCCTCCTCGTCGAAGCGCGCCATCAGTTCGACGATGACGGTCACTTCCTTGCCGTTCTGCGCGGCACGGATCAGCGAGCGCATCAGCACCGAATCGGTACCGGTGCGATAGACGGTCATCTTGATCGCGACGACATCCGGATCGGTCGCCGCGGTCTCCAGCATTTCGATCACCGGCGTGAAACTCTGGAAGGGGTGGTGCAGCAGGACATCACCGGCGCGGATCGCCGAGAAGATGGTCGGCTTCTTCGCCACCTGCAGCGGCGTGCCCGGCGTGAAGGCAGGGAACTTGAGGTCGGGGCGATCGACGCTGTCGGGCACCTGCATCAGGCGCACCAGGTTGACCGGACCGTCGACCCGGTACAGCTCGCGTTCTTCGAGGCCGAACTGGTCGAGCAGGAAGCGCGTCATTCCCGGCGAGCAGTTCTCGGCAACTTCAAGGCGTACGGCGTCGCCGAAGTGGCGTTGCGGCAGTTCGCCCTGAATCTTGGCGCGCAGGTTCTTGACCTCTTCCTCGTCGACGAAGAGGTCGGAGTTGCGTGTGACGCGAAACTGGTAGCAGCCCTTCACTTCCATGCCGGCAAACAGGTGGCCGACGAAGCCGTGCAGGATCGACGAGAGGAAAACGAAGCCGTACTTGCAGCCAGCCAGCTCTTCGGGCAGCCGGATCACGCGCGGCAGCAGGCGCGGTGCCTGCACGATGGCGGCACCGGAACTGCGCCCGAAGGCATCCTTGCCTTCCAGCTCGACAGCGAAGTTGAGGCTCTTGTTGAGCACACGCGGGAAAGGGTGCGAGGGATCGAGCCCGATCGGCGTCAGGAGTGGCATCACCTCGCGCACGAAGTAGTCGAAGACCCATTCGCGCTGCGTCTCGGTCCAGGCGCTGCGCCGGATGAAGTGGATGCCCTCGCTGGCGAGCTGCGGCATGATCTCGCGGTTGAAAAGATCGTATTGCTCGGAAACCAGCGCATGCGCTTCGTCGGAAACGAGGCGGTAGGCTTCCTTGGCGGTCTTGCCGTCCGTGCTGCGCGTGTTCGAACCGAGCTTGATCTGCTCCTTGAGGCCGGCGGCACGAATCTCGAAGAACTCGTCGAGGTTGCTGCTGACGATGCACAGGAAGCGCAGGCGTTCGAGAAGCGGCGTGCCCGGATTCTGGGCCTGCGCGAAGACACGGCGGTTGAACGCGAGCAGCCCCAGTTCGCGGTTGAGATAGTTGTCGGGCGGGAAGGCGTGGCGGCGGGAGCGGAGGAGGCTGGGGCGCTGGTTCATGTGGTGTCGGGCGTGTCAGGTTGCGGTGCTGGCTGCGGATCGGATACGCGTCATTCTGTTGCAGTTATGTTACGCGATTATTTCAGTGCTTGTGAAAGCGCCACCCCGCAGGCTTGCGCGAGCGCCTGTCCACGGGCTGAACATGGCCGCAGTGTTAGAATTTCCGCCATGCACAAAAAAAGACAGGTCTAGCGGTGGGGTACGAACTGATAGCGGCGGTGGATCTTGGGTCGAACAGCTTCCGCCTGCAGGTCGGACGGGTCGTGGACGACCAGGTGTACCCGCTCGATGCGATCAAGGAACCGGTGCGTCTTGCCTCTGGCCTCAACGCCGACAAGCGGCTCGATGACGATTCGCGCCAACGGGCGCTGCAGGCCTTGTCGCGTTTCGGCGAGCGTCTGCGTGGCTTCGCGCCGGAAGCGGTGCGCGCGGTGGCGACCAACACCCTGCGCGTGGCGAAGAACGCGCTTGAATTCCTGCCCGAGGCGGAGCGGGCGCTGGGGTTCCCGATCGAGATCATTGCCGGCCGTGAAGAGGCCCGCCTGATCTATCTCGGCGCCGTGCACTCCTTGCCTTCGGCGCAGCACAAGCGGCTGGTGGTCGATATCGGCGGCGGTTCCACCGAATTCATCATTGGCCGGCGCGTCGAGCCGCAGCTGATGGAGTCGCTGTACATGGGCTGCGTCAGTTTCACGATGCGCTATTTCACGGACGGCAAGATCGACAAGAAACGGCTGCGCGAGGCGCAGACGGCGGCTGCCAAGGAAATCCAGGGCATTGCGCACGAGTACCGGCGCCACGGCTGGCGCGAAGCGGTGGGTTCCTCGGGCTCGGCGCGGGCGATTGCCGATCTGCTGGAAATGAACAAGTTCAACCCCGGCGAAGTGGCCGGCATTACGCGCACCGGGCTCGACCGCCTGCAATCGGCGATGGCCAAGTCGGGCAACATCAACTCGCTCGGTCTCGCCGGCCTGCGTGCCGACCGCCTGCCGGTGCTGCCCGGCGGCGTTGCGATCATGGCCGCGGTGTTCGATGAACTGGGCCTCGAACACATGACGTATGCCGATGGCGCGCTGCGACTAGGCGTGCTTTACGACCTGCTCGGCCGCTTCCATCACCACGACATGCGCGACGCTACTGTCGAACAGTTCATGCGGCGCTATCAGGTCGATCATCGGCAGGCCGATCGGGTCGGTGGCACGGCCGTGTCGATTCTCGGACAGCTCGGCGGCGTGCCGGCATCCCCGGAGCGGGAGGCAGACATGCACTTCCTCAGCTGGGCCGCCAAATTGCATGAAATCGGGATCTCGGTTGCGCACAACGGCTATCACAAGCACGGCGCCTACATTCTCACCTTTGCCGACATGCCGGGCTTCTCGAAGAAGGATCAGGCGCGCCTGGCACTGCTCGTCTTCGGGCATCGCGGCAAGCTGGAAAAGATCACGGCGCTGCCGGCGGGCAACAACAACTGGCAGCTGCTGTTCGCGCTGCGCCTTGCCGTGTTGCTGCACCGTTCGCGGGATGGCATCCCGCTGCCGCGTTTCAACGTCAAGCCGGCCGACGATGGCTTCGTTCTCGAAATCCAGCAGGGCTGGCTGGAGAGTCACCCCCTGACGGCGGTAGCGCTGAACGAAGAGATCGCTGCCTGGCAACGGGTCGGTCATGTCCTGCGTGTCAAGCAGCGCAACCTCACCGGGCGCGCCTAGGATGGGACACGCTGCATACCCTCTGCGTCTGCTGCGCCCTGCGGGCAGGTCGGCACGCATGAGGCCCGGCGCCTGCTGAGATGGAGGCGCCGGCGACATTGCGGGTCGAAGGCGGCGAGGGCGTGGTGCGCGTCTCGCTGCTCGGCGCGTGGACCCTGTCGGCGTTGCCCGATCCCCTGCCTGCGCTGGAAGCGGAGTTGCTGAAGCACGCGGCGCGCGGCGTGCACTGGGACCTGCAAGGCGTGACGCGGCTCGACAGCGCGGGGGCCATTCTGCTCTGGCGTGTCTGGGGAAACCGCTGGCCGGGCGCAGCGAGCATTCCGGAAGGGCACCGGCACGTCCTGCAGCGGGCCGAGCAGCTTCCTGCAGCCGACAAACTGCCGCCGCCGCCACGAGAGGTGCTGGGTGGGCTGCTCTGGTTCGGCGGGAAGGCACTCGCCCTGCTGCGGCATCTGCGTGACGGCGTCGCCCTGATCGGTGCGCTGTTGCTCGATATCGCCTGGTTGTTCGCGCATCCCCGCGAGGCACCCTGGCGCGAATTCTCGGCAACGCTGTACAAGGCTGGCGCGCTGGCCTTGCCGGTGACGGCGCTGGTCGGCTTCCTGATCGGTGTCGTGCTTTCGTATCTTTCTTCCCTTCAGTTGCGCCTGTTCGGCGCCGAAGTGTTCATCGTGAACATTCTCGGCATGAGCATCATCCGCGAACTCGGGCCGGTGCTCGTTGCCGTACTCGTCGCCGGTCGCTCCGGTTCGGCGATGACGGCACAGATCGGCGTCATGCGTGTGACCGAGGAAATCGACGCGCTGGCGACGATGGGCGTCTCGCGCACACTGCGGCTGGTGCTGCCGAAAGTGGCGGCGCTCGCGGTGGCGATGCCGCTGCTGGTGATCTGGTGCTCGGCGGCAGGCATTCTTGGCGGCCTCGTGTCCGCCAACCTGCAGCTCGACCTTTCCTGGGGGTTCTTCTTCGAGGCGCTGCCGCGCGCTGTGCCCCTGCCGAATCTGTGGATTGGCCTCTCCAAGGGCTTCGTGTTCGGGCTGCTGATCGGCCTCATCGCCTGTCATTTCGGCCTGCGCGTGAAGCCCAATACCGAGAGCCTGTCGACCAGGACGACGAGTTCGGTGGTCACTTCGATCACCGTGGTCATCCTCGCCGATGCCATCTTCGCCATTTTCACCCGCTCGGTCGGGTTGCCAGCCGTATGAGTGCGCTGCCCGTCATCGACGTGCAGGGGGTGTCGACGCGCTTCGGCGACGTTCTCGTGCACCGTGACATCGATCTCGTGGTGCACCGGGGCGAAATGCTCGGGCTGGTCGGCGGTTCCGGCAGTGGCAAGACGACGCTGCTGCGCGAGATCGTCGGACTGCTGCGGCCGACTTCCGGTATCGTGCGCATGTTCGGTGAGCCCGTGTTCGATGCGCCGCCAGAAATCCAGCGCGGCCAGCGCCGTCGTTTCGGCATGCTGTTCCAGCATGGCGCGCTGTTCTCGGCACTGCCGGTATTCGACAACATCGCGTTTCCGTTGCGCGAACTGAAGCGGCTCGACGAGGACATGATTCGCGAACTGGTGTGGATGAAGCTCGCCATGGTCGAACTCGAACCGGCGCATGGCCGGCTGATGCCAGCGGAACTGTCGGGCGGCATGGTCAAACGGGTGGCACTGGCACGGGCGCTGGCACTGGAACCGGAGCTGCTCGTGCTTGATGAACCGACTTCCGGGCTGGACCCGGACCGTAGCGAAAACTTTGTAAAATTGGTGCGTACCCTGCAACGCGAACTACACTTCACGGTCATCATGGTTACCCACGATCTCGATACGCTGATCGGTCTCGCCAACCGCGTCGCCGCACTCGCGGACCAGCGCGTTGTCGCGCTCGGAACGCTGCAGGAGGTGATGGCGGTGGATCATCCCTTCATCGATCGCTTCTTCGGCGGCGAGCGTGCGCGGGCCGCGCTGGAACGGGCGGGCTGAGCATGGAGAACAAGGCACATGCGCTCGTGGCCGGCCTCTTCTCGCTCCTGCTCCTGATCGCCGGCGTGGCGGCCGTGTGGTGGTTCGGCGGCAAGCGCGAGGCGACTGTGGACTATCTCGTCGTGACGCGGCAGAACGTGACCGGACTCAATCTGCAGGGCCAGGTACGCTTCCACGGCGTGCGCGTTGGCCGTGTCGAATCGATACGCATCAACCCGCAGGACTCCGACGAAATCCTGATTCACATCAGCGTTAACGAGGAGATTCCGCTGACGCAGGGAACGACCGCGAAGCTTGGCTATCAAGGCCTGACGGGCATCGCGCATGTGCTGCTGGAAGATCGCGACAGCGACCGGCGCAGGCTTGATCGCGCTGCCGGACTGCCGCGCATTCCGATGCAGCCCTCTTTGATGCAGGAGCTTTCGGACGGTGCCGGCGCCACCTTGAGGCAGGCGCAAGTGCTGCTGCAGAATCTCAATGAATTGCTGAATCCCGAGAACAAGGCGCGTATCGGCAAGACACTCGCCAATCTCGAAACGGGCAGCGCCAACCTTTCCTCCACGCTGGCCGAGGCGCGCAGCCTGCTCGCCGACCCGCGCATGAAGCGCATCGGGTCCCTCGTCGAGAACCTCGATGGTGCCTCTGGCGAGATGCGCGTTGCGCTCCGTGAAGTGGCCGTAATGGTGCCGCGCATGACGGCGCTGATCGACAAGGTCGACCAGATGGTCGGCGAGAGCAACGGCGAGGGCCTTGCGGCCTCGTCGGCACGGCTGCAGGAACTTGGCCGCGAGATGACGATCATGTCGCGACAACTCACGCATACGCTGCAGATGCTGGAAGATGCGCCGCAGAGCATGCTCTTCGGGCCGCCGCCGGTGGCCCCCGGTCCCGGCGAGCCCGGTTTCGTTCCGCCCGCAGCGCCGTCGACGACACGCCCATGAACCGTTCCTTCGCCATTGCCACCGCTGTTTTCACGCTGCTCGTGCTCACCGCCTGCGCGAACCCTGGGCGCGGTCAGGCTGATATCGCCATCTACGATTTCGGACCGGCATCGTCGCCGGCTTCAGGATCGGCCAGTGCGCACGCTGGCGTGGCGCTAGAAGTACGGTTGCCGGTCTGGCTGGACAGCAGTGCGATGACCTATCGGCTGGCCTACGCCGAACCGCAGCGACTGCATCAGTATGCCAAGGCGCGTTGGGCTGGACAGCCCGCGCCCTTGTTGCAGTCGCGGCTGCGCCAGTTGCTGGCCATTGCGCCGGGCGGGGCGCCATGCACGCTGCGTGTCGAACTCGATGGCTTCGGGCAGGTATTCGACACGCCGGCGACGAGCCGTGCCGAAATGCATGGCGAGGCGCTGCTGTTCGGGCGTGGCCGCGCTGTTCAGGCACGGCTGCCATTGCACCTTGATGCGACGGCACCGTCGCCGGATGCTGGTGGCGGAGTGCAGGCCATGGTGGCAGTCTCCGACCGTGCCGCGACTGAGCTTGCGCGCTGGCTGCAGACGCAGGATCTTTCAGGCTGCCGCATGCGCCGTGATTGATCGTGGCCGGCAGCACCTGACCTTGCGACTGCGCCTGTACCCGATTCTCCGGCGGCTGTGCGTCCTCAGCGGTTTGGACGCTCTTGTTCAAGAGAGGAAATTTTGAGATGACCGAGGAAACCCTGCTGCTGCGAGAAGATCGTGCCGACGGCACGACGGTGCTCACCCTCAACCGGCCGGCGCAGTTCAACGCCCTGTCGCTCTCGCTGCTGGGCGAGTTGCAGGTGGCCCTCGACGACATTGCCGCCAGCAAGGACCGGCGCCTGCTGGTCATTGCCGGCGCCGGCAAGGCATTCTGCGCCGGCCATGATCTGCGCGAGATGCGCGCCGCCGGTGAAAAATCGTTCATGCAGAAGCTGTTCAAGGCGATGGCGAAGGTTTGCCTGACGCTGCAGCAGATGCCGCAGCCGGTGATCGCCCGCATCCACGGCGTCGCGACGGCGGCTGGCTGCCAGCTGGTCGCCGCCTGTGACCTGGCGGTGGCTGCCGACGTTGCCCGCTTCGGAACCTCGGGGATCAATGTCGGCCTCTTCTGTACCTCGCCGGGGGTCGCGCTATCGCGCAATGTCGGCCGCAAGGCGGCGATGGAGATGCTGCTCACCGGCCGTCTGATCGATGCGCCGACGGCGCTGGCGCAGGGTCTGGTCAATCGCGTCGTGGCGGCGGAGAGGCTCGACGAGGAAGTCGCGGCGCTGGCCGCGGCCATCGTCGACAAATCGCCGCTCGCCGTCGCACTCGGCAAGCGCGCCTTCTACGCCCAGCTTGAGATGGGCGCCGAGGCAGCCTACCAGCTCGCCGGCGAGACGATGGCCTGCAACATGATGAGTGCCGATGCCTGCGAGGGCATCGACGCCTTCAGCGAGAAGCGTCCTCCGGTCTGGAAGGGCTGCTGACGCTGCCCAGCGGCGGCTCGCCGTGTTCCGGCAGCCGCCACATCCAGGTGCCGACGCTGACGGCGATGACGGCGAGCATTGCCTGTAGCCACAGGTGTTCGCGGACGACGTAGATCGACGCGGCGATCGACAGCGTCATCATCGTTATCGCGATCCGCTTCGTGCGTGGTGCGACGCTGCGGTATTGCTCCCAGTTGCGGATGGTCGGGCCGAAGGTTTCGTGGCGCAGCAACCAACCGTGAAAACGTTCCGAGGCGCGCGCGTAGCAGGCGGCGGCGAGCAGGATGAACGGGGTGGTCGGCAGAACCGGCAGGAAGACGCCAAGAATGCCGAGCAGCAGCGCGATCGATCCGGCAATCCAGAGTATCCAGCGCACGGTGGCCGAGGCGTGCAGGCGCGAGGCCGGCGTCGTCACCTTGTCGGGCGGCGATGCCGAAGCCATGGTCGGCGTGGATAAATCGTCGTTCGGGGCACGCATGGTGCCCGTATTCTACCGGCCGGCGATGCGTTCCGCGATCCAGCGCTTGAACTCGGGCACCTTCGGGTCGTTGCGGTCGTAGGCCATCAGGCTGTGACCGAACACGTAAGCGAAGACAAGGAGGCTGCGCGCGTGCGCCTCGTCTGCGGACAGGCCGATGGCGAGGAAGAGCTTGCGCGTGCAGGCGAGACGGTAGGCGTCGACCTCTTCAACCACCGCGCTGACCTTGGCATCGTGACGCGCCCAGTCGCGCACGGCGAGTTCGATCGAGATGCCCTTGCGGTTGCGTACCGCGCTGTAGACGTCGATGACGTGGTGGATCTGCTGCAGTTCCTTGCCGGGCGGGGCGGTGGTCTGCTTCTCGATGTCGCGCAAGCGACCTTCCTTCCACAACTGCAGCACGGCATCCAGCAGATCCTGCCGATCCTTGAAGTGCCAGTAGAAGCTGCCCTTGGTGACGCCAAAGTTCTTCGCCAGAACCTCCACGCGCAGGCCCGCGATGCCGTGTTCGGCGAGCACGTCGATGGCGCCCTCGATCCAGTCGTTGCGGTCGAGTTGGGTGCGCGGCTTGCGTTCGGTGGCCATGGCGGATTTCTAGAGTTGATCGACTAGTTGTGTGCTTGACTTCGATTTTTCCATACGGTACCGTACGCGCATTCCATACCGTAGGGTATGGGGCTATTGTCCGACGCGTTTGTGACGATGTCAAACGCAACCGGCAAGAGCGCAAAGTGCAATAATCGGAGCACTTCGCAACCCACAACACAACCAGCATCAGGAGAATCGCCTTGAAAGTTCTCGTTCCCGTGAAGCGCGTGGTCGATTACAACGTCAAGGTGCGCGTCAAGAGCGACGGCACCGGCGTTGATATCGCCAACGTCAAGATGTCGATGAACCCCTTCGATGAGATCGCCGTCGAGGAGGCTGTCCGCCTCAAGGAAGCCGGCACCGCGACCGAAGTCGTGGCCGTTTCCGCCGGCGTTGCCGGCTGCCAGGAAACCCTGCGCACGGCGATGGCGATTGGTGCCGACCGCGGCATCCTGGTCGAGACCGATGCCGAACTGCAGCCGCTGGCCGTCGCCAAGTTGCTGAAGGCGCTGGTCGACAAGGAACAGCCGAAGCTCGTGATCCTCGGCAAGCAGGCAATCGACGACGACGCCAACCAGACCGGCCAGATGCTGGCCGCGCTGCTTGGCTGGCCGCAGGCGACTTTCGCTTCGAAGGTCGTCATTGCCGGCCAGGGTGAAGAAATGCGGGCGAATGTCACCCGCGAGGTCGATGGCGGCCTCGAAACCCTGGAAATCTCGCTGCCGGCGATCATTACCACCGACCTGCGCCTGAACGAGCCGCGCTACGCAACGCTGCCGAACATCATGAAGGCGAAGAAGAAGCCGCTCGATACGGTGAAGCCGGATGGCCTCGGTGTCGACGTCGCGCCGCGCCTGAAGACCCTGAAGGTCGCCGAGCCGGCGAAGCGCCAGGCCGGCGTCAAGGTGGCCGACGTTGCCGACCTCGTCGCCAAACTCAAGAACGAAGCAAAGGTGATCTGATCATGGCCATCCTCGTCATTGCCGAACACGACAACGCCTCCCTCAAGTCCGCCACGCTGAACGCCGTTACGGCGGCCGCGAAGATCGGCGGCGAGATCCACGTGCTGGTCGCCGGTGCCGGTTGCGGCGCCGTGGCCGATGCCGCTGCCAGGGTGGCGGGCGTCGCCAAGGTGAAGGTCGCCGACGCGGCCCACTACGCCGACCAGACCGCCGAGAACGTTGCCGCACTGGTTGTCGCCAACGCCGCCGGCTACAGCCACATCGTTGCCCCGGCCACCACCAGCGGCAAGAACTATCTGCCGCGCGTCGCTGCGCTGCTCGATGTGGCGCAGATCTCCGACATTGTCGGCGTCGAATCGGCCGACACCTTCGTCCGCCCGATCTACGCCGGCAACGTGCTGGCGACCGTGCAGTCGGCCGACGCGGTCAAGGTCGTCACTGTTCGTACCACCGCGTTTGAAGCTGCCGCCGACGGCGGCAGCGCCGCCGTCGAAAGCGTCGGCGCCGCGGCGGACGCCGGCAACAGCAAGCTGGTCGGCCGCGAGCTGACCAAGTCGGCGCGCCCGGAACTCACCGCCGCCAAGATCATCGTTTCCGGCGGCCGCGGCATCGGCAACGGCGAAAACTACACGAAGCTGCTGGAGCCGCTCGCCGACAAGCTCGGCGCCGCGCTCGGCGCCTCGCGTGCGGCGGTGGACGCGGGCTTCGTGCCGAACGATTACCAGGTCGGCCAGACCGGCAAGATCGTCGCGCCGCAGCTCTACGTCGCGGTCGGCATCTCGGGTGCGATCCAGCACCTCGCCGGCATGAAGGATTCGAAGGTGATCGTCGCCATCAACAAGGATCCGGAAGCACCGATCTTCCAGGTGGCCGACTACGGCCTCGTGGCCGATCTGTTCGAAGTGGTGCCGCAACTGACGGCGGCGCTCTAGACGCGGACAGGGCGGAACGCCGGGCGCGAGGCGCGGATGAATCTTCCGGACGACCTGCTCGCTGGTGCGTGGACAGTCGCGGCTTGGCTGCTCTTCGTTCCGCTTTTCGCGGTGACCCTGCGGCAGGCGCCCTGGCGGCGCCTCGCCGATACGATGCAACTCAACGTCTGGCTGGGGGCGATCGTCGCACTGACGCTGCTCTGGAGCCTGAAGGCGGGAATCCGTCCCGGGCTGTCACTGCATCTGCTCGGTGCTTCGGTGATGGTGCTGGCCTTCGGTTTTCGCCTCGCCTTCATCGGCCTGTGCATCGTTCTGGCGGCCATCACCCTCAACGGGGATGCCGGCTGGCTCGGTTATGCGGCGAACGCGCTGCTGATGGGCGGCGTCAGTACTGCGGCTGCGCATCTGGTGCTCCGCTTCAACGAACGTTTCCTGCCGCAGCAGATCTTCGTTTATATCTTCGCCAACGGTTTTTTCGGTGCCGCGCTGAGCATTGCGGCGACAGGCATGGCTGCCTCCCTGCTACTGGCGGTGGCGGGCGTCTATTCTGTTGATTATCTGTTCGGCGAGTATTTACCGTATGTGTTGCTCCTTGGTTTTTCGGAAGCCTGGCTGTCGGGAATGATCGTCACGCTCTTCGTCATCTACCGCCCGGACTGGGTGGCTTCCTTCGAGGATTCGCGCTATCTGCGCGACTGACGATGAGCGACCGACCCATGCACCTCTGTGTCCGAGCGACGACTGCATTGCTGGCGATGATGGCGTTCGCGGCACTGCCGGTTTTTCCTGGTGGCGTTGTCCCCGCAGGGGCGGCGGAGTCATCGCACTCATCGCACTCATCGCAGGCATCGCAATCCTTGCAACCCGCGCCGCGAATACTGCCCGGCGGCGAATGGGTTCTCGCCGACGGCGAAACACCGCGCACACTCGCGCGCCTGCTGTTTCCCGGTCAGCCTGGCATGCAGCGACGCTTCATCAGCTTGCTTGCCGCCGAAAATCCGCATCTGGACTTCACCAACGAGGGCGATCTGTTGCGCAGTGGGACCGTGCTGCGCATGCCAGACTGGAAAGCGTTCGCGGCATCGTCGCGCCAACGCGTCGCCGTGGGGTTGTCGCCAGCACCAGTACCGTCCGCTGCGGGCGGCGAGGGCGGAGAGAGCCGACCGACCGGGCATGTGCCGATGCCGCGTGCGCCGCACGAGGACATGTGGTTGTCGGCGGCGCTCTCGCCGGCGCCGCTCGCCGACGCTGCCACGCGGCAATGGCTGCGGCTGGAGTATCGGCTGCTCGCGCTGCTCGAATCGCGCATTGTGCAGATCATGCCGGCCGCGTCGCCGGAGACGCCAGGTTTGCTGCAGTTGCCGTCGCTGTCGTTAGCGGACACCTCACAGGTGACCGAGGCGCCGGATAACAGGGCGAGTCCCGTTGCCGCGCCTTCGGCTGCGTCTGTTGTGCAGGCAACGGTATCCGCAGCGCCGGCGAGCACTGCGTCGTCGCCGGCGGTGAATCGCGTGCGTGAGCCATTGACGGAATCTGCCAAGGCAGTCGCGTCGGCGACGGAAGATGCTGCGAGCATCCTGCCGTATGTCGCTGGGGGTGCCTCGCTCTTGCTGCTCCTTGCCTTGTTGCTGCGCAGGCGGCGTGCGGTAACCGCGCACGCTCCTCTCGCCGACGCCGAGACGCTGGTGCTCGAATCTCCGGCAGCCCACTTTGCGCGAACCCCCTCCGCAGAGGTCCACGCGGTTCACGTCAAGGATTCACCGATGGTGCCGGCAGCGCCGGCCGTCGCCGCGGCGCCCAGCCAGCCGGCCGAGACACCGCCCCCCCTCACGCACGCTGTGCCGGCGGCGCCGGATACGAAGGATGCCAATCCGGTGCTGGAACTCGCCGAGATCATGCTCTCGTTCGGTCGCGTGCAGGGGGCCGCACAAACGCTTGAGGAATATCTGCTGGCCAACCCTGGCGAGGCCGTGCAGCCTTGGGTTCTTTTGCTGCAGATCTATCGCGAGGCGGGCATGCATGTGGAGTTCGATACGCTTGCCGGCAGGTTCCATCAGCGCTTCAACGTCGAACTGCAGCAGTGGGCGGCGGATGCCGCACCGCCGACGCCGCGCAAGCTGTCTGGCGAAGCGGTGCCTCGGGCGCTGACGATCGAGGATCTGCCGCATGTTCGCGAGCGACTGATCGCCACCTGGGGCAGCGCCGAATGCCTCGATTACCTGCGTACGCTGCTGCGCGAAAACCGTGGCGGCCAGCGTACAGGATTCACGCTGCCCGTCGTGCAGGAAATGCTCCTGCTGATCGATATTCTCGCCTGCCGCGACGCCGATTGACGCGCGTGCGGGCAGAGCAATGACCAACCAAACCAAGCAACGCAAACACAAGGAGAACAGAAGATGAGTCAGTACATAGCACCGATCCGCGATATGCAGTTCGTGCTCAAGGAGCTTGCAGGGCTCGAACAGGTGTCGCAATTGCCGGGCTGCGAGGAGGCAACGCCGGATCTGGTCGATGCGATCCTCGAAGAAGCCGCGAAATTCGCCGAAGGCGTGCTTTCGCCGCTCAACTGGTCGGGCGATCAGGAAGGCGCCCAGTGGCACGACAAACAGGTGACGATGCCGAAAGGCTTCAAGGAGGCCTATCAGCAGTTCGCCGAGAACGGCTGGACGGCGCTCGCGTGCGAGCCGGAATTCGGCGGCCAGGGTCTGCCGAAGGTGGTCAATGCCTGCGTCACCGAAATGTGGAAATCCGCGAACCACGCCTTCTCGCTGTGCCCGCTGCTCACGACCGGCGCTATCGAGGCGCTGGTGCTGGCCGGCTCCGATGCATTGAAGGCGACCTATCTGGAGAAGATGGTTGCCGGCACGTGGACCGGCACGATGAACCTGACCGAGCCGAACGCCGGTTCCGATCTGGCGGCCGTGCGCACCAAGGCCGAGCCGCAGGGCGATGGCACCTACAAGATCTTCGGCCAGAAGATCTTCATCACCTACGGCGAGCACGACATGGCCGACAACATCGTCCATCTGGTGCTGGCGCGCACGCCGACCGCGCCGGAAGGCGTGAAGGGTATCTCGCTCTTTGTCGTGCCGAAGTTCATGGTCAATGCCGACGGTTCGCTTGGCGCGCGTAACGACGCCTGGTGCGTTTCCATCGAGCACAAGCTCGGCATCCACGCCAGCCCCACGGCGGTGATGGCCTATGGCGATCACGGCGGTGCGATTGGCTACCTCGTCGGCGAGGAAAATCGCGGCCTCGAATACATGTTCATCATGATGAACGCCGCCCGCTACGGTGTTGGCCTCGAAGGCGTTGCGGACGGCGAGCGCGCCTATCAGCGCGCTGTCACCTATGCAAAGGATCGCGTCCAGGGGACCGACATCGGCGTGCGTGGTGGCGGCAAGGTGGCGATCATCAATCATCCGGACGTTCGCCGCATGCTGATGAGCATGCGTGCCCAGGTCGAGGCGACCCGTGCGCTCGCTTATGTCGTCGGTGCCGCGCATGACGCTGCGGTGCATCACCCTGATCCGGAAGTGAAGAAGCAGAATCAGGCCTTCGTCGACCTGATGATTCCCGTGGTCAAGGGGTGGAGTACCGAAGTCGGTGTCGAGGTCTGTTCGACGGGCGTTCAGGTCCATGGCGGCATGGGCTTCATCGAGGAAACCGGCGCCGCGCAGCACCTGCGTGACGTGCGCATCTCGACCATCTACGAAGGGACCACCGGCATCCAGGCCAACGACCTGATCGGCCGCAAGATGGCCCGCGAGGGCGGCGCCACGATCAAGGCCGTCATCGGCATGATGCGCAAGCTCGACGCCGAACTCGCGAAGCAGGGCAGCGGCAGCAATGGCGAGCATTTCGCCGCCATCCGCGCGCGCTTCACGACCGGCATCGACGCGCTGGAGCAGGCAGCGACCTGGATCGTCGAGAACTACGCGAAGGACGTGCGTGCCACCTCGGTCGGTGCCGTGCCTTTCCTGTGGCTGTTCGGCATTGTCGCCGGCGGCTGGCAGATGGCGCGCGCCGCGCTGATCGCACAGGCAAAGATCGACGGCGGCGATGCCGATCCGTTCTACTCGGCCAAGATCGTTACCGCCCGCTTCTTCGCCGACCACCAGATGAGCCGCGCCCCGGGCCTCGCCAGCACCGTCGCGGGTGGTGCTGCCGGCGCGCTGCAGCTCGACGAATCGCTGTTCTGATCGTCATTTCGTCCGCAACAGGACCCCGGCCGCGGCCGGGGTCTTTTCTTTTCGGCCTCCGGATTCATCAGCGCTAGAATGGCGCAATCCGTTTCCCGTTGCGGAGGTCGGCATGTCGCATCATCTTCCCGATTCGCTGCCTGATCGGCAGCGCCGTCTGGCGCTCGCAGGACTCTCTGCACTGTCGTTGGCGCCCTTTCTGCCAACGCGTGCGATTGCCGGCACTGCGGTGCACGCACTGCCGAGGCTGGCCCTGGTCATCGGCAATGGTGCCTACGCCGATTCTCCTCTGCGCAACCCTGTGAACGACGCTGCGGCGATTGCCCGCGAACTGGGGCAATTCGGATTCGCCACCGAGTTGTTGACCGATGCCGGCCGTGCGTCGATGCAAGGCGCCATCGATGCGTTCTGTGCCCGGCTGGCAAAGCAGAAAGCCGTCGGTCTCTTCTATTTTGCCGGGCACGGCCTGCAGCTCGACTGGCGCAACTACCTCGTGCCGGTCGATGCCCGCCTCGCCGCGGCGGCGGATGTGCCGCGTCATACCGTTGAACTGAACACGCTGTTCGGTGGCTTGGCCAAGGTTGGCAATCCACTGAATGTCGTCGTGCTCGATGCCTGTCGCGACAATCCGTTCGGTTCAGAACACAAGACCGGCAGGGGTCTGAGCCAGATGGATGCGCCGACCGGGACTTTTCTTGCCTACGCGACCGCACCGGGTAACGTTGCTGCCGACGGTGCCGGGCAGCATGGCCTGTATACCGAGAACATCCTGCGCGAGATGAAGGTGCCGGAGGCGAAGATCGAGGACGTGTTCAAGCGCGTCCGTCTTTCCGTCCGGCGCAGTTCCGCCGGACAGCAGATTCCGTGGGAAAGTACCTCGCTGGAAGACGATTTCTATTTCAGGCCGCCGCCCAATCTGCGAACGCGCTCGGAAGAAGAGCTTGCCCGTCTGTTCGAGGAAGAGTCAGCCGCCTGGCGTGCGGCCGACGAAGGGGCCGATGCCGCTCCGGTTCTGGCCTATCTGCAGCGCTATCCGAGCGGAAATTTTTCCGAACTGGCGCAGATGAAGCTTGACCGCCTGCTCGCGAAGCAGGGGGAAAAGCGGATTCGTCTTGCGGAGGCGCAGCAGAACCCGTTTACGAAAGGTACGCGTGCGATCGGCGAGTTTCGCGTCGGCGACGTCTACGAATTCCGCATCGTCGATCTGCTGACTGGCCTCAAGAAGGCACAGTACCAGCAGCGGATCACCGCAGTGACGGAGAACGAGGTGATCTACAACGATGGCGTCGTGATTACCGATCCTTTCGGGAATGTCCGCAAGAATTCTCGCGGGCGCTGGAGCGCAGCACAGTTCTACATCGGTGAGTACAGCCTCGGGAAGCGCTGGAGTGCGCGCTATTCGATCCACTTCGCCAAGGGCGGCGAAGACGTGGTCGAGCGCACTTTCCGTGTGGTGGCGCTGGAGAACATCACCGTTCCCGCCGGCAGCTTCGAGGCCTTCCGCATCGAATCTTCCGGTTGGGTGATGCAGCGCGGGGTATCGCTGGAATCGGTCTATTGGGTGGCGCCGGATCGGGTCAATCGCTTCCTTGCCTTCGAGCAGCGGGAAAAGAACCGCGCCGGGAAGTACATTACGACGGATCGGACTGAACTGATTGCGTATGCTCCGGCCGCGTAGGCGACGAATTCCGGTCGTCGATTGCTTCGACGAGCTGCGCCAGCGCTTGCAACTCGCGCTCGATGTCGGCAACGAGTCCGCCGGCGAGCCCGATATCGATCGATTCTTCGCCCAGCACGCGTTGCGCGGTCGTCGTGAGATCGAGCAGGGTGGACATGCCGAAGGTCGCCGCAAGTCCTTTCAGGGTGTGGGCGATGCGCGCGGCATCTTCCTGTGCCTGCGCGCTGCGTTCGTGCACGAGTTGACGCAGGCGAGCGCCGTCGTCGCCATGCTCGGCGAAGAACTGACCGAGCAGCGCCAGATAGCGATGGGGTTTGTGTTGCGCCAGCGTGACGCCGGGTAGCGCGCCAAAGCCCTTGTTGGCGGTGAGCAGCGCCAGCTTGCGCTGTGCCGCATCCGGATCGTCATTGGGCATCTGCGCGGGTGTTGCAGGTTGTGGCGGGGCGGCTGACGCGAACGACGTCATCGTGTTTGCGCGCATGTCCGCCGGTTTCAGCCAGCGATCAAGCACCGCGAACAGTTCGCCGGCCTCGATCGGCTTCGTCAGGTAGTCGTTCATGCCGGCCTGCAGGCACTCTGTCTTGTCTTCCGAGTAGGCGTTTGCAGTCATCGCCACGATCGGCACCGCGTTCCCGCCGGGCAGGGCGCGTATCGCGCGGGTAGCGGCGATGCCGTCCATCTGCGGCATCTGCAAATCCATCAGGATCAGGTCGTAGGTGGTTGTGCCCGCCCGCTCCACGGCAAGCCGGCCATTCTCCGCGATGTCCACGCGCATGCCGACTTCGGCGAGCAGGTCGCAGGCGATCTCCCGGTTGATCGGCGTATCCTCCGCCAGGAGGATGTGCGCGCCGGCGTGCCGCTCGCGCACCTCATCCGCCGTCGTATCGTCGTCGGCACGCTCGACCCCGGCGCGGGGCAGATTGCTGATCGGCAGCGTCAGTTCGAACCAGAAGTCGCTGCCGCTGCCAGCCTCGCTGCGCATTTGAATCTGCCCGCCCATCAATTCGACGAGGCGGCGACTGATCGACAGGCCGAGGCCGGTTCCGCCGTAGCGGCGGCTGATCGAGCTTTCCGCCTGCTCGAAGTCGGAGAATAGCCGTGTCTGCTGTTCCGGTGCGATGCCGATCCCTGTATCGCTGACGCGGAAGCGCAGGCTCACGGTTCCCGGTCCGGCGCCGATCACCGAAATCCAGAGCGTCACATTTCCCTGCTCGGTGAATTTGAGCGAGTTGCTGGCAAGATTGAGCAGCACCTGTGACAGGCGCATCGCATCGCCAACCATTACCGGCGGTATCCGCTCGTCCACCAGAATGCGGAACTGCAGCCCCTTTTGGGCGGCGGTATCGCGGAGCAGGCTGTCGATCGTGTCGATCAACTGGCGCGAAGAGAACGGACGCTGCTCCAGCGTCAGCTTTCCCGCCTCGATTTTGGAAATGTCGAGAATGTCGGTCAGCACCATCAACAGGTGTCTCGCCGCCTGCGAGACACGATCGAGCCGCTGGTGCAGCTGTGGATCCTCACTGTCCCGGCGCATCTGCCGCGTGATGCCGATGATCGCGTTGAGGGGGGTGCGGATTTCATGACTCATGTTGGCGATGAATGCACTTTTCGCACGTGTCGTCTCTTCCGCAAGCTGGCGCGCTCGCGTGAGATTGCACTCGGTTTCCTTGCGCACGGTGATATCCCGCCACACGCCCGCACGCAGTGGCCGTCCGCCGATATCGACGGGGCGACCAAACGCCTCGACTTCGATGCGCGATCCGTCGGCGCACACGATGCCGAGTTCGTAACTGTGGGTGCCGGCTGCGGCAATGTAGTTGCGGACCCGCTCCCGCTCGTCGGGAGGGACGAGCAGGACGATGAAATCACGCCCGATCAGCTCGCTTTTCACGTAGCCGGTCAGCCGGCAGAATGCGTTGGTGACATCGGTGATGATGCCGTTCTCGTGAATGAAGATGCCTTCCTCGGTCAGTTCGAGCAGACGCGAGAAGCGTCGCTCGCTTTCTTCGAGTCGCTGCGTGCGCTCGCGAACCAGGATTTCGAGATCGTCGCGGTAGCGGATCAGTTCCAGTTCCGAGCGCTTGCGCGCATCGATGTCGCGGGCAATTGCCTGAATCATCGCCAAGCCGCCAATGGTGACAGGCGTCAGCCGCAGGTTGGCGTAGAAGGTGCTGCCATCAGCCCGTGCAAGCAGCAGTTCCAGCGGTGCGCTGCGCCGCGTAGTGCCGAGGCGGATGGCGTCCGACACGGCGGCGAGCAATTCCGCCGGATTGTCGGACGAGGCCAGCGCGGCGAGCGGCATGCCAGCGAACGCGCCATCGTTGCTCCGCAGCAGGTTTAGCGCGGCATCGTTCCATTGTTCCAGACGACCGTCGCGAACGAGAAAGATCGCGTCATTCGAAGAGTTGAACAGCGTGCGGAACTTTTCCTCGTTCGCGCGCAGGGCCTCGGCATCACTGCTTTTCCTGCTTTCGTACAGAATCAGCAGCAGGATCAGGCAGACGATGTCGATGATGCTCGTGACCGTGCCGTACAGCCCCTTCGAGTAGGGCGCGGGTAGCAGTTCGACCAGCAGCATCAGCAGGATGCACGCAAAACTCCAGCGATAGCCGAGCGACGGGCCTTTGAGAAAGAAGGCCGAGGCGATGATCAGCAGGAAGGGGCCGCTGCGGACGGTGTCGGTGATCGCGACATAGACCGTGCCGAAGAGCAGGAAGCACATGGTCAGTGCCGCCGTTGCGTAACCATCGATTGCTGATTTCGGCGAGTGGCGCAAGCCGATCAGCAGCAGGATTGCGATTCCGGCAAAGACAAGATCGATGACGGCAATAACGAGGTTGTCGCCGGAAACGAGGCGCCATGTCCCGAACACCGAAACGACCAGGGACGCGAGCAGGAAAACGGTGTTGATGAAGCGGTGCTTGTAACTGAGGGTGCGCTCGGCGTCGGTGAAGACGTGACCGCTGTCGAGAAAGCGCAGGAGTGCTGCCTTCCAGCCGGCGCCTGATTGATCAGGCGGTGATGTTCGGGGGAGCGGGTGATTCATTCGCTTACGCCCTCCGCGGGAGAACTGCCGATCAGCGGTTTACCGCTGCACGCTGATAATCTAGCATGAACGCTTGGGCGATACTCGGGCAAGCCACCGGCCACTGTGTGGCGGCGAGCCCGGCAAGCGCGAGTGGGGTGTGTTTTCTGCATCGCCAGCAAGACAATAATGACCGGGAGTTTTCATGACTGCAGCCAGCCAATCGATCGTCACGCTGCTTGCGCCGCGCGCGCAGACGATCTCGCCTGACGATCTCAGTTTCGCCACCAGTGCCGATGCGAGCCTGCGCGTGATGCGCGCTGTCGACAATCCGGACGTCGGCATGGACGATCTGGCGCGCATCGTCACCGCCGAGCCGCTGCTTTCGGCCAAAGTGGTGAAGATGGCCAACTCTGTGGCGCTGAACCCATCCGGTCGGTCAATCACCGATGTCAAGCAGGCGGTCATGCGCGTCGGCATTGCGCCGATCCGCTCGCTGGCGATGGCGCTCACCCTCGATCAGCTGCGCCATTCCCAGCACATGGGCAGTTGCCGGCAGCTGGCAAATCGCCTTTGGGAGCGCAGCATCCACGTGGCGGCACTGTCCTTCGTCGTTGCCCGTCGTTTGTCGACGCTCCCCGCGGATGAGGCGATGCTCGCCGGGATCGTCCATGATCTCGGCCGTTTCTACATGCTGGGCGTCGCCGCGGAAGCGTTTCCGGAAGCCCTCAAGGATCAGCATGCGCTGGTGCAGGCGCTCGACGAGGTCGATCGCGTTGCCGGGCCGCGCCTGCTGGAAGCACTGGGCATGCCGGAAACGATCGTCAGTGCGGTTGCCGGCCGCGGCCGTTTCAGCGGCAGCATGCCGCCGCAGAGCCTTTCCGATGTTCTCTTCCTGGCCTGCTGGCTGGCACCGCCGGCCAACCCCTTCGAGGATCTCGAAGCGCGCGAAACCGCCCGAGCACAGGAAGGTGCCGCGCTCGGTCTCGATCGGCAGACGATCGCCGATTTCGTGACTGCATCCGGCGACGAGATCTACTCGATCGCACTGGCGCTCGAAGCCTGATCGGCGCAGTCCGGCATGAAAAACGCCGCCCGCGGGCGGCGTTTTTCATTGCTGCCCGGCGCGGGCTACATGTTCGGGTAGGTCGGCCCTTCGCCGCCCTGCGGCACCACCCAGTTGATGTTCTGCGTCGGGTCCTTGATATCGCAGGTCTTGCAGTGCACGCAGTTCTGCGCGTTGATCTGCAGGCGTGCGCTGTTGGCAGAATCGTGTCCGGACTCGTCGCGCACGATCTCGTACACGCCGGCCGGGCAGTAGCGCTGTTCCGGGGCATCGTATTCGGCGAGGTTCACGCGGATCGGCACCGACGCATCCTTCAGCGTCAGGTGGCAGGGCTGGTCTTCCTCGTGGTTGGTGTTGGAGAGGAAGACCGAGGAGAGGCGGTCGAACGAAACCACGCCATCCGGCTTCGGGTAGTTGATCGGCTGGAACTGCGAGGCCGGCTTCAGCTTGGCGTGGTCGGGGCCGCTGTGATGCAGGGTCCACGGCGCCTTGCCGCGGAAGAGCATCTGGTCGATGCCGAACATCAGGCCGCCCAGTTGCATGCCTTTTGCCATCCACGGCTTGAAATTGCGGGCACGGTAGAGTTCGTCGTAGAGCCAGCTCTGCTCGAACTTCTGCGGGAAGGCGCTGAGTTCGTCGTGCCCGCGTTCTGCCTGCAGGGCCTCGAAGCAGGCTTCGGCGGCGAGCGAGCCGGACTTGATCGCGCAGTGTGAGCCCTTGATGCGGCTGGCGTTGAGGAAGCCGGCATCGTCGCCGACCAGCACGCCGCCGGGGAAAGTCAGCTTTGGCAGCGATTGCAGGCCGCCGGCGGCGATGGCGCGGGCGCCGTAGGCGATGCGCTTGCCGCCTTCGAGAAACTTGCGGATTTCCGGGTGCGTCTTGAAGCGCTGGAATTCCTCGTATGGCGAGAGGTAGGGATTCTCGTAGCCGAGGCCAACCACGTAGCCGATGCTGACCTGGTTGTTTTCCAGGTGGTAGAGGAAGCCGCCGCCGTAGGTGTCCGGGTCGAGCGGCCAGCCGCCGGTGTGGATGACGAGGCCTTCCTTGTGCTGTTCCGGCTTGATCTCCCACAGTTCCTTGAGGCCGATGCCGTAGACCTGCGCGTCGCGGCCGGCGTTGAGGCCGAATTTTTCCTGCAACTGCTTGCCGAGGTGGCCGCGGCAGCCTTCGGCAAAGAAGGTGTATTTGGCGTGCAGTTCCATGCCGAGCTGGAAGGCCGGGCCTTCGCTGCCATCCTTCAGCCGGCCCATGTCGCCGGTGGCGACGCCTTTCACCGCGCCCTTTTCATCGAAGAGAACTTCGGCGCCGGCAAATCCGGCATAGACCTCGACGCCGAGAGCTTCCGCCTGCTGGCCGAGCCAGCGGCAGACGTTGGCGAGCGAGACGACGTAGTTGCCGTGGTTCTGGAAGCAGCCCGGCAGCAGCAGGTTCGGTACCTGCTTCGCGCCGGTTTCCGAGAGCACGAGGAAACGGTCTTCGGTCACGGCGGCGTTGAGCGGTGCGCCGTCTTCCTTCCAGTTCGGAAAGAGTTCGGCGATTGCCTTCGGGTCCATCACCGCGCCCGATAGGATGTGCGCGCCGATCTCGGCGCCTTTTTCGATCAGGCAGACCGAAATCTCGCGCTCCGCCGCGGCGGCCAGCTGTTTCAGTCGGATCGCGGAGGCAAGCCCGGCAGGGCCGCCGCCGACGATCAGGACGTCGAACTCCATCGATTCACGTTGCATGTTCTCTCTCCGGTTTTTTGTTATGCTGCGTTTTGCACTCAATACGGTAACGTATGGTAGCAAATTTCAGCAGCCGATCAAGTCGGAGAATTAGGCAATGGATACCAAACCTGAAAAAGCGCAAAAACTCATCCACACCACGACCATTCCCATCCGTTGGGGTGACATGGATGCCTACGGGCACGTGAATAACACCCTCTACTTCCGCTACATGGAGCAGGCGCGCTGCGAGTGGCTGGAGGCGCTGGGCTACAAGGTCGCCCCCGAGGGCGAGGCGCCGGTCATCATCAACGCCGCCTGCACCTTCATGATCCCCATGACCTATCCCGGCACGGTGGAAATCAAGACCTTCGCCGGCCACCTCGGCCGCAGCAGCCTTGAAACGACCTACGAAATGCGGATTGTCGGCGACAAGACAGTCTACGCGCAGGGTTCTGCCAAAATCGTCTGGATGGATACAGCTACGGGCAAGTCGGTGCCGATTCCCGACGAACTGCGTGCGCTGGTGTCGTGATTCGTGCAGGGTGAAGAGGCAAGACGGAAGGGTTGGTCAGCACTGGTCTTATCCTTCCCCCTTCGCAAAAATGGAATGGAGAAGACAATGACGCAACAACCGCTGTGGACGCCCAGCGCCGAGAAGATCGCCGCCACCAACATGGCCGCCTTCATGCGTCGGGCCGGCTGCGACAGCTATGACGCGCTCTGGCAATGGTCGGTCGATCGTCCCGACGCGTTCTGGCCGCTGCTCTGGGATTTCTGCGGCGCGGTCGGTGAGCGCGGCACGACGGTGCTCGAACACGGTGAGCGCATGCCCGGCGCCATCTGGTTTCCGCAGGCGAAGCTGAACTACGCCGAAAATCTGTTGCAGCAAAGGGGCGATACCGACGCACTGGTCTTCTGGGGCGAGGGCAAGACCAAGCGCCGCCTCAGCCGTGCGCAGCTCCATGCCGAAGTATCCCGCTTCCAGCAGGCGCTGAAGGCTGCCGGGGTGAAGGAGGGTGACCGCGTGGCCGGCTACCTGCCGAACATGCCGGAAACCATCATTGCCATGCTCGCGGCGACGGCGCTGGGGGCGGTGTGGTCTTCCGCCTCGCCTGATTTTGGCGTGCAGGGCGTGGTCGATCGCTTCGGGCAGATTGCACCCACGGTGCTCGTCTGCGTCGATGGCTACTGGTACAACGGCAAGGCGGTCGACTGCATGGCGAAGAATGCCGAGGCGGTGGCCTTGCTGCCGTCGGTGGAGAAGACCGTCGTCGTCGGCTATCTGTCGGACAGCGCCGACGTGTCAGCAGTCCGCAACGGTGTGCGCTGGGCGGATTTCGTGGCGCCACACGCGGCCGGCGCGGTCGAGTTCCTGCGTCTGCCCTTCGATCATCCCTTGTTCGTGATGTTCTCCTCCGGCACCACCGGCGTGCCCAAGTGCATCGTGCATTGCCACGGCGGCGCGCTGCTGCAACACCTGAAGGAGCACCAGTTGCACGGCGACGTGAAGCCGGGCGATCGCGTCTTCTACTTCACGACCTGCGGCTGGATGATGTGGAATTGGCTGGTATCCGGGCTCGCCTCCGGTGCCACGCTGCTGCTCTTCGACGGTTCGCCCTTCGCCGCCGGCGCCGACGGCCGCGCCGGCACCATCCTCTTCGATTACGCCGACGCAGAGGGGATGACCCACTTCGGCACCTCGGCCAAGTTCATCGATGCCGTCGCCAAGGCCGGCCTCGCGCCGCGCAGCTCGCACAGGCTCACCGCGCTGCGTGCACTGTTCTCGACCGGCAGCCCGCTGGCGCCGGAAGGCTTCGACTACGTCTATCGCGAGATCAAGGCCGACCTGCTTCTCGCCTCGATTTCCGGCGGCACCGACATCCTTTCCTGCTTCGTGCTCGGCAACCCGGTGCTGCCGGTCTACCGCGGCGAGATTCAGTGCCGCGGCCTTGGCATGGCCGTCGATGTCTTCGACGACGAGGGGCGCCCGGTGCGCGGCGAGAAGGGGGAACTGGTGTGTACCAAACCCTTCCCGGCGATGCCGGTCGAATTCTGGAACGATGCGGACGGCAGCAAGTACCACGCCGCCTACTTCGAGCGTTTCGACAAGCTTTGGTGTCACGGCGATTTCGCCGAGCTGACGCCGCACGGTGGCATGATCATCTACGGCCGCTCCGATGCCACCCTCAACCCGGGCGGTGTGCGCATCGGTACCGCCGAAATCTACCGCCAGGTCGAGAAGCTGCCGGAGGTGGTGGAGTCGCTGGTGATCGGCCAGGATTGGCCACCCGGCAGTCTCGGCGATGTGCGCGTGGTGCTCTTCGTCAAGCTGCGTGAGGGTGAGACTCTGACCGACGTGCTCGTCGATCGGGTGAAGAAGCAGATTCGAGACAACACCACGCCGCGCCATGTCCCCTCCAGGGTGCTGCAGGTGGCCGACATTCCGCGCACGAAGAGTGGCAAGATCGTCGAACTTGCCGTGCGCAACGTGGTCCATGGACGAGCGGTGAAGAATGTGGAGGCGCTGGCGAACCCTGAAGCGCTCGAGCATTTCCGCGATCGTCCCGAACTGCAGTCCTGAAAGGGAAAACCCGGATGGCAAACCTCAAGTTCCTTGGCATTTCCGGCAGCCTGCGCCGGCAGTCCTGCAACAGCGGCCTCCTGCGCAGCGCGGCGTTGTTGCTACCCGCTGGCGTGGCTTTTGACCTTGCCGATCTTTCCGATATCCCGTTCTATAACGCCGATCTGGCGGAACGGCCGGCCAGCGTCGCGCGCGTGCTGGGGCAGATGGGGGCGGCGGATGCGCTCGTGCTGGCCTGCCCCGAGTACAACTATTCGCTGGCGCCGGCCTTGAAGAACATCCTTGATTGGGCGTCGCGCGAGCCGAACAACGCATTGCTTGCCGGAAAACCCGTGGCGATCATGGGGGCCGGTGGCGGCATGGGGACATCGCGGGCGCAGTACCATCTGCGGCAGGTCTGTGTCTTCCTTGATCTGCACCCGCTGAACAAGCCCGAAGTCTTCGCCAACGCCTTCGCCGGAGGTTTCGATGCCGAGGGCACGCTGGTCGACGAGAAGATCGCCGGCCTGATCCGGCAGCAGATGGAAGCGCTCGCCGTCTGGGCGCAGCGCATCGCGGCCTGAATTCAGCGCGGCTCGTCGTCGCGCTTGCTTGCCTCCTCGGCGCGTACTTTGTCGCCGATCGGGTCATCGGCGCGATAGAGCAGGGTGGCGATCTGCAGCATCAGCAATACGAACAGGCTGATCGCGACCGCATCGAGCGAACCGGTGCCGAGTGCCAGCACGCCCGGCAACACGACCATGCCGGTACCAAGAAACCTGAGCAAAGAATCCCTGAGCATCGCTGCCTCCTTAGTGCATAAATTTGTGTGCATTTACGTACTTGCGAGTGCGTGCAGGCCCGGTGTTCCCGGTGCTCTTCTTGCTGGCAGCGAACCGCCGCGGGGCGTTGATTCCCTTGCTTCATTTATATCACGATGCGGACAGTTCTCCGTCATCAGTGATTTCTATCGTGCCGCGAGAGCGCGTGTGCGTGCCGGGGCACGGCAGGGTACTGTTATGCCTTGGTCACGCCAAGGTACTCGCCGCAGCCCGGCGAAGTCGGCTAACATTCGCCACTGACCTGAACCGACATCGCTCGCACCCCCTCGCGCCTACATGCTGGCCTACATCGTCCGCCGACTGCTTTACGCAATCCCGATCCTCATCGGCGTCAACCTGATCACCTTTGCACTCTTCTTCGTCGTGAACACGCCGGATGACATGGCGCGCATGCAGCTCGGCGTAAAGCGTGTGACTCCGGAAGCGATCGACAAGTGGAAAGCCGAACGCGGCTATGACAAGCCGCTCTTCTGGAACGGCGAGACCGCCGGCGCCGGCAAGGTGACCGAGACCATCTTCTTCCAGAAATCGGCGCTCATGTTCGCCGGCGATTTTGGCCGTGCCGAGGATGGCCGCGACATCGCCCGCGAGATCCGCACGCGCATGGTGCCTTCGCTGGCCATCGCGCTGCCCACCTTTCTGCTCGGACTCTTCGTCACCGTCAGCTTCGCCCTGCTGCTCGCCTTCTTCCGCGCCACGGCCTTCGATTTCTGGGGTGTCGTCGCCTGTGTCGCGATGATGTCGATCTCCGGTCTCTTCTACATCATCGGCGGCCAATACCTGTTCTCGAAAATGTTCCGGCTGGTGCCGATCTCCGGCTACTCCGGCGATCTCGATGCCTGGCGCTTCCTGCTGCTGCCGGTGCTGATCGGCGTCGTCTCCGGCATCGGTGCCTCGGCGCGCTGGTATCGCACCATCTTCCTTGAGGAGATCGGCAAGGACTACGTGCGCACGGCGCGGGCGAAAGGCCTCTCCGATCTACGCGTGATGTTTGGGCACGTGCTCAGGAACGCGATGATCCCGATCCTGACCGGCGTGGTCGTCGTCATTCCGCTGCTCTTCATGGGGTCGCTGCTGACGGAATCCTTCTTCGGCATTCCCGGCCTTGGCAGCTACACGATCGACGCCATCAACGCGCAGGATTTTGCCGTGGTGCGCGCCATGGTCTTCATCGGTTCGGTGCTCTACATCGTCGGCCTGATCCTGACCGACATTTCCTACACGCTGGTTGACCCCCGCATCCGCTTCGAATGAGTGTCTTCCCCCCAACACCCGTCCCGAAGCCGTGGGCGACCAGGGCTCAGCCGCTGGCGTGGCTTCCGGGCCTTGTCTCGCTGTCCCCTTGGGACGACCCGGCGGAATCAACATGAGCTTCCAGCCTGTTCTCCTCTGGTCCGACCTCTTCATCTGGCTGCTGGTGCTGGCAGCCGTTGGCGCGGGCTGGTGGTCGGCGCGGCAGCCACCGTTGCGGGCGGCTTGGGCGCGGGTGGCGCGCAACCGTGTCGGCATGTCGGCGGCAACGCTGCTCTCGGCCTTCGTGCTCATCGGCCTCGTCGATTCATTGCACTATCGACCGCAGTTGTTGGCAAAACCGGGCGACGATCCTGCAAAGCCGGTCTATTCGATCGAAGTACTGTCGGTGCTTGACGCGCTGCTGACACCGCTGCGCACACAGGTCGAAAAGACTTATTCGGCGCCACTGGCGACACGTGGCTATGCGAAGGAGATGCAGGAAGTGCGTGGTGCCGACGGCGTGCTGCGCTCGACGCGCGACTATCCGCGTCTGCGGCACGGCGGTGCGCATCTGGGTACCGACGAGGCGCGTGCTGCGGCCGATGTGGCGGGCCGTTCGCTGGGCGCGTTCGCCATTGGCGCCGCCGTGTGGACTGCCATCGCCCTGCTTATGGCGGGCGTTTTCGCACGTCGGCGCGGCGTGCCGCTGGCCGTTGCGTGGCGGCAGCTATGGCGCCACGAGGAGGGGCCCGCCTGGAATGCCATGCTGATAATGCTGGCGGCAATCATCGTACTGGCGGCGCTGATCGGGAACTCGGCTGGCGCCTACCACGTGTTCGGCACCGACAAGGTGGGGCAGGATGTGCTCTATCAGGTGCTGAAGAGCATCCGCACGGCACTGGTGATCGGCCTGGTGACGACGCTGGTCACGCTGCCGCTCGCCGTGGTGCTCGGCATCGTGGCTGGCTATTTCCGTGGCTGGGTCGATGATCTCATCCAGTATCTCTATACCACGCTCAACTCGATTCCGGGCGTGCTGCTCATTGCGGCGGCAGTGCTGATGATGCAGGTGCTCATCGACACGCACCCGCAGTGGTTCTCCACCGCCGCCGAACGTGCCGATCTGCGCCTGCTGGCGCTCTGTTTCATCCTCGGCCTCACCAGCTGGACGGGGTTGGCGCGCCTCCTGCGCGGCGAGGTGCTGAAATTGCGCGAGCTTGAATACATCCAGGCCGCGCAGGCCTTCGGCGTTTCCGACCTGCGCATCATCGGCCGGCACCTGCTGCCTAACCTGATGCACATTGTCATCATCGCGCTGGTCATGGATTTCTCCGGCCTTGTGCTCGCCGAGGCGGTGCTTTCCTATGTAGGGATTGGCGTCGATCCGACCATGATCAGCTTTGGCACCATGATCAACAATGCGCGCATGGAGCTGTCGCGCGAACCGGTCGTCTGGTGGTCGCTGACCGCTGCCTTCAGCTTCATGTTCGTGATGGTGCTGGCCGCCAACCTGCTCGCCGATGCCGTGCGCGACGCCTTCGATCCAAGGCTTGCCGGATGAACGCTCCCCTCCTGTCCGTGCGCGATCTTTCGCTCGGCTTTGCCTCGGCCAGAGGCGTGCTGCGCGCTGTTTTCGGCATCAGCTTCGACGTGGTGGCCGGCGAAACCTATGCCTTGCTCGGCGAATCCGGCTGCGGCAAGTCGGCTACGGCGCTGGCGCTGATGCGCCTGCTGCCGGCGGCGGGGCGTGTGCTCGGCGGCGAAGTTCATTTCTCCGGGCAGGAACTGCTCGGCCTGCCGGAAACCGAGATGCGCACGCTGCGCGGCAGCGGCATGGCGATGATATTTCAGGAGCCGGCCACCAGCCTCAACCCGGTGCTGACCGTTGGCCACCAGATCGGTGAGGCACTCGCCGGGCGCGGTGTGGTGGCGGCCGAGGCACGGCGGGAAAAGGCGGCCCGTCTGCTCGCCGCGGTGGGCATCGCCGATCCGCAGCGTCGCCTGGATGAATACCCGTTCCAGATGTCGGGCGGCATGAAACAGCGGGTGATGATCGCCATGGCGCTGGCCGGCGACCCGGCGCTGCTCGTCGCCGACGAGCCGACGACGGCGCTCGACGTCACCATCCAGGCGCAGATCCTCGATCTATTGCAGGATCTGCAGGTCGAGCGCGACATGGGCATGCTGCTGATTACCCACGATCTGGGCGTCGTTGCCCGCGTCGCACACCGCGTCGGCGTCATGTACGCCGGCGAACTGGTCGAGGAAGCTCCGCGCGATGCCTTCTTCGCAAGGCCGCGGCATCCCTATACGCAGGCGCTCTTTGCTGCGCTGCCCGATCTCTCCCGACGCGGTGCCCGGCTTGCCACGATCGCCGGGCAAGTGCCACCGCTCGATCGCATGCCGGCCGGCTGCAGGTTTGCCGACCGCTGCCCGCATGTGATGCCACGTTGCCGTGAAGAGGCGCCGCAATGGCGCGAGCACGAGGGCCACCGCGTGCGCTGCCATCTGACCGAGGAACGCGCGCCGAGCGTGCCGCTGCAGGCGCCGGCAGCGCCAGCCGCCAAAGTGGGCGAGGGCGGCGCGGCGGCGCTCTTGCAAGTCGACGGCCTGCAGGTGCACTTTCCGATCCGGCGCGGGTTCCTGCAACGCACGGTCGGCCATGTGCGTGCGGTGGATGGCGTTTCGCTCGATCTGCGCCCGGGGCGCACGCTCGCCCTGGTGGGCGAATCCGGTTGCGGCAAGACGACGGTGGGCAAGGCAATCCTGCAACTGATTCGTCCGACCGCCGGCAGCGTGAAGCTCGGCGAGCGCGACATTGCCGGTCTCGGGCGCAGCGAAATGCGCCCGCTGCGGCGGCGCATGCAGATGGTGTTTCAGGATCCGTTTGCCTCGCTCGATCCGCGCATGCGCGTTGGCGAGATCATCGCCGAAGGCATGCAGGCGCTTGCCACCGTCACCTCCGCCGAACTGCGCGCCGCGGTGGAGCGCCTGCTCGCGCAGGTGGGGCTCGATGCCGGCGCCATCGAGCGCTACCCGCACGAATTTTCCGGCGGCCAGCGCCAGCGCATCGCCATCGCCCGCGCGCTGGCAGTGCAGCCCGAGCTTCTTGTCTGCGACGAGCCCACCTCGGCGCTCGACGTGTCGGTGCAGGCGCAGATTCTCAACCTGCTTTCCGATCTGCAGGCAGAACTCGATCTCGCCTACCTGTTCATCACCCACAACTTCGGCGTGGTCGAGCATCTCGCGCACGAGGTGGCGGTGATGTACCTCGGGCGCATCGTCGAGTCGGGAACGGTGGAGGAAGTGCTGCGCGCCCCCAAGCATCCCTACACGCGCGCCTTGCTCTCGGCAGTCCCCCAGCCATGCCCCGGTGCTGGCGAGCAGGGCAGCATCGTGCGCCTGCCCGGCGAAACGCCGTCACCGGCCAATCCGCCAACAGGCTGCCATTTCCACCCGCGCTGCGCCCAGGCCAGCGATGCCTGCCGGCAGGCGTATCCGGCGGAAACGCGGCTGTCGCAGACGCGGATTGTTCGCTGCCATCTCTACGGCTAGTTTCTGGAATCTCATCCGTCAGCAGGAGAGGCGTTTCGCGAGCGGCGGAAGAAGCGGTGCGTATTGCTCGGCCGGGCTACGGGCGTGTCGCAATGGCGCAATCCATCGACGAGTTCCTGACGGCGATGCCGATCCTTACGCAGGCTTCTTCAAGCAGTTTTGCTTGCCTTGAGTTGCGTGGGGCAGCGGCCTTCGGTTCCGGCAATCAGCTCGGTATCTGAATGATCAGTTGCTGGCCCGGCTTGAGGTTGGCCGAGATGCCGGCATTCCAGCGCAGGATGTCCTTGTGGTCTACCTTGAAGCGGCGTGCCACGGATTGCAGCGTGTCGCCGCGCTTGACGGTGTAGCGCGTCACTTTCGTGGCGTTTGCGTTCTTGCCTGCCTTGGCGGGTGCCGCCGACGCGGTCGTGGGCGCGCTGGTGGGCGATTGCACTGCCAGCCGCATGCCGGGCGCGACGCGGTCGGACTTGAGCCGGTTGATGCGCTTCAGTTCGGCAACGCTGATGCCGCCGCGGCGGGCGACGGCGCCGATCGTTTCGCCCTTCTTGACGATCAGCATCTTTGCGGCAGGTGCAGGGTCGGCCGACGGCAGGCGCGGCTGCTCGGGCAGGCTGGTCATGTCCTCGGCACCGACTCCGTTGCTTGCCGGTACCAGCAGCGTCGTCGGCGGCGTCTTGATGCGGCCGGTGAGGCCGTTGACGCGCTTCAGGTCGGCCAGCGTGATGCCGAAGCGGGGCGCCACCTTTTCCAGCTTCTCGCCCGGTGCCAGCGTGTAGGTCTGCCATTTGGAGAGTGGCTTTTCTTCCTCTGCGTGGCTTTCCAGGTTGGCCTGGAAAGTTTCCAGTTTTTCGGCCGGAATCACGAGCGGCGTTTCCGACTGGATCACCGGGCGGTTGTGCGCCGGGTTGAGGGCAACGAAGTCCTGTACCGGCATGTCAGCCAGCTTTGCGGCGACCTTGATGTCGATGTTCTTGCTCGGCGTCACCGTCGCGAAATAGGGGCGGTTCGGGATGGCGGGCAGATCGAGCGCAGCCACGAGTTGCGGGTTGGAGAAGATATTTTTCAGCGCCTGCAGCTTGGGCACGTAGTTGCGCGTTTCGGCCGGCATCGTCAGGCTCTGGTAGTCCGTTGGCAGACCCTTGGCCTCGTTCTTCTTGATCGCCCGCGCCACGGCGCCTTCGCCCCAGTTGTAGGAGGCGAGCGCGAGGAACCAGTCGCCGTGCATCTCGTAGATGGTCTGCAGGTAATCGAGTGCCGCCGAGGTGGCAGCAACAATGTCGCGGCGCTCGTCCTTCCACCAGTCCTGCTTCAGGTTGTAGTTCCTGCCGGTGCTGGGGATGAACTGCCACAGGCCGGAGGCGCGTGCGCGCGAATAGGCCATTGGGTTGAAGGCGCTTTCCACCATGGGCAGCAGCGCCAACTCGGTCGGCATGCCGCGCCGTTCCAGTTCTTCGACGATGTGGTGCAGGTAGCGGCTGCTGCGTTCGACCATCCGGCGCAGGTAGTCGGGACGGTTCATGTACCACTGCTGCTGGGTGAGGACCAGGTCGCCGGTCAGGTTGGGCATCGCAAAGCCGTTGCGGATGCGCTCGAAGAGTTCGTCGGGCGATTCGGTGAGGTCGATTGCGTTCGGCGGTGAGGGCGGCGCGGCGATTTCGGCGACGGGGAGGGGTGCGTCAGCGGTGATCGCATCGTTTGCACTCACGGCTGCTGGCTGCGGTGCCAGGGGCGCTGCGGGCATTTCGGCCGCTGGCGGCGCGGCGGGTGTGGTGGCGGACTCGGCCGGGCGTTTGTCTGTGGATTCGTCTTTTGATTCCGCTGCGGTCGCCACATGCGCTGGCGCTGCCTGCGGAGAGGCCTGATCCGCCGATTCGGGCGTTGCCGCGGGAATGTTGCCGAGGATCGGTGAAACCGCCAGCGACAGCGCCTGTTCAGCGATTGCGGGCAGGGAAACCGTCAAGGTGATGCCAAGAACGAGCAGGCGGGAGAGGCTGAGCGTCATTCGTATTCCGGGTGCCGGTTTCCGCGCGAACGCGCGGGCGGTGCCGGGCTCGGGAGAAATGGTACTCGCCGATCCGGCAAAGCGGCGATTATAACCGAGCGCCACAGCTCGCCATGTTGCAGTGCCGCGAGTCGGAACGCTGCGGGACCAGGTGATCACTGCAGAGCACTGCGGATCAGACGCGCAGGGCAATACGTCCATGCACGAAGCCATCGATCCGAAGGCGCCGAGAGCAGGTGCCGTGCGATGTCCTGATAGGCGTCAGCGGCCGGATTCGCCGGCGAGTGGCAGCGTGATGCGCGCTTCCAGCCCGCCGCCGCTGCGGTTGGCCAGCGTCAGCTTGCCGCCCTGCGCACCGACCAGATTGTTGGCGATCGCCAGTCCCAGCCCGGTGCCGCCGCTTTCGCGACAGCGCGAGCTTTCCAGGCGTACAAAGGGACGCAATACATCGCCGAGCGCCGACTCGGGAATGCCTGGCCCGCGGTCGAGCACGCGGACGACCGCTTGCCCGTGTTCGACCGCGAGGCTTATCCGCGCTTCGCCACCGTACTTCAGCGCGTTATCCACCAGGTTGTCGAGCGCGCGCCGCAGCGCCACCGGCTGGCAACTCACGAGAATGCTGGCGGGGGCCTCACAGGTCACGGCCTGGCCGGCATCGGCGGCATCGTCGCTGATTGCCGTGAGCAGTGCGCCGAGATCGAGTCGTGCCGGCGGCTCGGCCGACTGCATGCTGCGCGCCAGCTCCAGCCCTTCATCGACGAGTTGCTGCATGGCACCGATGTCGTTGCCGAGCTTGTCGCGCAGGGCTTCGTCGCCACAAGCTTCGAGGCGCAGCCGCATGCGAGTGAGGGGGGTCTTCAGGTCGTGGGTGACGGCGGCGAGGATCTGCGTGCGCTCGGCCATCATTTCGCGCACACGTTCCTGCATGCGGTTGAATACCACGGCGGCCTGGCGCACTTCGTGCGGGCCGCGCGTATCGAGCGGCGGGTGACGCAGATCGTTGCCGAAGGCTTCGGCGGCTGCACTCATGCGTTGCAGCGGGCGTAGGGCCAGCCGTACCGCGAACCAGGCAACGAGTGCGATCAGTGCGACGAACAACGCTAGGCTGGTGGGGAAACGCCATTGCTCGATCTGCGGCGGCATGCGCCGTTGTCCCTGATGCAGCAGGCAGAACGCATCGCCATCGGCGAAGCGGACGCGCACTCCCAGCGCTGGTGGTCGCGGCATGTCGCCGGCATCGCGCGTATGCGGGAAGCGGACAGCTTCTTCGATGGTGACGATGTCAGCGATCCGCTCGGCGAGGTTCTGCCGCAGATGCGGCGCTGTCGGCGCATCGCAGGCAGTAGCGCCGCCGATCTGCCATTCGTCGCGCGCGAATCCGGCGATCGCCTTGCGCCGCTCGCCAGCAGGAAGTGGGGCCAGCAGGCGCAGCACGTCGGCGAAGCGTTGCGCTGCCTCGCGGCCGTGAAAATGGGCGATGACGTCGCGACGGTCGCGCTGGGCGAGCACGAAGGTCAGCGCGGCGGCGGCGGAAACGCCGATCAGCAGCACGAGGAAGATCCGCAGCGTGAGCGAGACAGCCGGCAGGCGGAGGTTCATGCGGCCACCTCGACCGGCGCCGCCAGCACGTAACCTTCGTTGCGCACGGTCTTGATCAGATCGGGCGAACGGGCGTCGTCACCAAGTTTCTGGCGCAGGCGGCTGATCTGCAGGTCGATCGAGCGGTCGAAGGGGTCGGCGTCGCGTCCCTTGGTGAAATCCATCAACTGGTCGCGGCTGAGTACGCGTTGTGGGTGCTCGACGAAGATTTTCAGCAGCCGGTATTCGGCACCGGAGAGGGAAACGACCACCTCATCGGGTGAGGTGAGCCGCATCAGGCCGGTGTCGAGCGTCCAGCCGCGGAAGGTGTAGCGGGGCGCCGCCCCCGCCGGCAAGGCCGGGTCGGCGAGGCCGCGCGCGCGGCGCAGGATGTTGCGGATGCGAGCGAGCAGCTCGCGTGGTTCGAAGGGCTTCGGCAGGTAGTCGTCGGCGCCCATTTCGAGGCCGACGATGCGGTCGATCGTTTCGCCGCGCGCCGTCAGCATCAGCACTGGCATCCGCGCGAGGGTGGGGGTCGCACGCAGATTGCGGCACAGGCTCAGGCCATCCTCGCCGGGCAGCATCAGATCGAGCACGATCAGGTCGATGTGCGCGCTTTCCAGCGCGAGCTTCATTTCGCGTCCCTCCGCGGCGAGGCTTACGCGAAAGCCGTTCTGGCGCAAATAGTCGCCGACCAGCTGGCGGATGTCGCGGTCGTCGTCGACGACGAGAATGTGGGCGTTGTTGTCCATGGCGCATTGTTACAGTCTCGCACCGCTGCTGTCACCGGGTTGCGGCGTCGGCCTTGTACCCTAATGTATCGCCATGTGTCAGGGGTGGCCCCGCTTACGCTTCGTTACCAAGCGGCGCGGCTGGCGACACATCGTGGATACAGTCCGGCGCTTCAATGGGTGCCGTGGAGAGAAACCACGCAAGCAATGCAACCCTACCCAAGGAGATCGACATGAAAAACCGTACTGTTTCGCGCACCCTCATTGCAGCACTGGTCGCCGTTGGCCTCGTCGGCGGCGGCAGCGCCTATGCCTTCCGCGGCGATGGCGCCTGTGGCCCGCAAGGCATGGAGCGCATGGAACGCATGGAACGCAATCCTGGCAAGTTCGCCGAGAAGCGGCTCGAAAAGCTGCACACCGACCTGAAACTTTCGTCCGAGCAGGAGGGCGCCTGGAAGACCTGGTCCGACCCCATTCGCCAGCAGACCGCTGCGATGGGTGACATGCGCGCCGAGCGCGAGCAGATGATGAAGCTCCCGGCACCGGATCGCATGGAGAAGATGCTCGAGCGCATGAAGGAACATCAGAAGAAGATGGAAGCGCAGCTTGCCGCGACGCGCAGCTTCTACGGCCAGCTGAATGCCGAGCAGAAGAAGACCTTCGATGCCTTCCAGCCCTTCGGCGGCCCGCGCGGCGAGCGGGGCGGACAAGGCGGGCGCGGCGGTCAGCCGCGCGGACCGGCACCGCAGCAGAACGGCTGATTCGCAGCCGCCCAATGAGAAACGCCCGGGATTCCCGGGCCAGACTGCTGACTAACCCCGTCTTTTTCGACAGACGGGGTTTTGTCTTTGTGGGGTCTGTGTTTAGTCGTGACTATCCCGGAAATCACGCTCGCTCCGAGATCAGGCCATTCGCAGCCGAAATACGCTGAGGCGAGAAGC
>JAKLLG010000002.1 GCA_023150275.1 Rhodocyclaceae bacterium
TCGCGCATGGATCGGCTGGTGCTCGACGATCTCGGCGAGGGCGACGTCAGGGTCGAAGCCCGTAACGGCAGCGATCTGGTTGTTGCAGCCAAGGCCACCGGCGACACGATCACGGTGCGCAACTACTTCACCGGCGACGCCGCGAAGATCGACGCCATCGTGTTCGCCGGCGGCGTGGTGTGGGATCGCGAGACGATCAACGGGCGGTTCGAGATTGCCGGCTCGACGGGCAATGACACGCTGAACGCCATTCCCGACATGGGCAGCCGCCTGAACGGAAATGAGGGGAACGACAACCTCAACGGTGGCGCCGGCAACGACGTCCTCGACGGCGGGGCCGACAACGACTACATCGTCGGTGGCGCAGGCAACGACATCCTGATCGGCGGCGCCGGCACGGACTTTCTTTCGGGCGGTACAGGCAACGACACCTACGTCTTCGCCCGCGGCGCGGGCCACGATGCGATCGAAGTGAACGACGTTACGCAAGGCCGGGTGGAAACCCTGGTGCTGGGAGACCTCACTCCCGACGATGTCCGGCTGGAACGCTGGGAAGCGCCGACGGGTAGCACGGTGATGGCCTACGGCCTCACGGTGGTCGTCAAGGACACGGGGGAGTCTGTACGAGTCGACAACTATTTCCAGGGCGACGGCAACAAGATCGACCTCCTCACGTTCGCTGACGGCACGACCTGGGACAGGGCAACAATCGAAAGCAGCATCACGCGCTATTGGGGAGCGGAAGACGACAACGTATTGCAGGCCCTCGGCGACAGGCCGGCCGAGATGCGTGGCCAGGATGGCAATGACACCCTTACCGGCAACATTGGCGACGATCTGCTGGATGGCGGGAACGGCAACGATTTCCTCTACGGCGTAGCCGGCAACGACTCATTGCTGGGCTGGGATGGTGATGACGTACTCGACGGGGGTGCCGGCGACGACTCGCTGACAGGCGGGAACGGCAACGACACGCTCGACGGTGGTGCGGGGAACGACCTGCTCACCGGTGGCGCCGGCAGCGATTCGTATGTTTTCCGGCGCGGCAACGGCAACGATGTCATCGATAACAACGACACCTCGTCCGGACGTGTCGACACCCTGGTTCTGGAAGGTCTGTCTGTGACCGACATCCGCCTGGAGAAGCGCGCGGGCGACCTGGCGGTCGTCATTCGGGATACCGGCGAGACGATCACCGTGCAGTCGCACTTTACCTACGCGTCGCATCGCATCGATGCGATCAGCTTCCCGGAAGGGCTGCTGTGGAACGTTGACCAGTTGCTCGGTTATCTAGGGGTGGACATCGTCGGCGGCGATGGCGACGACTCCCTGATGGGAGCTCCCGGCGTTCCGAACCGCATGTCAGGCCTCGCGGGCAACGATGGGTTAATCGGCGATGCCGGTGACGACATTCTCGACGGCGGCGATGGCAATGATGCTCTGGCGGCTGCGGACGGCAACGACCAGTTGTCAGGCGGTGCCGGTAACGACCAGCTGAATGGCGGCGCGGGCGCCGACCTCCTTGCCGGCGATGCCGGCGACGATGTGCTCGCCGGAGGCTCCGGCGGCGACAGCTTGGCGGGCGGCGATGGCAACGACGCCTTGGCCGGTGACGAGGGCGACGACCTTCTCGACGGTGGGGTGGGCAACGACACCCTGAACGGCGGTCTCGGGAACGATACCTATGTGTTCCGGAGTGGCGCGGGGGCCGACACCATCGACAACTATGATGTGGATACATGGCGTGCGGACACCTTGCATCTCGAGGGATTGACACCAAACGATGTCCGCGTAGAGCGGCAGGGCGATTACGACCTCGCCTTCGTTATCCTCGACACCGGCGAATCGATCCGTGTGCAGAACTATTTCTTCGACGATGCTCACAAGATCGACGCAGTCACTTTCGGCGACGGGGCCTATTGGGACGCGGCGGCCATCCTCGCCAACATCGCTGTTGTCGGTACGTCCGGTGATGACAATCTTTCGGGCGTGCCGGACATCGACAATCGGATGTTCGGCCTGGCCGGCAACGACACACTGACCGGTAACGTGGCGAACGATCGGCTCGATGGCGGCAGTGGCGACGATCACCTTTACGGCCTCGCAGGCGACGATCGCCTGGATGGTGGTGCTGGCAACGACTGGCTGGACGGTGGCGCCGGCAGCGATACCTACGTGTTCGGCCGCGGCGGTGGCGACGATACGATCCTCAATGCGGACAGCGATGCAAGCCGTAACGACACGCTGCATCTGGAGGGGCTGATCACGAATGACATCGTCTTGGAGAAGCGCAATAGCTGGGATATCTCCTTCTCCGTCAAGGACAGTGGTGACGCGATCACGGTCAAGAATTTCGTCTATGGCGACGCCTATCGGCTCAACACCGTGGTCTTCGGCGACGGGGCGATGTTCGATTGGACATCGCTGCTGCAGACGCTGGGCGTCAGTATCCTCGGCACAGCCTCGGCGAATTCGCTGTTTGCCTTGGCAGGCGTGCCGAGCCGGCTGTATGGCCTGGAAGGCGATGACACGCTGACGGGCGACTCCGAAGGCGATCTGCTTGACGGCGGTGCTGGCAGTGACGCGCTTTACGGGGGCGCCGGGAACGACACCTACGTCTTCAGCCGCGGCGGCGGTTCCGATGTGATCCGCAACAACGACGCCACAGTGGGCCGTAGCGATACGCTGGTACTTGAAGGGCTCAATGTCGACGACGTCCGCGTGGAGGCTTCCGGTTCTCCGAGTCTCGTGTTCAGGATCAAGGATTCCGGCGAATCGATCACCGTGGAAGATTTCTTTGCCGCGGACGAGAACAAGATCGACGTGGTTCGTTTTGCGGACGGCACCTCGTGGGACCTGGCCGCCATTGTGGCGAACGTTGGCGTTTACGGCACGGACGGAGACGATGCCCTCTCTGCCCTTGAAGCCGGCAGCAAGGTCTATGGTCTGGCCGGGAACGATACGCTCACAGGGGGTGCGGGATCGGACTTCCTGGACGGCAGTGTCGGCAACGACCTCCTGCAGGGCGGTGGCGGCGCCGACACCATGCTGGGCGACGACGGAAACGATACGTATGTGGTCGACGACACCGGCGACGTGGTGACAGAAATTGCCGGGGAAGGCGTCGACGGAATTCAATCCGCGATCTCCTGGACCTTGGGTGCCAACCTCGAGAACTTGACGCTGACCGGAACGGATTCACTTGATGGATCGGGCAACGGCCTGAACAACGTGCTCACCGGCAACAGCGGCGACAATGTACTCGACGGTGCGGGTGGCGCCGATACCCTGTCCGGCGGCGCCGGCAACGATACCTACGTGGTCGACAACGCCGGCGATGTGGTGACCGAGAATGCCAGCGAAGGGACCGATACCGTTCAATCGGGTGTGACCTACACCCTCGGCGCCAACGTCGAGAACCTTGCGCTGACAGGCACGGCGGCGATCAACGGTACCGGCAATACGTTGGCCAACACGCTGACCGGTAACGGTGCCGACAACATCCTCGACGGCGGTGCTGGCAACGACAACATGTCCGGCGGTACCGGCGACGATATCTACGTCGTCGACAGCGCGAGCGACGTCGTGAACGAAGCAACCAACGCGGGCATCGACACGGTGCGCTCGAGCGTCACCCACACGCTGGCGAGCAACGTCGAGAAGCTGATCCTGACGGGCACCGGCGCGATCAACGGCACCGGGAATACCCTCGACAACACCCTGACGGGCAACGCCGGCAACAACACCCTGTCTGGCGGCAGCGGTGCCGACACGATGTCCGGCGGTGCCGGCGACGACATCTACGTGGTCGACAGCGCCGGTGACGTCGTCGTCGAAAACGCCGCCGAAGGCACCGATACCGTGCAATCCGGCATCAGTTATGTGCTGGGGGCAAACATCGAGAAGCTCACGCTCACCGGTTCGGCTGCGATCAACGGGACCGGCAACGACCTCGCGAACACGCTCACCGGCAACACCGGGAACAACATCCTCGACGGCGGTGTAGGCAATGACACTCTGGTCGGCGGCGCCGGCAACGACACCTATTACGTCAGCACCGGCGACACCGTCACGGAAGCGGCCAGTGCCGGCACCGATACCGTCATCGCCGACGTCACCTGGACACTGGGCAGCAACCTCGAGAACCTCACCCTGGCGGGAACGGCGGCCATCAACGGGACGGGCAATACGCTGGCCAACCTCATCGTCGGTAACGGGGCCAACAACACTCTTTCGGGCGGCAGCGGTGCCGACACGATGCGCGGCGGCGCCGGCGATGACACGTACGTTGTCGACAACACTGCCGATGTCGTGACGGAGAACGCCGGCGAGGGAAACGATCTTGTCAAGTCCAGCGTCACCTACACCTTGTCTGCCAACGTCGAGCGGCTTACGCTGACCGGAACGACGGCTATCAACGCGACCGGCAATACGCTCGCCAACGTCCTCACCGGCAACAGCGGCGCCAACACCCTCACCGGCGGTGCCGGCAACGACTCGCTGAACGGCGGGTCCGGAGCCGACACAATGCTGGGCGGGCTGGGCGACGACGTCTACACCGTCGACAACGCCAGCGATGTCGTAACCGAGCTCGCCGGCGAAGGCATCGACCTCGTCAACAGCAGCGTCACACTGACACTGGCTGCCAACGTCGAGGCACTGGCGCTCTCCGGATCTTCCGCCCGGAACGGCACCGGCAACGCGCTGGACAACCTCCTGCGCGGCAATACCGGTGCCAACACCCTGAACGGCGGCACCGGCAACGACATCCTCGAAGGTGGGGCCGGCAACGACACGCTCACTGATCCGTCCGGCACGGCCCTCTTCAATGGCGGCGCCGGTACCGACACTCTCACCGGCGGTGCCGCGGCCGAGCTCTACCTCGGCGGACTCGGCAACGATACCGTCACCACCGCCGGTGGCAACGACATCGTGCTCTTCAACAAGGGCGACGGGCAGGACACCTTCGCCACCGGCGGCACCGGCAGCGATACGCTCTCGCTCGGCGGCGGCATCGCCTACACCGACCTCAGCTTCAGCAAGTCCACCAACGACCTGGTGCTGAAGATCGGTGCCAGCGACCAGATCACCTTCAAGAACTGGTACGCCGCCACGCCCTCGAAGCCCGTGCTCAACCTGCAGATGATCGCCGAAGCCATGGCTGATTTCAGTGCCGGCGGTAGCGACCCGCTCAAGGACCAGAAGATCGAGAACTTCAACTTCGCCGGTCTCGCCGGGGCCTTCGATGCTGCCCGAGTCGCCAACCCCGGCCTCACGAGTTGGGCGCTGACCAACGCGCTCACGACCTTCCAGCTCGCCGGCTCGGACACCGCCGCCATCGGCGGCGATCTTGCCTACCAGTACGGCAAGAACGGCACGCTGGCAGGCATTGGCCTCACCTCCGCCCAGCAGGTGATCGGCGATGCCGGCTTCGGCACGCAGGCGCAGACGCTGCGGCCGCTGGCGACGATTCAGGAGGGGGCGGTGCGTTTGTCGTAACAGGCAGGGAGTGGTGAGGGTGGTCCTCGCCGCTCCCTTGCGAACGCAAACCGGAAATCATGAAACTCCCGCTAAAACTGCCAACGCTGCCGTCTCTCCCCGAACCGGCAACCCCCGACTACCATGACTTCTCCCCGCCGCTCCTGCGCCTGCAGGAGGCGCCGCCGAACCCGCTCGGCCGCACCGTGCTGCGCGTGCTCGCGGGCATGCTCGCCCTCCTTATCCTCTGGGCGCTGATCGGCAGGCTCGACATCGTCGCCGTGGCCGAAGGCAAGCTGGTGCCGCAGAGCTACCTGAAGATCGTGCAGCCGGCCGAGGCCGGCATCGTGAAGGAAATCCTCGTGCGCGAGGGCGAAACGGTGAAGACCGGGCAGGTGCTGATGCGCATGGACACGTTGATCACCGATGCCGATGCCCATTCGATCGAAGCGGACTGGCAGCGCAAGCGCCTGACGCTGCGCCGCATCGATGCCGAACTGGCCGGCAAGCCGTTCGCCGCCGAGCCGGATGACCCGCCAACGCTCGCCCGCGAGATCGACGCCCAGTATCGCGCCAACCGCAATGCCATCGAGGCCGCGCTGGCCGAGGAACGCAGCCGGCTGGTCAAGGCCCGGGCCGAACTCGCCTCCGCCCAGCAGGTGCAGACCAAGCTTGCCGAAGTGCTGCCGCACTACCGCGAACAGGACAAGGCCTACGACAAGCTGGTGAAGGATGGCTTTGCCGGCAGCCTGATGGCCAGCGACAAGAAGCGCGAACGCATCGAGAAGGAACAGGAACTGAAGACCCAGGCCCACCTCATCGAATCGGCGAAGGCGAGCATCGCCCAGTCCGAGAAGAAGCTCGCCCAGCTCGACTCCGACTACCGGCGCAGCCTGCACGCCGAGCGCAACGAAACGCAGGCCGCCTTCGACAAGCTCGCGCAGGAGCGCACCAAGCAGGCCCACCGCAAGGATCTGCTCGAACTCCGGGCAACCCAGGACAGCGTGGTCAAGGATCTGGCCACGCACACCGCCGGCACCGTCGTGCAGCCGGGCACCGTGCTGCTGACGCTGGTGCCGAGGGAGGAGGCGCTACGCGCCGAGGTCTGGGTCAGCAACGAGGACATCGGCTTCGTGCGCCAGGGGCAGCCGGTGAAACTCAAGTTCGCTGCCTTCCCGTTCCAGAAGTACGGCATGGTCGAAGGGTCGGTCGAGCATGTCAGTGCCGATGCGGCGGACGGCAATACCAGCAATGCAGCGCCGAACGACAAGGGCCAGAAGCAGGGCCAGCCGCTGGTCTATAAGGCGCTGGTGACGCTGAAGGCGATGAACCTGGAACTGGACGGCGCCCGCTTCGCGCTCGGCGCCGGCATGCAGACGAGCGCGGAGATCATGCTGGGAACGCGCACCGTGGCGGAGTATCTGCTATCGCCGGTGCAGAAGGCTTGGCATGAGGCGGCGCGGGAGCGGTAGGGTTCCGGTTATCATCTACCCTGCTCTGATTCGGCGAGTTTGTTCATGAACTTCATCACCCTCGGCCAATCCGGCCTCAAGGTTTCCCGCATCTGTCTCGGCACGATGACTTTCGGTGTGCAGAACAGCGAGGCGGAAGCGCATGCGCAGCTGGACCGCGCCTTCGCGGCCGGCGTCAACTTCGTCGATACGGCGGAGATGTATGCGGTGCCGCCCAGTGCCGAAAGTTATGGCAAGACCGAGCAGATCGTCGGCAGCTGGCTGAAGCGCCAGCCGCGTGACAAGGTGGTTCTCGCGACCAAGGCGACTGGGCCCGGTCGTTCGCTCTCCTGGATTCGTGGCGGACCGAGCGGCTTCGATGCGGCCAACCTGACGGCGGCGCTGGAAGGTTCCTTGCAGCGCCTGCGAACGGATTACATCGATCTCTACCAGCTGCACTGGCCGGCACGCAACCAGCCGATGTTCGGACAATGGCAGTACGAGCCGGACAAGGAGCGCGGCGGCACCGATATCCGCGAGACGCTGGACGTGCTGGCGGGTTTCGTCAAGGCCGGCAAAGTGCGCCACGTCGGCGTTTCGAACGAGCACCCGTGGGGCGTGATGCGCTTCACGCAGCTGGCCGAGGCGCACGGGCTGCCGCGCATCGTCTCGATCCAGAATGCCTACAACCTGCTCAATCGGGGCTACGACACGGCGCTGGCCGAGCTTTGTCATCGCGAGCAGGTGAGCCTGCTGGCTTACTCGCCGCTCGCCTTTGGTCTCCTGTCGGGAAAGTATCTCGACAACCCGGCGGCCGCCGGGCGGGTGACGCAGTTTGCGGGGTTCGCGCAGCGTTACTCGAAACCCAACGTCGAGCCGGCGGTGCGCGCCTATGCAGCGCTGGCCCGTGAGCACGGGCTCACTGCAACGCAGCTTGCGCTGGCCTGGTGCTACCACCGCTGGTGCGTGGCCAGCACGATCATCGGCGCTACGACGATGGCGCAACTGGAAGAAAATCTGGCGGCGTGGTCGGTGCACGCTGCCGACGAACTCATCGCGGCGATTGACGCCATCCATCTGCGCTTCACCAACCCGGCGCCTTGAGCGGCGGATCGTTCGGAGCGGCGCTCCTGCTATTTTGCCGCGGGCTTGGCGTCCTTCTCGGCGGGTTCCGCCTTCTCGGTTTTTTCGCTCTTTTCCGGCTTGTCAGACTTCGCGCCATTCCTGGCGGCTGGCTTCTCGGCACTTTCTTCTGCCGCCGGCTTCTTTCTCGTGCCCGGCGGTTGGGGCGGCGGCAATTGTGGCTCGACCGACTGGATATTGTTGGTGCGCATGTAGGTGTCCATCTCCTGCCAGCCGGCGAAGATGGCGGCTTTCTGCAGCCAGTGATAGATCGCGTAGCAGTCTTCGATGGCGCGGCCGGAGTGACGACAGGCGCCGCCGACCGCCTTGCCTTCGGCTTCCAGCCGTGCGGTTTTCGCAGCGGGGTCTTCGCCCAGAACCTGGCGCTGGATCTGGTCGCAGGCAGTCAGGCCGAACAACAGGGGCAGGGCGAGCAGGAGTCGGCGCATGGTGGCAGGCATCGGGTCAGTTGGCGAAAGCGGCAATGCCGGTCTGGGCACGGCCGAGGATCAGGGCATGGACGTCGTGCGTGCCTTCGTAGGTGTTCACGACTTCGAGGTTGAGCATGTGGCGGACGACGCCGAACTCGTCGGAGATGCCGTTGCCGCCGTGCATGTCGCGGGCCAGCCGGGCGATGTCGAGCGCCTTGCCGCAGTTGTTGCGCTTCATCAGCGAAGTCATCTCCGGCGCGTCCCGGCCTTCGTCCTTGAGGCGGCCGAGTCGTAGCGCGCCCTGCAGGCCGAGCGTGACTTCGGTCTGCATGTCGGCCAGCTTCTTCTGGATCAGCTGGTTGGCGGCGAGCGGGCGGTCGAACTGCTTGCGGTCGAGCGTGTATTGGCGCGCTGCGTGCCAGCAGAACTCGGCGGCGCCCATGGCGCCCCAGGCGATGCCGTAGCGCGCCGAGTTGAGGCACATGAACGGCCCCTTGAGGCCTTTTACGCCGGGCAGCAGGTTGTCGTCGGGCACGAACACCTCATCCATCACGATCTCGCCGGTGATCGAGGCGCGCAGCCCCATCTTGCCGTGGATGGCCGGGGTGGACAGGCCCTTCATGCCTTTTTCGAGCAGGAAGCCGCGGATTTCGTCTTCGTCGTCCTTGGCCCAGACGACCATCACATCGGCGATCGGCGAGTTGGTGATCCACATCTTGCTGCCGGAGAGCGAATAGCCACCGGCAATCTTTTTCGCGCGTGTCGCCATCGCGCCGGGATCGGAGCCGTGGTTCGGTTCGGTGAGGCCGAAGCAGCCGATCAGCTCGCCCTTCGCCATGCCCGGCAGCCAGCGTTCTTTCTGCGCTTCCGAGCCGAAGGCCGAGATCGGATACATGGCCAGCGAGGACTGCACGCTCATCATCGAGCGGTAACCGGAATCGACGCGCTCGATCTCGCGCGCGACGAGGCCATAGACGACGTAGGAGCTGCCGGCGCAGCCGTAGCCCTGGATGGTGGTGCCGAGCAGGCCGAGCTGGCCCATCTCGCGGAAGATCGCCGGGTCGGTCTTTTCGTGGCGGAAGGCTTCCAGCACGCGCGGTTGCAGGCGCTCCTGCGCCCAGCTGCGGGCTGCGTCGCGCACCATGCGCTCTTCGTCGGTGAGCTGCGCGTCGAGTAGCAGCGGGTCTTCCCAGTTGAATCGGCTCATGTTCGGCGCCTGGCTTGGAGGGCTTGAGAATCCCGCAATTTAACCACAGTCAGTGGCGGTCGCGCCGGTCATGGCCGCTGCGCCGGTCTGGCCCGTGATACGCGGGGTCGCTGCCGTGCCGGCGATCGGCGCCCCGACCCAGCGCCTGCGCATCGTGCGCGTGATGATGCTCCTCGATGCGATGCTGGATCTCGGCGGTGATCTTTTCCAGTTGTTCGTCCGGCAGCGACGCAGCGAGTGTCAGGATCTTCTCGCGCGCAGCGTCGTCGTTGCGCTTGACGGCATTGAAGAGGAGCCACAGCGCGAGTGCGTTGATGACGACCCACATCACTTCGAGCTGCAGCATCGGCAGATAGAAGGGGCGTTTCGAACGGTCACCGAAAACGAAGTAGAAGCTGTCGAAACTGCTGCCCGCGCTCTTCTGCAGCGACTGGTAAGGCTCGAACGGCGGAAACAGGAAGATGAGCGCGAGGTTGATCACGAGAAAGATGCCGATCCCTTCTGCGTAGCGGAAGGAAGGAATGTCGGTATGGTGCCCCTTGGTCTGCAGTACCAGCCACGCGGCAAGCGCGTTGGCCCCGACGAACATCAGCTGGATGCTGAGCAGGGCGCTATTGATCGGCTTGTCGCCCAGCGCCGCAAGGACCGGGAAGTAGCCGTCGAAGCTTTCCGGTACCCCACGCGCCAGCGAACGGCCGTTGAAAGGCGGGAAGAGCAGCATGATCAGAACGTCGATCAACGCCACGATGATGACCAGTCGCTGGTACTTGTTCATGGGAGGCGATCTCTCATTGCTTCATCGATTCAAGGGCATGCGGCCATCATGGCCATCATTATGGGAGCTCGCTCCGTGGCTGGCAAGGCGGGGCGCTATAATCGCCGCTTCAGTAGACACGACACGAGGTATCTCATGAACTTTTCGATGCTGCGCGCCCGCCTGGCGGTTGCCTTCGTCCTTGCCGCCGCTACTACCGGCGCGGTTGCCGTCACCGAAATCGAGTTTCAGCACCAGCTGGATACGGCGCGGGGCGAGCGTCTGGCCGGCCTGATCGAAGAATTCAACAGCCGCAGCAAGGATTACAAGGTCACCCTGGTGCACAAGGCTGCCGAGGGGGCGCCCGCCGTACTCAATCTGGCAACGCCGGAGAACGTGTTGCGCTACGCCCAGAGCCGCGGGCAGTTCCGGCCCCTGCATCAGGTGATGGCCGAGGCGAAGGCGGAGTTCAGCAGCAAGACGATCGCACCGGAGCTGCGTGTCCGCGTCAGCGACCCTACGGGCAAGCTCGTCGCGCTGCCGCTCGCCATGTCGACCCCGGTGCTGTACTACAACAAGGCGGCCTTCAGGAAGGCCGGCCTCGACCCGAACACGCCGCCGAAGACCTGGTGGGAAGTGCAGGACATGGCCGGCAAGCTGCGCGACGCCGGCGGCATGCGCTGCCCCTACACGACCTCCTGGCCGGTCTGGGTGCACATCGACAACACCGCCGCGCTCAACGCCAGCGACGTCACTGGCCCCAAGGGTGAGCTGGCCTTCAACGGGCTCGTGCAGGTGAAGCACATCGCGCTGCTCGCGAGCTGGTACAAGACCAACTATTTCAAGTATTTCGGCCGTCGCGATGAAGCCGACAAGCGCTTTGCCGTGGGCGAATGCGGCATGCTCACCTCGGGTTCCGAACTCGCGGCGACGCTGCAGGAATCCACCGCGCTCGACTTCGGCATTGCGCCGCTCCCGTATTACGACGATGTGCACGGCGCCCCGGTGCACGCGCTCGCCGATGGAGCCTCGATCTGGATCGGCGAAGGACGCAAGCCGGCCGAATACAAGGCGGCCGCCGCATTCATCCAGTTCCTGCTGACGCCGGAAATGCAGGTCGAGATCACGCGCATGGGCGGATTCCTGCCGATGACCCCGACGGCACGCGCGCTCGCCAGCAGCAAGCTTCTCGCAGGCGATCTCGTCGGCATGCAGGTGGCGACCTCGCAGCTCAAGCGTGAAGGTGCTTCGCATCAGGTGCGCATCTCGCAGTTGCCGCAGGTCCGCACCATCCTCGAAGAAGAGCTGGAAGCGGTCTGGGCCGATCGCAAGACAGCCAAGGAAGCGCTCGACACGGCGGTTGGTCGCGGCAATCTGGTGATGGCGCCGGCAACGCCGACGCCGGCCCCGACGAAGAAACCGGGCAAGCAGAAGAAGTGATCGGCGCATGATCGCGCTGCCGCGGCTGTTCGCCCATCGCTGCGGTGGCGCCGGTGCGCCGGAAAACACGCTGGCCGGGCTGCGCGCGGCCGTCGCGGCCGGCTGCCGCGCCGTCGAGTTCGATGTCATGCTCTCTGGCGATGGCACTCCCGTCCTCATTCATGACGAAACGCTGGAGCGCACCACCAACGGCACCGGCGAAGTCAGCTGCACGCCAGACCGCGTGTTGTTTGCGCTCGATGCCGGTCATGGCGAGCCAATTCCGACGCTGGTGCAAGCTGCTGATTTCTGCATGCGCCATGACCTCCTCGCCAACGTCGAGATCAAGCCGGCGAGCGGCCATGATGCCGCAACGGGTGAAGCCGTCGCCCGTTATGTTGCCGCGCACTGGTGCGGCACAATGCCCCTGCTTTCCTCCTTCTCCGCCGAGGCGCTCGCCGCAGCGCAACGCGTGGCGCCGCAACTCCACTACGGGCAGTTATTCGAGGATGTGCCGCACGACTGGCTGCAGCGGCAGCGCACCCTTGGCGCCCGGACCCTGCACTGCGACCACGCGCGCCTGCGCGATGACGTGCTTGCAGAAGCTGCCGCCGCCGGCGTTCCGGTACTCTGCTATACGGTGAACGACGCTGCACAGGCCCGTTCGCTGTTCGCCCGCGGCGTCGCTGCCGTCTTCTCCGATCGTCTCGATCTGCTCGCCTGAAACAACTGCTTACGAAGTGTTACCGCCACGCGCTTGGATGGTCCGTGCGGTCTGGCTAATCTGCACTCACGCTAAATGTTCAGCCAGACCCACCACCTCAAGGAGATCAAAATGAAAGCTCGCAAACTCATCGCTGCCCTCGTTCTCGTCGCTCCCGCGCTCGCTTTTGCGCAAACCGGTTCGACGACCCGTATCGACCAGCGCCAGGCCAATCAGGACGCCCGCATCGATCAGGGTGTGCAGTCGGGAGCGCTGACCCAGAAAGAGGCGGCTCGCCTCGATCAGGGCCAGACCCACGTGCAGAACATGGAAACCAAGGCGCTGTCCGATGGCAAGATGACCGGCAAGGAGCGGGCGCGCATCGAGCATGCCCAGGATCAGCAAAGCCAGCGCATCTACCGCCAGAAGCACGACCGCCAGCACGATTTCAATCATGACGGGCGGAAGGATCGTCCGGCGCGTCGCCACTGATCCGCGTTTCCATCACGCAAGGGCCCGCCCCGCTGGCAACAGCGCGGCGGGCCTTGTTTTTCCGGTAAAATCGCCGCTTTGCATACTGCCGCCCACGACGGGCGATTGAATGGGCTACTGCCAATGAAAAGCGCCGAAATCCGCCAAGCCTTCCTCAAGTTCTTCGAATCCAAGGGCCACCAGATCGTGGCTTCTTCGTCGCTGGTGCCGCACGAGGACCCGACGCTACTGTTCACCAACGCCGGCATGAACCAGTTCAAGGACGTCTTCCTCGGCTTCGACAAGCGCCCCTACAACCGCGCCACCACCTCGCAGAAGTGCGTGCGCGCCGGCGGCAAGCACAACGATCTGGAAAACGTCGGCTACACCGCTCGCCACCACACTTTCTTCGAGATGCTCGGCAACTTCTCGTTCGGCGACTACTTCAAGCGCGACGCGATCAAGTACGCCTGGGAACTGCTGGTCGATGTCTACAAGCTGCCGAAGGAACGGCTGATGGTCACGGTCTATGCCGAGGACGACGAGGCCTTCGACATCTGGACCAGGGAAGTCGGCGTGCCGGTCGACAAGGTCGTGCGCATCGGCGACAACAAGGGTGCGCGCTACGCCTCCGACAACTTCTGGATGATGGGCGATACGGGCCCCTGCGGCCCCTGCACTGAAATCTTCTACGACCACGGCGAGCACATCCCCGGCGGTCCCCCGGGCTCGCCGGATGAAGACGGCGACCGCTTCATCGAGATCTGGAACAACGTCTTCATGCAGTTCAACCGCGACGAGGCCGGCGTCATGCACCCGCTGCCGAAGCCCTCGGTCGATACCGGCATGGGCCTCGAGCGCATCGCCGCCGTGCTGCAGCACGTGCATGCCAACTACGAGATCGACCTCTTCCAGAACCTGATCAAGGCCGCCGTCCGCGAAACGAATTCGAAGGATGCCGACGGTCCCTCGCTGCGCGTGCTCGCCGACCACATCCGCGCCTGCTCCTTCCTGATTGCCGATGGCGTTATCCCCGGCAACGAGGGGCGCGGCTTCGTCCTGCGCCGCATCATCCGCCGCGCCATCCGCCACGGCTGGAAGCTCGGCGTGCGCCAGCCCTTCTTCCACAAGATGGTGCCGGATCTCGTCGCCGAGATGGGCGAGGCCTATCCGGAGCTGAAGTCCGAGCAGTCGCGCGTCATGGACATGCTCAAGCTGGAAGAGGAGCGCTTCTTCGCCACCATCGACCACGGCATGGCCATCCTCGACGGCGAACTGGCCGAGATGGCGAAGACCGGCACGAGTGGTGGAAAAAGCGTGTTCAACGGCGAGACCGCCTTCAAGCTGCACGATACCTACGGCTTCCCGCTCGACCTCACCGCCGACATCTGCCGCGAGCATGAGATCAAGGTCGATTCCGCCGCCTTCGATGCCGCCATGGCGCGGCAGAAGGAACAGGCTCGTGCCGCCGGCAAGTTCAAGATGGCGGCGCAGCTCGAATACGAAGGCCCCAACACCACCTTCCACGGCTACGAGTCGCTCGAAGCCAAGGGCAACGTGCTGGCGCTCTACAAGGACGGCGTCGCCGTCAATGAACTGAACGAAGGCGAGATGGGCGTCGTCGTCCTCGACGAGACCCCGTTCTACGCCGAATCCGGCGGCCAGGTCGGCGACCGCGGCGCACTGCAGTCGGTGCACGGCATCTTCGCGGTGGAAGACACGCTCAAGGTGCAGGCCGCCGTCTTCGGCCACCACGGCGTCGTCCGCACCGGCAAGATCAGCGTCGGCAACGGCGTCGCCGCCAAGGTCGACATCGCCGCCCGTGCCCGCACCACCCGCCACCACTCGGCCACGCACCTGATGCACAAGGCGCTGCGCGAAGTGCTCGGCGGCCACGTGCAGCAGAAGGGCTCGCAGGTTGATCCGGAGAAGACCCGCTTCGACTTCGTGCACAACCAGCCGATGACCGAAGCCGAGATCCGCAAGGTGGAAGCCATCGTCAACGCCGAGATCCTCGCCAATGCCGCCACCGAGGCGCGCGTGATGAAGATCGAGGATGCGCAGAAGTCCGGCGCGATGATGCTCTTCGGCGAGAAGTATGGCGACGAAGTGCGCGTGATCGGCATCGGCTCGTCGAAGGAACTGTGCGGCGGCACCCACGTCGCGCGCAGCGGCGACATCGGCCTGCTCAAGATCGTCGGCGAGAGCGGCGTTGCCGCCGGCGTGCGCCGCGTCGAGGCCGTCTGCGGCGATGTCGCACTGGCTTGGCTCGACGCGCAGCAGGACACGCTCGCCGCCGTCACCGGCGCGCTCAAGGCGCAGCCGCAGGAAGTCGTCGCCAAGGTCGGCCAGATGGTCGATCAGGTGAAGGCGCTGGAAAAGGAACTGGCGCGCCTCAAGTCGAAGCTCGCCTCCAGCCAGGGCGACGACCTCGCCGCGCAGGCGGCCGACGTCAAGGGCATCAAGGTGCTGGCCGCGGTGCTCGAAGGCGCCGATGTCGCCACGCTGCGCGAGACGATGGACAAGCTGAAGGACAAGCTCAAGACCGCTGCCATCGTGCTGGCGGCTGTCGATGGCGACAAGGTCAGCCTGATCGCCGGCGTCACCGCCGACACCACCGGCAAGCTCAAGGCTGGCGAACTGGTCAATGCCGTCGCCCAGCAGGTCGGCGGCAAGGGCGGTGGCCGCCCCGACATGGCGCAGGCCGGCGGTACCAACCCGGCCGCGTTGCCGGCGGCGCTGGCCTCGGTCAAGGCCTGGGTCGAAGGCCGCGTCTGATGCGGATTCTTCCTGCACTGATGCTGCTGGCGGTGACGGGGGCCCCCGCCGCGATCGCCGCAACCGCCGTCCCCGAACTCGACCGCACGCCCGTCGCCGCGACCACGGCGCAGGGCGATGCCGTGCGCCTCTACCCGAACGGCCGCTGGGAGTTCGTCGATGCCGCCAGGGCGGCGAAGGCGAAGGAAGTCGCTGCCGCCTACCCCGAGAACAATACCCGCCCGGTCGACGCGCAGGGTGGCGCCTTCGGCGTCGGCCGCACCGTCATGCCCGGCGACAAGGACTACAACCGCGGCTCACTCTCCGGCAAGGGGCGATGAGCCGCGGCATCCTGGGCCTGCTGCTTCTCCTCTGCGCTTCTCCGGCGCCCGCCTCCGACGCGCTGTTCCTCTCCGATTCGAAACGCGTCGGCAACGCGAAGATGGACATCGTCGTCGCCGAAATCGAGCGCCGCCCGCGCGTCTCGATACTCGATGTCCGCATCCAGGCCATCGGCTCCTCGGTCGGCTCGTCCTTCTTCCTCCTCTGCAGCATCCGCGACCTCGCCCGCCAGCGCGGCAATTTCCGCTACATCAGCAAGATCGAAGGCAACCGGCGCATGCTGATCGGCTTCCTGCAGCATGCCGGCGAGCCGGCCGCGAATCTGGGACAGGAGTTCGCAGCGGCCGGCGTTGTCGCCACGGAGATCGATCTGGAGCAGTTCGCGCCGATTTGCGACCGGATGCAGTAAGCACGCTATTGATTTGGCATGGTTCGTTGACGGATACTGCGGGGCAGCAACCGGCCAGAAGCCGACATCTAACCAACAGAAATTTTACTTTGTGATGATTGCTCGCCTTGCTATTACGGGATTGAGTTGGGCACTGTGTTACCCAGCTCTTTTGTTTTATCTGTCCGTAGTGGGCGGTATCGCTATGGTTGCAGCAGGCGCCGGACCTTTTCCCAGAAGTGCCTCAACATCCTCGAGTCTTGGCTACCTTGAATACTCCATTCCATTTGGCGTCATAGCTTGGATTTTGCTAGGGGCGATGAACATGGCGTGGCTTATGGAAAAACGACTTGGAAAGGCCATCCCAGTCATAGCGACGATCTGCGCGTTTTTTGGAGCAATACCCTTTGGGCCTTTAAGCCTGTTTGCTCTTCCTGGCGCTTTATTGGCTGCGTATTTGTGTTGGTGGCACTCAACGAAAGTGTCGGTTGCGCCATCAGTCCAGCAGGCCGCTTAGGGTCGAAACGAGCCTCCCGCGACCTCAAGTTCGGCAGCCCGTCGAACCCGGTGATGCGCCGGGTATCCCGGAATGTCCAGCCAGCAGCGCCCCGGCTCAGTCCGATAGCGCTGCCTCCACCGCCTGAAAGGCACCGCCCTGTGCCTGTGCCACCGCGGCGCAGGTCACTTTCCCGGCATGCACATTCAGCCCGGCCCGCAGATGTGGGTCGTCGGTGCAGGCCTGTCGCCAGCCCTTGTTTGCCAGCGCCAGCACGAAGGGCAGGGTGGCGTTGTTGAGTGCGAAGGTCGAGGTGCGCGGCACGGCGCCGGGCATGTTGGCGACGCAGTAGTGCACGATGCCGTCGACGACGTAAGTCGGGTCGGCATGCGTCGTCGGCCGCGAGGTTTCGAAACAGCCGCCCTGGTCGATGGCGACATCGACGAGTACGGCGCCCGGTCGCAGTGCGGCGAGATGCGCCCGGCGCACCAGTTTCGGTGCAGCGGCGCCGGGAACGAGGACGGCTCCGATCACGAGGTCGGCCGTGAGCAGTTGTGATTCGATGGCGTCCTGCGAGGCGGCGAGCGTTTTCAGGCGTGCGCCGAAGCGTTCCTCCAGCGCGCGCAGGCGCGGAATCGAGCGGTCGATGAGGGTGACGTCGGCGCCGAGGCCGATCGCCATCTGCGCCGCGTTGCTGCCGACCACGCCGCCGCCGAGGATGAGGACCTTGCCGGGCGGTACGCCGGGCACGCCGCCGAGCAGCACGCCGCGACCGCCGTTGGGCTTCTGCAGTGCGACGGCGCCGACCTGCACCGCCATGCGACCGGCGACTTCGCTCATCGGTGCGAGCAGCGGCAGCCCGCCGGCGGCATCGGTGATGGTTTCGTAGGCGATCGCGGTGCAGCCGGAGGCGACGAGGCGCCTTGTCTGCTCCGGATCGGGGGCGAGGTGCAGGTAGGTGAACAGGATCTGGCCGGCGCGCAGCTGCACGATTTCCGCTGCCTGCGGTTCCTTGACCTTGACGATCATTTCGGCGGCGGCAAATACCGCTGCGGCAGCGGCAGCGATTTCCGCACCAGCCGCGCGGTAGTCGTCGTCGCTGCAGCCGATGCCGCTTCCCGCCTGCGTCTCGACGAGTACGCGGTGGCCGTGGTACGCCAGTTCGCGAACGCTGCCCGGTGTCAGGCCGACGCGGAACTCGTTGTTCTTGATTTCTTTCGGAACGCCGATCAGCATGGTGCTCTCCCTGCCAGGGTCTCGATTCGACTCGATGAAAAATATCTTACCCATTTTTGCAAAGGCCGCATGAGTTACGTGCAGAGCTTTGCGCCCCTTGTTCCGGCCGGTGCGCGCCTGCTGATCCTCGGCAGCATGCCGGGCGCGGCCTCGCTGGCGGCGGGGCAGTACTACGCCCATCCGCGCAATGCGTTCTGGCCGATCCTCGCGGCCCTCTGCCATTTCCCGGCGGATGCGCCGTATGCCGCGCGTGTCGCGGCGCTACAGGCGGCGGGCGTGGCGGTGTGGGATGTGCTGCAATCCTGCGTGCGCCCCGGCAGCCTCGATACGGCGATCGAGCGGGGGTCGGAGGTGCCGAACGACCTTGTCGGCCTGCTCGTGCGCCATCCCGGAATTGGCCGTATCTGCTTCAACGGCGGCACGGCCGAGGCGGCGTTTCGTCGCCATGTGCCGGCGGCGGCCGTCGCCGGGCGGCAGTTGCTGCGCCTGCCCTCGACCAGCCCGGCCAACGCCTCGTGGTCGTTCGAACGTAAACTGGCGGCCTGGAAAGCGGCCTTCGAGGAGTGAGGATGGAACAGCAATTCGCCAGCGACAACTACGCCGGCATCTGCCCGGAGGCGCTTGCGGCGCTGACGGCGGCGAACGCCGGCCATGCCCCGGCCTACGGCGAGGACGAGTGGACGCGGCGCGTCTCGGATCGCCTGCGCGCGCTGTTCGAGACCGACTGTGACGTCTACTTCGCCTTCAACGGCACGGCCGCCAATTCGCTGGCGCTGGCCTCGCTGTGCCAGAGCTACCACAGCGTGATCTGCCACGAGCTGGCGCACGTCGATACCGACGAATGCGGCGGCCCGGAGTTCTTCTCCAACGGTTCCAAGCTGCTGCCGGCCAAAGGCGAGGGCGGCAAGCTGACGCCGGCGGCGGTCGAGGAGGTGATCGCGCGGCGCAGCGACATCCACTACCCGAAGTCGCGCGTGGTGACGCTGACGCAGGCGACCGAAGTCGGCACGGTCTATCGGCCGGCGGAGGTCGCCGCCATCGCCGAACTGGCGCATGCGCGCGGCCTGCGCGTGCACATGGATGGCGCCCGCTTCGCCAACGCTGTCGCGTCGCTCGATGTCTCGCCGGCCAAGCTGACCTGGCGCGCCGGTGTCGACGTGCTCTGCTTCGGCGGTACCAAGATGGGCTTGCCCGCCGGCGAGGCGGTGGTCTTCTTCGACCGTGGGCTCGCGGAGGATTTCGCGTATCGCTGCAAGCAGGCCGGGCAGCTGGCGTCGAAGATGCGGTTCCTGTCGGCACCCTGGCTGGGGATGCTGGAGGGCGACGTCTGGCTGCGCCACGCGCGCCACGCCAATGCGATGGCGCGGCGCTTGGCGGACGGGCTGGCGACGCTCCCCGGCGCGAAGCTGCTCTTTCCGGTCGAGGCCAACGGTGTCTTCGCCGCCTTGCCGGCAGTGGCGATCGACGGCCTGCGGGCGCGCGGCTGGCGCTTCTACACCTTCATCGGCGCCGGCGGGGCGCGCTTCATGTGCGCCTGGGATACGACGCCGGAACGCGTCGATGCGCTGCTCGCCGATCTGCGGGAACTCATGTCATGAAATCACCACGCTTCTGCAGCGCCTGCGGCGCACCGCTCGCCCCGACGCCGCTGGCCGGCCGCCTGCGGCTCGCCTGCAGCGCGCCCTGCGGCCATGTTGAATGGGGCAATCCGCTGCCGGTGGTGGCGGCGCTCGTCGAGCGCGAGGGCATGATCGTGCTGGCACGCAACCATGCCTGGCAGCCCGGCGTCTTCGGGCTGGTGACGGGCTTCCTCGAAGCGGGCGAGTCGCCGGAGGCGGCCGTGGCGCGCGAGGTGAAGGAAGAACTGGCGCTCGATGCCTCGGCGCTGGCGCTGATCGGCGTCTATCCCTTCGAGCGCAAGAACGAGGTCATCATCGCCTACCACGTGCAGGCTGGCGGCGAGATCGTGCTCAACGAGGAACTGGCGGAATTCCGGCTGGTCGCGCCGGAGAAGCTGCGCCCGTGGGATTTCGGAACCGGGCTGGCGGTGCGCGACTGGCTGGCGCGGCGTTGCTGACGATCAGCGGCGTCGCGTTTCAAACAGCCGGGTGAGCCGCTCAGGGAGGCTGGCAGTTCAGCCAGCCGCCCCGACATCGGCGTGAATCCACGCCAGCCCTTCGGTGAGCGCGGCAGTGAGTGCGGCCCGCGTCAGTGGCGGCGTGTCGGCGAGGATGCGGTCGCAGGCTTCCCAGTCGCTGCGGTCGAGCAGTTCGATCAGGTCGAGCAGGCTGCCGAGCTTGCCATCGCGGTGCTGCAGTGCTTGCTGTATCTCGGGCGTGACGGCGATCTGTTCGATGATTTCGTCGATCGGCAGGCCGAGGGCGATCGGCATCAGCGACATGATGCCGCAGAGGAATGCCTGATCGCCGAGCGTGCGTTCCGTCGGGGCGATACGCACCGCAAGGAGTTCCATCAGTCGTCCACGCAGCGCGGCGAGCTGCAGCAGCGGATTGCGCTCGGGCGAGTGGCCGTATTCCGGCGAGGCCATCAAGAGCAGCTGCAGCCAGCGCAGGAGCTGCCGGCGACCGAGCACGTTAACGGCGTGACGCAGCGATTCCACCTTGCGGCCAAGGCCGAAGCCAACCGAATTGACAAGGCGCAGCAGATTGACGGCGAGCCCCGGTTCGCGCTTGAAGCTGTCTTCGAGTTCGTCCACCTCGGCATCGCGCGCGATCATGTTGATCAGGCGGATCACGCCCAGCTGCGAGGATGAGAGCCGCCGGCCGCTGACGATGCGCGGCTCGGCGAAGTAGTAGCCCTGGAAGAGGTGGAAACCGAGCGCGCGGCAGCGCTCCATCTGCTCGCGCGTTTCCACCTTCTCGGCCAGCAGCTTGAGCGGCAGCCGGGCAAGGCCGCCGGCGAGCTGCGGCAACGCCTGCCCGCCGCTGGAAGCGTCGATCTTGACGATGCTGACCAGCGGCAGGAGCAGGGCGGCGCGCTCGTCGAGGCCCGTGTAGCGGGACAGGGCCATTGTGTAGCCGCGATCGCGCAGCGCACGGCAGCGCGCCAGCAGCGCCTCGTCGGGGAAGCTGGTGAAATCGAGTTCGAGCACGACGCCGGCGGGCGGCAGCAACTCGACCGCGTCGTCGAGGATGAACTGTTCGTCGGTGTTGATGAAGGCCTTGTGCGCGCCGAGCGCGGCACTGAGGCCGAGTTCGGCATAGGCCGAGCAGACGACGTCGGCAGTGGCGGCAAGGCGGTTTTCCGGAGCTTCGCCCTCAACGTGCGTGGGCGTGCGGAAGAAGAGTTCGTAGCCGACGAGCAGATGCTTCTGATCGAGGATCGGCTGCCGGCTGATCAGGATTTCTCTCAGTGTGCGGGCGAGGTCGTTCATGTGTTCAGTTGTCGTTGTCGCAGCCGATGCTATTGGCCCACGCGAGCGCTCCCGTCAGCGCGCTGTTGAACACGGCGGCGTTGAGTCCATCAAGCCCCGCGAGCAGCTCCTCGATGCGTTCCTCGTCGGCGGCCTCGCCTGCCTCGGCAAGCTGCAGCAGTGCGCCGAGGCGACCTTCCCGTGTTTCACCGAGAGCCTGCGCCATGGTCGGTGCCACCGGAAGCTGGGCGAGAATGTCTTCGATGCGCTGGCCGAGCAGCGCCGGCATCAACGACATGATGCCGGTCATGAAGGCCTGGTCGGCGAGTTCGGCGGGGCGCCCGCGCAGTTTGTCGGCAAGCAGCTCCATCAAGCGACCGCGCGTGGCAGCGAGTTGCAGCAGCGGGCTGGTGCTGCCGCCCTGTGGATTGGCGAACATCAGCAGCTGCAGCCAGCGCTGCAGCTGACGGCGGCCGAGAACGGTGATGGCATGGCGCAGCGAGGTGATGCGTGTGCGCACGCCGGCGGCCACCGAGTTGGTCAAACGCAGCAGGTTCACGGTGAGGCCGGGTTCCTGCTTGAACACTTTTTCCAGCTCGACGGTATCGGCGTCCTCCATGAGCAGGGCGGTGAGCCGTAGCAACGCAAGTTGCGAATGGTCGAGTTTCTTGCCGGCAATGATCGTCGGGCGCGCGAAGTAGTAGCCTTGGAAAAGATCGAAGCCGAGCGCACGGCAGGTTTCCATCTGTTCGCGCGATTCGACCTTTTCGGCGAGCAGGCGGGCACCGGCTTCCTTGACGCGCGCGACGATGGCCGGCAGCTGATCCGTGCCGGTGGCCAGAACATCCACCTTGACGACATCGGCCAGCGCGAGCAGTGCAGTGTGCTGATCGAGATGCGCAACGTCGTCGAGGGCGATCTGGTAGCCCTTGTGCTTGAGCGCCTCGACGCGAGCAATCACTTCGGCGTCCGGCTGGATCGATTCGAGCAACTCCAGCGTGACGGCATCGCGCGGGAGCAGTTCGACGAGATCGCTGAACAGGAACTCGCGATCGACGTTGATGAAGGCGCGGTACGGCCCCAGCGCATCGCCCACCGCCAGCTGCGCAAAGGCATTGGTGACAACCGTCGCCGTGGCCTGCACCTCGTTGGCGATGGCGGCGGCATTGGTCCGGCTGGAGCGGAAGAGCAGCTCGTAGGCGAGCAGTTCGTTGCTGCCATCGAGAATGGGCTGCCGTCCGAGGAAGATGTCTCCGGCGTGGTCGGTCACGGCCTGTGGTCCTCCGACGTTGATGCGCGGGTCAGAACGGAAGCGCCAGACCCGGCCGCGCTGCGGCAAGCACGCGCCGGAAATCCGTCTGGATGCGCGCCAGCGCCGCCGGGTTGTCGGCCTCGAAGCGGAGCACGACGACTGGCGTGGTGTTGGACGGGCGGGCCAGTCCGAAGCCGTCCGGGTATTCGACGCGCAGGCCGTCGATGGTGATCACCTCTTGCGCGCCGTCGAAGCGGGCGCTCGCCTTCAGATCGTCGAGCAGCTTGAACGGCTCGCCCTCGGCCATCTTGATGTTGAGTTCCGGCGTACTGCTGGCGTTCGGCAACGCCTTCAGCACCGCGCTCGGATCAGCCGCACGGGCAAGGATTTCGAGCAGGCGGGCGCCGGTGTAGAGGCCGTCGTCGAAGCCGTACCAGCGCTCCTTGAAGAAGACGTGGCCGCTCATCTCGCCGGCCAGCGGGGCGCCGGTTTCCTTCAGCTTCTTCTTGATCAGCGCGTGGCCGGTTTGCCACATGGTCGGCTTGCCGCCGCGTTCGCGGATGAACGGCGCGAGCAGGCGGGTGCATTTCACGTCGTAGATGATCTCGCCGCCCGGCACGCGCGAGAGCACGTCGGCGGCAAAGAGCATCAGCTGGCGGTCGGGGAAGATGATCTCGCCGTCCTTGGTGACGACGCCGAGGCGGTCGCCGTCACCATCAAAAGCAAGGCCGATCTCGGCTTCGGTTTCCTTCAGCGCGCGGATCACGTCCTGCAGGTTCTCCGGCTTCGAGGGATCGGGGTGGTGGTTCGGGAAATTGCCGTCGACCTCGCAATAGAGTTCGACCAGCTCGCAGCCGAGCTTTTTGAACAGCGCCGGGGCGATGCCGCCGGCGACGCCGTTGCCGCAGTCCATGACGATCTTCATCGGCCGCGCGAGCTTCACATCGCCGACGATCTTCGCGACGTAGGCGTCACGAATGTCGGCGCTACGGATGGTGCCAGCGCCGCTGAGCAGGTTGCCGGCCTCGATGCGCGCCTTCAGCTGCTGGATCGCATCAAGCGCCAGCGTCTCGCCGGCGATGACCATCTTCAGGCCGTTGTAGTCCGGCGGGTTGTGGCTGCCGGTGACCGAGACGCAGCTGTGGCAGCCGAGTTCGTAGGCGGCGAAGTAGGTCAGCGGCGTCGGCACGCAGCCGACATCGATGGCATCGACGCCGGCCGAAACGATGCCCTGCATCAGCGCGCCGGCGAGCTCGGGGCCGGAGAGCCGGCCGTCACGGCCGACGGCGATGGCCGTCTGATTGCGCTCGCGGGCGAGCGAGCCAAGGGCCTGGCCAACGGCACGGCAGACCTCGGCGGTGAGGGATTTGCCGACGATGCCGCGGATGTCGTAGGCCTTGAAGATTTCGGGGGGGAGGGTAATCGCCATGATTGTTTGTTCAGGGTTCGTGTTCGAAAAAATGCAGCAGCCGCTGCGGTAGCCAGTCGAGCCGCCCGGGAAAACTGCCGGTGACGAAGCCGACGTGGCCGCCTTCGTGCGGCTGATCGAGCGTTACTTTAGCCGATATTTGCGTGTCATTGGGCAATGCGTGCGCTGGCAGGAACGGATCGTTCCTTGCGTTGAGCACCAGCGTCGGGATGCGGATGCCCCGCAGCAGGGGCTTCGCCGAGGCGCGCCGCCAGTAGTCGTCGGCGCCGAGGTAACCGTGCAGCGGGGCGGTGACGACGTCGTCGAACTCGTACAGGTTGCGCGCGCGACGCATGCGCGACCCATCGAAGATACCGGGAAACTGTTTCAGTTTTTCGGCAGCCCCGGCTTTCAGCGTGGCAAGGAAGTGCTGCGTGTAGACGTGGTTGAAGCCGCGCGCGAGATGGTGGCCGCAGGCAGAGAGGTCGAGCGGTGCGGAAACGGCTGCCGCTGCCTGCACGATGTCGACGGCGTGGAATTCCCGCTCACCCAGCCATTTGAGCAGCGCGTTGCCGCCAAGAGAAACGCCGACGGCGTGCAGGACGCGTTTGGGAAACTGGCGGCGCAGGCGGCGCAGGATCCAGTCGATTTCGTTGGAGTCGCCCGAGTGATAGGCCCGTGGCTGGCGGTTCGATTCGCCCGAGCAGCCGCGGAAGTGGGCGACCACGCCGCCGACGCCGCGGCCGAGTGCAGCCTGCATCAGGGCGCATGCGTAATGGCTGTGCGAACTGCCTTCGAGGCCATGGAAGAGAATCAGCAGGGGCGCTGCCGGGTCGCTGTCGACCCAATCGAGATCGATGAAGTCAGCGTCGGGGGTTTCCCAGCGTTCGCGCCGGTAGGCCGGCAGGTCGGGCTTGATCAGCAGCGGATAGATGGTCTGCGCGTGTCCGCCGGGCAGCCATTTCGGTGCCCGGTAGGGCGGGAATGGCGATGGCGGCGCCATCAATGCAGCGTGTGCGTGGTGCTGGTGCTCTCGCTCGTTGGCGCTTCGCTGGCGGTCGACGAGTGGTGGCAGAGCAGGCGCCAGCCGTTGGCGCCGCGAATGAAAACGTTGGTGGCGTGCATCGGCCCGTGCGGGGTCGGGTCGTCGCCGAGGTAGAGGGTCTCGACGACGTTATGCACCGCCATCAGCGCGCTGTTCCAGCACAGCTGGTGGCTGACGCGCACGCGCAGGCGGGCGCCATTGGCAAACACATGACGCCAGCTTTCGCGCACCGCGGCGAGCCCGATCAGGCGTTGACCAGCCGGATGCACGCAGGCGACTTCCTCGTCGTCCGCCCACACCGCCATCATCGCTTCCAGATCGGCGCGCTCGATCGCGTCGTAAAAGGCCGTTTCGGCATCTTCCGGGGTGGCGTACAGGTTGGCGCTCATCGCAGGCATTCCTCCAACACGCGTTGCGGATCGAGTTTTTCCAGGCAGTCGAGATGCCCGAGGGGGCATTCGCGCTTGAAGCATGGGCTGCAGTCTAGCTGCAGGCTGACCACTTTAGCCAGCGGCGAGAGCGGCGGCGTAAAACCCGGTGACGATGAGCCGTACAACGCCGTCAGGGGCCGGCCGATGGCGGCGGCAACGTGCATCAGTCCGGAATCATTGCAGACGACGAAGTCGGCGAGGGCAATCAGGTCGATGGCCTGATCGAGCGAGGTTTTGCCGCAGAGGTTGGTGGCCGGCCCCTGGGCGGCGATTTCGTCGCCGACCGGCGCATCCTTGGGCGAGCCGAGTGACCACACGGTATAGCCGCGGGCGGCGAGCGCCTGCGCCAGCGCAGCGAAGTGCCGGGTTGGCCAGCGTTTGGCGGGGCCGTATTCGGCACCGGGGCAGAAGACCGCCAGTTTTTGTGGGCGCGCCAGCGCAAGCGCGGCGAGCGTTGCCTGCTGCTGCGCCGGGTTGGAGGCGAGCTTCGGCAGTGGCAGTGGGCGCGGCAACGCAGCGCCGAGCGGCTCGGCGAGCTGTGCGAAACGCTCCGCCATCTGCGGCAGCACCGCCTTGTCGAGCACGTGGCGCCGATTGATCAGGCCGACGCGCGATTCGCCGGTGAAGCCGATGCGCTCGGGAATGCCGGCCATGAAGGGAATGAGGGCCGACTTCAGCGAGTTGGGCAGCACATAGACGCGATCGAACTTCATCGCCGCGAGTTGGCGCGCCAGCCGCCAGCGGGCTTTCAGCGAGAGCTGCCCGTGGCCGAAGGGGCTGTCGATGACGCCGGCGATCTCGGGCATGCGCGCGAGTACCGGCGCTACCCAGCGCGGTGCCAGCGCATGCAGTTCAATGCCCGGATGACGTTCGTGCAGGCGCACGAACAGGGGGTGAGCCATCACGGTGTCGCCGATCCACGAGGGGGCGACGATCAGGGCTTTCATCGGCGGGGGTGGGGCGCAATGACGACGGCGCCGCGAGCGGCGCCGTCCTGTCGGGTCAGTGGTGACCCTTGGGGAGTTCGCCCTTGAATACGAAGTGGGCGCTGCAATACGGGCAGGTGACTTCGCCGGTCTTGGTGACGTCGAGGAATACGCGAGGATGGCGCGCCCACAGCGGTGCATCCGGCTGCGGACAGTGCAGCGGCAGATCGTGGGCGGTGACTTCAACGGTGGTCTGCTTGTTATCGGACATTTCTGTCTCTCCCTCTGCTATCTCAAGGATCTCAAACGTAGGCCAGCCAGTCGGCGTAGTCGGGCAGGCGGCCATTCACCAGATCGAAGAAGCGGGCCTGCAGCTTCGTCGTGATCGGGCCGCGCTTGCCTTCGCCGATGACGCGGTTGTCGAGCTCGCGGATCGGCGTGACTTCGGCGGCGGTGCCGGTGAAGAAGGCTTCGTCGGCGATGTAGATGTCGTCGCGCGTGATCGGCTTGGAGACAACCTGATAACCGAGGTCGCCAGCGAGCTTCATCACCGTTTCGCGGGTGATGCCGCAGAGGCCGGAAGTGATCTGCGGTTCGTAGATGACGCCATTCTTGACGACGAAGAGGTTCTCGCCGGCGCCTTCGGCGACGAAGCCCATGGTGTCGAGCAGCAGTGCTTCATCGTAGCCGTCCTGCGTCGCTTCGAGGTTGGCGAGGATCGAGTTGGCGTAGGTGGTGGCGACCTTGGCGCGCGGCATCGTCACGTTGACGTGATGGCGGGCGAAGGACGCGGTCTTGACGCGGATGCCCTTCTCCAGGCCTTCCTCGCCGAGGTAGGCGCCCCAAGGCCAGGCGGCGATGGCAACATGCACCTGGGCGCCGCGCGGCGAGACGCCCATCTTTTCCGAGCCGTAGAAGGCGATCGGGCGCAGGTAGCAGGATTCGAGCTTGTTCGCACGCACGACTTCCTTCTGCGCTTCCGCCAGCTGCTCGCGGCTGTACGGGATTTTCATCATGTAGATGTGCGCCGAGTTGAACAGGCGGTCGGTGTGCTCCTTGAGACGGAAGATCGCGGTGCCCTTGTCGGTCTTGTACGCGCGGACGCCTTCGAAGACGGATAGGCCGTAGTGCAGCGAGTGGGTCAGCACGTGCGTGGTCGCCTCGCGCCAGGGCACCAGTTTGCCATCCATCCAGATGAAGCCGTCGCGGTCGGACATCGACATGATTTTGTCTCCTGTAGCAGTAGCCAGTGTTCGTTCGGGAAAGACGGGATTTTAGCCGATTTCTCGGTCAAGGACTGCCGCCGCCTGTGCTTCGGCCGGGTTGGCGGTGCCTGTGACGGCGGCTCGCAAGCCACGCTGCCGTGGCAGGGCGTACCTGTCGGCACGTGCCGGAGGGTAGCCCCCGCGCGGCGCCGCCTAGGCGCGCGGCAGGCTCACGGTGATCGTGGTCCGGTCGTCGCTGTCATCGACATCGAGCGCGATACTGCCGTTCTGCGCCTCGGCGAGGAGTCTCGCGGAGTAGGTGCCGACGCCGCTGCCGCCGGCCTTGCCGTGGGTGACGAACTTGTCGAAGAAGTGGTCACGAATCTCCTGCGCTACGGCGCCGCGATTGGTGATTGCAATGCGCAGCGGATCACTGTCGGCAACGGTGATGCTGACTTCGCCACCGGTCGGCGAGGCTTCGCAGGCGTTGCGCACGAGGTTGTGGAACAGCGAGTGGCAGAGCAGCGCGTCGCCCGTTGCGTTGCTGCCGGTCGACGTATAGCGAACGGTGATTTCCTTCTCGCGATGCGCGGCTTGCGCCAGTTCGGCGATCCGCTTCAGGATGCCGTCCAGCCCGACCGGCTTTGCGTCGAGCCGGTAGGCGCCGGTTTCGATCTTGTAGATTTCGGCGGACAGGTTGAGCATGTCGAGCACGCGCAGGGCAGACTCTTCAATGGCGCGCATCCTGTCATCCAGCTCTTCGCGCGGAACTGCATCCTGTTCGCGGATCGACTGGGCGAGGCCGACGATTCCCGCCAGCGGGCCGCGCAAGTCATGGCGGGTGATGCGCTCGACGTCCTCGCGCAGGCGTGCGGTTTCGATCATCGCGTCGTAGTCGGCCTGCAGGCCCTTGCGCAGCGAGACATAGCGCAGGAAATTGCGCACGCGCGGCTTCAGAATGTTCGGATCCACCGGCTTGTTGACGAAGTCAACGGCGCCGAGTTCGAGGCCGCGCACGCGGGCATCGTTGCCATCCATCGCAGTCACGAAAATGACCGGGATCGCCTCGGCGGCGGGGTGCTGGCGCATGCGGGTGGCGACTTCGAAGCCGTCCATGCCCGGCATCATCACGTCGAGCAGGACGAGATCGGGCGGATCGTCCGAGCAGCAGATCTGCAGCGCCTTCTCGCCGTTGTTGGCGACACGCACCGTGTAGTCGTCCTTGAACATCTGCGAGAGCAGGAAGAGATTATCCGGCGTGTCATCGACGATCAGCAATGTTGGCGTACCGGGTTTGCCGCGCGGCTTGACCGGCGCGTTCGCGGGCGCGCTGGCGGAAGTCTCGCCCCGGTGCCCGGCCTCCCGGCGAAAGGCCCGTTCGATGCGGGTGGCGAGAACGTCCGGGGCGTAGGGCTTCACCAGCAGATCCGTGACCCCGGCCGCGATCGCCTTGGCGACGCGTTCGCGCTCGGTCTCCGCCGTTACCAGAATGAAGGGGAGTGCACGCAGCCGCGGTTGTCCGCGGAGCGCGGTCAACAGTTCGAGACCGTTCATCTCCGGCATGTTCCAGTCCGAGAGAATCAGGTCGACATGCTGTTTGGCAATGATGCGCAGCGCTTCGGCGCCGTTGGTTGCCGTCAGTACCTGCTTCGGTCTGAAGCGATCCAGCTGCGAAACGATGACGCGGCGCATGGTGTCGATGTCATCGACGACGAGAACGGTCTTGTTGGTCAGCATTCGAGGTTCAGGGCGTGTGAAGATCGCGTAGGTCGGGTGTCAGGGGGTTTCGGGCAAGGCGTCCTGGAACTGAACGCGCTTGCGCGCCAGATCGTCGTCGCTGTCGGGGAAACGGGTGCCGATGGCGGCGAATTTCGCCTCCAGCGAGATGAATGCGTCGACCACGTCGGGGTCGAACTGGCTGGCGCGGCCTTCAAGGATGATCGCGACGGCGCGTGCGTGTGGCATGCCTTCCTTGTACACCCGGCGACTGACGAGTGCGTCGTAAACATCCGCGAGAGCCATCAGGCGGGCACTGACCGGAATCTGCTCGCCGCTGAGGCCGGAAGGGTAGCCGCGGCCATCCCAGCGCTCGTGGTGCGACAGCGCGATTTCCTTGGCGATGCGCAGGAAGCCGACGTCCGCCTGCAGCGCGGTTTCGGCGTGATCGATCGCGTCGTGCCCGAGACGGGCATGACGCTGCATGATGGCGAACTCGTCGGCAGTCAGTTGCCCGGGTTTGAGAAGGATGCGATCCGGGATGCCGACCTTGCCGATATCGTGCAGCGGCGCCGAGCGGAAGATCAGGTCGATCGACTGGGCATCGAGGAAGGCGGCAAAACGCGGGTGTTCGCGCAGGGCGTTGGCAAGCAGGCGAACGTAATGCTGGGTGCGCAGGATGTGGTTGCCGGTATCGGTATCGCGGGTTTCCGCCAGCGACGCCATGGCCATGATCGTCACATCCTGGATCATCGCGATTTCGTGAGTGCGGCGGGTCACTTCGCTTTCGAGATAGGCGGCCTTGTCGCGCAGGAAATCTGCCGAAGCCTTGAGCGTGAGGTGCGTGCGCACGCGCGCCATCACGATCGACGGGCTGATCGGCTTGGCGATGTAGTCGACCGCACCGAGTTCGAGGCCGCGACGCTCGTCATCCGCTTCGGTTCTGGCTGTCAGGAAGATAACGGGGATCTCCCGGGTTGCGGGGTTTTCCTTGAGCCGACGCAGTACTTCGTATCCATCGATCTCCGGCATCATGACGTCGAGCAGGATGAGATCGGGCGGATTTTCTGCGGCCAGGCGCAGCGCCCGCTCACCGCCATTGGCGACGCGCACGGTGTAGTCGTTGCGCAGCAACGCACTCATCAGCGCAAGGTTCTCCGGCGTATCGTCGACGACCAGGATCGTTGGCTTGGTCGCAGTGTTCTGGGTATTCATCGGACAGTTTCCTCGTTTCCCGCAATCGAATCGCGCGCACCTTCCAGCAGCGACAGCGCGGTTTCGAAGTCGAAACCGTTGATTGCCGAGCGAATCTGCGCGTAGTTCTCACCGAGCGCGGCAGCGAGCGCCGCATCGTTGTCGCTGATCAGGTCGGCGGCCGTGGAGTCCCCATAGGCCAGCAGCTCGGCAAGCTGGCTGCAAAGTGCCTCGACTGCGGCAGTATCCATCGGTGGTGCTGCGCGGGCTGCCGCTGGCGCTGCCGTCAGTTCCGCCAGGCCTGCCATCACCTGCTCCAGGGCGGCGCTGGTTTTCTTGAGCAGTTCCTCGATCTCGGCCGCCGAAGCGCCGTGTTCGCATGCGTCTTCCAGTACTGCCGCTGCCGCCTGCAGATCCTTGGCGCCGACGGTACCGGAGGAACCCTTCAAGGTGTGTGCGAGCCGCATCGGTGCCGACGCATCGGTGCCTTGCTGGGCGGCGCGGAAGGCTTCCATGAACCCGGACTGGCTGTCACGGAAGGTGAGCAGCAGATTCCGGTAGAAGCGCTTGTCGTTCATTGTCACCTTGAGGCCAGCCTGCTGATCGATGCCGGGAAGCGGTGGCAGATCGGGGGCGTCTTCGCCGGCAGCGGGGGCGCTGCTCGCTGGCGGCCGTGCCGGTTGCGCGGGGCTGATCCAGCGCGCCATCGTTGCGAACATTTCATCGACGATCAGCGGCTTTGCGATATGGTCGTTCATGCCGGCGGCGATCGCCTTTTCGCGGTCGCCCGCCATTGCGTTTGCGGTCATCGCGATGATCGGCAGCGAGGATACTGCCGGCCGCGCGCGAATGGCGCGCGTTGCCTCGTAGCCATCCATCACCGGCATCTGGCAATCCATCAGGATACCGTCGAAGGCTGCGTCTCCGTCGAGGATGTCGAGCGCCAGCTGTCCGTTGCCGGCAATGACGAGTTCGATACCGGCACGGGAGAGCAGCTCGACGGCGAGTTCCTGATTCATTTCGTTGTCTTCGACCAGCAGAATGCGCGCACCGGCAAGCCTGGCCTGGGCCTGATCGACCGTTGGCGCACGCGTCTCTTTGTTATGTTCGAGCGGTTGCAGTCCGAGGGCCTCGCCGATGGCATTCTGCAGCGTGCTGACCAGCACCGGTTTGGTGAGCACTGAATGCACCATTACGCCGCTGTGTTCGGCGGCACGCATCGCATCATCGCGCCCGTAGGCGGTGACCATGATGGCTGCCGGTGTGTCGATGCGATGTTCCGACTGCAACACGTGAAGCGTTTCGATCCCGTCCATGTCGGCCATCTTCCAGTCGATCATGATCAGGTTGAACGGGAACCCGGTGTCGCGCGCGGCGACGATGGCGGCAAGCGCCGCGGCGCCGCCGGCTGCTTCGCTGACGTTGGCTCCCAGCGTGGCGACCAGTGTGCGAGCGATCTCGCGGGCATGCTCGTTGTCGTCGACCACAAGAATGCGCAGGCCGCGCAGGGTCTCGGCGGTCACCGTATGGCGTGCCGGCATCACGTCCGGCGTGGCGTAGGTGATCGTGAAATGGAAGGTCGAGCCCTTGCCTTGTTCGCTTTCGACCCAGATCCGTCCGCCCATCAGTTCGACCAGACGTTTCGATATGACGAGGCCAAGGCCGGTGCCGCCGTACTTCCGGGTTGTGGAACTGTCGGCCTGGGTAAAGGACTGGAAGAGCTTGCCGCATTGTTCCTGCGTCAGACCGATGCCGGAGTCGCGAACCGAAAAATGCAGGCTCCCGTTTTCGCGGCGTACTCCGATGACAATTTCGCCGGATTCGGTGAATTTCACCGCATTGTTGCCGAGATTGGTGAGCACCTGGCCGAGCCGCAACGGGTCACCGACAAGTCCCCCCGGAATATCCGGGGCAATGTCGAAAAGCAGTTCCAGGCCCTTTTCCTCTGCCTTGATGCCGATCAGGTTGGCGAGGTTGTCCATCACGTCGTCGAGGCGGAAAGGGGTTTTTTCGACCGCCATCATGCCGGCTTCGATCTTCGAGAAATCGAGGATGTCGTTGATGATGCCGAGCAGGTTGACGGCCGAACGGTTTACTTTCTCGACGTAGTTGCGCTGCCGTGGATCGAGCTCGGTTTCCAGGGCCAGATGGGACATGCCGATGATTGCATTCATCGGTGTGCGGATTTCGTGACTCATGTTGGCGAGGAAGTCGCTCTTTGCGCGCGCCGCTTCCTCGGCGGCGAGGCGCGCCGTCTGCATGGCCTGCTCGGCCGCCTTGCGCTCGGCGATGTCCTCGAAGATCCAGATGGTCACCCATTGATGGCCCGCCATCTGGATGCCGCGCGCCGAGACGCGCGCCAGCGCGAGGCTGCCGTCCTTGCGTGCGAAGTTCCACTCGACGGCGGCATCCTTGCCGGTCGCCAGCATCGGCCCGACCAGAGCACCGAACTCGCGATATTTTTCTTCCGACGGCTGGATGATTGATCCCGGGCTGCCAACCAGCTCTTCCTGCGCATATCCAAGAAAATCGCCGATGCTTTTGTTGGCGCGCAGAATTACGCCGTCGGCGGTATAGATGATGCCGTTTGGCGCGTTGTCGAAAACCATCCGCTGTTCTGCGACGAGCGCGTTCAATTCGTGCTCGCGCTTCTCCAGTTCGATGCGGGCACGGCGCCTCTCGGTGACGTCGTCGAGCGTGAATTGCATCAGACGGCGCCCACGGAAATCGAAGGCGATCAGATGCACCTCCGCATCCCATGTCTCCCCGTTCGGTCGCTGATGTTGCCACTCGAAACGGGCGTGACCGCCCTTGAGCGTGCTGCGCACCAGTTCCTGTCCGGCGGTCTTGCTGTCGCGGCCGTCATACTGGGTCGGCGCGGAGAAGTCGAGCGGGGTCTTGCCGAGCACGTCGGCGCGCGTTCCGACACCATACATGCGGACGGCCGCCGGGTTGCAGTCCACGAAGCCGGCCTTCGGGTCGAGGATGACGATCGGCCGCGAGGATTCCTGGAACAGCATCTTGTTGTAGGCTTCGCTCTCCCGGAGAGTGGCCTCGGCGAACTTGCGTTCGGTGATGTCCTGATGGATGCCGATCACACGCAAGGCGCGACCATTCCCGTCCCGTTCGACGGCATTGCCGATATCGAGAATCCACTTCCAGTCGAAGGTCGCCGAGCGCATCCGGTACTCGATCCGATAGCTGGCTTCTCCGCTCGTCAGGAAGTGCTGCCGTGCCTCTTCGGCACGGTAGCGGTCGAGCGGATGTACGAGATCATTCCAGCAATCCAGATAGGTCGGGTAGTTCCTTTCGAGATCGGCCTTGGCGTAGCCGAGCATGCGCGCCCAGATCTCGTTGATCGTCGAGCCGATGATCCCGGTGTCGGGTGCGATGTTCCAGTCGTAAAGCCCGAGGTTTGCGCCTTCCATCGCGAGGTTGAGGCGCTCTTCGTTGCGCGCGATGCGCTGTTCGGTGCGCTCACGCTCGGTGATGTCGTAGAACCACGTCACCAGGAAGCGCCCGTCGGCGAAATCCTGCAGGACCGATGAGAGCAGAACGGTGAGCGGTTCGCCGTCTGTCGTTACAATGTTCGCCTGATATTCGAAGATCGAGCCTTCCCGGCGCAGTCGCTCGATGAATTTCACCCGATCTTCCGGGTTGCGCCAGTTGTCCTTCGCGACATGGCGGCTGATCTGGTCCGGCGGGATATGCAGCAACTCCGCAAGGCGCCGGTTGGAGAACACCGACGCGCCTTCCTCCGTGCTGATTGTGACGCCGGCCGGGCTGTTTTCCAGCACCTGGCGCAGGCGTTCCTCGCTCTTGCGCATCTCGGTTTCGAGACGCTTGCGCTCGGTGATATCCTCGAAGATCCAGATTGCGGCCTGCTCGTATCCGGGCAGGTGTACGCCCTGACCCGTGACGAGCGCTACAAAACGTGTTCCATCCTTGCGCGGGAACTCCCACTCGATGCTGCTCTTTTCTCCGGCGCGCAGCGCCGGCCCCGCCTGCTCGGCGTAGGCGTGGTATGACGCTTCGCTGTGGAAGACAGCATCGGCTGCGTGCCGACCAAGCAACTCATCGATCGAGCAGCCAAGTTCTTCTGCGAGCCGGCGGTTGGCGCGCACGATGATGCCGTTTGCGGAATAGAGAATTCCGGTCGGGGCGTTCTCGATGATGATCTGCTGCTCTTCGAGCAGCTTCCCGATTTCCGCCTGCTGGGCAGCGATCTTGTCGGCGGCGCGTCGTTTTTCGGAAACGTCGTCGATCGTGAAGCGCAGCAGCTTGCGCCCGCCGCAATCGAAGGCCATCAGATTGACTTCGGCATCCCAGATTTCGCCGTTGGCCCGCGCCGCCCGCCAGAGGAAGGACGATATGCCGTTCTGCAGCACCGAGCGCGCAATTTCCTGGCCAGCGGTAGCGCTGTCCGATCCGTCGTATTGCGTCGGTGCGGAGAAGTCGAACGGCGAGTGTCCCAGCGCCTCCTCTCGACTGCTCAGCCCGTAGACGCGCACCGCAGCTTCGTTGCAGTCGATGACGCCGACAGCAGGATCGATGATCGTGATCGGAATCGGTGAGTTGCGATCGACCTTGCTGTTGTACTGAGCGCTGTCCTGCAGCGCCTGCTCGGCCGCCCCCCGAGCCTGCTCGCTCGCGGCGAGGCGCTCCGCAAGCAGGCGGTTCTCCCTTTCCAGCACATCCAGACGGGAACGCAATGTGGCTACTGCGTCGTCCATGACTCCTCCCTGGTAACGCCGCGCTTGATGTTTCGCGTGCGGTACTGCCGCGGGGCCGGCTTTCTGCGAACGGCGCCCGCTTGATGACGGGCGATTATACCGCCGCCGGATGGCCTGTGCTTAGGGAGTAGAATACGATTCGTGTCACATTGAGTTCTGTCATATGAGCAGTCAAACGAGCATGGTTCTTCCCTGGAAACCCAACGTCACCGTTGCCGCGATCATCGAAAGCGAAGGTCGCTTTCTCCTTGTCGAAGAAGAGACCGAAGATGGCTTGCGTTTCAATCAACCGGCTGGTCACCTTGAGTGTCGTGAGGCGCTGGTCGATGCGGTCGTGCGCGAGGCGCTGGAGGAGACGGGCTACCATTTTGTGCCGCGTTTTCTTGTGGGGATCTACAGCTGGCGCAATGAGGTGCGCGATGTCACGTATCTCCGCTTCGCCTTTGGCGGCGATGTCACCGGACATGAGCCTGGGCGCCCGCTCGACGACGGCATCGTGGCGGCGCGCTGGCTGACGCCCGACGAGATTCGTGCCTCGGCCGACCGCCATCGCAGCCCGCTGATCGTGCGCGGTATCGATGACTGGCTTGCCGGCCGGCGCTATCCCCTGGAATTGCTGACGCATTACGGATGATGCGCGGTGTTTTGCTGGTGTGCTGCGCGCTGTGGAGTAGTGTGTCTGCCGCGCAGGCCTCGCTCGAAATCTGCTTCAATTACGGGTGTCAGAACACCGCGCGCATCAGCTATTCGCGCAAGCAGCTGGCGCAGGTGCGTGACTTGCTGGATGACGCTGTCGATGCTGCGCACGAGCGCGAACTGGTCGCCGTTGTCGTGGGCCGCATGCTGGGATGGGCGGGCTTGCAGTCACCGATCCACGCTGACCGTGGCGGCAATCTGGCCGATGACGGCGTGGACGGCCGGATGGATTGCATCGATCATTCGACAACGACGACGCGCCTGCTCAAACTGATCGAGCGTCGCGGCTGGTTGCGCTGGCATCGTGTGCGCGATCCGGAAATGCGTAACCGGTTGCTTATTTTCGATCACTGGACGGCGGTCATCGAGGAATCGCCGAGAGCGCCGTACCGTGATGTGTATCCGCTGTCGCATGCGCGCTATGCAGTGGACAGCTGGTTTTTCGATAATGGCGAGCCCGCGGTGATCATGCCGCTGGATGCCTGGATGGATTGGGAGGGACCCCGTGTCGAGTGAGAACAATACCGTCGTCGTCGGCCTGTCAGGCGGCGTCGATTCGTCGGTGGCGGCTTTGTTGTTGAAGCAGCAGGGCTGGAGGGTAATCGGCCTGTTCATGAAGAACTGGGAGGACGACGATACTGACGAGTACTGTTCGTCACGCCAGGATCTGGTCGACGTGATGAGCGTTGCCGATCGTATCGGCATCGATGTCGAGGTGGTGAATTTCGCGAAGGAATACAAGGAGCGCGTCTTTGCCGAGTTCCTCAAGGAGTATCAGGCCGGACGAACACCGAATCCCGACGTGCTGTGCAATTCGGAAATCAAGTTCCGTGCCTTCCTCGATCATGCCTTGAAGATGGGCGCATCAAAGATTGCCACCGGGCACTACGCCGGCGTGCGCGAAGTGCCGTCGCCAGGCGGCGTTGGCGTCGAATACCAGTTGCTGAAGGCGGAGGACGGCACCAAGGATCAAAGCTACTTTCTGCATCGCCTGAACCAGGCGCAGCTATCCAGAACGATATTCCCGCTTGCTCAGGTGTACAAACGCGATGTGCGTCGCATTGCCGAAGAAGCTGGACTGCACGTCGCCGCGAAGAAGGATTCGACTGGCATCTGCTTCATCGGCGAGCGCCCCTTCAAGGAGTTTCTGATGCGCTATCTGCCGCCGCGAAAGGGCGAGATTCGCGAACTCGACTCCGGGCGCGCGCTTGGCGAACACGATGGCATGACTTATCACACGATCGGCCAGCGCAAGGGGCTACTGATCGGCGGAGTCAAGGGCGGAAAAGGGGCCGAGAGCGGCGAGCACGACGCCTGGTTCGTTGCGCAGAAGGATGTGGAGAAGAACATTCTCTATGTCGTGCAGGGCCACGATCACCCGGCGCTGCAGCGGGAATCCCTGCTGGCTGCCGATCTGTCGTGGGTATCCGGCCGTGCGCCGCACACGCACTGGGTCTATTGTGCGAAGACGCGCTACCGGCAGGAAGACGCGGCCTGCGAAGTGGAGCGCGTCGACGCCGACAACTGCGAGATCCGTTTCGCTGCGCCGCAGTGGGCGGTGACGCCGGGCCAGTCGGTCGTGCTCTACGAATCCCGGGTCTGCCTCGGTGGGGGCGTGATCCAGTAAGTGCGCCTGTTCACGAAAGACCGACCAGGAAACTCGTGAACAGCACCTCGCGGACTCCCCGCGTGTCGAACAGCTCGTTCAGGTCGGCGCGAATCCGCTCCTGAAGCGCCAGCTTTCCCTCTGGCGTCAGCAGTTGCGCTGCGGCGAAATCGGAAAAACTGCGCGTCACCGCAGCTTTTGCGCGCGATTTTCGTTCGCCGATCTTCTCTTCGACCTTGCGGTTGGCAACTTCGAGCACGACGTTTGCGATCACCAGGCGTTTGTCGCCGGCGTGGCCTCTCACTTCGCCGATATCGACGAATACAGGTGCGCGAGTGGTCGGCTGTTCGCTGCTTGCCCGAAAATAAAAAAATGCAATGCTGGCGATGATCAGGGCCAGCAGGGTCAGTGCCCAGTAAAGAGCGGTGTTTTCGCGCTTCATGCAGGTCTCCGCGGCGAGTCGTAGGCTTTCGGGTTAGCTTTCGGTATGAATACGATGTCCGACAGCGTTCGCAGAGAATGACGGCGGGTCGTGGCGACCCGTTGTGCAACCCGGCTACCCTTGCCGCCTGCATCTGCAGGCAACCCTCGGGCCCGTGGCTTTGCGTCCCGGAATCTCTTCCGGTTTGCCATTGGACAGCGGCATATTAACGCAATCGCCTTTCTCGCGCATGCCGCAGAAGATTTTGGCGGCCCGGAGATGAAAACGCCGCCTCGCGGGCGGCGCTTTGCTGCACAGGCACGCTACAGCAATATCTCAGGCCTGCGGTACCGTCTCGGCAAACGAGGGGCGCTGCATCAGCTTCTCGTACAGACGCGAGAGATTGGGGTGGGTTTCCTGCCACTCGATATCCGGGAAGCGGAAGGCGAGATAGCCGAGCGCACTACCTACTGCGATGTCGGCGAGCGAGAAATGCGTGCCCATGCAATGCGGGTTCTCGCCCAGCTCTTCGGCCATGAATTCCAGGCTTTTCGCGACTTTGTCGCGCTGACGAGCGATCCATGTCTTGTCCTGCAGCTTTGCCGGGCGTTTGCCTTCCAGAAAAGCGGTGGACGCAGCATCGCAAATGCCGTCACCGAGTGCCTCCCAGCGCTTGACCAGGATGCGCTCGCGATTCGGCGCCGGCATCAGCTTGTTGTTGGGGGTGACGTTATCCAGATACTCGACAATCACGCGCGAATCGAACAGTACGGTGTCATCGTCGAGCACCAGTACGGGAATCTTGCCGAGCGGATTCAGGTCCGGGACACCGCTGGCGGCATCCCAGGGGGAGTCTAGTTCGAAGTCGTACTCGATCTTCTTTTCAGCCAGCACGACGCGGGCCTTGCGCACGTAGGGACTGGTCAGGGAGCCGATCAGTTTCATCTAATTCTCGAATCGAGTGGTGAAGCATTGGGGACGCGAATTATATCATCGGCCCGCTGCACGGTTTGCGGCACTATTTCACGCGGCGGTAAAATAGCGGTTCTCTTGCAACAGGATGTCCTCCATGTCTTTCACCATGCTTACAGCCCTCTCGCCGCTCGACGGACGTTATGCCGCAAAAGTCGACACCTTGCGTCCACAATTCTCGGAATACGGGTTGATCCGCCGCCGTCTGCAGGTGGAAATCGAATGGCTGAAGGCGCTTGCGGCCGAGCCGCACTTTGCCGAGATTCCGGCCTTCTCGCCGGCGACGGTGGCTGCCCTCGATGCGCTCGTCGCCAACTTCGAGCCGCAGCACGCCGCCGAAGTGAAGGACATCGAGGCCGTCACCAACCATGATGTGAAGGCGCTCGAATACTGGATCAAGAAAAAGCTCGCCGACAACCAGGAAGTGATGCGCGTCTCCGAGTTCATTCACTTCGCCTGCACCTCGGAAGACATCAACAACCTCTCGCATGCGCTGATGCTGAAGGCGGCGCGCGACGAAGTGCTGCTGCCGACGATCGACAAGGTCATCGCCCGCCTGCGTGAACTGGCGCATCAGCTGGCCGAGATGCCGATGATGTCGCGCACGCATGGCCAGCCGGCGACGCCGTCGACGATGGGCAAGGAAATGGCCAACGTCGTCTATCGCCTGACCCGCGCCCGCGAGCGCGTTGCGGCGGTGAGCCTGCTCGGCAAGATCAACGGCGCCGTCGGCAACTACAACGCGCACCTTGCTGCGTATCCGGGCTACGACTGGGAAGGCTTTGCCAAGCGCTTCGTCGAATCGCTCGGGCTGGAATTCAACCCATACACCATCCAGATCGAGCCGCATGACGCGATGGCCGAACTGTTCGACGCCTTCGCGCGCACCAACACGATCCTGATCGACCTCGACCGCGACGTCTGGGGCTACATCTCGCTCGGCTTCTTCAAGCAGAAGGTCAAGGCCGGCGAGATTGGTTCCTCGACGATGCCGCACAAGGTGAACCCGATCGACTTCGAGAACTCGGAAGGCAACCTCGGCCTCGCCAACGCCGTGTTGAAGCACCTCGCCGAGAAGCTGCCGATCTCGCGCTGGCAGCGCGACCTGACCGACTCGACCGTGCTGCGCAACATGGGCGTCGGCCTCGGCTACGCCCAGCTCGGCTACGACTCGCTGCTGCGCGGCTTGAGCAAGCTCGAAGCGAACGCCCAGTGCATGCTGGACGACCTCGATGCCAACTGGGAGCTGCTCGCCGAGCCGATCCAGACGGTAATGCGCCGCTACGGCATCGCCAACCCGTACGAGAAGCTGAAGGAACTTACGCGCGGTCAGCGCGTTTCGCGCGAAGGCATGCAGGCGTTTGTTGCGACGCTGGAAATTCCCGAAGCGGCCAAGGCCGAACTCTTGAAGCTGACGCCGTGGGATTACACCGGCAAGGCGGCCGAGTTGGCCAAGCGAATCTGAGGAGCGAACGTGTCACAGTTTCAAGCCAACCTGAAAAAGATGCCCGGCATCTCGCACCTCGAAGCGCTGAACCTGCTCGATGCCGACGGTAGCGTCGTCGCGACGATCGAGAACAAGGCCGGCAGCCAGGGCTCGCTGTCGCTGTACAACCACCTCGGCCAAACCTACGGTGCGATCACGCCGGACGCCGCGAGGAAAGGCCTCGAACTCTACGCCGAGCACACCGAGGATGCGCGCCTGCATCCGGGCAAACACCCGAACATCGACCGGCTGTTCGAAATTGCCGAGAAAAAGACCACGCTGCGCGTAAAGCACGTCTTCGCGGTTTGATCCACCGAACGCAAAGCGCCCCGATCCGGCAACGGATCGGGGCGCTTTGCTTTGCTGTCTTTCCTGAGCGCGTGTTGGGCGGTTGCTGTCCAGCGGTTCGGAAAAATCTGCGGCAGCCATCGACATAATATGTCTTGACATATTATGTCGTCTCTCCTATAAATACGGCATCGCGATGTCATTGCGATATTGCCCGAGGAGACTTGCCAAGATGAACCATGTGCAAAAACAGATCGAAGGTCTGGATGCGCTCGTCAGCAGCCGTTTGGGCGGCGTGTCGACGTCGATGCAGCCGGTGCCTGGTGACATGCCGGTGATCCAGATCGTGGTCGACGGTTACGAGTCGCTGCCCATCTATCTGACTTTTTCAGACGCCCAGTGCCTGTGTATCTGCTACCTGTGGACGGAAGACGAGGTGGTTGCCGAGCGGCGCGGGGCGCTGATGGAGGCGCTGCTCGATCTCAATATTTCCGTTCCCTTGTCGTCCTTCGGGCGCATTGGTCGTCACTATGTGTTGTTTGGCGCGCTGGCGCGCGATTCTGCCGTCACTGACATTGCCCAGGACGTGGTGGCATTGCTCGACAACGCGGTGGATGCGCTCGACGCGTTTGCCGATTACCTGCGCTGATACGAACGAACCAAGGAGATCTGTCATGAGTTCCGTCTTTACCAAAATGCTTACCCTGGTGCGCGGCAGCGCCCGCGAAATCGGCGAAAGCGTCGTCGATGCCAATGCCACGCGCATCTACGAACAGGAAGTGCATGAAGCACGCAATGCCGTAGCAACCGCCAAGCAGGAACTGACCGTGGTGATGGCCAAGGCCACGCAGACCGCCCGGGAAATCGAGCGCCTGAAGAAGGAAATTACGCGCTACGAGCAGCTGGCGGTCGAAGCGCTCGGCAAGCAGGAGGAAGCGCTGGCCGAAGAAGTGGCCGGCAAGGTCGGCGAGCTGGAGGCCGAGCTTGACGAGCAGACCAGGGCGCATGCCGACTTTACGGTGAACGTCGCCAATCTCAAGGATCTGATCCGCAATGCCGAGGCGCGGCTGCGCGAACATGATCGCGAGCTGGCCGTCGCCAGGACGACCGAGAGCGTCTATAAGGCGACCATGACCATTTCCGGCGCCGTAGGCGCCAGCGGCTCGAAGCTGATGAGCGCCAAGGAATCGCTTGAGCGCATCAAACAGCGGCATGCCGATATGGCCGATCGCATGGCGGCCGCCGACGAGCTTGATCAGGAATTCGGCCATCGCGCGCTGGACAAGAAGCTGGCGGCGGCAGGCATCGGCGATACCAGCGATCGCAAGGCGCAGGCGCTTTCCCGTATTCGCCAGCAGCATGCAGCCAGGGCCGGCAAGGAAGGCACATGACCGAGGGCAAGCGTCCGCCGCGCTGGCAGAGTTCGGATCGGGCGATCCGTGCCGTGCAGATCGCGTTCGACGTAGAGGCGGCGGTGCTCAATGCCGTTCGCGCCGCCGCCTTCAACAATGATCTGTCGACCTCGGATCAGCTGCGTCTGGTGCTCGGGCTGGAGGTGATCCGCAAACCCAAGCGACCGCGCCTGACTGTGTCGCTGTCGCCGGAGGACTATGCGGTTCTTGGCAAGCGCTACGGAGTCGATCCGGAAAATACCCTGGCAATCAAGGAAAAGGCGTTGGCCGACTTGATCGCATTTGCGCAGCAAAGCACAATGGCCCGCTCAGACTGAAGTGCCAATCGCATAAAAACAAACCGACTCCGGGGAGGTGTCATGCAGGGCTTGTTCGCTATCGTCACCAGCTGGCCAACGGCGATCTACACCGTATTGCTTGGTGTCGTCGTTCTCTACTGGGTTCTCGCGCTGGTCGGGCTGGTCGACTTCGAGCACGGCGGCCTGGATCTGGATGGACACCATGACATAGGGGTTCATGCCGACGGCGATCATCTTTCGACCATCGCCAGCTACGTGGTCGCATTCGGTCTGCACGGCGTGCCCTTCTCGGTGGTGATCAGCCTGCTGACGCTGATCGCCTGGGTCTGTGCCGGTCTGCTTGCCCAGTACCTGCTGCCGTGGGTGCCAACCCAGACATTGCGTGCGCTGGCCGGTCTTGGGATGCTGGTTTTCGCCATGGTGCCCGCAATTGTGCTGACCGCCTGGGTGGTCAAACCGATGCGCGGTTTGTTCGTACAGCATGCCGCACGTTCCAACCGGAGTCTCGTCGGACTCTACTGCCGGGTGACGACGCTCAACGTCAGCGAGCGCTTCGGGCAGGCCGAAGCCAGCGACGGCAACGGCAGCTTCAACATCCGTGTTCGTGCCGAGGAGCCCAATGCCCTCACCAAGGGCTCGCGCGCGCTGATTATCGATTACGACGAGAGCAGCCAGCGCTACCGCGTGGAAGCTGCCGACGAGAACGCTTAACAAAACGAAAACTTACCGAAAGGGAAAGCAATGGAACTGATCATCACCGCCATCGGCATCTTGGCCCTGTTCATATTCGGCCTGTTTGCCCTGTTTGCGAAGTTCTACTACAAGGTCGAGCAGGGGCATGCCATGATCGTCAACAACCTGCGGGCCGAACCCGAGGTGACCTTCACCGGCGGCATGGTTTACCCGATCATCCACAAGATGGAAATGATGGATATCTCCATCAAGACCATCGTCATCAAGCGGACCGGCAACGAGGGTTTGATCTGCAAGGACAACATCCGCGCCGACATCGAGGTGACCTTCTTCGTTCACGTGAACAAGACGGCCAGCGACGTGCTCAAGGTGGCGCAGACGATCGGCTGTGCCCGCGCCTCCTGCCAGGAAACGCTGGAAGAACTGTTCGCCGCCAAGTTTTCCGAAGCGCTGAAGACCGCCGGCAAATCGATGAACTTCGAGGATCTCTATCAGGCTCGCGATCAGTTTCGCGACGAGATCATCCGCCAGATCGGCGACAACCTCTCCGGCTATGTGCTCGAAGACGCTGCCATCGACTACCTGGAACAGACACCGCTCGACAAGCTGGATCCCAACAACATTCTCGACGCCCAGGGCATCCGCAAGATCACCGAACTGACTGCCGTCGAGCATATCCAGACCAATCAATGGCAACGCGACGAACAGGCAAAGATCAAGAAAAAGGACGTTGAAACCCAGGAGACGATCTACGAACTCGAACGCCAGCAGGCCGAGGCGCAGGCCCGACAAGTGCGTGAGATTGCCGCTGTTCAGGCACGTGAACAGGCGGAGGCGCAGCGTGTGCAGGCAGAGGAAAGGGCCAAGGCCGAGTTGGCCAGGCTCAACGCCGACCAGCTGATTGCCGTACAACAGGAAAACGTGCAGCGCGAGAAGGAAGTCGCCGAGAACAACCGCAAGCGCGCGGTCGCCATCGAGGAAGAGCGTGTCACCCGCGCCCGCCAGCTGGAAATCGTCGATCGCGAAAAGGAAGTTACGCTGCAGACCATCGACAAGGACAAGGCCGTCGAAGTGCAGAAGAAGGCCATCGCCGACGTTATCCGCGAGCGCGTCATCGTCGAACGCACGGTGGCCGAGCAGGAAGAGGCGATCAAGGAGGTTCGCGTGGTGTCCGAAGCCGACCGCACCCGCAAATCGGCGGTCATCGAAGCCGAGGGCAAGGCGGAGCACGATCTGGTGCTGGCGGTGAAAGCCGCCGAGGCGGACGAGCGCCGCGCTCGCCATCTGGCCACGCAGGAACTGACGCTGGCCGAAGCCAAACTGAAGGTTGCGGAGAAAGAAGCGGAAGCGAAGAAACGCGAAGCCGAGGGAATCGAAGCCTTCACCGCAGCTCCCGGCCTCGCTCAGGCCAAGGTACAACTGGCGGCTGCCGATGCGACCGAAAAAACCGGCCTGGTCGAAGCCAAGGTCAAGATTGCCGATGCCGAAGCGACGGCCAGGTTCGGCGCCGCCGAAGCGGAAGCGCTGCGCCTCAAGCTGGAAGCCGAAGCCCAGGGCAAACAGCAACTCGGTCTTGCCGACGTGCATGTGAAGTCGGCCGACGCCGACGCCGTCAGCAAGCAGGGGCACGCCGAAGCGGAGGCCGTGGAAGCCAGGATGCAGGCCGAGGCGCGTGGCCTCAAGGAGAAATTCGACGCGATGCGCGCGATGGCGCCGGAGACCCGGGCGCACGAGGAATACCGCATGCGTTTGCAGAATGCCCACGTCGAAACCCTCAAGGGCATCGAAGCGCAGAAGGATATCGCGGCCGAACAGGCGACGGTGCTGTCGACCGCGCTGGGCAACGCCAAGATCGACATCGTCGGTGGCCAGGGCGACTACTTCGAGCGCTTCGTCAATGCGCTTGCGGTGGGCAAGGGCATCGATGGCGCGATCGCCAAGAGCGAGACCCTGCAGATTGCACTGAAGGATCATCTGACCGGCGAGCGTGATCTGGTCGGGGATCTGCAAGGGCTGGTCGGCGCACTGGGTTCTTCTTCCTCCGAGCTGCAACATCTGAGCGTCAGCGCGATGATGGCGAAAGTCATGCAGGAAGGTTCGGAGGATCAGCGCTCGGCCCTGCAGAACCTGCTCGCTAGCCTGCGCAAGTAAATGGCCCGCGAACCCGAACTGCAGTGCTATTGCGGCCCGCGGCAGACGCTGGCCGTGACGGAGGAGGGCGGTCTGCGCCAGTGGCGCTGCCGGCGCTGCGGCGGCCGACGTTTCCTGCTCGCCGACTTTCGCCGGTGGCGCGAGCAGGGTGGTGCGCAGCAGCTTGCAGTCGGGTTGCCGGCTGCGGCGACGGAATACCACGAAACCCCATCTTCTCGCCTGTGCCAAAGCTGCGGGCTGATCATGGCGCGTTACCGGGTGGCCAGCGATCTGGCGTTCCACATTGACCGTTGCGCACCTTGTCAGTCGGTCTGGCTCGATGGCTGCGAGTGGGAAATCCTTGCCAGCCAGCAGTGGCTGGCACAACTCGACGAGATCATGTCAGATCGCTGGCAGAAACGTCTGCAGCAAAGCGAGGCCGACGCGCGGCGCGAGCAGACCCTGCGCGTCCGCTTTGGCGATGCCGAGTACGAGCGGTTGCGTGAAATCAGCCGCTGGCTCGCGCAGCAGGCGAAGCGACGGGAAATGCTGGCCTTTCTGAACGCCGAACCCTCTGCCGGTGCGGAGCGCCTCCGATGATCGTTCCGCAATACTGGGCCGAAGCCCGCATCCAGGAGCGCCGCGGAAACAGGCAGCTGACCGTGCGCCGCTTCGGCTGGTCCGAGCATAGCCAGGACGAAGCGCAGGCCAACGCCGAGGCGCGCGTGCGCACCGCGTTCGAGCGTATCGTCTCTGGTGAGAAGCTGCCCAGACACGAGCCGAAGGTCGCCTACAACGGCGCCGATGGCGTGCCTATCCGCGAAGAAGTACTGGCGCGCCATGGCGATGTCGTGATTACCCGGAATGCCTACGGCGCGAGTTGCCTCAATACACCGGACGTGCTGTTCGCCGATATCGATTTGCCCGCAACTTCCGCGGCGTCGCGGAAGTTGCTTGTCCATTTTGTCCTGCCCGGAATGGCGGCAATGGCCGGTTGGCTGACGCATTCGTGGCTTGTCTTTGCGCTGCTCGCCGTGGCGGCAACCGTTTTCGCCGGCACGGTCGCGAAGCGGCTAGACAGAAATCGCGGGCAACGCATGGAAACCGCCGGGTGTGCGGCCCGCCAGCGTGTCGCAGATTTCGTTGCGGCGCATCCTGACTGGCACGTGCGGCTCTACCAGACCCCGGCCGGTCTTCGTGCTCTGGTCATGCATCGTACTTTCGATGCCGACGAGCCCGCCGCGCAGGAGTTTTTTCGGGCACTGCACAGCGATCCGGTCTACGTGCGCATGTGCCGCAACCAGAAATGCTTCCGTGCCCGCGTCAGTCCCAAACCCTGGCGCGTCGGCATGATCCGGCATATCCGGCCGCGTCCCGGCGTGTGGCCGGTCAGGACCGAGCATCTGGCCCTGCGCCGGGAATGGATTGCCGAGTATGAAAACCGGGCCAGGAGCCACGCTTCCTGCCGCCTCATTGCAACTCTTGGTTCGCCGACGGTAGACCCCAAGGCGTTCGCCGTACAAACCCTGCATGACGAGTTGAGTCAGGCCGCTTCGTCACTGCCTCTTGCCTGAATGCCATGAGCCAAACCGAAAACCCCGATGCCGTAGATGCCGCCGTTGCCGAAGGCGGCAGTTACGAACTGCTGAAAAAGCGCCTGCAGCTGCAGGGCGATGCGCTGGCCGGAAAGATCAGGCGGCTGAACGAGGATCGTCTGGCCGCGTTCGGCCGTTCCGACCTGCGTCTGCTCAGTCGCTTGCGCGCACGCACCGAGAACAACTGTGTGGCGCGCGACATCGTCCGCGTCGGTGATCTGCTGGTCTTCGGCTACAACGTCTTCATGGGGCTGCGTCAGGAGATTCGCGCGGCCGACGTGTTCAGCCTGTATCGCCTCGGCGAAGGTGCCGGCAGTGAAGAACTGGAGCCGGTTGCGCTGGAAGGCAGTTTTCTCGCCGACCCGCGTTTCACCCTCGATTTCCGCGAGCTCTACACCTATTACAAGCAGGCCAGCCTGACGCAATTGCGGGTGCATCAGCACAAGCTGCTGGCTGCGTTCCAGATCGGGCCGCAACTGACCGACCTGCGCGTCTTCCGGTGGTCGATCGAGGCCGATGGCGGCCTCAAGTACATCGACAATCGCGGCGAACGCGACATCGCCCTGCCGGCCGCGCACGATTTTGAATGGTCGGTGAGCCGGCGCGAAGACCACGTCACCGGCAAGCATCCGCATGTGAATATCCTCGACACCATTTTTGTCGAGACCATCGGCGGCGATCTCACCGTCAAGATAGAGAACAATACCGAGAGCGGACTCGGCATCTACAGCGAGCCGGTGGAAGACAAGAACCAGTCGCTGGTCGATGCCGAGATCTACCACGCCCGCCTGGGTTCGCTGATCCTGCTGCGCATCAAGCCCTACCGCGAAAGCGAATATCGCTACCTGGTCTACAACCACCGTACCCAGCATGTCGTTCGCATCGATGCCATCGGCCCCTCGTGCGTGCAGTTGCCGGAAGACCACGGCATCATTTTCCCGGGCGGTTACTACCTGCAATCCGGCGAATACAAGCGCTTCGATCTGCCGGCCGAGGCCATCGCCGGACTGCGCTTCAAGCGCATGCTGCGCTCGCCCAACGGCGAGGATGTGCTCTACGTGTTCTACCAGCCGGGCGGCGGGCAGTACGGCTTGTTTACCTACAACCTGATCGAAAAACGTCTGGGTACGCCGGTGCTTTCGAATGGCTACGCCCGCTTCGACGACGGCCGCATGCTGGTCTTCCAGAGCGACGGCAGCGACCCCGTCCGCCTGCACCCGATGCAGTTGTGGCAAACCCCCTTCGTCAGCGACGACCATGCCGAGCGCCATGTCGATCGGCAGAGCTTCTTTGGCCGCATCGGCAACGCCGAGCTGGTGCGGGGTATCGCCGAATCGATGGAGATCAGCCGCGCCGTCGGCGAGCAGGCGCCGACCCGCGTCGTCTACGAAGATATGCTCCGCCTTTGCGGGCGGGTACTGGACGGCTATTTCTGGCTGGACAGCGACGAGGCCGGCCACGCCGACGCCGATCTGCGCGCCATCGCCGGCACCGCACGGGCGGCGCTGGACGAGTTCGACAAGGTGGCGGCGATCCGGCGCGAGGCCTCGCGCCTTCTGGCCCAGGCCGAAGGCGAACAGCACGGCCTGCTGACCGACATCGCCGCCAGGCTCTGGCAACATCCGGACGATTTCGTTGCCATGCTCGACCGCCTGCGCCTGCAGCGCGGCCGCCTGCTCGGGCTGCGCGAACAGCGCTACATCGACCTTGCCCGAATCGAGGCTCTGGATCAGCAACTCGGCGAGGAGCAGAAGCGGGTCGGCGAAAAGACCCTTGTCTTCCTGCTCACCGACAAGGCATTCCAGCCCTACCAGGCGGCGCTAGCGGCCTGCGCCACGGCGATCGCCGCCGCCGCCACGACCGGCCAGCTCGACGAACAGGGCAAGGGTCTGGAACAGACTGCGCATGCGCTCGACCTGCTCAACGACCTGGTCGCCAACCTGCCCGGCGGCGACGCGACCTCGCGGACCGCCATCCTCGAACAGATTTCCGCGGTCTATGCCGAAACCAATCGCCTGCGTGCTGAGGTTCGCAACCGGCGCAAACAACTGGCCACCACCGAACTGGCCTCGGAATTCGGCGCCCAGTTCAGGCTGCTCGGGCAGTCGGTGGAAAGCGCGCTGGAGCGCGTCGATACCCCGGAGCAATGCGACGACGCGCTGACCCGGCTGCTCGCGCAACTGGAAGAACTGGAAGGCCGTTTTGGCGAACAGGAGCAATTCGCCGCCGATCTCGACGAGAAGCGCGAATCGATCTACGAAGCGCTCACTGCGAAGAAGCAGCAACTGCTGGAAGTCCGTCAGCGCCGTACGCAGATCCTGCTCGATTCCGGTCAGCGCATTCTGGCCGGCGTACCGCGCCGCGTGCAGCAGTTTACGGTGCTCGACGAAGTCCATGCCTATTTTGCCGGCGACCCTCTGCTCGCCAAATGCCGCAGCATTTGCGACGAACTGCGCGGCATCGGGGCGCAGGTGCAGGCCGACGATCTCGACACTCGCCTCAAGACCGCCCGCGATCAGGCGCTGCGGGCGGTGCGCGATCGTTCCGAACTGCTCGCCGACGACGGCAACACCATCCGCCTCGGCCGTCACGCCTTCACCGTCGGGCGCCAGGCGCTCGAACTGACGCTGGCGCCGAGCGGCGATGGCCTGGCCTACCACCTGACCGGTACCGACTACCTGGTGCCCTTCGTGCATGACGAAGCGCAGCGCCTGCAGCCCTATTGGACGATGGCGCTGGTTTCCGAATCGCCGGCCTTCTATCGCGCCGAGTATCTGGCCGGGGAAGTGCTGCTGGCGAGCCAGCGCGGCGAAATCGCCGCTTCGTTCGAGGCTCTGCAGGCCTTGTGCCTTGCCGCCGAAGGCGAGCGCGACGGCTTGCTCGCAGTCGTCCGCGATTTCTCGGCGAGCCGCTATCAGGAGGGCTACCAGAAAGGGGTGCATGACCACGACGCCGCAGCCATTCTCGCCGCACTGGTGCCGATGCAGGCGCACGCGGGGCGGCTGGCCTTCAGCCCGCGCGCCCGGGCTCTCGCCGCGCTCTACTGGCTGCAGGGCGTGCCGGCCATCGAGCGGCCGGGGCTGCAGCGGCAGGCAGCGAGTGCCGGCCAGATCCATGCGTTGTTCGGTGCCGGCCGCGTTCGCGAAGCGCTGGTCGTTCGCTGGCAGCCGGCCATTGCCCGCTTTGCCGAGCGGGAGCAATTGCTGGCGCTATGGCAGACGGGTCCGGTGCTGGTCGATGAAGCGGCCGCTTATCTGGCCGAGGAGCTTGCCAGCGGCGGCGAATGGGTCGCCAGTGGCGCCGCACTGGATCTTGCAGAGGCCTTCACCCGCCATCTCGAACGGGCAAATCACCTGGGACGCTGGCGCGAGCAATTGGCCGACTGTGTGCCGCTGGAATGCTGGCAACTGGCCCGCGACTGGGTCGAGAGCTACTGCGCCGCAGCTGCGCCGGAGGCAGCGGCGTGGAGCGACGAAGCAGCCGCCACCCTGGTGCTGGAATTGCCGCGGCAACGCCACAACGCCGGCTTGAGCGTGACGGTCGGCGGGTTGCGCGGCGAACACCCGCGCGTCGTCAATGGAGAACTGGCGCTCAATCTCAACGATTTCCATCTGCGGGCGCGTACCCACCGGCAGGAGATCGTTCCCGGGGTTCTGCGCTGGCACGCCTTGCGCCAGGAACTGGTGGCGAGCGAAAAGGCGCGCCTGAGCCTTGAACAGTTCCAGGCCAAACCGCTCTCCAGTTTCGTGCGCAATCACCTGATCGATGAGGTCTATCTGCCGCTGGTCGGCGACAACCTCGCCAAGCAGATCGGTGCCGCCGGCGACAGCAAGCGCACCGACCGCATGGGCATGCTGCTGCTGATTTCGCCGCCGGGCTATGGCAAGACGACGTTGATGGAATACATCGCCGACCGTCTGGGCCTGATATTCGTGCGCATCAACTGCCCGGCGCTGGGCCACGACGTCGTCTCGCTCGACCCCGACAAGGCGCCGCACAGCGGCGCCCGGCAGGAACTGGAGAAGCTGAACCTCGGCCTGGCGATGGGCAACAACGTCATGCTGTACCTCGACGATATCCAGCACACTCACCCGGAGTTCCTGCAGAAGTTCATCGCGCTGTGCGACGGAACCCGCCGCATCGAGGGCGTCTGGCAGGGGCGGCCTCGCAGCTACGATCTGCGCGGCAAGCGCTTTGCGGTGGTGATGGCCGGCAATCCGTATACCGAATCGGGCGAGGCTTTCAGGATTCCCGACATGCTTGCCAACCGCGCCGACATCTACAACCTCGGCGACGTACTCTCCGGCCGCGAAGCGGCCTTCGCGCTTTCCTACATCGAGAACAGCCTGACCGCCAACCCGGCGCTGATGCCGCTGGCGACGCGCGATCCCAAGGATATCGACCGTCTGGTCAAGCTGGCACAGGGGCACGACATCCCGGCCAGCGAGTTTGCACACGGCTACAGCGCGGCCGAACTGAGCGAGCTGACCGCCATCCTGCAACGCCTGTTCACCGTTCGCGACGTGCTGCTCAAGGTCAACCTCGCCTACATCCAGTCCGCCGCGCAAGAAGACGACTACCGTACCGAACCGCCGTTCAAGCTGCAGGGCAGCTATCGCAACATGGCCAAGCTCGCGGCCAAGGTCACCGCGATCATGGATCCGCAGGAGCTGGACAACCTGCTGCGCGACCACTACCGCGGCGAAGCGCAGACCCTGACCACCGGCGCCGAGGAGAATCTGCTCAAGCTGGCGATGCTGATCGGCACGCCGACGGCCGATGAAACGCGGCGTTGGCAGGCGATCTGCGAGGACTACCGCCGCTTCAAGAAACTCGGCGGCGCCGAGAGCGACGGCGCCACGCGGGTCGCCAACCTGCTCGCCGACATCGGGGTGACTCTGGATGGGCTGAGGCAGCAACTTGCGAGTCCTGTACCGGGAACTCCCGATTGGCCTGCGGAGCTAGGGTCGCTACGCAACACCATTGCTGCGATCAAACCCCAGGTGACAGTCGATGTCGCCGAGTCGCCGGCAATCGCCGCCATCGTTGACCGCCTGGCAGAGACCTACGAAAAGGGGATTGCGCCGCTGGTCAATGCGACCTATCACAAACTCAAGCTCGATCATGACATGTGGGAACGTCTGCGCGACATGGCGAAGGACATCAAGCGCCTGGACGCAGCGCTTGAACAAGCCGATTCACCAAAACCCGCGCCCAAGCCGCGCAAAACCGGAGGCAGCCATGAGCAAGGAAAGTCGTGATTATCTGGAAATGAGCTTTCGCTCCATTCAGTGTTTCACTGACGATGGAAGATTGATGCCGGAAGAACTGCAACGCATTGCCGACATCGCCTTGCGCGACGGCGTGGTCGATGCGAACGAAAAGCGCGTGCTGGCGAGCATCATCGGCAAGCTGACGAAGGAGGAACTGACGCCTTCCATGCAGACTAAGCTAACCGAACTTGCGAAGTACATTTGAGCGCGTTTCCGTGTACCGGAAATCGACCGCAGGTGGATGGCGGGTTGAAAAGAAGCCCGACATCTCGCACCTCGAAGCGCTAAATCAGCTCGATACCGAGGGTAATGTAGCCATTTCAGCCCATCGTCTGCCGCTGTCAGCAGTTCGCCAACTTGCCGGTGTAGCGCTATTTCATTCCAAACGTTTGCTATGGCCGGTAAGCCAAGGTAAGCCGAAGTTCGAGAGCCGCCTCCTTGTTAATGCTAAATGCATTTTCCAAGGGGTGGTTGCGGAAAGGGGGGCGTTCTCATGGGCTGCCGAGTGCATACCATCAGGCTTTTTGTTGGAACCTTACCGTGCAAATTCTCCAAATAAGTGATAATTTGCACGGATGAATCCTCGTTCAGCACAATCCGATCTCGCCCGATTGCTATCGGAATTTCCGGCTGTCGTTCTGCTGGGGCCGCGTCAGGCTGGCAAGACGACGCTGGCGCTCGCCGAAGCCGGGCGGCGCGGCGACGCTCTGTATCTCGACCTTGAGCTGCCGTCGGCGCAGCGCCAGCTCGACGATCCCGAGGCCTTTCTGCTGGCGCATCCAAAGCGCTTGGTCATTCTTGATGAGGTGCAGCGCATTCCGGAACTGTTCGCCATCCTGCGCGGTGTCATCGACCTGCGTCGGCGGGCGGGCGAGGCCGCCGGCCAGTTCCTGCTGCTCGGCTCCGCTTCCGGGGTGTTGCTGCAGCAGGCCAGCGAAAGCCTGGCTGGCCGGGTGGCGCAACTTGAACTGACGCCGTTTCAGGCGCGGGAAGTGATCGCGCCGGAAAGCGACGACATGCTCCGCTCGCTCAACGCGCTTTGGGTGCGGGGCGGTTTTCCGCTGGCCTGGCTGGCCGGCGACGATGCTGCCAGCCTGCGCTGGCGCGAGGCTTTCATTGCCACTTATCTGGAGCGGGACATCCCGGCGCTCGGCCCGCGCATTCCCGCGACGACCTTGCGCCGGTTGTGGACGATGCTGGCGCACGCGCAGGGCGGCCTGCTCAACCAGTCGCAACTGGCGGCCTCGCTGGCCGTCAGCGGGCAGACGGTGGCGCGCTACATCGATCTGCTCTGCGATCTGATGCTCGTGCGCCGCCTGCCGGCCTGGCACGGCAATGTCGGCAAGCGGCTGGTGCGTGCGCCCAAGGTGTACGTGCGCGACAGCGGCCTCGTTCATGCCTTGCTCGGCCTTGCCGATCTGGACGCGATACTGTCGCACCCGGTTGCCGGTGCCAGTTGGGAGGGCTTCGTCGTCGAGCAGTTGCTGGCTGCGGCGCCGGAGGCGGAAGCGAGTTTCTATCGCACCTCGCACGGTGCCGAAGCCGATCTGGTGTTGACGTTGCGAAACGGGGATGTCTGGGTGGTCGAGATCAAGCGTTCCTCGGCGCCCACGGTGTCGAAGGGGTTTCATCTGGCGGCGGTCGATGTCGGCGCCAGCCGCAAGCTGCTGGTGGCGCCGGTGGCGAGCACCTATCCGCTGCGCGAGGGGATCGAGGTAATGAATCCGCTGGCGGCGGCGAAGTTGCTCGCCGGGTAAGCGCGTTTGCTCGGGGGCGTGCGGCTTATACCGCCCGCTTGTCAATCACCCGCCGCGCCTTGCCCTCCGGCCTGGGCAGATGTCCCGGATCGAGAATGCTGACGCGCGTGGTGACGCCGAGCCAGCCCTTGATCTCGTGCTGCAGCCCCTTTGCCGCGTTCTGCTTCATCTCGGTGCTGGCATGCGCAAATTCCGGCTTCACTTCGACCAGTACTTCCATCTGGTCGAGCGGACCTTCGCGGTAGACCTCCAGCAGGTAGTGGCCGGAGAGTTGCGGCTGCTTGAGGATCAGTTCCTCGATGTGGCCGGGGAAGAGGTTCACGCCGCGGATGATCAACATGTCGTCGGAGCGGCCGGTAATCTTGCTCATGCGCCGGAACGAGCGCGCAGTGGGCGGCAGCAGGCGGGCGAGGTCGCGCGTGCGGTAGCGGATGACCGGCAGCGCTTCCTTGGTCAGCGAGGTGAACACCAGTTCGCCGAGTTCGCCGTCGGGCAGCACTTCGCCGGTTTCGGGGTGGATGATCTCGGGGTAGAAGTGGTCTTCCCAGATTACCGGGCCGTCTTTCGCTTCGATGCATTCGCAGGCGACGCCGGGGCCGATCACTTCCGAGAGGCCGTAGAGATCCATCGCGTCGATGCCGAGTCGCGTCTGGATCTCGCTACGCATGCCTTCGCCCCACGGTTCGGCGCCGAAGCAGCCGATGCGCAGGCTGCAGGCGGCGGGGTCCATGCCTTGGCGCACGAATTCGTCGGCGATGTTGAGTGCGTAGGAGGGCGTGGCGACGATCATCGTCGGCTTGAAGTCGCGAATCAACTGAACTTGCTTGGCGGTCTGGCCGCCGCCCATCGGGATGACCGTGCAGCCGAGGCGTTCGGCGCCGTAATGGACACCGAAGCCGCCGGTGAACAGGCCGTAGGCGTGAGCGATCTGTACGATGTCGTCGGGGCCGGCGCCAGCCGCGTGCAGTGAGCGCGCCATCAGATTGGCCCACATGTCGATGTCGTTCTTCGTATAGCCGACTACCGTCTGCTTGCCGGTGGTGCCGGAGGAGGCGTGGATGCGTACGATATCCCGCATCGGCACGGCGAGCATGCCGTAAGGGTAGTTGTTGCGCAGATCCTGCTTGTTGGTGAACGGAAAGCGGGCCAGATCGGCGAGACTCTTCAACTCGTCCGGATGAACACCCGCGGCATCGAATTTCTCCCTGTAGGTCGCAACGTTGGCATAGGCATGGGCAAGCGTTGTTTTCATCCGCGCGAGCTGCAGCGCTGCAATTTCATCGCGGCTGGCACGTTCGATCGGTTCAAACAGGGAGCTGGTTTGGGCAGACATTGGCGCATTCACGGGGCAATCAAGCGGCTGATGCTAATGGCGAGTTTACTGGTGTCGATATGAGATGGATCAATTTCCGGTCTATCAGGAAACGGCAGACCTACTGGCCAGCGCTGCCGTTCGCGACGGGGCGGGAGCGCGATTATGAGCGGCGCGCTACCGCGAGCGGCATTTCTGATGATTATTACGGTACGCGAATCTTCAGCTGTTGTCGTGCAGCCATTTTCCGATATCGTCGGCACCCATCGGGCGCGCAAAGTAGTAGCCCTGTGCTTCGTGGCAGCCGAGGGCGCGCAGCAACTCGAGCTGCCGGACATCCTCCACGCCTTCGGCGATCAGCGCCATGTTCAGCTTGTGTCCGAGCGCAATGATCATCTCGGTGATACGCGCGCCTTCCTCGCCATTGCCGATATTGGCGACGAAGGAGCGGTCGATCTTGAGGCGATCGATCGGCAGGCGGTCGAGGTATGAAAGCGAGGAGAAGCCGGTTCCGAAATCGTCGATGGCGATGGTGACGCCGAGTGCCTTCAGCGCCTGCAGCTTGACTTCGACTTCGGCGGCGTTGGCCATGGCCACGGATTCGGTGATTTCGAGTTCGACCCGTGCCGCGGGAACACCGGTTTCGCGGATGGCAGCAGCAACGCTGTCGATGAAATCCTCGGCCTGGAACTGCACGACGGAGACGTTGATCGCCATGCGTAGTCCCTGCCATCCGGCCTCCGCTAAACGATGCAGCGTGCGCAGGGCCGAACGCATGATCCAGCGCCCCATGCCGTTGATCAGTCCGGATTGCTCGGCCAGCGGGATGAAGCGGTCTGGCGGAATGAAATCGCCTTTGTCGTCGCGCCAGCGCATCAAGGCCTCGAAGCCGAGCGGCTTGCCAGTCTGCGCATCCACTTGCGGTTGATAGGCGACGAAAAGTCGCTCGTGCTGGAATGCGGCATGCAGGCTGTGCAGCAGATGCGTTCGTTCGCGGGTTTCCAGGCCGATTTCTTCGGTGTAGACCGCATCTCGTCCGGGACCTTCGGTGCGCGCGAGCTTGACGGCGAGGCTCGCGTTCTTGATTGCATCATTGCCGCTGCGTACTTCTGCGAGGTGCGCGAAGCCCATGCTTATCGAGAGCTGGTGAAGCACTTCATCGTCGATGAGCAGCGGTTCGGAGAGCAGGGGCCGCAGCTTCTCCGGCCGTACGGCCCAGGAGAGTCCGAGTACGCCAAAGGTGTCGCCAGAGATGCGGGCAATGCGGCACGATTCTCCGAGCGCGCCGTCGAGCCGCTGGGCAACGCCGCGCAGCACGGCATCGCCATAGCCATGGCCGAAGGTTTCGTTGGTTTCGGCGAACTGGTCGATGTCGATGAGGCCGACGGTATAGCCTGCTGTCGTTCCGGTCTGGATGTGTTCATCGATGGCCTCGATGAAGGCGGTACGTGTCGGCAGTCTGACCAGTCGATCGAGGTAGGCCTGATCGTGCAGGCGGGCCAGCAGGCGGGTGTTTTCGGCACAGACTGCGATATTCGAGCAGAACACCTGCAGCAGGTGCTGGTCGATTTCCGAGAGCAGTGCAGGCGAATCAATGAAGGCCGCGAAATGGTTGCCGCTGCGTGCGGGGAAGAAAAGCGCGACGGCGTCGTTTTCTATCAGGTTGGTCTTTTGCGACAGGCAGCGGCACAGGGCCCCGCGAACGCGCTCGCTGTCGATTTCCTCAAGCTTTCGCTGGACCAGCCCGGCGAAGCGGCCGGCCGCCGCCACGACGACGATGATCGGTTCACGGCCTTCCTTTCCTTCGCTGTCGGTGGGTTGTTCTTGTGCGCAGACCAGCCCCTCGGCGCCGACGCCGAGCAGCGCCGCAATCTGGGTAATGATGCCGGCTGCGAAGGCCTGCAGGCCGTTCTCGGCAACCAGCCGTCCGCTCGCGGCGACGATCAGTTCGAGGCCGCGCCGGCTCGCATCAAGTTTGCATATCTGATCGTAGGAGCGGATTGCCGCCGTGACCGAGGTGTAGAGCCGCGTCCGTGTGAGCTCGTTCTTGGTCTTGTAGTCGTTGATGTCGTAGTCGCGGATGGCCGACAGCTCGGGGGCATAGCCCGGCTGGCCGGTGCGCAGGATGATGCGCGGCGTAGTCAGCTGCATATGCTTGCGGATATGCTCGACGAGGCGTAGCCCTGCATCCTCGCTTTCCATGACCACATCGAGGAGGATGACCGCAATGTTGTCTTCCTGCGCCAGCAGCGATTCTGCCTCGCGGGCCGAGTAGGCATGCAGGAAGATGAGCGGATGTCCGAGGATCTCCAGCCCCTGCAGTGCGAACGTCGTCGCCTGGTGCACGTCTTCATCGTCATCGACGATGAGGATCTTGCGGGTGTGGACCGCAACCGCAGTGAGCGGCGATTCGCGCTCGTCCGCGAAGGTCAGGAGATCGTCATCGCTTTGCATGGCAGTCTGGAGTTCCGCCCGGGATCGATGTTCGCAAGCCTACAGAATAGGCGAGTCGCAAAACCGATGCAACGAGAATGGCTACCAGGCCGGGGTCGAACTCGGCGGCGGTGGCGGAGGGGCTGGCAGCCAGATGCCGGATGCGCCCCAGGCAGCGCCTGTCCCGATGATCGCGGCAGCGATGAAGGCGACGATGCCGCCCCCGCTGGCCGGGCGCCCGGCGTGCTCCTTCCAGCCGGTCAGCATTGGCTTCACCAGATTGTCCTTTTTCACGCGGGCATAGAAGACAATCGCCGCGACATGCAGCACGATCAGGGCGATCAACAGATTCGTCATCAGCTTGTGCAGGCCGGTCGCCCGGTCCGAGAGCGTCTTGCCGACAAGTTCGAAGAGCGGGCCGCGGAAGGCGATGTCATCGTTGCCGATGAGGCCGGTCGCGAGTTGCAGCACGATGAGCCCGAGTAGTCCGAAAACCGACAGCGCACCGAGCGGGTTGTGTCCCGGTGTGGACCACTCGCCTCGCAGGTAGGCACGCAGTCGATACGGCGTCGGGAAAAAACTCGCGAAGCGGGCATAGGTGGAGCCGGCAAAGCCCCAGACGATCCGGAATGCGATCAGCGCGACCAGCGCCAGCCCGATGCGGCCGTGCCAGTCGATCAGGTTGCCGCCAACCTTGCCGGTGACGATCATGGCCGCGATCAGAAGCACGAGCACCCAATGGAAGATTCGGGTGGGCAGGTCCCAGACCCGGATACGGGGATGTGTCAAAGTTGTGTCCTCCACAAAGCAAAAGGCGGGAAGGTTGCCCTTGCCCGCCTCGTTTCGACCGAACCTGCCTGCAGGGGTTCAGACCACCGCACCATCCTCGTTCGCACCTTCGACCTGCTTCTTCGCGGGCTTGATGAATTGTTCGCGCGAAACGCCCAGCCACATGACCAGCGGCGAGGCTACCAGCACCGACGAATAGATGCCGAAGCAGATGCCGATGGTCAATGCCAGCGAGAAATAGTAGAGCGTCTCGCCGCCGAAGATCAGCATCGACAACACCATCAACTGCGTCGAACCGTGGGTGATGATCGTCCGGCTGATCGTGCTGGTGATGGCGTGATCGAGCACCTGCGGCGTGGAGAGGCCGCGCACCTTCCTGAAGGTTTCGCGCACGCGGTCGAAGACGACTACCGATTCGTTCACCGAATAGCCGAGCACCGCGAGCACCGCGGCCAGCACCGACAGCGAGAACTCCCACTGGAAGAAGGCGAAGAAACCGAGAATGATGATCACGTCGTGCAGGTTGGCGATGATCGCCGACACCGAGAAGCGCCATTCGAAGCGGAAGGCCAGGTAGATCATGATGCCGAGCACGACCACCAGCAGCGCCAGCGCGCCGTTCTCGGCAAGTTCCTTGCCCACCTGCGGGCCGACGAATTCCACGCGCTGCAGCGTCGCGCCGGGGGCGCCCTCGCTCAGCGCCGTCATCACCGATTCGCCCATGCGCGCGGTGTTCTGCTCGGCCTTCAGCGGCAGGCGGATGAGCACGTCACGCGAGGAGCCGAAATTCTGCACCGCGAAATCGCTGTAGCCGGCCTTGCCGAGCGCACCGCGCACCTTTTCAAGCTCGGCGGCCTGCTGGTAGCTGACTTCCACCAGCGTGCCGCCAGTGAATTCCACCGAAAGGTGCAGACCGCGCGTGGCGAGGAAAAACACCGCGAGCAGGAAGGTGATCAAGGAGATGATGTTGAACTTCAGCGCATGGCGCATGAAGGGGATGTCTTTTCTGATGCGGAAGAATTCCATGACGTGTTTCCCCTTACTTGCCTGCCTGGACCGCCGGTTTCCAGATCTGTCCGATCGACAGGCTGGTGACCTTCTTGCGGCGGCCGTAGATGAGATTGACGAGGGCACGCGAAACGACGACCGACGAGAAGATCGAGGTCAGGATGCCAAGGCAGTGCACCACCGCGAAACCGCGCACCGGGCCAGAACCGAAGACCAGCAGCGCGAGGCCGGCGATCAGCGTGGTGATGTTCGAGTCGAGAATGGTGTCGAAGGCGCGTTCGTAGCCGGCCGCAATCGCTGCCTGCGGCGTGGCGCCGTTACGCAGTTCCTCGCGGATGCGCTCGTTGATGAGCACGTTGGCGTCGATCGCCATGCCCAGCGTCAGCGCGATGGCCGCGATGCCGGGCAGGGTCAGCGTGGCCTGCAGGAGTGACAGCAGCGCCACGAGGAAGAGCAGGTTGGCGGCGAGCGCGGTGACCGAAATGGCGCCGAAGAGCAGGTAATAGGCGATCATGAACACGGCAATTGCCGCGAAGCCCCACAGCGTCGAATCGAAACCCTTCTTGATGTTCTCTGCGCCGAGCGACGGGCCGATGGTGCGTTCCTCGATGATCTCCATCGGTGCGGCGAGACTGCCGGCGCGCAGCAGCAGTGCGGTGTCATTGGCTTCCACCGTGCTCATGCGGCCGGAGATCTGCACGCGGCCACCGCCGATTTCGGCGCGGATCACCGGTGCGGTGACGACTTCGCCCTTGCCTTTTTCGATCAGCAGGATGGCCATGCGCTTGCCGACGTTTTCGCGCGTGACATCCTTGAAGATGCGGGCGCCGGCGGAATCGAGGGTGAGGTGCACCGCTGGTTCCTGCGTCTGATTGTCGAAGCCGGGTTGCGCGTCGGTGAGACGGTCGCCGGTCAGCACCACCTGCTTCTTGACCAGCAAGGGGGCGCCGCCACGCTCGACGTAGAGCTCGGTACCGAACGGTACCTGGCCGGCCTGAGCGGCCTCCAGTGCGCCCGGCGTATCGTCCACCATGCGCACTTCCAGCGTTGCGGTGCGGCCGAGGATGTCCTTGGCCTTGGCGGTGTCCTGCACGCCCGGGAGCTGCACCACGATACGGTCGGCGCCCTGTTGCTGGATCACCGGCTCGGCGACGCCAAGCTCGTTGATGCGGTTGTGCAGCGTGGTGATGTTCTGCTTCAGCGCGAATTCCTGGATGCGCTTGATCGCTTCCGGCTTCAGGGTGGCGACGATGCGCAGATCGCTGCCGTCGCCCTGATCGGTCAGCTGCAGATCCTGCTGGTTGTCGGCGAGCGCGTTGCGCCCCTTGTCGCGCGTATCGGCCTCGCGGAAACGGATCGTGATGCGGTCGCCGTCGCGGCTGATGCCGGCATGGCGCACGTTCTTGTCGCGGAAGAGGCTGCGCAGATCGGCAGCCGTCGAATCCAGCCGCTTGGTGAGCGCGCCCTTCATATCCACCTGCAGCAGGAAATGCACGCCGCCGCGCAGGTCGAGGCCGAGGTACATCGGCAGGGCACCCATGCCCGTCAGCCACTTCGGCGAGGCCGAGAGCAGGTTCAGTGCAACCACGTACTGCGGATCCTGCGGATCGGGGTTGAACTGCTTTTCGAGCACATCCTTCGCCTTCAGCTGCGTGTCGGTATCCTTCAGGCGAACCTTGACGCCGTTCGTGTCGAGAAAGATGCCGTCATGAACGACGCCCGCTGACTTGAGCGTGGTTTCTGCGCGGTCCAGCGTCTTCGTGTCGACCTTGATCGTCGCCTTCACGCTGGAGACCTGAACGGCCGGAGACTCGCCGAAGAAATTCGGAAGCGTGTAGATGAAGCCGATCACCAGTGCGACGGCGACAGTGATGTACTTCCAGAGGGGATATCGGTTCATGCCTGTGCGGATGCCAGAGATGCAGGGGAGGAGCGGACGATGGTGTCCGCCCCGGAGAGGGTCAGCCGTTTGCCTTGAGGGTGCCCTTGGGCAGGACCAGCGCGATCGCCGGTTTCTGCACCTGCACTTCAACGCCCTCGGCGATATCGACGGTTACATAATTCTCGCCGATCTTGGTGACACGGCCGGCGATGCCGCCGCCGGTGACGACTTCGTCACCCTTGCCGAGCGCGTCGAGCATGGCCTGGTGTTCCTTGGCCTTTTTCTGCTGCGGGCGGATCATCAGGAACCACAGCACGACAAACATCAGGATGATGGGCAGCAGGCTCATCAGGCTGCCGCCCGGTTCGCCGGCACCAGCAGCGGCTTGCGCATATGCGGAACTAATCAGCACGGGGTGTCTCCTCGTTCATTCGGTTCGGTTTTTCAAAGCGGGCAATTGTACCATCATGCGTTGGCTCAACCCGGTCGTCCATCCCGCGCCCGGTCGGCATGGAAACGCGCCACGTGCGCCGTCAGCGCGCCGGTTTCGATGGCCGCGCGCAGTTCGCGCATCACCGTCTGATAGTAGTGCAGGTTGTGGACGGTGTTGAGCATGCTGCCGAGGATCTCGCCGGCACGGAACAGGTGGTGCAGGTAGGCGCGGCTGAAGTTCTTGCAGGTGTAGCAGTCGCAGGATTCGTCGAGCGGGCGCGTGTCGCGGCGATGCGCGGCGTTCTTGATCTTGACGTCGCCGAAGCGGGTGAACAGGTGGCCGTTGCGGGCGTTGCGCGTCGGCATCACGCAGTCGAACATGTCGATGCCGGCCTGTACCGCATTCACCAGGTCCTCCGGCGTGCCGACGCCCATCAGGTAGCGCGGCTTCCCCGTCGGCAGGCGCGGCGCGGTGTGCGCGAGGATGCGCGCCATGTCTTCCTTCGGCTCGCCGACCGAGAGGCCGCCGATGGCCATGCCATCGAAGCCGATCTGATCGAGGCCGGCCAGCGATTCGTCGCGCAGATCCTCGTACATACCGCCCTGGACGATGCCGAAGAGGGCGTTGGTGTTGCCGAGAAGGTTGTGCTCGTCGCGCGAACGCTGCGCCCAGCGCATCGAGAGGCGCATCGACTTCGCCGCCTCGTCGCGGGTGGCCGGGTAGGGCGTGCATTCGTCGAAGATCATGACGATGTCGGAATTCAGCGCGTGCTGGATGCGCATCGACTCTTCCGGCGTCAGGAACAGCTTGGCACCGTCGATCGGCGACGAGAACTTCACGCCTTCCTCGGTGATCTTCCGGAGTTCGCCGAGCGAGAAGACCTGGAAGCCGCCGGAGTCGGTGAGAATCGGCTTGTCCCAGCCCATGAACTTGTGCAGGCCGCCGAACTCGCGGATCACCTCCAGCCCCGGGCGCAGCCACAGGTGGAAGGTGTTGCCGAGGCAGATCTGCGCGCCGATTTCAGTGAGCGACTGCGGCGTCATCGCCTTGACCGTGCCGTAGGTGCCGACCGGCATGAAAACGGGGGTCTCGACGACGCCGTGGGCGAGCGTCAGGCGGCCGCGACGGGCAGCGCCGTCGGTGGTGATGAGTTCGTAATTCATGGGGCTTTTTCCAGAAGCATGGCGTCGCCGTAGCTGAAGAAGCGGTAGCGTTCGGCGACGGCGTGGGCGTAGGCGGCGCGGATGGTGTCGAATCCGGCGAAGGCCGAGACGAGCATCAGCAGCGTCGATTTCGGCAGGTGAAAGTTGGTGATCAGCCGGTCGACGACACGGAAGCAATAGCCGGGCGTGATGAAGATCTCGGTTTCGGCGGCGCCCGCTTTCAGTTCACCGGATTGTGCGGCAGATTCCAGCGCACGCAGCGAGGTCGTGCCGACGGCGATGACGCGGCCACCGCGGGCGCGTGTCGCGGCAATCGCATCGACCGTGGCCTGCGGAATCTCGAAGCGCTCGGAATGCATGCGGTGCTCGGCGATGTTGGTCACGCGCACCGGCTGGAAGGTGCCGGCGCCGACATGCAGCGTCAGCCACGCGGTGCTGACGCCGTGCGCGTGCAGTCGGGTGAGCATGGCCTCGTCGAAATGCAGGCCGGCGGTCGGCGCGGCGACGGCGCCCGGTTCTCGGGCGAACACCGTCTGATAGCGCGACTCGTCGTCGCTGCCCGCCGCGTGGGTGATGTAAGGCGGCAGCGGCAGGCGGCCGTGCGCCTCGGTCAGTTGCCAGAAATCATCGCCCTCGGGTAGTTCGAGCGTGAAGAACTCGTCGTTGGCGCCAGCACGACCGGTGACGGTGGCCGTGAAGGCGTCCGCCAGCCGCAGCCGCGTCCCCGGCTTCGGCGATTTGCTGGCGCGCACCTGCGCCAGCGCGTGACGGGCATCGACGATGCGCTCGATCAGTACCTCGACCAGCCCGCCGCTCTCCTTGTGTCCGAACAGGCGGGCACGGATGACGCGCGTGTCGTTGAAGACGAGCAGGTCGCCCGGCGTAAGCAGTGATGGCAGATCGGCAAAGCGCAGATCCGAAAGGCGCGTTCCGGATACGTGCAGCAGGCGACTGCCGCTGCGTTCCCGCGCCGGATGCTGCGCGATCAGTTCAGGCGGCAACTGGAAATCGAAATCGTCTACGGTCAGCATGCGGGCGAGGTGTGCGGCGTCTGGACGGCGAGTAAAAGGGTGTGCCCCGGCTTGTTACGGGCGCGTGAATCGGGGATAATCCGCGCTCCTTCGGCTTGCGTCTCACGCAGGCCCTGGCCGAGATGGCGGAATCGGTAGACGCAGCGGATTCAAAATCCGCCGCCGAAAGGCGTGAGGGTTCGAGTCCCTCTCTCGGCACCATGGCAGCACGGCAGAAAAAGCGCGCGCAAGTATATCACCCATGCCCATTTCGCCCGGTCCCGCTGCACGCCCCTCTGAAGAATTCATGGAGAAACCATCTCCCTTGGGCGTCTGGTGGCTTGCCGTGCGCCCCCGCACACTCTCCGTGTCGGTTGCTCCCGTGCTGGTGGGATCGGCGCTCGCCCATGCCGAGCAGGGCGATTTTCTCCTCTGGCCGGCACTGGTGGCCGCGCTCGCCGCGATGCTGATCCAGATTGGCACCAATCTGCATAACGACGTCGCCGATTTCGAGCGTGGTGCCGATCCTCCCGACCGCCTCGGGCCACCGCGGGCGACGGCGATGGGCTGGCTGCCGGCACGCACGGTTCGCCGGGCGGCCTGGATTTCCTTTGCCCTGGCCTTTGCGCTCGGCATCCTGCTCGTCCTGCGCGGCGGCTGGCCGATCGTCGCCGTCGGCCTCGCGTCACTGCTCGCCGGCTGGGCCTATACCAACGGACCGCGGCCGATCGCTTACGGCGCGCTGGGCGAGGGTTTCGTGATTTTCTTCTTCGGGGGCGCGGCGGTCGGCGGGAGCTACTACCTGCAGACGCTGTCCCTGTCGCCGGCAGCGTTGCTCGCTGCCTTGCAGGTCGGTCTGCTCGGCGCGGCGGTGATCAGCGTGAACAACACCCGCGATCTCGCGACCGATGCGCGCGTGGGCAAGAACACGCTGGCGGTGCGTGTCGGGCGGTGTGTGATGAATCGAATTTACGCAGCGGAGGTGTTGCTGCCGTACCTGCTGCTGCCGTTGCTCGCGGCGCTTCTTGAGCACAGCGCTGTGTCCGCGTGGTTCTTCGCCTTGCCGTGCGTTTCAGTCGGCTGGGCGCTCTCGCTCTGCAGGCGCTTCCGGACCCTGCCTGCCGGGCCCGGTTTCAACGATCTGCTTGCCGCCACGGCGCAGCTGCAGGCCGCCTATGCGGCGCTGCTTGCCCTGGCGCTGATCATGGCTTGAACCAGGCAAGCTTCGACTGCAGCGTGACGACGGTACCGATGATGATCAGCGCCGGCGGCCGGATGTCGAGCCTGTCGATCTCGCTGGCCAGTGTCGCCAGCGTCGCGGTGAGCACCCGCTGTCGCCGTGAGGTGCCGTGCTGCACGACGGCGGCCGGGTAATCCTCCGGCAGGCCGTTGTCCATCAACTGTTTGCAGATCTCTCCGGCGCCGCCGATGCCCATGTAGAAGACGACGGTCTGGTGCGGACGCGAAAGCGCCTTCCAGTCGAGATTGACGCTGCCATCCTTGAGGTGTCCCGTGGCGAAGACGCAAATCTGCGCGTGGTCACGATGCGTCAGCGGGATGCCGGCGTAGGAGCCGCATCCGGAGGCGGCGGTGACGCCGGGGACAACCTCGAATGGCACGCCGTGCTCGGCCAGCGTTTCGATTTCCTCGCCGCCGCGACCGAAGATGAACGGATCGCCGCCCTTCAGGCGCACGACGCGTTTGCCCTGCTTTGCCAGCCGCACCAGCAGGACGTTGATTTCCTCCTGCGGTAACGCGTGGTTCGATGCCTCCTTGCCGGCATAAATCTTTTCGGCATCCGGGCGCGCAAGATCGAGCACGCCCTCGGCCCCAAGGTGGTCGTAGACGATGACGTCGGCCTCGCGTACCAGGCGGGCTGCCTTTAGCGTCATCAGTTCGGGGTCGCCGGGGCCGCTTCCGACAAGATAAACGGTGCCCGGCTGGGTGCTTGCGCGAGGAGGAATCATGGAAAAATCTGTGCTGTTGTGAGGTAATGCTGCGTCGCCGGAATGCCCGGAGGCGCAAGGATATACGGGCCAGTGTGGTTTGTTCAACCGATGGCGAACTTTAGTAATAACCTTGCTCGTAATAGTTGATTTGGGTCAAAGATCGGCATTTCCAAACGGAGCACATTAGCGAGCAGCGTTGAGTCCAGTTACGACCGTTCGCGCCGCTTATCAATAACAGGAGAGGATGTATGAAGAAATTGATTCGTAACACCCTGATGCTCGCAGCTCTGCCGCTGGCTGTTTCCGCTGCCTTCGCCGCACCGGCCAAGAAGGAAGCCGCTGCTCCGGCGCCGGCTGCTGCCGCAGGCCCGAGCCTCTCGGCCGAGGACAAGGCTGCTGCTGGCAAGACCTACTTCGAGCGTTGCGCCGGCTGCCACGGCATGCTGCGCAAGGGTGCCACCGGCAAGAACCTTGAGCCGGCCAACACCGCCAAGCTCGGCACTTCCCGTCTGGAGAAGGTGCTCTCCTACGGTACGGAAGGCGGCATGCCGAACTTCGACGACATCCTGTCGAAGAAGGAAATCTCGAACCTGGCCCAGTACCTGCAGATGCCGGCCGAAGCGCCGCCCGAGTATGGCCTGAAGCAGATGAAGGCCGACTGGAAGCTCCTGATCCCGCAGAAGGATCGTCCGACCAAGAAGATGAACAACATCAACATCGAGAACATCTTCTCGGTGACCCTGCGTGACTCGGGTGAAGTTGCTCTGATCGACGGCGACACCAAGCAGATCTGGGGCATCGTCAAGACCGGCTACGCTGTTCACATCTCGCGCGTTTCGGCATCCGGCCGCTACATGCACGTCATCGGCCGCGACGGTCGCTATGACCTGATCGACATGTGGACCGAGAAGCCGACCACCGTTGCCACGATGAAGTCGGGCTACGAGGCGCGCTCGATCGATACGTCGAAGTACAAGGGCTATGAGGACAAGTACGCCATCGTCGGCGCCTACTGGCCGCCCCACTACGCAATTCTGGATGGCGAAACGCTTGAGCCGCTGAAGATCGTTTCGACCCGTGGCCAGACCGTTGATGGCGAGTACCACCCCGAGCCGCGCGTTGCCTCCATCGTAGCCTCGCACGATAAGCCCGAGTGGGTCGTCAACGTCAAGGAAACCGGCATGATTCGCCTGGTTGACTACTCCGACCTCAACAACCTGAAGGAAACGACGCTCAATTCGGCCAAGTTCCTGCACGACGGTGGCTGGGATTCGTCGAAGCGCTACTTCCTGGTTGCCGCCAACGCCTCGAACAAGATCGCTGTGGCTGACACCAAGACCGGCAAGCTGGCCGCCCTGGTTGATACCGCCAAGATCCCGCACCCGGGCCGCGGCGCGAACATCGACCATCCCAAGTACGGCAAGGTCTGGGCGACCTCTCACCTTGGTGCCGACGTGATCACCTTCATCGGTACCGATCCGGAAGGCAACAAGGACTACGCCTGGAAGGTCGTTCAGACGGTGAAGAACCATGGCGCCAACTCGCTGTTCGTCAAGTCGCATCCGAAGTCCAAGAACATCTGGGCTGACGCGCCGCTGAACCCGGATCCGAAGCTGGCTGGTTCGGTCACGGTGTACACCATTGCTGACCTCGGCAATCCCGATCCGAAGCCGGAAGTGATCGACGTTGCCGCGATGGCCAACCTTGGCAAGACCAAGGGCCTGCAGCGCGTGGTGCATGGCGAGTACAACAAGGATGGCGATGAGATCTGGTTCTCGGTGTGGACCGGCAACAAGACCGAGCCGTCCGCGATCGTTGTTCTCGATGACAAGACGCGCAAGCTGAAGACCGTCATCAAGGACAAGCGCCTCGTGACGCCGACCGGCAAGTTCAACGTCTACAACACCCAGCACGACGTTTATTGATCGGCTGAGTTCTGTAGCGTTACTGCAGGGCAAAACCGGGGGCTTCGGCCCCCGGTTTTTTTCTGGGAACGCCTTTCCTGTCGTGGCGGTCGAACCGAGACCTTAGTGTTTGTGAAAGGAGCTTGTCATGCGTCGAGTGCTCGTCGCCATCGCCTTGGCCACTCTTTCGATCAGTGTCGCCAGTGCTGCTGACATCGAGGTGCGTATCGAGAAAATGAAGTTCGTGCCGGACGAGACAAGGATCAAGAAAGGCGACTCCATCGTTTGGAAAAGCCATGAGAAGCGCGGCTACCATACGGTTTGGTTCAAGGACGAGGGTTATCCGGAATCGGAGCCGATGTTTCCCGACGAAAGCTGGAAAAGGAAGTTCGACAAGCCTGGCACCTACGTCTATATCTGCGGCCCGCACCCCGAGATGGTTGGTCGCGTGATCGTTGAATGAGGGATTGAATGCCTTATCGTTTTTTTCTTGCCGTGACCCTGTTTGCCTCATCTGCCGTCGCTGCTGCGTCCGAGCCTCCGCCCGAGCGCCAGCGCGAACTGGTGCGCATGGTGCGTCAGGACTGCGGTTCCTGCCACGGCATGACGCTCAACGGCGGTCTCGGCCCGGCGCTGACTGCAAGCGCGCTGAAAGAGCGCGGCATGCCCCACGAGGTGCTGGTCGCCACTATTGTCGGCGGCCGCCCGGGTACCCCGATGCCACCCTGGCATCGTTTCTTGAGCGAACCTGAAGCCGAATGGATCGTGGATAAGCTGATCGAAGGGTTCCCGGAATAGTTTCGCCGCCTTGCTTCGTCAGAAGCTGATGTTCAAGCCAACGTTCAACGAGCGCGCACGGCCTGGAACGCTCATGCCCCATGGGATGCCGTTGATCGTCATCGAATTGCCCTGGCCTACGTACGCACCGCCGAGTGGCAGGTAGTACATGACATTCATGGCGTTTTCGAGCGCGAGGTCGAGACGCAGGTTCTTCCATTCATAGCTGCTACGGAGATTCAGCAGGGTGTAATCCGGTGTTTTGACTTCGTTGCGTACGCGCGAAACATAGGTTTTGTCATCCACGTATTGCACTTCCGCCGTGTTGGTCCATCCACCCAGACGGTGGACGAGGGCGAGCTTCGTGTTCCTCGGCATCATGTGGTAGAGGTTGTCGCCAGTCGTCCGGTTCTTGCCACGAACGTAGCTGAACATTGCAGCGCCGGTGAAACTTCCCACTCCCTCCATGCTGCCAAGCAGGCGTTCCGCGGAAAGATCCAAGCCGTATAGCCGCGCCGTCTGATTGATGTACTGCAGTTTTACATAGCGGTCCGTCGTCGTTACGTTGCTCGCGGTGCACTGCGTATTCATTCCCGGCGTGCAGCGCTGTGCGTCGATATACTGCTTCACGTGCGTTACGTATCCGGTCAGCTTGAAATTCCATTCCTTTCTTTCGTTGTCATGCCAGTCTGCACCCACGCTTGCCGTATGCGCGATTTCCGGTTTGAGATTGACATTGCCAATGTATGCGTTGCCGTCCCCGACAAAATTGTTCATCAGCGCCGTCATCGTCGAGTAGGTCCACGTGTAGCGTTCGTAAAGATTGGGTGACCGCGTTTTGCGCGCGAGACCGATTTCGTAAGTTTCCATCGCACTTGGCGTAAAGCGGGCAAGGGCGGTCGCGTCCAAGTGACGGTCATCGTGTTTGCGATCGCTGGCGTTGAAGGCGCGGGCATCACCCAGGTAGCTGTTGCTGTAGCCCTGGACCGTTCCTGCTTCCGACACCACCTTGCCACCGCGAACGCCGAGCAGCGTGAGCCATTGCTTGCTCCACTGTGTTTCCAACTCGGCAAATATTCCGTAGCGATTCCGTGTGCCGTTGCGGATGTTCCAGAACGGCTTGCAGCACATCGAGACGCCAGCGTTGATCGGCGGCCACCAATCGTCAAGGCGATATTTCTGGAAATCTAATCCGATGCGCAGCAAATCCGCCTCGCCGAGCGCGATGCTCCCTTTCAGCAAGCCGCCGTCCGTCGTGGCATCGGCGTCCATCGGCATCATCATTCCGTCGTAGCGCTCGGGGAGATAGTCCATATGGTGGCGGAGCGATTGATGGAAGTACTGGGTTTCAAGTTCTCCCCACTCGAACTGACCGGTATAGCGAAGCGTCTTGATTCGGTTGACGTTTGACGGCTCGCTCTTGTCTACCTCGAAGGCCAGGGGATCAGACGGATCGGGCGCAGAGCTGTGCACCATGTCCATGCGCTGGTTCGGAAATCCCTCGAAGTCGATTTTCTGCTCGCCAAGCTTCACCTCGACAAGGTGATTGCCTCCCAGGCGCAGCGCCAGTGAACCTTCCCGGTTCAGCGAACCGCCGTACTCCGTTGCAGCAACTTCGTTTGCAGCGACCAAATGCCCGCCACTTTGTTTGCTCCATGGTCCGGGGAGCTTGAAATCGGACGCTGCGCGGTAATTCTCAGAGCGCGATATCGACTGCGAGTAAGAGAAATTGATCCATACGCCAGCCAGAGTGGCGCCAAAATTGGTCCCGCGGCCGTTGCCGTTGCTCCGCATGAATCCGCCGAGTTGTCCTTCCAGCAGGGGGTCTTCGCCTGCCTTTGCGAACTTCGGCGGTGCCGAACGTACCTGAATCGTGCTCCCGATGCTGTCCCCGCCGACACTCACCGGCGTTATTCCGGCGAACACCTCGATGCTTGCGATCTTGCTTGGATCGACGAAGGATAGCGCCGGGTTCATGTGATTCGGACAGGCCGTCATCAGATCCATGCCATCAATGGTGGTGCGCAGGCGATCATCGGCCAGTCCGCGAATCACCGGCAGGCTGGAAATTCCTCCCGCACCGTAGGTGCTGGCGCCGGGAATGTCTTCCAGCAAGCGTGCGCTGTCACTCGTGTTCGTCCGCTGCGATTTGAGGGTGCGCAGATCCAGACGAGCGCCGCCGGCAGGGGTGTCGACAAGGCGAGAGTCTTCAATTTCGATTTCTGTCAGCGTGGTGCTATCGTCGGCTCCAGATGCGGATTGCGCCAGCACCGGTACTGGCAGGATGGCGATAAGGCTCGCCAGCAGCCTGTGTCGAAATCGTGAGTTCAAGATCGTTCTCTTGTGAACGCGAAAAGGGCGGCAGTGGCCTTCGCCTCCGCCGCCCATGCCGGCCATCCTCGGGGTGGCCGGTCTATCAATGACTACTGGATTTTCCGGCGCCGACGCGCGACAGAACCCATCAATCCCAGGCCGGCCAGAAGCATGGCGTAGGTTTCCGGCTCCGGAACTGCCGCAACCTGCGCGGTGATCACCTGCGAGAGCGGGTAACCGCTCATCGTGCCCGCCGCGCCATAGACATGCTGCGACGTTGCCGTCATGCAGACGGCGCCCATCATTCCGCCGGGGGCGCAATCGGCGTAGGCGGTCGACGCGAGACCGCGACTGCCGCTTCCCAATGCCTCGTTCCACGAGAGCGCCAGAGGATTGCTGGCGTTATTGGCGGCGCTCAGGTTGTCCGGAACGAAGATCAGCGCGTAGGAGTTCTGAATGGAGGCCGGATAGTTCTTCATCTTCGGGCCGCCGGCAAAAATGCCGCCGTTATCAATGCCGTCAGCCGGTGTCCATGTGTCGCCGAGGAACGTGGCCGTGCTCGGCTTGGCAAAGGTTGCCGCGAAAGTGCCGTGCAACGCGCTGTCGTACCACGACACGAGCTGATAGGTCAGCGATACCAGCGTTTGATCATAGTACGGAGCCGTGCCGCCGGCGGGCCAGGTGCCGGTCATCGACTCGGTCAGAGAGCCTTGCAGACCGGTGATTGTGTGCGTCACATCGTCGTAGCTGAACGAGCCGGTGAATATCGTATTCTTTGGTTGCGTGTCAGGTTCGAACCAGGTCGTGATCACATCGTAGTTGCTGACCCCGGCGTGAGCCGCTGGGGCGCCGGCAAGCAGAGCCAGTGCGGCCAAGGCTGTTGCTGTTTTGTTCATGGCAGGTGTTCTCCGGTTGGTGATTCAGATTCCGTTCAGGACTGGCGACGGCGACGGGCAACCGTGCCCATTAGTCCGAGGCCGGCGAGCAGCATGGCGTAGGTTTCGGGTTCCGGAACCGGTGCTGCCCAGGTCCAGGTTTCGATCGTGTTCTTGCCAGCGGCGGCGGCCACTTCGTTGCCGTAGATGTCGCCGATATAGACGTTGTATGTGGCGGAGAAGGTCTTTCCCCAGCCATTCGTGGCGTTCAGATCCACGGCATAGATGTTGTGATCCATCATGTAGTCCCACTGCCATTTCGTGGAACTTCCCGCGGTGCCGAAGAGCCCGGTATATCCGCCAGCCAAAGGATCGACGGTCGTGGTGTTGTTGGCGTTCACGCCGTACTTGCCGACGGCCTTGTAGGTTTCCAGGCCAGCGCTCTGCGACAGCACTTCGATCCAGATGCTTGCACCGGCACCGTAAGTGGTCTCGATCGAGGACTTCAGCGTTGCGGGTGCCGTACCCGAGCCGCCCCACCAGCCGAACTCCCGACTGAACGCCTTGTTCTGCAGCACCGCCCAGGGTTGCGAGGGGTCCCACTGAGCGAACGTCGTTGCCGCCAGATTCGGGTTGCCAGTGCTCAATACGCCAAGGGTCAGCGGTAGCGGGTTGGACGAGAAACAGCCCGAGCTCCAGCCAGGGCAGCGCGGGGTGAAGGTGTCCTGATTCGGCATCTGCAACGCGCCGTTCGCGTCGAGAGAAATCTGGGACATGACCATCGGCATCCAGGTCGGCGGGTTGGTGTCGTACGCGCTGGCAACGCCGGCATGGCCTGCCAGCGCAAGTGCTACGGCTGACGCAGCGAGCGAGGGTCGCAGGTGTGTGTTGATGAACGAATGATTCATGAGCTTGCTCCGACGATGTGATGGTGATCCTGTGGGCGCGAAATGAGCGAGTGTCTGTACCGGGTGGCTGGTTACCAGGCGCGCAATTTCGTGCATGAACGGTGGCGGAAGTTACGCGCGTTGCGAGCGTCGTGGAATGGTTCATTTGTCCCATTTTTGGGTTCCGGACACGCGCTGCGGCGATATGTCGCATGGATTCCGGCGGGTGTGCGGCAGATAATTCGCGCCGACGCAGCATGTGTCGGGCGACGAACTTTCCATTCCGGAATGCCCCTCGTTTCAACGCCCCGATCTCATCGTTGCAGCCCCGATAAAGTTATCCGAATGCAAGAGAAGAGCCTGCTGGGCGCCATCCGCCGAGCGCAGCAGTTGCAGACACATCGCGATTTATTTCTGTGGCTGCAGCAAGATCTGCGGGAATACCTGCCGCACGAAATCCTCGTTGCTGCCTGGGGAGATTTTCCCGCCAATCGCATCAGCCTCGATGTGGTGTCGTCGCTCCCCGATGTGCGGACGACGGAATCGACTTGCGCGATGCTGAAGCCCGTGATGCATCGACTATTCGAGGCGTGGTGCGAGCGCGAACAGGTTTCCTTCGCGATCCCCCTGATCGAGTTTGGTTCGTGCGTGATGTCGGGTCCGGCCGTCGATCTGTTGCGCGGCATGAGCGGCGTTGTGTGCCACGGCATCAAGGATGAGCGTGGCCAGCTGATTTCCCTTTATGCGGCAATCGGAAGTGGCACCAGCAGTCGGGCAGGTGCGATCGAGGCCATGGAATTTCTGCTCCCTTCGATCGATGCAGCATTCAGGCAGATCGCCTTGCTCCCCATTCAGCGCGACGAGGTGCCGGATAGTTCCGTGTTCAGCACCACGTCGATGAATGCGATGCAGGTGCCGCGGGCCGAGCGTACGGCAGCTGACGTCAATCTTTCCGGCCGTGAGCACGAAATCATGCAATGGGTGAGCGTTGGCAAGACCAACATCGAAATCGGCAAGATCCTCGCCATCAGCCCGCGTACCGTGCGCAACCACCTGCAGAGCGTTTTTCGCAAGCTGGACGTGATGAACCGGGCACAGGCGGTGTTCGAGCTGGAGCAACTTCGCGCTGGCGATTGATGCCGGAAAGACGTTTGCTTCATGGCTGTTCGCCGGCAAGCTGCGGCGATATGTCGCAGCGGGAATGCACGGCGAATCTATAAAATCGCGACCTTCGTTTCGTTGCCGTGATGTCGTTGTCGCCGATGACCCGTATTCTGCTGTTAATTCTCCTCGTGTTCGCGGTGCCTTCCGCGCGTTCGGAACATGCAGCCTCTTCAAGTCCGCGCGCATTTGTCCCCGGCTCGTACCAGAAGATCCTTGCCGACCATCGTGGAAAGCCGTTCATTCTCAGCTTCTGGTCGGTTTCCTGCACGCACTGCCCGGCTGAATTGCGCGCGCTCGCTGAACTGAAGCGGCGTTTCCCCCGGCTCGAACTCGTGGTGGTGGCAACCGATTCACCCGAGGAAGGCGCCGAGGCAGCACGCATGGCGCGCGAGTACGGGCTGGCATCGGTGCCGCAGTGGATCTTCGCATCGGAAATGCCGGAGCGCTTGCGCTTCGAAATCGATCGTGGCTGGTATGGCGAATTGCCGCGTACCTATTTCTTCGATCGAAACCACAAGGTCGAGGCCGTGTCCGGCCTGGTTCCGGAAGCGCGGCTGCAGCGCTGGGCGCAGGAGCAACTGCGATGACGGAAGCCGCTACGCATTTCTATGCGCCCGTCGAAATGCCCGAGACGAGCGGCGCGCGTCGCACGCTCTCGTTAGTCGGTATCGCGCTACTGCACGTCGCACTCATCGCGCTGATCGGTATTGCTGCAACGCGCCCTGAAATACAGGAGCCTGTCCGCGCGCTTGCCGTCCGTCTGCTCGAAACCACGCCGCCCGCCCCGCCCAGTATCGAGCCGCCGAAACCGCTGCCACAACAGGCTGCGCCAAAGAAAGTGCTGAAGCCGCCGCCGGTGCTCGCGGCCAATCGCTCTACCGACGCGCCTGCCGCATTCGCTGTTGCGCCGCAGCCTGAACCGGTCGCCGCGCAGGTCGTCCTGGCCCCCGCGCCTGTGCCGGTCACCGCTGCCCGCTTCGACGCCGACTACCTGCAGAATCCGAAGCCCGTTTACCCGCCGATGTCCCGCCGGCTCAACGAGGAAGGCAAGGTCATCCTGCGCGTGAAGGTCAGCCGTGACGGTCACCCGCTGGCTGTCGAGATCAAGCAGTCGAGCGGCTACCCTCGACTCGACGAGGCGGCGAGGAACGCCGTCGAACGCTGGCGCTTCGTGCCGGCCCGGCAGGGCGATCAGGCGATCGAAGCCGCGGTGCTGGTGCCGCTGAATTTCACATTGAACAGTTGAACGAGGAATAGACATGCGAATGGAAATGGGATTGGCGCAGTTCTGGGCACAAGGCGACGCAGTCACGCATTTCGTGGCGATCCTGCTCCTCGGGCTGTCGCTCGCCAGTTGGTACGTGATGGCCGGCAAGATCCACGGTGTCTGGCAGGCCCGCCGCTGCCACCTGCGCGCGCAGAACGCTTTCTGGGGCGCGGAATCGCTGCCGGCCGCCATCGAAGCGATCCGCAGCGAGGACAAGACCGGCATCCTTGCCGGGCTTGCCATCGCCGGCGCCAACGCCGCCGAACTGCACCGCCAGCATGCCGCGCGCGGCATCGGCGCCGGCGTCTCGGCGAGCGAGTTCGTCACGCGCGCGGTCAGGAGCCAGATCGTCGAATCGCAGGCGAAGATCGAGTCGGGCCTCACCTTCCTCGCCTCGGTCGGCTCCACCGCGCCGTTCATCGGCCTCTTCGGCACCGTCTGGGGTATCTACCATGCGCTGGTCGGCCTCTCCGGCGCCACACAGGTGGTGCTCGACAAGGTTGCCGGCCCGGTCGGCGAGGCGCTGATCATGACTGCCGCCGGCCTCTTCGTGGCGATTCCGGCTGTGCTCGCCTACAACGCCTTCACGCGAGCCAACCGGCTGACGCTGGCGCGCCTGGACGGCTTTGCGCACGACCTGCACGCCTACCTCACCACCGGTCTGCGCGGCCGCCCCGGCGACAAGCTCGTCGACCTCGCCGCAGTGCGCGGCGCGAAGAGCGCGTAAGGAGCCGCCATGTCCTTCGGTTCCTTCGACAGCGGCGGCATGACGCAGCCGATGGCCGAGATCAACACCACGCCGCTCGTCGACGTGATGCTCGTGCTGCTGGTCATCTTCATCATTACCGCGCCGCTCTTCCATCAGGCGGTGCCGGTCGATCTGCCCAAGGTCGATTCGACGAAGCTGGATGACAAGCCGCGCGTCGTGGCCGTTGCCATCGATGGCGAGGGTGATGTGTATGTCGACAGTGAGCGCATCGATCGCAACGAAGTGCACGCGCTGGAGGCGCGCTTCGAGTCGCTGGTCGCCGCTGGCGGCGAGCCGGAGCTGCATCTGCGCGCCGATCGCGGCACGCGCTACGAGCGCGTCACCGAAGTGCTGGCGGCGGCACAGAAGGCGGGACTGGTGAAGATCGCGTTCGTGACGGAAAAAAAATAGCAATCCATTGAATGTCGCCGCTCCACTTCAAGCGGTGTTTCCAGGAATCAGGGAAAGAGATGAAACAGAACAAGAAGCTGCAGATGCAGCAACTGTCGGTAATAATTCTGGGCGTATTTTCTGCGCCAGCCTTTGCGCAAGGCGTTGCCACCGAGCGAGAACTATCAGAAATCAGGATTGAAAACAGTCGGCCGACTGTCGTGTCCGGCAGCCCTGCGCCGCAGGCCGAGGTAACCGGCGAGCAGGTTCGCGAGTTCAATGCGGTAAACGTCGAGGATTCGGTGAAATATTTGCCGAGTCTGCAGATCCGCAAGCGTTACATCGGTGATCGCAACGCGATCATCGCTTCGCGAACGGCAGGAACGGTGCAGAGCGCGCGTTCGCTGGTCTATGCCGATGGTCTTCTGCTGTCCAATCTGCTTGGCAACAGCTTCGGGTTTCCGCCGCGCTGGAATGTCGTCGGCACCGAGGAGATCGAGACCATCAATGTGCTCTACGGCCCCTATTCGGCCACCTTGCCGGGCAACTCTGCCGGTGCGACGATCGTCATGACGACGAAGCGGCCGGAGAAACTGGAGGCGCATGCCCGGGCGCAGGTGTTCAGTTCGCATTACAAGCAGTACGGCACGAGCGAAACCTTCGACGGCCATCAGGAACAGGCGAGCGCCGGCGCCCGTTTTGGCGACTGGACGGTCTCCGTATTCGGAAATCACCTCGACAGTCACGGACATCCGATGAGCTTCGGCACCGCGCGCCGCAATCCGGGGGCCGGCGGCACGGCGGTGAGCGGGTATTACAAGGACAAGGATCCGACAGGTGCGGATCGTGTCATCGTCAGCGCCTACGGCATGGATCACAGTGTTCAGGATGTCGGCAAGATCCGGCTTGCCTATGATTTCAGCCCGGGAACGCGCCTGGCCGTTACCGCTGCCGAGTGGCGCAACGATTCGTCGACCAAGGCGGAAGGCTATCTGAGAAATGGCGCCGGCGCAGCGGTGACAAGTGGCAACATCCTTGTCGACGGTGTTCGCTACACGCTGACCTCATCGCATTTTGCGCCGGGTTCCAGCGACACGACCAATCGCCTGTACGGCGTGACCTTCGACAGCCAGCTCTCTTCCGATCTGCGTCTGGAGATGGCGTCGTCGCTGTATCAGACGACAACGGACGTATCACGCGCTGCAGCGAGCGCCACGGCAGCCAACGGAACCGCCACCTTCGGCGACGGCACCGGCTGGCGCAACGTCGATCTTCGCGCCATCTGGAAGCCGCAGGCGGGGAAAGCCGGCCACACGGTGACCACCGGCTACCACCATGATGACTACACCTACACCAGCAAGAAATACAATGCCACCGACTGGCGGGATGAGGACACGAGAACCGCACTGACCGGAAAGAATGCCGGACGAACGGAAACGGACGCCCTCTACATTCAGGATGAGTGGCGGTTCGCACAGCGCTGGATGCTGACAGCCGGCCTTCGTCACGAACGCTGGCGCGCCTTCGACGGCGCCATCTACGCCACCGCGCTGGGCAACAACGATTTTGCCGACCGCAAGGAGAGCGGTACCTCGCCCAAGATCTCACTGGCCTACGATCTGAGCAGCGACTGGCTGCTGCGCGCCTCGTTCGGCAAGGCCTATCGCTTCCCGACGGTGACCGAGCTGTTCCAGACCGAAACCCAGGGCGCGACAACGCGTATCAGCGACCCCAATCTCAAGCCGGAGCGGATTCTTTCGTCGGAGCTAGCGGCCGAAGGCGCAGCGCTCGGCGGCTCCATGCGGGTTTCGGTGTTCCAGGAAAACATTCGCGATGCGCTCTACAGCTTCACCGATTACAACAACACGTCGCGTGCCCAGAACGTCGACAAGGTGCGCGCCCGCGGCGTCGAACTTGCCTATCAGGCGCAAAGTGTTGTCCGCGGTCTCGACCTTGGGGGTAGTGTCACCTATGTGCATTCCCGGGTTCTGGAGAACCACCTGAATCCGTCTTCCGAAGGCAAGCACATGGTCCGCCTTCCCGACTGGCGCGCCACGCTGTTCGGCAGTTATCACTTCGACGACCGGTGGACGGGATTCGTCGGTATCAAGTACAGCGGTACGCAGTACAACAACCCCGACAACTCGGATACCTCGCCCGACACCTACGGCGGTAACAGCAAATTCCTCACCGTCGATGCGAAGCTCAGCTACCGCATCGCCAAGCAGATTGCAGCCGCGATAGGCGTCGACAACCTGACCAACGACAAGTACTACGCCTTCCATCCCTATCCGCAGCGTACCTACCACGCCGAGGTGCGCTTTGATTACTGATTTCGTTCGTCGCTCTGCGGGGGTATTCCTTCTTGCTGCGGCAATGTCGGGTTATGCCGCCCAAGAGCACATGATGGAAAAGCCCGCCGCCAGCAAGGCAAAGGTGGCTCGTCCGGAACTGGGCTCGTCGGCCGCGTTTGCACCCGACGGAGCGCTGTTCGCAGTGTTCAGGGACGGCGAACACGTGAAGCTTGTGCGCAGTGCTGATGATGGGCGCAATTGGACGTCTCCGGTCCTCGTCAACATGCTTCCCGAGCCGGTGTCTGCTGATGGCGAGAATCGCCCCAAGATCGCTTTTGCGAAGGACGGTGCACTTCTTGTTTCCTGGACGATGCCGCTCGGAAAGCCATTTTCCGGTGCGATTCGCCTCGCCCGTTCTGATGATGGCGCAACATTCTCGGCGCCAATAACCGTGCACCGAGACGCTTCCCCAATCACACACCGCTTCGAGTCCATGAACGTTGCTGGGGATGGGCGTGTGGTTCTGGCATGGATCGACAAGCGCGACCTCGAAGCGCATAAGGGCGACAAGAAATCCTATCGAGGCGCTGCGATCTACGCGGCAACGTCGCGAGACGGTGGTCGCAGCTTCGATCCGGAAGTGAAGGTGGCTGACCACTCGTGTGAGTGCTGCCGCATCACGACCGCGAACGATCAGGATGGATCTACATTGTTCATGTGGCGTCATGTATTCGAGCCAAACGAGCGCGATCACGCACTCACCCGGATTGGCAAGGATGGCAGGCCGGAGGAGATGCTGCGCGCTACCTTCGATCGCTGGAAAGTCGATGGCTGTCCGCACCACGGCCCCTCGCTCGCAGTAGATGCGCGGGGGGTTCGCCACGCCGTCTGGTTCAATCTGGTGCAGGGCGAAGGCCGTGTTTTCTACGGACACTTGCCGCGCCGGGCGGGCGAGTTGGTTAGTGCCCAGCGCCCGGTTGGGCAGCCGGGTGCGGCCCATGCCGATCTATCGGTGGCAGGGCGTCAGGTGGCGATTGTCTGGAAGTTCTTCGATGGCGAGAAAACACATCTGAAGGGCGAGATCTCCGAGGATGGCGGCGAAAGCTTCCGCGCTATCGACATCGCGCAGAGCGAAGGCGCCAACGACCAACCGCGCACTCTGACGAAGGGTGGGCGTCTTTTCGTCTTCTGGCGTAGCGAACCGGAGGGTATGAGGGTCTTTCCCTTGAACTGAGGGCTTCTGAACCCAGTCAAGAGAGCTCTGAAGGCCTCAATGGGCCTGCGGTGGTCGGGCCTCCCTTTGTTTCGCAGCGCGAATTTTGCCTGTTACCGCGCCATCTCCATCTCCATCGAGCCTGGGCGCTCGCTACAGTTTCCCTTTACGCGGCGTCGAGCTTGGAAGCAGCCATCATCTCCGTCAGCCCTGCGCGTCGAAACGGAACGGCGCCGCGATGACGCTGCTGCCGGTATCGATCATCACCGTCGCCTGCCAGGGCATGCTGCCGGTGACGCAGACAGGCAGGTTGGCCTGACCCGAGAAGCGCCCGTCACTGCCGCGTACGAGTTGCGGCCGGTTGTACCCCATCTGCATGTCCACGCCCGCGAAATCGACTTCGACCTTGTTCGCCGCGCTGCCGCGCACTGTTACGGATACCTGCAGGGGTTTGAGGGCAGGGATGGGGCGTGGCGAAATTTCCACTTCCGCACTGCCGCCCGTGGGCAGTTCGATGGTGCAGGAGCCCTTGCCGAGGTCGCACGACGACAGGGGGAGCGCAATGTCAGTGCGCGGCACCAGCAAGGGGGCGCCGTAGTAGGCAAGCGCGCCAAGAATGGCGACGGCCACCAGTATCGCTGCATCGAGCGCCAGCTTGCGGCGCGGATGCGTGGCAATTGGCGCCGTACTCTCGCCGGTGCGGGGTGCCATGTCTGTTGTGTCAGGGGTGTTCATCAGTGGGGAGGCAAGGCGGCGGACAATTAAGGCGGCGGACAATTCCGCGGGTAGCTTACCGGGTCATTCTGCCGTCGCGAGGCCTCGCGGTGATTGACCTGCGTCAAAGTCGCCGATCCCGGGGCGTTGAACATCCTTGACCTGACGCAAGGCGCTTGTCGCGCGATCTGCCTACGCTTGCTGCAATTCCCGCAGCGGAGATTGACGCTACCGTGCCCAGAATCCAGATGAACCCTGCTTTGCTTGGCCTTGTCCTGCTGGTCAGCACAGCGAATGCAGCTGCCGCGTCGGCCACGCCACCGCCGCCCGGTGCCCGGCTGTACAGCGAAAAGACCTGCAATGCCTGCCATGGCCCGGAAGGGCGCAAGCCGCAGATGCCGATGTACCCGAAACTGGCTGGGCAGAATGCTGCCTACCTGGAACAGCAGATGCGCGACATCAAGAGCGGTACGCGCAGCAACGGGCATTCCGCGGCGATGAAGGGTGTCATGCATGCCGTCAGCGACGCCGAAATCCGCGTGCTGGCCGAATATCTCGCGCAGCTCAAGCCGTGAAGCGTGGGGCGGCGGCATGGCGGAGCAGGCATTCGCTGTTTGACGTAGACTTGACCTAGGCCAAATCCGGCAACGTGCGCGCGCGGCATCCTACGCACCTTGGGCACACGCAAGCGTGTGCAATTGCGATTGCTCGCGGGCACGCGCCACGCCGGACGCCGGCAAGTTTTTCACAACCCTCAATTTCGTTGTCGAATCCATCATGATGATCATGCGCCGTATCCTCGCCATCGCCACCATCGTCCTGCTCACGGGCTGCGCCAGCCAGCAACTCAAAGGCACCGTCGATCTCGGCCTCGTCATCGAACGCGCCAGCGGCCATGTGACGCTGGTCAATACCACCACGCGCCAGGCATACGACCGCATCGAAGGGCTTGGCGACTTGTCGCATGCTTCCGCCGTCTATTCGCGTGACGGCCGCTACGCATTCATCTTCGGTCGCGATGGCGGGCTGACCAAGATCGACCTGTTGCAGGGGCGCATCGTCAAGCGCGTGATCCAGGCCGGCAATGCGATCGGCGGCTCGATCTCGCAGGATGGCCGTATCGTCGTTGCGCAGAACTACACGCCGGGCGGTATCAAGGCCTTCGACGCCGAAACGCTGGAACTGCTCTCCGAAGTGCCGGCCGAGTATGCGCCGGGCAAGTTCTCCAAGGTTGTCGGTCTCGCCGATGCGCAGGGCAACAAGTTCGCCTACGCGCTGTTCGATGGCGGCGAGATCTGGGTCACCGACTTCTCGAACCCGCGGCAACCGAAGACGCAGCGCTTCCCCGCCGGCAATCAGCCCTACGATGGCCTCGTGACGCCGGACGGCCGCTATTTCATGGCCGGCCTCTACGGCGAGGATGGCGTTGCCTTGCTTGATCTGTGGCAACCGGAAAAAGGCTCGAAGAAGATTCTCGAAAACTACGGTCGCGGGCAGGAGAAGCTGCCGGTATTCAAGATGCCGCACCTGCGCGGCTGGTCGATGGCGCAGGGCAAGGCCTATCTGCCGGCGATCGGTCGTCACGAAGTGCTGGTCGTCGATGGCGCGGAGGGTGGAAACTGGAAGGAAGTCGGCCGTATCCCGGTCAAGGGGCAACCGGTGTTCGTGATGGCGCGGCCGGATGGACGGCAGGTGTGGGTGAATTTCGCCTTCCCCGACTACTCCGAAATCCAGGTCATCGATACCCTCAGCGGCAAGGTGGTGAAGACGCTCGCGCCTGGCAAGGCCGTGCTGCACATGGAGTTCACCCCGCGTGGTGAGCAGGTCTGGGTCTCGGCGCGAGACGACAACAAGGTCGTGATCTACGACACCGCCAGTTTCGAGAAGCTCGGCGAGGTGCCGGCGCAGGCACCGTCCGGCATTTTCTTTGCGAGCCGCGCGGCGCGCATCGGTTTCTGATCGCACATCCGCGCGATTATTCCGCCATGGCCGATACCCTCGAGTTTCAGTTGCTGAACGATTTCCAGCGCGATTTCCCGCTCTGTCCGGCGCCGTTCGCCGAAGTCGCGTCGCGTCTCGGCGTCGCCGAAGGCGTTGTCATCCGCGAGCTGGAGCACCTGCGCCGCGAGGGCAAGATTTCCCGCGTCGGGCCGGTCTTTGCGCCCAAGCGCATTGGCGCCTCGACGCTCGCCGCGATGGCGGTGCCGCCAGAAAAGCTGGAAGTCGTCGCGCAGACGGTGAACCGCTTTCCCGAGGTGAATCACAACTACGAGCGCGAGCACCGCTACAACCTGTGGTTCGTCGTTACCGCGGGTTCCGAAGGTCGCTTGCAGGCGGCGCTCGGCGCCATCGAGCAGGCGGCCGGATATCCGATCCTGCGCCTGCCGCTGGTGCAGGAATTCCATATCGATCTCGGTTTCTGCCTGAATGGCGGCGAGAAGCGGCCGGCGCCGGTGGCGCGCGCCTTCACGCCGCCGCGCCCGCTTGAGGAACTGGAACGCCGTCTGGTAATGGCCCTGCAGGAAGGCTTGCCCTTCTTCATCCGGCCCTTCCAGGTGCTGGCGCAGCGTGTCGGCTGCGAGGAGATCGAGGTGCTCGAACGCATCCGTCGCTGGTGCGATGAGGGCATCATCAAGCGTTTTGGCGTCGTCGTCCGTCACCACGAACTCGGCTACCGGGCGAACGCGATGCTGGTGCACGATATTCCCGATGAAGAGGTTGAGCGCGTCGGCAATGCGCTGGCGCAGGCCGAGGGCGTCACCCTCTGCTATCGCCGCCCGCGCGTGCTGCCGGACTGGCCCTACAACCTGTTCTGCATGATTCACGGTCAGGCGCGCGAGGAGGTCGAGGCGCGCATCGTTTCCCTGCGCCGCGAGATCGGCCTTGAGGCCTGCCCGCACGAAGTGCTCTTCTCGCGCACACGCTTCAAGCAGACCGGAGCGCGCTATGCGTGAGACCGGTGCCGCGATGGCGGATGCAGCAATCGCAGTGCTTGACGCGATCGATCGTCGCATCATCGATGCCCTGCAGGGCGATTTCCCGATCTGCGATCGTCCTTATGCCGCCGCGGCGGAGAAGCTCGGGATCGGCGAGGATGAACTGCTCGCGCGCCTGCAGTCGCTGCTCGAACGCAAGGTGCTGACGCGCTTCGGCCCGATGTTCCAGATCGAGCGCATGGGCGGGGCCTTCGTGCTTGCCGCGATGGCGGTGCCGGAGGCCGACTGGGCACGGGTGAACGCTGCCGTGAATGCCTTCCCCGAGGTGGCGCACAACTACCGCCGCGAAAGTGCGCTCCGGCGTGATCTCGCCGCGCCATTAAACATGTGGTTCGTGCTCGCCACCGAAACCAAGGCCGGCATTGCCGAGGCGGTGGCGAAGATCGAGGCCGCCACCGGTCTTCCGGTGCATCCCTTTCCGAAACTGAAGGAATACTTCGTCGAAATGAAACTTGTGGTCAGAGCGCCGGGAGCGGCCGCATGACAGCGGCGGACGATCTCGATCGCCGCCTGATCCTTGCCACGCAGGCTGGCCTGCCGCTGGTGCCGCAGCCCTATCACACTCTTGCCGAACAGCTGGGCTGCACGGCGGAGGAAGTGATGACGCGTCTCTCGGCGATGCTGGCGCGCGGCACCATCCGCCGCATCGGCGCGGTGCCGAATCACTACGCGATCGGCTACACCGCCAACGGCATGAGCGTCTGGGATGTGCCGGACGAGTGCATCGATGAACTTGGCGCACAGGTCGGGGCGCTTGCTTTCGTCACCCATGCCTACCACAGGCCGCGTGCCTTGCCCGACTGGCCGTACAACCTGTTCGCGATGGTGCATGGCGCCTCGCGCGAGGAAGTGCTTGCCAAGGTGGACGAAATCCGGGGGGGGCTCGGCGCCGCGTGCCGTTGTCACGACGTACTTTTTTCGACCGAAATCCTCAAGAAAACCGGCCTGCGCATCGCCGGCTGAACGCAGACATTCATCACGATGGAAAAAGGCATCATCCGCTTCGTCGCGCTGCTTTGCGCAATCGGCAGCCTCGGCCTCTCCTGGGCTTTTGGCGTTTTCATCACCATCCCGGCGCGGGAAGGAAGGCTGCTCGCGATGACTGGCGTCGAACTGCAGATCATCGGCATTTCGCTGGCGGCCTGTTTGCTCGTGGCCTGGGGGTCGCTGCATCTGCTGTCACTGGCCGATCGGGTCGAGCACCCGGCGGCCTTCCGGGGCGTGCGCATCGGCTATGGGGTTGCCCTGATCGCAGCCGCCATGTCGGGCGTTGCCTGGTCGATGGCGCGCGTGGTCAGCCTCTGACGAGGTGATAAGGAGCGGGCGAGTCGCGCCACGCTTGCAGTCGGGTCGGCAGGCGCGTTATATCTGCTCCCTGCGGCATGTCCTGCACGACCGAGCCGCGCTTCAGACGCCTGTACTGGGAGACACCGATGAACCCGAACAAGTCCGGCCTCGCCACCCTTGCCATCCACGCTTCCAGCCAGAGCGATGCGCACGGCAGCCCGCACGTGCCGATATACAACACGACGACCTTTTCCTTTGCATCGACGGCGGATCTGCTCGATGTCGTCGATGGCCGGAAGGCTGGCAGCCTGTATACGCGCTACGGGCTCAACCCGAGCATCTTCGCGCTTGAGGAAACCCTCGCGGCGATCGAGGGCGCCGAGCATGCCTGGGCCTTCTGCTCGGGCATGGCGGCTGAAACGGCGCTGTTCCTGGCGCACGGTCGTGAGGGCATCGTCTGCATCGGCGACGCCTACGGCGGCACGCTGGAGTTGCTGTCGGCACAGTTGCCGCTGCTCGGCATCAAGACGCACTGCATCCTCGCGAACGAGCTGGAAAAACTCGACGGGCTGCTCGCCGACGGCGCACGCCTCGTCTTCTTCGAAACACCGACCAACCCGACGCTGGAACTGATCGACATCGCCGCGGTGGCCGCCATCGCCCATCGCCATGGCGCGAGGCTGGCGATCGACAATACCTTTGCCTCGCCGGTCAACCAGCGCCCGCTTGAACTCGGCGCCGATTTCGTCGTGCATAGCGCGACCAAGTATCTCGGCGGTCATAGTGACATTACGGCCGGGGCCTTGATGGGGGCGAAGGATCTGTTGCTGCCGGTATGGAACTGGCGCAAGAACCTCGGTTCGATGATCGCGCCGGAAGTCGCCTCGCTGCTGGCGCGCAGCCTGCGCACGCTGGACGTGCGCGTGCGGCGGCAGAACGCCACGGCGCAGGCGGTTGCCGAGGCGATGCGGCGGCATCCGCGCATCGGCCGCGTGCTCTACCCCGGGCTGCCCGATTTTCCCGGTCATGCGCTTGCCTGCCGGCAGATGCGCGGCTTTGGCGGCATGCTGACGATCGAGGTGGCCGGCGACGGCGCCGCGGCGACGCGCGTTGCCGACCGCCTGCGCCTTTTTGCACTGGCGCCCAGTCTGGGCGGCGCCGAGAGCCTGGTCACGCAGCCGTGCACGACCACGCATCACGGCCTGGCGCCGGAAGAGCGCGCCCGGCGCGGCATCTCGGATGCGATGCTGCGTCTTTCGATCGGCCTTGAGGATGCCGTCGACCTGATCGCCGATCTGGAACAGGCGCTGGCGTGAACGACGCGATGACGCTTGCGGCCGTGAACGGCAACATCGCGGCAGTCTGCAGATGCCGCTAGCGGCCAGCGATCACGACCGGCGCGGACGGCGCCGCTGGCTGGCGTACGCGCTGGCGACGCTGCTGCTCGTGTTTGCGGCGACCATCGGCTACAGCGTTTCCGAGCGGCAGGCACTGCGTACCCTGCGCGAATCCGCAGCGCACCGGCTCGATTTGCTGGCAGCGGCGATCGATGCCGAAGTGACGCGTGCCAACCAGATTCCGGGCATTCTCGCGCTGAACGCGGAAATCCTCGATCTGCTGCGCGCGCCGCCGGCAGAGGCAGTGGCCCGGCAGCAGTCGGTCAATCACTATCTTGAGCGCCTTTCAGCACAGCACGTCGACAGTCTCGCGGTATTCGTGCTCGATCTGCGTGGGCGGGTGGTGGCTTCCAGTGACTGGATCCTGACCGATAACCTGCTCGGCGCGGATCTGTCGCACCGGCCGTATTTCCGCACGGCGATCGCCGGCGCGCCCTACCGCCAGTATGCCGAAGATGTGGTGCGCAGCGAGCCGGGCTATTTCTTTGCGCAACCGATCCGCGACGAGCGACAGGACTGGAAGATCATCGGCGTTGCGGTCATGAAGGCGAGCATCCGCGCGGTGGAACGACAGTGGTTGCGCAATGACGCGCCGGCCTTCATTGCCGACGGCAGTGGCGTCGTACTGCTCTCGGCACCGGTTGCCTGGCGCTACGCAAGCCTGCGGCCGCTCTCCGGGGAACAGATTGCCGAGCTGGCGCGCGTCCAGTTTTCCGGGCGTGCGCTCGGCGTCCTGTCGCTCGACATCGATCTGGCGGCGACTGAACAGGGGAGCGTGCTGCGACTGCCCGCGGCAGCGCTCGAAGCCTTGCCCGAGGCGGAGCGCCGTTTCGGACATCTGGTCTCCAGCCGCAACCTGCCCGGCACCGCCTGGCAGCTGGTCGTTCTGAGCAGCCTGCGTCCGGCCTATCGGCAGGCTTGGGGCAATGCGCTGCTGGCGGCCGCGGCGGCGGCGACCCTGCTGCTCAGCCTGCTCTACCTGCGTCAACGCCGGCGCGTGCTGCAGGCCCGTCTCGGCATGCAGGCGGCGCTGGAAACCGCCAACCGCGCCCTCGAAGGCAAGGTGGCGGCCCGCACCGCCGAACTGACGCGCACCGTGGAAACGCTGGAGGCGGAAGTGTCCGAGCGCATGCAGGCCGAGCGCACGCTGCGCGCGGCGCAGGAAGAGCTGGTGCAGGCGGGAAAGCTTGCCGTGCTCGGGCAACTGGCGACCGGGATTACCCATGAATTGAACCAGCCGCTCGGTGCGATCCGCACGCTCGCCGGCAACAGCCTTGAATTCCTCAAGCGTGGCGATGCCGCCACCGCTGAGCAGAACCTGCGCATCGTCTGTGATCTTGCCGACCAGATGGGAGGCATCATCCAGCCGCTCAAATCCTTTGCGCGCAAAGCGCCGGCAGCGCCGAGCCGAGTCGACCTCGCGCATCCGGTGGGCAACGCGCTGTTTCTGCTCGATCAATCGCTGAAGAAGGCTGCGGTGCAGGTGAGCAACCACTGCGCTGCCGGGCAGTGCCATGCATGGTGCGATGCCAACCGTCTGCAGCAGGTATTGATCAACCTGATCGGCAACGCCGCCGATGCGATGCGCCAGTGCCCTGAGCGTCGTCTGGAAATCTCGGCGCAGGGCTATGCCGACGGACGGGTCGCGCTGACCGTGGCCGATACCGGTTGCGGCCTTCCCGAGGAGGCACTCGACCGCATCTTCGAACCGTTCTTCACGACCAAGGGGGCGGGTGAAGGTCTGGGTCTCGGGCTGGCCATTTCACGCGACATCGTGCGTGATTTCGGCGGCGAGCTGCTCGCCGAAAATCGCCCAGGCGGCGGTGCCCGTTTTATCATCCTGCTGCCGGCCGATCCGGGCCGGGCGCATCCCTGACCTGTGACCACGATGGCTGCTTCGACTGCTCCTGCCCTTCCGCTTTCCGTCCTGCTCGTTGAGGACGACGCCAATATCCGCCTCGGTTGCGAGCAGGCGATGCAGCTTGCCGGCATCTCGGTGGCTTCCGTGGCTTCGGCCGAAGCCGCGCAGCAGAGGGTCAGTGCTGGCTTCCCCGGCGTCGTTGTCACCGACATGCGGCTCGGGGGCATGGACGGGCTGGCGTTCGTGCGCTGGGCGCGCAAGGTTGAAGCGGCGCTGCCGGTGATCATGATCACCGGCCACGGCGACGTGACGCTCGCGGTCGAAGCGATGCGCAGCGGTGCCTATGATTTCATCCCCAAGCCATTTTCGCCGGAGCATCTGGTCGAGGTGGTGCAGCGGGCACTGGAGAAGCGCGCCCTGACGCTGGAAGTGGAGAGCCTGCGCCGGCGCCTGGAAGGGAGGGTCGGCATCGAGGCGACCCTGATCGGGCGCTCGCCGCAGATGGCCGCCGTGCGCCGGCGGCTGGAAGAGGTGGCGGCATCGAAGGTCGATGTGCTGATTCGCGGTGAAACCGGCACCGGCAAGGAGCTGGTTGCGCGCTGCCTGCACGAGCAGGGGCCGAATGCGACGGGCAACTTTGTCGCGCTCAACTGCGGCGGCATGCCGGAAACCCTGCTCGATTCCGAACTCTTCGGCCACGAGCCGGGCGCCTTCTCGGGCGCACAGAAGCGACGCATCGGCAAGATCGAGCATGCCAACGGCGGCACGCTCTTTCTCGACGAACTCGAAACGATGCCGATGCCGATGCAGATCAAGCTGCTGCGCGTGCTGCAGGAGCGGCAGCTGGAACGCCTTGGCTCGAACCAGCCGGTGAAGGTGGCCTGTCGGGTGGTGGCCGCGACCAAGGAAGATCTTGCGCAACTGGCGCAGCAGGGACGTTTTCGTGCCGACCTCTACTACCGCCTGAACGTCGTTACCATCGATCTGCCGCCCTTGCGCGAGCGGCGCGAGGACATTCCGCTGCTCTTCGAGCACTTCCTGACGCAGGCCGCCGAGCGCTACCAGCGTCCGTTGCCGGTCGTCGAACCGGAGGAGGTGCATGGACTGATGGCGCACGATTGGCCGGGCAACGTGCGCGAGCTGAGAAACGCCGCAGATTGCTTTGCCCTGGGCCTGCGTAACGACGTGCTGGCACCGGCTGAGGTGATCGACCGTGGCTTGCCGCTCGCCGAGGCGGTCGAACGCTTCGAGCGCTCGCTGATCGCCGCCGAGTTGCAGCGGCAGGGCGGCAGTCTGACGCGCGCGAGCGAAGCACTGCGCGTGGCCAAGACGACCCTGCATGACAAAATTAAAAAATACGCTCTGAAAACAGACAGTTAATCGTTTTATGTTTACCAGAAATTCATAATTATGAATTTCTGGTGCTGCCAGTAGGGGGTTTTGTGGTAATATTTCCTCCCAAAATACCGCGCCCAATCGACTAGGTTTGCTCCGCGTCCGATATTCCCCGACCGATACCCGACCATGCCCCTGCCGCCACCCACCGCCGAGCGCAAGCTGATTCATCTGCGCAGCGTTCAGTTGAACGGGTACAAGCGTGTGGACGCATGCTGGGACATCGAGGCGCGCATCACCGATACCAAGGATCACGATTACCCGATCTCGTCGAAGATCATTGCCAAGGGCGATCCGGTGCACGACATGTGGGTGCGCATCACCATCGACCAGCAGATGAACGTGCTCGATGCCTGCGCCAGCAGCGATGCGGCGCCTTACAACGATCTCTGCCAGTCGATCGCACCGGACTATGGCAAGTATCTCGTCGGACTGAACCTCTTTCACGGCTTCCGCAAGGCCGTGAAGGAGCGCCTTTCGGGCATCCACGGTTGTTCGCACATCACCGAGCTGGTGATGTACCTGCCGACTGCCGCATTGCAAACCTTCGCCAGTGACGTGGAAGACAACGCCGACAACGGCCATAAGCCGTTCCAGCTCGACCGTTGCCACGCCCTGGAATCGCATTCGGAAGCGGTTCAGCGCTACTACCCGCGCTGGTATCGCGGCCAGAAAACCGGGTAGGACATCCTCCTGCCCACTCGCTCGCAACCTCAACTTAGCAAGGAAAGCGCATGAAGATTCACGAATATCAGGGCAAACAACTCCTGAAGAAATTCGGCGTGACGGTTCCGCGCGGCATTCACTGCACCACCGTCGAAGACGCGGTGAAGGCAGCCGAAACGCTGGGCGGCAACATCTGGGTGGTGAAGGCCCAGATTCACGCGGGTGGCCGCGGCAAGGGCGGCGGCGTCAAGGTCGCCAAGTCGCTCGAGCAAGTGCGCGAGTACGCCGGCCAGATCCTCGGCATGCAGTTGATCACGCACCAGACCGGCCCGGAAGGCCAGAAGGTCCGTAACCTGCTGATCGAGGAAGGTGCCGACATCAAGCACGAGTACTACGTTGCCTGTCTGACCGACCGCGCCACGCAGTCCGTCGCCATGATGGCCTCGTACGAAGGCGGCATGGACATCGAGGAAGTGGCCCACAAGACCCCGGAGAAGATCGTCAAGGTCTTCATCAACCCGCTCGTTGGCCTGACCGACGAGCAAGCCCTGACCCTGGCCAAGGGCATGGGCATGCTGGAAGGCTCGATTCCGCAGTGTGTCGATACGCTGAAGAAGCTCTACACCTGCTACATGGAAACCGACGCTTCGCTGGCCGAGATCAACCCGCTGATCCACGAGGGCGACGGCACGGTCAAGGCCATCGACGCCAAGTTCAATTTCGACTCCAACGCGCTCTACCGCCAGCCGGAAATCGTCGCCATGCGCGACCTGGACGAAGAAGACGCCGATGAAATCGAAGCTTCCAAGTTCGACCTCGCCTACATCTCGCTCGACGGCAACATCGGCTGTCTGGTGAATGGTGCCGGTCTGGCCATGGCTACCATGGACACGATCAAGCTGTTCGGCGCCGAGCCGGCCAACTTCCTCGACGTCGGTGGCGGCGCCACGACCGAGAAGGTCACCGAAGCGTTCAAGATCATGCTCAAGAACCCCAAGGTCAAGGGCATCCTCGTGAACATCTTCGGCGGCATCATGCGCTGCGACACCATCGCCACCGGCGTCGTCGCCGCCGCGCGCGAAACGCACCTCAGCGTGCCGCTGGTCGTCCGCATGAAGGGCACCAACGAAGATCTGGGCAAGCAAATCCTCAAGGATTCCGGTCTGCCGATCATCTCCGCCGACTCGATGGCCGAAGCGGCCACCAAGATCGTCGCCGCGGTCAAATAACGGAAACCCAAGGAGCTATCGAATGTCCATTTTCATCAACAAAGACACCAGGATCATCACCCAGGGTATTACCGGCAAGACCGGCCAGTTCCACACGGAAAAGTGCCAGGAATACGCGAACGGCAAGAACTGCTTCGTCGCCGGCGTGAACCCGAAGAAGGCCGGCGAGAGCATCTTCAATATTCCGATCTACGGTTCGGTGAAGGAAGCTGCGCAGCAGACCGGCGCCACCGTTTCCGTCATCTACGTGCCGCCCCCGGGCGCTGCTGCCGCGATCTGGGAAGCCGTTGAAGCCGACCTCGATCTGGCCATCTGCATCACCGAAGGCATCCCCGTCCGCGACATGCTGATGGTGCGCAACAAGATGAAGGAAAAGGAAGCCAAGGGTGGCAAGAAGACGTTGCTGCTCGGCCCGAACTGCCCCGGCCTGATCACCCCGGACGAAGTGAAGATCGGCATCATGCCGGGTCACATCCACAAGAAGGGCCGCATCGGGGTCGTCTCGCGCTCCGGCACGCTGACCTACGAAGCCGTCGGCCAGCTGACCGAACTCGGCCTCGGCCAGTCGTCCGCTGTCGGCATCGGTGGTGACCCGATCAACGGTCTGAAGCACATCGACGTCATGAAGGCCTTCAACGACGATCCGGATACCGACGCCGTCATCATGATCGGCGAAATCGGCGGTCCGGACGAAGCCGAGGCCGCGATGTGGTGCAAGGCCAACATGAAGAAGCCGATCGTCGGCTTCATCGCCGGCGTTACCGCGCCGGCCGGCAAGCGCATGGGCCACGCCGGCGCGCTGATTTCCGGCGGTGCCGATACCGCTGACGCCAAGCTCGCCATCATGGAAGAGTGCGGCTTCAAGGTCACGCGCAACCCGTCGGAAATGGCCAAGCTGCTCAAAGCCATGCTCTGAGCGGGCATTTAGCCCGCTGACGGGAAGGGGGAGGAGTGACGGGGGAAGGTAGAATTGCCCCCGCGCTCTTCCCCCTTTCCCATTCTCTCCTCCTTCGCTTCCCAAATGGATATTGCTTCCCCTGAATTCTGGATCGCTGTCGGGCAGATCATCCTGATCGACCTCGTGCTCTCCGGTGACAACGCCGTGGTGATCGCGCTCGCCTGCCGCAACCTGCCTGATGAGCAGCGCAGGAAGGGCATCCTGTGGGGCGTTGCCGGCGCCGTGGGTCTGCGCGTCGTATTGACGATGGCGGCAGCGCTGGTGATGAATCTGCCCTGGCTGAAGCTCGTCGGTGGCGTGCTGCTGCTCTGGATCGGTATCAAGCTGCTGGTGCCCGAGGAAAATGAGGGCGAGGGCATCGAACCGGCGGCACATTTGTGGGGAGCGGTACGCACGATCATCGTCGCCGACTTTGTGATGAGCCTGGACAACGTGATTGCAGTCGCTGGCGCCTCGCATGGCAATCTCTTTCTGCTCGTCTTCGGCCTGCTCGTCAGCATTCCACTGATCATCTGGTCCAGCCAGATCATCCTGCGCCTGATGGAGCGCTGGCCGGTCGTCGTCGTGCTCGGCGCCGGCCTGCTGGGCTGGGTTGCAGGGTCGATGATCTGGTCGGACCCCGCTGCCGCCGCGCTGGTGGCGCCGGCTCCGCAGTATGCCGGCACGGTCGCGGCCGCGCTGTCGGCACTTCTGGTCGTTGCCGTCGGCAAATGGCTCGAACGGCGCAGCGCCCGCTCGCGGGACATCACCATCGAGTGATGTTTGGTGGTCTTTGGCTACGGATTCGTTCCGGCATGCACCCGGCACATGGCGCCGACATTGACTCTTTTGAGGCGCAACTGTAAGAATGCCGGGTAGTTCTCTGTTTCTTTTTCCGATTTTCGGTGTTTTCCTGCGTTTCCGGGGAGCAACGGCAAGCGGGCAATAAAAAACATGCCGGTACATTGCCGGCGGGTGGAGGCAGGATGCGCAAGGCCGGGTTCTGGAAGGCGGACTGGTTTCTCGGGCTGATCGTTACGGCGGTCATGCTCGCGCTCGCCGGTTCCGATCTGGTCCAGAGTCTGGAGCGCAAGGCCTACGACTGGGGCGTCCGCGCCTCGTCGCGCGAGCCGCTTGCGCGCATCGCGGTCATCGCGATCGATGATGTCTCCATCGCCAACCTTGGTCGCTGGCCATGGCCGCGCGACCTGCACGCCCGGATGACCGATCAGCTTGCCGGCGCGGGCGCCAAGGTTGTTGCCAATACGGCTCTCTTCTTCGAGCCTTACGCCGATCGCGGCACGCGCTATGTCACCCGGCTGGGTGAGTTGCACGGCGAGGTGATGGCGGCTGGTATTGAGTCGCCTCCGCCGCAGTTGATTCAGATGGGCGAGGTGCTGAAGGAAGCGGAAGCGGCGATGAACACCGACCGCATTTTTTCCGAGAGCCTCGACAAGGCAGGCAACGTCGTCTTGCCGATGCTTTTTGCCCTCGGCGATCCGCGTGGGCGACCAGACAAACCCTTGCCCGAATACGTTGCCAGAAACCGCTTGCCGCAGGTGAATGAAGCTGGCGGCGATGCGCTTCCGGGGGCGGTCGTGCAGGTGCCGATCGAGGTGCTCGGTGCACGAGCCGCTGCGATTGGCCACCTCAATGCCAATGCAGACATCGATGGCGGCATACGTGCCGAGCCATTGCTGGTCCGCTATTACGACGCCTTCTATCCCTCGCTTTCGCTGCAGATTGCCGCGAAGAGTCTCAATCTGGGGCCTGCTGACATCAAGGTTCGCCTTGGCGAGGAAGTTCGTCTCGGCAATCTGCGCATTCCGACCGACGGGCTGACGCAGATGAGTACTTTTTTCTACCGCGGCACGAACGAGCGCCCGGCCTTCCCGGTGGATTCCTTCTACGACGTTTATGCGGGCAAGATTCCAGCGAGCAAGTTCAAGGACAAGATCGTGCTCATCGGTGCGACGGCTGGCGGCGTCGGCGCGCCGCAGGTAACGCCGGTTTCTCCGGCCATGGATCCGGTACTGACGCTCGCTCACTCCGTCTCGTCAATCCTGCAGGAACACTTCTTCGTGACGCCGACGTGGGGTGGCTATGCATCCTTCGGCGTCTTCGTGCTGATTGCCGCCTACCTCATCGCCTTGTTGCCGCGTCTGTCGGCCGGCATCGGTGCCGTGGCCACCGCCGTTCTGCTCGTTGCGCTGCTTGGCGCGCATTACGGCCTGATGGTCGGTGCCGGCATGTGGATCCCGCTGATGGCAGCCACCTCTCTGCTGGTGATAGGCCACCTGTTGCTCACCACCAAGCGATTTCTCGTCACCGAACGCGGCAAGGAAAAATCGGAAGCCGAATCCGCGGAATCGAATCGTATGCTTGGTCTTGCCTTCCAGGGGCAGGGGCAACTCGATATGGCCTTCGACAAGTTCCGCAAGTGCCCGATGGACGATTCCCTGATGGAGAATCTCTACAATCTGGCGCTTGATTTCGAACGCAAGCGGCAGTTCAACAAAGCCGAGGCGGTGTTCCGCTACATGGCCGACTATCGCCTCGATTTTCGCGATCTTGCGCACCGTATCGCGCGCGCAAAGCAGATGTCGGAAACGGTCATGCTGGGCGGTGCCGGTGGCCGCACCAATGCCAGCACGATGATCCTCGACAACGGCGACGTCCAGAAACCCATGCTTGGCCGCTATCAGGTCGAGAAGGAACTGGGCAAGGGCGCGATGGGCGTTGTCTATCTCGGTCGTGACCCGAAGATCAACCGCGTCGTTGCCATCAAGACGATGGCCTTGTCGCAGGAGTTCGACGAGGAGGAACTCGCCGACGTCAAGGAACGCTTCTTCCGCGAAGCGGAAACGGCCGGTCGCCTCAATCATCCCAACATCGTCACCATTTTCGATGCCGGCGAGGAACACGATCTCGCGTATATCGCGATGGAGTTCCTCAAGGGCAAGGATCTGGTGCCGCAGACCAAGCCCGATGCGTTGCTGCCGTTGCCGCAGGTGGCCAGCATCATCGCCCGTGTCGCCGAGGCGCTGGCCTACGCGCACGGCAACAACGTCGTGCATCGCGATGTCAAGCCGGCCAACATCATGTACGAAGCGGCTTCCGATCAGGTCAAGGTGACAGATTTTGGCATCGCCCGCATCACCGACTCGTCGAAGACCAAGACCGGCATGGTCCTCGGTACGCCGAGTTACATGTCGCCCGAGCAACTCGCCGGCAAGAAGATCGACGGGCGCTCCGATCTGTTTTCGCTCGGTGTTACCCTGTATCAGCTATGCTGCGGCAAGTTGCCGTTCAACGGTGAATCGATGGCGCAACTGATGTTCAAGATCGCCAACGAAGCGCATGTCGATATTCTCTCGGTCCGGCCCGATGTGCCGCCGTGCCTTGCTGCGATTATCGACAAGGCGCTGGCGAAGGATGTCGCCGAGCGCTATCAGAACGGCAACGAAATGGCGCGCGACCTGCGCGACTGCATGTCCGGCGGTGCGCCGGCCAGGCAGGAAGTGGATATCTCTCTTTAGGAGCTAGCGTGGCGTCGAGTCTTTCCGAAGCGCTTGAAATCGTCGTCAAGACCGATCCGGGGATGGTGCGTTCGCACAATGAGGATTCCGTGTTCGGTAACCCGCACGGCGGCTTGGTGATTCTTGCCGATGGCATGGGAGGGTACAATGCCGGCGAGGTGGCGAGCGGCATGGCGACGACGGTGCTCTCCACCGAGCTCGATGCCGCCTTCCAGGCCCGCTCGCCGGATGCCGAGACCGATGACGGTGTTTCGTATGCTCACACCGCGATTCGTGCATTGGTCACGAAAACGAATTCGGCGATCTTCAATGCCGCCGAGAGTCAGCCCCAGTACGCCGGCATGGGCACGACGCTGGTCCTCGCGCTCTTCCATGACAACAAGGTGACTGCCGCGCACATCGGTGATTCCCGTCTGTACCGGATGCGCGATGGCAACTTCGAGCAACTCACAAGGGATCACTCGCTGCTGCAGGAGCAGATTGATGCCGGCATGATCAGCGCCGAGGATGCGCGGCACTCGCAGAACAAGAATCTTGTTACGCGGGCGCTTGGCGTCGATCCCGAGGTGGAAACCGAGATCCACGACCATGACGTGCTACCCGGAGATATCTACCTGCTCTGTTCTGACGGGCTCAACGATATGGTCGAGGACGAGGAAACAGCGCTGACGCTGCAGGCGCTGGGCGCCAATCTGGAGCTGGCGGCAACGCAACTGATCCAGATGGCGAACGACAACGGCGGGCGCGACAACGTATCGGTGATTCTGGTCAAGGTTCTACGCGAGTTTCCTGCTGCCACGAGCTGGTGGCAGAAACTCCTCAACTGGTTCAAGTAAGGGATGGGTTGATTATGGCAAAGATGATTCTCTCGATGGATGGTCTGGTACTCAAGGAAATTCCGCTTACCAAGGAGCGCATGACCATCGGGCGCAAGGCGCATAACGATATCCAGATCGACAATCTGGCGATTTCCGGCGAGCACGCCGCGATCGTGACGATCCTCAACGACTCCTTCCTTGAGGACTTGAACAGCACCAACGGCACGCTGGTGAATGGGCAAGCGATCAAGAAACACTTCCTCAAGAACAACGATGTCGTCGAACTCGGCAAGTACAAGCTCAAGTACATCGCCGAGCAGGCTTCACCGGTCGCCGATGCGGCCGATTTCGAGAAGACGATGGTTCTGCGGCCGAACATGACGCGCCCGGCCCCGGCCCCGGCCCCAGCTGCCGAAGCGGCCGCAGCGCCGATCGCCCCTGGTGTGTCGACTGCGCCGCCTGTTCCGTCGGCGCCGAAGACCTTCGGCGATACCCAGGCCGGCATTCCGGCGCCAGCAGCGGCACCGGCCACAGGAGCTGCGGAAGCACCTGCGGCGCTCGCTGCAGCGATCCAGATACTCAATGGCGCGAACGCCGGTCGTGAGCTCGAACTGACGAAGACGCTGACGACCCTCGGCAAGCCTGGCGTGCAGGTTGCAGTGATCGCGAAGCGTCCGCACGGCTACTTCGTGACGCACGTTGAAGGTGCGCAATTCCCGATCGTGAATGGCAAGACGCTTGATGCACAGGCACATCAGCTGGTCGATCATGATGTGATCGAGATCGCTGGCATCAAGATGGAGTTTTTCCTCAAGACCTGAGCGAGCCGGCCAGCGAGGACGACGCCATCGTGGAGCGCCTGAAGAAACACCTCGTGCAGATCCTGCTCGGGCTGGCGGTCGGGCTCGTCTTCCTGGGGCATGCCGGACGCTTCTATCAGATTCCGCTGGTCAGCGTTCTCGACGCCTTCATCTACGACACGCGTTTGCGCCTGACGATGCCCGGCGGTGTCGATTCGCGTATCGTCATTCTCGATATCGACGAGAAAAGCCTGGCCGAAGATGGTCGCTGGCCGTGGAACCGCGACAAGATGGCAACGCTGGTTGATCGCCTGTTCGACCAGTACGGCATCGCCATCCTGGGCTTCGACGTCGTTTTCGCTGAACCCGATGAAAGCTCCGGCCTGAAGTCGCTGGAAGCCATGGCGCGGCGGGAACTCAAGGACGATGCCAGCTTCCAGGGGGCGCTCAAGGGTCTGCGCACGAGTCTTGACTACGATCGCCGTTTCGCCGATGCCCTGAAAGACAGACCGGTAGTTCTCGGCTATTACTTCACGAATCTGTCGACAGCGAGAGAAAGCGGCGCCCTTCCGGACCCGGCCTTGCCCTCGGGAACCTTCAAGGGCCGCAATCTTGCGTTGACTTCATGGAATGGTTTCGGGGCGAATCTTCCGCAGTTTCAGGCGGCTGCTGCGAGCTCCGGGCATTTCGTGCCACTCGTCGACTTCGACGGCATCTCCCGCCGGGTGCCGATGCTGGTCGAGTACAAGGGGGCTTACTACGAATCCCTGTCGCTCGCGATGGTGCGGCTTCTTCTCGGTTCGCCCCCAATCGTTCCGGGCTATGCCGACGATGGCGGCATGTCGAATCGCCACTACGCGGGCCTTGAATGGCTTGATCTGCAGACGCCGAAAGGGACAGTCCGGGTACCGGTCGACGAGTCAGCTGCGACACTGATTCCCTACCGCGGCCGCGAGGGCAGCTTCCCCTATCTGCCGATCGCCGATGCGCTGCACGGCAGGCTGCCGGTCGATGCGCTCAAGGGAAAGATCGTTATCATCGGCACCACCACGCCGGGGTTGATGGATCTCAGGGCGACGCCAGTGGCGACCACCTATCCCGGCGTTGAGATCCACGCCAACCTGGTTGCCGGCATGCTCGATGGCAGCATCAAGCTCAAACCCGCCTACGTGCTCGGCGCAGAAGTGCTGATGGTTGGCATCTGCGGCCTCGCGCTGGCCTTGTTGCTGCCGCTGTTGAATCCCTTGCGCGCAACCATGCTGGCGGCGAGTTTCTTCGTCCTCGCGTCACTGCTGAATGTCTTCCTGTGGCAGTCGGGCCTGCTGCTGCCGCTTGCCTCGACGCTGCTGATGATCCTTGCGCTTTACGCGCTGTCGATGTCCTGGGGTTACTTCGTCGAGTCACGCAGCAAGCGCCAGTTCACCGAACTCTTCGGCCAATACGTGCCGCCGGAACTGGTCGACGAAATGGCGCGCGACCCCGAGCGGTACAGCATGGAGGGGCGAAATGAGGAACTGACCGTCCTGTTTGCCGATGTACGCAACTTCACCAGCATTTCCGAAGGGCTTCCGCCGAAGGAGTTGACGCAGTTGATGAATGAATACCTGGGGGCGATGACCACGGTCATACGCAACAACCGGGGAACGCTCGACAAGTATGTGGGCGACATGATCATGGCTTTCTGGGGGGCACCGGTTGCCGACGTTGAACACGCCCGTCACGCAGTGCTGACAGCGCTGGATATGCAGCGCGAACTGCGCCGGCTGGATGAGCCGTTCAAGGCGCGCGGCTGGCCCGAACTGCATATCGGTGTTGGCGTCAATACCGGCATGATGACCGTTGGCGACATGGGGTCACCGGTGCGTAAGGCCTACACCGTGATGGGCGATGCGGTGAACCTAGGCTCGCGCCTGGAAGGCATTACCAAGCAGTACGGTGTCGGCATTCTTGTCGGGGAGACGACGCGCGACAAGGTCAAGGACGTCGTCTTCCGCGAACTTGATCGGGTGCGCGTCAAGGGCAAGGATGAACCGGTAGCGATCTTCGAACCCCTTGGGCTCTCCGGCGAGGTGAGCAAGGAGCGTCTTGATTCGCTCAAGCTGTGGCAGCAGGTCTTGCGCCTGTACCGCGCACAGGATTGGGATCAGGCCGACGTTCAGCTATACAATCTGTTGCGTCAGGAGCCTGGCTGCAAGCTCTACGAACTTTATGCGCAGCGTGTCGCCCATCTTCGTCAGCGTCCGCCCGGAGAGGGCTGGGACGGCGTCACTACCTTCGAGACCAAATAGTCCATGAAAGCGATTTCATGAAGGCGAGAATCCTCGGCTGCAGCGGCGGCATCGGTGGCCGCCATTTGCGCACGACCTCGATTCTCGTCAACCACGACGTGCTGATCGATGCCGGTACCGGGGTCGCCGATTTGTCGCTCGCCGAGCTGGCGATGATCGATCATGTGTTCCTGACGCATTCGCACCTCGATCACATTGCAACGCTGCCCTTGATGATCGACTCCGTTGGCGACATGCGCGACACTCCGCTGACCGTCCATGCCACCGAGGCGGTCCTGCAGATCGTCAAGAACCACATCTTCAACTGGGCGGTATGGCCGGATTTCTCCGAGATACCGTCGGTCGACGCGCCGTTCATGCGCTTTCGCACGATCCGTCTCGGCCAGAGAATCAAGCTCGGGTCGCTGACGGTGACGCCTGTGCCCGCCGAGCACACCGTACCTGCCGTTGGCTATCAGCTTGATTCGGGCGAAGGAAGCCTCGTCTTTTCGGGAGATACCACGGTCAATGATCGCTTCTGGCCGGTGGTGAACAAGATCGCCAATCTTCGTCACCTGATCATCGAGTGCGCTTTTTCAAACCGTGAACACCGCCTGGCAAAAGCCTCCAAGCATCTCTGCCCGGATATGCTCGCCAGCGAACTCCTGAAGCTGGAGCGCGACTGCGAACTCCACATCACGCATCTGAAACCGGGACAGATCGAGTTGACCATGGGCGAGATCGAAACCTGCATCGGTGATTTTCAGCCGCGCATGCTGCAGAACAATCAGGTGCTGGAGTTCTAGAATGAAACAAGCCCCGAACTTGCTGTGTAAGCGGATGCTCAGGTTGAACGCCAGTACGCTTGCGGCGAGGTACGTAACGTCATGAGCGAACAGCGCATTACTGCCGAGCGTTTGCGCGACTTTGAACCGCTCGCTGCACTTTCTGACGAGCGCCTGCGCGAACTTGCCGGTTGCTGTCAGGTCGAGAGGGTGCCGCGCAACGGCAACCCGTTCCGTCTGCAAGGATTGTCCGGGCAGGTCGTCTATCTCGTTCGCGGCGAGTTGAAACTGACCTACGGTGACGGCATCGTCGAAGTCATCGTCGGTGGTTGTGACATGGCGCAGCGGCCGCTGCCGCACGATCTTGCCGAGCGTGCCGAGGTGCGCGCGATCACCGATGTCGAACTGGTGCGCATCGACGACCACCTGCTCGACATCATGCTGACCTGGGATCAGCTGACTGCGCAGGCCAGCGAGCAGGGAGCAGCAGACCGTACGGACTGGCGTCAGATGAGCGGCGCCTTCCGCCTCGAAGCGCTGACGGCGGGTGCCCTGTCGCAGCTGCCGCCTGCCAATATCGACGAGTTGCTGCGCCGCTTCGAGCGTATCAAGTGCAAGGCGGGGCAGGTGATTCTGCGCGAAGGTGACGAGGGTGATTGCTATTACCTGATCGAGGCTGGGCGTTGCGAGGTGGTTCGCCATGTGGGCGGTGCCGAGGTGCTGCTCGCCGAACTGAAGGCCGGCGAAGCGTTTGGAGAGGAGGCGCTGGTCGCCGGCGCCAAGCGCAATGCCACGGTCACCATGCGCACCAACGGCGTCCTTTTGCGGCTCGGCAAGAAGGATTTCGACGAACTTCTTGGCGCGCCCTTGCTGAAGAGTCTGTCGCGAGCCGAGGCCGGGCAGCGGGTTGCCGCCGGTGCGACCTGGCTCGATGTCCGCTTTCCGGCGGAATTCCAGCACGACCGTCTGCCAGGCGCGATCAACATCCCCCTCAACGAAATTCGCAACGCGATCGGCCCGCTCGATACCGGCAAGGAGTATGTTGTCTATTGCCAGAGTGGCCGGCGCAGCTCTGCGGCTGCATTCATTCTCTCGCAGCATGGCTACCGCGCCTTCTGGCTTGAAGGCGGGCTGCGCAGCAACACACCCTGACAGATCGGACCCCTTCCATGCCAGCCAACCAGCAACCGGACAAGAACGCCGCCGGCGATGCCAACCTGCGCGTTGCCTTCTTCAAAGATTTGCAGGCCGCCACCACCAAGATTCATGCGACGGCGAACATCGACGAGATCATGCTCGAACTCTCCGGCGACCTGTGCCGGCTGTTTCACTGTGACCGCCTGACGATCTATGTGATTGGCGAGGACAAGCAGAGCATCGTCTCAAAGGTCAAGACCGGCCTCAACTCGTTCAAGGATCTTCGCCTGCCGGTTTCCGACCAGAGCGTGGCCGGCTATGTTGCGCAGACGAAGAAGGCGGTCAACATCCATGATGTCTATGACGACGTTGAATTGAAGCGCTACAGCCCGCGCATGTGTTTCCTCAAGGAGGTCGACAAGCGCACCGGATACCGCTCCAAACAGATGCTGGTGACGCCGATCGTCGATGCGCAGTCGGGCGAACTTCTCGGCGTCGTGCAGTTCATCAATAACAAGGAGGATGCGCCGTTCCCGGCGCTTGCCGAAGAGGGCGCGCAGAGTCTGGCGCAGACGCTGGCGGTTGCTTTCACGCAGCGGCAGAAACCGGCGCCGGCGACGCGCACCAAGTATGATGAACTGGTCGCCAATGCGGTCATCTCCGCCGGCGAGCTTGACCTCGCCCAGCGCTCGGCCCGTCGCAAGAGCACGCCGCTGGAGGAGGTGCTGATCAAGGAGTTTCAGGTCAAGCCCGCGGCGATTGGTGAGGCACTCGCCAAGTTCTTTGGGGTTCCCTACGAGCCGTTCAAGGCGGACCGCATCAAGCCGATGGATCTGCTCAGGAACCTCCGACGCGAGTATGTCGAGGAAAGCCACTGGCTGCCGATCGAGGATTCCCGCGAGGGCATCGTCGTCATTTCCCCAGATCCCGAGCGGATCAAGGCCTCGCGCGTGGCAGCAAACATCTTCCCGAAGAGCAAGATCGTCTATCGCGTGACCACCGAAGGCGAGTTCAGGAAGTGCGTCGACCAGTTCTTCGGTGCGCTTTCCGACATGGGTTCGGTTGGCGATCTGCTTTCCGATCTTGATGAAGGCGAGCCCGGAGAGATCGCCTCCGACGATGTGTCGGCGGCGGCCGACAATGAACTCGTCCGGCTGGTCAACAAGATCATCGTCGAGGCCTACCAGCAAGGCGCCTCTGACATTCACATCGAGCCGCGTCCAGGCAAGGACAAGGTGCAGATCCGTTTCCGCAAGGACGGCTCGCTGCAGAACTACATCGAGGTACCGGCGTCGTACCGCAATGCATTGATAACGCGCCTGAAGATCATGTGCGATCTCGATATCTCCGAGAAGCGCCGGCCGCAGGACGGCAAGATCAAGTTCAAGAAGTTCGGCCCGCTCGACATCGAGCTGCGCGTTGCAACGATTCCTACCGCAGGTGGCGTCGAAGACGTGGTGATGCGCATTCTTGCCGCTGGCGAGCCGCTGCCGCTCGACGCAATGGGTTTCTCGCCTTACAACCACGAGAACCTGATCAAGTGCATTTCGAAGCCGTATGGCCTCTTCTTCGTCTGCGGCCCAACCGGTTCGGGCAAGACGACGACGCTGCACTCGGTGCTCGGTTATCTCAACAAGCCCGATACCAAGATCTGGACCGCCGAGGATCCGGTCGAAATTACCCAGAAGGGTCTGCGTCAGGTGCAGGTCAACAAGAAGGCCGGTCTCGATTTTGCGACCGTGATGAAGGCCTTCCTGCGTGCCGACCCCGACATCATCATGGTTGGCGAAATGCGCGATCCGGAAACGACCGGCATCGGCATCGAAGCCTCGCTCACTGGCCACCTCGTCTTCGCGACCCTGCACACGAACTCGGCGCCGGAATCGATCATCCGCCTGCTCGACATGGGCATGGACCCGTTCAACTTTGCCGACGCGTTGCTCGGCATCCTCGCCCAGCGGCTTGCCAAGCGTCTGTGCAAGGAATGCAAGGTGGCCTACCAGCCCTCGCCGGATGAGCTCAAGCAACTGCTGCATGAATACGCCGAGGAACTCCTGCATACCGAGAAATGGTCAAAGGATCCGAAAGCGAGCATGGAAGCGGTGTATAAGGAGTGGACGCAGCGCTACGCGAAGGACGGCAAGTTCACCCTCTACCGGTCTAAGGGTTGTCCTGCCTGCAACGACACCGGCTACAAGGGTCGCGTCGGCCTGCATGAACTGCTGGTGGGTACCGACCCGGTGAAGAAGCTGATTCAGGAGAAGGCGCGCGTCGCGGAGATCCTGGCGTTGGCACTCAACGAGGGTATGCGCACGCTGAAGATGGATGGCATCGAGAAGGTCATGCAGGGCATTACCGATATGGCGCAGGTGAGGTCTGTCTGCATCAAGTAAGGAGCGGTACATGGAAACGATGCAGGATCTTTTTCGCCGCCTCGAGCAACTGAATTCGATCGGTGCTGCGCTGTCGCACGAGCGCAATATTGCGCGGCTGCTGGAAAACATCCTGATCGCGGCAAAGGCGATCACCCACGCCGACGGCGGCACCCTCTACCGGGTCAGTGACGACCGGCAGTTCCTGCATTTCGAGATCGTCCGTACCGACTCGCTGAAGATCGCGTTCGGAGGTACCACCGGCGAACCGATCTCCGCCAAATTCCCGGACTTGCCTCTGTACCGAACCGATGGCGAACCCAACAATTCGATGGTGGCGGCGCACAGCGCGCTGCACGCCGAAACGGTGAATATCGCCGACGCCTACACCGCGGAAGGATTCGATTTCTCCGGTACGCGCCGTTTCGACCAGAATACCGGCTACCGCTCGCAGTCCTTCCTCACCGTGCCGATGAAGAATCACGAGAACGAGGTCATCGGCGTCCTGCAACTGATCAATGCGAAGGACGACAACGGCACCGTACGCGCCTTTTCCGACAGTGACCGCCGGCTGGCCGAATCGCTCGCCTCGCAGGCCGCGGTGGCGCTCACCAACCGCCTGCTGATCACCCAACTGGAAACGCTGTTCGAATCGTTCATCAACCTGATCAACATGGCGATCGACGAAAAATCGCCCTATACCGGCGGCCATTGCCAGCGCGTGCCGGCGCTCACTATGATGCTTGCCGAAGCGGTGAACGACACCACGGAGGGGCCGCTTGCCGACTTCACGATGAGCGACAAGGATCGCTACGAACTGAAGATCGCCGGCCTGCTCCACGATTGCGGCAAAGTCACGACCCCAGTGCATGTGGTTGACAAGGCAACCAAGCTGCAGACGATCTACGATCGTATCCACACCGTCGACACCCGCTTCGAGGTCGTCAAGCGCGATGCGGAAATCGAGGCGCTGAAAGCCATTCTGGCAGGGGAGGACAAAAGGGGGGTGGAAGCGTCTCTGACGGAAAAACTGCGTCAGATCGACGCTGATCGCGATTTCCTGCGGCGCAGCAACATCGGTGGCGAGGCCATGCAGGCCGAGGACCAGGAGCGCGTACGCCGCATTTCCCGCGAATACCTCTGGAGCGACCCGGAAGGGCCGCCGGGCAAGCTGGTCGACTTCCTCTCGGCCGACGAGCTTGAGAACCTCACCATCCGCGCCGGTACGCTGACGCAGGGCGAACGCGAGATCATCAACTATCACATCGTCGCCACGATCAAGATGCTCGAAGCCCTGCCGTGGCCGAAACACCTCAAGAACGTACCGGAGTACGCCGGCGGCCATCATGAGCGCATGGACGGCAAGGGCTATCCGAGGGGCCTCAAGCGTGACGACATGTCCGTGCAGGCCCGGGTGATGGGTATTGCCGACATCTTCGAGGCACTCACGGCGAGAGATCGCCCCTACAAGCACGGCATGAAGCTCTCCGAGGCAATGCGCATCTTGGAGAATTTCCGCAACAACGGGCATATCGACCCCGATCTGTTCGAGGTCTTTGTGCAGCAGAAGGTGTATCTCAAATATGCGCGCGAGTTTCTCGATCCGGCGCAGATTGATGCCGGGATTTGAGCAGGGTCGGCAAGGGTCGAAGTGCCGGTACTGACAGGAATCGGAGCTGACTGACAAAAAACGTCAGTCAGCGGCGGTGAGCCAGCCTGTATTCGCAGCAAATGATGGGGGTATGGCCTGGCATGTTTTTTGTGTATAGTCCGTTAACGGTTTTCCGCCGTTATTAACAGGAGGAAATGATGAAAAAATCGCTTCAGAAGGGTTTCACCCTGATCGAGCTGATGATCGTGGTTGCGATCATCGGCATTCTGGCCGCCATCGCCATCCCGCAGTTCTCCGAGTACACGAAGAAGGGCGAGGACAAGGCGGCGCAGTCGGATGTGCGCAATCTGATCACGCTGGCCACGGCCAATTCGACCAACTAAGGAGCTGACGAGATGAAAAAAATTATTCTGGGTTCCGTTCTGGCGGTTGCCGCGGCAACTTCGATGAATGCGCAGGCCGCAGCTACCGCCATCTGCACCGGCGGGGCAGCGCAGTCGGCTTCGGTGGCTTCCGGCACGAATTTCATCAAGAACCAGTTCAACGCCCGTTGTTCGAACAACATCATGCTGGTCGGCGAAGATCTTCAGAACGTCTATCAGGCTGGTGGTGCGTCGACTAAAGGCAAGAGTCGCTTTGGGGCGTCTACCGCGGGTGGTGGTATTACCGGGGTTCCGTGCGCGTCCGCGACGGGCTGTATCTCTGCCGATGCTGTAACTGAGGCTGGTGCCGCTCTTACCAGTTGAGTCGCTTGACCTAGTCAACGAGGCGCGCTTTAAGCGCGCCTGTTTTTTTGTGAGGTTCCCGCTTGTTTGAGTTCCTGCTTTCCGGCCTGCGCTCGGGGATTCGCGAGCGGAGCCTGCAGGGGGTTTTCGCGCTCGGGGTGCTGATGGTCGCGGCTGCCTACCTGTCCGGCAGCTTCTCGCCGCGCCAACCCCAGACCGTGGCGCTGGATATCGGCTTTTCGGGTTTGCGGATTTCTCTCGTTCTGCTGAACCTTCTCTGGATTCAGGAACTGATCACGCGTGAAGTCGACCGGCGGATGGTGTTCTTTTCGCTGACCTACCCGGTCTCCCGCGGCGATTTCCTGATCGGCAGGCTGGGGGCGACGCTGGCATTGTCAGTAATTGCGGCAGTCGTGCTGGGGCTGATGCTGACGGTGGTTGTCGTCGCAGCCGGCGGCGGATACGAACAAGAGTTTTCGCCTTCACTGGGTGTGCCCTACTGGCTGGCGGTTGCAGGTCTGGTTTTCGATGCCGCGGTTGTTGCCGTATTCGCACTTTGCGTGGCAACCGTATCCACGGTTTATTTTCTTCCGCTGGTGCTCGGCGTCGCTTTTGCGATTGCCGGCAAGGCGCTCGGGCCTACCCTGGAGTACTTTGCGGCCGGCAGCGATACCAAAGTTGAACACATGCGTCCGCTGGTTGAGGCGCTGCGCTGGATCCTGCCTGATCTTTCGCGGCTGGACTGGCGTGACTGGCCGATGTACCAGACCGTCCCGGCAGACGGTGCAATTATCTGGTCTCTGGGCATGGCCATCAGCTACATGACCCTGCTGATGCTGGTGGCAGTCGCCTTGTTCCGGCGCCGCGAGTTTTCCTGACATGCAGTGGCGGGAGGCTGTAGCGGTAGGCGCCTGGTTCCTCTTTGCATTGGCCTATTGGGGGGCAATCCAGAAACTTTCCGTTGTCGAACGCGCCCAGTCCCCGGTCGAACTCCTGGTCTCGCTGCCGAAATCGGCGCAGGTGCTTCTCGCTGCTGGGGATCGGCATCTGGCGGCCAATCTGAGCGGCTTTCGCGTTTTGGTCGCCGCGACGGCTCGAATGCGGCCGGAAGACTATGCCGTGCAGGCGAGACTGCAACAGGACGTCTCCTGGTTCAATCCGGCGCATGAGGACAACTACTACATCGCGGCGAACATCCTGCCCTGGAACGGTCATCTGGATGCCGCTCAAGTGGTTCTGCGTCGGGCAAGCGCGGCCCGCACGAATGATTGGCAGCCTGCCTTCTATCTGGGGTTCCACTACTACCATTTTTTGAAGGATCCAGCGGAGGGCGCACGCTGGCTGTTGACTGCGGCGCCGCGCGCCACGTCGCAGCAGGACAGGTGGTCTCTGGAGAATCTCGCTGCGCAATGGCTGGAAAGAGGCTACAAGACGGCCACGGCTGCGGCTATGGTAGACGCGATGGCGGAAAATGCGCCGGTGGGCGCCTTTCGCAATTATCTCAAGGCCCGCGCCACGCGCCTGCATGATCTTGTTCGCTTGCGTGAACTGACGACGATATTCCGTGAGCGAACCGGCAGGTCGCCGGCGGCGCTGGAGGACCTGGTGACGGCGGGTCTCATTGGACGCATTCCAGAGGACCCATTGGGGGAGGGGTTCTCGCTTGATCGTGAGGGTATGCCCGTGTTCAAGGCACCGCAGGCGAAGTGAGATCAATGATGACTGCGATTCGTATCGAAAAACTGGAAAAGACCTACCGCAGGTCTTTCTCGATGAAATCCGTTCCCGCCTTGCGGGGCATAGATCTGACGATCGGCGGTGGCGAAGCCTTCGGGTTCATCGGGCAGAACGGCGCTGGCAAAAGCACCACAATCAAGATACTGATGGGTTTGATCCGGCCCTCTGGCGGTACAGCGCAGATCTTCGGCGTTGATGTCGTAGATCCGACTTCCCGTCGAGGGGTGGGGTATGTCCCGGAGAACCCCTATCTGCAGGACAACCTTACCCCGCTCGAAATCCTCATGATGGGCGTCAGGCTGCATCGTGTGCAGTTGCCGGATCGGCTGCAACATTGCCGGCACTGGCTCGATCGACTGGGGCTGGCAAATGTCGCTGACAAGCAGATTCGCACCTTTTCCAAGGGGATGACGCAGCGCGTAGCGCTGGCGCAGGCGCTATGCGTCAACCCGCGCCTGCTGGTGCTCGACGAACCGCTTTCGGGCCTCGATCCGATCGGGCGGCGCGACGTTGTCGAAATTCTTTCCGAGTACAAGCGATCTGGCGGTACGCTGTTCTTTACCTCGCATGTTCTTCACGATGTAGAGCGTCTTGCGGATCGTTTTGGGCTGATTCATGAAGGCTGCTTGCGGGCGGTGCAGGTTCCCGCGGAGCTTTCTGGGGGGCGGGAGGCGCTGCAGGTGCGCACCTTCGGTGAGCAGCCGGTAGATGGAATGCGAGAGGATTTTGCGGGCCGTTGGATCGGCGAGGTGCCGCGTGAGGAGCTCTGGGCTCATTTGGATCGCTTGCGAGCCGCTGGGCATGTGCTGGTCGAGGTGCGGCCGACACTTTCGCTTGAGGCGGCTTTCCTGCGGGTGGTGCGGGATTCGTGAAGGCAGCGGGCCTCCCGGATACCCATTGTTAACTGTTGTCGGAAAGTTTTGGTATGGAACAGGCTGCCGCGAAGAACGATGTTGACGCTCTTCTTGCCGAGGGTGACCGGCTATATGTATCAGGGGCGCTTGCCGAAGCAGTCAAGGCCTATGAAAGCGCGGTCATGATCAATCCCGAATCGGCCGATGCACAGTTTAAGCTCGGGCGAGGGTATGTCGCCCTCGATCTTCCCGAGCAGGCCGAGAAAAGCTATCGTAGTGTCCTGACGATTCAGCCAGCGCATGCTGAAGCGGCCAACAATCTCGGTGTCGTCGCTTTCGATCGGCGAGCATTCGCCGAGGCCGAGCAATTCTTCCGCAAAGCGCTCGCGGAGCGGGTTGATTACTTTGAGGCGCACTTGAATCTGGGACAGGTGCTGGTGGAGGCTGAGCGTTTTGTCGAGGCCCGCTATCATCTCGGCCGAGCCTGCGCACTCGCGCCGCAATCATCGTTCGCCGCCGAACTGCTGGGCAAGGTGCTGCTGCTGTCCGGCGTGATCAGCAAGGCCGTGGAGTCGCTTGAGCGTGCAATTTCCATTGACGGGCAGTTGCCCAACCCCTGGGCGCTTCTGGGGGTCTGCCGGTTGCGTCAGGGGGATTTTGCGGGTGCTGAAAAAGCCTATAAAGAATCGCTGAGGCGTTCTCCGACGCACTTTTACGCGTGGCAGAGTTACTTGCTGATGACAAACTATGCGTGCCGAGACAAAAACGAGATTTATGCCTTGCACCGTGCTTTTGGCGAGGCGATGGCAGGTGAGAAATCATGGCTGCCGTTCAGCAATCGCCCTGATCCCGGGCGCCGCCTGAGAGTCGGCTTTGTGAGTGCGGATTTCCGATTTCACTCTGTCAGCTACTTCATCGGCAGCGTTCTGCCCGAAGTGAGTCGAAGCGATTTCGAGCTTTGGGCTTACTACAACTATTCAAAATCCGATTTGCGGACTGCGGAAATGAAGCGGTCTTTCTATGCATGGCGTGATATCCACGGCCGAAGTGACGCCGAGGTTGCGAGGCAGATACGAGACGATGGCATCGACATCCTGTTTGACCTGTCGGGGCATACGTCGCACACCCGGCTGGCCGTGTTCGCGCAGAAGCCAGCGCCGGTTCAGGTGAGTTGGATTGGTTATCCGAATACTACCGGACTGACACAGATCGACTATCGCCTAACCGATGCCCTGGTTGACCCGCAGGGGGATGCTGACGCGTTTCACACTGAGCAACTGTGGCGTCTGCCGCATGGTTTTCTCTGCTATTGGCCGCCGTCATGGGCTCCCCGCGTTGCACCGTTGCCATTCCGCACCCTGGGCTACATCACCTTCGGGTCGTTCAATAATCGCCAGAAAATCGGCGTTGAATGTGTAGCCTTGTGGGCAAAGGTGCTTCTCGCGGTTCCTGATTCGCGCTTGCTGATCAAGTCTGTCTTTGGGGTTGATGAGCGGGCGTCACGGGATGCGCTCGTCAATCAGTTCGTTTCGCTCGGCATCGCTGCCGAACGGATCCGGATCGAATCCGCCAAGGCGTCGCAAGAGGAACATCTCGAGATGTACAGCGAGATCGATATCGCTCTGGATACCTTTCCCTACCATGGCGTCACGACGACGTGCGAGGCGCTTTGGATGGGCGTGCCCGTTGTCTCCAGGCAGGGGGATCGGCATGTGTCTCGTGTCGGGGCGAGTCTCCTTACGAATGCCGGCTTGGCTGATCTCATCGCCGACAGCGACGAGCAGTTTGTCGAGATTGCGAGCCAACTGTCGGTGGATCTTGATTCCCTGAGTGCCATTCGTGGGGCCTTGCGTGAGGTCGTCAAAACCAGCCGCCTGACGAATGGTGCCTCCATGGCCGACGATCTCTCATCGGCCATGCGGAGAATGTGGGATATCTACTGCGAGCAGGCAAAGGCGCAACAGGGCGAGAACGAAGATACGGGCTTCGACGACGATGAGCGCGTTACCGATGGTGAGACCACGCGTCTCATCATCGGGGGGGGCGAGCCGCGCGACGGGTGGCAGTGTTTCTCTTCAGAGCCGGGCGATGGTATTGCCTTCGATGGGGATCTCGGCGATCTCGGGCGGTTCGCTACCGATACGTACAGCGAGGTGTATTGCACGCATATTGCCCAGCGCCTTGCCCAAGCAGATCTGCAGGCGTACCTGAAGGACTTGCACCGGATTCTGCGACCGGGCGGAAAACTGTATCTTTCCGTTCCGGATCTTGATGCTTTGGCCTGGATGTTCAGCAGCCCGCTTTATGCGAAGACGCACAAATTCCAGCTTATGCGCCTGATGTTTGGCCGGCAGGATGACGCTCTCGATTTCAACCACGTCGGGCTAAATGCAGATTTCCTGAGTGACTTCCTTCGCATTGCGGGATTTTCGCGAATCGAGCATGTCGAATCCTTCGGTCTCTTTGAGGACGTGAGTACATTGCAGGTGAACGGTACCCTCGTTTCGCTGAACCTAATTGCCATCAAGTAAGCCTATGGGTAAAAAATCGAAGCGTTCCGGGCCGTTTGCGGCAGCCAAGGCGGATCCGGAATCGATTGCGCTGATGCGTTTGGTCGACGCTGAAAAGCATGCAGAAGTTGAGACAGCCGCCAACCGCATTTTGGCAAAGCGGCCGCGCCACTTGCTGGCGATGAAGGCGCTTGGATTTGCGTTGATCGGCTTGCAGCGTTTCGAAGAGGCGCTTCCGTTGATTGAGTTTTCGATTCAATTGAACCCTCGCGACCCCGAGTTGCACAACAACCTCGGCATCGTGCTGTCGATGCTGATGCGCTGGGAAGATTCCCTGAGCGCATTCAACGATGCGCTGGCGCTGCAAGGGGACGATCCGGAGACCCTGCGGAACCTCGGGGTGGCCTACTCCCGAATGCATCGCTGGAACGATGCGGTGCCGCCCCTCCTCAAGGCGATCGAATGCCACCCGGGGGATTTTGTCGAGGCCGTGGTCGTTCTTGCCGATGTATTGGCCGCCGCCAATCGAGTCGATGAAGCCTGGACCTGCTACAACGAACTCTGGCGGAACGATCCCGAGGACATGGCAGCCCTGTCGTCGTTGTTAGGGGTCTGCCTCCGACGTTGTGATTGGCAGAGCTTCCAGGAACATTTGGCACTGATCAGGCAGAAAACCAGCGATTTCTCGACCGGGGCGTATGCAAATCCTTTTTCTCCCCTCGCCTGGCCGGGCCTCGATCGGGCCAGCCTGAAGGTGATTGCCGTCAACTATGTCCCCTCTCGGATTCCCGCCTCTTTTCTTGCCGACAGGAAAGCATTGCCGGCAATTCCTCCGGCAGCACGCGTGGAACGCCTGAAGATCGGTTATTTTTCCGCAGACTTCCGGAATCATCCCGTCGGGCAACTGGTCGTCAAGGCGTTCGAATCTCACGACCGTTCTCGCTTCGAGGTTTTTGGATATTCTCTTGGTATCGATGATGCAAGCCCGCTGCGGCAACGCCTGGCTAATGCTTTTGAGCATTTTGTCGATCTGTCCGCCGCGGGTTTTTCCGAAACGGCCAAGCGCATCCAGTCTGATGGCATCCACATTCTTGTCGATCTGAACGGATGGACCGCGGATGGCCGCCCGGAGTCACTGGCGATGCGCTGTGCTCCGATACAGGTCAATTGGCTTGGCTATCCTGGAACGATGGGCCACCCCCGTCTCGCGGACTATCTGCTTGGAGATCGGGTGGTTACGCCGTTAGAAGATGCTCCGCATTACACCGAGACGCTTGTGAATCTGCCGGGCTCCTACATGCCGGTGGATACGCTGAATCTGCCAGGTACTGCCCCGTCCAGGCGGGATGCGGGTCTTCCGGATACTGGCTTCGTCTATTGTTCGTTCAACAACAGCTACAAATTCAACCCTGAGGTTTTTGACCTCTGGGTCCGGATTCTCGATGCGACGCCTGGCAGCGTGTTGTGGCTGAGCCACCCCCCGGGGGAGGCCGGCGATCGTTTGCGGCAGGAAATCAAGTTGCGCGGAATTGATCCTGACCGACTTGTTCTGGCTAGCCGCGTGCAGGATCTCGCTGAGCATCATGCGCGCATCCAGCTTGCCGATCTCGCGCTCGATACCTTCCCGTATAACTCGCACTCGACTGGAGTCGATGCCCTTTGGTGTGGCGTGCCGATGGTTTCCCTGTACGGATGCACATTCCCCGGGCGCGTTGCCGCTAGCCTCCTCAAGGCAGCCGGACTGGATGAACTGATCGCGAATTCAAAAGATGAGTATTTCCGTATTGCAGTTGATCTCTTTGACCATCCGGAGCGTCTGCAAAAATACAAGGATCATCTGGCGCTAAGAGGTGCCTTGCCACTTTTCGACACTCCAGCATTCACCTCCGGGCTGGAACAGGCGTATCTGCAGATGTGGGATCAGTTCTCAAACGGGGTTCGTCGTCCGATCGTCGTAGATGTGCCAGGCAATCACTAAGAATCGAATTTTTTTTCAGCTGCTGGCTCTTGCCGGAGCGTCGCTGTGGCTGGTGACGCATCCCTACCGGGGGCTATTTCAGGACGCCAACCTATATACCCTCATGGCGCTGAGGTGGCTTGAGGGGGCGGCTTACGCCCGGGACCCGTTCTTCGTGTTCGGAGCACAGGACGCCTATTCCGTTTTCTCACCGATCCACGGTGTGCTGATCCGAGTATTTGGAGTTTCCGGCGCCTCCACCTTTTTGGTTCTGATCGGTGGATTTTCGTGGCTGTCTGCCTCATGGCTTGTCGCCAGGCGCATTTTCTCTGACCGATTCCCGTTTGGCGTATTCTTTCTGTGTTCTGCCGCGCTCTCGCTCAGCTATTCTCCCGTCGGCGGTACGTTTGTCCTGAATGAGAGTTTTGCCACAGCACGAATTGTTGCTATTCCGCTGGGTATTGCAGCCGTTGCGCTAGGCGCGAACAGGCCCGCGGCGTGGCTGCTGGCGCTCTTTGCAACGGCATTGCATCCGTTGCTGGGGGTGTGGCCGCTACTGCTTCTGGCTTCCGTTAGATTCTCCGATAGCAAGCTGGCTGCGCTAGCAGCCATTGCGTTTTGTTCATTGTTGATCGCTGCCGTTCTTGGCAGAGAGACGCTCTTTCATCCGCTATCTGCCGAGCGTCTGAATCTGTTGCGTGATTCGACGGTCGATTTGCTGGTCAGCGGCGAGGGTGCGAATGCTGCGCTGTTCTGGCTGGCGGCATTGCTCGTTGGCTCCCTGTTCGGTGCTCATCATTTCCGACGGTGCTATCTCCTCATCGCATTCCTTTCGGCACTTGCCTACCTTCTCTCCCTGATTGCTTCGTTGTATTACCCGATCGAACTGCTCCTTCAGGTCCAGCCCTGGCGCGCCATGTGGCTGGCGATATTCTTCGCTGTCGTGGCGATAGTTGATGTCGCCTGGGTGTTGTGTCGCAGCGATCGTGTCGGTTGGTGTTATGTGCTGCTGATCGGATCACTCCTGCTTGTCTGCAAGCCAGTTGCCGGGCCGCTGCTTTTTCTGGGGTATGTGCTTGTTCGTCAGGTGCCCGCCATCAAGTTCCTGTTACAGCCCGCTTCAAGGAGCGCGCTTCTGCTCGCCATAGCGACCGCTGTGCTTGCCTTGCCGGCATGGTTGGCCGACGTGCAACTTGATGGCGAGAGTTTGAGTCTCTTTGGCTGGACGGCGGGAGATACGCTACGCGGCGTTATCGGCGGCACGGGCTACGGGGTTGGTCCGATGCTGATCGTCGCCCTGTTGATTCATGCGGGCTCGCAGCGCTGGCTCCTGCTGCTGTCGATTCCAATGGTAGTGTGGGTCTTCCTGCATTGGGATACGAGAGCTGCGCCTACGCGGGTGTGGGAGGATGGCCTGCGGGTCCCCGCGCCGGGAGTGATTCCTGGCTTGCAGCGGGGGCAAACGGTATATTGGCCAAATAATCTGGCACAGACTTGGTTCGGTCTTGGTACCGCTGGTTATATAGGCGGATATCACCTTTCAGGCCTCGTCTTTTCTGCGGATAAGACCGCCTTGGTCGTGGCGCGCCTGGAGCGTGCAGCTGTGGCCTCGGTCATACAGGGGCCACCGTCTGGTAGCGGTGACTACAAGGTGGCACTGGTGGAATTTCGACAGCAGCATGCCCAGCGAGATTTTGGCAAGAGGCATGTCGGTAACTATCTTTCCGACGCAATGTCGGTCAGCGGGGTGCGGGTGCTTTGCGCTGATCCGGATCTGGACTGGGTCGTTGCCGATTTTCCGACGGTACCGGGCGGCGCCGGGCTGGGTTTCGAGGTGCCATGGGAGCCCCGAGTTCAGCACTATGCCTACGCCTGTTCCCAGTTGCGTAGTGAGCCCGGGAGCGGAGTTCAGTCGGCGCCCTGACGATATCTCTCCAACTGTAATTGCGGGCGCTCACCCGGCGGGACTCGATAGCTTGTCCCAAAAGCGCTGACGCCGGAATGCTCCGCGCCGGGGAAGAATTTGTCGATGAACTTTCGGTCAAGACGCCGCCCGCGACTCAGGAAAACGGTCGGTGATGCATGCATGTCCGGGGGGTTCTGTGCGACAAAATATCCCCAGTTTCCAATGGCATTCTTGAACAGAATCTCGTCAGGGGCGATGTGGTGCGGAGGAAGCTGATTCCAATGGTCGCCCGTGTAACGCGCCATGATCAGGCCTTTTGCCGGGAAGAGCAGGATCAGGCTGAGGAGTGCTGCGCGTGCGAGAGGCAGGTGGTCGTTCGGGGGGGAAGCCAGTTTTCCGCCTTCGACGAAAAACGCTGTTGCAAGCAAGGGAAGCACTAGCCAGGCCGGATGGAAATAGCGATAGCCCCAGCCAAAACCTTGGTCGAAGGGGATAAAAAAATAACCGAAGAAAGTGAGCAGGCCGGATCCCGCGAGCAGCAAGATGCGTTTGTCGCGGCATCTGTTGCAGGCCATACAGGCAAGCAATACCAGGCCCGGCACGGACGTTAGCCAGAGTTTGACGGTTCCCGCAGCCCGCCAGATGAGAATATTGCTGTCAGGCAGCACAAATGCACTGGAGCCGAATGCGCTAACGGCCGTCAATGTAGTGCTGGTCTGATCGACGACGCTGCTTGCGGCGGCACACCCGGGGGAGCATTGGGCACCAAGGCGCAGATATGCCCAACCCACTCCCACAAGCAACGACACCGGCAGATAGCCGGCTACAAGCGGTATCAGGGATTCTCGTGTTCGGGTGACAAGAAGCCAAGCAAGCCATGGAAGCGCAAAAAGCACATGGGGTAGCGGATTGTGGAGAATCAGCGCGAACGAGCCGATCAATCCGGCCAGAAATGTATTTTGAGTACCGGGGCGCAGGAGGAGCCAGACAAAGACCGCATTGAGCAGTAGATGGGCGGGCATCGCATAGAAGGTCACGCCGTTGAAAAAAAATGCCGACGAGGCGAGCGCGAGCAACAGCGTAAGACCTTGAGCTCTGGAGTCCGGAAATAATTCACCTGAAATGAGCCAGAGGACGTAGAGCGAGAGCCCGACAACCATCGGATTGCAGAGCCACGGCAAGCCAATGGCGGCAAATGGCGCCAGGAGAAGGGAAAAACCCGGCCAGTACGGAGACAGCAGGCGCCCCTGCTTCCAGTCCGATATGAAGAGGTTGTCCGCTCCAAAAATATGCGGGAGCCACTCGGGTGGGTAGGTTGCGAAGAGGTGCCCCTCGGCGAAGGAATGCGCCTGGAACCACAGCAGATACTCGTCGGTCGACAGCGGCTTGCCCTGATAGATCAGGGGTGACAGGGCCGCCAGCGCTGCCGTTGTCGTCCAGGCGACGCCAACGGGATGCGTGCCGAGCCAGCGAAACAGCCTGTCGTAATGTGCCGTGGCGGTAACGGGCAAAAAGAAAGTCAACGCAATGGCCAGGAAGAACGGGTAGCTCGTCTGGTCATCCCACTTGAGCATTTCCCAAATCGGACGCCCTTCTTGCGGAAACCAGAGAAGCGCTGCTCCGCAAAGAATCGTCAGCAGTAACGAATATGAACGCCAGCGATTTCGGTGCTCAGGCATAGCGGAGGATTTGTTCTTCGAAGGTATGGGGCGATCGTCTCGTCGCTTCCCATGTCTGCGCAACGGTATCCATTAGCTGTCGGAAACGCGCGTCAAAAACCTGCGCCGAGAAACGCTCTGCGTTGGTCCGGCAGCGCGCGGGCGATATACCGTCAATGAGCGACTCGCTTTCGCGGATCGCGGTAGTCAATGCGTCGGCAGATTGTCGCGCGAAAAATATGCCGGTGCCATCATGTTGGCTGGCGGCGTCGAGTACTGTTTCAAGCGCACCGCCACGCTTCAGGGCTACAACCGGCGTGCCTGCGGCCTGCGCCTCGACAGGAGCAATGCCGAAGTCCTCGTTTGCGGCGAAGACGAGCGCGCGGGCGCGTGCGAGATGATCCGCAACAACGGCATCGGGTTGATGCCCGAGAAATTCGATGTTTGGTCTGGCTCGCGCCTTCAATCTGGCCAGTTCCGGGCCGTCACCGATAACCAGCAGGCGCTTTTCCGGCATCCGGTTGAACGCCTCGACGGCAATGTCCACGCGCTTGTAGGAGACGAGGCGCGATACCGAAATGTAGTAGTCGTCACGAGTCGCGGAAACAGAAAAGCGAGAGAGGTCAACCGGAGGGTAGAGCACGATCGCGCGGCGACGGTAGGTTTTCCAGATTCGCCGGGCGACGTTTTCGGAGTTGGCCATGAAGAGATCGACGTTGTTCGCCGTCTGTCGGTCCCAGTGGCGGAGGTGGTGGAACATCCGGCGTGCCAGCCAACCCTTCAGCCCCGCATCAATTCCGTAATCGGCGAGATATTCATGGTGCAGATCCCACGCATAGCGCATTGGAGAATGTACGTAACTCACATGAAGCTGGTCCGCCGTTGTCAGTGCGCCCTTGGCGAACGCATGGCTGCTTGAAACCACGGTGTCGTAACCGCGAAGGTCCAATTGTTCAATTGCGAGCGGCATCAAGGGCAGACCGTACCAGAAGCGCGACCTGAGTCCGGGAATGCGTTGCAGGAACGTTGTTTCCACATGCTTGACACCCATGCGGAAGCGATTCTCGGGAGAAAGAAAATCGAACAGCGCGTACAACTGTGCGCCGTCGAGGCCCCGGAGTATCGCGGCGGTGACGCTTTCGGCGCCTCCCCAGGTATCCAGCCAGTCGTGTACGACCGCCGCTCGACTGTCTTTCATGTGCCTCTCCTTGCCGAACTCGCCGCGAAAGGAAGTAGAGGTGCCTGCCGAGACTGTACGGCTTTGTGTTCTCTCTCAAAGCTGCCGGCAGTGAAATACATCCTATATGGCAGAAAGAGCGGCATCGAGAATAGACAGTTCATTTTTCAAATCGAAATGATGATTCCCGATAAACAAGCCGTTCCGATCTACATCGTCGGCATTCACCAACTTTTCGTGAATTGAATAGTCGAACCACTTCAGCACTTCATTCTTGGCAAAATTGCCAGCAACAATTGGTCGCGATTCTATTCCGGCCTTTGTCAATCGATGGACGAGTTTACTGCGCGACAGCGGGGCATCACCGTCAATGACGAGACCAAATCCGAACCAGCTACTGCTTCCGATTTCCTGCTGTAGCCGGAGCCATGGATAGCGGGAAATAACGGCAGCGAATTCGACAGCGTTGTTGCGACGTGCAGCGAGCATTGCCGGCAGTTTCTTGAGTTGCGCGATTCCTATCGCCCCCGACAGTTCTAGTGGTCGAAGGTTGTATCCGGGCAGTACGAAGCGGAATGATTCGACGAATGCATCGTCGCTCTTCGTGCCGCAAACCAGATTGTGTTTCGGCAGGTTACGTGTCCAGCCGTGCGCTCGAAGCGCGAGCATGATGTGATGGAGTTCTTCGTCATCCGTCACCACCATGCCGCCTTCCATGGTGGAAATATGATGGCTGAAGAACGCGCTGAACGTTCCCATCAGTCCATGTGTGCCTGCCTGGCGCGCACCGAATTCGGCGCCCATCGATTCGCAGTTGTCCTCTAAAAGTACGATGCCGCGATTGCCGATGATCTCAATGATTTTTCTGAAATTGTTTGGGTTTCCCAGCAAATTGACCGCCATTATCGCTTTAGTCTTGTCTGAAACCGCAGTGGCAAGTTGATCCAGGTTGTAGTTGAGACTGTCGCGATCGATGTCGACAAACTTGAGATGCAGGCCGTACTGATAGAGCGGGAAATAGGTAGTGCTCCATGAAACGGCGGGCACGATGATTTCATCGCCGGGTTGCAGTGACGCTTCCTTGCGATAGCGCATTGCCGCGATCATCAGAAGGTTTGCCGATGACCCGGAATTGACCATGACGCAGTATTTTGCCCCGACATACTGCGCAAACCGTTTTTCAAATTCGGCAACCTTTGTTCCCATCGTGAACATTCCGGATGAAATGACTTCCTGCATTGCATCCAGTTCCTCGCGGTCCCAGGAGGATGTTGCCAAAGGATAGTTGATCATTGACATTGAGTTTGATTCGATAAGGCGGAGGATAGGTGGTATTCAGGTGACGCACTCCAGAGAATCATGGATGAGTCCTCAATTCATTTCCGATCGATAGTAGCTGTAGGTCGCTTCGAGTCCCTCACGTAGCGAAAATTTCGGGCGCCATCCCCAGCGCGACTGACGTTCTACGGATACTACCTTTCTGTACATGCCAACGGGTTTTGACAGGTCATGTGAGAACGATCCCGACCATCCGACAATGGCGGCGATTTCTGAGTAGTACTCATTGATGCTGAAGTCCTCTCCCAATCCGATATTAAGAATGTCGGGAAGTTGGTCAAAGGTGTCCAGGGCGTGCATGACTGCGTCTGCCAGATCCCCCGCATACATGAACTCTCTCCGGGCTTGGCCATCCCCCCATATCTCTACGACTTTGTCGTTGTTCATTTTGGCGCAGTGAATCTTGTGAATGACTGCCGGAATCAGGTGAGAGTGCGCCGGATCAAACTTGTCATATCGTCCATAGAGATTGCAGGGCAGCATCGATTTGTATTCGTAACCCGGGTTTTCACGATGGATGTACTGACACAGTCGTTCCACCACGATTTTGGCGAGTGCATAGCCTTCGTTGGTGGGCTCCAGTTCTCCGGTGAGGATCGATTCCTCACGCAAGGGATTGTGTGCCGCCCTCGGATACATGCATGAACTACCAAGATTAAGGAAGCGCCGAACTCCGGCCTCGCGTGCGGCCATGACGATGTTGCGGCCGAGGTCGATGTTGGTTACGAGAAACTCGACGGGCGCTGCGATGTTTGCCTGGATACCGCCTACCTTTCCCGCCGCGTGGACAACAAAATCAGGACGAATGTGGCGCACATAGTCGAGCGTTGTCTGATAGTCGCGCAAGTCGAGTTCTGCACTTGATGGAGCAATGATTTTCCATTTGGCGGCAGCCGCATGTTCCAGAATGTTTTTTCCGACCAACCCGCGGCCGCCTGTCAGCAGAACGATGCCTTTTTTCTTGTCGGACATGTTACTTGCGCAATGCCTTGTGGCCACTCTTGGCTACCTGCAGGTCGAACTCGGCTTCTCGCAGGTCGGCCGCAGCCATCTCGGCAACCAATTCATTGAATGAGGTCTTTGATACCCAACCCAAACGCTCTCTGGCTTTTGTTGCGTCTCCGAGCAATGTTTCCACTTCGGTCGGCCGGAAGTAACGTGGGTCGACCGCGACGATGCACCGTCCGGATTCGTCGTATCCTTTTTCTTCGACCCCGCAGCCCTGCCACGATATCTTCATCCCGATCTCGGCCGCGGCGGCATTGACGAAATCGCGAACGCTGTACTGTTTTCCTGTTGCAATTACATAGTCTTCAGGCACTGGCTGCTGAAGCATGAGCCATTGCATTTCAACATAGTCGCGCGCGTGCCCCCAGTCGCGCTTGGCATCCATGTTGCCCAGGTAGAGGCAGTCTTGCAGCCCGAGCTTGATGTGGGCGAGCGCACGCGTAATTTTTCTCGTAACGAAGGTTTCCCCCCGTATAGGGGACTCGTGGTTGAAGAGGATACCGTTGCAGGCATAAATTCCGTAGGCTTCGCGATAGTTGACGGTTATCCAGTAAGCATAGAGCTTCGCAACGGCATACGGACTGCGTGGGTAGAAAGGCGTTGTTTCGCGCTGCGGAATCTCCTGAACCAGCCCGTAGAGTTCCGAAGTTGACGCTTGATAGAAACGGGTTTTCTTTTCCAGCCCAAGGATCCGGATCGCCTCCAGCAGGCGCAAAGCGCCCAAAGCATCAGAATTTGCGGTGTACTCCGGTTCTTCAAAGCTGACCGCAACATGCGACTGGGCGGCGAGGTTGTAAATCTCGTCCGGCTGAACCTGCTGAATGATGCGCAGCAGGCTGCTGGAATCCGTCATGTCCCCATGGTGGAGCACGAATTTTCCATCAGAGACGTGCGGATCCTGGAAAAGATGATCGATACGATCGGTATTGAATAGGGACGTCCGCCGTTTGACTCCGTGCACGGCATATCCCTTGCCCAGAAGAAATTCGGAAAGGTAGGCGCCATCCTGGCCGGTGATGCCCGTAATCAGTGCGACTTTCGCCATTGACATAGCTCCATTTTGTTTTCCGAGAAGCCTTCGAGCAATACGAGGCTGGCTTCCCTAACGCGGTCTCTCGCCGCATAGGTGGTGGGCGAGGGCAGATTGCAGGATTCCTTCATATTTTGACAGCCAGCCTTCAATATCGCCAAAGGGAATTGCCGAACGGCAGGTGTTTGCCTGAAGCCGGTGAAAAAGGTTTGGCTCGTCGATCAGTTTCCGGATGCAGGCGACGAGCGCGCCGGGAGACTCCGGATCGAAAAGAATGCCATTGTGGCCGTCTTCGATTACTTCCGGGAGGCCGCCGCGGCGGGCCGCGATCACAGGTACTCCTGCGAGGCAGGATTCTGCCGCTACCAGGGAAAATGCTTCTGCGCAGAGCGAGGGAACGATCAGTACGTCGATCAGCTGGAAAAAACGTTCTGGCCGGGATTGTCCGATGAACTCGATGGGCGCCGTGCCTGAAATATACCGAAGATGGTCGGTGTATTGAGGCGTGCCACTTCCGGCTATCACAAGGGAAATGCCGTCACCGGAGAAGCTTTGGAACGCTTGAATCAACTGTTCCACCCCTTTGTGGGGCACCAAGGCGCCCAAGTAGCCGAAAATTCGGGCGCTGCCGGTTTGTGCCTTTGCCAAAGCGGTCATTTCCCGTGCGTTGTGGATGACTGCCTTGGGTACCCCGGGGAACATTCCCAGGCCGGTTACTTTTTCCAGGATGAATCGGCTTACTCCGACCACCGCGGAAGCGGATTCGGTCAGTCGTTGATGGGGAAAGCGTACCAGTCGGCATGGCAAACAGGGAGTCGCACAGTTCCGGCCGCGGCGATAGCAGATGCTGAAGGGGCAAAGAAAGTAATGATCATGAAGAACCTGGACCAGTGGTGCTCCGCACCGCCGTGCCGCCTCATAGATTGCGGCCGAGAACCCCGCCAGATTATGGACGCAGATGATATCTGGGGCGGTTTCACGGATGAGTTTCTCAAGCTTTCGGCCCATAACGGCGTTGTAGACGTCCGCAACGTGCCAAAAGATTTTTACCGCCGGGTGTTTTGATGGGGCGTCAAGATTTCCATAGAGATTAACGAGGGGGATGCGGATGATCTGGAGGCCTTCTCTTTCAACGATCTCCATCTTTCCGCCAGGTTCCGCCAGCGTGACGACTACAACCTGATGCCCTCGCCCAGCCAGTCCCAGAGACATTCTCTCGGCAACAGCTTCCGCGCCGCCAACACCGTGGGGTGGGAAAAGCGAGGCGATGACAAGGATTTTCATTTCTGTCAGAAGCCCTTGTAGCGAACTTTGAGAACATTGAACAGCGGACTGTCCACCTTGATCTTGAGGGCGCCGGCCAGCCAAAGGGCTGTCTGAATTTTCACTGAGGGAGGGTGGCCTGACTTCCGGCAGATATTCCGCCATCGGGCGGCAACTCGTGAGTGGACACCTGCTGCCCGGAAATACAAGCGTGCCAGATGGTCGGCAACGACCTCTCTTGCCTCTCCGCTGGTTTTTTCTATCAGTGTTTCGGCCGCCTGGTCTGCGGAATCCATGTCTACCCCTTGGACATCCCTGCCTCTCAAACCGATCAGTTGCTCAAGGATGCCTGGTTCGATTTGCCATTGGCTGGAAAATTCGGCGGCGACGCGGTTGAGGATTACTTGTGCTGTCGCGTTCTGTCTGTCGTGGTCTGCCGTAGAGATTTGTCTTTCGTGTTGCCTGTAATGGAGCAGGACTTCGGGAACGTTGGCCATTCTGCATTGACTGGCCTGTGCCCGTACCCACAAGTCGAAGTCTTCGACTTTTTCCCAATCCTTGTCGTACTTCAGCGTGCGCGCAATCTCGGTGCGCATCATTACGGTCGGGTGGGCGAACGGCGATGCAAAAAGCATTCCGACCTTGATGGCCGCGTCGGTCTGCGGATATTTCATGGTGCGCCGGTCGGATCTGCCAAACGGCTGGACCCAACTGCCGCATATGTCTGCGCCAGAATCTTGTAGCCATTCCAACTGCCGCTGAAAACGATGCGGCAGCGAAATGTCGTCCTGGTCCATGCGGGCGATCCATTCCCCTCGCGCCAGATCAATACCCTCGTTCAGAGAATCAACCAGCCCTCTGTTTTCGCGCGAGATGAGTTTAACCCGGTCATCTCGCCGCCTGATTCGATCCAATACTGTCTTTGACTGATCTGTGGAGCCGTCGTCGATCGCAATCAATTCAATGTCAGGGATCGACTGCGAAAGGATGGACTGCGCTGCTTCTTCCAGAAATCTTCCGGCGTTGAATACCGGCATCACTACTGAAATGAGGGGGCGCTTGAACAAAAATGCCTTTTGATCGGAGTCCGACGAGGTCATAAGGTAACCCATGCCGATGGCAGCAAGTCAGGGGTGTGTGTGTTGTTGGCGAACCATCGCGCGGGTGCTACGACCAGCTTGTCTGAATTCCCATTCAGCCATGCTCCCCACCAACTGAAGGAACTGTTAGCGATGATGTTGTGTTTGCAGCGGCTCATCAACTGCATGTCAATATAGCTGTCGGTCCCTTTGTTGTATTCAACATAGCAGCATGGGTGTCTTATCTTAAGGTGCGATCGTACCCACTCCATGTCGTCGGAAAAAACATAGAAACGCGGAGAAGGGATCCGATCTGACACATATTTGATCGCGGACTCGTAATACTCGGTCGAACATACACCGTGGGTGGCAAAAAATTGTGGGTTCGAAACGTAATCGCCCCGCCGGATATGCAAGCTTACGGAGTTCGTTTCGGAAATTCGCTTCTCCAGTGTCAGATTGTGGTCGGCCAGCGGCCTGCGGAAGCTGAAATCGCTGCGGATGATGTCGGCAAAATCGTGGAAGTAGTGCTCTGACTGCCAGTATCCCGTCAGGTAGGAAGGTGGTGACAGCTTGCGAAACCCTGGCCAATAGTCGAAGTAGGGTTCGATAACCAGATGACGAGTTCGCAATCCTGCCAGCAACGGTTGTCTGAATAGGCGCTGAGTAGTTGGTGAAGATTGCCAGCCGAGCACGGAACGAAGATGCGCTTTGTCCGCTAGTCTGACGGGGCAGTCGAAAATCGTCAGCAACTCAAATCCCTGGTGCTGGGGGGTGGCAATGAGGTCCCTTATGTCAACGAGAAATTCGGCCCCGTGAGTCGTGGCCAGCGCGCGTCCCGCCGCATACTGGAACATCTGGTTGCCAAGACCACCGAGAAGGCGACTAATGACCAAGCGCATTCTCCTGATGTGCCGGGTTAGGGACGACGGGGGGGAAGCATCTGTAACAGAGGCGTTCATACTCCCTAGCGATCAGATTCCAGTTGTAGCGCTGCCGACTGGCTTCATGACCGTTTTTCCCGAGGCGGATCAATCGCTCGCTGTCGTTGGCAAGTTCCTCCATTCGGCGGGCAAGTTCCGCAGGATCGACTCGCGTGTATCCGCATTCATCGACCTTTGCCGTGCAGACATCCCCGCCCTTTGTCCATTTGGCGATTTCCTCAGCATTGCCTACCGGTACAGTCAAGAATGGCAATCCCGCAGCGCAGGCCTCATACAAGACCAAGGGGGAGTATTCGATATTGGATGCGAATACAAATAGATCTGAATTCAAATAGGCCTGAATCAAACGGCCTCTGGGAAGATTGGTGATGATGACTTTCTTCTTCTCGCCCTGCTCGCTATTGATTTTGTCAGCCCAAGTATTTACTAATCCGGAAACACCATCGCGGCGGTTGCGCCAATTGAAGAGAAAATTCACGCCCCGACGCATCGAATCGGCTGCGCCCGCTCTTCGAAGCAGGGCGAGCATATGTTTACCGACGCATATTGGTTGATGGCTGTTTTCTGGCATGTTGCCATTCAGGATCAGAACGGCGCTGCGCTGTCCAAAATCGGCTTCAGCAAAGCCCTGTACTAGTTCCAGATGCCCTTTCAGCCCCGTCATCGTTCCGACGGTCAGCATCATGAACGCATCGGAACTGATCGATAATGACTGGCGGAAATTTGAATCCTTGGGAACTGAAAACTCGCCGACATCTGCGCCATTTGGGATAAACGTGCCCTTGTCCAGGCCCCGAGCCGCGCCGAAATTAACGTCTCGATAGCTCTCTGCATGGTAGACAATCCCGCTCATTTTTCTGATGGTGATCGGTAATTCATTGAAATACGATCGGTAGGCCGCATCGAAGAGGTTCGAATAGCCGCAAGGTACAAATATCTTTCGGGCACGGATTCTTTCCATTACCGGCCAGGCTGCGTCGAAAGTCCATTGTTGGGCAGCATAGAAAATGACGATGTCGAAATCGCTCGACACCAGAAATTGACGGTAGCGATCAGCTTCCCCGTGAAGGCCGTACACAAGATTCCCGGAAATATCGAACTCGACGAGACTGACCCCGTTGTGCTCGGTAAACCTTCTGGTAGGCATGCGGGTTGTCGCTACGCTGACCGCGTGGCCAAAGGCCTGAAGTCTTTCGGCAATTTGCCTGACGACTTCCTGAGCGCCACCGACGCTCGGATAATAGAATTCAACGCAGAAAAGTATTTTCACGGGACAGATTCGTCGTTAGTGCCCACTGCCAGGTAAGACGAATGCCTTCCTCGAAGGTTGTTCGCGGAAGCCAGCCCGAAACGGAAGTCAGGCGGGCTGAGCTCAGTACATTGGCGGGGACGTCAAAAGCTCTTTCCGGTAGGACCTGCGTCCTTACCGAGTAGCCCGAGGGGCGCGCTACCGAATCGAGCAAATCGAGGACCTCGCGGTTGTTGAGGCCGATGCCGGTCCCGATGTTATAGGTTTCGCCAACGATGCCGTGCTCCAGGGCAGCGTTGATCCCCTCGGCCAGGTCAGTGACGAAAATATAGTCACGCGTCGTTCCCTGTTGGCCAAACAGCCGGACTTCTTCGCCTTGCAAGGTCGCATGGATTGATGCTCCTACAAAGCCTTGGCTGAGCTTTCCAAGCTGATGGATTCCGTAGGCGTTGCTGGGGCGGACGATAATGGCGGGCAGGCCCTCAAGGCAGCGATACATCTGAGCATACTTTTCCAGCGCCAATTTCGTTATGCCATAGGGGGAAATCGGGTTGGTGGGATGGCTTTCGCTAATCGGCAGGTTATTGGCCTTCCCGTAGACGGTGCCTCCCGACGAAACGAGAATAAAGCGACGCAAGTTGCTACGGGCCGATTCGCGTAAGAGCGCTACCGAGGTGGGGAGGTTGGACAACACGTCCAGAACCGGGTCGTCAAAACTGGTCTTCGGAACGGTTGCATAGGCCAGGTCAATGACTTCGTCACATTGATCAAGCAAACCGCGAAGAACCCCTGCGTCGTTGATATCTCCGTTTACATAACGAGCCCCGGTGGCCAATGGAAACCGGGGGTGAGGCCGTCGGCCGGCAACAATTATGTTGCGGGAGCCTCTCGCCGCAAGCAGTGCGACCAGATGACTGCCAATGAAACCTCCGCCCCCTACAATGAGCGTAGTGCAGCGGCCGGTATTGCACCGTGGTCTTGCCATTATCGATCGCCTGGAATCAGTTTCTTGAGCCACCGTGCCGGCCCCAGCAGTGAAGACGGTATACGCATCCGGAGAAAGCAGTGGTCAATGTGTGCAGACATCCGTAGGTAACTCGCGCGGAACTCCTCTGCCCAGGTCGAAGGCGCGCCACCGATGATCGTGGCCACCCTGTGCAACATTTGTTTTGCCTTTGCCTTTGTTAGGGTCGGCGGATTCCTGATTTTTCCCTTGGCATGATAAAGGTTGGCCAGACCCCAACAGTCTTGCTGTGAATACGAACCGAAGGGTTCCAGCAGGCGGAAAAGGTTTTCCGCTGAAATGCGAATGATGTTGCTTGTAAAGGGGCTGCCTCCCTCCCTCGACATGCTTCCTGGCAATTCTCGATAGATTGTCAGTATCTCCGGCAAGTTTGCGACCCGGTGCTTTCTGGCTATGCGCGACCAGAGTTCGTAATCCTCCGGTGGTTGACGTGATTTGTCCTCGCTGTAGCCGCCAAACTGTCGTAACACCTCCGTCCGGATCATCATCGACGAATGAACGAATGGATTGTCGAACATCAGTTCAAGTTGTAATGCGTCGTTGCCGGCTGGGTGACGGTGATAGCGTTGTGTCGGAATATCCCCTTGATAAATCTGTGCCCACGTTCCAACCATGGCGATGTCCGGGTGGGCATCAAGAAAGGCCATTTGCTTCTCCAGTCGCCCGGGTAGAACGATGTCGTCCTGGTCCTGTCTCGCGACGTAGTCCCCTTTCGCTCGGCGGATTCCCTGGTTGAGGGTGGCCGCGAGGCCTCGGTTGGTATGGCTGAGAATCACGATTGCCTTGTTGGTTTTCTGTGCGGCGATCCTGTTGGCGATTTCCCTTGAATTGTCCGGTGAGCCGTCGTCAAGAACAATGGTCTCCAAGCCCTCAACGTCTTGGTCGAGCAGCGAATACAAGGATTCGTGAAGAGTGCCTTCCCCGCGATAGACAGGAACAATTGCGCTGATCTTGACGGTATGCATTGGATTCACCACAGGTTGCATTTCAGCTGTGCCATTTCTCTGTCAGCAATTGAAGTCATGTCTTGCAGAAAACCGTCTAATAGGCTTCTGCCAGCAATTGCTCCTTACTGATCTCCGAGACCCAGCCCTCCTTGACGACGAGGATTCTGTCGCAACCCAAGACAGTTTCCAGACGATGGGCGACGACGAGCAAAGTGCAGGTTCCCCTGAGCTCTTGAATTTCTGCGATGATTTCGCGCTCGGTACTTTTGTCGAGTGCACTGGTGGCTTCGTCGAGAACAAGAACACTGCGTCGATGGTAGAACGCTCTGGCAACAGCGATACGCTGCCGTTGCCCTCCCGAAAGTCGAGCGCCGCCTTCTCCGCAGCAGCTTTCAATACCATTGGGCAAGTCGTCCAGAAGACTATGTAACCGTGCCGAAACTATCGCATCGGAGCTTCGACTTGCAGTATCCCTGGCATCATCACAAAGGGACACGTTATTACGTACGGTGTCATTCAGAATAAAGATTTCTTGCGGAAGATAAGCAAAATATCGCCGGACGTTCTTGTAGCCAAGCAACTTCCTATCCGTGCCATTGAGTAATACAGTGCCTGAGGTCGGATCGCGCAATCCGATGACAAGTTCGGCAAGAGTCGTTTTCCCGCTTCCGGACGGCCCCACTATGCCAATTGATTCTCCCGCACGGATTGTGAGCGAAACCCCCTGAAATGTTGGCTTATCGGAACCAGGGTGCTGATACGTTACATCGCAAAATTCGAGGGACTTGAATGGCTCCAAAAGGGGGGGGGCCATATCCAGAGGTGCTTGATCTCCCTTTTTCAAATCTTCAGCAAGCCGGTCAATGGCTGTTCTACCAAAACGAAGCTCAGTGGCGCCAGCCATTACGTAGTTCAGCCCCGGCACAAGGCGCATCAGGCTTGCGCCCAGCATGCCCAGAACGGGAATTAACTCGCCATCTGGCATTCCTGAAGCAATGAGCAAAAATACGGTCACGCAAACGAAGAGTATTGCCGAGAATTCGATCAAGTATCGGGGAACTGAAAGCAGCAGGAGATAACGGTGATTGGAGCGGGCGTGATCGCGCGCGATGTTATCTGACCCCGACAGGATGCGTTCCGAAATTCCATAGACGGATATTTCCTTGAGGCCAGCCATGCCTTGCTGCAAATCCCGGATAATTTCTGCGGATGCTTTGGCAACCCGTTGACCATAAAAATGCGCGCGCTGGTGAATGACTTTTTTGTAGAAAAGATAGATGCCCGCCAGCAGCAGAGTAAGCAGGAAGAATGATAGAGGATTGACCCAGAGGGTAAAGACGATGATGGCGAAGCAAACAATCAGCTCAATGGCTACGCGAATCAGCGTTGCTACAAATCCATAGCTGAACTGTGCTGAAAAGCTATGCACTGCATTGACAAGGTCGGGGGTGTCGCGTGTGGCATGAGCTTCTGCGTTCATTGCAAAGTAAGTACGTAGAAGGCGCATGCGCAGGCTGTGATCAAGTTTTGCCGAAAATCCGTAGACTGCCCACATCGCAGCGATGCTTCCTAGCAGCCTCGCTGCAAATACGGCGATCAACAATGTCCCCATGACAACGACAGGGGATGTGCCGGAATATGGCAGCCGCTCAAGGATCCAACTGGTCACGCGCCCTGAAGACTCAGGGTTGCTCAGGGTGGCGATAAATGGCGCAATTAACCCAATCCCCGCCAGATCCAGGATTCCCAAGGCGATGGCCGCCACAAGCAGCCCTGGCAGGTATTGACGCTGCCCACCGATCAAGTACCAAGTGTCGGAAAGCACTTTCGCGTTACTCATACAATTCGCTTCCAGTTTTCCCAGATGTAGCGGTACTGCCAAGTTGGTTTATGAGTTGTCAAGAGTCTACGCTGGATTTCCTGCATACGGGATTGAGCATCCGGCACGAAGTCATGGAACTGAATCTGTAATTCGCGGATATGCTTGATCAGACCCGTGTCGATGATGTGATCGAGCAACGGATATTCGCCGCCCTCGATATTTATTTTGATCAGAGCTATTTCTCCGGCATCGTGGCGCTCCCACCAGTCATTCATGGCTGCGATAGGCACTCGTTCTTGACTTGTTCCGGCGCGATAAAAGGACGATGCATCACCGGATACGGAAACCATGCCTGTCTCTTCTCGCGCCCCCAAGCCGATTGAGTGAACGGCGATGTCGGGATTGCACGCAAAGCGCTCCGCAATTTTTTCGGAAAACTGTGGCACAGGTTCAAATATATGAATCTTGCAGCGATAGCGGGAGTAGATGTCGCTTGCCCATTGGCCCTCAAAACCACCTACGTCAAGTACGAGATCATCCATCGCTAACGGGTAGTCAAGCCGCAAAGTTCTGTCTCCGTCAACTTCCCGCCATGCTGCGTGAAGGTCTCTCTGTGGATTTGGGAACAGATGGTCGATGGTGTTTGCAAGCCACAGCAGGCGATGACCAATCGCTCTCGGTATCAGTGTAATGTTTTCATGCCACATGGTCGGGAGCCCTCGTTTGGACGTAGGATGCTGCTGAATCATTTTGTTGACCGAGCGGCAGTTACAACAATCGTCATTGACGGCTATTGCCGTTCAGGTGGGGGGTGAAGCGGGCTAATATGCTCCGCGCAGTCTGTTCCCACGTGAAATCTGCACGTCTTGCCAGTCCGTTGGCAATCAATCGGTTTCGCAAACATTCATCGTAAGCTATCCGGTCGATACCGTTAGCAATCTCGTCCGTATTGATGGGGGCAACGAGAACGGCGCCGTGTGTGCCTGTCACCTCCGGCATTGCGGCGACATTCGATGTGAGCACTGGCGTTCCGCATGCCATCGCTTCGATGATGGGCAAGCCAAAGCCCTCGTAGAGCGAAGGGAAGAGGAGCGCCTCCGCTCCCCGATAGACGGCTGCCAGTGCGCTGTCCGAGAGTGTTCCGGTAAAGTGGATCGATGCGCGCATGCCCAGTCTGTCGATGCACTTCGCGGTCGACTCGTCCTCGTCACCGGTGAAGAGCAGGTTAGCTTCCTGACTGGCGCGACTGTTGCGGAAGGCCTGGAGGAGACGGGGGATATTCTTGTGGGCAACGCGGCGCCCAACATGGAGGAAATAGGGGCGGCCCAAGCTGTGGCGTGGGCCGTCCGGCGAAAAGGCGGCGGAGGTTCCGTTGCCTACTACGATTACCCTGTCGGCTGGAATGCCGCTCCATTCGAGAATCCGCGCCTTGGTGAACTCAGATACCGTGAACACGGTGTGTGCGCGGCGAGCTGCCGGCAGGACGATGCTGCGATAGTACAGCCGCCGTATCGCCGAAGACTCCTCCGGTACATGGAGGTGGATGAGGTCGTGCACGGTAAAGGCAAACGGGATGGGTGAGCGGAGAGGCGGGTTGAATCCGGGTGAGAAGTAGATGCCGGAAGTTTTTCCAGCGAGCGCCAGCGAAAGCATCACTGGATCCCAAGGGGCCAGTCGTCTGCCGTGAATCTGTAGAGGCTCGGCTTCCGGTAGTCTCGCCGTTACTTCGGCAGCAAACCGACCGATTCCATGTTGACCAAGCCAGCGCGGATCGTAGAAAACCTTCAGGCCGGCAGCGGAATCGATACTTCGGGACAATGTGTCCATCGGCTTCATTTCATCGGTTGCCCGCCTTCATCATGTTCAGCAGGAACGACGAGAACAGGAGATGAAGTCCGAGTATGGTCGTGGTGCCGGCGACGATCGCGAGATGGACGGTGTCTGCCATCGCTCCTTGGTGCCGTGATATCCACTGGAACAGTATGTAGGCGTCGGTTGAGGCGCCGATCAGGAAGAGCACGAGCCCAGTGAGCACTCCTTTTTCCAGCGTGAAGCGTTGCAGGAAGCGGCTGAACAGTGATGGGGGGAGCGGGTGGTGGGCGTTGTGATAGGCCTTGGCCAGCACCCCGAAGGTGAGGATATTGTTCCCGAGCAGGAACAGCATGCTCGCGAGCACGAGGAAATGGATGCCGAGGATGCGGCCGAGCATCTGCGTTGGGCCGTTCGCAAGCCCAATAAGACCGATAAGACCGAGTAGCCAGAATAGTCCACCGGGCGCCATATACAGATAATCTGGCGCATAGGTGACGATGAAACGCAGGTGGCGCCAGCCATCCCGGAACGAGCGCAGGTGGGGCGGCCGCCCTCGCTTGTCTGGGAATAACTTGATCGGAATCTCACCGATACGCAGCCCTGCCTGAGCTGCATAGACGATCATCTCGGTTGCGAACTCCATGCCGTCGGTACGCAGTTTCATGCGTTTGTACGCATCCCTTGTGAATGCCCGCATGCCGCAATGGAAGTCGCCGATCGGGATTCGGTACAGCAGGCGCGTTATCGTCGACAGGACAGGATTGCCCAAATAGCGGTGCAGAGGCGGCATGGCACCCGGTTCAATGCCTCCCTTGAAGCGGTTGCCCATGACGAGATCGTAGCCATTCTCGATCTGGCGGATGAAGTTGCCCATGTCTAGCCAGTCGTAAGAATCGTCGGCATCGGCCATGATGATGATATTGCCGTGGGCGGCTTCAATGCCGCACATCAGCGCGGCGCCGTAACCTCGCCGGTGTTCCCGTACGATGCTGGCCCCGAGTGATTCAGCGATTTCGACCGAGCGATCGGTCGATCCGTTGTCGGCGACGACGACTTCGCCGCGGATGCCGAGTTGAGCAAAGCAGCGAAAGGCCTTCTCGATGCAGATGCCGATCGAGTTTTCCTCGTTCAGGCAGGGCATGACCGCAGTAACGTAGATGTTGTTCTCGCTCGTCACTTCGCCGCGTCCTGCTTTTCCTCGTGGTACTCGGCTTCCACATTGACCGACCAGAGCGGGGCCTTGTCGAGGTTTCCGGAAAGGATCGCGTCTACCGCCATTTTGGCCGTGGTCATCGAATGATCCTGGTTGTTGTATCGGTGCATGCCGTTGCGGCCGACGAGAAATAGGTTAGCCAGCGAATCGGTCCATTCGCGGATTTCGTCGAAACGATCGTAGCTGCCGAAGTAGGCAGGGTAGGCTTTTGGCACGCGTACAACGTGCAAATCGAGCACGTCAGCCTCGTCGATGAGGCCAATCTTGGCCAACTCACGCGCAGCCAACCCGCCCATCTCCGGATCGTCGAGTTGCCAAAGATCGTCACCTTCCTGACAAAAATACTCAGTACCTAACCAGATCGTGTCCGGGTCGCGGACCAGGGCCGGACTCCAGTTGTTGAAGATCTGCAGGCGTCCGATACGGACATCTGGTTCCTGAATGTAGATCCAGGTGTCGGGGAGCAGGTTCAGGAGTCGCCCGTCCGGAGGGGATACCGGCTGTAGCTTCAACTTGCGCAGGAGCACGCCAACCGTTATGAAATCGCGGTACATCAGGCCGTTGGCGACCTCGCTCACCTTGGCCGGTGCCGGTGGGGTCAGCGCGTTGATGAGGTCCTTGACCGGCATCGATGAAACGACAAAATCACAATCGGCGCCGTGGTGATTGCCTATGGCATCCATCCATTCCACTCGTGACACGCCGTTTCCGGCGTGTCGCAACTGCGTGACGCAGCAACCCAGCCGTACTTCGCCGCCCCGGGAAATGACCTCGTCACGGACAATGCGCCACATCTGACCCGGGCCGTACTTTGGGTAGAGGAAACGCTCGATCAGACTAGTGTCTACATTCTTCTGTGCGATGCCGTCGCCGTTCGCTTTCGGTAGTAGTGTGCGCAGGGCATGTAGCAGGGCGCGAGTGATTGACAGGCCCTTGACCCGCTGCGCGCCCCAGGCCGGGCTGATCTGGTCGCACGGAACGCCCCAGACCTTCTCCGTGTAATCTTTGAAGAAAGTACGGTAGAGTTCGCGCCCGAAGCGGTTGATGAAGAAATCCTCGAGATGCTTTTCAGGCTTGCGCTGGAACAGCGATGCCCAGCAATAGGTAACACCGATCTTGAACAGGCGCCACAGGCCGAGATTCGCCATCGTTTGGGCCGAAAGCGAAATCGGATAGTCGAAAAATTTTCGCAGGAAGAAGATTCTTGACAGCCGAGAACGCAACAGCATAACCCGGTCTGCGGCCGGAACATGGTTCAGCAAATCCTTCGGCGCTGGCGGTGAAGGCGGTAGCGGCATGATTTCGCGCCACCAATTCATTACCCAGTCAGACTTCGAGAAGAAACGGTGGCCGCCAATGTCCATACGATTGCCCTTGTATTCGACAGTGCGTGAGATGCCGCCGACGTCGTCAAGGGCTTCAAGGACCAACGGCTTGATTGCTGAATTCCGCGTCAGTTCGAGGGCTGCAGTCAGGCCGGCGGGGCCGCCGCCGATGATGATGACGCGAGTAGGCGTGCTGGACATGGACTACTCGGAAACCGGCGGGTTACGGCTGGAAAGGCGGCGGGCTACGAGATTGTCGGAGAAAAGGAGCCGACGCCGGAGCGTGAAGTTGAAGAGCAGTACCAGCCCTGCGGCGAAAAGTTTAGACACTAGGTAATGGAAGCCGGCCAACTCGGTGAACAACCATATCAGTGCATTGTTAAGAATCAGTCCTGCGATACCGATTGCGGCGAACAGCCCGAACTCGTGCGGAGTCCTCTCGACGGCACGAAAGTCGAAGATCAACGAAATACAGAGCAGGTAGTTGACGACGAGTCCGACTAGGAAGCCAGCAGTTGCCGATGCAAGATAATGAATGTCTAGGTGATCGGTCAGGAAATAAAGTACGCCGAAGTCGACTACAAAGGCGATGCCTCCTGCTGCGACATAGCTGATGAATTGCTGAAGCAGCTTCCCGTCTGGACTGGCGGTAGCGTCAGTCATTGGTTGGTCCGTTTGTATTCCATGCACGCGATAAAGCAATTCTTTTGCCACCTATCCTTGCGACCGTCGCCGAGTGCCGTGGATACAGTCTATCGACTCGACTATGGGGCAAGTCTGGCCGCTGCCAGAATTACAAATCGTAATCCCGCAGCCTTTCCACATCCGCAATATGAATCTTCCTCCCCTCCACGACGATCAGCCCCTTGTCGGAAAGTTCGTGCAGGATTCGCGAGAAGTGTTCCTGAGTGAGGTTGAGCCGTGAGGCGATCACGCCCTTGTTGGTAGGCAGGGTGACGGTCACGGATTTTTCGGCGTTTTCCGCATCCGGCTGTTCGCGCAGCAGGTAGCCGATGATGCGTTGTCTGCCGGAGTGCAGCGAGTAGCTCTCGACGTCGGTGATCAGGTGATGCAGGCGCATCGCCATGCCGGCAATCATCTTGCGGCCGAGCTTGGGGTCGCTTTCCAGTTCTTCCATGATGACGGCCTTGGAGATGTGCAGGAGCAGCGAATCCGTGAGCGCCTGCGCATAGACGAGGTAGGGCTTTTCCATGAACATCACGGCTTCGCCGAAGGTCTGTCCCTGACCGAGAATCTCGACAACCTTTTCGCCCCCCGCGGGTGAGGTGAAGGCCAGTTTGACCTGGCCATAGACGATCAGGTGGAAGCCGGTGCAGGCATCGCCTTTGTGAAACAGGATATCGCTGCGCGCCGCATGCACTTCGCGCGTGCCGCGGGCGATACGCGCGATTTCCTCCGGCATCAGGCCGTTGAACAGGGGCACATGCGCGAGTAGCGCTTCGATATTGATCGTCTGGTGGTTTCCGTGCATTCGTCCGGTGACTCGCGATGGCTGTCGTAGCGCGCAATGTTCGCACTTGTGGCGTTCGCCGGCAAGCCGCCTTGGCCGGGGCGCCGCGTTCGCCGCCTGACGCGAGCGCGGCAAGTATTTATAATTCGGGCTTTTCCCCGAGGCAGTTTCTGTGGATTCCCAAGTCGTATCCGTTTCCCCCGGCGCGCCGACCGCGCTCGCGCGTGCCTGGCTCTGGCTGGGCGTCATGGCGCTCATTGGTTCCGGTCTGCTGGCGCTCGTACTGGTGTTCTCGCGTACGCCGGGCATCCAGGACGTTTTCCCGCTCAAGGATTTCTTTCGTTCGGCGCTGATCGTGCACGTCGATCTCTCGGTTGCCGTCTGGTTCATGGCCTTTGCGGCGGTGATCTGGAGCGCGCTGGGTGGTGGCGCGCTGGCCTGGATGGGTTGGGCGGGCTTTGGCCTGGCTGCGCTCGGCACGCTGGTGATGACGGTTTCGCCTTTCTTCCCCGGCGCTACGCCGGTGTTGAACAACTACATTCCGGTACTGAAGCACGATGTTTTCTTTGTCTCGCTGTGGTTGTGCGGCGCCGGCTTCCTGTTGGCCGTGGTGCGCGGGCTGATCACCACCTGGCCTGAGCGTGTGTTTGCCGAGCCACTCCGCTTTGGTGCCTTTCTTGGGGCGGCTGCGGGATTCCTTTCGCTGATTGCCTTCTACTGGTCGTGGGCGATGGTGCCCAGGGTCGAGGAGGATGTGTATTTCGAGGTGCTGTTCTGGGGCGGGGGGCACACCTTGCAGTTCCAGCACGCCTTGCTGATGGTGCTCGCGTGGTTCTGGATCGGTGCCTCGCTCGGCCAGCCGTCGAAGGCTTCGCCGCGCGCGCAGGCCGTTCTCTTTTCCGTTGCCGCACTGCCGCTGCTCGCCGTGCCGTTGATCTACCTGACGGTACCGCCGGGGTCGCTGCCGCACATGGAGTTGTTCGCCAAGCTGATGAAGTGGGGACATCCGTACATGGGGCCGCTGATCATCGTCGGGCTCCTCTCGCTGTGGGGCGTGCGCAAGGCCGCGGCGCATCCGGCGAAGTCGGCCTTTGTTGCATCCTTCGTGCTGTTCGGTCTCGGCGGCGTGCTTGGTTACCTCATCCAGGGCGCAAACGTGGTGATTCCGGCGCATTACCATGGCTCGACGGTTGGCGTAACGCTCGCCTTCATGGGGCTGGCCTACGTGCTGCTGCCGACGCTTGGTTTTGGCAAGCCGGATGGCAAGATGGCCGTGTGGCAGCCGTACGTCTACGGCGCCGGCCAGTTGATCCATGTGCTCGGGCTTGCCTGGTCCGGCGGCTATGGCGTGCAGCGCAAGGTAGCCGGGGCGGAACAGGCGCTGGTAACGTTGCCGCAGAAAATCGGCATGGGAATGATGGGGCTCGGCGGTGCGATCGCGGTGATCGGCGGCGTCATGTTCATCCTGGTCTGCCTCAAGGCCATGACACGAAAGGCGAAGTAATGAACGAAAAACGTGCAGCCATGCTCCTCGGCGTCACCAGCGTGCTGACGCTGGCAACGGTGGGATTCCTCGGCTACCGGCTTTACAGCATGAGCCAGGCGCCATTGCAGGAGGACCTGGCGAAGCAGGCGCGCGCGTCGCGCCAGATCAGCGCCGAATCGGCGCAGACTGGCGTCGATGCCTTGCTGGCAATGACGCTGCCTGACCTCAAGGGAACACCGCAGGCGCTCGCCCAGTGGAAGGGTAAGATCATGGTGATCAACTACTGGGCAACCTGGTGCCCCCCGTGCGTCGAGGAAATGCCGATGTTTTCGCGCCTGCAGGAACGCCATGCGGCGCAGGGTGTCCAGTTTGTCGGCATTGGCATGGACGAAACCGAGCGCATGCAGGCCTTTGCGCAGAAGACGCCGGTGAGCTATCCGCTGCTGGTTGGCGGCACCGAACCCAAGGGCAACCCGGCGCTGATCGTGCGCGGCATGCCCTATACGGTGGTCCTCGGGCGCGATGGCAAGGTGGCTTTCTCGATGTATGGCGGGCTCAAGGAGGCTGAGCTTGAGCCGGTGTTGCGCCAGTTGACCGGATCCAAATAGGGCGCTGTCCGCACATCGCCCGCCGTTGATGCGCGCCACCCGCGCGGGCAGGAAATGACAAGGCCGCACCGGATTTCCGGTGCGGCCTTTTTGCTGCAGCGTGCCTCGCTTACTTCAGCGGTGGCTGGTAGGCCATCGAGCGGGCCGACAAGGTGAAGGCGTCGGAGAAGCACTGGCCGTCCTCGGCGCCATGCGCCTTGAGGAAGGGGAAGATCGCTTCGACCATGCGCACCGAGCCGCAGGCGTAGATCTCGTGCCCCTTGAGCTCGGGGAAGTCGGTCAGGATGGCTTCGTGCACGAGGCCGGTGCGGCCGGTCCAGTGGTCTTCCGGCGCCGGTTCCGAAATCACCGGAATGAAGTGGAAGTTGGCATGATCCTTTGCCCACTGCGTCGGCAGCTCCGGCAGGTAAAGATCCTTCAGCTGCTTGACGCCCCAGTAGAGGTGAATCTGGCGCTTGATGCCGCGACGGAAGGCGTCCTCGACCATGCTCTTGACCGGGGCGAAGCCGGTGGCACCGGCGACGAAGACGATCGGGCGCTCCGATTCGCGCAGCGAGAAGTCGCCGATCGGGCCCTCGAAGCGCACCTCGTCGCCGACCTTCATGCCTTCGAAGACGTGCGTGGTGAACTTGCCGCCCGGCATCAGGCGGATCTGCAGCTCGATGATGTCGCCGTAGTGCGGCGGGTTGGCGAACGAGAAGGCGCGACGCTGGCCGTCTTCGAGGATGATGTTGATGTACTGGCCGGCCTTGAACTGGATGCGCTCCTTGTTTGGCAGCTTGAGGATGACGCCCATCACGTCATGCGTCAGCTTCTTCAGTTCGACAACATTGGCCGTGTACTCCTTGATGTTGGTGCGCACGGCGCTGGCGTCGTACTCGATTTCGCAATCCTCGAGCGCGGTCGCGCAGCAGGCGAGCACCTTGCCTGCCGCCAGTTCTTCGGGTGACAGTGCGTTCGGCTGGTAGAGGCCCGGATCGACCCGGCCGGCGAGCACGGTGCATTTGCAGACGCCGCAGCCGCCGTTACGGCACTCGTAGGGAAGATTCACTTCCTGGCGCAGGCCGGCGTCGAGAATGGTTTCGTCAAAACGCTGCTTGACCGCGCGGTTGGCAGGATGGAAGGTGATCGCCGCTTCCTTCTTGGCGGCGCCGAGACGCTTGGGCGGCAGCCAGGGCACCAGGAAAAAGACGATGCCCGCAGCGACGACGGCATACCACAGGGTCATCGGATTCATCTCGTAGACGAGGGCCAGCACCGGCAACTCGAACCAGTCGAAGTTGATGTTGTTGGCGACCACCGACAGGTCTGCCTCGCCGCCCGTGCTGTGCACCGGTTTGACCAGCGACAGCGCGACGAACATCAGCGTCACCGCATAGCGGATCGGCACCGGCGGGTTGATGTGCGCGCGCGGCACGCGCTGCACGTGCACCCACATGATGAAGACAACGATCAGCGGCGCACCGAGGTGGAAGAAGGCGAGCAGGGTGAACAGGCGGCTGTTGACGCTGCCTTCGTAGAGGAAGTTGCGGATCACCGAGCCGTTGAACATCGGCAGCACGTCGAACCACTCGGCGATGGCGACAACGATGAACTGCGCCAGTTTGTCCCACACCAGCATGAAGCCGTTGATGCCGGCCACATAGACCAGCACGAGCAGCACGACGCCGGTGCACCAGGAAAAGGCGCGGAAGCCACGATAGCGGTCGTAGGCGAAGTGGCGAACGAGGTGCAGCAGCATCGTCAGGATCATGCCGTCGGTGGCGTAGCGGTGCACCGAGCGCATGATGCCGCCGGCCCACCACTGATTGTGCGTGATGGCTTCGACGGACTCGAAGGCGTCATGCACGCCGGTGTCGGTGAAAATGTAGAGATAGAAGCCGGAAATCACCAGCAGCCAGAACTGCCAGAAGGAGATGGTGCCGAGGTGATAGAAGGGATTGAGCTTGTCGCCAAACGCGAGATTGAAGACATTCTCGACGCGCATGAAACACCAGCGCAGGAGTCCTTGCAGTAACTTGACCATGATTCTGTTCGCTCGAAAAATTGTGTGGGGCGGCGTTCTGTTCGATACGGCGGCTTACTTGAAGAAAAGCCCGCCCTTGTCCGGATGGAAGTCGATCACGAGGTTCTGCAGTGGCTTCAGATCGATCGTCTCTTCCTTCTCGAAGCGCCAGCCTTCCAGTTTCGTGTTGTCCTGCATGCGCGCGGTGAACTTGTAGGTGCCGGCCTTCAGCTCGATGCGGCGGTACATGGTCGAAATGCCGTCCTTGTAGAGGCCGGTGGGGTACAGCACATGCTTGACGTAGTTCTTGTCGTCGATGTCGAGTTCGAACTTGATGTCCGAACGCTCACGCGGGCAATCCATGGGCGCGCGCATGTTCGGCGGCAGCTTGGCGAGTTCCTCCGGCGTGCGCTTGCGACAATCGCGCTCACCGAGGTGGCTGAACGATACGCGGACGACGGCCACGTCGTCGGGGATCTGGCTGTATTTGGGGTTGGTGGCAAAAAAGCCGATGAATGCAGCAAAGGCGCCATAAAGGACGACCTGGCCGGCAATGGCGGCGGCGGGCTTAAGCATGGTGGGCGGTTCTCCGAAGATAAGGCTGAATCTCTTGTGCAGCATCCGGCATTGTGGCCAGACGCGCTTTGAAATTTATCAAGGCGTGATGCAATAGTTTGCCGTCGTTTGCCGAGGCATACACGATCTCGATGCGTTGATCAGGCACCTTGGTTCGCAGGCGGGGCTCACGCTCCCGCGCGAGCCGTGCCTGTGTCCAGCGATCGCCCAGCCGGTAGGCGCAAGCGCCTTGGCGGCAGCTGGCGATCATGACGCCGTCGGCGCCAGCGCGCAACGCGTACTCGACGAAGGAAGGCGGCAGCATGCCGGCGCAAATCATTGGCAGGGTGGCTGTATTGGCTGATTCCAGTTCAGCGGCCGCCGCGCCATGGTCGCAGCCAAAAACGACGACGCGGGTGTGTCCCGTCAGCGCCGCCAGTTTGTTCTCCAGCGCGGCGCGCAGGGCATCAACGGGGAGTTGTGGCATGTCGATGCCGGTGATCAGCCGCTCCTGGCTGCGGAACGGTGTCGACGAGGGGCAGGCGCCAGCGCAGATGCCGCAGCTGGCGCACAGCGATTCGTCGACGACCGCAATCTTGTAGCCGGGGCGTGCGGGGTGCGGTGCCATGACGACCGCCGCATAGGGGCAGTCGGCCTGGCAGCGGGCGCAACCGTTGCAGTTGGCAGGATCGACGACCGCGACGGGCGCGGCACGATGTTCGGAAAGGAATGGCAATGCAAAAAGCAGCACCGTGAGCGCGCAGAGCAGCGTCCACACGAAGGCGGGCGAGGTCAGGTCCGTCAGCGGGTGCAGGAAGAGAATGAACCAGTCCAGACGCGTGTCGGCCGGTATTGCCGCGAGATTGGCCGGTGCCTCGCTGACAGCGGGCTGCAGCAGTGAGAGTGCCAGCAATGCGCCCGCCGTTCCCTGCATCAGCGGTTTGGAGGGGAGATGGTCGACGTGCGAGATCCGGTGCACATGTGCCCACAGTGCGGCAAGCAGGAGGATCGGCAGCCCAATATGGATGAAAACGAGCAGCGTGAAAAAGCGGTCGTTGATCGATTCGGTGGTCAGAAAATTGCGCACCGCGGGTTCGCTGAAGATGGGCAACCAGTCGAGCAGTTCGGTTGTCGAGATCGCGGAGAACTGCGCGACCTGATCCCAGACGATCCAGTAGCCGCCAATGCCGCTCGCGAAGGCGAGCCAGATCAGCGGCACACCGGTGACCCACGAATAAAAGCGGAAGCCTGTGTAGCGCCCGAAGGCCCATTCGCGCAGCAGGTGCAGGCCCATGACGAGCATGAAGGCGTCGGATGCGTAGCGGTGCAGGCTGCGCAGGATACCGCCGAAATACCACTGGTCGCGGGTGATGTCGCCGATCGAGTTGTATACCTGCTGGACGCCGGTGTCGATGACGATGTACAGATAGATACCCGAGCCGACGATGATCCAGAGCAGATACAGGCCCATGGCGCCGAGATGGCGCAGCGGATTGTGGGCGCCGCCAAAAAACTGGTCGAAGAACTCCTCGCACCGCTGAAACGGTACCTTGACGGTCGTGCGGAGGGCGGTGTCGAGGCTCATGACCAAGGAAAATGGCGCTGCTGCTATCGCGGGTGACTATTAGAGAGTGATTATATTTGCCGCCATGTCAAGGCGACTTGACCGGCATCAATTCCGCGGCAAAACGCCGCAGCAGGCCTGAGAAACGCCTGGAGCAGTGCAGCTGGAAGGGCGCAGGAAGGGCGCTGCTACGCGACGGATCAGGGGGCGGGCGGTGACTCGCGACGCCGGTTGCGCCACACGTTGATCGAGAGATAGATCATGAAACCGACGAAGCTGAGGAAGCCCGCGGCCATCAGGTAGACCGAGTAATTGGTGCGATACCGTCCGGACACCGGGTCGTACACCGAACACAGGATGCGCACGCGCTCCATGAGTTCCTTCACCGTGCTCACCTGCGAAGGAATGGCTGAGCCGGTGATCAGCAGCTTGAGCGGCTCGGCAAGATCCTCGGGGGTGAATTTCTCGCCATAGACCTGACGCACGATGCGGCCTTCCGCGTCGATCATCGTGATCTGGTTGAGATGGTCGAAACCGGCGGGTGTTGCGACAAAACTGAAACCGAAGCTCTGTGTGACGTCGTTCACGATCGCCTGCGCCGGGCTGAGAAACTCCCAGTTCGGCAAATCGAGCCCGTAGCGGCTGGCGAAGTCCTTCATTGCCTGCGGCGAGTCGAACGGTTGGTTGAAGCCGATGGTGACGATGTTGAAGCGTTCGGCGCCCATCACGTTCACGGTTTCCGCCACGGCCTTCTGCAGATTGCGCGTTGTCGTCGGACAGACCTGGAAGCAGGCGGTGTAGACAAAGCTGACGAGCAGGGGCTTGCCACGGTAGCGCGCCAGTTCCACCGGCCGGCTTTCGCGGTCGAGCAGGACAAAATCCTTCATGGGCTGGCCGACGACGGCCTGCGAACGCTCGAAGGCCGCCTTTTCGTCGAGGGTGGTCAGCGTCAGTCCCGGGCTCAGCGAGGTTGCCGGTCGCGCCGTCATCTTCGGCTTGTCCGCCGGCGTTTCCGCGCCGAAAGCAGGCGTACTGCCGGTAACCACTGCAGCTGCCAGGGTCGTTGTCAGCACAACGGCGGAGAGGAGCGAGCGGAAAATCACTCGTGGCGTTGCGAGCAAGATGGTTGTTGCTTCGGTCAGAATTGGCTGTCGGCAATGGCGCCAACGAGCACCAGCGTCAACTGGATCAGCGAGGCATGAAAGCTGGCGAGTGCCGCCTTGCGCTCCGGCGAGCGGACAAGTTGCCAGGATTTCATCAGGAACAAGGCGCCGCCCGTCGCGGCACCGACGAAATAAATCCAGCCCAGACCGAAGAAGAGCGGCAGGAAGGAAGCGGCAACGAGCGCCACGGTGCTGTAGAAGATGGTCCACGCGGCTTTTTCGTTACCGACGACGACCGGAAGCATCGGCACACCCGCCGCGGCGTAGTCGTCCTTGCAGGCGATGGCCAGCGACCAGAAGTGCGGCGGTGTCCACAGGAAGAGTACGAAGGCGAGCGCCAGGGGTATCGCGCCATGGCCTGGGTCGGCCGCGGTGGCACCGGCAAGCACGGCCCAGCTACCGGCGAGGCCGCCGAAGACGATGTTCAGCCAGGTGCGGCGCTTCAGCCAGACCGTATAAACGATTGCGTAGAAGAACGCGCCAAGAAAGACATAGAGCGCCGACCAGGCATTCAACACAAGCCACGCGGCGCCAACCGAGGTCACCGTGAGCACGGCGATCACGCCAAGCCAGAAGGGGCCGTGGGTCAGTTGGCCGGTCACGAAAGGACGATTCTTCGTGCGTGCCATCTTGGGGTCGAGATCATGCTCGTAATACTGGTTGAAAGCGCCAGCTGCGGCCGACGAAACCAGCACCGAGAAGGTGAGAACGATCAATTCGAGTGCCGAGAGGCTGGGGCCGCCGCTGACGGCGAGACCGGCCAGCGCTGTAAACGTGATGACCACCCCAATGCGCAGTTTGAACAAGCCGAGGATGGTGCGCAACGAAATACCGTGGGCGCTGGAGTTGGGCGTCGTCGAATGCATAGGCGTTTCTGGATGGGGCGCTCGGGGTTTGGTGGAAGCGTTGATCTTCTTCGACCGGCTTGAATCCGTTCTGCGTGGCAAACCGGATTCAGGCAGGCCCCACGCCCGGGGGCGTGGGGAGGTTTCTGCTTAGCTGAGCAGCCAGACTTCGGACAGGTACTTCCAGTTCACGTAGTAGTACAGCACGAAGGCCACGAACAGCGTCAGGGCGAGAACGACGGTACCCGGAACGGCGACGTGGTCGCTGCCGTGATGCGAGGCCGAAGCAGCCGGCGTTGCTGCCGGGATCGGGGTCGGCTTGTCGACGTACTGGCCGCCATCAAGCTTCTTGCCCCACAGCAGCGAGCCGACGACGAGGTAGATCCACAGGCCGCCGCCGATGATGGTGACAACACCGAAGAAGCCGGTCATGCCCATCATCAGCATCGCGGCACCCGGCCACTCGTAGGTGAACGGTGCGCCCTGGAAGGCCATGTCCCAGTGACGGCGGGAGACGCCCAGCGTGCCGGCGCCCATCATCACGAGGCCGGTGATCGACATTGCGATACCGAACAGGTACGGCTGGATCTGGCACAGCTTCGGGTGGATCATTTCGCGCTTGAACAGCGTCGGCACCAGCAGGTAGGTCACTGCCATGAAGGCCAGCGTGGTACCCGTGACGACCGTCGTGTGGAAGTGGCCCGGCACGTAGAAGGTGTTGTGCATCAGCATGTTGATCTGCTCGGTACCAAGCACGACACCGGAGATGCCGCCGAGGAAGCCGAAGGAGACCAGCGAGATGAACATGCCGGCGAAGGCGGGGTTGCCCCACGGTGCCTTGCGCAGCCACTCGAACGTGCCATTGGTGAAGCCCTTGCGACGCATCGCAGCTTCAACCGCACCCGGAACCGTGAAGCCGTGGATCATCGAGGCCATCACTGCGAAGTACATGAAGTACGAGGTGTTCAGCACTTTCCACTCGGCGCTCATGCCCGGGTCGGACAGGAGGTGGTGGGCGGAAGCGAGCTGCAGGAACAGGATGTAGAGCAGGAACGCGCCGCGCGAAACCTTTTCCGACAGCGGCTTGGCGCCGATGACGATGGCCGGGATCAGGTACCAGATCGACACATGCGCGGCAACGTTGATCTGTTGCGACGAGTGGCCCAGGCCCCACCAGACCATGCGATACAGCTGCGGGTCGATTTCCTTGATCAGGCCGACCGACCAGAAGAAGGTCGGCACCAGGATGCCGGCACCGGTCAGAATCGTGAAAATCGCGATGATGGTGGCGGTCAGCGCACCGAAGGTGACCATCGGGATCGAGCCGGTGTAGGTCTTGTCCTTCTTCGCGACGGCGAGCGTGCCGAGGAAGATGAAGCAGCCGATCAGCGCGCCGACGGCAAACAGGATCAGGCCGAGGTAGAAGTGCGGTGCGGCCTGCATCGGCACGTAGGACGTGAACATCACGCTCGACTCGCCCTGGAAGATGGCGACGTTGGTCATGATGCTGCCGACGACCATCAGCCAGAACTGTACCCAGCCCAACATCGGCGTTGCCAGGCGGCAGCGCAGCAAGGTGGAAGAGGCGAAGTAGAGCACGGCCATCTCGAAGAAGATGATCCAGCAGAGCAGCATGTCAATGCCGTGCGCGGTGAGGATCAGGTAGAACTGATCCGGCGGCAGCAGCTTGAAGGCGGGCCAGCGGGTCATGATGACGCCGATGGCCGTGATGCCGCCGACCAGCAGCCAGAGCACGGCCGCGACGGCGTTCCATTTCATCAGTTTTTCGGCTTGCGCCTCGAACTGAAGCCCGGAAGCCGGGCAGGTACGGTAAGTGGTTGCCACGTGTTATTCCCCCTTATTCCTTGACGTAGATCCGGCCGAGCATCGAGTGGTGGCCAATGCCGCAGAACTCGTTGCAGACGATCGCAAAGGTGCCCGCCGAGGTCGGCGTCATCTTGACGACGTGCTCGTAGGTCGGGATCACCTGAATGTTGATGTTGACCGGTTGCAGCGAGAAGCCGTGGTTGTAGTCCATCGACGACAGGTGGATCTTGTATTCCTTGCCCTTTTGCAACTCAAGGATCGGATACCAGTTCCACAGGCGGGCGATCAGGTAGCCATCACCACCGGCCGGCACGCTGACGACGGGAATTTCCTCGCCGTTGAGGCCGGTTTCGTTACGCACGGTATTTTCGGCAATGAACTTCTCCGCCTTGGCGGCGTAAGCTTCCGGGGTGGTCTTGTAGGCCTCGTTGGAAAGGTTCTGCTTTCCATAGATGTGCCAGTAAATCATCATGACGAACATGACCATGCCCCAGACGAAGGCGATCGCAATCCAGAACCACTCGGTCTTGTCGATCGATTCCTTCCACCAGAGCCGGTTTGCGGGCGGCAGAATTGAACTCATTGGGTTCTCCCTCTATTTGATTGAATTACTTGGCGAGCGGGGTATTCATGATGTCCACGATGCCCCACAGCGTGTAGAGAATCGTTGGGGACAGGACACCGATCACCGTCAGCACGTAATAGCTGTCGAGCAGCTTCTGCATGAACGGGACGTCGTCGTCGTTTTCGGCCATTTTGGTACCCTCCATCGTTATTGGCGTTGTATGCCACGTCAAATTGCAAAAAAAGACAAACCTTTACGGCACTTCGGCACAGTGGCGGAAGGATACCTTTATCCCCCCGCAAGATGAATTGACACACATCAAAAGTCTGCGGCGGATTGTCGCAGCGGCGGCGGATTGTCGCATGGAACGACGGCCCCTCAAATACCCTATAATCTCGGCTCTCCCGTTTTTCCGGAAGCACGCATGGATCTGTCCGCCCGTCGTCAGGTGGCTACCTGGTTGTTCGTCTGTAGCGCCATCGTTTTTTGCATTCTCGTCGTCGGCGGTGTTACGCGGCTGACGCATTCAGGGCTGTCGATTGTCGAATGGCAGCCTATCGTTGGTGCCATTCCGCCGCTCAATGAGCAGGAATGGGCGGAAACCTTCGAAAAATACAAGAAAACCCCGGAATTCCAGCTCGTCAACCACCAGATGACGATTTCCGAGTTCAAGTACATCTTTTTCTGGGAGTACTTCCACCGCGTGCTCGGTCGTCTGGTCGGCATTGCCTTCTTCGTGCCATTCGTCTATTTCTGGATCCGCCGCAAGCTGTCGCCGCGGCTGGTGCCCAAGCTGATCGGCATCTTCATCCTTGGCGGCATGCAGGGTGCCATGGGCTGGTACATGGTGAAGAGTGGTCTGGTCGATGATCCGCGCGTCAGCCAGTACCGCCTGACGGCACATCTATCGCTCGCCTTCCTCATCTTCATCTCGATGATGTGGGTCGGTCTGGGATTGGTCGCCGATCGCGTGCGCGAAACGGCGGATGCTGCACTGCGACGAATGCAGCGCATCGGCTTCTGGCTGTGTGTCCTGGTCGGCTACATGGTCGTCACCGGTGGATTCGTTGCCGGTATCCGCGCCGGCAAGGCCTACAACACCTTTCCGCTGATGAACGGCCATTTCGTGCCGCCCGAGATCTTCGTGATCGATCCGTGGTACCTCAATTTCTTCAACAACATGGCGACAACGCAATTCAACCATCGCCTCGGTGCCTGGCTGCTCGCCTTCATCGTGCCGTGGTTCTGGTGGAAGCTGCGTTCGATACCGGTTTCCGGCCGGGCGCGGGGCGTTGCCACGCTGCTGCTCATTGCCATCGCAATCCAGATTTCGCTCGGCATCACCACGCTGCTGCTGCAGGTGCCGGTGGCCTGGGGGGCCGCGCATCAGGGCGGGGCAATGGTCGTCTTCGGCATCCTGCTCTGGCTCAATCACGAACTACGGGTCGCGCGCACCGGCAACGCCACGGCGAAATGAGCGGCGACGCAGGTTTCGCGAGCGCGGAGCGCGATCTGGTGGCGCGCATGCGGCAGATCCGCTGGTTGGCGTGCGTCCTCTTGGTGCTCTCGCTGCTGATCGTTGCCGTCAGCGCCTACCTACGGCTCGACGCTGCCGGCCTCGGCTGCGCCGACTGGCCGGCCTGCTATGCGCGGGTGCTTGCCGGCGAGCCGCAGCCTTTGCACTACGGTTTTGCGCGCCTGCTGCATCGTGTGGCGGCCTCGTCGGCGCTGTTGCTTGCACTGCTGCTGCTCTGGCGTTGCTGGCGGCCCTATCCCGTACAGCCGGCAGCGCGCCATGCGCTCCTTCTCGTCTTGCTGATGCTCGTGCTGTCCGTCCTCGGTTTTTTCAGTGCCGACCCGCGGCGTGCCCTGATCGGCTTTCTCAACCTGATCGGTGGCCTCGGTCTCGTCAGTTTTTCATGGCGGGTGGCAATGGCGGCGACAAGCCGTCCGGACAGCGGTGCCTTGCCGCCCTTCGCGCGCCTCGCCGCACTGCTGTTGACGCTGACGGTAGTGGCCGGCGCCTGGATCGGTGCGAGCTACGCGGCGGCGGCGTGCTCGACCTTGCCTTTCTGTGCGCTCGGCGATGGCGACGCAGGGATGATGCGTGCCTTCAACCCCTTGCTGCAGCCGCAGGCGCCGCCGCCGCTCGGTGATGCGGGTGCCGCCCTGTTGCACAACGTGCATCGCGGTTTGGCGCTGGGCGCGCTGGCGTTCTTCATCGTTTGCGCGTGGCGCAGCCGGCGGTGTAGTGCCTGGATCGTCTGCGCGTTGCTGCTGCTGACGCTGGTGACCGGCGCCGCGACGATCGGCAGCGGCATGCGCCTGTGGCTGGTGGTCGGGCATGGCGTGGCCGCGGCACTGTTGCTCGCTGCCGTTGCGACGTTGCTGAAGGGTCAGTGGGGGAAGAAAGAAGGGTGAAGAGATAAGGGAGAAGGGGGCGCGGTTTTACCCTTCCCCCTTCTCCCTTTCCTGAAGTCCAGCCGGGCAGCGCGGTTAACTGATCAGTGCTTCATGTGCCCGTGCTGATTGCCTGCGGCGGGAGTGGCCGGAGTGGCGGTGAGTTCACGCACTTCGGCCTTGATCTCGACGCTTTCGACCTTCTTGTCCTTGCTTTCGACCTGCAGCGTGATCGGCACGATATCGCCCTTTTTCAGGGGCTGCTTGAGATCCATCAGCATCACGTGGTAGCCGCCGGGGACGAGGCTGACCGGCTTGCCGGCCGGCACGTCGAGGCGCGGAATGGCGCGCATCTTCATGACGCCATCGTCCATCTTCATTTCATGGATCTCGGTAACGCCGGCCGCCGGGCTGGCAGCCCCGACGATGACCGTGCCCGCCGGGCTGGCCAGTTCCATGAAGGCGCCGGTGGCTTTCTGCCCGGCGACCGTGCCGCGTACCCACGGCGTCTTGACCTCCAGGTCGGCGGCGTTTGCAGCGCTGGCGGAAAGGGCGAGGACAGCGATTGCCAGGCAGGTCTTGATCTGCTTCATGGGAGGCTCCTGTGAGTGGTAAGTGATGACTACGCGCGGAAAAATCCGTGGGAAGAAAAGTAGGGTCGAGTCGTTCGGGCGTGCGGGTCGGGAAGAATTATAGGGACGCTATCGTGAGACGCAGCTGCGGCAAAATGCCGCAGCACCACTGATTCAGCGCCGGGTCAGGGTTTCTGTACCCAGTTTCCATTCTCGTCCTGCAGCCACCAGCCCGATTTCACCTGTTCGCGCCAGCGCTTTACCAGCAATGGGCGGACCACCGGAATGGCCTCCTTGCCGCCATGTGCCTCGGCAATGGCATAGACGAGCGAGTTGCGGTCGGGGTTTTCCTGATCGACCAGCTTTTCGGCCGTCTGGCGCAACGTGAGGTTGTTGAGCTTGCTGTAATCGCGAATCTGCACCATGCCGTTGATGTCGATGCCCATCACGCCGGCATCGTAAAAACGCACCAGTCGCGAGTAGCGCTGTGCCAGCGCATGCTTGACCACGATGACCGGTGGTGTGCCGATATCGAGGTTGATCTGGTCGGGCATCGGCGGTGCCGCGACAGCCGGAGCGGCGATGAATGCAAGAAGAATGAGCAGGCGCTTCATGAATAGACTCCGTTGAGATTACTTGCCGGCAAGCAGTTGCTTGAGGTCGGCGGCCAGGTTGGCCGGATCCTCGCCATGCTTGAGCAGGAGGCGCAGCCGGCCCTGCGGATCGAACGCGTAGCTGCCGGTCGAATGATCGATCGTGTAGCTGGTGGGGGTGGCCCCGGGAACCTTGGTGTAGAAGGCGCGGAATTCCTTGGCCGTGGCCGCCATGGTGGCGTCGTCGCCGTAAAGGCCGACGAAACTTGGGTTGAACTGCGGTACGTACAGCGCGAGCAGCGATTGCGTATCGCGCGCCGGGTCGAGCGTTGCGAAGAGCACCTGCACGCGCGCCGCATCCGCACCAAGCAGCTTCATCGCCTCGTTCATCGTCGATAGCGTCAGCGGGCAGACATCCGGGCACTGCGTGTAGCCGAAGAAAAGGACGACCGCCTTGCCCTTGTAATCGGCCAGCGTGCGCGGCTTTCCGGTATGGTCGGTGAGGGTGAAACCCTTGCCCCAATCGACACCGGAGATGTCGGTGGATTTGAAGGCGGGTTGCTTTTCGCAGCCGGCGAACAGCAGGCTGAGCGCGATCAGTGAGGCGAGAAGGAGTTTCATGGCGGGCGGGGTGGCGGACGAGCCGGGGTTCGTTGCAACGGCGGCATTATAGCGGAGCGCCGCGCGCCCTCCCTGATCGGCGTCAAACTTGACGAAACGGCTATACTCCACGGCACGGCATGCCGCCAGGCACTCAATGCCAGCCTTGAACACTACCGGAATCCCATGGCCAATCCGTCAGAAACCACCAGCATGGCGCTCTTCTGCGACTTCGAGAACGTCGCCCTCGGCGTCCGCGACGCCAAATATGAAAAATTCGACATCAAGCCCGTGCTCGAACGGCTGCTCGCCAAGGGCAGCATCGTCGTCAAGAAGGCCTATTGCGACTGGGATCGCTACAAGGGCTTCAAGGCCACCATGCACGAAGCCAACTTCGAGCTGATCGAAATTCCGCACGTGCGCCAGTCGGGCAAGAACTCGGCCGACATCCGCATGGTCGTCGACGCGCTCGATCTTTGCTACACCAAGGCGCACGTCGATACCTTCGTCATCATTTCCGGCGACTCCGATTTTTCGCCGCTGGTCTCCAAGCTGCGCGAGAACGCCAAGCAGGTGATCGGCGTCGGCGTGAAGCAATCGACCTCCGATCTGCTCATTGCCAACTGCGACGAATTCATCTTTTACGACGATCTGGTGCGCGAGCGCGAGGCGCAGCGCAATGCCAGCCGGCGCGAGCAGCAGCCGAAACGTTCGCCGGAGGAAGAAAAGGCGCGGCGGGAGGAAATCGAGGCGCGGCGCCAGAAGGCTGTCGATTTCGCCATTTCGACCTTCGAGGATCTGATGGCCGTGCGTGGCGACGCCGAGCGCATCTGGGCCTCGCAGCTCAAGGAGGCAATCAAGCGCCGCAATCCCGGCTTCAACGAAAACTATTTTGGTTACAAGACCTTCGGCGCACTGCTCGATGATGCCGCAGCGCGTGGCGGGCTCGGCGTCGGGCGTGACGAAAAATCGGGCACCTTCGTGACGCGGGCAGGTGGCAGGGCGGCGGCCATCGCTGAAATGCCGCCTGCCGAGGTCGTTTCCGATGCTGCCACCGAGGTGCCGATCGCTGAAGCAAGGGCGGAAACACCTTCCGAGGCGAAACCCGAGAGCAAGCGGCGCAGCCGCGGCGGGCGCAATACTGCCGGAAAACCGGCGCGCAGTACTTCCGATTCCGCTGCCGACAGCGTGTCGGCACCGGCAGTGGCCGCAAGGCAAGAAGCAAGAAGGAGTGGAGTGAAAGTGGTCGCCGCTCCCGCTGCAGTCGCCATCGCCGAGTCGGTCGATGCGGCTGATGGCGGGGCGACCGCCGAGCCAGCGGCGAAGAAGCCACGTGCCAAGTCGCCGCCGCGCCCGCGCCGCAAAAAGACCGAGGCGGTCGACGCAGGCTGATCGCCGGAAATCAGGCAATAAAAAAGCCGCGACGCATCGCGGCTTTTTTCATCGAGGAGGCTTGCCTCAGGCGGCAGCCTGCACCGGGATCTTGTGCCCCTTGCGCACGATGCGGTTCTGCGAATCTACGTAGATCAGCGCCGGTTCGTGCTTGGCAAGCTCGGCTTCGCTGTAGCTTGCGAAGGTGGCGATGATCAGGATGTCGCCGGGCGCGGCGCGACGGGCGGCCGAGCCATTCACCGAGATGACGCCGCTACCGCGTTCGGCGCGGATCGCGTAGGTGGTGAAACGCTCGCCGTTGTTCACGTTCCAGATGTCGATCTGCTCGTACTCGCGGATGTTGGCCGCCTCCAGCAGATCGTCGTCGATCGCGCACGAACCTTCGTAATGAAGATCGGCGTGCGTCGTCGTCACGCGGTGCAGCTTGGACTTGAGCATCGTTCTCTGCATGGATTCACCCGTGCAAGATGAGTTGGGGGAACGGCATTGTATCCACTGCCGACAGCCTGTCAACGGCCGAAATGTTACAAGTGCCGATCGATGCTGCGCCGCTCAAACTTCAATATTATCAATGAGTCGTGTCGAACCCAGTCGGCTGGCTGCAAGCACCACCAGTGCTGCCGAGGCGCCCGACGGGGGGTGCAGGTCGGACTGTTGTCGCACTGCAACATAGTCGGTCTTCCATCCGGCACCGTCAAGCGCCGCGACCGCAGCCTGTTCAAGTCCGGCGAAATCGGTGCTGCCGGCGCGGATCGCATCGCGGATGCGGCGCAGTTCAACAGACAGGCGCACAGCCTCGCGTCGCTCGTCCGCCGAGAGGTAGCCATTGCGGGAAGAAAGCGCGAGTCCGTCTTCGGCGCGCACTGTCTCGCCACCGACGATCTCGATCGGTAGCGCCAGCTGGCGCGTCATGTTGCGGATCACCATCAGCTGCTGGTAATCCTTCTTCCCGAACAGCGCGACATCCGGCTGGACGATATTGAAGAGCTTGAGCACGACGGTGGCGACGCCACGGAAATGACCGGGGCGGAACTCGCCGTCGAGCATGTGCTGGATGGCCGGCGGTTCGACCGCGTATTCCTGCGGCTCGGGGTACAGATCCGCCTCGGTCGGGGCGAACAGCACGTCCACGCCGGCGGCGGCAAGCTTCTCGCAATCGGCTTCGAAGGTCCGCGGATACTTGTCGAAATCCTCGTTCGGACCGAATTGCAGACGATTGACGAAGATGCTGGCGACCACCGTGTCGCCGTGCGCGCGTGCCTGCGTCATCAGGCTGATGTGGCCCGCGTGCAGGTTGCCCATGGTTGGCACGAAGACGATGCGGCCGCGGGTTTTCAGTGCCGCGCGCAGGTCGGTAATGCGGGAATGAATTTGCATGGGCTGTTTCTCCTGGAGCGACGCGCCAGCACCCTCTGCGGGGTGCTTGGGCGCGAAATTCGCGCGCAGTGTATCAGTAGCAGTGCTCCGGCGCCGGAAAGCTGCCACCCTTCACTGCCGCCACATAGGCGGCAATCGCTGCTGCGACAGACGGCTGCCCGGCCATGAAGTTCCTGACGAAGCGCGCCTTACGGCCAGGGGCGATATCGAGCATGTCGTGGAGCACCAGCACCTGGCCCGAGCATTCCTTCGCCGCACCGATGCCGATGGTGACCAGCGACAGCATGGCCGACACTTCCGCTGCCAATGCCGCGGGGATCGCTTCCAGCACCATCAGCGTGGCACCTGCTTCCTGCTGGGCCAACGCGTCGGCCTTCAGTTTCGCTGCGCCGGCATCGTCCTTGCCCTGCACGCGGTAGCCGCCCAGCTGGTGAACGGACTGCGGCGTCAAGCCGATGTGGGCGCACACGGGGACGCCGCGGCTGGTCAGGAAATGCGTTGTCTCGGCCATCTCGGTGCCGCCTTCGATCTTGACCATCTGCGCGCCGGCAGCCATCAGGGTCACGGCATTGCGGAAGGCTTGCGCCGGCGATTCCTGGAAGCTGCCGAAGGGCATGTCGGCGATGATCAGCGGCCGCTGCGAGCCGCGGGTAACGGCAGCAGTGTGGTAGGCAATGTCGGCCACCGTTACCGGCAGCGTCGAATCGTGACCCTGCAAAACCATGCCGAGTGAGTCACCGATGAGCAGGGCGTCGACGCCGGCGGCGTCGCACACGGCGGCAAAGCTCGCGTCGTAGCAGGTCAGCATGGCGATCTTCTCGCCAGCCGCCTTCTTCTTCAGCAAATCAAGATGGGTCATGCGCCGGGTGGCGGATTGGGCGGACATGGGTATCACTCTCCCCGGTTGAAATAGCCGCGGCTGCCGCGCATTGCCTCAATGCGCTCCAGCAACAGCCGGAAATCATCGTCGCGGTCAACAAAATTGAGATTTTCGGAATTGACGACCATCACGGGCGCCGCATCGTAGTTGTAGAAGAATCGGCTGTAGCGCTCGGCAAGCAGCGTCAGGTAACTGTCGCTGATTCGGCGCTCCATGTCGATACCGCGTTTCCTGACGCGTGCGATCAGCGTCTCCGGCTTCGCCTGCAGGTAGACAACGAGGTCGGGCGTCGGTGCCTGCGGTGCGACGCGCTCGTAGATCTGCCGGTAGAGGCCGTATTCGTCGTCGGACAAGGTCAGCTGCGCGAAGATCGGGTCCTTGTCGAGCAGATAGTCGCCGACCACGCGGCGGCCAAAAAAGTCTGGCTGAGCGAGTTCGCGCAGGTGGTCCATGCGCTGAAACAGGAAGAACAGCTGGGTTGGCAGTGCGTAACGCGGCTGATCCTGATAGAAGCGCGCAAGAAACGGGTTCAGCTCAGGTTGCTCAAGGAAAGCTTGCGCATCGAGATGCGCGGCAAGCCTTCGCGCAAGCGAGGTCTTGCCGACGCCGATGGGGCCTTCGACGACGATGTGGCGGGCCGTTTCGAGAACATTGCGCGGTGGCATCGATACGTTTCAGCTGCGGAAGATGAAATAGACGGCGCCTAGGATACACAGCCCGGCCCAAAGATAGTCAAGCTTCAACGGCTGCTGCATGTAGAAGACCACGAAGGGCACGAAGACGGTCAGCGTGATTGCTTCTTGCAGGATCTTCAGCTGCGCCAGCGAAAGTTCCTGATGGCCGATGCGATTGGCCGGCACCTGCAGCAGGTATTCGAACAGGGCGATGCCCCATGATGCCAGCGCCGCGATCCACCAGGGGCGGTCGTTGAGGTTCTTGAGGTGCGCATACCAGGCGAAGGTCATGAAGATGTTGGAAGCGGTGAGCAGCAGCACCGTCTTCCACAGCACCGGAATGTTCTGGATCAGATTCACCGGATGCCTCCTCCGTGCCCTTGCGATGCAGCCGGCTTGCGCGTGCTTTTCTTCATGGCAGCCGTTCGATGTGCTGGTTGGCGACGGCCGGCAGCCAGGCGGCAACGCTGCCGCGGCCCGGAATGCGGCACTGTGGCGCGATCTCGGCAAGGGGGGCGACGACAAAGGCGCGCAGGTGCAGGCGCGGGTGCGGCAGGTGCAGGTGCGCCGTGTCGCGCACCAGGTCGTCGTAGAGCAGCAGATCGAGATCGAGCGTACGCGGGCCGTTCTTTTCGGCCCGGATGCGGCCGAAACGGCGCTCGATCGCGAACAGTGCATCGAGCAGTGCATCCGGATCGAGGGTGCAGTCGAGCGCGACCACGGCATTGATGAAATCCGGCTGCCCGGCCAGGCCGACCGGTGCCGTCCGGTACAGCGACGAGCGCGCCACCAGACGTGCCTGCGGCAGTGTCGCCAGCGCATCGATCGCGGCGCGCACCGTCGCCTCGGGATCGTCGAGGTTGGCGCCCAGCGCGACGTAGGCGGTATGGCTCATCGGTGGGGCAGGAATTACTCGGCGGCAGGGGCGTCGCCACGGGGGCCGGCGGGCTTGCGGCGACGCCGGCGCTTCTTCTTCTCGCCGGTCTCCGGAATCAGGAGTGCGGCACGGTCCTCGCCCTCGGCTTCGCTGAAGCGGGTCCACCAGTCGGCGACTTCCTTTGCAATTTCGCCCGATTCGGCACGCAGGAGCAGGAAATCGTAGCCGGCGCGGAAGCGCTGATGTTCCAGCAATGCATATGGCTTTCTGCCGGCGCGTGCCTCGAAGCGCGGCTGCAGCGCCCAGATGTCCTTGATGTCGGCAGCGACGCGGCGCGTGATTGCGAGTTTCTCGGCCTGTGTGTCGAGCACTTCGTCCATCGCAATGAACAGTGCGGGAATCGGCCGTTCGCCGTTCTGCTTGATGCGCTCCCACTGCGCCAGCACTTCGTGCCAGAGCAGCGTTGCGAACAGGAAACCAGGCGAGATCGATTTGCCGGCGCGCACGCGTCGGTCGGTGTTGTCGAGCGCCAGCATCACGAAGCGCTCGCCGAGCGGTTGTTCGAGAATCACGTCGAGCAGTGGCAGCAAGCCGTGATGCAGGCCGGCATCGCGCAACTGGCGCAGGCAATTGACGGCATGGCCCGAGGTGAGCAGCTTCAGCATTTCGTCGAACAGGCGGGCTGCCGGCACGTTTTCCAGCAAGGGCGCCATTTCGCGAATCGGCCTGGCCGCCTCCGGGTCGATCGAGAGGCCGAGTTTTGCGGCGAGCCGCACCGCGCGCAGCATGCGTACCGGGTCCTCGCGGTAGCGTGCCCGCGGTTCGCCGATCATGCGCAGCGTTTTCTGCTTCAGGTCGGCGACGCCGTGGTGGTAATCCACGATCGTCTCGCTCGCCGGGTCGTAGTAGAGGGCGTTGACGGTGAAATCGCGTCGCGCCGCATCCTCGGCCTGACTGCCAAACACGTTGTCGTGCAGCACGCGGCCGTGTTCGTCCTTCTTCGCGTCGTGCGCGAGTGCGCCGCGGAAGGTGGTCACCTCCAGCGTTTCCGCGCCCATCATCACGTGCACGATCTGGAAGCGGCGGCCGATGATGCGGGCGCGACGGAAGACGCTGCGTACCTGCTCGGGCGTCGCATCGGTGGCGATGTCGTAATCCTTGGGGTGCTCGCCGATCAGCAGGTCGCGCACCGCGCCGCCAACGACGAAGGCCTTGTAACCCTTCTCCTGAAGGGCGCCGCAGACGCGGCGGGCAGCGCCGGAGAGGTGCTCGCGGCGGACACCATGCTGCTGGTGCGGAATGATTGCCGGCTCGTGGGAAAGTGGTTTCCTGCGGCCAAGCGCCTTGGAAACGCGGGTAATGAACTTGCGGATCATCGGGGCGGTTGCGGGGATTGCTGCGCGAATGAAAGGCGAATATTACACGGCATCAGGCGGCTCATGCGTGCGATGGTTCAAGCGCGCAGCGAGCGGATCTGCCAGCCGGCACGCTGCGCATGCGCCCGCAGCGTGTCATCCGGATCGACGGCGACCGGATCGCTGACCTTTTCCAGCAAGGGCAGGTCGTTGTGCGAATCGCTGTAGAAGGTCGATCGGTCGAAACTCTGCCAGCACAGGCCCAGCGATTCCAGCCAGGCTTCGACGCGAGCGATCTTGCCTTCGCGGAATGACGGGGTGCCGCGCGGCTGGCCGCTGAAACGGCCAGCGACGGGATCTTCCTGCGCGGCAATGGTCGCGATCAGGTGCGGGATGCCGAATTCGCGGGCGATCGGGCCGGTGACGAAGCTGTTGGTGGCGGTGACCATGGCGCACAGATCACCCGCCGCAAGGTGCGCGCGCACCAGTGCAAGCGCCGCCGGTGTCATGATCGGACGGATGCGCGTGGCCATGAACTCGCGATGCCAGGCGTCGAGTTCGGCGCGGCTGTGCCGGGACAGCGGCTTCAACTGGAAATCGAGGAACTCGTGGATGTCGAGGGTGCCGGCCTTGTATTGCGCATAGAAGGCCTCGTTGCGGGCGGCATGCACCTCGCCGTCGAGGACGCCTTGCGCGATCAGGAACTGGGCCCATTCGAAATCCGAATCGCCATTGAGCAGGGTATTGTCGAGGTCGAAGAGAGCGAGCTTCATGCGGTCTGGGTTTCCGTGGTTTGCAGCACTTCGCGCAAGAGCGGCAGGGTGAGTGGCCGCTTCCGCTCCAGCGAGTAGCGGTCGAGGGCGGCGAGGAGGGCGGCGAGTGAGCGCATGTCGCGCGGCGCGCGCGCCAGCAGGTAATCGAGTGCATCCGGCGCCAGATTCATCCCGCGCGCAGCGGCTTGCGCGGCCAGTGCGGCGCGCTTTTCGTCTTCCGAGATCGGGTGCACGCGAAAGATCAGTCCCGATCCCAGCCGTGTGCGCAGGTCCTCGCGCAAATCGAGTTGCAGCGGCGGCACGCGAGCGGCGGCGAGCAGACGCCCACCGGCGGCACGCAAGCGGTTGAATACGTTGAAGAGTGCGATCTGGCCGGCATCGTCGAGTGCCTCGACGTTGTCGACGGCAATGAAATCACTCGCGCAAGGTGCTGTTGGCAGAGTGCCCAGTGCCGGATCGGTGGCAGCGTCGATATAACAAGCGCCGCTGGCCGCGAGCAGGTGCGTCTTGCCGGCGCCAGCCTCGCCCCACAGGAAGACGCAGGTATCCGTGTGTCCGGCCGTCAGCCAGCCGGCAAGGGCCGTCAGCGCCTCGGCATTGCTGCCGGCGCAGTAGTTTTCCAGCGTCGGCGGCGGGGCCGGAATCAGGTCGAGGAGCAGTTGGCGCATGGGTTGGTGCGTGGGGCGACACGTGGGTTCGCGCCTGGGGTAACGCGGGGTGGGCGCGAAGGCAGCATCGTTGCCGCGGGCGGCACGGGTCGGGGTGGTTTCGGGTAAAATCACGCTTTTACATCGTCAGGCGGCGCATTTTAGCACCCGGCCGCCCTCCATCGGATCAAGCAATGACGCAGCCACCTCTCTCCTACCGTGACGCGGGGGTCGATATCGACGCCGGCGACGCGCTCGTTGATCGCATCAAGCCCTTTGCCAAGAAAACCCTGCGCGATGGCGTGCTTGGCGGTATCGGCGGTTTTGGTGCCCTCTTCGAAGTGCCGAAGAAATACCGCGAGCCGGTGCTTGTTTCCGGCACTGATGGCGTCGGCACCAAGCTCAAGCTCGCCTTCGAACTGAACCGTCACGATACGGTTGGCATCGACCTCGTCGCGATGAGTGTGAACGACATCCTCGTGCAGGGGGCCGAGCCGCTCTTCTTCCTCGATTACTTCGCCTGCGGCAAGCTCGACGTCGATACCGCCGCCTCGGTGGTGCAGGGCATCGCCAAGGGTTGCGAACTCTCCGGCTGTGCATTGATCGGCGGCGAGACGGCCGAAATGCCCGGCATGTATCCAGATGGCGAATACGACCTCGCCGGTTTTGCCGTCGGCGTCGTCGAAAAGTCGAAGATCATCGACGGCTCGACCATCCTGCCGGGTGATGTGGTCATCGGCATCCCGTCTTCCGGCGCGCATTCGAACGGCTACTCGCTGGTTCGCAAGATCATCGCCCGCTCGGCGCCCGACCTCGACGCCCGTTTCGACGAGGTGGATGGCAAGGCGCGCACGCTTGCGGATGCCATCATGGCGCCAACGCACCTCTACGTGAAACCGGTTCTGGCGTTGATGCAGGCGCTGACCATCAAGGGCATGGCACACATCACCGGTGGTGGTCTCACCGAAAACGTGCCGCGCGTGCTGCCGCCGGGGGCCAAGGCGGTACTGAACAAGGCGGCCTGGCAGCGCCCAAAGCTGTTCGACTGGCTGCAGCAGGAGGGCGGCGTTGCCGAAGAAGAAATGCACCGCGTCTTCAACTGCGGCATCGGCATGGTGCTGATCGTGGCGCAGGAAAACCGTCGCCATGCGCTGGAGTTGCTGCATGCGGCCGGCGAGAAGGCGCTTGAGATCGGTACGATCGAGTGGCGTGACGGCAACGAGGCACAGACGGTCGTCGTCTGAGCGCACTGAAGTTCGTTACGGTGCAAGGAACGCGGAGCAGGTCTCCGCGTTTTTCGTTTCAGGCGCCGCCGCGCGAGTAGAAGTAGGCGACCCGCCCGCGTGGATTCAGGTAGTCGAGCACGTCCTTCGGGACCATCGCCGCCGCAAGCGTGTTCTTGATGTTGAGATCGGCGGTTTCGAGCAGATCGAGCACCGGGGCCTGCCCCTTCGGCACGGACGGCTCGTAGATCAGCACCGACGGGCACATCAGGGCCTCGGTATTGACGCCGATCACGATGCCGTAGCGGCCGTCCGATAACTGCACGATCGAACCCGGCGGGTAGATGCCGATCGATTTGGCGAAGGCGTGCAATACCTGCTTGTCGAAGCGGGCGCTTTCCTGCTGGAAGAGGCGCGCCAGCGCCTCCGCGGGCGTCATGCCGAGCGGACCCGCGGTCGGGTTGACCAGATAGTCGTAGCGGTCGACAAGGGCGAGGATGCGGCCGAGCAGCGGGATCGCCTCGCCGGCGAGTTTCTTCGGGTAGCCGCTGCCGTTGAAGGCTTCGTGATGGGTGAGGATGGCCGCCAGGGCGGCCTTCGAGACCGCGCTATTGGCCTTGGCCATCTCCACGCTGTAGAGCACATGCGACTGGTAGGCCTCCTGTTCGATGCGGCTGCCGCCGCCCGCCGCCATGCGCACGGAATCCTGCAGGCGGCTGATCCCCGTGTCGTGAAACAGCGCTGCCGTGGCCAGATCCTGCAACTCGGATTCGGAGAGGCCGAGGCGTTTGCCGGTCAGCAGGCCCAGCGTCATCACCTGCAGCGAGTGAAAACGCAGCGACATCTCGCCTTGTCGGCCGGAAAGAAGATGCAGCGTCGCGTCGTCGTCGCGCACCGTGGCAACGGCACCGTCTACGAATGCCCGCGTGCGTGCAGCGACCTCGCTTCCCGCAGCGAGCAGGTTCTTGAGCACGAACTGCGTCTCCTGCAGGGCGGCGGCGTGCGCCTGCTCGGCGGCTTCCTGGCGGCGTCGCATCTCGGCGCCTCGCTGCATCGCCGCTTGCAGCGCCTCCGGTACCGATGCAGAGGCGGATTTGTCGGCCACGTGGGTGGCTTCGATGACGCCGGAGGGACGCGCTGTCCTGCGGAAATCCAGATCGGGCGGTGCCGGAAACGGGATCGTGCTCTTGTCCGGATGAACGACGACACGTTCGATGCCAGCGGCGCGCAATTCATCGAGCACGCGCGGCGATTCGATCAGGAAACTGGAGCGGATGAAATTGTGACTCCACCAGCCGCCGGGAATCTCGATGAAATGCCCCGGGCAGAGCTCGTCTATCTTCGCCTTGATGGCGTTCTTCTTTGTGCCGAAACCGAGCATTCTGTCCTTCCCGTCATCGTATGCCGGCTGTATTCCGCTGCAGCCATTCTGGAACCGCAAGTGTAGTCGATCGCGGGCACGATCGCTTGCCTCGCAGGGCGGCTGCGACTGTCGTCTGAGCGGCCTGCCGCCAATCGATGGCGCACATTTAACGGGCAGGGCTGGTACGATACTCAGCATCCTGGCATATGGCAGCGGAGGTGGCGATGATTCGAGCATGGCGAACCCCGGGTAAGGTGATCGGTACGCTGCGACAACTGCTGTTCGCCGCCACGATGCTGCAGGCAGTGCCGCTTCTTGCGGCCGACCAATACAGCTTTGGCGTCGTCACCCAGCGCAGTGCCGTCGTCACTGCGCAATACTGGAATCCGATTCTCGATTACCTCCGCAAGCGCGCAGGCGTCGAACTCGCGCTCAAGGTACCGCGTACCGGTGGCGAGTCGGCCGATGCCGCGGCGCGTGGCGAGTACGACTTCATCTTCTCCAATCACATCTTCCAGCCGCGCATTGCGCCGGCAGGCTATCAGGTGATCGCGCGTCCCCGTGACGAGCCGATCAGTGGCCAGATCGTCACGCTCGAGAGTTCGCCAATACGGAATCTCGCCGATCTCGCCGGGCGCGAGGTCGGGTTCCCCTCGAAGGCGGCGTTCGTCGGCTATGGTCTGACGATGGATGCCCTGCTGCGGAGCAAGGTTCCGGTGCAGCCAGTGTTCGGTGGCAATCAGGAAGGTATCATGGCGCAATTGAAGGCCGGACGGGTGGCAGCGATCGGCGTAAACGGCAAGCTGATGCAGGCCTATGCCGCGCGCGAGGGCTTGCGCTATCGGGTGCTCTGGCAGTCGGAGCCGTATCACGACATGCCGATCGCCGTGCATCCGCGAGTTCCGAAAGCCGTTGCTGCTGCGGTCCGCGAAACACTTGCACGCATGGCCGAAGACGCCGAGGGGGCGGCAATTCTCGCGGCAGCGGCAGCGATCGTTGGCCAGAAACCGCCGTTCGGGTTCCTTCTGGCGACAACGCGTGATTACCAGAACTACATCGATTTCTACCGCGGAACCCTGGTCCAGGAACTCCGCTGACAGCCATGTCCGCTGAAATCGTGCCCCGCTTTTCGCTGACCAGCCGTCTGCTCGTCACGGTCAGTGCCTTGCTCATTCTGGCGGGAAGCCTGCTCGTGTTCATTTCCGTGCAGCGCGACGCGGAACAGGCACGCCGGGATCTGCAGCAGGCGTTGCGCCAGGAATTGACGACACTGCCGCACCTCATTGCCGAAACCGTCGTCGTCGGTGATTACGCCACGCTGCAGCGGATACTCGATCGCTATGTGCAGGATGAAGTGATCGAGACGGCGGAGTTCCGCGATTCGCTCGACAAGGCGGTGCGCAGCGAAACCCGGATTACCGAACAGCGGGCGCCGGAATGGTTCCTGTCGGTGTTCGGTGTCCAGCACCTGTCGGGGAGCACGCCAATCGTCGTTGGCGATCATCGCTATGGGGAGATTCGCGTCGTTGTCGACTCGACCGAACATGCAAACCGGGCCTGGGAGCGTCTGCGCCTGCAGGTCACTATCCTGCTGATTGCCTTTGGCGCGGTGGCTGGCGCGCTATGGTGGGTGCTGCGCGAAGGGCTTTCGCCTCTGCGCCGGCTGGAGGCTGGGGCGGCCGGATTTGCGGCGGGCCGGCTCGATGCACATGTCCCCGTCGCCGGCCCCCCGGAGTTGCGTCGGCTGACAGTTGCCTTCAACCGCATGGCAACGGAAATCGCCGACATGCATGCCGATATTGCTGCATCCGAACGGCATTTCCGCCTGGCGCTCGATGCTGCAGGCATGGCCGCCTGGCATTGGGACAGGCACAGCGGCAAGCTGTCCTGGGGCGAGAACCCGGAGTTTCTGCTCGGGCCGCGACCCGCTGCCGGCTACCCCGAGTTCCCCGCAATGGTCATTGCCGAGGATCGTGAGCGTTTCGTCGCTGCCGGGCAGGCTGCGGTGCTGTCCGGCAACGACTATGCGATCGAATTCCGCCTCTGTCGCACCGATGGTGACACGCGCTGGGTTGCCGCCCGCGGACGAGTCGAGCGCGATGCGCGGGGCGTGGCGTCGGGCATTCGCGGGGTCTCCGTCGATATCAGCGAGCGCCGCCGGGTGGAGGATGAACTGGCGCGACATCGGCAGCACCTGGAGGAACTGGTTGCCGACCGGACGGTGGATCTTACGGTGGCGAAGGATCAGGCCGAGGCGGCCAATCGTGCGAAGAGCACCTTCCTCGCCAATATGAGTCATGAGATCCGCACGCCGCTCAATGCCGTGATCGGCTTGACCCATCTCCTGCTGCGCCAGTCGCCGACACCCGCGCAGCAGGACAAACTGAACAAGATCTCCACCGCCGCCAGGCACCTTCTCGAACTGCTCAACAGCATCCTCGATCTCTCCAAGATCGAGGCCGGGCGGATGACACTCGAACAGCGCGAATTCGCGCTTCTCCCCTTGCTGGAGAGTGCGGGTACGCTGGTCGCGGAACGCGTTGCCGAAAAGGGCCTGTTCTATCGGCTCGATGCCGAAGACCTTCCCGAGACGCTGGTCGGCGATGCAACCCGGCTTTCGCAAGCCGTGCTCAACTACCTCGGCAACGCGGTGAAATTCACCGATACCGGCGGGGTCACGCTGCGCGTTCGCCCTTGCGGGGAAGGCGGTGGCCGTCTGTGCTTGCGTTTCGAGGTGCGCGACACAGGCGTCGGTATCGCGCCCGGCAAGCTTGGACAGATTTTCGAAGCCTTCGAGCAGGCGGACAGTTCGACCACCCGCGAGTACGGCGGCAGCGGGCTGGGGCTGGCGATTGTTCGCCATATCGCACGCCTGATGGGTGGCGATGCCGGCGTCGAGAGTACGCCCGGCGCCGGCAGTACCTTCTGGTTCACCGCCTGGTTCGCCCGCGCGGAGTCTGGTTCGGCAGCGGCGAGCGTCCGTCCGGCGGACAATGTTTCCCCCGAGGGGCGCCTGCGCGCGGGCTATGCCAGTCATCGTCTGCTGCTGGCCGAGGATGACCCGGTCAACCGCGAGGTGGCGCTGGAACTGCTGAGGGAATGCGCCGGTCTGCAGGTGGATTTCGCAGCCGACGGTGCCGAGGCGGTGCGCCGGGCGGCCGAGACCGATTACGACCTGATCCTCATGGACATGCAGATGCCGGTGATGGATGGCACCGAGGCCGCGCAGGCCATCCGCGCGCTGCCCGGATACGGCCGGACGCCGATTGTCGCGATGACTGCGAACGCCTTCGCCGACGACCGCCAGCGCTGTTTTGATGCAGGAATGAACGATCATGTCGCGAAACCGGTCGACCCGGATCAACTTTTCGAAGCGCTGCTGCGCTGGTTGCCGCCGTCACCGCATGTAGCGAATTGACACATCGTAAGGGTGGGGGCGGCGTAAAATGCCACGCATTACTGACTTTCTGGTCAGTAATGCGTCCCCGACTGTCAAGGAAACCCATGCAGAAGAACAAGCGTCCCTGGATCGCCGTAGTCGCCGTTGCCGCCATTGTTTCCCTTGCTTATTTTGCCTACAGCGCCAATCGTGCCGGCAGTGGCCCGCAAGGCTCCCAGTCGCCGGTGGCGGGAGCGCCCGGCGGCAAGCCGGGTGCCGGTGGCCCGCCGCCGATGCCGCCGACGGCCGTTGAAACGGTGCGTGTCGTGACCGCACGCCTCGCCATCGATGCCACGGCAGTCGGCACCCTGCGCTCGAACGAATCCGTCATCCTGCGCCCGGAAACAGCCGGTCGCATCGCCCGCATCGGCTTCAAGGATGGCGCCGTTGTCGACAAGGGCGCGCTACTGGTGGCGCTCGATGCCGCCACCCAGGCCGCCGAACTCGAACAGGCCCGCGCGAACCGCGAGCTGGCGCGCTCGACGCAGACGCGCAACGTCGAATTGTTCGAGAAGAAGTTCATCAGCAAGCAGGCACTCGATGCCTCCGCGGCCACGCTGCGCGTGCAGGAAGCGGCTGTGTCGCTGGCCGAGGCGAAGCTGGCGCGGACACAGGTGCGCGCGCCGTTTTCTGGCGTTGTCGGCATCCGCAATGTCAGCCTGGGCGACTACGTCAAGGAAGGCCAGGATCTCGTCAATATCGAGGATATCGCCACGCTGAAGGTCGATTTCCGTCTGCCGGAATCGACCCTGCCGCAACTGCAGCTTGGCAAGGCGCTGGAAATGACTGCCGATGCGCTGCCTGGCGAGAAGTTCGAGGCGACGCTCGATGCCATCGACCCGGCCGTCGATGCGAGCGGGCGTTCGGTATCCCTGCGTGCCCGCCTCGACAATGCCGCAGGCCGCCTGCGCCCGGGCATGTTCGTGCGCGTGCGCCTCGCGCTCGCCGAAAAGGCGGACGCCCTGATGCTTCCCGAACAGGCGCTGGTGCCCGACCCTGCCGGAGCCTTCGTCTATCGCGTGGTCGAAGGCAAGGCCGAGAAGGTCAAGGTGAGAAGCGGTGTCCGCCGCGATGCGCAGGTCGAGATCGTCGAAGGCCTCACGGTCGGTGATGTCGTTGTTTCCGCCGGACAGCTCAAGCTGCGCCCGGGGGCTGCGGTGCGCGACGTGGCCGTCGCGCCGGCGACTCCGGCCAGCCCGGCAACGTCGGCCACAGCGTCGCCGCCAGCCGCCGTCAGCGCGCCCGTGCCTGCCGCCATGGCGCCGCCGGCGCCCGCCGCTGCGCCGGCCCCCGCCAAGGCCGCGCAATGAGAATCTCCGATCTGTGCATCCGTCGCCCGGTATTCGCGACGGTTCTTTCGCTGACCGTCATCCTGATCGGTCTGGTCTCCTATTCGCGCCTTTCGGTACGCGAGTATCCAAAGATCGACGAACCGGTGGTCACCGTCGATACCACCTATCGCGGCGCCTCGGCCGACATCATCGAATCGCAGATCACCAAGCCGCTCGAGGATTCGCTCGCCGGCATCGAGGGTGTGGACGTCATCACCTCGATCTCGCGTCAGGAGAATTCGCAGATTTCGGTGCGCTTCAAGCTTGAACGCAACCCGGATTCGGCAGCGGCCGACGTGCGCGATCGCGTCTCGCGCGTGCGCAACAAGCTGCCGACGGCGATCGACGAGCCGGTGATCGCCAAGGTGGAGGCCGACGCGAATCCGATCATCTGGATCGCCTTTTCGTCCGACAAGCACTCGTCGCTGGAAGTGACCGATGTTGCCAGCCGCATCGTCAAGCCGCGCCTGCAGACACTGCCCGGCGCGGCAGACGTGCGCGTCTTCGGCGAGCGCAAGTTCGCCATGCGCATCTGGCTCGACCCGGAACGGGTTGCCGCGCATCAGCTGACGGTGCAGGAAGTCGAGGACGCCATCCGTCGCCAGAACGTCGAGGTGCCGGCCGGGCGCATCGAAAGCTCGGCGCGCGAGTTCTCGGTAGTGGCGCAGACCGATCTCACCCGCCCCGAGCAGTTCGAGGCCATCGTGGTCAAGCAGGCGGCCGATGCGCGTGGCTTGTCCTATCCGGTGCGCATCCGCGACCTCGGCCGCGTCGAGATTGCGGCTGCCGCGGAGCGTAGCACGGTGCGCTTCAACGGCGAACCGGCGGTGGCGCTCGGCGTCATCAAGCAGGCCACCGCCAACCCGCTCGAACTCTCCAAGGCGTTGCGCGCCGAGCTGCCCAAGGTGACGGCCGAGCTGCCGCAGGGCATGCAGGCGCGCATCGCCTACGATTCCTCGGTGTTCATCGACCGTTCGATCGACGCGGTGTTCAAGACCATCGGCGAGGCGATCCTGCTCGTGCTGCTGATCATCTTCTTCTTCCTGCGGAACCTGCGCGCAACGCTGATTCCGCTGGTGACGATTCCAGTGTCACTGATCGGTTCCTTCGCGCTGATGCTGGTCTTCGGGTTCTCCATCAACACGCTGACGCTGCTCGCGCTGGTGCTGGCGATCGGCCTTGTCGTTGACGATGCGATCGTGGTGCTGGAAAACATCTATCGTCATATCGAAGAGGGCATGCCGCGCATGCAGGCGGCGTACCAGGGGGCGAAGGAAATCGGCTTCGCCGTGGTGGCCATGACGATCACGCTGGCGGCTGTCTATGCGCCGGTGGCCTTCATGACCGGCCGCACCGGCAAACTCTTCGTCGAGTTCGCGCTGACGCTCGCCGGCGCTGTGATCGTGTCCGGTTTCGTGGCGCTGACGCTCTCTCCGATGATGTGCTCGCGCCTGTTGCGGCACGAGGAGAAGCACGGCAAGGCCTTCGTTGCCATCGAGCGCTTTCTCGATGGGCTCACACAGGGCTATCGGCGCGTGCTTGCCGCGTCGCTGGCAAGGCGCTGGATCGTCATCCTCGCCTTTGCCGTTGTCGCCGGCGCCTGCTTCTTCCTGCTCAAGTCGCTGAAATCGGAACTGGCCCCGGTCGAGGATCGCGGCGTCATCCTCGGCGTCTTCGTCGGCCCCGAGGGGGCGACGCTCGACTATTCCGACAAGTACGCCCGCCAGCTCGAAAACATCTACCGCAACACGAAGGATGTCGAACGCTTCTTCGTCGTTTCCGGCAACCCCACCGTGAACCAGGGCATTTCCTTCGTCGGTCTCAGCGACTGGCAGGAACGCACGCGCAACTCGCTGGCCGTGGTCAAGGAGCTGTTCCCCAGGTTCATGGGGATCCCCGGTGTGATGGCCTTCCCGGTGACGCCGCCGTCACTGGGCCAGAGCCCGCGCGAACGCCCGATCAACTTCGTTGTCGTGACCTCGGCTTCCTATCCCGAACTCTCGGCATTCACTGGCAAGCTGCTCGGCGAGATTGCAAAAAATCCCGGCATCACCAACGTCGACACCGATCTCAAGCTGAACAAGCCGGAACTCTCGGTGAAGCTCAATCGCGAGAAGGCGGCCGATGTCGGCGTGCCGGTGGAAACCGTCGGCCGCACGCTGGAGTCGATGCTCGGTGGCCGCCAGGTCACCCGCTTCAAGCGCGAAGGCGAGCAATACGACGTGATCGTGCAGATCGGTGGCGAGGATCGGACGCGCCCCGACGACATCCAGAACATTCACGTGCGCGGCAAGAACAACGCGATGATTCCGCTCGCCAACCTGATCGATGTCGATGAGACCGTGGCGCCGCGTGAACTCAACCATTTCGGTCAGCGTCGCGCGGTGACGATCACCGCCAACCTCGCCCCCGGCTACACGATGGGCGAAGCGCTGAAGTTCATGGAAGGCGCCGCCAGCGGCCTGCTGCCGCCCGGCTACGCCATCGACTACGCCGGTCAGTCGCGCGAGTTCAAGACCTCGTCGGCCTCGCTGGCGCTCACCTTCGTGCTTGCGCTGGCTTTCATCTACCTGGTGCTCGCCGCGCAGTTCGAGAGTTTTCGCGATCCCTTCATCATCATGCTCACCGTGCCGCTGTCGATGGCCGGTGCGCTGCTGGCGCTCTTGATGGCGGGGGGGACGCTCAACGTGTATAGCCAGATCGGCCTCGTCACGCTGGTTGGCCTGATCACCAAGCACGGCATTCTCATTGTCGAGTTTGCCAACCAGTTGCAGGAGAAGGGCAAGAGCATCATCGAAGCGGTCAGCGAGGCGGCCGTGCTGCGCCTGCGCCCGATCCTGATGACCACCGGCGCCATGGTCCTCGGTGCCGTGCCGCTGGCACTCGCCACCGGCGCCGGCGCCGAATCGCGGCAGCAGATCGGCTGGGTCATCGTCGGCGGCCTGCTGCTCGGCACCTTCTTCACGCTGTTCGTGGTGCCGACGGTCTATAGCCTGCTCGCCAGCCGCGTCGAGAGTGGGGAGGCGTAGTGATGCCTCGTGCCGAGTTGCGTCGGTTGGTGTCCTGGCGGCCGAAGTTCGCCCGAAGCTGATCGACAGACGATGGCCGTGAGCGACGATCCGCGCACCGACGAAGGCCTGATGCTCGCCTACCGCGCTGGCGATGCAGGGGCCTTCGAAGCGCTCTACGCCCGCCATCGCACGCGGCTCTACCGTTACCTCACCCATCAGTGCGGCGATGCCCGACTCGCCGAAGAGTTGTACCAGGACATCTGGCTGCGCATCATCAACGCCCGCGCCGATTACGAAGTGAGTGCGAAGTTCACTACCTGGCTCTACCGCATCGCTCACCACCGCCTGATTGACCACTATCGCAAGAACGCACGCGAGCAGTTGCGGCACTGGGAAAGCGAGGATGAATCGATCGATGACTACCCGGCGCCGGCCGGCGAAACCCCGTCGGCGCAGGTCGAGCGTTTACAGTTGAAGGCGCGCATCGCCAGCGCGCTCGCCGAACTGCCGGCGGCGCAGCGCGAAGCCTTTCTGATGGCGGAGGAAGGCGGCATGACGCTGGAGGAAATCGCCAACGCCACCGGTACCGGCCGCGAAACCGTGAAGAGCCGCCTGCGCTACGCACTTGGCAAGCTGCGCCATTCGCTGAAGGATCTGTTATGACCGAACACGACGATACGCCCGGCGACGCCGCGCTCTCGCGCCGCTATCGCGAGGCCGGCGAGCAGGCCGGCATGGCGCCGCCGCCGGCGCTGGATGCGCACATCCTCGCCGCCGCCCGTGCTGCCGTAGAGCCGCCGCCTGTTCCAGCCCCTGCCAGCCCCTGGTGGCGGCGTCTGACGTTGCCGGTGGGCGTGATGGCAAGCACCCTGCTTGCTGTGATGCTCGCGCTCACCATGCAGCGGCACACGCCGGAAACGCTGGAGCGTGAGCAGGCGAAGCCGAAGGCCTCGGCTGCACACGCTGGCGGCGCTTCGCTGCCTGACGTTACTTCGCAGCCCCTGCCGGCACCCGCGGCGGAACGCGCCGGCAGCGCGGCGCCGGTGCCAGCCGAAATAGCGGAGCGTGCCAAGCGCAGCGAGCAGGCACCGACCGCGGCCGAGAAAAAGGCGCTACCGCAAGCTGTGACGCCCGTTAAGCCCGTTGTTCCCGCAGCACCCGCTGCCGCCACAGTGCCTGCCGCAGCACCCGCCCCCGCCGCGGTAACGGCGCCGGCAGCCTTCCCGGCAGCTTCCAACGAGGCGGCCAGCGTACCCCCGGGCGTGAAAACGGAATCGGCTGCCGATCGCGCCCTGGCACCGGAAGCCGGATCAATGCGGCAGAAAGCCGCTGCCTCTGCCGCTGCGCCGGCACGATTGGACGCCGCCAAGGGTGGCGCGATCCCGGCAGCACAGGTGTGGCTGGATGAAATACGCGAACTCAAACGGCAGGGGCGCGAAGAAGAAGCCGCACGCCGCCTCGCCGAATTCCGCAAGGCCTATCCGGAGTATTTGTTGCCGGAGGATCTGCGCTAGGGATTCGCTGCTCAAGTCATAATTCGTCATTCCGGCGAAAGCCGGAATCCAGAAAATTCAACGAACTGGACACCGGCGTTCGCCGGTGTGACGGACTTGATCTGCACTTCCATAGACTCTCTATTCTCGCCGCGCAACCTCAAGCACATGCGCGCCTTCGCCGCCGCCTGACCCGACGGCGAACTTGTGCAACGAACCGTTGCACAACTCACCTGGGGCCAGAACAGCGCGCTGCCCGAAAAGCTCGACCAGGCCGAAGACAGCCTCTGGTACGCAGTCCGCACGCTGGAGCACGGCTGGTCGCGCGACATTCTGGGCCTCCAGATTCAGGGACGGGCGCATCTGCGCCACGGCAAGGCGCAGAACAATTTTCCCGCCACGCTGCCGCCGCAAGAATCGGACATGGCGGCGCATGTGTTCAAGGACTCCTATCGGCGCCAGTCTCCTGCATCCTTGAACTACTGAGAAGCACGCTTTTCCCGCCGGGAATGCCGGATGCCGGATAATGGCGCCCTGTCTGCACTCCCGCATTCGTTTTGCGCGCTATTTCTGGAATCCCCGCATGGAAATCAAGGTCAACTTTCTCGACAAGCTTCGGCTTGAGGCCAAATTCGACGACTTCACGGTCATCTCCGACCAGCCCATCCGCTACAAGGGCGACGGTTCGGCGCCGGGGCCGTTCGATTACTTCCTGGCCTCGTCGGCGCTGTGCGCGGCCTACTTCGTGAAGCTGTACTGCGACACGCGCGGCATTCCCACCGAGAACATCCGCCTCTCCCAGAACAACATCGTCGATCCGGAAAACCGCTACAAGCAGATCTTCAAGATCCAGGTCGAGCTGCCGCCGGACATTTCGGCCAGGGACCGCCTCGGTATCCTGCGTTCCATCGACCGCTGCACGGTGAAGAAGGCGGTGCAGGCGGGGCCAGACTTCGTGATCGAGGAAGTCGAAAACCTCGATGCCGACGCGCAGGCGCTGCTGACGCTGAAGCCCGATGCAAACCGGCACACCTACATCATGGGCAAGGATCTGCCGCTGGAGCAGACCATCGCCAACATGACGGCCTTCCTCGCTGGCCTCGGCATCAAGATCGAGATCGCGTCATGGCGCAATCTGGTGCCCAACGTCTGGTCGCTGCACATCCGCGACGCGCATTCGTCGATGTGCTTCACCAACGGCAAGGGCGCGAGCAAGGAAAGCGCGCTGGCTTCCGCGCTGGGCGAGTACATCGAACGCCTGAGCTGCAACCATTTCTACACCCACCAGTTCTGGGGCGAGGACATCGCCGCCGCCGACTTCGTGCATTACCCGGACGAGCGCTGGTTCAAGCCCGGCAAGAAGGATGCGCTGCCGGCCGGCATGCTCGACGACTATTGTCTGGCCATCTTCAACCCCGACGGCGAACTGCGCGCCTCGCACCTCTACGACACCAATTCCGGCAACGTGAAGCGCGGCATCTGCGCGCTGCCGTACGTGCGTCAGTCGGACGGCGAGGTTGTGTATTTCCCGACCAACCTGATCGACAACCTCTACCTCAGCAACGGCATGAGCGCCGGCAACACGCTGCCGGAAGCGCAGGTGCAGTGCCTGTCGGAAATCTTCGAGCGGGCAGTGAAGCGCGAGATTATCGAAGGCGAGATCGCGCTGCCGGATGTGCCGAAGGAAGTGCTGGCCAAGTACCCCGGCATCGTCGCCGGCATCGAGGCACTGGAGAAGCAAGGCTTCCCGGTGCTGGTGAAGGATGCGTCGCTGGGCGGCGAGTTTCCGGTGATGTGCGTGACGCTGATGAACCCCCACACCGGCGGCGTCTTTGCCTCCTTCGGGGCGCACCCCAGCCTGGAGGTGGCGCTGGAACGCAGCCTCACCGAGCTATTGCAGGGGCGCAGCTTCGAAGGGCTGAACGACCTGCCGCGGCCCACCTTCGAGAGCAATGCCGTCACCGAACCGAACAATTTCGTCGAGCACTTCATCGATTCCAGCGGGGTGGTGTCGTGGCGCTTCTTCAGCGCCAAGGCGGATTACGCGTTCGTCGAGTGGGACTTCTCCGGCCAAGGCGAGAATTCGAACGCCGACGAAGCTGCCACGCTGTTCGGCATTCTCGACAGCATGGGCAAGGAAGCGTATATGGCGGTCTATGATCAACTCGGTGCCGTGGCCTGCCGCATCCTGGTGCCCGGCTATTCCGAGGTCTACCCGGTCGACGATCTGATCTGGGACAACACCAACAAGGCGCTCGCCTTCCGCGAGGACATCCTCAACCTGCACCGCCTCGACGATGCCGCGCTGAAAGCGCTGCTCGAACGCCTGGAAGAGGGCGAACTCGACGACTACACCGACATCCGCACGCTGATCGGCGTCGAGTTCGACGAGAACACGGTCTGGGGCCAGCTCACTGTGCTGGAACTGAAGCTGCTGATCAACCTCGCCCTCAAGCAGTTCGAAGCCGCCCACGATCTCGTCGGCGCCTTCCTGCAATACAACGAGAACACCGCCGAGCGCGGCCTGTTCTACCAGGCCCTGAACGTGGTGCTGGAAGTGGTGCTCGACGACGAACTGGAACTGGCCGACTACGAAGCCAACTTCCGCCGCATGTTCGGCGATGCGCGCATGGATGCGGCGATCGGTACGCTGGATGGCAGTGTGCGCTTCTTCGGCCTGACGCCGACGAACCTGCAACTGGAGGGGCTCGACCGGCACCGACGTCTGATCGACAGCTACCGGAAGCTGCACGCGGCAAGAGCCAAGGCAGCGGAGCAATCCGGCTAGGCGCTTGCGACCGGGCCGGCGGGGAGATTTTTGCGCAAGGCTTAACCCCTTCTCTTCCCCGACCGCGTTTACACGATCACCTCAACCCAAGGAGATGATCATGAATGCTTCGAAACCGCTTTCCCGCTCGTCTGGCAGTTTTCCTTCCCCCCGCGCCTTTCTGGCTTCCGCGCTGCTCGTCGCGGGTTGTGCCGGTGGGGCTGCCAGCTTTCCGGCAACGGCCGGCAGCCTGATGGATGTGAAGGTGGTCGACCGCAGCACGGGACACGTGCTTGAAACCTGGCGCCATCGCGGCCGCTTGTATGTAGCCGGCTCGCCGGGCAATCGCTATGCGGTGCTGCTCAACAATCGTTCCGGCGGGCGTGTGCTTTCCGTACTGGCGGTGGATGGCGTCAATGCCATCAGCGGCGAGACGGCGGCTGTGTCGCAGTCGGGCTACGTACTTTCACCCGGCCAGTCGGCCGAGATTGCCGGTTGGCGCAAGAACATGGATGAGGTGGCGGCCTTCTATTTCACCAGCGTTGCCGACAGCTATGCCGGTCGCACCGGGCGCCCGGAAAACACCGGCGTGATCGGCGTGGCGGTCTATCGCGAGGAGGTGCCGCCGCAGGTGGCAGCGCCGGCGCCGTTTGTCGCGAAGGGGGCCGATATGCGAACCAATGAGCGTGCCAGCGAGCTTGCCGATGCGGCATCGCCCGCGAGTGCAGCGCCGTCTGCTGCCAGCGAGGAAGGGCGTGCCCGGGGCAATGCGAAAGCCGAGGCCGATGCGGTGGGGCGTCTGGCGCAGCGTCAGGAGAAAAAACTCGGCACCGGTCATGGTGAGCGCATGACGGCGCCGACCGAGTACACCAGCTTCCGGCGCGCCAGCAGCACGCCGTCGGAGGTGATCACGATTTACTACGACAGCCGCGCCAACCTGATGGCGCGCGGCATCATTCCTGATCCGCGCTACTCGGTGCGCCCGAACCCCTTCCCCGGCAGTTTCGTGCCGGACCCGAAGGGCTAGATCAGGCCCGCGCCAGCCAGTCGAGCACGCCGCAGCACGCGGCGCGCCCACTGGCGAAGCAGGCGGTGAGCAAATAGCCGCCGGTCGGGGCTTCCCAATCGAGCATTTCGCCGGCAACGAAAGTGCCCGGGTGGTTGCGCAGCATGAGGTGTTCGTCCAGCGCCTCGAAGCGCACGCCGCCGGCGCTGCTGATCGCCTCGTCGAGCGGGCGCGGGGCGCAAAGCGTCAGTGGCAGGCACTTGATTGCAGCCGCCAGCTTTTGCGTGTCGGCAAGCCCTTCTGCCCCGAGTACTTCTCGCAACAGGCCGCTCTTCACGCCCTTGAGGCCGAGCCGGCTCTGCAGGTGGCTGGCGAGTGAGCGCGAGCCGCGCGGTCGGGCGACTTCAGCGGCCACCTGCGTCGCGTCACGGTCGGGGAGCAGGTCGATCTCCACCGTGGCACTGCCTTCGCGTTCGATCATGTTGCGCAGCCCCGCGGACAGGGCATAGACGAGACCACCCTCGATGCCGCTTGCGGTGATCATGCATTCGCCGCGGCGCATCGCGGCGTCGTGGCTGCCGATGCGGGCGGCAATGCCTTTCACCGGTTCGCCGGCGAAGCGTTCGCGGAAGTGATCGCTCCATGCGGCGACGTCGAAGCCGCAATTGGCCGGCTTCAGTGGCGCAACCTCGATACCCTGCGCCTGCAGCAGCGCTACCCAGGCGCCATCCGAACCAAGCCTCGCCCAGCTGCCGCCGCCGAGGGCGAGCAGCGTTGCGTCGGCGTGGTGGCTGATTTCGCCCGTCGGGGTGGTGAAGCGTAGCGCGCCATCGTCGTGCCAGCCTTGCCAGCGGTGGCGCATGTGGAAGGCGACATCCTGTGTGCGCAGCCGATGCAGCCAGGCGCGCAGCAGCGGCGCGGCCTTCATGTCGGCGGGAAAGACGCGGCCGGAGCTGCCAACGAAGGTGGCGATGCCGAGGCAGTGGATCCATTCGCGCAGCGCATCGGGGCCGAATGCTTCGAGCAGAGGGCGCATGTGTTCGCATCGCTCGCCGTAGCGCGTGACGAAACTGGCGAAGGGCTCGGCATGCGTGATGTTCATGCCGCCCTTGCCGGCAAGCAGGAATTTGCGTGCGACCGACGGCATGGCATCGAAGACGTCGACGCGCAGCCCGGCTGCAGCGGCGGTTTCTGCCGCCATCAGGCCGGCCGGACCACCGCCGATGACAGCGAGCGAAGGAGAACTGGTTGTACCGGAGCGCATGTGGGGAGCGGTCGCCGATGCGAGAGAAGTCTGTTCGGGAGCGCGCACTGTAGCGCGGCCCGGCAAGCGCTGAAACCCCCGCCGGTGAATGCGGGGTGGGGAAGTCGACGCCTGCTCAGCCCTCGGCCGGGGAAAAGGGGCCGAGACGGACCTCGCCACCGATCACTTCGATGGGGATCGCATCGAGCTGCTCGCCGAGACATTCGCCGTCATCGCAAACGCCATCCGCCCAGCGGAAGCGCGCGTAATGGACATTGCACTTGAAGCTCTCGTGCGGCGCGACGATCAGCCATTCGTCCTTGAGTGCGAGTGGCATGCCGAAATGCGGGCAGCAGTTGTGCCAGCCATTCACGCGGGTACCACTGCGCAGCAGCAGGATGCGCAAGGGCTTTTGCCCCTCGCCGAAGGTGAAGACGCGACCGCCCCCGTCCGGAATTTCTTCCAGCCGGCACAGCGGGGTGCCGCGTGCCGGCAGGTCGGGGTGATCGCGCCAGTCGTCGCTCATCGCCGCTTACTGGCCTGTAGCCCCTGCCACCTGCAAGGGTTCACCGACGCCAAGCAGGTTGTCGCGCGTTTTGGCGCGCGTCTTCGGGCCCATCCACACCTTGAGGAACATCGGATAGAAGCCGTCGCCCTGGACTGCCTCGCCGATCAGCTTGCCGTTGACGCGGAATTCGGTGACTTTCTGTTGCGGGTTCCAGTCGATATGCGCGACATCACCCTTGGCGAGTCGCGACAGACTTGCGAAAACTGAGCCCACCTGGGCGATCTGCATGATGTTGCCGGCAACCTCGTCAGGCGTCGCGTTCTGACGGATACGGTCCATCAGCACGGTGCCCAGATCCTTGCTGGAGATTTCGCGCAATGCGATCAGGCGAATGCGTTTGGTACCGGGCTGCTTGAGCACGGCGTCCACCGTGGTCTGCTTCTGCTGCATGTAGATGCCGACCGCTGTGGCCTTGGCCGAGAGAATGTTCGAGGTGCTGGCGCCGTTGAGCACGAGCTTCTGCCCCTGCACGGTTTCGCTGTCCTCGAAGGGCAGTTCATCGATGATGTAGGTGACCGCAAGCGCGCGGCCGCTGCCGAGAATGAACAGGGTTGCGAGCAGAAGCGCCTGCCAACGCCTTTGAATGCCAAACATGTGCTGTCTCCTTTGTTGTAATGGTGCAACAAAAACGAACGATTGAAACGTTTGTTTGACATCTTAGCGTAAAATTTATGTGGCGCAAGCCGTTATGATTGACACACAAAACATTAACGAGACACAACAATGAGATACAGCAAATACATCAAGTGGATTCTTGCTCTTGCCCTGGCAGGCGCTGGTAGCGTGCAGGCGACCGAGCGCGGTCAGTTGCGCGCCCTGCTCGGTCTGCCGGGACAGGATCTGACCTCGCCGCTGCTGCCGGGCTTCTATTTTCAGGCGAACTATCAGCATTACTCGGCGGATCGCTTCAACAACAACGCCGGCGAACGCACCATCGTGTCGACGCCGCAGCCCGGCGTCCGTGCCCGTGCCGACACCAAGGTCGATGCCGATGTGCTCGCCTTGCGCGCCACCTGGCTCTCGAATGCGCGCTGGGGCGAGGGCAAGCTGGGCGTTTCGGCGACCCTGCCGGTGGTCGACAGTTCAGTGAAAGTCTCGCCGACCTTCATCGGCGGGCCGGTACTCCCTGCCGTCGCGGCCGGCGTGCGTGCGCAGGCGGCCGCGCAGTCGGGCCAGCGCTCCGGCATCGCTGACATGGAGATTGCCCCCTTCGTCGATTTTCAGGATGACGAGTCGCGCATGACCTTTGCACTTGCCGTTGTCGCTCCGACCGGTGAGTACGACAGGGACCGCCCGGTGAACCCCGGGGCCGGGAATTTCTGGACCTTGCGTCCGATCTTCACCTACAGCCGCGTGCTGGACAATGGCATCGAACTCGGGGCCCGCAATACCTATTCGTTCAACAGCCGGAACCGTGATACCGATTACCGTTCCGGTCAGTACCTGCATTCCGATCTTTCCGCGCTCTACGGCTTCAATAACGGATTCAAGCTCGGCGCCGGTGGCTATGTCGTTTATCAGACGACCAAGGATCGCGGTGGCGATGGCACGTTTGCAGCGCCCGATCACGGCAACAAGGCACGCGTCTATGGCCTCGGCCCCGTGATGTCCTGGCAGTCGGAGAGCGGTACGTGGGGAGTTGAAGCGAAGGTGCTCAAGGAGTTCGAGGCGCGCAACCGTCCGGAAGGAACGGTCGGCTGGGTTCGCCTGCTGATGCGGCTCGACTGAACGATCCGCAACAAGGTTTCTGCATCATTACCCCGCTTCGGCGGGGTTTCTTTTTTGCAAGCGTGTGTGCTGCAAGTATGTGGCGATCTGGTCGTACAGCTCATTGGCCAGGCAGTCGAATCGCTCGCATTCCAGCGTGTTGGAAAGCCAGGTGATCTGCCGCTTGGCAAGCTGGCGGGTGGCGTAGATGCCGCGGTCGCGCATCTCGCTGCGTGGGGCGAGGCCGTCCTGCGCTTCCCATACCTGCCGGTAGCCGACGCAGCGCATCGACGGGAGGTCGAGCGACAGCGGATATTTGCCGCGCAGCATCGTCACTTCGTCTTCCAGCCCGGCCGCGAGCATGGCGTCGAAGCGTTCGGCGATGCGGGCATGCAGCACTGCACGATCAGAAGGCAGCAGGCCGAGCGCGAGGAAGTCGAAATCGGGCGGTGACGCGTTGCCGGCGTTCTGCAGTGCCGAGAGCGGCTGTCCGGTCAGGCGCAGCACTTCGAGTGCGCGCTGGATGCGCTGTGCGTCAGTGGGCGCGAGGCGTGCGGCGGTCGCAGGGTCATGCCGTGCCAGCTCTGCGTGCAGGGCGGGCCAGCCGCGTTCCAATGCCTCGGCATCGATGGCTCTCCGCGTTGCCGCGTCGGCCTGTGGCAACTCCGACAGCCCCTGCAACAGCGCCTTGAAGTAGAGCATGGTGCCGCCGACGAGCAGCGGAATCCTGCCGCGCGCGATGATCGCTGCCATCTCGGTACGTGCGTCGGTAACGAAGCGCGCTGCGGAGTAGCTTTCCTCGGGCGTGATGAGATCGATCAGTGCGTGCGGAAAACGCGCCAATGTCGCGCGGTCGGGCTTTGCGGTGCCGATGTCCATGTCGCGATAGACCAGCGCCGAGTCGACGCTGACCAGTTCGACCGGAAAACGCTCCGCAAGCCATAGCGCCGCGGCGGTTTTTCCCGAGGCGGTCGGGCCCATGAGCAGGATGGCGGGCGGTTTGTGCATGCTGCAGCCTGGTTTTTGCTCTTCGCTCAGACGCTAGCGGCCGCGCAGGAAAAGGCGATCGAGTTCGTTCATGGTGAGTTGCACCCAGGTCGGGCGCCCGTGGTTGCATTGGTCGGCGCGCTCGGTGGCCTCCATCTGGCGCAGGAGTGCGTTCATTTCCGGAAGGCTGAGCTGGCGGTGGGCGCGCACCGCGCCGTGGCAGGCCATCGTTGCCAGCAGTTCGTTGCGTCTCGCGGTCATCAGCTGGCTGATGCCATGTTCGTGCAGTTCGGCGATCAATGCCTTGGCGAGCGCGGCGGGGTCGCCGCCGGCAAGCAATGCCGGCACCGCGCGCACGGCGAGTTGTGCCGGCCCGGCGGTGGAAATGTCGAAACCGAGTTCGGCGAGCGCGGTGCGGTGTTCCTCGGTCGCCGCGACGTCGAGCGCCGTTGTGTTGAACACGGCCGGGATCAGCAGCGTCTGTGTGGCGACGGCGCGTGCGTCGAGCGCCCCCTTCAGCTTTTCGTAAAGAATGCGCTCGTGCGCGGCGTGCATGTCTACCAGCACCAGCCCGGTGGCATTCTGCGCCAGGATATAGACGCCGTGCAGCTGGGCAAGCGCGTAGCCGAGCAGGGGAGCATCCGTGCCGGCGGGCGCCGGCGTTTCGGGAAGGGGCGGGGGAGCGAGTGCCGCGGTCACCGGGCGCGCGACGGCGACGAAATCTGCGTAGGCGCCGAGCGTCGGTTCGGTGGCGTGCAGCGTCTGCTGCCGGGGGTATGCGTAGCTTGCAGTGGGGGAGGCGGTAGCGGTGGGAACGGGGGTTCGTGCCGGTGCAGGTGCGGGCGACGGTACTGCCGTCGCCAGCCCGCCAAGTGGCACCGACAAGGCCTTGTGCACTGCGTGGTAGACAAACTGATGCACGGCACGCGAATCGCGGAAGCGTACCTCGGTCTTCGCCGGATGCACGTTGACGTCGACCGTGGCCGGGTCGATGCCGAGAAACAGGCAGTAGGCCGGGTAGCGACTGCCATGCAGCATGTCCTGGTAGGCCTCGCGCAGCGCGTGCGCGAGCACCTTGTCGCGCACGAAGCGGCCATTTACGTAGCAGTACTGGGCATCGGCGCGTGCCCGTGCATGCGCTGGCAGGGCGGCGAATCCGGTCAGCGACAGCGGTCCGGCCGCGACTTCGACCATGCGCGAGTCGGTCAGGAACTCATCGCCAAGGATCGCTGCCGCGCGCCGGCGGGCGTCGGCACGCGGCAGGGTCAGGGCATTGCGTCCGTTGTGCGTGAGCGTGATTGCCACCTGCGGGAAGGCGAGCGCGATGCGCTTCACCGCCTCGGCGCAGTGTGCAAACTCGGTGGCCTCGCTCTTCAGGAATTTCCGCCGCGCCGGCGTGTTGAAGTACAGGTCGCGCATTTCGACAACGGTGCCGGAGACCAGTGCCGCCGGTTCCGGCTCTGCGTTTTCGCTCTGTTCATTCAACTCGCCGCCCAGCCGCCAGGCGTGCGCCGCTCCTCGTGCGCGGCTGGTCAGCGTGACACGGGCCACGGCAGCGATCGAGGCGAGCGCTTCGCCGCGAAAACCCATGGTGCCGACGCGTTCGAGGTCATCGAGCGAAGCGATCTTCGAGGTGGCGTGGCGGGTGAGCGCGAGTGCCATTTGCTCCTTCTCGATGCCGCAGCCGTCGTCGGCGATGCGGATCAACTTGACGCCGCCTTCCTCCAGCGCGATCTGGATTGCGCTGGCGCCGGCGTCGAGCGCGTTTTCGAGGAGTTCCTTCAGTACCGAGGCCGGCCGTTCGACGACTTCGCCGGCGGCGATCTGGCTGATGAGCAGGTCGGGGAGCAACTGGATGCGGGGCATCGGCGGATTATCCCGGAAGAGTCGCTGCAGGTACAATGGCGACCTGTTTCCGCCATGTCCGGCAGCGCCCTAACGGGCCGTCACCGGATACCAACCAGAAGAATCCATAGTGAAGATTTTCTCCGCACTCTATTCTCGCGTCATGGTCTGGGCCCGTCACCGGCACGCCGCCTGGTATCTCGGCGGGCTCAGCTTCGCCGAGTCCTCGTTTTTTCCGATCCCGCCGGATGTGATGCTGGCGCCGATGTGCCTTGCGGAACCCGCGCGGGCGTGGCGTCTGGCCCTGCTGACGACGCTGACCTCGGTTGTCGGCGGACTCTTCGGCTACCTGATCGGTGCGCTCGCCTTCGACATGATCGAACCGACGCTCGCCGCCAGCCGGCTCTGGCCACACTACCTGACCGCCCGCGAATGGTTCGCCGAATGGGGCTTCTGGGCGATCTTCGTCGCGGGTTTCTCGCCGATTCCGTACAAGGCATTCACGATCGCGGCGGGAACGCTGTCGATGGCCTTGCTGCCCTTCACGCTCGCCTCGCTGATCGGCCGCGGCTCGCGCTTCTTTCTGGTCGCTGGGCTGATGCGCTGGGGCGGCGCGCGCATGGAATCGGCGCTGCATCGCTATGTGGATCGGCTCGGCTGGGCGACCGTCGCCGCGATCGGTGTCGCCTACTTCGCGTTGCGGGGCTGAGCGTGCAGCGTCGCCGCCTCGTCCTTCTTCTGGCGCTGGTGGCAACAGCCTGCTCGACGAAGATCGGGCCGAGCGGCCGGAAGGAAACGGTTGTCGATGCGAAATACCTTGCCAAGGGCGACATCGATCGCGTCATCGACACGGCGCGGCGCGAGGTGGTCGATGGCCTGTTCCGCTTCACCGAGAAGCTCTATCGGCGCAATCCGCGTGAATACCGCAAGGGATCGACGCCGACATTTGAAGCGGCAATGGCGCGCTTGCGTACCTCGAAGCGGCTCGATTTCCCCGAGTTGGGCGGCAAGCGTGGTGGTGCGGCGGCGATGCTTGCCTTTCGCGAGGACTATGGCGGAGATCGCGTACTTGCGCTGATGTCCGGCCTGCTGGCGATGGTCTATGCGGCCTTCGAGGACAATGACGACTTCTATTTCCTCGACGACCTGGACGAACAGAAGCTCTACAATTGCGCCCGCAACCTCGAAACGGCGATGTGGAAGCTGTCCACCGAGCGCACACCCACTGGCGAGCTGGTGCTGCTGTCGAACGAGCTGGACCCGAATAACCGCAACCTGTCGTTCGAGCGCGAGTTTGGCCGCGTTACCGGCATTCTCGACTTTCTGGCCTCGGTCGTTGCCGACAAGCATGGGCGCATCGTCAGCAAGGTGGCGCAGAATGTCGCGACGGCCGTATTCCTGCCGGTGGGCGGGCTGTAGGCGCGGAAGCGCCGATTGTGCGCGTCGTGTTGAAGATGCATTCAGCAGTGTTTTCCGGATTTCTTCCAGATTGATATGAAAAAGATCGTCATCCTCATCTCCGGCCGCGGCAGCAACATGGAGGCGCTGCTCGCCGCAGTGGCTCGCGAGGAACTGTCGGTGGAAGTCGCCGCCGTGATCAGCAACCGGCCCGATGCCAAGGGGTTGGTTACTGCAGCGGCCCAGGGTGTACCCACCGCCGTTGTCGACCACAAGACGCATGCCGGCCGTGAGGCGTTCGATGCCGCGCTTGCCGCCTGTATCGATGGCTACACCCCCGATCTGGTCGTGCTTGCAGGCTTCATGCGCATCCTGACCGAAGGCTTCGTGCGCCATTACGAAGGGCGCCTGCTCAACATTCATCCGTCGCTGCTGCCGGCCTTTCCCGGCCTGCACACGCATCAGCGTGCGCTGGAGGAAGGGGTTCGCATTCACGGCTGTACGGTGCATTTCGTGACGCCTGCGCTCGACCATGGCCCGGTGGTCGTGCAAGCGGCGGTGCCGGTTTGCGACAGCGACGACGAAGCCGCTCTCGCCGCGCGCGTGCTGGCCCAGGAACACATCGTCTATCCACTGGCCGTGCGCTGGTTTGTCGAAGGCCGGCTGCGTCTGGTCGACGGGCGGGTAATGCTGAACGCGGAGCGGGCGCTGCCTGCGGCGCTGGTTTCCCCGTGACTGCATCATGATCGCGCCCTGACACCATGCCGCTTGCCCTGCTCGCCGCACTGGCAGCCTCCCTGGGCCTGCACGCGGTCGCGTTGTTCGTGCCGGATGTCGAACTCACGCCGGCCGACGAAGCTTTACCGGTCACCGTGGAAGTGACCCTGCAGCCACGGCGTGCACCGGTGGCGCCGCCCGCGGTGCAGAAGCCGGTGCCGCCGAAGAAACCGGTGGCGAAACAGGTGCCGGTACCCCCGCTGGCACCGGTATCGGCAAGCGCTGAATCGTCAGTGCCGACGGCGACTGCGGCAGTGGGAGGCGCAGCCGCCGGCGATGCACTGCCGGCCAAGCCCCAGCAGGCAACGGCCAGCCCCGAGCTCTCATCGCCCGAGCTGCCGCCGCGCGGCACCATCATTTATGTGGTGATGAGTGGCGACGGAACGACGCTGATCGGCAGCGCCGAGCAACGCTGGGAAATGACGGGCGACCGCTACCGCATCGTGTCGGTCATGGAAACGAGTGGGCTTGCCGCGCTGGTGAAGCCGGTGCGCGTGGAGACCGAAAGCAGCGGTTCGCTCAGCGAGCATGGACTGCAGCCGGAACGCTACGTCTCGCGGCGCGTTGGCAAGGAGCGCGTAGACGAAGCGCTGTTCGACCGGGCGGCCGGCGTCGTGCGCTTCGGGCGCGGCGGCGAAGCGGCGCTGCCGGAAGGTGCCCAGGATTTGCTGTCGTTCAACTACCAGCTGGGCTGGCTGGCGAAGACGGGAGATATGGCGATCGCCACCGGGCGCAAGCTCGGCACCTATCGCCTGGAACTGCTCGGCAAAGAATGGCTGGAAACGCCGTACGGGTCGATCTGGACCCTGCATTTCCGTGCCAGCGGCGAAACGACGACGGAGGTATGGCTGGCGAGCGAGCAGTATCTGCTGCCGGTTAAAATCCGCCATATCGACAAGAAGGGCGAGCGCTACGAGCAGATCGTCCAGAACATGGATATCGCAACACCATGAAATTCACTCCCGCCCTTTTTGGGCATGCCGAGGCGGCGCTGCGCGAAATGCTCCGTTTCATCTACCCCGCCGATGCGGTGCTGTCGCACTATTTCCGCACGCATCACGAACTTGGCCATGCCGATCGCGGTTTCGTTGCCGAAACCTGCTTTGCGGTGCTGCGCCGGCGGCGCAGCCTGGGGGCGCGCTGTGGCGACGAGGTTACGCCACGCCGGCAACTGCTCGCTGCGCTCTTCTGCCTGCGTGGCTGGAACCTGCGCGAACTGGCGCCGGTGATGCACGAGAGCGATGCTGGCTGGCTGGCCGCGGCCAAGGCCGAGCGCGGCGAAGCCTGGTCCCCCGCAGTGCGCTGCGATTTGCCCGACTGGTTGTACGAACGCCTCGCCGAGCTTGGCGCCGAGGAGGTGGCGGCGCTCGCCGCCGCGCTCAATCGGCCGGCACCGCTTGATCTGCGCGTCAACCCGATGAAGGCCGAACGCGCCGACGTGCTGGCGCGGCTGGCCGCGGACGGCATCGCCGCCGAGGCGACGGCGCTGTCGCCGCTCGGTATCCGCCTCGACGAGAAGCCGGCGCTCGCCAAGCACCCGCTGTTCGTGGACGGCAGCATCGAGGTGCAGGACGAAGGCAGCCAGTTGCTCGGTTTCCTCGTTGCCCCCAAGCGTGGCGAGATGGTTGCCGATTTCTGCGCCGGCGCCGGCGGCAAGACACTGCTGCTCGGCGCGCTGATGCGTTCGACCGGACGCCTCTACGCCTTCGACGTCGCCGAAAAGCGGCTCGCCAACCTGAAGCCGCGGCTGGCGCGCTCGGGGCTTTCGAACGTGCATCCGCAGCGTATCGAGTCGGAACATGATCCGAAGCTGAAGCGCCTGGCCGGCAAGTTCGACCGTGTGCTGGTCGACGCGCCGTGCTCGGGCCTGGGGACGCTGCGCCGCAATCCCGACCTGAAATGGCGGCAGACGCCGGAGAGTGTCGCCGAGTTGAACGCCAAGCAGGCGAGCATTCTGGCGGCAGCCGCAAAACTGGTGAAGCCGGGTGGCCGGCTCGTCTATGCAACCTGCAGCCTGCTCACCGCGGAAAACGAAGCGATCGTTGCAGGCTTCCTCGCGGCGCAGCAGGCGTTCACGGCAGTTGATGCGCCGGCGTTGCTGCACCGACAGGGCATTGCCATCGATTGCGCCGGAGAGGCCCTGCGCCTGCTGCCGCACCGGCATGGCACCGACGGCTTCTTCGCGGCGGTACTGGAGCGGCAGGCATGAAGCAGAAGGATCCCGCGCTGCAACTGCTCAGCAACCTGCGCGCCGATCTGGCGGATCCGGATTTCATCTGGCAGATCGCCGCACTTTTTTCCTGCCTTGTACTGGCGTGGCTGTTTGCGCGCTGGTGGCGAGCGCGTCACGATTCGCATGCCGGGCGGCTCAATGCCGCCAGCCACCGCCTTGTGTTTCCGCTCGTTGCTCTGCTGCTTATCGGGGCGGCGGAGATCGCGCTCAAGTCGCTGATCCACGTCAATCTGTTGCGCCTCGCGTTGCCGCTGTTGGGCTCCTTCGCATTGGTGCGCGGCGTCGTGTTCGTGCTGCGCCAGGCTTTTCCGGGTGCAACCTGGCTCTCGGCCGGGGAGCGCATCATCGCCACCTGCGTCTGGGCCTGGCTGGCGCTCTACATCACCGATCTGACCCCCTATGTGATCGAGGCGCTGGAGCGCGTCGAGTTCGCCATCGGCAAGCAGCGGATCGACCTGTGGATGATCCTGCACGGCATCGTCACGGTGTTCCTCACCGTCGTCTTCGCGCTATGGGTCGCCGGAGTCATCGAAAACCGGCTGATGCGCGTCGAGTCGCTCGACAGCAGCCTGCGTATCGTCGGCGTTCGCGTCGCCAAGGCGCTGCTGACGCTGATCGCGCTGTTTTCCAGCCTGTCGCTGGTCGGCATCGACATGACCGCGCTTTCGGTGTTTACCGGTGCGCTCGGGGTCGGTCTTGGTTTTGGCCTGCAGAAGATTGCCAGCAACTACGTCTCCGGCTTCATCATCCTGCTCGATCGCTCGATCCGGATTGGCAACATCGTGCAGGTGGGCAACGATGCCGGGCAGGTGACGCAGATCACCACGCGCTTCACCGTGCTCAAGCACCCGGCAGGCACCGAATTCATCGTGCCCAACGAAACGTTGATTGGCAATACCGTGCAGAACCAGACCTTCTCGGACAGCCGTCAGCGGTTGGCCACCAGCGTCGGTGTCGCCTATGGCAGCGATCTCGATCTGGTGAAGCGTCTGCTGCTCGATATTGCCGCGGCTCATCCGCGCGTGCTGGCCGATCCGGCGCCGTCGGTGCTGCTGATGCGTTTCGGTGAGAGCAGCATCGATCTCGACCTCGGTTTCTGGATTGCCGACCCCGAGGAGGGCAAGGCGAACGTGATTTCCGACATCAACTTCGCGATCTGGCGTGCCTTCCGCGAGCATGGCGTGAGCATCCCGTTCCCGCAGCGCGAGGTGCGTATACTGAACGGCGCTGCCTGAGGGCAGCCTTATGCATGGCTGAAAAGAAAAAACCCGCGCCAGGGGGTGGCGCGGGTGGAAATACCCATCTGTCGGAGGGATGGGTCAGGGGGAGGTAATCTGTTCGCTGTGCGGTGCTTGCGCTTCCTGATCAGCGGCGGTCGTTGTGCCGGACCGGGATCGGCTGCAAGGACGGAATGCCGAGACGGAGGAAAGACTCGCAGCTTGCCGTCGGCCCGAACAGATAGCGGCAGGCTTGTGCCAGGAACTGTTGGCGGATGGTGTTGGCTTGGCTGCTCATGACTTTGCTCCGTTCTCCATGTGTATTCATCATGGATTGCATCGTACGGAGAAAGCGCGGCAGCGTCTGTTGCGCTTGAGTAAGCCTTTTGTAACGCTTTGTTACTGTCGGCGGGAAGCCTGTAGAGGCCAAGCCAGCGTGAAGCGGGCGCCGCCCAGCGGCGAGGCGTGCGCACTGGCGTTACCGCCATGCAGTTCGAGCACCAGCCGGGCGATCGCAAGGCCGAGGCCGTAGCCGCCGGTGGCGCGGTCGCGCGAACGGTCGAGCCGCGTGAAGGCGGTGAAGACCTTTTCACGCTCCGCCTCGGGGATGCCGATACCGTCGTCGTCGACGTGGATGCGCAGCTGGCCGTCGACCAGCTCGGCGCTGATCACGATGCGCGACTGGGCATACTTGATCGCGTTGCGCAGCAGGTTGCGTACGGCGAACGGCATGCTCTTGCGGTCGAGTTCGACACGCTGCCCGGCGGGTAGTGCGCCGGTGTCGAGTTCCAGGGCGAGGCTGCCGGCAAGGATGCGTACATCCTCGACCTGTTCCGCGAGCCAGGGTTCGATTTCGGTGGCGGCAAGCTGCAGTTCCGGCTGTTCGCGCTCGAAGCGGGCATAGGTGAGGCTGGAATCGATCAGGTTGTCGAGTTCGTCGAGATCGGCTTCCATCATGCGCCAGAGGCGTTCGCGCTCTTCGCGCACACTCGTTTCGGCAATCATTTCGAGCGCGAAGCGCAGGCGCGCGATCGGCGTACGCAGTTCGTGCGAGATCGCGCTGGAGAGTTCCTTCTGCGTGGCGATCAGGCGTTGCACGCGTTCGGCCATCGCGTTCAGGGTTTCGGCGAGCAGTTCGAAGGACGCGTTGTTGACCGCTGGCGCACGTGCGGCGAAATCGCCTTCGCCGAAGGCACGGGCTGTCTGTCGCAGGGCTTCGAGATCGCGCCATACCGGGCGTACCCAGAGCCAGACGGCAATGGCGAGGAAGAAGCTGATCAGGCCCCAGGTGAGGATGCGGATGCGCATCTCCAGCGTGAACACGCGCCGGTTGTCCGGGTCGCGGCCGGGCGAGAGAGGGCCGATGACAAGGATCTGCGCCGTGTTCTTCAGTCGGTGATAGACAATCTCGCCGTCGGCGCTGATGGCGAGATCGCCGGCATCGAGCCGGGCCGCCTGCGCGGGCGGCAGGCGGATGTCGTGGCGTTCGCTGATGCCAAGCCGGTAGTTGAAGCGCTCGCCCAGCACCTTGATGCGCTTGGTCCAGTCGCTGCGTCGCTGGCGGAAGAGATCTTCCTCGATCATCGACACGGTGCCTTCCATGAAGCGGCGCGTGTAATCGTCGGAGATGTCGCGCAGTGCGGTGGTGATGACGAAATCGGCGACGATGGCGATCGCGATGAACGACCCCATCGTCAGCAGGTAGAAGTTGAAGAACAGCTTCGAGAGCTGGTAGCGGCCCGCCGGCAAGCTGAAGCGGCGTTTCGCGGGCGCCGGCGGTTCCGGCGCGGCGTTCTCCATCATTGCCAGTCGTGACGCGAGAAGAGGTAGCCCTTGCCGCGAACCGTCTTGATGCGGGTCGGGTTCTCCGGATCATCGTTCAGCTTCTTGCGCAGGCGCGAGATACGTGCGTCGATCGAGCGGTCGAGGCCATCAAAACCGATGCCGCGCAGTTGCTGCAGCAGGTCGTCGCGCGAAAGGATGCTGCCGGCGTGGCGGGCGAGCAGCCAGAGCAGGTCGAACTCGGCGGTGGTGAGGTCGATCTGCTCGCCGGCGAGGGTGGCGCTGCGCGTCTGCTGGCTGATGCTGAAGCTGCCGAAGGTCAGCGTGTCGCCCCCTTCGGCGACCTCCTCGCCGCTGGGGCCGGCGCGGCGCAGCAGCGCCTTGACTCGGGCGAGCAGCACGCGCGGCGGTACCGGCTTGGTGATGTAGTCGTCGGCGCCGAGTTCGAGGCCGAGGATCTGGTCGATGTCCTCGTCGCGCGCGGTGAGCATCAGGATGATGCCGTCGTAGCGCGGGCGTACCGCGCGACAGACGGCGAAGCCGTCCTGTCCCGGCAGCATGATGTCGAGCACGACGAGATCCGGCCGTTCGTCGAGAATGCGCTTTTCAGCGGTGTCACCGCGGGCCTCGATATCGACACTGAAGTCGTTCTTTTTCAGGTATTCGGCGGTTAGTTCCGCCAGACGTTCGTCGTCTTCGACAAGCAGGATGCGTGGGTTCATGGCGCAATCATAGCGTCCGTCGGTGTCGCGGCAAAGCATTGGCACCTGTCGTGGTGATCGGGGCCGGGAGGATCGCCCGCAGGCGTCCGGCAGCGCGTGCCTATTCGTCGAGCGGCGAGTTGCTGCCTGCGCGGCGGCGCTCCAGCGCCGCGGGTATCTCCAGGCTGACCTCGATGATCAATCCGTCGCCTTGGCCGTTTCCCAGCGACACGGCTATGCTTTCTTCGCCAGCTTCCAGGCAGCGGTAGATGCTGGTGTCACCGATTGCTTCGGCGGCGATGATGTCGACGCGACCGAGATGTTCGGCGAGGGTCTCGCGCGAGACGTGCCGCCAGCCGAGACGTCGTTTCATCGGGGCAGGGTGGCCAGCGAGCGGCCGTTCTGGAGCATCAGTGAGAGCTCTTCGGCCGGCACCGGCCGGCTGAACAGGTAACCCTGGAAGTCGTCGCAGCCATAGCCGCGCAGCAGATCAAGCTGCGCTTCATTCTCGACACCTTCGGCGGTTACGCGCAAGGCAAGGCTGTGTGCCATCGCGATTACCGCATGGGCTATCGCTGCGTCGTCAGCTTCGCTGTCGATGTCGCGCACGAAGGAGCGGTCAATCTTCAGCACGTCGATCGGAAAACGCTTCAAATAGGCGAGGCTGGAGTAACCGGTGCCGAAATCGTCGAGCGCGAGCGTGACGCCGATGCGCTTTAACTCGCGCAGCATCGCGATCGCATTCTCGACATCGTGCATCACCATGCTTTCCGTCAGTTCGAATTCAAGCTGGCGGGGATCGACGCCGGTCTCGGCGATCACTCGGGTCAGCAGTTCCGGAAGGTCCTGCTGACGGAACTGGCGCGCCGAGATGTTGAGCGATACGCGCAGGGGAGGCGAACCATTGCGCTTCCAGGCCGCAAGCTGCGTGCAGACGAGGCGCAGGATGCGCTCGCCAAGCGGGATGATCAGCCCGGTTTCCTCGGCGAGCGGGATGAATTCGGCCGGAGGGATCATGCCGATGCGCGGGTGGTTCCAGCGTGCCAGTGCTTCGGCGCCGATGATGCGGCCGTTTTCGAATGAAACGATCGGCTGGAAAAAAGCCGTGATCTCGTCGCGTTCGAGTGCGCGCCGCAGGTTGCCTTCCATGTCCAGCCGGTCGAGCGCCATGTGGCTCATTTCCGGCGCATAGAAACGGTAATTGTTGCGCCCGTGTTCCTTGACCCGGTACATCGCGACATCGGCATTGCGCAGCAGGCTTTCGCCGTGATCTCCGTCGCGCGGGTACATGGCGATGCCGACGGATGCGGTGACGAAAACCTCCTTGCCTTCCACATCGAGCGGCAGCGCCAGGTTGCGCATGATCTTGGCGGCGACGCTGGCGACGCTGTCGGCATCGGCAACGCTGCCGAGGACAACGACGAATTCGTCGCCGCCGAGTCGGGCAACGGTGTCGGTATCGCGCACGCAGTGGGCGAGCCGGGTAGCGACGGCGCGTAGCAGGTTGTCGGCCGGGACATGCCCGAATCCATCGTTGATCAGCTTGAAGCGATCGAGATCGAGCAGCATGACGCCGACCAGTTGCCCGCTGTGTCGCGCCATCAGTATGGCCTGGTCGATGCGGTCGTTGAGCAGGTTGCGGTTGACCAGGCCGGTCAGCGTGTCGTGCGTGGCGTGGTATTCGAGCTGTTGCTCGTAGGTGATGCGCTCGGTCACGTCGTTGATGATGCTGACGAAATGAGTGGTGATTCCACCGCTCTCGTCGCGCACCGGTGCGATCGACAGTTCGTTCCAGAAGAGGCCGCCATCCTTGCGGTAATTGCGCAGCACTGCCTGCCCCTCGCGCCGTTCGCGCAGGCAGGCGCGAATTTCGTTCAGGCCTTTCTGGGCCAGATCGTCGCGCACGAGAAAGCGGCCGCTGTTGCCGATCACTTCCTGGGCGGTGTAGCCGGTGATCCGCTCGAAGGCCGGATTTACATAGACGATCGGGTGATCAAGCTGTGTCGAGGAGGTGATCATGACGCCGTTCGAGCTGGATTCGAGTGCGCGCGAAAGCTGGCGCAGCTGGTCGTCGCGCCGGCGTTGCCGCGAACGCTCGCGCAGCGCATGGGTCGCGAAAGCAAGGCTGCGGGCGATGCTTTCGAGCAGTTCTCGCTCGGCAGCGTCGAACTCAGCGTTTTCTCCCGGTGCGTGGGCGATGCGCAGCTCGCCATGGCGCGTGTTGGCATAGTCGAGGGGAACGGCAAGGGTCGGCTGCCGAAGATGTTCCAGTTCCGACCAGAGCAGCGACGGCTGTCCACGCGCGATGCGTAGTGCGCGCAGCGTGTCGCTTTCGGGGTTGAGGTCGGCGGCGTGCGGTGTCAGGCGGATGGCGGCGAGCGCATAGCCGCCGCATTCGACCAGCGTATCGCAGGTGCGCTCGATCAAGGTAAGCGCATCGGCTGCGTCGCCGGCCAGACGGGAAAACGTACTCGCCAGCTGCAGCAGGCGCGGCGCGGAATCGGTAACGGACTTCAGGGGGAATCCTTTGGCTGTGCTTTTGATGTGAGGCTACGACTTTAGTTATAAGCGGAGTTTATCAATCGTCGCCGTCGCTGGTTGTTGCGGTGCAACAGCGATGCGTGCGCCGATACCGTAGAATCGGCCACTTTCTGCCGAAGTTGAGCCATTTAGGAACACCCGATGCCAGCCGTCGTATCCATCTCCGCATCCTCCTGCCCGCCGCACTGCGAGGTCGCCGCGTGAAGCTTTCCTTGCCCAAAACGGTTCGTCAGGCATGCCTGCTGGTGCTGGTGGCAGCGCTCGGTCTGGTCGGCGCCGGTCTCGTGATCGGCGAATGGATGCGCCTCAATCCGTGCCCGCTCTGCATCTTCCAGCGCGTGCTGTATCTGGTGGTGGCGTTCTGGGGGCTGTGCGGGCTTGCGATTCCCCGGGCCCGGCGCCTGTGGGGCAGCCTGCTTGCACTGACAGCGGCGGGGGGAATGGCGACAGCGATCTACCAGACCTGGATGCAGCTGAATCCGGAAGTCGCCGTGGCCTGCGGCAGTGGCCAGCCGAACCTCATTGAGCTGTTCGTCGACTGGCTCGGCGTGCAGTGGCCGTACATGTTCATGGCGACGGGGTTCTGCACCAGCAAGGAGTACATCCTCGGCCTCACGATGGCGAACTGGTCAATCGGCTGCTTTGGCGCGTTCCTGCTGATCGGCCTGTGGATCGGCTTCGCGCGTCGTTTCGAGACGCGTCGCTTCCGCTTCCGCTGACGCTGACGTTGTCAGGCCTTGCCGGTACTGCCGAATCCGCCGGCACCGCGCTCGCTCTCCGCGAATTCATCGACCACGTTGAAGGCAACCTGCAGCACCGGCACAACCACCAGTTGCGCGAGGCGGTCGAGCGGGTTCAGCGTGAAGGTTTCGCGGCCGCGGTTCCACGTCGAGACCATGATTTCGCCCTGGTAATCCGAATCGATCAGACCGACCAGGTTGCCGAGCACGATGCCGTATTTGTGTCCCAGCCCCGAGCGCGGCAGGATCATCGCCGCGAGCCCGGGGTCGGCGAGATGGATGGCGATGCCGGTCGGGATCAGCATCGTGTCGCCGGGGTGTATCTTCACCGGCGCTTCGATGCAGGCGCGCAGGTCGAGCCCGGCAGCGCCGGGGGTGGCATAGTGCGGCGGCGTTTCACGCAGGCGCGGGTCGAGGATGCGGACGTCGATTCGGTGCATGGCAGTTTCCGTTACGGTTGGCAGCCTGTCGGGCTTAAAGGAAATCGGCTGCAAAATGAGGGATGCCGGTCCATATTTCCGCGGTTTTCGGCGCGAATAGAACGACTATTCGCTTGAAACCCGCGAAAATCTGTCCTCGGCCCCCTCATTTTTCGCTTCGATTCTTCAAGTCCGACAGGCTGCTAGCGAAGAAAAAAAGCGGTGAGGAGCGCCGCGCCGACGAGGACGATTCCGAACGCAAGACGTTTGGCGAGCAGGGCCTTTTCGCGCTCATCGTCCTGCCATTCCTGAACCATGCCACTCAGGCGGCGCAGTGCCTGGCGACCCACGATGCGGCGCGATCCGTCGCGAACGATTTCATCGTCACGCATCAGCGGTGCTCAAGAAGACGTGCGACGTGGCCGATCAGTGAGCGCGCAAGCTCGATTTTCGGGCCTGGGTGCAGCGGCGTTTGCCCAGCCTCGTCGAACAGGGTCAGCGTATTCTCGTCGCCGCCAAAGCCATGCTGGATCAGGTTGCCGGCGATCAGCGGGATTTTCTTCCTGTCGCGCTTCTTCTGCGCATACTCGGCAAGATTTCGGCTTTCGGCGGCGAAACCGACGCAGAAGGGCGGGTTGGGCAGCGCCGCCACGTCGGCAAGGATGTCCGGGTTCTCCACCAGCGCGATTGCCGGCAGCGCACCGTCGTCCTTCTTCAGCTTGTGTTCGGCCGCAGCCTGCGGTCGGTAGTCGGCAACGGCGGCGACCCCGACGAAGACATCCTGCGCGGCAGCCCGCGCCATTACGACGGCGTGCATTTCCAGCGCGCCGCGCACGTCGATGCGGGTAACGCCGCGCGGCGTCGGCTGGGCGACCGGCCCGCAGACGAGGGTGACGTCGGCACCCGCCTCGCGCGCCGCGCGCGCCACCGCGAAGCCCATCTTTCCGGAGGAGAGGTTGGTGATGCCGCGTACCGGGTCGATCGCTTCGAAGGTGGGGCCGGCGGTGATCAGCACTTTCTTGCCGGCCAGGCATTTCGGCTGCAGGAAGGCGAGCAGATCCTCGACGATTTCCTCCGGCTCCAGCATGCGTCCGTCACCATTCTCGCCGCAAGCCTGCTCGCCGCAACCGGGGCCGAGCAGGGTGACGCCGTCGACGGTGAGTGTCGCTACGTTGCGCTGCGTGGCCGGGTTCTCCCACATCTGGCGGTTCATCGCCGGCGCGGCAAGCAGCGGGCAATCGCGTGCGAGCACCATCGTGGTCAGCAAGTCGTCGGCAAGCCCGTGCGCGACCTTGGCGAGGAAATCGGCCGAAGCCGGCGCCACGAGGATCAGATCGGCTTCCCGTGAGAGGTCGATGTGCGCCATGTTGTTGGCGACGCGGCCATCCCACTGGTCGGTGAACACGGTACGGCCGGAAAGTGCCTGAAAGGTGACCGGCGTTACGAAATGCGTGGCGCCTGCCGTCATCACCACCTGTACGGTGGCGCCGGCCTTCACCAGCAGACGGGTGAGTTCCGCGGCCTTGTAGGCGGCGATGCCCCCGGTGACGCCGAGAACGATGTGCTTGCCCTGAAGTTCCATGTGCATGCGTTTAGAATGTCTGGCAGTGCATTGTACGTGAGGGGAAAGCGCATGGCGATCACCGACTGGCCCGCCGACGAACGGCCGCGCGAGCGGCTTCTGGCGCAGGGTGCCGGCGCGCTCTCCGACGCCGAACTGCTGGCGATCTTCTTGCGCGTCGGCATGAAGGGAAAGAGCGCCGTTGACCTCGCGCGCGAGCTGATCGGCCGATTCGGCAGCCTGAACCGGCTCTTCGCCGCCCCGCGCGCCCAGTTCGCCGCCGTGCCCGGCATGGGGGATGCCAAGTACGCGCAGTTGCAGGCCGTGCTCGAAATGGCGCGGCGCGCACTCGGCGAGCAGCTGGCGTCGCGCGAGCTGCTCTCGTCGCCCCAGGCGGTGCGCGATTACCTGCGCCTGCAGCTCGGCGGTTTGTCGAACGAGGTCTTCATCGCGCTGTGGCTGGATGCGCAGAACCGCCTGATCACGAGCGAAGAGCTCTTCCGCGGCACGCTCACACAGACCTCGGTCTATCCACGCGAGGTCGTCAAGCGCGCGCTGCACCACAACGCCGCAGCGGTGATCGTCGCCCACAACCATCCGTCGGGAACGCCGGAGCCGTCGCCCGCCGACGAGGCATTGACGCGCGCGCTCAAGGAAGCGCTGGCGCTGGTCGACGTGCGGCTGCTCGACCATTTCATCGTGGCGGGCAGCTCACAGCCACTGTCGCTGGCGGAAAGGGGGCGTTTGTGAGGACATGGATTGCGGCACTGTTGCTGAGCGCGTTGAGCGGGACTGCCCTCTGTGCCGATGCCGGTGCGCCGGACGAAATTTCGTCGACCTATACCGTGCCGCCGCGGCGTGCCGACGACGTCTTGCGCATGCTTGACCATTACCGCCCCGATCCGGTGCAGGTGGAACGCGCGCAGGCTATTGCCGCCGCGCAAGCACCGGAGGGCGCCAGCCGCCAGGATCTGGTCGACTTTCATCGTCGGCGTGCCATTGCCAATGCACGGCTGGGCCGCCACGAAGCGCAGGTCAAGGAGCTGCAGGCCGCGATCGAACTTGCGGAACCGAACACGCCGCAGCGCGCCGGCCTGCTCGGTGCGCTGGCAACTGCCGAATCGACCGGGGGCAACCTGCTCAGCGCCGCGCGGGCCTCCGACACGGCACTGGCGCAACTGCCACCGGGAAACGCCGGACGCCAGCTGGCATTGCTGCAGGCGGCGGTCAAGTTCCAGGTGCTGCTCGGAAATTTTTCCGTGGCGCGTGACTATCTGCAGCGCGCGGAGGCGGTCTTCAACCGATTGCGCAGTGCGCCACGGTGGCCGCAGCGGGGCGCGCAATGGACGGCGCAGATCCATCGTGCGCGTGCCGAGTTGTTCGTCAGCGAAGGCCGGCTGGTCGAGGCCGAAGGTGCCTATCGAAAAGCCCTCGCGGCCTACACTGCGGGGATGCGCGAGGACGCCGCCGACGAAAGCGGGGAAGATCGCGTCGAGCGTTACGACGGCTTGATCGAGCGCAGTCTGGCGAACGTGTTGTTGGCGCAGGGCAAGGTCGCTGAAGCGGAATTTCACCTGCGCCATGCGCTACACACGACGCTGACGCGCATGGGGCGGGATTCCGTCGATGTCGCCCATTCCCTGTCCTTGCTCTCCAAGATTCTTGCGGAGCAGGGGCGCAATGAGGAGGCGACACGGATTGCCGAAGCCGCGTTGCGCGCCTACACCGAGGCAGGTGCCTCCGAGTTGTCCTTCAATCTGGTGCGTGCGCGTCAGACACTTGCGGCGGCGCTTTCCGCGCAAGGTCGTCATGCCGAAGCCATCGCGGCATTCGAGCGCAACCGCACGGTGCTTGGCGCTGATCCGCAACTGCTGCAGCGATACGGTATCGGACATCCGGAGTGGGTGATTTCCCTGATCGGCGTCGGGCGGCTGGCGGACGCGGAACAGATGGCGAACACGATGCTGCAGTGGTCGGTTGCCCGCTTCGGTGACGACAATCCGCGCGCCGCGTTGCGGCGAGCCTTGCTGGCGGTCGTCAAGACGGAACAAGGGGCAATGGATGAGGCACGTCACCTGTTCCAGGCCAGCGTGCCAACGCTGCTCAACCAGGCGCGCGAGGATACCGAAGCCGAGACGGCGACCCCGCGCAAGCAGCGTCATCTGGTGCTCATCCTCGAAGCCTGGCTGCGTGCGCTGACAGCGGGGACACCCGACGCCGGGCGAATTGCCGAAGCGTTCCGGGTTGCCGATCTGGCGCGCGGCAGCAGTGTCGCCCGCGCGCTGACCGCCGCTGCGGCGCGCGCCGACCTGCCTGACCCTGCGCTCGCCGCGCTTGCCCGGCAGGCACAGGATGCCCAGCGCCGCCTCGCCAGCCTTTCCGGACTCCTGATCCAGTTGCTGGCTGCGCCGCCCAATGAGCAGCTGCCGGCAATCCAGGGGCAGCTGCGTCAGGACATTGCGGCCGTCAGCGGCGAATACGATGCGCTGCGCCGGCAGATCGGCGAGCGCTATCCGGATTACGCCGCACTGGTGCAACCGCAAGCCGCGTCGCTGGACGAATTGCAGTCCCATTTGCGTAGCGGCGAAGCCTTGCTCGCCTTCTACGTCGGCGCACGCGAGAGCTATCTCTGGGCAGTCAATACGCTTGGCCAGCGACATTTCTCGCGCATCGCCGCCACGCGTGCAGAAGTCGATGCGACGGTTGCCGGCTTACGCCGTGCGCTCGATCCGGGCGTGGCTTCGATCGACGCGCTTCCGGCCTTCGATCTTGCCGCTGCGCATGCGTTGTTTGGGCAGTTCATCGCCCCTGCCGCCGAGGTCTGGCGCCCGGCAACGACCTTGCTGGTAGTGCCGCATGGCGCGCTTGCCCAGTTGCCGATTTCGCTCCTGCCGACGCAGCCGTCGCGGACGGGGGGCAAAACATCCGACTTCTCGGTCTACCGCGAGGTGGCCTGGCTTGTGCGCTCGCACGCGGTGCAGCAATTGCCCTCTGCCACCGCGCTGGCCAGCTTGCGCCGTGCGCCGGCGCGGGCAGCCCAGCCGGCCAGTTTCGCCGGTTTCGGCGATCCGCTTTTCAGCGCGCAACAGGCACCTGTCGCGAGCGCAGGGGGGATGCGCGGTGCCGCGCGCAGCCGCTCGCTCGCCTTGCGCGGATCGCCGCAGTTTGCGGCGCTCGATTCGGCCAGCCTCGCTGATCTGCCACCCTTGCCGGATACACGCGAGGAACTGCTCGCTGTCGCCCGCGCGCTGGGCGCCGATCCACAGAAGGACGTGTTTTTGCAGCGCGAGGCGACCGAGCGGCGCGTGCGCGAAATGAACCTCGTGCAGCGACGCGTGATCATGTTCGCGACGCACGGGCTGGTACCGGGCGACCTCGATGGGCTGACGCAGCCGGCGCTGGCGCTGACATCGCCGGCAGTCGCTCCCGACGCCGGCAACGGCCTGCTGACGATGGATGACGTGCTCTCGCTTAAACTGGATGCCGACTGGATCGTGCTCTCGGCTTGCAATACCGCGGCTGGCGAGGGTGCGGGTGCCGAGGCGGTGTCGGGCCTGGGACGAGCCTTCTTCTACGCCGGCGCGCGGGCGATGCTGGTGTCCAACTGGCCGGTTGAAACCAGCGCCGCCCGGCTTTTGATGACGGCCATGTTCGCGGAGCAGGGCGCCAATCCCTCGCTCGCCAAGGCAGAGGCGTTACGCCGGGCGATGCTCAAGCTGATTGGCGGACAGGGGCTGGACCGCGCGGCAGGAGGATCACTGCAGAGCTATGCCCATCCGCTGTTCTGGGCGCCTTTCGTGATTGTTGGCGATTAGTGGCGTCGTGCTGACGCTGGCAGCGTGCGCAAATCGACCAGCTGCTTCGGCGCGCCCGGGTTTCCGGCCCACAGCGGACGTTCGCGGAAGGCCGGGTTGACGAGACTCTTGCTCGGGTCGTGGCCGTCGAAGATGATCCCGACGAGATCCGCCCAGGTGTGGATGAAGTGCGAAGTCTGCCAGGCACGATCGAGGTCGCCGCGGTAGTCGCGCGGGTGGCGACGGCGCCATTCGGGTGATTCCCAGACGAGGAAGGGAACGGCATACATCGGCAGCGTCGGCCGCCCTTCGTTGCGTCCGATCACGTCGTGACCGGCGGAATCGAAGACATCTTCACCGTGATCCGACAAATACGTCATCATCGTTGCGCCATCCTTTGCCGCGAGGGTGTCGATCAGCTCGGCGAGCACCTTGTCCTGGAAGCGCACGGCGTTGTCGTACTGGTTGATGAAGTCGGTTTGCCGCGCATCGGCCCAGTCCGGCAGGCCCTGCTTGTCGCGGAATACGGTCGCTTCCTCCGGGTAGCGGAACTCGTAGCGCATGTGCGTGCCGAGCAGATGCACGACGATCAGCTTCTTTAGCGCCGGATCGTCGAGCACGCGACGCAGCGGATCGAGCACCTGGTCGTCGTACGAGCGGGCGTTCTGGTCGCGGTTGTTGTTCAGGTAATACTGTTCGTCCGTCTGCTGCGAAAAACTGGTCAGCATCGTGTTGCGCTTGGTGAGCGTTTGCTGGTTGGTGATCCAGAAGGTCTTGTAGCCGGCCTGCTTCATCATGTTCAGCAGCGATGGCGTATCCAGGTGCAGATCCGGGTGTTCCTGGTCGGCGAAGGTCAGTATCTGTTGCAGCGCCTCGATCGTATAGGGACGCGGCGAGACCACGTTTCTGAACACGCGCAGCTGGTCGCGCATGCCGTCGAGACGCGGCGTCGTTTGCCGGTGGTAGCCGTAGAGGCTCATGTGCTGGCGGTTGGTCGATTCGCCGATCACCAGCACCAGCGTCGTCGGCCGCCCGGCATTGGCATCGACCAGGTTGGCGAGCGGCGGTAGCTGGCGGTTCTGTTCGAGGAGTTCCTGCATGTGACCGAGCTGCTGCTGGTATTCGGTATAGCCGATTGCCATCTGCCAGGGGACCGCCGGTTCGAGATGTTTCAGGATCGTCGAACGCGCACCGTGCCACGAAAGCACGCCGCGCGCGGCATCCTTGTATTGCGGGGCGACGAAGACGAGCAGCAGGATCGTCAGGATGGTTCCCGTCGCCGCCCGCGGCGTCAGGCTGGCCGGGCGCAAGCGGCGCCAGAGCAGAAAGGCGCCGCCGGCATAGGCGAGCAGGGCTGGCAGCATCCACCAGGCGAAATACTGCGCGAAGTATTCGCCTGCTTCCCGCGTATTCGACTCGAAGGCGATGAAGAGCACGCTCTGCGAGAACTCCTGGCCGTAGATGCTGTAGTAGCCGAGGCTGAACAGCGACAGGCACCACAGCGGCACACCGAGAATCGCACCGATGCGGCGCGTGTGCCGTGGCCAGAGCACGATCGGGATCAGCCATAGCAGGCTGGCCAGCATGGCGCGCCGGAAGCCGACGAAGCTTGCGCCATCGTCGAGCTGGATAAGCAGGTGTGTGATGCCGGAGAAATACCAGAAAAACAGGAACGCCCAGATCAGGGCGCGCCAGTCGTTGGCTTTGCGGGGGGTTTCGATCGGTGCTGGTACGGTCAGCGCAGAAGGCATCGACAATCTCCATTGTTGTTCGGCACCGGAGTGCCGCTACATGGATGATTGCCGAGCTACCTGAAATGACGCTTAAGCCTGCCAGCGCAGGCGTGCGGAAAAGCCGCCCTGAGGCCGGTTTTCAACTTCCAGACGAGCCCCGTGCAACTCGCCGATGCGGCGAACGATAGCCAGCCCGAGGCCGCTGCCTTCGGCGGTGACATCGCGGCCGCGATAGAAACGCTCAACCAGCCGCGGCAGCTCGGCCGGGGGGACACCGGCGCCGCTGTCGCGCACTTCGAGCAGCTTCTGGCCGTGTTCCGTGCGCGCGGCGATGCAGATCGTGCCGTTCTCCGGTGTGTAGCGCAGTGCGTTGTCGACCAGGTTGCGCAGTGCGGCTGCGAGCAGGTCGTGATCGCCGCTCACGATCAACGGGGCCTCGGGCCGTTCCGTGTTCAGCGTCAAGCCGCGCGCATTGCTGGAAACGTCGCAGCGAATTTTTTCGGCCGCATCCTCAGCTGCGGTGGTGACCAGTTCGGCGAGGTCGACCGGCTGCGGGTCCGGCAGGCTGAGCAGGGGATCGAGGCGGGCCAGGCGCAGCAACTGCTCGACCAGTCGTGTCGCACGATCGGCGCTGGCGATCACCTTGGTGACCGCCTCCTTGCATTGCGCCGGTTCGCTGGTTGCCATCGCCACCTGCGCGTGAATCTTCAGCGCCGCCAGCGGCGTGCGCAGTTCGTGGGCCGCGTCGGCTGTGAAGCGGCGCTCGTTGTCGAGCGTCGTTTCCAGCCGCTGAAGCAACTGGTTCAGCGCACCAACGAGCGGCTGGGTTTCCTGCATCGGTGTGGTCGACACGAGCGGCGTCAGGTTTTCCGGCGAGCGTGTGGAAACATCCTCGGCGAGATCGTCGAGTGGTTTCAGTCCACGCCGCACCGAGAAGTAGATCAGCGCGATCAGCAAGGGCAGCAATACGCCCAATGGCAGCACCGTCTTGGTTGCGATCTCCAGCGCTTCCTTGTTGCGCTGGCTGATCGACTGCGCAACAAGGACGCGGTAAGCACCGTCGGCGGTTTCCAGAACGAGGCTGCGCCAGGGTTGCCCTCGATGATCGATGGTCTTGTAGCCCAGTTCATCGCCGATCGGCGTCTCGGGCGCGTGTTTCGAGCGCGACAGCACGCTGCCGTCGCGCCGTACGATGACGAATTCCAGCGCCATTTCGTTGCGCCTGCTCCTGATGCCGCGCAGGGCCGCCATGCTTTCGGTCAGCGTCGCCAGATGCGCGGATTCCCCGTGTGCCTGGACGAGCAGCAGGCGCGCGGTCTTCGTCATCTGGCCGTCCATCAGTTCCTGCACTTCGTGGCGCGCCTGACGGTACGACAAGGCGGCGGCGAGGACGTAGATCAGCAGCGTTGCGAGCGAGACCAGCAGGAGTAGCCGCCGGCGCAGCGAACGCGGCTTCGGCCCGAGCAGGGGGCCGTTCATGCCGGCGCGTCTCCGTCGGCCGACTCTCCGCCGGCTGACTCTCCACCAGCTTTCTCGCCGAGCTGATAGCCGAAACCGCGCACGGTGCGGATGAAATCGCTGCCCAGCTTCTTGCGCAGATGGTGGATATAGACCTCGACGGTATTGCTTTCGACCTCGGCGCCCCAGGCGTAGAGGCTGTCCTCCAGCTGGGCGCGCGTCCGCAACTGGTTGCGGTGGGTCATCAGGTCATGCAGCAGCGCGTATTCGCGGGCCGACAGGGCGATCGTTTCTCCGTCCCGCGTGACGCGTTTTGCGGCCGGTTCGAGCCGGACCTCGCCGTGTTCGAGGACCGGGCTGGCCGCACCCGAGGCGCGCCGGATCAGCGCCCGCAGGCGGGCCTGCAGTTCGCCGAGATCGAAGGGCTTGGTCAGGTAGTCGTCTGCCCCGGCGTCCAGTCCGGCGATCTTGTCCGCGTGGGTGTCGCGAGCCGTCAGAACCAGCACCGGGGTGGCGTTGCCGCGCCCGCGCAGGTCCTTGAGGACGGCGAGGCCGTCCTTCTTCGGCAGCCCCAGGTCCAGCACGCAGGCGTTGTACTCGTGATGCTGCAGGGCGAGGCGGGCGGCCTCGCCGTCGCGCACCCAGTCGACGGCGTAGTCGGCCAGCCTGAGGCCGGCCTGGATGCCGTCGCCGAGCAGCGCATCGTCTTCAACCAGCAGAACACGCAATTACTTGTTTTCCTTGTTCAGTTTTGCGAGCAGCGCCTGCACTTCCTGACGGCGGCCGCTGTCGGCCAGTTCGCGGCCGGGACGCGCCGGCGCCTTGAGCGCCGCTTCGAGGTAGGGCTTGGCCTCGCCGACGCGCGAACGGTCGGCCAGATACTCGCCGTAAAAGAAATTCGGGTCAATGCCGTTCGGGTTGATGGCCAGCGATTTGCGGAAGTACTCCTCGGCCCGTTCCTTGTCGCCGAAGCCGATCGGCCAGCCGGGCACCTTGGCATAGAGCGTGGCGAGGCTGGTGTAGGCCGAGCCGGCGAGCGCCTTGTCGTTGAGCTTCATCGCTTCCTCTAGCTTGGCACGCGCTTCCTTGGCGAGGCCGAGTGCGCCGAGGCCACCCTTGGCGCCGGCCTCGCTGGAGAGGACGATGCCTTCCCAGATCAGCACTTCGGCGACACCGGGGTTCTGCTCGACGAGCTTGCGGGCCTGCTGGGCCAGCTTGTTGTAGCCCTCTTCCTGCTGCTTTTCGGGGGCCTTGTACTTGATTTCCGCCCATTGGTCCTGGATCGGGCGGATCAGTTCCTCGGGCGTCGCTGCGTAGGCGAACGAGGTCATGGCAAGCGTGGCAATGGCGATGCGGGCGATGATGGGGGCGATTTTCATGCGGATCTCCTTCATGGGGTATCTCTGTTGAAGAGGGTATGTCTGTCAGCGCGGCAGTCTGACCGACGCGTGCTGCTTGATCACGGCCAGCTTGTCGGCAAGGCCGCGGTCGATGAGGGCGGGGGCGACGCCGTTGAGCCAGGCGAAAAACTTTTCCGGGAAGCCGAAATGGTGTTCGCCGCCGCCGTTGCTCAATGCAGTCACCACCTGCCGGGCCACGGCTTCGGGACTGTCGCAATTGTTCTTCAGGGCGCGGTTCAGGGCGTTCACGGCATCGCTGTTCAGCGGCGTGTTGATGGCGCGCGGTGCAATGTGGATCACCGCCACCTGCGTGTCGGCCAGCTCGCGGCGCAAGGCCTGCGAGAAGCCGCGCAGGCCGGCCTTGGCGGCCGAGTAGGCGGTAAAACCGGCGAACGGCAGGCTGCCGAAGGTGGAACCCATGTTGACGATGGCGGCCTGCGGCCGGGCCTTGAGCGCCGGCAGCATGGCCTGCGTCAGGCGCATCGGCGTTTCCAGATTGATCGCCAGGATGCGCGCCACGGTCGACCAGTCCTGCTCGTCGTAGAGGCCGAAGCCGCCGATGCCGGCATTGTTGATCAGTACGTTGACGCCGAAGGCGTGCGCTGCGCCGGCAGCCTCGGCGACGCCTTCCGGGCTGGTCAGGTCGGCCGTCATGCTCGAATGGCCGCTGCCGATCATGCCGATGGTGGCGGCCAGTTTGGCGCGGTCGCGGCCGGCCAGCAGCAATTTGGCGCCGGCCTTCGCCAGCTGCACGGCAAGTTCTTGGCCCAGGCCGCCGCAGGCGCCTGTGAGCAGGATGCGGGCATTCTGCAGGTTCATGCCGCCACCTCTTCGGTCTGCGCGGCATAGCTCGGCAGGGCGCGGAAGATGTCGCCGTAGAGCTTGAAGAACACCTTGGCACAGCGGACGACTTCGGCCTGATCTTCCGGCGTCATCGCATTGACCAACTGCGCCAGATGCTGCGTGTGCTCCTGGTCGAGGGTGCCGTGCGAACGCAGGTAGGAGAAGGCTTTGTTCGGCAGGCCGAGCGCCTCCTGGATCTTGTCCGCAGCGTTCAGCGCCAGCGCGACGCTGGTGCCTTCCAGCACGAAGACCATGCCGAAGAAGCCGGCCGGGTTGCCGCGATTCACCAGGTCGTAGGCATAGGCGACCATCAGCTCGGCGGGCAGTTCGGGCTGGCTGGCGCGGACCGCCTCGGCGTCGCCGCCGGCAGCCGCGATGTCGTTGAGGATCCACTCCTCATGGCCAATCTCTTCCTCGATGTATTCGGCGACAGCCTTGCGCAACCAGCCGAGGCGGTCGGGCAGGCGGCCGCCGAGCAGCATCAGTAGCGGTGTCGTGTGGCGCACGTGGTGGTAGGCCTGGGCGAGAAAGGCGCGGTAGCTCTCGATGCGGACGCGCCCCTGCAGGCAGTCGGCAATGATCGGCGCGGTGAGCAGGTGCTGGCGCTCCTTCAGGGTGGCGGCGGAAAGCTGGTCATAGAAGGACATCGGCGGGTTCCTTGTGCGTGGTGTTGTCGAGGGTCGAATCGGTGCAGTAGAGGGCGGCCACCTCGGCGGCATGGCGGACGAGGATCGCGTCGCGCTTCGGGCGGCCGTTGCCGGTGGCGAGGCCGTTCTCGAGCGTGAAGGGCGGGCTGGCGAGCCAGCCGCCAATGCGGGCGTAATCGGGCAGGCTGGCGTTGGCGGCGGCGATCGCAGCGGCAACGGCGTCACCGCTGGCGCCGGGCATCGGCACGATGACGGCGGCAAGCCAGGGCCGGGCCTCGCCGCAGACCACGGCCTGCAGGATCGCCGCTTGCGCCAGCAGGCTCGCTTCCACCCATTCCGGCGAGATGTTGCGGCCGAACGAGGTGATCAGCAGGTTCTTGCTGCGTCCGGCGAGGCGGATATGGCCGGCGTCATCGATGCGGCCGAGATCGCCGGTGGCGTATTCCTGAAATGCGTCGCGCGGCGCGCCAGTACCGTCGGCGAGGCTGTCGGGGCTGCCGAGGTCGCCGAGGTAGCCGAGGAAGGCGCGCGTGGTCACGCGCACCTCGCCATCGACGATGCGCACGCTGGCATGGGCCAGCGGCCGGCCGGCGTCGTCGCCATCGGCGCTTTCGTCGCCGGGCCGGTTCAGGCTGACGACGGAGCCGCATTCGGTCAGCCCGTAGCCCTGATAGGCCGGCAGGCCCAGATGACGGGCGCGGGCGAGTGCCTCCGCATCGACGCGGGCACCGCCGACGGCGACGAACGCAAGGCTGTCCGGCGCCTTCTGGCCGCTGGCGGCGAGGAACAGCGACCAGGCCTTGAGCAGTTCCGGCACGAGGATCATCGTCGAGGGGCGCACCTGGCTCGCGGTACGCTGCAGAGCAGCCGGATCGAAGCCGGCCATGCCGCGCCAGCCGAGCGACTGCAGGCCGGGGACATGGATTTCGGCGCCGGAGAGCAGGGGTGCGTAGAGGCCGGCCGTGTTCTCCAGCAGCAGCGACAGCGGCAGGGTCACCAGATGGCGTGCGACCGGCAGGTCGGAGAGCCGCTCGGCAACGGCGACCGCCGTGTCGATCAGGCCGCAGGCGGAAAGGCAGACGCCCTTCGGCTGGCCGGTGCTGCCCGAGGTGAACGACAGCTTGGCGGTATCTGCCGGCAGGCTGCGGGATTCCTCCGGCGGCCGTTGCAGGCGGATCAGGTGCTGCCAGCGGCCGGTGATCGCGAAACCGAGATCGAGCGCGCCAATCCGTTCCGGCTGGTCGGTCAGTACGGTGTCGACACCGCTCGTGTGGAGCACGTGTGCCAGTTGTTCCGGGCTGAAGAAGGTGGGCAGCGGCACGTGCGGAATCCCCGCCGCCAGTGCGGCGAGATCACCGATGACCCAGGCCGGGCCGTTGTCGGCGAGCACGGCCAGCGCCTGGCAAGCGCTGAGGCGTGAGGCGAGTTCGGCGACGGCGTCAATGAGTGCGCCGGCGCGCCAGGTGGCGTCGTCGCCGACGAGGACCGGCGCATCCGGCGCGCGGGCGGCGAGCGCAGCGTAGAGGCTGGCGTAGGGCGCGGTGTGGATCGGGTTAACTGAACTACCCTCCTGTCCCTGCGGGACATCCTCCCCGAGGGAGGGGGGAGCGCCCCCTTCGGGCGGCCGTGCGGGTGCGCTCATGCACTCTTCCTCTTGCGGTCGATGCCGAGGCGGATACGGCCGGCGACGACGATCGGCGCCGAGTCGTAGTAGCTACCCCAGTCGCCGGCCTCGTCGCCGAGGCGGGCCGGGTCGGCCGGCGCGATCGCGAGCAGCGGCAGGCCGAGGCGGGTGAAGATGCCGACCAGTTCGCGCGTGGCGGTGAAGACGACCCACTCGAAGCCGAGCCGGTCGAAATGACGGGCCAGGTTGAGGATCACGAACAGGCTGCCGCCGGCCTTGTCGGCGGCGAGGTTGCCGACCTCGACGATGCGCTCGCGGTTGACCGGCTGCGTGGCGAGGGGGGCGAGCGAGGAAATGATCCGTTCGATCGGCTGGTCCAGATAGCGCTCCAGGAACAGCGGCTCGTGGCCGGCTGCGCGCCAGCCGGTGGCGGCGACGATGCGCTGGCCTTCCTCGAAGAGGACGAGGTTCGGTGCGAAGGCGCTGACGCGGGCGTCGTAGCGCTCGGCGAACTTGTTGCGGATGAATGCTTCGGCCTCCCGGCGGCGCGGTGCCCCCGGCGGCGTGTGGGTCGTGACGATCTGGCCGCCACGTTGTTCGAAGGTGTCGAGCATGTCTCTCTTGGGCGTGAGCGCTGTGGACATGGGATGTTCCGGTTATGCGATGAAACCAGTTTGCCGGGGCAGGCTTAAAGCACTCTTAACGCACACTGTGCGTGTGGTACGAGCGCAGTACGGATGCCGGGCGCGATGCCGAAAGGCGCGCCTTGAGCGAGCAGGCGGCACCGTAGACGCCGCAGCTGGCGAGTGCCATCAGGATAAGAATGCTTCCATGCTGCCACCAACTGCGCGGGGCGAGCAGCAGCGCGTGGATGATGAGCATCGCGTAGAGCAGTGGCATCGCACGGTGCAGCAGTCGCCAGCGCTGATGTGGCAGCACGCGCCAGAGTGTGATCACGACCATGGCCAGCACCAGCCACAGTGTCCACTCGCCGGCGTCCTTGGCCAGGTGTCGAAGGGCCTCCGGCAGGCCCGCGATCTTTTCGTTTGGGGGGCGGCCGTCGCGGCCGATCAGCGCACGGACAAGGCCGCCGGATTTCTGGACGAGCCAGTGGCTCAGTGCGAGCCCGGTGCCGAGGATGCCCGCCCAGCGGTGCGCGAGATGCAGCTGGCCGGGGCTGCCGGCGATTCGGGCCAGCCACGCGGGGCGGGCGGAGGCAAGCATGGCGAGTGACAGGAAGGCGATGGCGAGCAGGCCGGTGAGGTATAGCGCCTGCTGGCGGACAAGCCACAGTGGCTGCGTGCCTTCGGGCATGCCGGCGAGGAGCGCGGCAAGACCCCAGGCCACGACGGTGGCCGCTGCGATGGTGGCAAGAAGTTTCTTCATCGAATCAACTCGCTGTTCAGGCCGCGAGCCGCGCCCGCAGGTAGCCGAGGCCGCTCTGCAGGACTTCAGCCGGGCCGTAGCGGTGGCGCATGTTGCAGGTGCCGCACAGCGACGGAATCTCCGCCATGCCTTCGCGCCGGCGCAGGACCTCGGCGATCGCATCGCGGGAAACGTGTCCGATCGGATGCTTGTGGGCGACGTCGTTGTAGCAGTAGAGGTAGTCGCCGCTGGAAGCGACGAACAGGTCCACGTTGCGCGGCAGGCAGCCAAAACGGTTGCTGCGCCACTGATGAAAGATTTCGCGCGCGGTCGGAATGAAATCGACCTCCTGCGAGCGCAGCTTGTGCTCGCGGATCATCCGCCGCAGTTCCTCGCTCGCCAGCCGGTGCTCGCTCAGCTTGCCGGCGCGGTTGTACAGGGTCGGCGACATCGTCAGTGTTTCGATGCCCGCGCCGCGCAGCCAGCGGATCGTCTCCGGCAGCGTCGGCAGGCATTCCGGCATCGGCGTCAGGCTGATCGCGAGCTGCGTCTGCTTCAGGATGCGCTTCGCGGCGCGCAGGTTGTCCATCACGCGCCGCTGGTCGAGATTCACATGCACGCTGGCGTAGATGTTGGGGTCGATGCTGGAGAAGGAAACGATCACCAGGTCGAGCGCGCCGTCGAGATGTTCCAGCTTGTCCGGGTCGAGCAGGTGGCCGTTGCTGACCATGTCGAAGCGGACCGGGTGCGGGCGCAGCGTGTCGATGAAGTCGAAGAAGCGCGGATGCGTCGTCGGCTCGCCGTAGCCGGCCAGGACAACGCGGAAGATCTCGTTGGGCGAAAGCCGGCCGAGCACCTGCTGCCAGGTGTCGGCGCCCATCAGCTGCGGTTTCTCGATCGCCTCGCGCGGGCACATCGTGCATGCGGCGTTGCACTTGCTGGTCCATTCGACGTTGGCGGCGATGCGGTAGGGAATGCTCATGCGGAAATTTCCTGACTGGCGGGAATAAGGCGCGGAATGTGCTGGGCACAGTTGGGGATCACTTCTTCGACATCGACCAGCACCGCGCGCTTGCGGCCGGGGAACAGGTGCCCGGCCTCGTCGCCTGCGAGTAGCGTGGCGCGGCCGTTCACGCGCAGGCGCGCGCCGTCGTTGAAGTCGATGAACAGGCAGCCGACCTGCGGGTTCTGCAGCAGGTTGCCGAGGCTCATGAAGGCGCCGTTGCCGTCGAAGTCGGGAAAGGCGAAGCGGCGGCTGCCGAGCATGCGCACGATGCCGGGTCCGCCGCCCTTGAACGAGCAGTCGCAACGGCCGGAGGCGTCGCTGGTGGCGAGAAGGAAGAAGGGCGCGGCCTCGATGCGCGCATGCAGGGCCGACGGGATTTCGTTCCACAGCAGGCGCTGGCGTCGCGCCGCATCCCAGATGGCAGCGGTTTCCCAGCGCGCCTGCAGCATGCATTCACCGGCGTGGAAGAACGGATCTGTGCTGGCGGCCGTGCGCTGGCGCAGACGTTCGAGGAAGGCAGGGGCTGGTTTTGTGCGTGACATCCGGCATGGCGGCAAGTTGCAGAGCCACCAGTGTCCGGACCCCGGATTAAACTTGGCTTAACGCAAACGGATGCATGCCGGAGCCCTCCCAATTGGGTTCGTGGTGATGAGATCCCGAGATGCTTCTGCATCGGCGCGAGCGCTGATATTTTTGGCGAGAGGGCTACATCATCAGTAGAATCCAAGCCTCGCCTGTGTGGGGCGCTTCAGGAACTTTGAAACGCGTCCCTCAGTCTCAGCCGCCTCCAGATTTCGCCTGAGGCCAGTTTTCAGCGCCAATTAATCTCTGGTTGGTAGGCTAGCCAATCAATCATTTCAACGATAGAACCGATGTCCTCATCCGCTGTTGCTCCGGACCCCGACTGCCTTGCTGCCCGACTCTGGTCGCGCCTTGGCATCGCCGGGCCGTACGCCCCTTTCTTCATGCTCTTCGTGTTGGGGCTGCCGCTCCTGTCACTATCGCGGGCGGGGCTCATGATCTGGCAAATTGAACGAGTCTCGGCGACCGGCGCATGGGGCGAAATGCTGCTGCAGGGGGTGCGCGCCGATCTGATCCAGCTCGGGCTGATGAGCTTGCCGCTCCTGCTGGTGATGCCGGTGCTTGCGATATCGCCGCTGTGGCGCCTCTGGCGGCGGATTTCGGCACTCTGGCTGATCCTCTGCGTGGTCGTGCTGGTTCTGCTCGAGGTGTCTTCGCCTGCCTTTATCAACGAATACGACACGCGGCCACATCGTCTTTTCGTCGAGTACCTGAAGTATCCCGGCGAAGTCTTGCCGATGTTGTGGGAGGGGTTCCGCATCCATCTGCTTGGCGGCCTTGCACTGACGGCGCTTGCGCTCCATGCAACGGCAAAGCTGGTCCGGCCGTGGCTGGTGCAGGCACGTACCTGGTCGAACCTGCGTCTCTGGCTCGTCTGGCCGGCAGCGTTCTTGGTCTGTGCCTTGATGATCCGCTCCAGCCTCGACCATCGGCCGGCAAATCCGGCGAGCTTCGCGCTGACCAGTGATCCGATGATCAATACGCTGGTCCTCAATTCGGCGTATTCCGTCACCTACGCCGTTTATGGCATGCGCCACGAGGCACGCTCCAGCGAGATCTACGGAAAGATGTCGGAGGCCGAAATTCTCGAGCAGTTTCGCGCGACGCGGGAGCTGCTCGGCGACCGCCGCGAGTTGCTGGGGGATGCCGAGATTCCGACGCTGGTGCATCAGGAGGCTGGCGTGCGGCGGGAGCGCCCACTCAATCTGGTGATCATTCTGGAGGAAAGCCTTGGCGCGACCTTCGTCGAATCGCTCGGCGGCGTGCCGGTGACGCCGGAAATCGAGAAACTGAAGAAGGAAGGCTGGTGGTTCGAGCAGTTGTATGCCACCGGCACGCGTTCGGTGCGCGGTATCGAAGCCGTGACCACCGGTTTCCTGCCGACGCCGGCGCAGGCGGTGGTCAAATTGTCGTTGGCACAGCGCAATTTTTCGACGCTGGCAAGCATCCTCGGTCGCCAGGGCTACGAATCCGAGTTTATCTACGGTGGAGAGTCGCACTTCGACAACATGCGCGGCTTCTTCCTCGCCAACGGGTTTTCCCGGGTGACGGATGAGAACGACTACGTGAACCCTGTCTTCAAGGCCAGCTGGGGGGTTTCCGACGAAGACCTGTTCAACAAGACGCATGAGCGCCTGTCCGAGAAGCACGCACAGGGCAAGCAGTCCTACACCTTGGTCTTTACCTCGACGAATCATTCACCCTTCGAGTTTCCCGATAGTCGCATCGAGTTGTACGAGCAACCGAAGGGCACCGACAACAACGCCGTCAAATATACGGATTGGGCGCTCGGGCGCTTCATCGAAACGGCGAAGCAGAGTCCTTACTGGAAGGACACGCTTTTCCTCATCGTCGCCGACCACGATATCCGCGTGCGTGGCGACAGCCTCGTGCCGATCGAGCGCTTCCACATCCCCGGGCTGATCCTCGGCGCGGATATCAAGCCGCGTGTGGTGAAGACGGTGGCAAGCCAGGTCGATCTGCCGACGACGATGCTTTCGCTGATGGGGGTCAGCGCCCACCATCCGATGACCGGCCGTGATTTGCTCACAGAGCAGGTGGGTCTGCCCGGCCGGGCGATGATGCAATACAACGATCACCTCGCATGGATGGAGGGCGACCGGGTGGTCGTGCTGCGGCCGGAAAAAGCGCCGACGCATGGACGTTATCTGCCGAAAACGAAGCATCTGGAGGTGGTTTCGCCTCCGGAAGAAGCGGCCGCGCTCGAAAAACGGGCGCTGGCGCATTCCCTGCTGCCGGCCTGGCTCTACCGTGAACAGCGCTACCGCCTGCCGGACGCGCCGGCAAAGTAAAGAAGGCTTGATAAATATCGGAAAGTTGGTATAGAATCGCCGGCTTTCCTCTTTCAAGATTACTAACGGAGCAACAACATGGCGCGAGTATGCCAAGTGACGGGCAAGGCCCCGATGGTTGGGAACAAGGTTTCCCACGCCAACAACAAGACGAAGCGCCGCTTCCTGCCGAATCTGCAGTATCGCCGCTTCTGGGTTGAAAGCGAAAACCGTTTCGTGCGTCTGCGCGTTTCCAACGCCGGTCTGCGCATCATCGACAAGAAGGGCATCGACGAGGTCCTCGTCGACCTGCGCGCCCGCGGCGAAGTCTGATAGAGAGGAAGCGGAATCATGCGTGAAAAGATCAAGCTGGAGTCGACCGCCGGTACCGGTCACTTCTACACCACCACCAAGAACAAGAAGACGATGCCCGAGAAGATGGAGATCAAGAAGTACGATCCCAAGGCCCGCAAGCATGTCGCCTACAAGGAAGTGAAGCTGAAGTAATTCGGCCCGCCTCCCCGAGAAACCCGCCCGAGTGCTGCTCCGGCGGGTTTTTTGTTGCCCGGGTGGCGGGGGGCGTTATGCCGGGCCTGCGAACTGTTGGCTACTGAAGAAAGAAAGGGCCGGGAGCTTGCGCTGCCGGCCCTTGCCGCTTATGGGGAAAGAAATCGAGTCAGATCAGGTCAGCATATCCGCCCAGATATTCTTCGCCCAGCCCTTGGCGTAGGCGGCTTCGGCCTCGTTGCGCGCAGACGAGACGCCACTGGCGCCCGGTACGACGATCATCGTCTTCTTCTCGGTGTCGTACTTATGCACCGAGGCGACGTGGATGGCGTTCTGCCCATCGACGAAGCTGTAGCAGGTGTTGGTCATCATCACGTCGGTGCTCGGTGCGTCGCCGGCGAGCAGGTTGAGGATCGCGGCGGCGGCGGTCTTTCCGTGCTGGTTGGCCATGAAGCCCGATTTCGGCATCAGCGGTGCGGAGAGCGTCGAATCGCCCAAGATGTGGATGCCCTTGGCGCTCACCGATTCCATGCTCGTCCAGTCGACTTCCGCCCAGCGGTTATTGGCGAGCTTGACGCCCGATTGCACGACCAGCGTGCCGGCACGGTGCGGCGGCACGACGTTCAACACGTCGGCCTTGACCTTGTCGAATTCGAGGATCGCCGTGCGGCTGGCAACATCGACGTCGCGTAGTTCGCTGTTCGGGCGATATTCGAGGATGCCCTTGTAAAGATCCTGCCAGGCCTTCACAAAGAGGCCCTTCTTCGAGGTGACGTCCTCGTTCGCGTCGAGCACCAGCACCTTCGACTTCGGCTTCTTCGTCTTGAAATAGTGGGCGATCATCGAGGCGCGCTCGTACGGCCCGGGCGGGCAGCGGTACGGTGCCTTCGGCACGCACAACGCGTAGACGCCGCCGTCCTTCATGTCTTCCAGCTGCTTGCGCAGGGCCACCGTCTGCGGGCCGGCCTTCCACGCGTGCAGGATCTTCGCCTGTGCATCGGCACTCTTCAGCCCCGGCACGGCATCCCACATGAAATCTACGCCGGGCGAGAGTACGGCGCGGTCGTAGCCGAGTTCGCCGTGTTTTGCGAGCCTGATCTTGCGCTTCTCCGCATCGATGCCGGTGACCTCGTCGTGAATGACGCGCACGCCCCACTTCTTCAGGCCCTCATAGCTCACCGTGATATCGGCCAGCGTCTTCTCGCCGGCGATGACGAGGTTGGAGATCGGGCAGGAAATGAACTCGCTGTTACGCTCGATCAGCGTCACCTCGACGCTGCCGTTGCTCCACATGCGCAGGTACTTGGCGGCGGTGGCGCCGCCGTAGCCGCCGCCGACCACGACGACATGGCCGCTGGCCTTGCCACTGCTGCTGCCGGCACAGCCGGCCAGGGTGACGATGCCGGCCGAAGCGCCGGCTGCCTTGAGGAAATCGCGACGATTGAACATGGTGGCGGTCTCCTTATTTCTGCTGCGCGGCAAGATAGCCGGCAATGAGGTCGATCTGTTCGTCGGTGTAGCCCTTGGCGATCTGGTGCATCACCGTGGCCGGGCGGCTGCCGGCACGGAATTCCTTCATGCGCTGCACCAGCGATTCCTTGCTGTCGCCGGCGATCGTCGCCATCGCGAAGCCGGGCGCAGCCTTGCCGTTGGTGCCGTGGCAGTTGGCGCAGTTGGCAACCATGTTGCGCGCTGCGTTGGGGTCCTGGGCTGCAGCAGGGGTGGCGGCCAGCAGCGCCGGAAGCGCCAGCGCCAGACAGGCGTGGAATCGGTTCATCAGGGGGTCTCCTCGGGAATTGTTGTACAGGCGCGAGTCTAACCCGAGGTTTTGTATAAGCGAAAAGAATTATTTGGCTTTTGCTTATTGCCGAAGGTTATGAAGTTGCGAAGGTTCTGCAAAAGCGCAGTTCCTCCGGATACGGGTAGAAATCCGGCACCTTGCCGGCGAGAATCTGCGCTTTCGTCTCCTGCCAGAATTTCGCCGTCAGCAGGTCGCGGTGGTGCTTCATGAACGCCTGCCGCACCTTTGGCGATCCGAGCAGAAAGGTGGCGAATTCCTCCGGGAAAACATCGTTCTTCGCCACCGAGTACCAGACCTCGCCGGACATTTCCGTTTCGTAATCCGGCGCTTCCGGAATCTCGCGGAAGTTCATGTCGGTCATGTACTCGATCTCGTCGTAGTCGTAGAACACCACGCGGTTGTAGCGGGTGACGCCGAAATTCTTCCACAGCATGTCGCCGGGGAAGATGTTGGCCAGCGCCAGTTCGCGGATGGCGTTGCCGTACTCGCGCACGGCGTTTTCCGTCTTTTCCTCGTCGGCGCGGTCGAGGTAGAGGTTCAGCGGCACCATGCGGCGCTCGATGTAGAGGTGCTTCATCACGATGTCCTCGCCTTCCTCCTCGAACATCGACGGCGCCAGCGTGCGCAGCTCCTCCATCAATTCCTCCGAGAAGCGCGCGCGCGGCAAGGCCACATGCGAGAACTCCAGCGAGTCCGCCATGCGCCCGACGCGATCGACCTGCTTCACCAGCTGGTACTTGCGCTCCACGGTCTCTCGATCGACCTCCTTCGAACTGCCGAACACATCCTTGATCAGCTTGAACACATAGGGGTACGAGGGCAGCGTGAACACCAGCATGACCATGCCCTTGATGCCCGGCGCAATGACGAACTGATCCTCCGAGTGCTTCAGGTGCTGGTAGAAGTCGCGGTAGAACATCGTCTTGCCCTGCTTGCCCAGCCCGATCATCGTATAGAGCTCCGAGCGCGGCTTGTTCGGCATGATCGTGCGCAGGTACTGCACGTAGCCCGAGGGCACTTCCATGTCGGCCATGAAATAGGCACGCGAGAGCGAAAAAAGCAGCGAAATGCGCCAGGCGTCGAGCAGCACGGTGTCGAGGAAAAGGTGGCCGTCGGCATCGTGCAGCACGGGAATGGCGAAGGGCAGTTCGAGGTGGCCGTTGATCGCCTTGCCGATGATGTAGGCGCCCTTGTTGCGATAGAAAGCCGAGTAAAGCACCTGAATCTGGAAATTCGCCTCGGCGCGCGGCCAGGCGCCGCCAAGGTGCTTCTCGGCGGTGCGCATGATGCAGTCGATGTCGCGATCGAGATCGGCAAAGGGTCGCTGCCAGTCGAAGTCGTGGATGATGCGCTTGATCGTGGCGCGCAGCCCGCCGTGGGCGCCCGGGTAATAGCTCGAATAGACCGGCGGGTAAGCGTCGATGTACTCGGTCGAAACCGCCGGCCGCGCAAAGATGAAATCGTTGTGGAAGTAGCTGCGGTGCAGGATCTTCGTCGTCACCGAGTTGAAGAAGGTCTCGGCCAGTTCCGGCTGCTTGTGGTTCACCAGCAGACCGATGTAATAGAGCTTGATCTGCTGCCAGGTCTGGTCGTCGATGTGGTCGGCGTCGAACTCGGCGCGTAGCCGCGCCACGTTGTCGTCCACTCGCTCGTCGTAGGAACGGATGCGCTCGCGGACCGCCTGCTGTACCTCCAGCCATTGCGCCGTTTCGAACAGGCGCTTGGCTTGCTGGCCATAGAGCCGCATGTTTCGGTAGTGGCGGTTGAAGCCCTCGATCATCGCCTCGGCGACGCGCTGGGCGAGCGGGTTCTGGATCGCGGCAATGTCCATGTTGGCGGGAAGAGGGCGGCGGAGCGGAAATTCTACTAGCACAGTTGGTTGTTGCGTCGCAGCATCGCCTTTGTAAGCGCCGCGCAAGCGCTTCGGAGTAAAATTGCGGTTCATTTCACAATGATCAATCCAGTTTCACCGTTTCATTTTTTAGGGGGTAGCATGACTGCAGGCAAGTCCAAGATCATCTATACGCTCACCGACGAGGCGCCGCTGCTGGCGACTTGTGCCTTTCTGCCGATCGTACGCACGTTCACCGCGCCCGCGGGCATTGAGATCGAGAAGGCCGACATCTCGGTTTCCGCGCGCGTGCTCGCCGAGTTCCCCGAATATCTGACCGAAGCACAACGCCTGCCCAACACGCTGGCGGAACTGGGCAAGAAATGCCTGCTGCCGGACACCAACATCATCAAGTTGCCGAACATCAGTGCCTCGGTTTCCCAACTCAAGGCTTGCGTCAAGGAACTGCAGGAAAAGGGCTACGCGATTCCCGATTACCTGGAAGCGCCCGCCAACGATGAAGAAAAGGCCATCAAGGCCCGCTTTGGCAAGTGCATCGGCTCGGCCGTGAACCCTGTCCTGCGCGAAGGCAACTCCGACCGCCGCGCGCCGGGTGCCGTGAAGAATTTCGCCAAGAAGCATCCGCATTCGATGGGCGAATGGAAGCAGTGGTCGCAGACGCACTGCTCGCACATGCACAGCGGCGACTTCTACCACGGCGAAAAGTCGATGACCCTCGACAAGGCCCGTCGTGTGCGCATGGAGCTGATTGCCAAGGGGGGCAAGATAACCATCCTCAAGCCGGAAACCAAACTGCTCGAAGGCGAGATCATCGACTCGATGTTCATGAGCAAGAAGGCGCTGTGCGACTTCTACGAGAAGGAAATGGAAGACTGCCGCGAAGCCGGCATCCTCTTCTCGCTGCACGTCAAGGCCACCATGATGAAGGTCTCGCACCCCATCGTCTTCGGCCACTGCGTCAAGATCTACTACAAGGATGCCTTCGAGAAGCACGCCCAGACCTTCAAGGAACTCGGCATCAACGTTAACAACGGCATGGTCGATCTCTACGAGAAGATCAAGAACCTGCCGGAATCGAAGCGCGACGAAATCATCCGCGACCTGCACGCCTGCCAGGAACACCGCCCGCGTCTGGCCATGGTCGACTCGGCCAAGGGCATCACCAACTTCCACTCGCCCAACGACATCATCGTCGACGCCTCCATGCCGGCGATGATCCGCCAGGGCGGCAAGATGTGGGGCGCCGACGGCAAGCAGTACGACGCCAAGGCCGTCATGCCGGAATCGACCTTCGCCCGCATCTACCAGGAGATGATCAACTTCTGCAAATGGAACGGTAACTTCGATCCGCGCACCATGGGCACCGTGCCCAACGTCGGCCTCATGGCGCAGCAGGCCGAGGAGTACGGTTCGCATGACAAGACCTTCGAGATCGCCGAAGACGGCATCGCCAACATCGTCGACATCGACAGCGGCGAAGTGCTGATGACGCAGAACGTCGAGCAGGGCGACATCTGGCGCATGTGCCAGGTCAAGGACGCCCCGATCCGCGACTGGGTCAAGCTCGCCGTCACCCGCGCCCGCAACTCCAACACCCCGGCCGTCTTCTGGCTCGACCCGTACCGCCCACACGAGAACGAGCTGATCAAGAAGGTGAAGCTCTACCTCAAGGACCACGACACCACCGGTCTCGACATCCAGATCATGAGCCAGGTGCGTGCCATGCGCTTCACGCTCGAGCGCGTCATCCGCGGCCTCGACACCATCTCGGTCACCGGCAACATCCTGCGCGACTACCTGACCGACCTGTTCCCGATCATGGAACTCGGCACCTCGGCCAAGATGCTCTCGATCGTTCCGCTGATGAACGGCGGCGGCATGTACGAAACCGGCGCCGGCGGCTCGGCGCCGAAGCACGTGCAGCAGCTCACGCAGGAAAACCACCTGCGTTGGGATTCGCTGGGCGAGTTCCTGGCGCTGGCGGTGTCGCTCGAAGAGCTGGGCATCAAGGAAAACAATGCCCGCGCCAAGCTGCTGGCGAAGACGCTCGACCTCGCTACCGGCAAGCTTCTCGACAACAACAAGTCGCCGTCGCCAAAGACCGGCGAGCTCGACAACCGTGGCTCTCAGTTCTACCTCGCCATGTACTGGGCGCAGGAACTGGCCACGCAAACCGAGGACAAGGAGTTGGCCGCGCACTTCGCCCCGCTCGCCAAGACGCTTGCCGAGAATGAAGCCAAGATCGTTGCCGAACTGAAGACGGTGCAGGGCAAGGCCGTCGATATTGGCGGCTACTACAAGGCTGATCCGGAGAAGTGCAAGGCCGTGATGCGTCCGAGCCCGACGCTCAATGCAGCGCTGAAGGAAGCGCAAACGGCGTAAGTGGTAGCAGGTTGTTTGCTGCAATAAAAAGCCGGGGGTAACCCCGGCTTTTTGCTGGACCGTCGATTGGGCCGACGTTTAAATCGTCGTCAGCACCGTCTCCGCCGCCAAGCGCGACTTCGGCAGCTTCGCGTTGAAATCCTCCGTGCTGCGATAGCCCAGCGCCACCATCACCACGCTCGTCAGCCCTTTCTCGTTCAGCGCCAGTTCCTGATCCAGCGCCTGCGGATCGAAGCCTTCGATCGGCGTGGCGTCGATGCCCAGCGCGGCAGCGCCGAGCAGCAGGGTGCCGAGGGCGAGGTAGACCTGCTTCTGTGTCCAGGCCTGCATGTCCTGCGGATCGTTGCGGTGCAGGCCCACGTAGAAGTTGCGGCCCTTGTTCTGCATCTCCTTGCCTTCCGGCGTCGGGAAGCGGCCGTCTTTTTCTTCCTGCGCGAGCAGGGTGGCGAGGTGGGTGTCGTTCACGTTGGTGCGGGCGCACAGCGCGACCACGTGTGAGGCGTTCTTCACCTTCGGCAGGTTGGCGGCGTAGGGCGAACCTTCCGGGGTGGCCTTGGCCAAGCGCGCCTTGCCGGCATCGGTTTCGGCGATGAAGAAGTGCCAAGGCTGCGAGTTGACGGAGGAGGGCGCATAGCGCAGCAGGGTCTTCAGCTCCTCGACCTGATCGGCCGGGATCTTGCGGGTGGCGTCGTAGGCCTTGCAGGTGTGGCGGGTGGTGGCGATGCGGGCGATATCGATAGTCATTGGGACTCCATTGTCGATTGCTGTGTGCCGGGTTCCATTCTTGCACGATCGTGCGGGAATGGGTTCAGGTCGCCGCTTCGCCGATCAGTGCGAGGAGTTCTTCGCCGTAGTGCTCGATCTTCGCGGCGCCGATGCCGCTGACCATGGCCAGATGTCCGCGCGAGGTCGGGCGCATCTCGGCGAGCTCCCTGAGTGTGCGGTCGTGCAGGATCACGTAGGCGGGAACGCCCTGTTCGCGAGCGGTATTGGCGCGCCATTGGCGCAGTTGGTCGAACAGCGCCACGTCTGCGGCCGAAAGATCGGCGACGAGCGTTGTTGTTTTGGCCTTCTTTGCCTTGGCAGCGGCTTTTCGGGCAATGTGCCGGCGCAACTGCAGCGTTTGTTCGCCTTTCAGTACCGGGCGTGCGGCCTCGGTGAGCTTCAGCGCGCCATGTTCGGCGAGGTCCGCATGCAGCATGCCGGCGGCGACCAGTTGGCGGATCACGGCGCGCCATTCGGCATCGTCGAGGTCGGCGCCAATGCCGAACACGGAGAGCTGGTCGTGGCCCCATTGCGCGGCCTTGTCGCTCTTCTTGCCGCGCAGCACGTCGATCACATGCACGGCACCGAAACGCTGGCCGGTACGATAGACGGCGGAGAGCGCCTTCTGCGCGACGACGGTGCCATCGAACAGCTCGGGCGGGTCGAGGCAGACGTCGCAGTTGCCGCAGGGCGTGGTTTGCTCGCCGAAATAGTCGAGCAGCACCACGCGCCGGCAGCGCGGCGCTTCGCAGTAGGCCAGGAGCGCGTTCAGCTTCTGCGCTTCCAGCCGTTTCTGCTCCGGTGGTGCGGTGGATTCGTCGATGCGCGAACGCTGCAGCACGACATCCTGCAGACCATAGGCCATCCACGCTTCCGAGGGCTCGCCGTCGCGGCCGGCGCGGCCGGTTTCCTGGTAGTAGGCTTCGATGCTCTTGGGCAGGTCGAGGTGGGCGACGAAGCGCACGTCGGGTTTGTCGATGCCCATGCCGAAGGCGATCGTCGCGCAGATGACGATGCCGTCCTCGCGCAGGAAGCGGCGCTGGTTCTCGGTGCGGCTCGCCGCGTCCATGCCGGCGTGGTAGGGCAGGGCGGAGAAGCCCTGTTCGTTGAGCCAGTCGGCGGTTTCATCGACCTTCTTGCGCGAGAGGCAATAGACGATGCCGGCCTCGCCCTTGCGCTCAGCGAGGAAGCCGAGCAGCTGCCGGCGCGGGTTGTCCTTCTCGACCACGGTGTAGCGGATGTTCGGGCGGTCGAAGCTGGAAATGAAGATACGCGCTTCGCCGAGGCCGAGGCGCTGCACGATCTCGTTGCGCGTGGCCTCGTCGGCGGTGGCGGTCAGCGCGATGCGCGGGATGTCCGGGTAGCGCTCATGGAAGGCGGAGAGCTGCAGGTACTCGGGGCGGAAGTCGTGGCCCCACTGCGAGACGCAGTGCGCCTCGTCGATGGCGAAGAGCGCGATGCGCTGCTGCTGGTGCAGGCGTTCGAGCAGGTTGGCGCTGCGTTCGCCGGCCAGCCGTTCCGGGGCGATGTAGAGGAGATCGAGTTCTCCACTGAACAGCTTGCGCTCGATCTCCTGCACTTCGGGCCAATCGAGCGTCGAGTTGAGGAAGGCGGCGCGCACGCCGGCCTGCAGCAGCGCGTCGACCTGATCCTGCATCAGCGCGATCAGCGGCGAGACGACGATGCCGACGCCCGGTCGCAGCAGTGCCGGAATCTGGTAGCAGAGCGACTTGCCGCCGCCGGTCGGCATCAGCACCAGCGCGTCGCCGCCGCCGGAGACATGCGTGATGATTTCCTCTTGGCTACCCCGGAAGGCGGGGTAGCCGAAGGTGGTGCGGAGAATATCAAGCGCCTGGTCAGTCACTCGCGGCTTTCTTCTCCGGAATCAGCCAGGAGGCGGCGATGGAAGCGACGAGGATTGCGGCAACGACACCGAGCGACAGGAACACCGGAATCTTGAACCACTCGACGATGAGCATCTTGGTGCCGATGAAGATCAACACCAGCGCGAGGCCGTACTTCAAGAGGTGGAAGCGGCTGGCGAGATCGGCGAGCAGAAAATACAGCGCCCTGAGGCCGAGGATCGCAAAGATGTTCGAGGTCATGACGATGAACGGGTCGGTGGTGATGGCGAAGATCGCCGGGATGGAGTCTACCGCGAAGATGACGTCGGTGATGCCGATCAGCACGACGACGACGAACAGCGGCGTGAACCAGCGCATGCCGTCCTTCATCAGCCACAGCTTCTCGCCGACGAATTCCTTCGTGATCGCGAGGTGGCCGCGCATCCATTTCAGGATCGGGTTCTTCTCCAGATCCGGTTCGTGGTCGGCCGCCCAGATCATCTTGATGCCGGTGATCAGCAGGAAGGCGCCAAAGACGTAGAGGATCCAGTGGAACTGCGCGATCAGCCAGGCACCGATGAGGATCATGATCGCGCGCAGCACGACGGCGCCGATGACGCCGATGATCAGCGCACGCTTCTGCAACTCGGCCGGCACCGCGAAGGCGGTAAACAGCATCAGGAAAACGAAGATGTTGTCGACAGAGAGCGACTTTTCGATCAGGTAGCCGGTCAGGAACTCGGTGGCCTTGAGATTGGCGAGTTCGCGGCCGGCGCTGGCATCGAGCCAGAACCACAGGCCAGCGTTGAAGATCAGCGCCAGCGCCACCCAGAGCAGCGACCAGCCGAGGGCTTCCTTGACGCCGACCGCGTGTGAGCCCTTCTTGTCGAGGACGATGAGGTCAATGGTGATGGCGATCACGACGAAGAGCGCGAAGCCCCCCCACATCCAGCCGTTGGCAATGCCTTCCATGGTGGTCTCCTTACCAGTTGTTGTTGTGGCGGGGATCGACGCGGCGGAACTCACCGTCGATCACGCGCGGCGAAGCCGGAGTACGCGCGTCGCGCGCCGTGGCCGTCGTGGCACGCATCACCGGCGCCATTGCGCGGCGCAGCGCAAAGCCGCCGAGACGCAGCAGGGCACGTAGCAAGGCAAGACGGATCAGGTTCGAAAGATTGGCGAGCTTGAGGCTGGGGAATTTCATTGTGTCGGCTCCATGTCGTTCAGGGTTGCTGGCAAAGCCCCTTGCCGACACCGGCGCGTCAACGAAAAAGACCTTTGCCGGGCGGCAAAGGTCTCGCTTGCAGTGGCGGCGAAGGGTGTTGCTCACACCTTCTGCCGCTTGCCCGACAGGCCGGGGATTGCCTTGAAGCGCATTCCCGTATTGACGACCGGTCGATCCAGCTACTCCCCTTTGGGGTAAGGCGGATTCTGCCCAAGCTGGCGGATCAGGTCAAGTTCAATTCAGTTTCTCACGCTGCAGGCGCGCACCATCCCAAAGCAGGCACTCGCCCTGCCCGTCGTGCCAATCGGCAAGCACCCAGCGTTCAACGTGAATGCCGTCGACGATATGGTCGTGCGTCGCCGGCCGGTGCGTGTGGCCGTGGATGAAGGTGGCGTAGCCGTGCGTGCGCAGGAAGTCTTCCGTTTCGCCTGGATTGACGTCCATCAGGTAATCGGCGCGCCCGGCCTTGTCCGCCTTGCCTGCTTCGCTCCGCTCGCGCAGCGCGCGGGCGATGGCGTGGCGCTCGGCGAGGGGCTTCTGCAGGAAGGCGGCTTGCCACTCGGGACTGCGCGATTGCGCGCGGAAGGCCTGGTACTCGGCGTCGTCCGTGCAGAGTGCGTCGCCGTGTGCGAGCACGAACTGCCACTCCGGTGTCGAGAGCACCCAGGGATCGGGCAGCAGGCGGGCGCCTGTCGCTGCGGCGAAGCCTTCGCCAAGCAGAAAATCGCGGTTGCCACGCATGACGTTTACAGCGAGGCCGGCGTCGGTGGTTTCGCGCAGCGCACTGATGATGGTGGCGTGGTTCGGATTGTCGAGATCATCGTCACCGACCCAGTATTCGAACAGATCGCCGAGGATGTAGAGCGCCTCGGCGGCACGCGCGCGGCCGCCGAGGAATTCGAGGAAGAGTGCGTTGAGTTCCGGGGTCTGCGCCGATAGGTGCAGGTCGGAAACGAAGAGGATCACGCGGTATCGTCCGTGGTGCCATTCATGGTTCGAGCAGCCTGCCCTGAGCCCGGTCGAAGAGCCTGCGTTGCAGGCTACTCACCACGAACGGAAGTTGCGCCCCGTTCGTCCTGAGTAAGCCGCGCAGCGGCTGTATCGAAGGACATGTGGCAGATGATCAAACCGCCTCGGCCTTCTCGATGATCACGTCGTCGACTGGCACGTCCTGATGGAAGCCCTTGTTGCCGGTGCGCACCGCCCGGATCTGGTCGACGACGTCGAGACCTTCGGTGACCTCACCGAAGACACAGTAACCCCAGCCCTGTCCGGACGGCGATTTGAAGTCGAGAAAGTCGTTGTCGACCACGTTGATGAAGAACTGGGCGGTGGCCGAGTGCGGGTCGCCGGTGCGCGCCATGGCGATGGTGCCGCGCTTGTTCTTGAGGCCGTTGGCGGCTTCGTTGTCGATCGGCGCCTTGGTGTCCTTCTGCTTCATGCCTGGCTCGAAACCGCCGCCCTGGATCATGAAGCCCTTGATCACGCGGTGGAAGATGGTGTTGTCGTAGTGGCCGGCGGCAACATACGCGAGAAAGTTCTCGACCGTCTTCGGCGCTTTCTCGGCATCGAGCTTGAGGGTGATAGCACCAAAATTGGTGGTGAGCTTGACCTGGGACATGGGGTGTTTTCCTTACTTTTCGGAGATGACTTTGACGGACTGGATGACGACCGGCTCGGTCGGCACGTTCTGGTGGGGGCCCTTGTTGCCGGTCTTCACCTGGGCGATCTTGTCGACGATGTCCATGCCTTCGGTGACCTTGCCGAACACGGCGTAGCCCCAGCCGTCGCGCGAGGGGAAATCGAGCGCCAGGTTGTCGGCATGATTGATGAAGAACTGCGCGGTGGCCGAGTGCGGATCCTGCGTGCGCGCCATGGCGATGGTGCCACGGGCGTTCTTCAGGCCGTTCTTGGCTTCGTTCTGGATCGGCGCCTTGGCCGGCTTCTGCGTCATGTCGGCGGTGAAGCCGCCGCCCTGGATCATGAAGCCGGGGATGACGCGGTGAAAGACGGTGCCGTTGTAGAAGCCTTCCTGCGTGTAGGCGAGAAAGTTCTTGCTCGATACCGGTGCCTTGGCGTCATCGAGTTCAATGACGATCTTGCCGAGGCTGGTCTGCATCTCGACCTTGGGGCCGGCCCACGCGGCGACGGAGAGGCTGAGCGCGGTGGCGATCAGCGATACTTTTTTCAACATCTCAGGCTGCTCCTTCGTAAATGATCTTCCAGGCGCCGTCCTCGCGGATCCAGTACTGGCGCTTCTTCATCTGGTTGGAAAGGTTGTTGCTGCGGTAGTCCTGTTCGAAGGTGACGACCACCAGTTCGTCCTTGCCCGGGTTGCGGAACATCGAGAGGTTCCCCGTCTTGACCTTGATCCATTCCTTGCCGGCGTTGACCTGCTGCTTCTGTCTGGCGAATTCATCGAAGCCTTGCTTTCCGGCCTGGAACTTCTTCGAGTAGTGGCGCAGGAAACGGTCGGTGTCGCGGCTCTCCCAGTCGGCACGCCACATGTCGATGGTCTGGTTGAGCGCGGCGCGCTCCTTCTGCCAGTCGTCGAGCGACAGCCATTCGATGTCGTTGCTGATGATCACCGGCGTGACACCGGGCTGCAGGTTCTTGGCCAGCGCATCGAGGTCGCTGTTGGCGAGCACGACGCAGCCGTCGGAAGCCTTCGGCGGACGCGAGAAGGTGTCGGACGGGGTGCCGTGCAGCCAGATGCCGTGGCCGTTGCGGCCCTGCCGCTTGTCCCATTCGTTCGGGTAGTTGATCGGGAAGGCGCCACTGCCGTAGAAATCAGTAAGCTTCTGGCGGGGCAGGCTGGTGGTGACGTGGTAAACGCCGACCGGCGTTTTCTTGTCGCCTTCGCGCATCTTTTCGGCGCCGAGCTTGCCGTGGCTGATGTAGTAGTCAGCCACGAAGCGCGGATGGCCGCCGTCATTTTCGTAAAGGTAGAGTCGGGCCTTTTGCGTATCCACGACGACGGCGTGCTTCTGGTCCGGCTGCATCTGCAGCAGGTAGCGCGGCACCGCGTTGGCTGCAGGCTTCTGGCGCTGCGCCTTGAGTCGGGCCACCGCCTCCTCGCGCAGATCGGCCACGCGATCCTGGGGCGCGTTGGCGGCGTTGCCGAAGGTGGAGATCGGCCGCGCACGGGCGAGCAGCAGGTCGCCCTTGATCAGGTGGCCGAGGCGAAAGTTCGGGTATTGATGCAGCAGCGATTCGACGAGGTTGAGTGCAGCGTCGAGCCGGTTCTTCTCGATCTCGGCGTAGATGCGCACCAGCTGCGCTTCAATGCCGGCATCGGAATAGGTGGCGGGCGGCGTCTGCTTGGCGCCGGAGACGGGCACTGCGGGTCCAACGGCAACAAGCGCGAGCAGCACGCCGCCAAATGCGGCGCGCCGGATCAACCGACGCGTTCCTGCTGGATGAGCCATTTGCCGCCGATACGGATCATGACCAGCGTCTTGCCGGCCGAGGAGTTGAGTGAGGCCGACTTGTAGTCCTGCCGGAATTTCACCGTGGCCTTGTCACCGTTTGCACTGACCTTGATGTCGGAAACCGAAACGGAAATCTTGCCCGGCTTGTCGATGCGCTGCTGCCGTTCCGTTTCCCACGCCTTGCGCGGCATGCCGTTTGGCGTCTGGAAATCGGGTGCGTAGAAAGCGAGATAGGCTTTTACGTCCTTGCGCGACCAAGCGCTGGCCCAGGCTTGCAGCGTGCCGCTGATTTCGCCATCCACGGCCGCGGTGTCGGCAGCGGGTTTGGCTGCGGGTTTTTCGGCTTCGGCAGCCTTGTCGATCGGCTTCGCCGGCATCGCGGCGGGCGGCGCCACCGGCGTCACCGTGGCGGCCGGCTTGACGGGTTCGGAGGGCGGCGCAGCAGCGACCTTGACCGGTTCCTTGGCAGGTTCGGCGGCCTTCGCCGGCTCCGCCGGCTTGCTGCTCACTGCAACCGGCTTGCTACCGGGGCGGGCGCTCGTCGAAATGAGGTCGCGGATCAGCGACAGCTTGCCCTGTGCGGTGGCGTTCGAGGAGTCGATCTGCAGCGCCTTGTCGTAGGCCTGACTGGCGAGCTTGGCATAGACGTCGCCAAGATTCTCGTAGGCAATGGCGTAGGCCGGGTGAGTCCTTATTGCCATTTCCAGCGCGGTGCGCGCCTTGTCGTACTGCTTCTGCTGCGCATAAAGCACGGCGAGATTGTTGTACGGTTCCGGCAGCTCGGGGTAATCCTCGGTCAGCTTGGTGAAGACCGCGATGGCGTCCATCGGGCGATTCATCTCGGTGAGGATCAGGCCCTTCATGAAGCGGCCCTGGGCATCGCGCGGCTTGCTGGCGATGTAGGCATCGGTCTTGTCGAGCGCCTGCGAGTACTGGCCGGCCTTGATCAGTTTCTGGATGTCGGCAAGGTCGTTGGCGTGCGCGAGTGGTGCCGCGAAACCGATGACGAGCGCGGTGAGATAGGCCGGCAGACGGGAGTTGCGGAGGTGCTTCGGAAGGCTGAGTGGCATCGCTGTGATATACTGGCCAAGTTGGGTTGCGCAATAAGCCGTGGGCGGTTTTTTCGTGCCAAAGGCTTGCAATCCGCCGATTCTAACAAGAAGCGCCGCGAAACCCAAACTTCATAGCCCGCCCGAAATCGCCTTTCCGATCCTGCCGTCCGTGACGCCGAGCGCCTTTCGGCGATGTTCGCGGAGGCAGCGAAACGAGTCCGCCAGATGCTGAAAATCTACAACTCCCTCGCCCGGGAAAAACAGGATTTCGTCCCCATCGAACCCGGCCGCGTGCGCATGTACGTCTGCGGCATGACCGTCTACGATTATTGCCATCTCGGCCATGCCCGCGTGCTGGTGGTGTTCGATATGGTGCAGCGCTGGCTGAAGGCTTCCGGCTACGCCGTGACCTACGTGCGCAACATCACCGACATCGACGACAAGATCATCCGGCGCGCGATCGAAAACAAGGAAACGATCGGCCAGCTGACCGGGCGTTTCATCGCGCACATGAACGAGGATGCCGCCGCGCTGGGCGTGCAGAAGCCCGATCACGAACCGAAGGCGACCGAATATGTGCCGCAGATGCTCGACATGATCGGGCAGCTGGAGAAGAACGGCCTCGCCTACCAGGCCGCGGACGGCGACGTGAATTACTCGGTGCGCAAGTTCGCCGGCTACGGCAAGCTTTCCGGCAAGTCGCTCGACGACCTGCGTGCCGGCGAGCGTGTCGAGGTCGATTCGGCAAAGCACGATCCGCTCGATTTCGTGCTCTGGAAGCACGCCAAGGAAGGCGAGCCGTTCTGGCAGTCGCCCTGGGGCAATGGCCGTCCGGGTTGGCACATCGAATGCTCGGCGATGAGCTCGCAGTTGCTCGGCAAGCATTTCGACATCCACGGCGGCGGCCAGGATCTGCAGTTTCCGCATCACGAGAACGAGATCGCCCAGTCCGAGGGCGCGCACAGTTGCGCCTTCGTCAATTACTGGATGCACAACGGCTTCGTGCGCGTCGACGACGAGAAGATGTCGAAGTCGCTGGGCAACTTCTTCACCATCCGCGAAGTGCTGAAGAAGTACGACGCCGAGGTGGTGCGCTTCTTCATTCTGCGCGCGCACTACCGCAGTCCGCTGAATTATTCTGACGCCCACCTTGACGATGCGCGGCACGCGCTGACCCGCCTGTACACGGCGCTGAAGGGCTTCGAGACCGTCGCCGCCGCCATCGACTGGAAGGAAGCACACGCGCAGCGCTTCCGCACGGCACTCGACGACGATTTCGGCACACCGGAGGCGGTGGCTGTCCTTTTCGACCTTGCCGCCGAGCTCAACCGCTCGCATTCGGCGACGCTGGCCGCGCAGTTGAAGGGGCTTGCCGGCGTGCTCGGCCTGCTTGGCCGTGACGCGCAATCCTTCCTGCAGGCGGCACCGGCTGCCGAGGGTGGGCTGGCCGAGGCGGATATCGAGCGATTGATCGCTGAGCGCGCGGCGGCGAAGAAGGCGAAGAATTACGCCGAGGCGGACCGCCTTCGCGGCGAGCTGACGGCTGCCGGCATCGTGCTTGAGGATTCGCCGGCCGGCACCACCTGGCGCCGCGCCTGATCAGAGGGTGGTGCCCGCGGGCGGCAGGATGCGGATGACGCGGTTCTTGCCCTGCCGCTTCGCTTCGTAGGTGCCGCTGTCGGCACGCGCGACGAAATCGCGTGGCGACTCTCCCGGAACGAAGGCCGTGACGCCGATGCTGGCCGTGCATTCCACTCGCAGCCCCGGCGCCGGTGAAATGTCGCTGCGTGCAAAGAGCGCACGAACCCGCTCCGCGGCGGCTTCCGCTTCAGGCAGGTCGGTTTCCGGGAGCAATACAACGAACTCCTCGCCGCCGTAGCGGAAGGCCTGATCGGTGCGACGCAGGCAGGCGGTGATGCACTCGGCCAGCTGGATCAGGACCTGGTCGCCCTGCACGTGTCCCCAGGTGTCATTGAAGGTCTTGAAGTTGTCGACATCGAGCACCATCAGTGCAAGCGGATGCCGATAACGTTGGCAACGCTCCATCTCCTCGCTCAGTCGCTGTGCGAAGTGGCGGGCGTTGTAAAGGCCGGTCATGCCGTCGGTGATCGACAGTACACGGTAGCGTTCCTCGCTCTGGCGCAACCTTTCCTCGGCGCGCTTCTGTTCGGTGATGTCCTGCAGCGTTTCGATCGCGCCAATGATCTCGCCGCCGGCATTACGCAAGGGGGCCGCGGTAAAGTACAGCCAGCGCCCGCTGCTGCCGAACGCGGCGAAGAAGTCCTCGGCTTCGAATCCGCCCTCGACCACATGCGAGACGTGATATTTCTTGGCACTGTAGTACTGCGCCACGCGAGTCTCGATGGCGCCGTCGAGCACCAGATCGGCCATGCATGGTCGTGCGTCGGCATAGAACGCGCGCCAGTGTTCGTTCGTGCCGATGACCTTTTCCGCCGGTAATCCGGTCAGTGCCGCGCAGGCCTGATTCCAGTGGGTGACGCGATGCGCGGCATCGATCACGAACATGGCCACGGCAGAGCCGTCGATGATCTGGGCCAGCCGTCGTTCGCCTTCCTGCAGCAGTGCCTCGGCCCGCTTGCGCTCGCTGACGTCGATCAGCGTTTCGATGGCGCCGATCATGCGGCCTTCCTCGTTGCGCAGTGGTGCCGCGGCAAAGTGCAGCCAGCGCCCCTGATCACCGACGTTGGGGAAGAAATCCTCGATCTCGTAAATGCCGTCTGCCATTTCCGACTTGCGGTAGCGCCCGCCGTAGTAATGGGCGATCGTGCGCTCGTCGGCGCCATCCAGCACGAGGTCGGCAAGGATCGGGCGCTCGTGGGCATAGATATCGCGCGCAAGTTCGCGGGTGCCGATGGTGCTTTCGGCGGTCTTGCCGAGCAGATTTTCAGCAGCATGATTCCAGTGGGTGACGCGATGTGTTTCATCGATCACGAAGGTTGCTACCGAACTGCACTGGATGATCTGGCGGAGCAGCGCCTCGTTGTTGCGCAAGGCATCCCGGGTGCGATGCACTTCGGTGACATCCTGCAAGGTTTCGATGGCGCCAACAATCCTGCCGGCGTCGTCGCGCAGCGGGGCGGCCGTGAAGAACAGCCAGCGGCCACTCTCGCCGAAGCCGGGAAAGAAATCCTCGGCTTCGTAGGTGCCGGTAAGTGTCGCCGAGCGCCGGTATCCCTTTGTTCCGTAGTAGTGCGCCACCTTGTCTTCGATCCCGCCATCGAGGATCAGGTCGGCCATGCACGGACGAGGGTGCGCGTAGAAGGCCCGCCAATGATCACGGGTACCCACCATTTCGCTGGCCGCCATTCCGGTCAGCGCTTCGCAGGCCTGATTCCAGTGGGTGACGCGGTGTGCGCTGTCGATCACGAACATGGCGACGGAGCTGCCGTCGATGATCTGCGCGAGGTACTGCTGGCTCGCCTGTAGTTCCGCATCGTGACGCTGCCGTGCGTCCTTTTCGCGCAGTCGCTGCAGCAGACCTTCGACGACGACGGGGAGCTGGCGCTGCCAGGTGTTGCCAACATCAAGGACGTGCAGGTCGTCGATGCCGGCGCGGAGCAGGCACACGGCCGCATCGACCGATGGGGATGCGGTGAGGGCGATCGTTGCCGGCAGGGTGGCATTTGCGGCGAGAATTGCATAGGCGCCGAGCAGCCGATCGGTGTCTTCGTCACACAGGATTACGAGGTCGGGCGCAAGGCCGTCGCCCGTGAGCGCAGCGCGGGCCGTGCCTACATCGCCGGCGACATGCAGGGCGTCTTCCGGAAAGGCGTTACGCAGGCCGTTGGCGACCCAAGCGTCGCCTTGATCCTGCAGATCGAGCAGCAGGATTTTCATGGGGTGCTCTCTTGCAATCTGCTGTCTGGCCATCTTGCCTCATTTTGTGAGTGAGTCGCAAGAAGGACAACAAAAGAAAAGGCCCGCAGCGCGGGCCTTTCGGAGAGGAGAATGCTCAGCGCAGCACGCGACCGCCGCTGCCAACGACCGTGAGATCGACATAGCGCGAACCGGAACGGTCGTTTGCGGTGAAGCCGACGCGGAAGCCGCCGGCGTCGTAGCTGGACATCGATTCGAGCGTCTGCACCAGCTTCTCGCGCGTCAGATCCTTGCCCGCACGGCGGAGCGCTTCGACCATGACCTTGGCCGTGACGTAGGCTTCGATGCCGTAGTACGAGTAGTTGGTGTTCTTCTGCGTCTGCAGCAGGCGCTGGTATTCGCGCACCGCCGGGGTGGTGTCGTTGAACGGGTAGGGCATCACCTGCGAGATGCCGATGCCACGGGCGTCGTTGCCGAGTTCGGCAACCAGCAGATCGGCACCGACGGGCGACAGGGTCATGAACTGCGGATTCTGGTTTGCCTTGCGCATTGCCTTCACGAAGGCGGCCGTCGGCTTGTACAGCGTGACCATCACAACTGCCTGCGGCGCAGCCTTGGCGATCGCCTTGACCGCAGCGTCAACGTCGAGCGAGTTACGCTCGACGGTACCCACGGAAACCGGCGCCAGGTTATGTTTCTTCAGTGCTGCGGTGACGCCATCAAGGCCTGATTTGCCGAAGCCGTCGTTCTGGTAGAAGACCGCAATGTTCTTGAGACCAAGGCCGACCAGCTGGTTGACGATGGCTTCGGTTTCGTCGGCGTAGCTCGCACGCACGTGGAACATGTAGCGGTTGTTCGGATTGTCCTTGACCTGATTGCGGATCGTGCCGGCGCCGGAGATGGTGCCGACCAGCGGCACCTTGGCCGGGCCGAAGACATCATTCATCGCCTGCGTTGTCGGGCTCGATCCATAGTATTGCAGCAGGGCGAAGGCTTTGTGCTCCTCGATCAGCTTCTTGGTGTTGGCGACGGTGCGGTCGGTTTCGTAGCCATCGTCGAGCGCAATCAGTTCGAGCTTGCGGCCGTTGACACCGCCGGCCTTATTGACCTGGTCGAAATAGGTCGAGATCACGTTCTTCATGTCCAGCCCGTAGGCACCGTTCGGGCCCGAGAACGGCGACGACATGCCGAGCGTGATCGTGGTGTCCGAAACGCCGACATCGGCGGCACCGGCGACAGCGGTCCAGCCCAGCATTGCGGTCAGCGCGAGTTTACGGAACAGGTTCATGGCGAGGGGTCTCCCGAATGGATGAAGTTGCCGCAACGCGACATTAACCGGGAAGCATGCAGCCGCAAGCTGACATGGGTCTTACAATGGCCATGGCCAGCGTGTAAAGCCGTCGCCAGTCGGCGACGGGGAGCCGACCGGCGGGCGAAGCCCTCAATGGAGGATCAGCCGGCGCTGAAGAAGTCCTTGACCCGATCCATCCATGACTTGGCGCGCGGATTGTGCTTGCCGCCGTCGCGGTTGCTCAGTTCCTCCAGCTCGCGCAGCAGTTCCTTCTGTCGCTCGGTGAGATTCACCGGTGTCTCCACTGCAACGTGGCACATCAGGTCGCCATGCGCACTGCTGCGCACGCCCTTGATGCCCTTGCCGCGCAGGCGGAAGACCTTGCCGGACTGGGTTTCGGCAGGGATCTTGATCTTGGCGACGCCGTCCAGCGTCGTGATCTCGATTTCGCCGCCGAGCGCTGCGGTGGTGAAGCTGATCGGCATTTCGCAGTGCAGATCATTGTGCTCGCGCTGGAAGACGGCGTGCGGCTTCAGGTGAATCTGCACATACAGGTCGCCCGGCGGGCCGCCATTGACGCCATGTTCACCCTCGCCGGAGAGGCGGATGCGATCGCCCTCGTCGACCCCCGCCGGAATCTTCACGGCCAGCGTCTTGTGCTGTTTGATGCGCCCGGCGCCATGGCACTCCTTGCATGGCTCGGGAATGATGCGGCCGGTGCCGTGGCACTTCGGGCAGGTCTGCTGGATTGAGAAGAAGCCCTGTTGCAGGCGTACCTGGCCGGACCCGGAACAGGTCGGGCAGGTCTGCGGTTGCGTGCCCGGCTTGGCGCCCGAGCCTTTGCAGTGGTCGCATTCCTCCATCGTCGGAATGCGAATCTTCGTTTCGGTGCCGAAAGCGGCCTGTTCAAGCGTGATTTCGAGGTTGTAGCGCAGGTCGGCGCCGCGATAGATGTTGGAGCGGCCATGGCCGCCGCCACCGCGACCGCCGAAGATTTCGTCGAAGATGCCGCCGAAGGCGTCGGCAAAGCCGCCCATGCCGGCACCCCCGCCGAACCCGCCACCCATGCCGGCCTGCGGATCGACGCCGGCGTGACCGTACTGGTCGTAGGCGGCCCGCTTCTGCGCATCCGACAGGATTTCGTAGGCTTCCTTCGCTTCCTTGAACTGTTCCTCGGCCTTCGGGTTGTCCGGATTGCGGTCCGGATGGAACTTCATGGCCAGCTTGCGGTAGGCCTTCTTGATCTCGTCGTCGGCGGCGTCGCGATTGACGCCGAGGACTTCGTAAAAATCGCGCTTGGACATCGGTTGTTCCCTTGGCAAGAAGCCGGGACGGGCACTGCAGAGGCAGTACGCCGGCCCGGCCGGTTAATCAGGCATTGTACGTGCAGCCGTGATTAGCCCTTCTTGTCCTTCACTTCGGTGAACTCGGCGTCGACGACGTTGTCGTCCTTCTTCTTGCCCTGCGCGTCGGTGGCGCAGGAACCGTCGCCGCAACCGCCGTCACCACAGCCGCCGCTACCGCCTGCCGCCGCCTGCTGCTGCGCGTACATCTTCTCGCCCAGCTTCTGCGCGGCCTGCGACAGGGCTTCGCTCTTGGTCTTGATGACCTCGATGTCGTTGCCGCGGATGGCGTCTTCGGCTTCCTTGACGGCCGCTTCGATCGTGGCCTTCTCTTCGTCCGAGAGTTCCTTGCCGTACTCGGTCAGCGACTTCTTCACCATGTGGATCATGCCGTCGGCGCTGTTGCGGGCGTCGGCCAGCTCGTGTGCCTTCTTGTCCTCTTCGGCGTGCAGCTCGGCATCCTTCACCATGCGCTGGATCTCGTCTTCGCTAAGGCCGGAGTTGGCCTTGATGGTGATCTTGTTTTCCTTGCCGGTGGCCTTGTCCTTGGCCGTCACGTGCATGATGCCGTTGGCGTCGATGTCGAAGATCACCTCGATCTGCGGCATGCCGCGCGGGGCCGGCGGGATGCCTTCGAGGTTGAAGTTGCCGAGGCTCTTGTTGCCGGCCGACATTTCGCGCTCGCCCTGCAGCACGTGGATAGTCACCGCCGACTGGTTGTCGTCAGCGGTCGAGAAGACCTGCGAGGCCTTGGTCGGGATGGTCGTGTTCTTCTGGATCAGCTTGGTCATGACGCCGCCCAGGGTCTCGATGCCCAGCGACAGCGGGGTCACGTCGAGCAGCAGCACGTCCTTCACTTCGCCCTGCAGCACGCCGCCCTGGATGGCGGCGCCGACGGCGACGGCCTCATCCGGGTTCACGTCCTTGCGCGGCTCCTTGCCGAACACTTCCTTGACCTTCTCCTGCACCTTCGGCATGCGCGACTGGCCGCCGACGAGGATCACGTCGTCGATGTCGCCGACCTTGCAGCCGGCGTCCTTGAGCGCGGTGATGCAGGGGGCGACGGTGCGCTCGACCAGTTCATCGACCAGCGACTCGAACTTGGCGCGGGTGATCTTCTGCGTCAGGTGCTTCGGGCCGGAGGCATCGGCCGTGATGTAGGGCAGGTTGACTTCGGTCTGCTGGGAGGACGACAGCTCGATCTTGGCCTTCTCGGCCGCTTCCTTGAGGCGCTGCAGCGCGAGTACGTCCTTCTTCAGGTCGACGCCGGATTCCTTCTTGAACTCGTCGATGATGTAGTCGATCAGGCGCTGGTCGAAATCCTCGCCGCCGAGGAAGGTGTCGCCGTTGGTGGCCAGCACTTCGAACTGGTGCTCGCCGTCGATCTCGGCGATCTCGATGATGGAGATGTCGAAGGTGCCGCCGCCGAGGTCATAGACGGCGATCTTTTTGTCGCCCTGCTTCTTGTCCATGCCGAAGGCGAGCGCGGCCGCGGTCGGCTCGTTGATGATGCGCTTCACTTCCAGACCGGCGATGCGGCCGGCGTCCTTGGTGGCCTGGCGCTGGCTGTCGTTGAAGTAGGCCGGCACGGTGATGACGGCTTCGGTCACTTCCTCGCCGAGGTAGTCCTCGGCCGTCTTCTTCATCTTGCGCAGCACTTCGGCGGAAACCTGCGGCGGCGCGATCTTCTTGTCGCGCACCTCGACCCAGGCGTCGCCGTTGTCGGCCTTGACGATCTTGTAGGGCATCAGGCCGATGTCCTTCTGCACTTCTTTTTCCTCGAAGCGGCGGCCGATCAGGCGCTTCACCGCGTAGAGGGTGTTTTTCGGGTTGGTCACCGCCTGGCGCTTGGCCGGGGCGCCGCACAGGACTTCGCCATCCTCGGAATAGCCGATGATCGACGGGGTGGTACGCGCACCTTCCGAGTTCTCGATGACCTTCGGCTGGCCGCCTTCCATGATGGCGACGCAGGAGTTGGTGGTGCCGAGGTCGATGCCGATGATCTTGCCCATTATGTTTTCCTTTCTGGTGAATGCTTTATCGATGTTCCCGAGATGGGGGCGTCATCGGAAAAATCAAGATTTCAGTGATTACGCGTCTTTGGCCTTGGCCACGGCCACCATGGCCGGGCGCAGCGTGCGGTCGGCGATCAGGTAGCCCTTCTGGAAGACCTGGACGACGGTGTTGGCCGGCTGTTCGGCGTCGATCATGGCCATCGCCTGATGTTTGTGCGGGTCGAACTTCTCGCCGACGGGGTTTACCTCGACGATGGCCGCCTTTTCGAAGGCGGAAACGAGGTTCTTCAGGGTCATTTCGACGCCCGAGCGCAGCGAATCCGGGTTCTGGTCGGCCAGCGCCATTTCCAGCGTGTCCTTCACCGCCAGCAGGTCGCCGGCGAACTTCTCGACGGCGAACTTGTGTGCCTTGAGGATGTCTTCCTGCGCACGGCGGCGGGTATTCTCGGTCTCGGCCTTGGCTCGCAGCCAGGCGTCGTGGTGCTCCGCGGCGTTCAGTTCAGCCTGGCGCAGCAGTTCTTCAAGGCTGGGGGTGGTATCGGTCTGGTGCTCGGGTGCCGACGTGGCCTCGGGAGGCGTGGCGTTAGCGGGAGATTCTGCGGAAAGCAGGGCTTCCTCGTTGGGGGTCTGATCTTGCATGATGGTCCGGGATGACGGATAAACTGTTGAACTCAGCGCCATCTGGGGGCACGAATCGGTAATTCAAGCCCCCTCGGTGCGCGATTTTTGATTTTTTTGACAATTTCCTGACAGCGATCCTGCTACGATTGATTCCATGGCGGAAACCATTGGCAAATACGAGATCATCCGGCCCCTTGGCAAGGGTGCGACGGCGATTGTCTACCTGTGCCGGGATCCGGATGCAGACCGGGAGGTGGCGGTAAAGGTCATCAAGCTCGGCAAGGACAACGCGGCGATGTCGCGGCGCCTGATGAAGCTGTTCCAGACGGAGAGCGGCATCGGCCGCCGGCTCGATCACCCCAACATCGTCCACATCTACGACGCTGTAGTTGAACCCGATAGGGCCTACATCGTCATGGAATACGTCGACGGCACCGGCCTCGACCAGTATGTGACGATCAGCAAGCTGCTGCCGCTGCACCGCGTCGTCGGCATCATCTTCAAGTGCTGCCTGGCGTTCGACTACGCCTACCGCGAGGGAGTCATCCACCGCGACATCAAGCCGGCCAACATCATGCTGACCAAGGACGACGAGCCGAAGATCACCGATTTCGGCCTGTCGCTGAACCTGCAGCGCGAAGGCACCGATTCCACCTTCATCATGGGAGTCGGCTCGCCGGCCTACATGTCGCCGGAGCAGATCAAGCAGTACCCGCTGAACCAGAAGACCGACCTCTACTCGCTGGGCGTCGTTCTCTTCCAGTTGCTGACCGGGCGGCTGCCCTTCCGCGCCAACAACCCGGCAACGCTGATCTATCGCATCATCAACTTCGACACGCCATCGGTGTGCGCCCTGAACCCCAACCTGCCGCCACCGCTCGACCCGATCATCAAGAAGGCGCTGGAGAAGGATCTCTACAACCGTTACAAGAACGGCGCCGAATTCGCCAAGGATCTGTCGGCGGTGCGCTACCAGATCCTCGAGGATGACGAGACCGAGCAGGATTCCAGCCATTTCGAGGCGCTGCGCAAGTTGCCCTTCTTCACCGATTTCGACGACATCGAGGTCTGGGAAGCGCTGCGCATCTGCGTTTGGCGCGATCTGGCGAGCAAGGTGATGCTGATGAAGGAAGGCGAGGAAAGCCGGACCTTCGGCATCATCGTCAGCGGCTTCGTCGAGGTCTCGATCGAGGGCAAGGTCGTCTGCCGCCTTGGGCCGGGCGAGGTGCTTGGCGAGATGGCCTACCTGCACCCCAAGTCGGCGCGGCGGCGTTCGAGCGTCACGACGCTGGAACCGACCGTATTTCTGGAAGTGAATCCGGCGGCTCTGGCACTCAGTTCGGAAGAGGTGCAGGAACGTTTCCAGAAAGTGCTGATCGGCCGCGTGCTCGACCGGCTTGCACAGGCCGACGTGGCCATCTCGCAGCAGGGCCCGCGCGCGGTCACGGCGGACAGCAGTGCAGGTGCCGCGGCGGCCGGCGGCAAGTACGATCTCGAACTGCTGCCGTAGTCCTCGATCGCGCGCCGTTCAGACGCTCAGATCTACCTGCTGCACCGTTCCCGCGCCGCCGCTTTCCCGCAGGTAAAGCCCCGTGCTGCGCACGTCGCCGAGCGTGTCGTTCGCCGCATCCTTGAGTGCAAAGGGCGTGGCAACGCGGGCCAGTGCAATGGCGCCGACATCCGCCTCCTGCAGCGTGCGCAGGGCACCGCCACCATCGGTCGCTGGCGTCCATACGCGCAATGCCGACCAGGCGGCATCGTTCTCGTCGATCCAGCCGTTGCTGTCGCCATCGAGCTTGGCCAGGTCGGCAAAGCCGTCGCTGCTCTTCGTGCCGAACAACTCGCTGCCATCGTTGGCCTTGCCGTCGGCGTTGCGGTCGAAGACGAGGAAGCCGCTGCCGGCGGCGAGGCGGTTGATGTTCTCCGCAGTGCCGTCGGCGTCGAGGTCGAAGGAAAAGCGCTGGTCGAGCAGCTGCGCCGCGTTGCCGCCGAAGTTGATGACCAGCGGGTCCTTCTTCGGGCGGGCAGCGTCGCCGAGGCGAAGGCTGACACTGCTTTCCTCGTAGTAGCTGCGCGCCATCGAAAGCTGCAGTTCAAAGCTGATCTCGCGGCCATCGGCTGTCTGCACGGTTCCGCTGGCCGCGACGGTGGTCTGCTCCACCTCGGCGTAGCGCTCGACGCGGTCGTATTCCATGCCCCATCCGGCCGCGGCCGGCGCCGCCGATGCCGCCGGCGCCTGTGGCACGTCGGGCGGCGCCTGCCGTGGCTGCAGCTCGCGCGCATCGAAGATTTCGACATCCCGCCCGGTGAAATAGCGCAGCATCGCCCGCAACAGCGTCAGCCGCGGATCATTCGCTGCCTCCTCGGCCGCTTCTTCCACGGCCGAGGCTTCCCCGACCTGCGCCGCGCGCCCGGCCTCCGAAATGCTCACCAGATCGGCTGGCGCTGCGGGCGGCCGCCCGCGCCCCTCGAAATCCGGCCGGCGATCGCCGACCCACATGCGCAGGGATTCCTTCACTTCATGGTGCTGGGCGGATGCGTGGGACGAGGCCATCTGCATCCCGGAATTGACGATCTTCATGGCGGCCTCCGGTGGAGCTGGGTAGACCGTTAACGGAAGATCGGCGGGGAGGTTGAGGGGTTTGTGGCTATCGGATTGTTGAGGTGGGGCAGGGGGTGGCTATTGGGAACTGCAGCGGCGGGGGTTGCTGAGTCAAGCAGTCACGTGGGGTGATTCTTGTACTTCCGCACCTCGGCCATTGCCGTCGTTGGACTGAGGTCTTCCTCTCGTCTGCAAAGCGCCGGTCAACTGCCGTTCAGTTGCTGCTGAATACAACCCGAAACGCCGTCAACGTTATGCGAACGGGTTTTTTTCGGTAGAGTTCGAAAAGCAGTATTTCAACTGGACGAGGAGCGTCTACTGAAGGTGGGGCGATTCACATTGCCGACCTTTCTTTTCTTTCTCTGAGCCTTCACAACACACCCAACTTAAGCAGCTGGTCGCCGATAGCCACCTTCGCGATACCAGGCAGAACCTGATAGCGCTTCATACAGCGCTGCTTTCCAAGAGTTCTTGCGGTGCAATCGCTCCGTCTGAGCAATCAGACTCAGGTATTCACCAATCAGCTGGCTCGTCTCGAAGCGACTTAGGATGTCCGAGAGCGATGCGAGCTCACTCGCTGCTTCAATTGCAAACCTGGTGGTCAAGTTGAGGTCACGGACATAGTTGACAACCCGTCTTGCCAAATCCGCAGGCCAATTGTCGGGGGGGATCGCCGAGAACGCAGCCGTTGCAGGCGAAGTTTCGTGCACGCTGGCATACAACCAAACATCCGTCTCGATCCTTGAACCCTCAAAGTACGGGTGGGGAATTTGGTTTTGCCCATCAAGCACTCCAGCACCTTTGCCTTTGTTGCAGTCAGTGCAAGCCGGAATGAGGTTGATGGGTAGCACAGAGAAGGACGGATAGCGCGCCTTCGACAGAAAGTGATCTAAGGTCGAAACCTGACCAAATCCACAGAAGGGGCATTTGCCAAGAGGCGCCAGCAACATGATTTGGTCATAGTATGGGCGCCCCGGCTGATCGCGCTTGGCCATGTGGTTTGTATAGAGAGCGGTCAACTCGTCCTTTGTCAGTTCTCCGAGAACCAGCGCTGCGCCGTTGCCCCATGGGCTTGAAGGAAATAGGTGCAGTTCGCTCGTGTTAGCTCGACCGTCATACAGGTTCGCAAGAGCAAGAACCTCCCCTGTTGCTGCATTGAAGCGAGTGGCGAGATCAGCAGCAGTCACCCCACTCACGCAACTCGCGTAGACCTCACCTGGGTCAATGTCGGGCTTCGATAACCTCCTCACAGATCATTGCCCTCACCTGATTGGCGAGCCGCGATTAGCGACAGCAGGATGGCTCTTGCTTCTGCGCCTAACTGGCCGCCGTAATCGGCAACGATACTGTCAAACGTCCCACCCACATCGACAGCACGCTGCATCATCTCGTGGAATCCCGACTTAGAGACCTCGAGCCCGAAGATCTCTCGGGTCAAGATCCCAACGTTTTCGCCGAACGTCTCGCGCTCGGGCCTATCAGAACGACCTTCCGCCCGGAATCTTGTGAGCTTCCATACACACGAGCGTGGTACCTCTTGCAAGACTACGGGGGAATGTGTCGCGATGATGGCAACACCATTCCGGCTGTACAGCAATTCAGAAAGTGCTCGTGTGAACGCAGAGAGCAGCGGCGGATGCAAATGACTTTCGGGTTCATCCAGAAGAACTAGCGTTTTTTCTTCTACGGTATCTACGAGTTTGGTAATTGTCAGCAAGACGATGGAGTGCCCCGAACTCATTCGACCAGCCATCGAACCGGCTGCCTTAATTGCATCCTTATCTTCCAGACTGAGTAGCCGTTCCAAATCCATCTCTTCAAAGTTGGGATCGGATTCAAGGCGCTTGATGGCCTTATGCCACCTGTCTCGTTTTGCAGGTTGACTCAAACATGATCGGAAACTTGTAACGAAGTCATTTACCAGGTCTGCATCCGTCTTAGGGGGAAGCTTCTTATCGGCGCCATGCCCAAATCTCGCATTCTTCATTCCGATATAGAAATATGCGGGGCCCGCAGTTCGATCAGACCTGTCCTCGGGTGGAAGAAATGGGTCGAACGCGCTGAAGGACACCGACACAACGCTGCTGAAGTACTCTTTTGACAGAGGCTGCTTCGAGTTAAATATGCCATGCTCGTAGAAACTGTGCGCAGGTTGATCCTGGCGCATTAATCCCAAGAGAGCCGCAACCATATTGTTCAGTAGGGTTGTCTTGCCGACCCCATTTCGGCCAATAAGGACATGAATATTCGTCGACGGTCTTGAAGACGGTTCAACACGGAAATCCAGTTCAACCCCGGCATGTCGTTGGTCTCCTTCTTGTGCGTATGAGAAATGGAAGTCTGTAAGTTCGACTTCGCCGTTTAGCACGCGCCTGAATTGACCGTGAATCGCCGACATACTGACGCCACGCATCAAGGAATCCTTGAAAACCTTCTCGTTTTGTGCGGAAACCAGCACGGACTCGTCTGCAACAACGTCTCTTAGTGCACGGAGGATCAACGCTCGATCATTGGGCGATAATTGGCCAACGGCATTCTTGTAGTACTCAACATCCTGACCAAGAGAAAACCAGCCTTCGGGAAGATTGACGAAGGTTTCAGGAAGCTTCTCTCGCGTCCAGCCCTTGGGTTGTCCAACGTACCCAATTTTCACACTGCCAAGGTCAATCTGTTTGCCCTGGAGATCGTAGAGAGTCACACTAAACGATGTCTTGAACGAATAGTCGTCCCAATCGCCCGATGAAAGCTGAACGACTCCTCTCACCCTCTCCGAGGGTCTCTCCCTAACACCAAGTACCTTGAACGATATCTGCACTGGATTTCCTTAAATTGTTGGATTCAACTCAATTGCGTTAGTACAAAAGATCGTTCATGCCCGAATGCCATGAATGCCAGCAGTGACGTAAATTGTAGCCGTTTGATTCGCATTAGCCGCACGGCAACAAAGGTAAGCAGAAGGCTGGCAATTAGACTCTGCTTGCCATGGAGCGACTTGGGGCCTTTCTGTGCTTGTCCGTATGATTGCAAGTTGGACAGCCCTTTTGCATATGAATATGGATTATTCTCAACTTCGCAGGGTACTTGAACCACTGATAACCGGTCTCAAGGACGCCGGGACGCATATCATGCTGCCGACACTCTGCGAAGAACTGGGGTTGCCATCTCCTGGCCCCGATGGTTCCAAGCGCGAACGCATGGAGGCCAGCTTCAACGCACTCACGGACGAGGAGCTACCGGCAGTCGCCCGCAAACTGTTGATCTGCCATCCACCCAGTGCCACGATACGTAACCAGATTCAGGACATCCTTTGGAGCGGCGGCCTATACCCTTCCATACCGAAGCGATATCGGCGCGAGGTTGCGCGCAGGCTCAACAGCGAAGAACTCTACGGAGATGCGCGCAGGTTTGACAAGCTGCTAGAGCAGCTCTGGATCCTGGACGCCGACGACTGGATGGTGCTGCTTGGCAGTATGCGCACGGGATTGCGCACCGAGATTCAACAGCATGTACACCGAAACCCAGAGGACTGGCCAGCAGAAATTCTGTTCGACAAGTTGGGGGCATACGATGCATCTGACCGGCGCTTCGCCTTGTTTCTTGAAGGTCTTGCGTCCGCGGATGTCCGTCCTGACGAAGCTGCTCAGCGCCATTTCGTGGCCTGCATTAACGAACCGCTACGCAGTTGCGGCGTCGAGTTGCGCGAAACAGGCTCTGAAGGCGGCTATCCGACCTTTTCCGTGGTCTCACTTCACGCGGCGACCAAAGGCCGTCCCAAAAACCTTATTTTTGCCTCGCCCGACAAGCCCGACCTGCGCTTCCGAGATGCCCTGGACAACGATGTAGAGATCGTCACCAATGCCGACAAGGTACTCGTCTATGACCGGCCAATCGGCAATGAGGGACTCCGTTGGAATGACCTGCAACAGTGGTGGAGCGAAACGGAGCAGATCGCCGATGCCAACACGGCCAAGCGGTCCCTGTTTGCACGTCTGAAGGCCAGCTTGCCGCATAACTCCCCACCGCAAACGCTGTTGTTTGATGCTTTCTTCGAGGGTTTCCGCGGCGCGGTACCGCTTCTGCCAGCGCTACTCCCTGAAGTCTGGCTGCACTGGGATCCGCGGACCATCAAAGAGCGCGGTCGAGACGCTCTCCTGCGGTTTCGCATGGACTTCCTACTCTTGCTGCCGCAAGGCGTGCGCGTCGTCATTGAGGTAGACGGGAAGCATCATTATGCGGATGCCTCCGGTAGTGCCGACGTGCAACGCTATGCGCAAATGGTCAAGGCCGACCGGGAACTCAAACTCGCTGGCTATGAAGTCTTTCGATTCGGGGCAGCGGAATTGCAGGCGCCGACTACAAAAGCAGACGTCAAAGCCTTTTTCGACGCACTGTTCAAGCGCTACGGCGTGCCAACGAACTGAGACCATGACCTGTCCCAGCCACGAACCCATCCCGCGAGAATGCCATGCAGAACCAGGAAGATGATGCAGCAGTAGAGTTAGATCCTCTCCCAATAGTGAAGTCGCCATCGGAGTTTGCCGGCCAACAGCTTTTCATCCAAGGAGAGGACTGGTACAACAATGCCATGCTAGGGTGGACTCATTTCCCCTGGGATATCTACGCCGCTGGCTACAAGGACGCCGCCGACGTACTGGTGCAGGCGCTCATCCATAGTCAAGCGCCGCTCGATAGCGTGGTCTATCCCTTGGTATTCCTCTACCGCCAAGGACTGGAACTGGAGCTGAAGCTCTTACTGCCGCTGGCTCGTTGCTTGGCAGGCAAGGAAACCGCCAGAGATCTTCAGCACGGCCTGATGCCGCTTTGGCGTGAACTTAGGCAGCTACTGGAGCAGTTGGACCCTCGTGCAGATGACAAGGAGCTGCCAGCAATCGAAAGCTTCATCTTCCAGTTGGATACCATCGATCCGGGCTCTTTCGCATTTCGATACCCGATAAACAAGAAAGGCGAGGTCTCGCTTCCGGAATTGCGGCACGTTAACGTTCGACACCTATCCGAAATCATGGACAGTGTGTTCATGCTGTTGGGCGGTATCCATTCCTGGATGAGTGAGATGGAACAGAACTGCGGCTATTGCTGATTTTTTCGCGACCCTCGCAGCCTACTAGACACCATCAGCTGCTTGCTCTCACTTAGCGGACAATTGAAGTAGATAGGGCTAATGGCAGCTTTGGCCGAGGTGCTTCCGTAAGTCGTCCGGCAGGTTTCGGACTCAACTGCTCCATGGCTTGGAGCCTTTGGAGAGCAAATGGCCGTAAGATTCTGGCTGGCAGGAGTCTCTGGCTTTAAACCTCCCGCATCGACCAGCTGCCAAGGCGGGGCTTGATCAGCCTCGTGTGTGCGGCGATCCAGTCATCGCGTTCGCTGAGCGTCGGGATGTGGTGGTTTCAACGCTGCCGTCACGCCATCGTCAAATCGACCCGGCGCCCGGCCCTGGCGGCCAGCGTGACCAGCATGTCGAGGCTGAATTTTTGCCATTTGCCGCGCACCAGATCGGATACCCGCGACTGGCCGATGTGCAGATGATCGGCAGCTTGCTGCTGTGTCCAGCCGCGCTCGGCAATCGTCGCTCGGAGCCCCGCCATCAGGTCGGCGCGCAGCTTGAGCAGCACCGCCTCTTCGTTCTCGAAGCCGAGGTCAGTGAAGACATTGCCGCTCGATTCGCTCACCCGTTCGTTTTTCTGTGCCATATCAACCTCCGATCTGCCTGTAGCGCCTGGCTGCCAGTTCGATGTCTTCCTTGCGTGTTTTCTGCGTCTTCTTCTGGAAGGCATGCAAGACATACACGGCATCATCGAACCTGGCGACATAGATCACCCGCCACTCGCCCATCACCCGCAAGCGGATTTCGTAGGCGCCCGGCCCGACATTCAGCATGGGCTTGAAGTCTGAGGGCATCAGGCCCGCCTGCACCGCATGCAGTTCGAAACCGGCCTCTCGCTTTGCTTCGGCAGGGAAGTCCTTGAGATCGTCGAGGCTTGAGCCGATGAAGCGGAGGGGGGGCACAGACTGGAATATATACCTGCTTAGAAAATTATCAAAGTATTTTGATAATTCCCGCGTTCAGTTTGCCGCCCCCAACGCTTTCGCCCGCGTCGCCGACAGCGCCAGCGCTGCGCCATCCGTCGCTTCCCGCGTCGGCCAGCCGCCGAGGTGGGATTCGATGAGGCCGGCAAGCGCGGCGATCCAGTCGTCGCGTTCGTTGAGCGCGGCGATGTAGTGGTATTCGCCGCCGCCGGCCTGCAGGAAATCGGCCTTGCCTTCCATGGCGATTTCTTCCAGCGTTTCCAGACAGTCGCCGACGAAGCCGGGGCAGATGACGTCGACGCGCTTGACGCCCTCTTTTGCCATCGCCTGCAGCGTCGGCGCGGTGTAGGGCTGCAGCCATTCCGCCTTGCCGAAACGGCTCTGGAAGGTGATGCGGTATTGCTCGGGTTTGAGCGCCAGCGCTTCGGCGAGCAGGCGGCCGGTCTTCTGGCATTCGCAGTGATAGGGGTCGCCTTTTTCCAGCGTGAAGCGCGGCACGCCGTGGAAGCTCATCACCAGTTGGTAGGCCTCGTCGGGGCGACCGTGCTTTATCCAGTGTTCGCGCACGCTGGCGGCGAGGGCCTCGATGTAGCCGGGCAGGTCGCAGAAGCTGCGGATGGCGCGCAGTTCGGGCTGGTTGCGCTGCGTGGTCGCCCAGCGGTACGCCTCGTCCAGCGCCGTGGCGCTGGTGCTGCCGGCGTATTGCGGATAGAGCGGTACGAGCAGGAAGCGCTTGCAGCCGGCGGCCTTGAGCCTGTCGAGCACGCTGGCGACCGAGGGCTGGCCGTAGCGCATGGCGTAATCGACGACGAGGTTGCGGTGGCCGGCCTGCCCGAGCAGGCCGCGCACCAGCTTTGTCTGGCGTTCGGTATGCACCTTCAGCGGTGAGCCTTCCGGCGTCCACACCGTGGCGTATTTTTCGGCCGATTTCTTCGGGCGGGTGTTGAGGATGATGCCGTTCAGGATCAGCCACCAGATCGGGCGCGGAATCTCGACGACGCGCGGGTCGGAGAGGAATTCGCGCAGGTAGGTCTTCAGCGCCGGCGCCGTCGGCGCCTCCGGCGTGCCGAGGTTGATGAGGACGACCGCGCAGCGGGCGGGAGTGCCGTGCTGCCAGGTCGGCTCGGGGCGAACGTGGCTCATCGGGGCTCCTTCAGGCGTTGCTCTGGTAGGTGAGGGCGGAGGAAAGCAGCTTGGCTGTGATGTCGACAATGGGGATGACACGCTCGTAGGCCATACGCGTCGGGCCGATGACGCCGACCGAGCCGACGATGCGGCCATTCACCTCGTAGGGTGCGGCGACGACGCTGCATTCGTCGAGCGGGGCGAGGCCGGATTCGCCGCCGATGAAGATCTGCACGCCTTCGGCATTGCCGGACACTTCGAGCAGCTGGACGAGGCCAGTGCGCTGCTCGAAGAGGTCGAACAGTTCGCGCAGGCGCTTCATGTTGGTCGAGAATTCCTCGACTTCGAGCAGGTTCTTCTCGCCGGTGATCACGTAGGGGGTGCCGGCGGCGCTGATCGCCTCGTCGCCAGCAGCCAGCGCCGCCGCCATCAGTGATTGCAGGTCGGTGCGCAGCTGGCGCAGCTCTTCCTGCAGGCGCAGGCGAATCTGGTCGAAATCGAGGCCGGCGAAGTGCTGGTTGAGGATGTTGGCGGCGGTGACGAGCTCGCTCGGCGAATAACCGCGCTCGGTGAGCAGGATGCGGTTCTGCACGTCGCCGTCGGCGGTGACGAGGATGAGCAGGATGCGTTTTTCGGAGAGGCTGACGAATTCGATCTGGCGGATGCGCGGACTGGCGCGGCGCGGCGCGATGACGATGCCGGCGAAGTGCGTGAGGCCGGAGAGCAGGTGCGAGGCGTTGCTGATCAGCTGCTGCGGCTGCGCCGAGTGGAACTGATCCTCGATTTCCTCGACGCGCGCGCGTTCCAGCGGGTAGACGGTAAGCAGGCTGTCGACGAAGAAGCGGTAGCCGCGCGCGGTCGGTACGCGTCCGGCCGAGGTGTGCGGACTGGCGATGAAGCCGGCGTCTTCCAGGTCGGCCATGACGTTGCGCACGGTGGCGGCGGAGAGGTCGAGACCGGAGAACTTCGACAGGGCGCGCGAGCCGACCGGTTCGCCGTCGGCGATGTACCGTTCGACCAGGGTCTTCAGCAGGATGCGGGCGCGTTCGTCGAGCATGGCGGGATTCTACAAAAAAAGGCGCGCAGACTTGTGGAATAATTCCGGCCATGAGCACCTTCCCGCGTTTCCCCCGAACCATTGCGCTGATCGGGCGCTATCAGAGCGCCGGCATTGCCGATGCATTGCGACAGCTGGCGCGGTATCTGCACGAGCGTGGCGCGACAGTCGTGGTTGAGGAGGAAACGGCCGCCAACGTCGGCCGCGATGGCAGCGATCCCTGGGTTGGCGGCAGCTTCGAGGCCATCGGCGCCAGTGCCGATGTCGCCATCGTGCTCGGCGGCGACGGCACCATGCTCAACGCCGCGCGGCGGCTGGCGCGCTACAAGGTGCCGCTGGTCGGCGTGAACCAGGGGCGACTCGGCTTCATGACCGACATTGCCCGCAGCGACATGCTGACCTGCATGGAAGACCTGCTCGACGGACGCTTCGTTTCGGAAACGCGCATGCTGCTCGATGCCGAGGTGGTGCGCGAGGGCAAGGAAATCGACGAAAACCTCGCGCTCAACGATGTGGTGATCGACAAGGGCGCCATCGGCCGCATGATCGAGTTTGAGCTGTTCATTGACGGCGAGTTCATCTACAACCTGCGCGCCGATGGCCTCATCGTGTCGACGCCGACCGGCTCGACGGCCTATGCGCTCTCTGCCAACGGGCCGATCCTGCACCCGCAGGTGGCCGGCATTGCGCTGGTGCCGCTCTGCCCGCATGCGCTCACGAACCGGCCGATCCTGGTGAGTGCCGATGCCGAGATCGAGTTGCGCATCACGCATGCCGTCGATTGCCGCGCGCACTTCGACGGGCAGGTGACCGTCGATCTGCGGCGCGACGATGCGGTGCGCCTGCGCCGCTCCGACTATTCGATCTGCTTCCTGCATCCGCCCGGTTACAGCTACTTCGCGATGCTGCGCCAGAAGCTGCAATGGAGCGAACGCCCGAAAGGGCAGTGATTTTCCACTGATGCTGCTACGTCTCTCGATCCGCGATTTCATTCTTGTCGACCGTCTGGCGCTCGACTTTGCGCCCGGTTTCGGCGCGCTCACCGGCGAAACCGGCGCCGGCAAATCCATTCTTGTCGATGCGCTTGCCTTCGTGCTCGGCGATCGCGCCGATGCGTCGCTGGTGCGCGGCGGCAGCGAGCGTGCCGAGGTTTCGGCGGAGTTCGAGGTCGATCGTCTGCCGGCGGTTTGCGCCTGGCTGCGCGAACAGGAGATGGAGGCCGACGAAGGCCTGATCCTGCGCCGCACGCTCGATGCCGGCGGCCGCTCGCGGGTGTGGATCAATGGCTCACCGTCGACCGTGCAGCAACTGCGCGAGGTTTCCGAACTGCTCGTCGACATTCACGGTCAGCATGCGCATCAATCCCTGCTGCGCGGCGATGCGCAGCGCGCTTTGCTCGATGGCCACGCTGGTCTCTCCGCTGCGGTGGCGTCGGTCGGCCTTGCCTGGCGTGTCTGGCGCGATGCTTCGGCGGCGCTGGCTGCGGCCACCGGTGGTGCCGAGGCCCTGGTGCGTGAGCGCGACGAACTGCTCTGGCAGGTGGGTGAGATCGAGGCGCTGTCGCTGACGGCCGAAGGCTGGGAGGCGCTGAATCAGGAACATCGTCGCCTTGCGCACGCCGCCGGATTGATCGAAGGCGTGCAGGTGGCGCTGGCCACGCTGGCTGATGGTGATGCCGCCTGCGAGGCGCAGGTCGATGCCGTTGCTGCCCGCCTCGACGATCTGGCCGGTTACGACCCGGCGCTGAGCGAGGTGGCCGCGCTGGTGCAATCGGCGCAGACCGAACTGGCCGAAGCGGTGTCGGCCCTGCGTCGCTACGCCGACCGGGCCGAACTCGACCCCGGCCGTCTGCAGGCCGTGGAACGCGAAATCGAGGCGGTGCTCGCCTGCGCGCGCAAGCTCAGGGTGCCGCCGGAGCAACTGCCGGAACAACTCGCCTCGGCCCGCCAACGCCTTGCCGAACTCGGTGACGCCGCTGACATCGCAGCGCTTGAAAAGCGGGTGGCGGTGGCGCAGGCCGATTACGAGGCGCAGGCGGCGAAACTTACGAATTCCCGCGCCACGGCGGCCAAGGCGCTCGCCGCCGAGGTGAGCAAGGTGATGCAGGATCTGGCGCTCGCCGGCGGTCGCTTCGAGGTGGCCTTGCTGCCGCTTGAGTCTGGCGGCGCCTACGGCCGGGAGCAGGTCGAGTTCCGTATTTCCGGGCTTGCCGGCGGCGAGGCGAGATCGCTCGCCAAGGTGGCTTCAGGGGGCGAACTGTCGCGTATCAGCCTTGCGATCCAGGTGGTGACGAGCCGCGCTGCTTGTGTGCCGACCCTGGTCTTCGATGAAGTGGATGTCGGCATTGGCGGCGGCGTCGCCGAGGTGGTGGGGCGTCTGCTCGCCTCGCTCGGAAGCGACCGCCAGGTACTGTGCGTGACCCATCTGCCGCAGGTGGCGGCGCGCGCCGGCTGGCAGTGGCAGGTGACGAAGGGGCGCGATGGCGAAGCGGTGACCAGCCGTGTCGTTGCGCTGGATGTCGAGGGCCGCATCGAGGAAATCGCACGCATGCTCGGTGGTGTCGAAATCACGGCGATCACGCGGCAGCATGCGCGCGAGATGCTCGCTGCGGGTTGAAGCTTCAGGCGATACCGGTCAGCGTCAGCACACCGGTCGCCACGAAAACCAGCGCGGCCGTCCAGCGAATGGCCTTGAGCGGCAGCCGTGTCGCCAGTTTTTCTCCGATCAGCACTGCCGGCACGTTGGCGAGCATCATGCCGAGCGTGGTTCCGGCAACCACCCAGAACAGTGCGTCGTACTTGGCAGCCAGCGCAATCGTGGCGAACTGCGTCTTGTCGCCCATTTCAGCGAGGAAGAAGGCCATCGTCGTGGTGATGAAGGCGCTGCCGCTGCCGGCCTGCGGGGCTTCGTCGTCATCGAGTTCGTCGGGTTTCAGCGTCCACAGTCCGAATGCGATGAAGACGACGCCGGTAACCCAGCGCAGCGTTTCCGGCGACATGAAGTCGGCGATGAAGGTACCGACCCACCCGGCGAGCGCGTGGTTGAGGACCGTGGCGACGAGAATGCCGGCAATGATCGCCCACGGGCGGCGCAGGCGCGCGGCGAGCACAAAGGAGAGCAGTTGCGTCTTGTCGCCGATTTCAGCGAGCGCGACAAGCAGCGTCGAAGCGACGAAGGCATCCATGGGTGATGATGGCGTGCGCGCAGCCAGGCGGCCACGTGCTTACGAGGGTTATTTTTTGCCGCTGCGATGCGGGCAGTTGGTCTTCAGGCACTCGGCGTATAGATAGAGCGCGTGTTCCTGGATCGCGAAGCCGCGTTCCTTGGCGATCTTGGCCTGACGGCGCTCGATCTCGGCATCGTAGAACTCTTCGACACGGCCGCAATTGACGCAGACGAGATGGTCGTGATGCTTGCCGGCGTTGAGTTCGAACACGGCCTTGCCGGATTCAAAGTGGTGACGTTCCAGCAGGCCGGCCTGCTCGAACTGGGTGAGCACGCGATAGACGGTGGCGAGGCCGATATCCATGCCTTCGTTAACCAGCAGCCGGTAGACATCTTCCGCCGTCATGTGGCGAACTTCCGATTTCTCGAACAGTTCGAGAATCTTCAGGCGTGGAAAGGTCGCCTTGAGGCCGATGCTCTTGAGGTCTTCCGGATTGCTCATGGGGTGGGGGCGGCTGAGCGCGAGTGGTTTTCGGTTATGATATACCGCGTTGCAGTGCTTTGAAAAATGCACCTTAGCCGCGAATGCCGGCCGTGGCGCCCGCAGTTCATGCGCAGCCGACGCTTTCGTACCGATTCTTCGCTCGATATTTCACTCATTTTGCGCATGATACTCGCAAGACATGCAGTCGTTGTCCTGGCCCTACTATCGCTTGGGGCGTGTTCGTCGGTGCCGAGGATCGTCACCGAATACCGGATGGACGTCCAGCAGGGCAACGTGCTGACCCAGGACATGGTGGCGCAGTTGCGCCCGGGCCTGACCCGGGAACAGGTACGCTTCATCCTCGGTACGCCGATCCTCATCGACATGTTCCATGCTGATCGCTGGGATTATCTCTACCGTCTGCAGAAGGGCCGTAACGGCGAGGTCGAGACGCGCCGCTTCACGGTCTTCTTCGACGGCGAGGGCAAGCTCTATCGCGTGGCGGGGGATGTTGTCGCCTCCCAAGGGGGTGAGGAGACAGCGCCCGACGAGAAGAGCCGGGTGATCGATCTTGGCTCGGTGGAGGCGGGTAGCGCAGCGCCGGCGGCCGAGGAGCGCGGCTTCTTTGGCAAGATGATGGACAAGGTCGGTTTCTGATTCTGCGTACTGGTTTGTTGCGCGCAAGCGCGTTAACGTCGTGCGGCGCGATGCCGCGGGTTCTTGTTGTTTCGGGATGAATGTTTGATATGAGCGGCATGAAGATTGCGGTGGTGGGCGCGCACGGGCGCATGGGCAGGATGCTGATGGAAGCGACCCTGAAGGATGGTGAAGCTTCTCTGGTGGCGGCGTTCGATCGTCCGGGCAGCCCGGCGATCGGCAAGAAAGCCGGCGATCTCGTCGGCTTGCCGTGTGACGTTTTGGTCAGCGACGATTTTGCCGGGCAGATCGGCACAGCGGATTGCCTGATCGACTTCACCCGCCCCGAGGGAACGCTCGAACATCTGCGCCTGTGTCGCGAAAAGGGCGTTGCCATGGTGATCGGTACCACCGGATTCGAGGCGGACGGCAAGGCGGCAATCGCCGATGCGGCCAAGGACATTCCGATCGTCTTCGCGCCGAACATGGCAGTCGGTGTCAATCTGGTGTTCAAGCTGCTCGATACTGCGGCGCGCATCCTCAATCAGGGCTACGACATCGAGATCGTCGAGGCGCACCACAAGCACAAGATCGACGCGCCTTCGGGTACGGCGCTGCGCATGGGCGAGGTGGTCGCCGCGGCGCTCGGGCGTGACCTGAAACAGTGTGCCGTCTATGGCCGCGAGGGGGTGACCGGTGAGCGCGATCCTTCGACCATCGGCTTTGCGACGGTGCGTGGTGGCGATATCGTCGGCGACCATAATGTCATGTTCTGCGGTACTGGTGAGCGCGTCGAGATCGCGCACCGCGCCGGTAGCCGCATGCCCTATGCCTTGGGCAGCCTGCGCGCCGCGCGCTTCCTTGCCGGGCGCAAGAACGGCCTCTACGATATGCAGGACGTACTTGGCCTGCGCTAGAGATAATCTCTGATGAACCTGGCGCGCCCCCCAAGATCGTGTAGCGGGGTGCGGCCGTGATCCGCTCATCCCTGCTGCGGGCGCAACTTCAGGAAGCGCTCGCGGTCCCTTCTCCGGAGGCGCTGGCCGGGCGGCTTGCCGCGCTTGCAGCGGCCAATCCTGAGCTTGCACAGTTGCTGCAGGCGATCGACGCGACGTATGCGCGCTTCGGCATCTTGCAGCAGGCGACCGTCGAAATCGGCAGTCTGGTGGTGTCCGAATGGGACATGAAGAGTGGCCGAATCGATTCCGGCAAGACCTGGAAAGTATTGCTCGGCTACGCGCTGGAGGATGTTCCGGATACCGTTGCTGCGTGGCGCGCGCTTGCCGTCGCGGATGACCTTGGTGCGCTGTCGGCGGCGATTGCTGCCCATGTGCGCGACAACAGTCCCTTGTTTTCCGGCGATTGCCGTATGCGAACGAAGCAGGGCGGCGAACGCTGGCTGCGCGTCAGCGGGCGCGTTGCCAGCCGGGATGAGAGCGGCGAACCCTTGCGTCTGATTGTCGTGCAGCAGGATATCGATGCGTCGCGCCAGATGGAGGAGAGCCTGCGCGCAGCGCGCGAAGCGGCTGAATCGGCCGGACGTTCGCGAACAGCCTTTCTCGCGAACATGAGCCACGAGATTCGTACGCCGATGAATGCAATCCTCGGCATGACCGAGCTTGCACTCGATACGGATCTGGACGCCGAGCAGCGGCATTACCTCGGCACCGTGCGCTCGTCGTGCGAGGCGCTGCTCACGATCGTGAACGATATTCTCGATTTCTCGAAGATCGAGGCGGGCAAGCTGCAGGTCGAGCGCATCGATTTCGAACTTTCCGCCGTTGTCTTCGAGGCGGTTCGTTCGCTGGCGATCGGCGCGCAGCAGAAAGGGCTCGATATCGTCGTCGAGATTCCACCCGAAATACCTGTCAGGGTCTGGGGCGATCCGCTGCGGCTCCGCCAGGTGCTGACGAATCTGGTTGGAAACGCGATCAAGTTCACTGATGCTGGCAGTGTCAGTGTGCTTGTCCGCCTGCAACGGCGGGATGGCGAGCGGGCTGATGTCGTTTTCGAGGTTCGTGATACCGGTATCGGCATTCCCGCCGACAAGATCGGCCAGCTCTTTCAGGCCTTCACGCAGGCCGACGCGTCAACGACCCGCCGTTTTGGCGGCACCGGGCTCGGGCTCGCGATATGCGCGCGTCTGGTCGACTTGATGGGCGGCAAGCTGGGGGTAGCGAGCGAAGCGGGGCGGGGCAGCGTTTTTGGTTTCGTGCTGCCTTTCGGGGTCAAGCAGGAGGCGGCGGCTGTAACGGAAGTCCCATCGGTGCTGGCTGGCCAGCGGGTGCTCGTCGCCGGACTTGCACCGGCGACTCAGCGTTGCACGGCGGCGATACTGGAGCGCTGGGGTGCAGAAACAGTGACCGCAGGCGCAATTGGCGAAGCAAAGGCGCTGTGCGAGAAATGGCGGGCAGCGGGTTTTCCGGTGGCGCTGGTCATACTCGATGCCGATGAGGCATTGGCTGACGGTGGGCAGTTGCTTTCCGCCTGGGCCTCACTGCCGGAGCGAGAGCCAATGGTGACGCTGGTTTCCGTTTCCGGCCAACGGGATCAGTTGCCGCGTCTCAAGGAAATGGGGCTGGCAGTGCATGTCGTGAAGCCTGTCGCGGCCGCCGATTTGCTCGATGCGGTGCGTCTTGCAGTGGGAAGTCCGAGCGGCGTATTCCAGCTGGATTCCTTTAATGTCGAGGCGTCTTTGCATGTTGCTGGCACGCCGGCACAGGGCTTGCAGATTCTGGTGGTTGAGGACAACCCGGTCAATCAGGAACTGGCACAGCAGCTGCTCGCGAAGGCCGGGCATCGCGTAACACTGGCAGCGAACGGTGAGGAAGCAGTCGAGGCATTTGATAGCGAGCATTTCGACGTCATCCTGATGGACATGCAGATGCCGGTCATGGACGGGCTTGAGGCAACGCAGGCGATTCGCGCACGCGAGCTGCGTCGCAGCTGGGTTGCATCCGATACCGGTTTCCGACAGGTTCCGATCATCGCGATGACCGCAAACGCGATGAGCGGGGATCGGGAGCGCTGCCTGCAGGCCGGGATGACCGACTACGTCGCCAAGCCGATCCGGCAGGCGGATCTCTTCGCCGCGCTCGGGCGGGCGATGAGCGGAGAGCAGTCGGTCGTGCGCCCAGCAGTAGAGTGTGGCTCGTCTGCGGGTGCCCGTTTTCAGGCGATCGACCCGGAGGCCGCGATCCAGGACATCGGCGATCCGGATCTTGTCCGACAGATGGCGCGCATGCTGCTCGAACAGTGGGATTCTCATGTGACAGGAGTCTCTGCGGCGCTCGCGAAGCACGATGCGCAGGCCCTTTGCCGGGCTGCACACACCTTTAAAGGCCTGCTGGCGATGTTTCATGCGGAGGAGGCGCGCCGGCACGCGCTGGCGATTGAACTGGCGGCGAAGGACGAAAAATGGTCGGCGGCGGCAGCGGCAGAGATGTCGCTTCGCCTGGCGCTGGAAGCGGTGCGTCAGGAGCTCATGACCTTCGCGGGAAAATAGGACCCGGGTTCCCCGGCTGTGGTGCGGGCGGACATGCGTCGGAGAGGCTCGGCAAGCGGGCCGGCTGACCGATTTCACTCCCGCCGGATTTGCCCCGGGATGGGGCGTCCTGTATAATGAACAGGTTTAAATATCGATCAAGCGGAAGGGTCACGAGCCCTTCCGCTTTTGCGCATATAAACCATTGTTTTTGCGCACATTCCAGGAGTTTTTCGTGTCCCTTTCTGCGACTCTAAGCGCGCTGCTGCCGCCGTTCCCGCCCGCCCTGCTCGCGCTTGCCGACGGAACCGTGTTCCGTGGCTATGCGATCGGCGCCGAGGGCAGCACGAGCGGGGAGGTGGTGTTCAACACCGCCATGACCGGCTATCAGGAAATCCTGACCGACCCCTCGTACTGCCGCCAGATCGTCACCCTGACCTATCCGCACATCGGCAACACCGGTTGCAACGACGAAGACTGGGAGTCGCGCGCCAACTACGCCGCCGGCCTCGTCATCCGTGATTTGCCGATCCGCGCCTCGAACTGGCGCATGACCTCCACGCTGCCGGAATACCTGAAAAAGAACGGCATCGTCGCCATCGCCGGCATCGACACCCGCGCGCTGACGCGCGTGCTGCGCGAAAAGGGTGCCCAGGCCGGTTGCATCGTCGCCGGCGCTGACGCCGAAAAGGCGATCGCCGAGGCGAAGGCTTTCCCGGGGCTCGCCGGCATGGACTTGGCCAAGGTGGTCAGCGTCGATTCGCCGTACGAGTGGCAGGAAGGCGAATGGTCGCTGACCGGCTTCCAGGCGCTGCCGGAGCCGAAGTTCCATGTCGTCGCCTACGATTTCGGCGTCAAGCGCAATATCCTGCGCATGCTCGCCCAGCGTGGCTGCCGCGTCACCGTCGTGCCGGCGCAGACGCCGGCTGCTGATGTGCTGGCGATGAATCCGGACGGCATCTTCCTCTCGAACGGTCCGGGTGATCCCGAACCCTGCGATTACGCCATTGCCGCCATCCGCGAGTTCCTTGCCCGCGGCATCCCGACCTACGGCATCTGCCTCGGCCACCAGTTGCTGGCGCTGGCCTCGGGCGCGAAGACGCTGAAGATGAAGTTCGGCCATCACGGCGCCAACCATCCGGTCAAGGACCTCGATACGCAGCAGGTGCTGATCACCAGCCAGAACCACGGCTTTGCGGTCGATCCGGATTCGCTACCTGCCAACCTGCGGCCGACGCACGTGTCGCTGTTCGACGGTTCGCTGCAGGGCGTCGCCCGCACCGACGTGCCGGCCTTCTCGTTCCAGGGGCACCCGGAAGCGAGCCCCGGCCCGCACGACGTGGCTTACCTGTTCGACCGTTTCCTCGATGCCATGGTGCGCGGCGTCGCCGCGCTGCAGCCGGCCGCCTGAGCCGGACCGGTGAAATTGCAAGATTCGGCAAAGATCGAGAGAAAGTAGAAAATGCCCAAGCGTACAGACATCAAGAGCGTCCTCATCATCGGCGCCGGCCCGATCATCATCGGCCAGGCGTGCGAATTCGACTACTCCGGCGCGCAGGCCTGCAAGGCGCTGCGTGAAGAGGGTTACAAGGTCATCCTGGTCAATTCCAACCCGGCGACGATCATGACCGACCCGGAGATGGCCGATGTCACCTACATCGAGCCGATCACCTGGAAGGTGGTCGAGAAGATCATCGAGAAGGAGCGTCCCGACGTCCTGCTGCCGACCATGGGCGGCCAGACGGCGCTGAATTGCGCGCTCGACCTCGCCAAGCACGGCGTGCTCGAAAAGTTCGGCGTCGAGATGATCGGCGCCTCGCGCGAGGCCATCGACAAGGCCGAGGACCGCGAAAAGTTCAAGCAGGCGATGACCAAGATCGGCCTCGGCTCGGCACGCTCCGCCATTGCCCACTCGATGGAAGAGGCGCAGCAGGTGCAGGCCATGATCGGCTTCCCGGCGATCATCCGTCCGTCGTTCACGATGGGCGGCTCCGGCGGCGGCATCGCCTACAACCAGGAAGAGTTCGTCGAGATCTGCAAGCGCGGCCTCGAAGCCTCGCCGACCAGCGAACTGCTGATCGAGGAGAGCCTGCTCGGCTGGAAGGAATACGAGATGGAGGTTGTCCGCGACCGCAAGGACAACTGCATCATCGTCTGCTCGATCGAGAACCTCGACCCGATGGGCGTGCATACCGGCGACTCGATCACCGTCGCCCCGGCGCAGACGCTCACCGACCGCGAATACCAGATCATGCGCAACGCCTCGATCGCCGTGCTGCGCGAGATCGGCGTCGATACCGGCGGTTCGAACGTGCAGTTTTCGATCAACCCGGCCGACGGCCGCATGATCGTCATCGAAATGAACCCGCGCGTGTCGCGTTCGTCGGCGCTGGCCTCCAAGGCCACCGGCTTCCCGATCGCCAAGGTCGCGGCCAAGCTGGCGGTCGGCTACACGCTCGACGAGCTGGCCAACGAGATCACCGGCGGCAAGACCCCGGCCTCGTTCGAGCCGTCGATCGACTACGTCGTCACCAAGGTGCCGCGTTTCGCCTTCGAGAAATTCCCGACCGCCGATTCGCGCCTGACGACGCAGATGAAGTCGGTCGGCGAAGTCATGGCCATCGGCCGCACGCTGCAGGAATCGCTGCACAAGGCGCTGCGCGGCCTCGAAGTCGGCGTCGACGGCTTCGACGAGAAGACTACGGACCGCGAAAAGATCGAGACCGAACTGGCCGAAGCCGGTCCCGAGCGCATCTGGTATCTGCTCGACGCCTTCCGCTGCGGCATGTCGCTCGATGACATCCACCGCCTGACGGCGATCGACCCGTGGTTCCTGGCGCAGATCGAAGATCTCTACCTCAAGGCCGAGACGATCCGCGGCAAGGACTTGAAGTCGCTGCAGAAGGGCGATCTGTGGGCGCTCAAGCGCGCCGGTTTCTCCGACAAGCGCCTCGCTCGCCTGATGAACACCACGCAGACAGCGGTGCGCGAGCATCGCCATGCGCTCGGCGTTCGCCCGGCCTACAAGCGCGTCGATACCTGCGCCGCCGAGTTCGCAACGAATACCGCCTACATGTACTCGACCTACGAGGAAGTGTGCGAATCGAACCCGACCGACAAGAAGAAGATCATGGTGCTGGGCGGCGGTCCGAACCGCATCGGCCAGGGCATCGAATTCGACTACTGCTGCGTCCATGCCGCCCTTGCCATGCGCGAAGACGGCTACGAGACGATCATGGTCAACTGCAACCCGGAGACCGTGTCGACCGACTACGACACTTCGGATCGCCTCTACTTCGAGCCGCTGACGCTGGAAGACGTGCTCGAGATCGTGCACATCGAGAAGCCGGTCGGCGTCATCGTCCAGTACGGCGGCCAGACCCCGCTCAAGCTGGCGCGTGACCTCGAAGCCAACGGCGTGCCCATCATCGGTACGTCGCCGGACATGATCGACGCCGCCGAGGACCGCGAACGCTTCCAGAAGCTGCTGCACGACCTCGGCCTCAAGCAGCCGCCGAACCGCACCGCTCGCGCCGAAGACGAAGCGCTGCGTCTCGCCGAAGAGATTGGCTATCCGCTGGTCGTCCGCCCGTCCTACGTGCTGGGTGGCCGCGCCATGGAAATCGTCCATGAGCCGCGCGACCTCGAACGCTACATGCGCGAGGCGGTCAAGGTTTCGAACGACTCGCCGGTGCTGCTCGACCGCTTCCTCAACGATGCCGTCGAGGTCGACGTCGATGCGCTGTCGGACGGCGACGAGGTCATCATCGGCGGCGTCATGGAACACATCGAACAGGCCGGCGTGCACTCGGGCGATTCGGCCTGTTCGCTGCCGCCGTATTCGCTGGCCAGGGACGTGCAGGACGAACTGCGTCGCCAGACCAAGCTGATGGCCAAGGCGCTCAACGTGTGCGGCCTGATGAACGTGCAGTTCGCGATCAAGGACAACGAGGTCTATGTCCTCGAAGTCAACCCGCGTGCCTCGCGTACCGTGCCCTTCGTTTCCAAGGCGACCGGCCTGCAACTGGCGAAGATCGCCGCACGCTGCATGGCCGGCCAGAGCCTGAAGAGCCAGGGCGTGACGAAGGAAGTGATCCCGCCGTACTTCTCGGTCAAGGAAGCCGTCTTCCCCTTCAACAAATTCCCGGGTGTCGATACCATCCTTGGTCCGGAAATGAAGTCGACCGGCGAAGTCATGGGCGTCGGCGTTACCTTCGAGGAAGCCTTCGTCAAGAGCCAGATGGCGGCCAGCGTCAAGCTGCCGACCTCGGGCAAGGCCTTCCTCAGCGTTAAGGATTCGGACAAGTCGAAGGCGGTCGAGATCGCCCGCAACCTCGCCGCCAGCGGCTTCACCGTCGTCGCCACGCGCGGTACGGCGGCGGCGATAGAGGCGGCCGGCGTGCCGGTGATCGCGGTCAACAAGGTCACCGAGGGCCGTCCGCACATCGTCGACATGATCAAGAACAACGAGATCGCGCTGATCGTGAACACCGTCGAAGAGAAGCGGCAGGCGATCACCGATTCGCGTTCGATCCGTACGTCCGGTCTGGCCGCCCGTGTCACTGCTTACACGACGATCTGGGGGGCCGAGGCGGCGGCGGAAGGTATCAAGAACCGCGGCGAACTCGTTGTCTATCCGATCCAGGCGTTGCACGCGCAACTGAACTGATTCATCCTTTTCCAACCGCCGGGAGTGCCCTGCACGGGCTTCCGGCGGTTTTGCTTTTACAGATTACGCAGAGGGCAACATGAGCAAGACACCGCTGACCCTGAACGGCGCCGAAAAACTACGCGAAGAACTGCATCGACTGAAAACGGTCGAGCGGCCGAATGTCGTTGCGGCGATCGCTGAAGCCCGTTCGCACGGCGACCTGTCGGAAAACGCCGAATACGATGCCGCCAAGGAGCGCCAGGGCTTCATAGAGGGACGCATCCAGGAAGTCGAGGGCAAGCTCTCGAATGCACAGATCATCGATCCGAAGGCGCTCGATGCTGACGGCCGCGTCGTTTTCGGCGCTACGGTTGATCTGGAAGACCAGGACTCCGGTGATCCGGTGACCTATCAGATCGTTGGCGAGGACGAGGCCGACATCAAGCAGGGCAAGCTTTCGTATGCCTCGCCGATGGCGCGCGCGCTGATCGGCAAGTTCGCTGGCGACATCGCCCAGGTGCAGGCGCCGGGCGGTCAGCGCGAATTCGAGATTCTTGACGTTCGTTACGAGTGACGTGCTGGTGATGCGCCAGTGATGCGACGTTTTGCCGATGCGAGTTACACGCTGGTGTTGACGGCGTGGGTCGGTGCCCTGTGGGCCATCGGCTGCATTGCGGCGCCGCTGTTGTTCGCCAATCTGCCGGACCGTACGCTCGCCGGTTCGCTGGCCGGTGACATGTTTGCCGTTGTGGGATGGTTGGGCCTGGGGTGTGGCGCCTACCTGCTGATTTTCATGTTTGCGCGGCTGGGGGCTGCGGCACTCAGGCGGCTGGTTTTCTGGCTTGTCGTGTTGATGCTGGCGCTCGCTGCCGCACAGCTATTCGGTCTGCAACCGCTGATCGCACAGTTGCGCAGCGAGAGCGTGCCACGCGAATTGGCCGAGGCCGCGACGAAAAACCGTTTTGCCACGTGGCATGGCGTGGCCAGCGCCCTTTATCTGGGGCAGAGCCTGCTCGGTGTGTTCGCGGTGCTGGCTGCGCCGCGGGGGCTGAAATGATTCAGCGCTTGGAACTGCCCTGGAAGCTGCGCTTGGTCCGGCGCGGCTCGGCTTTCCTGCGTGGCGCAGCGGCGGCTTTTTTGGCGGCCAGTTCGGCCGATGGACGGTAAACGACGAGCAGTTTGCCGATGTGCTGTACCGGACCGGCATCGAGTTTTTCGCAGATTTCGGTGAGCCAGGCGTCGCGCAGGTCGCGGTCGTCACCGTAGACGCGGATCTTGATCAACTCGTGCGCCTTGAGTGAGGCGTCGATTTCCTTCAGCACGGCCTCGGTAAGACCGTTCTGGCTGATCGAAACGACCGGATTGAGGCCATGGGCGCGGGCGCGGAGCGCGCGGCGCTCTTCGGCAGTAAGTTGCAGCATCGTCTAACCTTCTACAAAACGCGGATTTTACACGAAACCCCATCATGGCCCGGACCAAGAGCAGCAAGGCGTGGTTGCACGAGCATGTTAACGACCCCTACGTGCACAAGGCGAAGGCGGAAGGCTGGCGTTCGCGCGCTGCCTTCAAGCTGATGGAAATCGATGATCGGGACAAGTTGATCCGCCCGGGCGAGGTCGTTGTCGATCTGGGGGCGGCACCGGGCGGCTGGTCGCAGGTGGCGGCCGAGCGCCTGAGGGGGCGAAGCCGCGTGATTGCGCTCGATCTGCTCGAAATGGCCGCCATTCCGGGTGTCGACTTCATTCAGGGGGATTTCCGGGAGGCGCCGATTCTCGAACAACTGGAAGAAAAACTCGCTGGAAGCCGCGTTGGCCTTGTACTTTCGGATATGGCGCCCAATATTTCAGGTATTGCAGTGTCGGATCAGGCTCGCATGATGCACCTCGCGGAACTTGGGCTTGAATTTTCACGGCAATGGCTGAAACCGGAAGGCGCATTTCTGGTCAAAGTTTTCCAGGGACACGGGTACGAGGATTTCGTTGCCCAGATGCGCCAGGTGTTTCGTCAGCTTGCAACCCGCAAGCCTGACGCCTCGCGCGATCGCAGCCCCGAACTTTACCTGTTGGGGCGCGGGCTACGCTAATTGCGCTAAAATGCAGCATTCGACGCCCTTTTTGGCGATGAGGAACGCAAATTGAATAACATGTTCAAGAACCTGGCGATCTGGATGGTCATCGGCCTCGTGCTGATGACCGTGTTCAACCAGTTCAACGGTCGCCAGGTGAGCCAGAACTCGATGGAATACTCCCAGTTCATCGAGGAAGTGAAGCAGGGGCGCATCGCCAAGGTGACGATCGAGGGCCGCACGCTGAAGGCCACGACAACCGACGGCAAGCGGCTCGTGTCCTATTCCCCCGGTGATATCTGGCTGGTTTCCGATCTGCTCAAGTACGGCGTCAAGATAGAGGCGCGCCCGGAAGAGGAGCCGTCGATGCTGATGAACATCTTCGTCAGCTGGTTCCCGATGTTGCTCCTGATCGGCGTCTGGGTCTTCTTCATGCGCCAGATGCAGGGCGGCGGGCGCGGTGGCGCCTTTTCGTTCGGCAAAAGCAAGGCGCGCATGCTTGATGAATCCAACAATACCGTCACCTTCGCTGACGTCGCCGGTTGCGACGAAGCCAAGGAAGAGGTGCAGGAACTGGTCGATTTCCTGCGCGACCCCTCCAAGTTCCAGAAGCTCGGTGGCCGCATACCCAAGGGCGTGCTGATGGTCGGTAGCCCGGGCACCGGCAAGACGCTGCTCGCCAAGGCGATTGCGGGCGAGGCCAAGGTGCCATTCTTCTCGATTTCCGGCTCCGATTTCGTTGAAATGTTCGTCGGCGTCGGTGCCGCACGCGTCCGCGACATGTTCGAGAACGCCAAAAAGCACGCACCGTGCATCATCTTCATCGACGAACTCGATGCCGTCGGCCGCCAGCGTGGTGCCGGCCTCGGCGGCGGCAACGACGAGCGCGAACAGACGCTGAACCAGATGCTGGTCGAGATGGACGGCTTCGAGGGCCAGACCGGCGTCATCGTCATCGCCGCGACCAACCGTCCGGACGTGCTCGATCCGGCGCTGATGCGCCCGGGGCGCTTCGACCGTCAGGTTGTCGTGCCGCTGCCGGATATTCGCGGCCGCGAGCAGATTCTCACGGTGCACATGCGCAAGGTGCCGATTGCTGGCGACGTCAAGGCCGATATCATTGCCCGCGGCACTCCCGGTTTCTCCGGTGCCGACCTCGCCAACCTGGTGAACGAGGCGGCCCTGTTCGCAGCGCGCGCCAACAAGCGCCTCGTCGATATGGAAGATTTCGAGAAGGCCAAGGACAAGATCATGATGGGCGCCGAGCGCCGCAGCATGGTCATGAGCGAGGAGGAAAAGCGCAACACGGCCTACCACGAATCGGGCCACGCCGTCGTCGCCAAGCTGTTGCCGAAGTCCGACCCGGTGCACAAGGTCACCATCATTCCGCGCGGTCGTGCACTGGGCGTGACCATGCAGTTGCCGGAGCAGGATCGCTACGCGTATGACCGCGAGTATCTGATGAGCCGCATCGCGGTCCTCTTCGGTGGCCGCATTGCCGAAGAACTGTTCATGAATCAGATGACGACCGGTGCCTCGAACGACTTTGAGCGCGCAACGCAAATGGCGCGGGACATGGTGACGCGGTACGGCATGTCCGATGCGCTCGGGCCGATGGTCTATGGCGAGAACGAGGGTGAAGTCTTCCTCGGCCGTTCGATCACCACGCACAAGAATGTCTCGGAGGCGACGATGCAGAAGGTCGACGCCGAGATTCGCCGCATCATCGACCAGCAGTTTGGCCTCGCGCGTCGTCTGCTCGACGAGAACCGCGACAAGGTCGAAGCGATGACCAAGGCGCTGCTCGATTGGGAAACGATCGACGCTGAACAGATCAACGACATCATGGAAGGCAAGGAACCGCGTCCGCCGAAGCAACCGCAGACGCCGCCGAAATCCTCGACCGGCGATACGCCGGGCCCGGCACCGTCGGCGACCGCGCCAGCCTGATCCGATCAATCCACGCACGGACGGGAGAGCGATGCTCTCCCGTTGTCGTTTATGAAACTGCATTGCGGCAAGACTCATCTCGATCCTGATCGCCCGCTGGTGATGGGCATCGTCAACCTGACGCCGGATTCTTTCTCCGGGGACGGTCTGGTGGCCTGTGCCGAGCAGGCGATTGCGCACGCCCGGGCGCAGCTTGCGGCGGGAGCGGACATCCTTGACCTCGGCGCCGAATCCTCGCGCCCGGGGGCAATGCCAACGTCTCTCGATGACGAGTTGCACCGCCTGCTGCCGGTCCTGGAAGCGCTTGTCGATTGCGGGGTGCCGATCTCGGTCGATACCTACAAGCCGACGGTGATGCGTGCCGCGTTGGCAGCCGGTGCCGCGATGATCAACGATATATATGCGTTCCGCATGCCCGGTGCAATCGAGGTGGTTGCCGATGCAAACTGTGCGCTTTGCCTGATGCACATGCAGGGCGAGCCGCTGACGATGCAGCAGGCGCCGGTCTACGCCGATGTCGTGTCCGAAGTGCGGGATTTCCTGCGCAGCCGCGTTGTGGCGCTGGAAGCTGCCGGGGTGGCGCGTGAGCGGATCGTGCTCGATCCCGGCTTCGGCTTTGGCAAGACGCTTGATCACAATCTGGTGCTGCTGCGTGAGTTGCCCGCAACGGCATTCGACGGTTTGCCAGTGCTTGCGGGGTTGTCGCGCAAGTCGATGCTTGGCGCCATCACCGGCCGCCCGGTCGGTGAGCGCCTCTCCGCGAGTCTTGCCGCAGCGCTGATGGCGCTGGAAGGGGGGGCGCGCATTCTCCGCGTGCACGATGTCGCAGCCACGAAGGATGCTGTCGCCATATGGTCTGCAGTGCGCAAGCAAGTAAAATAGCGCGATTCGCAATCGACGCAGAAAGCAGGAACCTCTCATGAGCAGAAAGTATTTTGGCACCGATGGGGTGCGCGGCCGGGTCGGCAAGCAGCCGATCACGCCCGATTTCGTGATGCGCCTGGGTCATGCTGCCGGGCGTGTGCTGGTTGCCGGTGAGCATCTGCCGCATGGCGAACGGCCGGCGGTGCTGATCGGCAAGGACACGCGCAATTCCGGCTACATGCTTGAAGCTGCGCTGGAGGCCGGCTTTTCAGCCGCGGGTGTCGATGTCTGCCTGACCGGTCCGCTGCCGACGCCGGCGGTTGCCTACCTGACGCGTGCCTTGCGGCTACAGGCCGGCATCGTCATTTCGGCCTCGCACAATCCGTACTACGACAACGGAATCAAGTTTTTTTCGGCCTTCGGCACCAAGCTTCCGGACTCAGTGGAGCATGCGATCGAGGCGGGTATCGACGCGCCGATCGAATGCGTTGCCTCGTCGGAACTCGGTCGCGCGCGCCGCATCAACGATGCTGCAGGGCGCTACATCGAGTTCTGCAAGAGCACCTTTCCGAACAATGCCGATCTGCGCGGGCTGTCGATCGTCGTCGACTGCGCCCATGGTGCGGCCTATCACATCGCGCCGCATGTGCTGCACGAGCTTGGTGCCGAGGTCTTTGCGATCGGTGCGGCTCCGGACGGGCTCAACATCAACGATGATGTCGGTGCCACGGCGCCGCGTGCACTTGCGGCGGAGGTTGTCGCGAAATCCGCCGACCTCGGCATTGCGCTGGATGGAGACGGCGACCGCCTGATCATGGTCGATCATGACGGCACCATATACGACGGCGATCAGTTGCTCTACGCGATCGTGAAGAGCCGCATGGCGCAGGGGGCGGTCTCCGGCGTCGTTGGCACGCTGATGACCAATCTTGCCTTCGAACATGCGCTTGGCGAACTTGGCATACCGTTCGCTCGGGCGGCAGTGGGTGATCGCTACGTGATGGAAATGCTGCAGGAGAAGGGCTGGCTCTACGGCGGCGAGAATTCCGGGCATATCCTCTGCCTTGATCGGCATTCGACCGGTGATGGCATCGTCTCCGCCTTGCAGGTGCTGGCTGCGATGCGTGCTGCCGGCGTTTCACTGAAAGCGCTGCTGTCGGGATTGCAGCTCTATCCGCAGAAACTGGTCAACGTTGGTGTTGCCAAGGGATTCCGCTGGCAGGAAAGCGGCGAGATCGTTGCTGCCAGCAAGGCGGCCGAAGTCTCCCTTGCCGGAGAGGGGCGCATTCTGCTGCGTCCGTCCGGTACCGAGCCTCTGTTGCGCGTGATGGTCGAAGGGCGTGACGGCGAACGCGTCGCGCGTGTCGCCGAGGAACTGGCCTCGGTGGTGCGCACTGTGAGCGCTGCACAGGGCGCGGCGGGAGAACCGGCGGTTCATTGACCCGTACCTGCCCGGGCCGCTATAATCCGGCGGTTTTGTGCGGACGTTCCTCGCCCTCCCGTATGCGCGCCAAGCTCGTTGTCGGTAACTGGAAAATGCATGGCAGCCTCGCGGCGAACCGCGAGTTGCTGCGGGCGCTGGTAGCCGGCTTGCCGCTGGCGGGCAGCACCGAGATGGCTGTTTGCGTTCCGTTCCCGTACCTTGCGCAGGCGCAGGAGATGCTGGCGGCAACGCCGATACGCTGGGGGGCTCAGAACCTCAGTGAGCACTCGGGCGGTGCCTACACGGGCGAGGTGTCGGGTGCCATGCTGTGCGACTTTGCCTGCCGTTACGCGATCGTCGGCCACTCCGAGCGGCGCGCGCTGTATGGCGAGAGCGACGCGAAAGTGGCGGCCAAGTTTCTCGCTGCAAGAGCGGCAGGCCTGACGCCGGTCCTGTGTGTTGGCGAAACGCTTGAACAGCGTGAGGCCGGCGCAACGTTGCAGGTTGTTTACGCGCAGCTTGACGCCGTGCTTGATGCGGCGGGCGCGGCAGGTCTGTCAGGGGCAGTACTGGCGTACGAGCCTGTCTGGGCTATCGGCACCGGGCGTACGGCAAGTCCTGCGCAGGCTCAGGAAGTGCATGCGGCGATCCGTGCGCGGGTTGAAGCAAGGGATGCTGTGCTGGCGGCGTCGCTGCCAATCTTGTACGGCGGCAGCGTCAAGGCTCAGAATGCTGGCGAGTTGTTTGCTCAGTCCGATATCGATGGCGGACTGGTGGGTGGAGCCTCGCTGGTGGTTGATGAATTTCTGGCGATTTGCCAGGCGGCAAATTGTTGAGGTTGAGTGAGATGGATGCATTGTTCTCGGTAGTGCTTGTGGCGCATATCCTGGTTGGTCTGGGAATCTGTGGCCTGGTGCTGATGCAGCATGGCAAGGGAGCCGACATGGGCGCCGCTTTTGGTAGCGGGGCTTCCGGCAGCCTGTTCGGCGCAACTGGCTCGGCGAATTTCCTGAGTCGCACGACGGCCGTGCTGGCCGCCGTCTTCTTTGTGACGAGCCTCACGCTGGCCTATCTTGCGTCGAACAAGCCAAAAACGTCTGGTAGCGTCATGGAGAATGCGGTACAATCGCAGTCTCTTCCGGTGGCGACGCCGAAAGAAAACCAAGCAGCCGAAAATAAGGCTGCAACGCCTGAATCGAAAGATTCGAAGGCAAAAGATATTCCCAGATAAAAACAGGGAAAACGGGCGCGGGGTTGCAGTATCCCTCAGATGATTTCGCGACCGCATGCAAGTTTGGGCCGACGTGGTGAAATTGGTAGACACGCTATCTTGAGGGGGTAGTGGCGCAAGCCGTATGAGTTCGAGTCTCATCGTCGGCACCAAGTAGCGGGGGGTCATACGGGGGTATGAAGTGTGGCTCCGGGTTGAAATGCAGCGATAGCGCGGCGGCGGATCATGCTGGAAAACTACTTCCCGATCTTGGTGTTCATCCTCGTGGGTGTCACCATTGGCGTTCTGCCAATTGTTCTTGGCTGGCTGGTTGCTCCCAACCGTCCTGACAGCGAAAAACTTTCCCCATACGAATGCGGCTTCGAGGCTTTCGAAGACGCGCGCATGAAATTCGATGTTCGCTATTACCTGATTGCGATCATCTTCATCCTGTTCGATCTCGAAATCGCCTTCCTCTTTCCGTGGGCGACGATCTTCAAGGAGATCGTCGAGACGCCTGCGATCAAGATGTTCGGCTTCGTCGAGATGCTGGTCTTCATCGCCATTCTCGTCGTCGGTTACGTCTATGCCTGGGCCAAGGGCGCCCTGGAGTGGGAATAAGGGGTTAGGGCATGAGTATCGAAGGCATCCTCCAGGAAGGCTTTGTCACCACCACGGCTGACAAGCTGATCAACTACGTACGCACCGGCTCGATGTGGCCGATGACCTTCGGTCTGGCCTGCTGCGCCGTGGAAATGATCCACGCGGGCTGCTCGCGCTATGACCTCGACCGCTTCGGCATCGTCTTTCGCCCGAGTCCGCGCCAGTCCGACGTGATGATCGTTGCCGGCACGCTGACCAACAAGATGGCGCCGGCGCTGCGCAAGGTCTATGACCAGATGGCGGAACCGCGTTGGGTGGTCTCGATGGGTTCCTGTGCCAACGGCGGTGGCTATTACCACTATTCGTATTCCGTCGTTCGTGGCTGTGACCGTATCGTGCCGGTCGATATCTATGTGCCGGGCTGTCCGCCGACTGCGGAGGCGCTGCTCTACGGGCTGATCCAGCTGCAGAACAAGATCCGTCGCACCAATACCATCGCCCGCTAACTTCATCGAGAGCGCCTCATGTCTGCCAAGCTGGAAACACTCAGCCAGAATCTGGAAACACACCTCGGCGAGCGCATCAAGTCGAGAAAGCTCGCGCTCGGTGAACTTACCATCGAAGTGGCGGCGAGCGATTACCTCGATGCCATGCAAACCTTGCGCGATGTCGCGGTTTTCGGCTTCGACGAGGTCATCGATCTCTGCGGCGTCGATTACGCGACCTACGGCGATGGCAAGTGGCAGGGGCTGCGCTACGCCGTTGTCGTGCATCTGTTGTCGGTGACGAACAACCAGCGTCTGCGTGTGCGCGTCTTCGCTGACAGTAATGATTTCCCGTCGGTGCCGTCGATCATCGATTTGTGGCCGGCCGCCAACTGGTTTGAGCGCGAAGCCTTCGATCTCTATGGCATCGTCTTCCCCGGTCACAACGACCTGCGTCGCATCCTCACCGATTACGGCTTCATCGGCCACCCGTTCCGCAAGGACTTCCCGGTTTCGGGTTATGTCGAAATGCGCTACGACCCGGACCAGCGCCGCGTCATCTATCAGCCGGTGACGATCGAGTCGCGCGAAAACACCCCGCGCATTGTGCGCGAAGAAACCTACGGAGATCTCTGAAATGCCCGAGATCCACAATTACACCCTGAACTTCGGCCCACAGCACCCGGCGGCGCACGGCGTGCTGCGTCTGGTGCTGGAACTTGACGGCGAAGTCGTCATGCGTGCCGACCCGCACATCGGCCTGCTGCACCGCGCGACCGAGAAACTGGCCGAAACGCGTACCTGGGTCCAGTCGGTGCCGTACATGGATCGTCTCGACTACGTGTCGATGATGTGCAATGAGCACGCCTACTGCCTCGCGGTCGAGAAGTTGCTGCAGCTCGAAGTGCCGGTACGCGCCCAGTACATCCGCACGATGTTCGACGAGGTGACGCGTATCCTCAACCACCTGCTGTGGGTCGGCTGTCACGGGCTCGACGTCGGTGCGATGACGATGGTGCTCTATGCCTTCCGTGAGCGTGAAGATCTGATGGATGCCTATGAGGCGGTCTCCGGTGCACGCATGCACGCGGCGTACTACCGACCGGGCGGCGTCTATCGCGACCTGCCGGACCGCATGCCGCAGTACGTCGAGAACCGCTTCAAGAAAGCCGCAGACGTCAAGGTGCTGAACGAGGCACGTCAGGGTTCGCTGCTCGACTTCCTCGAAGATTTCACCAATCGCTTCCCGAAGTATCTCGACGAATACGAGACCCTTCTTACCGACAACCGCATCTGGAAACAGCGTCTGGTTGACGTCGGCATCGTCACGCCGGAGCGTGCCAAGGCGCTGGGCTTCACCGGCGCCATGTTGCGCGGCTCGGGCATCGCCTGGGATCTGCGCAAGAAGCAACCGTATGCCGCCTATGACAAGGTCGACTTCGATATTCCGGTCGGTGTCAATGGCGACTCCTACGATCGCTATCTGGTGCGTATGGAAGAAATGCGCCAGTCGAACCGCATCATCAAGCAGTGCATTGACTGGTTGCGCAAGAATCCCGGCCCGGTCATCACCGACAACTACAAGGTTGCCCCGCCGCCGCGCGAGAGCATGAAGTCGAACATGGAAGAGCTGATCCACCACTTCAAGCTGTGCTCGGAAGGCATTCATGTGCCGGAAGGCGAGGCCTACGCCGCCGTCGAGCACCCGAAGGGCGAGTTCGGCATCTATTTCATTTCGGACGGCGCCAACAAGCCGTACCGCATGAAGATTCGCGCACCGGGCTACGTGCACCTCTCCGCCATGGACGAGATGGCGCGCGGCCACATGATCGCTGACGTCGTCACGATCATCGGTTCCCAGGATATCGTTTTTGGTGAGATCGACCGCTGATGCTGACTCCCGAATCCCTCAAGAAGATCGACCGCGAACTCGCGAAGTATCCGGCCGATCAGCGCCAGTCGGCGATCATGGCCGGCCTGCAGATCGCGCAGGAAGAGAAGGGCTGGCTCGCCCCCGAGACTATCGAAGAGGTGGCCCGCTACATCGGTATCGAGCCGATCGCCGCCTATGAGGTCGCTTCGTTCTACAACATGTACGACCTGAAGCCGGTCGGCAAATACAAGCTGACGGTGTGCACCAATCTGCCGTGCATGCTCACCGGCGGGGTCGATGCCGGCGAGTACCTGCAGAAGAAGCTGGGCATCGGCTACGACGAGACGACACCGGACGGCAAGTACACGCTGAAGCAGGGCGAATGTATGGGCGCCTGTGGCGACGCGCCGGTGATGATCGTCAATAACCGCAAAATGTGCTCGTGGATGAATCCAGAGCAGATCGACAAGCTGCTTGAGGAGCTCAAATAATGGCGCTCCTCGGTGCAATCAACCCGGTCCTGACCGCTGGCCTCGACGGCGACAATGCCTGGCGCCTTGCTGATTACGTCAAGCGCGGCGGCTACAAGGCACTGAAGCGCATCCTCGAAGAAAAGATCCCGCAGGAACAGGTCATCGCCGAAGTGAAGACCTCGGTGCTGCGCGGCCGTGGCGGCGCCGGCTTCCCGACCGGTCTGAAGTGGTCGTTCATGCCGCGTTCGTTCCCCGGCGACAAGTACGTCGTCTGCAACTCGGACGAAGGCGAGCCGGGTACCTTCAAGGATCGCGACATCCTGCGCTACAACCCGCACTCGGTGATCGAGGGCATGGCCATCGCTGCCTATGCGATGGGCGCCAATCGCGGCTACAACTACATCCACGGCGAAGTCTGGGAAGTCTACAAACGCTTCGAAGAAGCGCTCGACGAGGCGCGCGCTGCCGGCCTCATCGGCCAGAACCTGCTTGGCTCCGGCTTCAACTTCGAGCTCTTCGCACACCACGGCTACGGCGCTTACATCTGCGGCGAGGAAACCGCGCTGCTCGAATCGATCGAGGGCAAGAAGGGGCAGCCGCGCTTCAAGCCGCCGTTCCCGGCCTCGTTCGGCCTCTACGGCAAGCCGACGACGATCAACAACACCGAAACCTTCGGCGCCATCCCGTTCATCCTGAACATGGGCGGCCAGGCCTTCCTCGAAGCTGGCAAGCCGAACAACGGCGGCACCAAGCTGTTCTCGATCTCCGGCCATGTGAATCGTCCCGGTAACTACGAAATCCCGCTCGGCACGCCGTTCGCGACGCTGCTCGAAATGGCCGGCGGCATGCGCGGCGGCCGCAAGCTCAAGGGCTGCATCCCGGGCGGTTCGTCGGCGCCGGTGATCCCGGGCGACATCATGATGGACACGACGATGGACTATGACTCCATCTCGAAGGCCGGCTCGATGCTCGGCTCGGGCGCGGTGATCGTCATGGACGAAACGACCTGTATGGTCAAGGCGCTGGAGCGCCTCTCCTTCTTCTACTACGAGGAATCCTGCGGCCAGTGTACGCCCTGCCGCGAAGGCACCTCGTGGCTGTACAAGATCGTGCATCGCATCGAGAACGGCAAGGGCCGTCCGGAAGATCTGGACATGCTCAACGGCGTCCTCAACAACATCATGGGCCGCACCATCTGCGCGCTCGGCGATGCCGCCTCGCTACCGGTGCAGAGCTTCACCAAGCACTTCGCGAGCGAATTCGAATATCACATCGAACACAAGAAGTGCCTCGTTCCGGTCGACGTCCAGCGTGCCGGCAGCGGTTTCTTCACGGCCAAGGCGTAAGGTAGGGATATGCTGGAAATCGAAATCGACGGCAAGCAGATTCAGGTCCCGGACGGCAGCACCGTCATGGATGCCGCCCAGCAGGTCGGCGCCTATATCCCGCATTTCTGCTACCACAAGAAACTCTCGATCGCTGCCAACTGCCGCATGTGCCTGGTGCAGGTCGAGAAGGCGCCGAAGCCGCTGCCTGCCTGCGCGACGCCGGTGACCAATGGCATGAAGGTGTTCACGCACTCCGAGCTCGCCGTCAAGGCGCAGAAGGGTGTGATGGAGTTCCTGCTGATCAACCATCCGCTCGATTGCCCGATTTGCGATCAGGGTGGAGAGTGCCAGCTGCAGGATCTGGCCGTCGGCTACGGAGCCAGCGGCTCGCGCTATCAGGAAGAGAAGCGCGTCGTCTTCCACAAGAACGTCGGCCCGCTGATCTCGATGGAAGAGATGAGCCGCTGCATCCACTGCACGCGCTGCGTCCGCTTCGGCCAGGAAATCGCCGGCATCATGGAACTCGGCATGGCCAACCGCAACATGCATTCCGAGATCCAGACCTTTGTCGGCCGTTCGGTCGATTCCGAGCTCTCGGGCAACATGATCGATCTGTGCCCGGTCGGTGCGCTGACCTCGAAGCCGTTCCGCTATTCGGCCCGCTCGTGGGAACTGCAGCGCCGCAAGTCGGTCAGCCCGCACGATGCCGTCGGTGCCAACCTGATCGTCCAGGTCAAGAACAACCGCGTCATGCGCGTATTGCCGCGCGAGAACGACGCTGTCAACGAGTGCTGGATTTCCGACAAGGATCGCTTCTCGTACGAGGCGCTGAACAGCGATGCCCGTCTGACGAAGCCGATGATCCGGGTCGATGGCCAGCTGCGCGAAGTTGAGTGGAACGTTGCCCTCGACTATGTTGCGCACGCGCTGAACGATATCGTCAAGCAGCACGGTGCCGGTGAGATCGGCTTCCTCGGCTCGCCGCACGCGACGCTCGAAGAACTGGTGCTGCTGAAGAAGCTTGCGGGGGGCCTCGGTTCGAAGAACATCGATTTCCGCCTGCGTCGCCGCGATTTCTCGGCCGACGGCAAGCTTGCCGGTCGTCCCTGGCTGGGCATGAAGCTAGCCGAGATTGCCGACCTCGATGCCGCACTGGTGATCGGCAGCTTCCTCAGGAAGGATCTGCCCCTCGTGGCGCAGCGCCTGCGTCAGGCCGCAAAGAAATACACCAAGGTCAGCCTCGTCACTGTCGGTGGCGACGATCAGCTGATCAAGTTGTACCAGAACTTCACCGTTTCGCCGTCCGACCTCGTCCTCGCCGTTGCGGCGATTGCCAAGGCTGCGGCCGCTGCCAAGGGCGTTCCCGCCATTTCTGGTTTCGACGGCATCGAGCCGTGCGACAAGGCCAAGGCCATCGCGCAGAGTCTGCTCGAAGGCGACAAGCGCCACATCTTCCTCGGCAACGTTGCCGAGCAGCACCCGCAGGCGGCAACGCTGCATGCTCTGGTGCAGGAACTGGCGAAGCTGACCGGGGCCTCCTTCGGTTTCCTTGGCGAAGCCGCCAATAGCCTCGGCGGCTACGTCGCCGGTGCGTTGCCGACCGCCAATGGGCTGAATGCCTACGAAATGCTGGCGCAGCCGCGCAAGGCCTACGTCGTGCTTGGCGCCGAACTCGATCGCGATGCCCATAACGCACAAGTCGCCACCGCAGCGCTCAAGCAGGCGGCCTTCACCGTTGCGCTGACGCCGTTCAAGGATGGTGCGCTGGCCGAGAGCGCCGACGCGCTGCTGCCGATTGCGCCCTACACCGAGACCTCCGGCACCTTCGTCAATGCCGAAGGGCGCGTGCAGGGCTTCAACGGCGTTGTCGCGCCACTGGGCGAGGCCCGTCCGGGCTGGAAGGTGTTGCGCGTGCTTGGCAACGTCCTCGGTCTCTCCGGTTTCGACTACATGACGAGCGAAGCGGTGCGCGATACGGTCGCCTCCGCGAAGACCGAATTCGTCAGCGGCCTCGACAACGGTCTCAAGGATGTCGTGCCGGCGATGGCCGCTGCACCGGCAGGGCTGCAGCGCATCGCCGACGTGCCGATCCACTTCGCCGACATGCTGGCGCGCCGCGCGCCGGCGCTGCTGCAGACACGTGATGCCGCGCTGCCAACCGCCCGCATGAATGCGGCGACGCTGGCGCAGGCGGATGCGGCCGATGGCGCCAATGTCGTCGTCCGGCAAGGGCAGGGCAGTGCGACGCTGCTTGCGAAACTCGATGAAACGGTGCCGGCCGGCTGTGTCCGCGTCTCGGCAGCCCATGCAACGACGGCCGGACTGGGCGACCTGTTCGGCGCGATTACCGTGGAGCGTGCGTAAATGGATGCGCTGATGCAATACGTTTCCGGCATGTTCGGCCCCGCATGGCCGCTGGTCTGGACGCTCGCCAAGATCGTTGCCATCGTTGCGCCGCTGATGCTGGCCGTTGCTTACCTGACCTTCTGGGAGCGCAAGGTCATCGGCTGGATGCAGGTGCGTATCGGTCCGAACCGCGTCGGTCCCTGGGGTCTGATCCAGCCGATCGCCGACGGCGTCAAGCTGCTGCTCAAGGAAATCATCGTCCCGACGAAGTCCAATACCTGGATCTTCCTGATGGCTCCGGGTCTGGCGATTGCGCCGGCGCTGGCGGCCTGGGCGGTGGTGCCGTTCAACGACACATTGGTGCTGGCCAATATCGACGCCAGCCTGCTCTACGTGATGGCGATCGCCTCGGTCGGCGTCTATGGCATCATCCTCGCCGGTTGGGCCTCGAACTCCAAGTATGCCTTCCTCGGCGCGCTGCGCTCAGCGGCGCAGATGGTGTCCTACGAAGTGTCGATGGGCTTCGCGCTGATCACCGTGCTGATGGTCTCGAACAGCCTCAACTTCGTCGATATCGTCAATGCCCAGAAGGCCGGCACATTCGCCAACATGGGTCTCGGTTTCCTCTCCTGGAACTGGATTCCGTTGCTGCCGATGTTCCTCGTCTATCTGATCTCCGGTGTTGCTGAAACCAACCGTGCGCCATTCGACCTCGCCGAAGGCGAATCGGAAATCGTCGCCGGCTTCCACGCCGAATACTCGGGCATGGCCTTTGCGCTGTTCTTCCTCGCCGAATACGCGAACATGATCCTGATTGCGGCGCTGACCGCGATCCTGTTCCTCGGCGGCTGGGCATCGCCGGTCGGCTTCCTGCCGGACTGCACCTTGTGGCTCTTCGGCAAGATGGCCTTCGTGCTGTTCCTGTTCCTCTGGTTCCGCGCCACGTTCCCCCGTTACCGCTATGACCAGCTGATGCGTCTGGGCTGGAAGGTTTTCCTGCCGATCTGCATCGTCTGGGTTGTCGTCATCGGTGTGTGGATGATGTCGCCGCTGAACATCTGGAAGTAAGGGCCTGAAAATGGGTGCTATCAAGGAAATCTTCAACAGCCTGCTCCTCAAGGAGCTTCTCAAGGGCATGTCGGTGACTGGGCGTTACATGTTTGCCCGCAAGATCACCGTGCAGTACCCCGAAGAGAAGACTCCACAGAGCGTTCGCTTTCGTGGCCTGCACGCGCTACGCCGCTATCCGAATGGCGAGGAACGCTGCATCGCGTGCAAATTGTGCGAAGCCGTCTGCCCGGCGATGGCGATCACCATCGAATCCGACCAGCGTGACGACGGCTCGCGCCGCACGACCCGCTACGACATCGATCTGACCAAGTGCATTTTCTGCGGCTTCTGCGAAGAGGCCTGCCCGGTCGATGCCATCGTCGAAACGCGCGTCTTCGAATACCACGGCGAAAAGCGCGGCGACCTCTACTACACCAAGCCCATGCTGCTTGCGAACGGCGATCGCTACGAAGCGCAGATTGCCGCCGACCGCGAAGCGGACGCGAAATTCCGCTGAAGAGGCCCGAGATGGAATTCAAGACCACTGTTTTCTACTGCCTCGCCGCGGTGCTGGTATTCGCCAGCCTGCGCGTGATTACCGCGCGCAACCCGGTCGTTGCCGTGCTGCACCTGATCCTCGCCTTCTTCTCGGCGGGGGGAGTCTGGGCACTCTTGCAGGCCGAGTTTCTGGCCATCGGCATCATCCTGATTTACGTCGGCGCCGTCATGGTGCTGTTGCTCTTCGTCGTGATGATGCTCGATATCAACGTTGACCGCTTGCGCGAAAAATTCTGGGGCTATCTGCCCCTGGGCGCGATCGTCGGCGCGATCATGCTTGCCGAACTGTGGGCCGTGATGAAGGCCAACTACCTGACGGTTCTCGAAGCCGATGCGCCACAGGTCGCGGCTACCGCGTCCAACACCAAGGATCTCGGTCGCCTGATCTACACCGACTACGTTTATCCGTTCGAACTGGCCTCGGTGGTGCTGCTGGTCGCGATCATCGCAGCCATTGCCATCACTTACCGTGGCCCCAAGAAAACCAAGGTCAGCAAGGTGCCCGATCAGATCCGCGTCAAGGCGAAGGATCGCGTGCGCGTGCTGCAGATGCCGGCTGAAAAGCAGGACTAAGACTCAAGACACGAAGGCCGCATCCGCGAGGTGTGGCCTGAAAGACGAAACCTGGGAGGCAACTTGCTGACACTCTCGCATTTCCTGATCCTCGGCGCGATCCTCTTCTCGATCGGCGTTGTGGGCATCTTCCTCAACCGGAAGAACCTGATCGTGCTGATGATGGCGATCGAGCTGATGCTGCTGGCGGTGAACATGAACTTCGTCGCCTTCTCGCATTACCTCGGCGACCTCGCCGGACAGGTGTTCGTCTTCTTCATCCTCACCGTGGCCGCCGCGGAAGCCGCGATCGGTCTCGCCATCCTGGTCGTCCTGTTCCGCAACCTGCAGACGATCCACGTGGATGATCTGGATAGCCTGAAGGGTTAAGCGCATGGACATGAAAACAATGTACCTGATGGTGCCGCTGGCACCCCTGTTCGGCGCCATGATCGCCGGCCTCTTCTGCCGCGTGATCCCGCGCTGGGTGGCGCATACCGCCACCATTGCCGGTGTCGCCATTGCCTTCGCGCTCTCCTGCGTCATCTGGAAGGACGTGATGGCCGGCAACACCTTCAACGGCCCGGTTTACCAGTGGCTGACCTCGGGCGACTACAAGTTCGAAGTCGGCTTCCTGATCGATTCGCTTACCGCGACGATGATGATCGTCGTCACCTCCGTCTCGCTGATGGTGCACGTCTATACCATCGGCTACATGCAGGAAGACCCGGGTTACAACCGCTTCTTCAGCTACATCTCGCTGTTCACCTTCTCGATGCTGATGCTGGTGATGAGCAACAACTTCATGCAGCTGTTCTTCGGCTGGGAAGCAGTGGGCCTTGTCTCGTACCTGCTGATCGGTTTCTGGTACACGCGTCCGACGGCGATCTTCGCCAACATGAAGGCTTTCCTGGTCAACCGCGTCGGCGACTTCGGCTTCATCCTCGGCATCGGCCTCGTGCTCGCCTACTTCGGTTCGCTCGACTACAAGACCGTGTTCGACGCTGCTCCAAAGTTTGCCAACGCCACGATCAACATCTGGGGTTCGGCCGAGTGGTCGCTGATGACCGTCACCTGCATCCTGCTGTTCATCGGCGCCATGGGCAAATCGGCACAGGTGCCGTTGCACGTCTGGCTGCCCGACTCGATGGAAGGCCCGACGCCGATCTCGGCGCTGATCCACGCTGCGACGATGGTGACCGCCGGCATCTTCATGGTCGCCCGCATGTCGCCGCTGTTCGAACTGTCGACGACGGCGCTAGGCTTCGTCATCGTCATCGGTGCGATCACCGCGCTGTTTATGGGCTTCCTCGGCATCATCCAGAACGACATCAAGCGCGTCGTCGCCTACTCGACGCTGTCGCAGCTCGGCTACATGACCGTCGCGCTCGGCGCCTCGGCCTACTCGGTGGCGATCTTCCACCTGATGACGCACGCTTTCTTCAAGGCGTTGCTGTTCCTCGCCGCCGGCTCGGTCATCATCGGCATGCACCACGATCAGGACATCCGCAACATGGGTGGCCTCAGGAAGTACATGCCGATCACCTGGATCACCTCGCTGATCGGTTCGCTCGCCCTGATCGGCACGCCGCTCTTCGCCGGCTTCTACTCGAAGGACATGATCATCGAGGCGGTGAAGTTCTCGAACGTGCCCGGGGCCGGCTTCGCCTACTTCGCCGTGCTCGCCGGTGTGTTTGTCACCGCGTTCTACTCCTTCCGCATGTACTTCCTCGTCTTCCACGGCGAAGAGCGCTTCGGCAAGGCGCATGACGACCACGCTCACGACCATGCGGCTGCGCACGACGCGCATGCAGATTCTCACGCGGATGACCATGGCCACGGTGCCCACGATGGCGACCACGACGACGAAGAGGTCTCGCACGATCACCATCACGGCCTCGCACCCGGCCAGAAGCCGCATGAGTCGCCGTGGGTGGTCACGCTGCCGCTACTGGCGCTCGCCGTTCCGTCGGTGATCATCGGCTACATCGGCATCGGCCCGATGCTGTTTGGCGACTACTTCAAGGGCGTCATCCACGTCGATGCCGCCTCGCATCCGGCGATGACGGTGCTCGCCGAGCACTTCCATGGCGCTGCCGCACTGGCCATGCACGCTTTCGTCACCGTGCCGTTCTGGCTGGCGCTGTCCGGTGTCGTGGTGTCCTGGTTCTTCTACATGAAGCGTCCGGATATCCCGGCCGCGATCAAGGCCAAGTTCGAGTGGGCCTACACGATCCTCGACAACAAGTACTACTTCGACAAGTTCAATGAAGCCTTCTTCGCCGGTGGCGCCCGCAAGCTGGGTGCAGGCCTGTGGAAGGGCGGCGACGTCGCCGTGATCGACGGCGTGATCGTGAATGGTTCCGCGAAGGCTGTCGGCTGGATCGCTTCGATCGTCCGCTACTTCCAGACCGGGCACATCTACAGCTACGCCTTCTCGATGATCATTGGCCTCGTCGTGTTGATGACCTTCTGGGTCACGCGCGCCTAACAAGAACGAAACTGGGAACGATATGTCTGGCTACCCGCTCCTCTCCCTCGCGATCTGGGTTCCGATCGTCGCCGGCCTCGTCGTGCTGGCGACCGGCTCCGATCGCAACGCGCCGCTCGCCCGCATGCTTTCGCTTGCCGGTGCCGTCCTCGGACTGCTGGTGACGATACCGCTCTGGACCGGCTTCGACTACGGCACCGCCGCGATGCAGTTCGTCGAACTCTCGCCGTGGATCCCGCGCTTCAACATCAACTATCACCTGGGCGCCGATGGCATTTCGATGCTGTTCGTGATCCTCAACAGCTTCATCACCGTCATCGTCGTCCTCGCCGGCTGGCAGGTGATCACGCAGAAGGTCGCCCAGTACAATGCCGGCTTCCTGATCATGTCGGGCCTGATGAATGGCATCTTCACCGCGCTCGACGGCATGCTGTTCTATGTCTTCTTCGAAGCCTCGCTGATCCCGCTGTACCTGATCATCGGCATCTGGGGCGGCCCCAACCGCGTCTATGCCGCACTCAAGTTCTTCCTCTACACGCTGGCTGGTTCGCTGCTCTTCCTGGTTGCCCAGCTCTACCTGTTCATCAACTCCGGTGGCAGCTTCTCCATCCTCGACTGGCACCAGTTGCCGATCCCGATGGGTGCGCAGATCTGGATCTTCCTCGCCTTCCTGGTGGCCTTTGCCGTCAAGGTGCCGATGTGGCCGGTGCATACCTGGCTGCCGGATGCGCACGTGGAGGCGCCAACCGGCGGCTCGATCGTGCTCGCGGCCATCGGCCTCAAGCTCGGCGCCTACGGCTTCCTGCGTTTCTCGCTGCCGATCACGCCGGATGCCGCGCATCAACTCGCCGGTCTGGTCATTGCGCTGTCGCTGATCGCCGTCGTCTACATCGGCTTCGTCGCGCTGGTGCAGTCCGACATGAAGAAGCTGGTCGCCTACTCGTCGATCGCGCACATGGGCTTCGTGACGCTCGGCTTCTTCATGTTCAACGCGATGGGCATCGAGGGTGCGCTGGTGCAGATGATCTCGCACGGCTTTGTCTCGGGCGCCATGTTCTTCTGCATCGGCGTCATGTACGACCGCGTCCATTCGCGCCAGATCGCCGACTACGGCGGTGTCGTAAACAAGATGCCGAAGTTCGCTGCCTTCTTCATGCTCTTCGCCATGGCCAACGCCGGTCTGCCCGCCACTTCGGGCTTCGTCGGCGAGTTCATGGTGATCCTCGGTGCGGTCAAGTACAACTTCTGGGTTGCCTTCTTCGCCGCCTCGACGATGATCGTCGGTGCCGCCTACACGCTGTGGATGTACAAGCGCGTGATCTTCGGCAACGTCACCAATCATCACGTTGCCGAGATGGAAGACATCAACGGTCGCGAGTTCCTGATCCTGGCACTGCTCGCCGCAGGCACCATGTACATGGGCCTGTACCCGCTGCCCTTCACCGAAGTGATGCACACGTCGGTCAACGAACTGTTGCGCCACGTGGCCGTGACGAAGATCCAATAAACGGATACCGATATGACGCTTTCCGAAATGAATTTCGTCCTGCCGGACCTGGCGCCGGCAAGTGCAGAGATTTTCCTGCTGGCCGCGGTCTCGATCATTCTGCTGATCGACGTCTTCCTGAAGAAGGACGAGCGCCGCACGGTCACTTACGTGCTCACCCAGCTTGCCTTGCTCGGTTGCGCTGCGATCACCTTCGCCACCAGCACCGGCGAGATCACCTACACCTTCACGAACATGTTCGTGGATGACCTGATGGCCGACTTCCTGAAGTTGCTGCTCTACATCACGGTCATGGTCGTCATCTTCTACTCGCGCAGCTACATGCTGGAGCGCGCACCGCAAGCGAAGGGCGAGTTCTATTCGCTGTCGTTGTTCGCGACGCTGGGCATGATGGTGATGATTTCCGCGAACCACTTCCTGACCGTCTATCTCGGCCTTGAACTGCTCTCGCTGTCGCTCTACGCGATGGTGGCGCTCAACCGCAACTCGGTGCAGGCGACCGAAGCGGCGATGAAGTACTTCGTGCTCGGCGCGCTCGCGTCCGGCCTCCTGCTCTACGGCATGTCGCTGATCTACGGTGCAACCGGCACGCTGGAGATCACTGCCGTCGCCGAGCGCCTCTACATGGGCCACGTCAACAAGACGGTGCTGATGCTCGGCGTCGTCTTCCTCGTCGCCGGCCTTGCGTTCAAGCTCGGCGTCGTCCCGTTCCACATGTGGATTCCCGACGTCTATCATGGCGCACCGACCGCGGTAACGCTGTTCATCGGCTCCGCACCGAAGCTCGCAGCCTTCGCGATCGTCATGCGCATGCTGGTCAATGGCCTGATCGTCGTCGCCGCCGACTGGCAGCAGATGCTGATCCTGCTCTCGGTGCTGTCGATGGCCATCGGCAACCTTGCCGCCATCGCGCAGACCAATCTCAAGCGCATGCTGGCCTATTCGGCAATTTCGCACATGGGCTTCATGCTGCTTGGCATCGTCACGGGGGTTGTTGGCGGTGACGCTCGCTACGCGCTCAACGCCTACAGCTCGGCGATGTTCTACGTGGTCACCTACGTGCTGACCAGCGCCGGCACCTTCGGCATGATCCTGCTGCTTGCCCGCAACGGCTTCGAAGCGGACCAGATCGACGATCTCAAGGGCCTCAACAAGCGCAGCCCGTGGTTTGCCGCGATCATGATGATGCTGATGTTCTCGATGGCGGGCGTGCCATTCTTCGTCGGCTTCTTCGCCAAGTTCTCGGTACTGCAGGCCGTCGTCGCTGCCGGCTACATGAAGCTCGCCATCGCTGCGGTCATCTTCTCGCTGATCGGCGCCTACTACTACCTGCGCGTGGTCAAGATCATGTACTTCGACCAGCCCGAGGACACCTCGCCGATCGTGGCGCCGACCGGCATGAAGGTGATGCTGTCGATCAACGGCCTTTCGGTGGCCCTGCTCGGCCTGATGCCGCAGGCGCTGATGACGCTGTGCGCCGTGGCGCTGCTGCGCTCGCTCTGATCATCGCCTGACGATGCTCACCGAGGCCCGCCGTGTGCGGGCCTCTTTGTTTGTGGAGAAGCGAAATGACCCATCTGCATGAGGAACAGCTAGACAGCGAACAGGTCTTCAAGGGCGTGTTGCTCGATGTGCGCCGCGATCGCGTTCGTCTGCCGGACGGTGGCGAAAGCGTGCGTGAATATGTCGTCCACCCCGGAGCCGTCGTCGTCATCGGTGTTCTTGATGACGGCAAGCTGCTGTTCGAGAACCAGTTCCGCTATCCGCTGCAGCGGGATTTTCTCGAACTCCCGGCTGGCAAGATCGACGCCGGTGAAGCCATCGAGACAACGGCGCGTCGCGAACTGCTCGAAGAGACAGGGTACGAAGCTGGTGAGTGGCGCTATCTCGGCGTGATGCATCCTTGCATCGGCTACTCCGACGAGCGCATCGAGATCTTTCTGGCACGCCAATTGCGCAAGATTGCCGAACCGTCGCTCGACCACAACGAGTTTCTCGACGTACTTTCGCTGTCGCTCGAAGAAGCGGTTCTCGCCATTCGCGAGGGGCGCCTCACTGATGCGAAAACGGTTACCGCGCTGTTCTGGGCCGAGAAGGTGTTGAGCGGCGCCTGGTAGGCGATTTCCCTCTCCCGTCGCCATGATGGCGTCTGGCAGCGCCGGCTGCCGACGGCATCGCTGATATTCCTGCGCCGCCTTCGCAGTAGAATGTCAAAGGAATCCAAGCCAATGCCAGGACAATAGCGGGGGGGATGAAGGCGATGGTGGAGGCGATCGAAAGGGTCAGCCTGCGGCTGTTCGGTGGTTTCTCACTCGAACGCAAGGGGCAGGAGGGCGACGGGCTGTCCTACGAGAAAGCCCGTGCGCTGCTGGCCTATGTCGCGGTCGAATCCGATAGTGCGCATCTGCGCAAATCACTCGCCGGGCTGTTCTGGCCCGACCATCCCCCGACAGCGGCGCTCGGCAATCTGCGCCTGATTCTCCTCAACCTGCGTCAGGTGCAGGAGCGCAACGGCATGCCGCTGCTTCATATCGAACGGGACAGCGTGCGGATTGATCCGGCGGCGCTCCCCAATATCGATACCGCCAGATTTGCTTCCGTTCTCTCGCGCCATGGTGTTGCCGCGTCGGTGGCAATGGCTGCAGATTCCCTGCGGCAACTGGAGCTGGCTGCCTCGCTCTACCGTGGTGAGTTTCTGGCGGGCTTCTCGCTGCCGGAATGCGTTGAGTTCGAGACCTGGCTCCAGATGCGCCGGGAGGCTTGGCATCGCGACGCGCTCTCGCTGTTCGCCCGTATCGCCGATGCCCATGCGGAACGCCTCGATCATGCGTCGGCGTTGCCATTCGCGCTGCGCCTGCTTGAGCTTGCGCCGTGGAGCGAGGATGCGCATCGGCGCGTGATGCGCCTGCTGGCCTTGAGCGGGCAGCCCGGCGGTGCGCTGGCTCAATACGAAAACTGCTGCCGCATTTTGGAAAGCGAGTTGAGCGTCCGCCCCAGCGAGGCGACGCGACAGCTTGCCGAACAGATCAGCAAGGGAGCGCTCACCCGGAATCTGGTCGAGCCACCGGTGCCGCCAGCGCAGGAAGCGGCAACACTGCTGCCTACCGATCGCCGCCAGGTGACAGTGCTCTACTGCGAGCTCGTGCCAGTTGGCGACGATGATCCCGATGATGCCGTGAGCGCACTTTATCCGGCACACATCCGCTGGTGCGACATTGCACGCCAGCACAATGGCCATGTCGTGCCAACGTATGCCGGCGGCCTGCTGGCATACTTCGGATATCCCTCTGCCAGCGAGCACGCGGTGCGACATGCTCTGCAGGCGGCGCTGCATATCGCCGATTCCGTCGACAACTGTGTCACCGTGCGTATTGGGGTGCATACCGGAATGGTCGTTTCCGGCGGGAATCAGGCGGTACCAGATGTCAGCGGAATGACAACGGCAATGGCGATACGTTTGCGCCTTGTCATCGGCCATGGCCAGATCGCCGTCAGTCGCGAATGCTCCCGACTTGCGGCCGGATTTTTTGAGTTTTTGGAACTTGGAGAGCACATGCTGGCCGGGAGCGCCAAACCGCTCCCAGTCTTCCGCCTAGTCGGCGAGGGGCGGGCGCGGGATCGTCTGGACCTTGCCGATCTGACGCCGCTGGTGGGGCGGCGCAGCGAACTCGCATCTCTCATCGCCGCCTGGGATGATGCGAAACGTGGGCATTGCAATGTGCTGTTGCTGTGCGGCGAAGCGGGAATCGGCAAGTCACGCTTGTTGCATGAGCTGCGCGAACGCAGTGCCGGTGAGCCCAGGATCGTGCGCGAACTGCGCTGCCAGGCGGAGCATCGTGGCTCGCCGTTTCACCCGGTTATTGCACTGTTCGAAGGGTTGCTTGGATTCGTCGAGGGCGACGATCACGACAAGCGCTTCGCACGGCTGGTCGCCTACCTGAGGGAGCATCACCCGGAGATGGCAGAGGAAACGGTGCCCGTTTTGGCGGGTTTTCTCTCTCTTCCGGTTCAGCCATCGTTCAGCGAAGCCATGCACGTGCCCACGCAACGTCGCGAGACCGAGTTTGCCATGCTGCTCAAGCTGCTCAGCAGTCTGGCGAAGCGCATGCCGATCCTGCTCTTCGTCGAGGATCTGCACTGGGCGGATCCATCAACGCTCGAACTGATCGGGCATCTCCTTGAGCGAGAACACGATTTTCCCATGCTCGCGGTCTTGACGGCGCGATCCGGATTCGAGCCGCCCTGGCCAAAGGACAGGATTGCTGTGCACATGCTTTCCGGTCTTGTCGATGCGGATGTCGATGCCCTAATCCTCGCCATCGCCCCCGACCTTCCAGCGGCACTCCTTCGCAATATGGTCGACCGCGCCGACGGCATACCGCTTTTTGCCGAAGAGCTGGCACGCATGGTGACCGCAGGCGAGCACGACGAAATCCCGCGATCGCTGCGTGACTTGTTGTCCGCACGTCTCGATGCGACCGGAGAGGCCAAACGTACCGCCCAGCTCGCGGCAACCATCGGTCGCAATTTTTCGCTCGATCTGCTGAGCCAGGTATCGCCGCTTGCTCCCTCTGCAGTGCTACAGGCCTTGCACAGACTTGAGGCCACCGGACTCATCGCGACAAGCGACGGCATCGTCTACCAGTTCCGCCACGTGCTGATTCGCGACACCGCCTATCTGTCGCAAACGCGTACCGGTCGTCAGGCAGCGCATCTGCGCATCGCCGCGATCCTGCAATCCGTCACCGGTCATGGCGCAGACTGCAGCCCCGAACTGATTGCGCACCACCTTGCCGCCGGCGGCAGCTATCGGGAGGCAATCATTTACTGGTTGCGTGCAGGCAATAGCGCCACCCAGCGCGCGGCAAACGCGGAAGCCGTCATGCATTACAAGGCCGGCATGGCCTTGCTCGAACGGCTGGGTGCACGAGCAGAACGGCTTCAACTCGAATTCGATCTGCTCAATGGCATCGGTCTGGCATCCATTGCCGCCAAGGGGTATGCCTCGGTCGACGCGGCAAATGCACATGCCCGAGCCTTGGCCCTGTGCGAGCAGAACCCCGAGAGTCCCGACATGTTCCGCGCGCTGTGGGGCTTGTGGGCGAGCGCCAGCTCACGTTCCGGCTATGAACTGGCACAGGATCTTGCAATGCAGCTGCTGCGCATGGCCGAACACACCAATGAACCGGTGCAGTTGCAGCAGGCGCATTTTGCGGTTGGAAATACCCGTTTCTGGCGCGGCAGTTTCGTTGAAGCAAAGCGGCACCTGGAAACCGCGATCAGCATGCATCGCACTGCCTATCATGCCAGGCATATCGCCGACTTCGGGGAGGATGTGCGTATCACGGCCGGAGCTTACCTCGGTTGGGTACTGGAGTCCCTCGGAAAATCCGATGCGGCGCTCAAGGCGAGCGCCGAAGCGGTCGCGCTGGCGCGTCGTGCGCGCCATCCTTTCAGTCTCGCTTATGCGCTGACCTTTGCGGCACTGTTGCAGTGCCGCTTGCGCCGTCCGCAGGAGGCGCTTCTCCTTGCGGACGAGACCCGGCGGATCGCCGAGAACCACGGCTTCCAGCTGTGGCGGATCGGTGCTGGAATCGCGTCCGGCTGGGCTCGTGCACAGCAGGGCGATGCCGCGGGTAGCGATGCAATTCGGTGTTGTGTCGATGAAACACGGGCAGCGATGGGCGGTGTGTCTCTCGTCGTCCTGGTGCCGCTGGCTGATGCACTGGTCGGACTGAGGCGTCCCCATGAGGCGATCGATGTCATCGAAGAAGCCGTGCGCCTTGGCGAAACGCTCGGCGATCACCATGCCGATGCCGAGTTGTGTTGTCTCAAGGGAGAGGCACTGCTGATGTTCCCCGAGGCGGACAGTGCGCTTGCAAATACCTGCTTCCGGCAGGCCCTTTCGCACGCATCCGTCCAGCAGTCGTCGCATCTTGAAGCGCGTGCCCTGGCGGGGTTCGATGCGATGCGTCAGGATCAGTCGTCGCGAGTTCCGGCCAGCAGCACCTGACGTACAGTCGACGGCGCACACCTTGCCGGTGCTGTCAGCAAGGCGTCTGGCAGATTTTCTCGCGCCACTTTTTCGCCCGGATTCATCACTCCGTGATCGTTCTGTCTGCCATTTTCGCTGCGGAATTGATGCAGATCAGAATCGCCGCGCTGGCGGCAGTCTGCCGCATTCAATCAGGTGCCCCCTGTCTAACGAATCTCTAACGTTCCACTGCTAGTCTGTTCGTCATAGAACATCGGCATCTAGCATCTGCGCTTTGCTGCGCCTGCGTAACTGACTGACGCAGCATAGCGAAGCGCAGATGAGCGAGATGCCGATCACGAGCGAAATCGCTTCAGGGGAGCGTCAGGATGAACCATATCTATCGTCTGATCTGGAATGCCGACTTCAGCCGCTGGCTGGTTGTGCCGGAGATCGCCAAGCGGCACGGCAAGCCCGGTTCGGTAGCACGTGTCGCCGCGCATCACGGAGTTGGTGCCCTCTTCGGCTTCCTGAGGCGAGTTCCGGAAACGCCGCCGCCGTGGCGCTGGAAGACGGCATTGTGCTACCTGCTGGCACTGCAGCAGGTGATGGTGCCGACCCTCGCTGCCGCGCAGGGCATCGTGGCCGATGGGCGCACGCAGACGACCGTTTCCACTGCGGGCGCCATCACGAACGTCACCACCGGCACGGTGCGCGGCAACAATGCCTTCAATTCCTTCAGCACCTTCAACGTCGGCCAGGGACATACCGCCAACCTGTTCCTGCCCAACGGCACGCTCAACCTGATCAACCTCGTGCGCGACCAGCGCACCACCATCGCAGGCATCCTCAATTCGATCAAGGATGGAAAGATCGGTGGCAATGTCTACTTCGCCAACCCGCACGGTTTCCTGATCAGCAGCAGCGGCGTCGTCAACGTCGGCAGCCTCAGTCTGTCGACGCCGACGCAGGGCTTCGTCGACAATTTCTTCGTTGCACCCGGCAATCCGGATGATGCGTCGGTTGCCAGCCTGCTGGCCGGTACCGCGCCGCGCAACAGCAGCGGGCTCATTTCCGTGCAGGGCCAGATCAACGCCATCGACGGCATTGCGCTCTCGGCGGGTGCCATCAACGTCGGCGGCACGCTCTATGCCGGCGCCCGCTTCATCGGCAGCGCCCCGGAGTTCACCGACGTCGTCAACGCCAACGGTCTTGCCTCGGCGAGCAATGTCGTCGTCAAGGAAGGCCGCATCGAGATCGTGGCCGACGGCGATGTCACGGTGTCCGGCACCATTGCCACGCCGGGCGGCAGTGGCGTGCGCGGCGGCGATGTCAGCATCCGCGCTGGCGGCAATGTCGATCTGCAATCGGGCGCGCTCATCGCCGCGCATGGCAACGGTGAGAACTCAGCCGGCGGCACCGTCAACATCTGGGCCGACAGCGATGCCGTCGCCCGCAGGGGCGCCCTTGTCGATGCCTCGGCCGGGACCAGCGGTGATGGTGGCGCAGTGGAGTTCAGTGCGAAGCAGACCGTCGAACTCGCCGGCGGCGAGTTCCGCGCCGACGGCATGGGTGGCGGCAAGGCCGGTTCAGTGCTGATCGACCCGTGGAACATTGTCGTCAGTGACGACATCCTGCGCAGCACCGGCGGCTACGGCGCGCTTCCTGGCGGCGTCAGTACCGCGGGCGCCAACCTCACGCTGCTTGCCGACAACGAAATCACCGTCAACGAAAACATCACGATTTCGACGCGCTCGGTCGCGGGTGCCACGGCGGCCGATCATGACACCGGTGCGTCTACCGCCAACTCCGGCAACCTCACGCTGGAAGCCGGATCGATCTCGCTCAAGGCGGGCAGCAAGCTGCTTGCCGGTGCCGACAGCGGCTACGCCGGTGGCGATGTACTCCTCAAGGCCACCCGCAGCTGGACAGGCGAAGCCAAGGTCAGCGTCGACAACGCGACCATCACCGGTCGCAACGTCGCGCTCACGGCGAACGCGACCTACAACGATTCCATCCTCACCTCCTGGCTGCCCGTCGTCGTCCCGGTCACCGTTGCCACCATCGACGTCAACGCCGGCACCATCAAGGCGTCCGGCACGCTCGACCTTGGTGCCACCTCGCTCATCGATGTAAACAGCACCGGCCTGTCGCCGATCGGCGTGATCACGGCCGTGTCCGCGGCCACCGTCGATGTGCATGGCACGTCCGTGCTGACCGCCGGCGGTGATACAAAACTCGCCGCCACGTCCACCGTCACGTCCAAGGCCACGCCGGGCGGCCCGAACCCGACCACGCTGCCGGGCGATGCCGGCGTCGCCATCAACGTTGTTGTCAGTACCGCAAAAGCGCACATCGGCGACAACAGCGCCGTCACCGTCAGCGGTGGCAAGCTCGATCTCAGCGCGAAGAATACTGTTGCCGCCACTACCAAAGCCGACGCCACCGCCGGTGGTGCTGTTGCCGTGGGCGGCACGCTCGCGCTCTCCGAGATCACCAGTGTCACGCAGGCCGTCATCGATGGCAGCGCGACGACAAGTTCCACCGCGCTCACGGTCGGCGCTGAATCGACCAGTACCGTGACCACCAGCGCCAAGGCCGCCAGCAAGGGCGCCAAGAAGCAGACGGCTGCCGAGAAGACCGCCGCGCCGAGCAAGACCGAGGAGTCGCTCGCCAAGTACAAGGACCAGGCCACCACCGCCGATGGCAGCGTGGACGTTGCCGCAGCCGTCGCCATCGCCAACGTGAACAACATCACGCTGGCTGACGTTGCCTCTACCGGCACGCAGACCGCGACCGGCGCCGCCACGGTATCGAGCAAGGCCGGCACCAGTTCCACCGTCAGCGCGGATGGCAGCAGCGCCAGTGGCGCAATCGGGGTCGGTGCCGCCGTTGGCGTAAACATCGGCGTGCTCGTCAATCAGGCGCGTGTCGCCGACAACGCCAGCGTCAGCAGCAACGGCCTCACCGTCGGCGCGGTCATGCCCACGGCCGACGGCAAGAACAAGTTCGAAACGTCCGCCACCAGCGGGGCCGGCGCCAGCAATGTCGGCGTCGCCGGCGCGCTCGCCACCAATGTGCTGGTCAACACCAACATCGCCAGCATCGAAGGCAATGCGGATGGCAATGGCAGTATCGCCACGGTCAACGCCAATGGCGGCAATGTCCTCGTCGAATCGAAAAACAACTCCGAGAGCAAGGTGACCGCCGCCGCCAGCGTCAAGCCGGCGAGCGCGACCGAGCCTGCCGCCGTCGGTGTCGGTGCCTCGGTCGCCATGAACGTGGCTGTCAACACCACGTCGGCCGAGATCGGTGATGGCGCAGCCGTGAACAATGCGAACGACCTCGACCTCAAGGCCAAGGCCACCCATGCGCTGACGACCACCGCCACCGGCGGTGCCTCTGGCGCCGACGTTTCGGTGACGCCGGTTGCGGCGATCACTGTTGCCGCCAACACCACCACGGCGCGCCTCGGCACGGGCAACCTGCTCGATCTCGATGGTGCCTTTGCCAGCAGCGCCGAGCAGACGAGCACCACCACGTCCACCGCCACCGGGCAGACGCAAGGCAACAACGTCGCCGTCGGCGCCTCGATCGCGCTGAACAGCGCCACCGATACCGTACTTGCCGAGATCGACCGCAGTGTCACGGCAACGGGCGATGTGGCAGTTGACGCCAAATCGGATGCCACCAGCAGCGCCGTGTCCACCGCCAGCGTCAGCGGCGGTGAAAAGGCCGCAGCCTCGGGCGAGCCACCGGCGAACCCCGATGGTTCCGCTGGCAAGAGCGTCGATGAAAAGGTCGCCGCGCAGGGCGATGCCGCCAAGGCAGCTGGCAAGAAAACGGCCGAGAAGTCCGCCACGGCCGGTTCGCCCACCGATGCCGGACTCGCCGCAGCCGCTGCAGCGGCTGCCTCGTCCAGCGACCCCGATGCGGCGACGGCCCAGAAATCCGTGCAAGCCGCGAAAACCAACTCGCCGGCCGCCGCCGGGGCAGCTGTCGCCGGCGCCTCGAACGATTCCAAGACCAAGGTCGAGCAGACCAAGGAAGCGCCGAAGAGCGAAGACAATACCGAATCGGGTGGCGTCGCGGTGGCTGCTGCGGTGGGTGTGAACGTGGGTATTGCCACAACCACCGCCTCGGTCGCCAAGGGGCGCACGATCACCAGCAGCGGTGGTGCGCTCAAGGTGACGAGCAGCAACGAAACGGACAGCACGGCGACGGCAGATGGCAGCCAGGTCGATCCGGGCAACACCAGCGTCGGTGTCGGCGCTGCGGTAGCCCTGAATGCCGGTATCTCGACGAACGTCGCGGTAGTGGGCGACGACGCGGTAGTGAATACCGAGGGACTGACGATCAGTGCCGTCAACGTCAGCGGCCAGAGCAGCGACTCGAAGGCAACCGCCAAGAGCGGCGCGGGAGCGGGTGATGTCGGCGTGGCCGGCTCGCTGGCGGCCAACGTTGCCATCAACACCACGGTGGCTTCGCTTGAGGGCGACGCGCTGGTCGGCGGCAACGGTACCGGTGCGACGGTCGATGCCGGTACCGGCGACATCCTGATCGAGGCCGGCAACAAGACGACGGCTACGGTGATCTCCGGTGCCGACGTGAAGGGCACCGACGACACGGCCAAGGTCGGCGTCGGCGCCTCGATCGGCGTCAACGTGGGGGTCAATACCACGGCGGCAGAAGTCGGTGACAAGGCCGTGCTGACTGCCGGCAAGGATCTCGGTCTCAACGCCACGGGCAACCATGTGCTGTCGACGGAAGTGACCGGCGGTGCCGCCGGTGCCAGCGTGGCGGTGACGCCGCTGGTGGCGGCGACCGTTGCCGTGAATACCACAACCGCGCGCCTGGGCGAAGCGAAGAAGGATGGCTTTGGGAACGATATCGGTATCGGCATCACCGGCAAATACAGCAGCACGGCCGATCACACGGGCAGCGCAACGACGAAGGCAACCGGCCAGACCAAGGGTAGCAACGTCGCGGTAGGCGCTTCGATCGGCCTGACAGTGGCGACCGACACGGTCCTTGCCGAGGTCGAGCGCGACATCAGTGCGGCGGATGGCGTCGACGTGAGCGCCAGGTCGAAGGCGACAAGCGCGACGACGGCCACGGCTAGCGTGGCCGGTGGCGAAAAGGCCAAGGATGATGGCAGCGCGCCCGGCGGTGCTGACCAGAGTGTCGACAAGAAGGTCGAGACCCAACAGAACAAGGCCACGGCAGCCGGCCAGAAGACGGCGGCGAAGGCGCCGGCGACGACGACCCCGGCGGCTGGCAAATCGGCCAGCGACAAGCTGCAGGACAACAAGGACGCGCAGCCGACCCCGAAGACGGAAGACAACACCGAATCCGGCGGCGTCGCGGTGGCGGCAGCGGTCGGTGTGAACGTCGGTGTGGCGACGACCGTCGCCAAGGTCGGCAAGGGCAAGCGCATTGCGAGCACGAACGGCGCGCTGAAGGTGACGAGCACCAACCAGACCGATACGTCGGCGACGGCCGATGGCAGCCAGATCGACAGCGGCAAGACCAGTGTCGGCGTCGGTGCAGCGGTAGCCCTCAATGCCGGCATATTGACGAACGTCGCCTCGGTCGGCGAGAACGCCGAGGTGAACACCGTCGGGCTGACGATCAGTGCGAAAAACGCTGCGGGCGAGAAGAGCGATTCCACCGCCAAAGCGACGAGCGGCGCCGGCGCCGGCGATGTCGGCGTGGCCGGATCGCTGGCCGCCAACGTCGTGGTCAATACCACGGTTGCTGCCCTTGAAGGCGATAGCACGAGCGATGTCGACAGCAAGGGCGCCGTGGTGAATGCCCATAACGGCGACATCCTCATCGAGGCCGCAAATGAAACGACGAGTACCGTAACCTCCGGTGCCGATGTGAAAGGGACGGATGCCGCCGCCAAGGTCGGCGTCGGTGCTTCGATCGGCGTGAACGTCGCGGTGAACACGATCGTTGCCGAAGCCGGCGACAATTCCGAGATCACCAACGGCAAGAACTTCGGCCTCAATGCCAAGGCCGACCATACGCTGAAAACCGATGTCACCGGTGGCGCCGCCGGCGCCAAGGTGGCGGTGACGCCGCTCGCCGCAGTGACGGTGGCGGTGAATACCACGAGCGCAAGGCTCGGTGATTCGCCGGTGGAAACCACGCTCAGCGGCAAGTACAGCAGCATGGTCGATCACACCGCCAGCGCGACCACGACGGCAACCGGGCAGACCGCCGGCAGCAGCGTTGCCGTCGGTGTTTCGCTCGGCCTCACCAGCGCGGTCGACACGGTGACTGCGGATGTCGAGCGCGACATCAATGCCACTGCTGGCGTCGAAGTGAACGCCAAGTCGACGGCCAAGAGTTCCACCAGCGCCACGGCCAGCGTGTCGGGCGGCGACAAGGCCACGGATGACGGCAGCGCGCCCGCTACCGGTGGCGGTTCGGGCAGCGGCGAAACCGTGGACGACAAGGTGGCCGGCCAGCAGGACAAGGCGACGGCCGCCGGCAAGAAGACAGCCGCCAAGGCACCGGCGACGACGCCGGCCGCCGGCAGCACGGCCAGCGACAAGCTCGACACCAACAAGCAGACGCCACCCAAGGGCGAAACCAGTGAAGGCGGCGTCTCGGTTGCTGCCGCCGTCGGCGTGAACGTTGGCGTGGCGACGACCACGGCGCGTGTCGGCAAGGGCAAGCGCATCACCAGCAGCGCTGGCGAGCTCAAGGTGGCGAGTGCCAACCAGACCGATACCAGTGCATCTGCCGACGGCAGCCAGGTCGATAGCGCGAAGAGCACCAATGTCGGCGTCGGTGCCGCCGTGGCGCTCAACGTCGGTGTGGCGACGACGACGGCGGTCGTGGCCGACGAAGCCGATGTGTCGACCAAGGGTCTGACCATCAGTGCCACCAACATCTCCGGCCAGACAAGCGATTCCTCCGCCACCGCCAAGAGCGGTGCCGGCGCCGGCAACGTCGGCGTGGCCGGTTCGCTGGCCATCAACTCGGCCACCAACACCACCGTTGCGCTGCTTGAGGGCAACACCGACAGCGACGCCAGCGTTGCCAAGGTCGATGCCAACGACGGTGCCGTACTGATCGAAGCCAAGAACGAGACGACCAGCAAGGTGACTGTCAGCGCCGATGTGAAAGGCACGGACGACAAGGCCAAGGTCGGTGTCGGTGCTTCGGTCGGCGTGAACGTCGGCGTCAATACCACCGTCGCCGAAGTCGCCGATGGCACGCAGCTGACCGATGCCGCGAGCGTCGCGCTCAACGCAAAGACCATCCATTCGATGACGACCGACGTCACCGGCGGTGCCGCCGGTGCCAAGGTGTCGATCACCCCGGTGGTGGCAGCCACGATTGCCGTTAACACCACCACGGCGCGCCTCGGCGAGGGCGCAACAGAGCTCGACGTCGCCGGTGCCTACAGCAGCTCGGCCGACCAGACCAGCGTCATCAAGACCAAGGCCACCGGCCAGGCACAGGGCGATGTCGCTGTGGGCGCGTCGCTGGGCGCCACGATTTCCGTGGACAATGTCGCCGCCACTGTCGAGCGCAATCTCGACGCTGGCAACGGTCTCGCGCTGGCCGCGAAGTCGGATACCTCGCTGACCACCGAAGTGAAGGCCGGCGCCAAGGGTGCCAAGGCCGCGAAGAAGGATGCCGCCGGCAACGAAACACCGGAGGCTGGTACCACCGTCGACGAACAGAAGAAGACCCAGCTCGACTTCGCCAAGGGTCGCAACTCGGCCGCGTCGAGCGTCAGCACCGATACGCCGGCAGACAAGAAGCTGGAAGCGAAGACGCCGGACACCACCGAGCAGGCGCCGGGCACCGACAAGCCGACCAATGCGCCCAGCAATGAAAAGCAGGGCAAGAAGGTCAGTGTTGCCGCCGCCATTGGTGCAACGGTGGCCTACAACGAGGCCAAGGCCGGGATCAAGGCCGGCAAGACGGTCGGCGCCGGCACCGGCAAGCTTAAGGTCGCTGCCGAAAGCGATACCAACTATCGCACGCTGGCCACCGGTGAAGCGGTCTCCGACGATGTCGGTGTCGCTGCCGCCGTTGCCCTGACGGGGACTTACAACAAGACACAGGCCACGATCGGCAGCGGCGTCAAGGTCGACGATGCCGGCGATGTCGAGGTGAGTGCCATCTCGCGGCAGAACCGTGCCACCGACTTCCAGAAGACGATGAGCGCCGAAGCCGTTTCCGGCGCGGGCGGCGGCGAGGTTGCCGTGGCCGGCAGCCTCGCGGTGGTTGGCAACTGGAACGAAACACGCGCCACCATCGACGAGGGCGCGACGATCGGTGCCGATGGCGCTCCGGTCGGAGATGTCACCGTCAAGGCGGACGAAACCAGCAAGGTTGCCGCACAGGCGCGCGCCGGCGCACTGTCGACCGGTGAGAAGAGCAAGGCCGGGGTTGGTGCGTCCTTTGCCGTGCTGCTTTCCTACAACCAGAACACTGCGGCGGTTGGTTACGACGCCAACAGGAACGGCAGCTACGCGCCGACCTCGATCCACGCCGACTCGCTATCCGTCACCGCCACCAAGAACCGCGTCTGGTTCCTCGTGCCGACGCTGGCCGACGCCAAGAACTTCGTCGTCAACGACATCAAGAATCTCAACTTCGATTTCCTCGATCCGTCTACCTATCTGGGCTCGAACAACTACTACACCGAAGCCGTTGCGGGTGCGGCGGCCAAGGGCAATGCCGCCGTGGCGGGTGCCTTCGCGGTCAATGTCTTCGGCAATACCACCGAGGCCTATCTCGGCAATTCAGTGAATGTCACCGCCTCCGGCAAGCAGCCGGCGGGCGAGCAGCTTGGCGTTGAAGTCGCCGCGCACAGCGATACGCAGGCGATCTCCTTCGTCGGTGGCGTGGCCGGTGCCAAGAAGGCCGGTGTCGGACTGGCCGCGACCAGCATCGTCAATCTCGACCAGACTCGCGCCACCATCGGCGAGGATGCGGTCGTCAAGTCGAATGCCGATGGTGCTGGTGTCGAAGTCAGCGCCTATGCGCGGCAGGACATTGCCAACGTCGGCGTGGCTGGTGGCCTCGCCAGCGAAGGCGCCGCTGTGGCTGGCGTGCTCGGCGCGATCGTCTCGCTCGCCAAGACGGAAGCGAAGATCGGCGAGGATGCCGAGGTCAAGTCGAGGGGCGATATCGACGTCGAGGCAACCAGCGACGTCACTGCCGTAATGGTGGCTGGCGGCTTGTCCGGCGGCAAGAATGCCGGTGTCGGTGCCTCGATTGGCGCCAATGTGCTGGCCAACGAAACGCGTGCCGAGATTGGCGACAACGCCGAAGTAACGGCGAAGAACAACCTGAAGGTCGCGGTGGATGCCGACGAGGTCGCTGTCACAGCGATCGTTGCAGCGGCTGTCGCCGAAAAGGCGGCCGTTTCTGGCGCCTTCTCCACCAACGTCATCGTCGGCGATACAGTGGCCGTGGTCGGGCAGGGGGCACAACTCAACACCGATGCCATCTACAACGGCAGCGCGCAGAACGTGGCCATCACCGCGCGTGACGACACGGTCGTGGTCGGCATCACCGGTGGTGGTGCCGGTGGCGGCAAGGCCGGCGTCGGTGCGGCGCTCGATACCACGGTGCTGGTGAAGACGGTCAAGGCCTACATCGAGGACGATGCGGGTGGTTTGAACCTTGCCCAGGTCAATGCCGATCGCAATGTGCAGATCGATGCTGGCGCAACGGAAACCATCACTTCCGTATCGATGGGCTTTGCCGGCGCCGGCAACGTCGGGGTGGGTGGTGCCGTGTCGATCGTCGTTAACAAGAACGACGTGCAGGCCGGCATCGGCAAGTCGGCCAAGGTCGATTCCGACGGCAACGTGCTGATCAATGCGCAGGATGACGTGGTTGCCGTGCTGACCGCCGGTGCGGGCGCCGGTGGCGGCGATGCCGGCGTCGGTGCTTCGCTGGCCGTGGCCACGCTGCTCGGCAGCAGCAAGGCCTATGTCGGCGATAACGCCGAGGTCAGTGCGCGCGGCAATGCTGCGGCGGCAACGGTTTACAGCGGTGAAACGGTCTTTTCCGATACTGAAAATTCCCCGGGCGCGTTCCTTGCCAAGAAGACCGAAGAGGCCAAGGGTCTGTCGGTCACGGCGTACAACCGTGAAGACCTGGTCACCACCGTCATCGGCGGGGCCGGCGGCGGCACTGCCGGTGTGGCGGCGACGATTTCGGCAAACGTGATTGCCAGCACCACCGAAGCTTCGATTGGCCAGAACGCCAAGATCAACGAGACCAATACAGCTGCCAGCGCGGACCAGCAGGTTCGCGTGAAGGCGGTGGATGAAACCCTGCTCATCGACAGCGCCCTCGCCGCAGCGGGTGGCGGCACGGCCGGCGTCGGCGGCTCGGGCAATGTCGGCGTCATCGTCAAGAGCACCACGGCCAAGGTCGGCAAGGGTGCCGACATCAAGGTGAAGAAGGCTTTTGAACTCACAGCCGCATCGTCCGATGTGGCGGTGGCGCCGACTGTCGGCATTGCCGGCGGCGGTACTGCCGGTGTAGGTGGTGCACTTGCAGCAGTCGGTGTCGCCAACACCACGCAGGCCTATGTGGAGGATGGCACGAGCGCGACGGATCGCGCGAAGATCGCTGTCAGCGGCGGCAATCTTGAAGTTTCGGCCGACGAATTCTCGTCGGCCTGGATCACTGTCGGTACCGGTGCTGGTGGCGGCACGGCCGGCGTTGGCGGCGCACTCGCCGTCGGCGTCAATGCCAGCACCACCAAAGCGCGCATCGGCGATTACACCGAAACCGACGCCTCGGGAACGACCAGCGTCACGGCGAACTCGACCGAAAACGTGAACAGCATCGCCATCGCCGGGGGCGGCGGCGGTGCCGCCGGCGTGGTCGGCAGCGTCTCGCTCGATGTCGTCATCTCGAAGACCGAGGCAGGCATCGGCGAATACGCCAAGGTGAACCAGAGCGCGGCGATCACTTCTGCCGATCAGAGCGTCGACGTGTCGGCGACGGATCGTGTCATCAGCGTTGCTGCTGCAGGCAGCGGTGCTGGCGGCGGTGCGGCTGGCGTCGGCGGTTCGCTGGCGGTGACGGTAGCGCTCAACACGACCTCGGCCTACATCGACGACAACGCCACGGTCAGTGCGGCGAAGGACGTGAGCGTGAATGCCTCGTCCGAGAAGTACGTGAACTCGGCAACCTTCGCCGGCACCGGTGGTGGCGCTGCCGGGGTCGCGGGCGGCGTGTCGATCCTCGCTGTCGGTTCGCTGTTCGATGGCGATGCCAAGAGCGGGCTGCAGAGTACCGACGCGGACGGCAACAGCACGACGACGCAGGCACGGGCCGACCAGTCCACAGGCGCCAGTCAGGTCGGCGGCGCCCTCGGCAACTCGAAGCAATCGACCGAAACGAAGGCACTCCTCGACAGCAAGTCGGACAAGCTGGCAGTGAGCAAGTCGATGTCCGACACGGCGGACGTTCCGCTGAAGAACACGCAGGCGTTCATCGGCTACGGTGCCAAGGTGAAGGCCGGGAACGATGTTGCCGTGACTGCCAAGGACAGCACGGTCGCGATCAATGCCAACGGTGCGGGCGCCGGTGGTGGTGCGGCCGGCGTCGCCGGATCGCTCGGCGTGACGCTGTTGCACGATTCGGCGGAAGCCTTCGTTGCCAACCAGGCAAAGGTTGATGCGGGCCGCAAACTTTCGGTGAAGGCCGAGACCAGCGAGACCGTGGTCAACGTTGGCGTTACCGGCTACGGCGGTGGTGCGGCCGGTGTCGGCGGTTCGGCCGCGGTGAACGTCGTGACCTCGAACACCTCGGCCTACATCGGCGATGCTGACATCAATCAGGAAAACACCAGCACCGAGCGTTCGGTGGAAGTCGAGGCCGACAGCAACAGCAACCTCATCGCCGTGGCTGGCTCCGGTGGCGGCGCCGGTGCAGCTGCCGTGGGTGGCGTCCTCAACGTGAACACGCTGGCGAAGAAAACAACGGCGTTCATTGGCGAAGGCGCAAGCGTCGAGGCCGACCAGAACGTGATCGTCGATGCCAGTTCGGCACAGAACATCATTTCTGCCGGCATCTCCATTCAGGGCGCCGGTGCGGCCGCGGTGGGTGGCGCAGCGACGGTGAACGTTGTCGCCAATACCACGGAGGCCTTCATTGGCTCCGCGCGCGACGATGCCTCGAAGACAGCAGCAACCGTCGATTCCGATGGCAACGTCGTCGTTGCTGCCGCGGACGATACGCTGATGATCGCCGTTGCCGCGAGCGGTACGGGCGCGGGTGCAGCCGCTTTTGGTGGTGTCGCCAGCGCCAATGTCATCTCCAGCCAGACGCGTGCCTATGTCGGCGACAGCGCGGTCGTCAATGCGCGCGGAAACGCGGCCGGCACGTCGGTTGCCACCGGCGCCATCGACAATTCCACGGTCGGTGCGACACCTTCGCTGCCGAGCGGTGTCTCGGGCGAGGTCGATGCCGACCGCGATGGCACCAAGGATGGCGACATCAGCAACGGCGCCAGCTTTACGCTGGCCACGGGCGGTTCGAGTACCGGCATCAACCCGTCCTCGATCAAGGATTCTTCCGGCAACAGCGTTGGCAGCGCGCTGGGCGGCATGGGCAAGAAAGGGACCGAGACGGTCACCGGCCTTTCCGTCACTGCGACCGGCAACGAGAAGATCATCACAGCCTCGATGGGCATCGCCGGTGCCGGCGCAGCCGCCGGCACCGGGGCGGCCGCGGCCGACGTCGTGGCGTCGACCACCGAGGCGAGCATCGGCAATGGTGCGCAGATCAACCAGAGCGGCACCGTCAACGGCAACAGCGACGTGCGCGTGCGCGCCGCCGACAACAGCTTCGTCGTCATGGTGGCAGGCACCGTGGCGGGCGCCGGCATTGCCGGTGTCAGCGGCTCGGCCAATACGGCCGTGATTGCCAAGAACACGCACGCAACGATCGGCGATGCAGACATCAAGGCCGGCGACGTGATCGTCGCCGCAGCGGCGAAGGAAGACGCCTACATCATCGATGCCAACGTGTCCTTCGGGGCCGCCGCTGGCGTTGGTGCGGCGGCCGGCGTTGCCGTGGTGACCAACGACACCGGGGCCGGCATCGCCGCCGGCGCCACGCTCGATGCGCTCGGCGGCATTGCGGTGAAGGCCGAGCAGGATACCGCCCTCGACATCTACAGCGTTGCCGGATCGGCTGGCGCGCTGGGTCTCGCCGGTGCCTTCTCGATCGGCGTGATCGACAACACCACCAAGGCTTACGTCGAGGACGGGACGGCCGTGAAGGCGGCGACGCTCGATGCGGGCGGTGCGACGGAAGTGTCCGCCCGCTCCAGCGAGAAGATCACGACCGGAACGGCCACCGCGGCCGGCGGGGCTGCCGGTCTTGCCGGCGCTGTCGGCGTCAAGGTGGTGACCTCCGAAACGACCGCCGAGATCGGCGATTATGCCCAGGTCAACCAGACGCGGCGAGGCGGCGCGGCGCAGGACGTCAAGGTCGGCGCAAGCGACAGCGTGACGCTTGGCGGCGGTGGCGGCTCGGGCGCCGTGGGCGCACTCTACGGTGCCGGCGCAACCGCCGAGGTGAACGTCGTACGCAACACGACAACGGCGTCGATCGGCGATCATGCCAAGGTGCGCGCCGACAACGACATCGGCGTGACCGCCGACTCCGCCAAGGATGTCACCGACAAGGCCTTCGCCATCGCTGGCGGCGGTTATGCCGGGGTCGCCGGTGCGGTGGCGCTGGCCTTCGTGGGGGCGAGCATCGAGTCCAACGGCGACGCCAAGTCGGGCATCGGCGATGGCGCCACGGCTGCCGAGGCCGACAAGCGGATGAAGGCCAATGATGTTGCCCTCAAGCTGGGGGATGATGCCGGCAACAACGAGCATGTGAAGGGTGCCAAGAACGAGATCGACACGCGCGGCAGCGCGCTCGGCGTCGCCAGCGAACTGAACGACGCTTCGACGACATCGCGCGACAAGACGCAGGCCTACGTCGGCCACAACTCAGAACTGACTTCCGGCCATCGCATCGATGTCACGGCGACGGACAAGACGCAGATCGACCTGAAGACTGCCGGTGCCGGCTTCGGTATCGGCGGTATCGGTGCCGCGATCGGCATCGGCATCACCAAGAGCACCACCGAAGCCTTCATCGATCACTCGACGATCGTCGATGCAGTGAGCGATGTGCGGGTCGCCGCGACGTCAACGAACGTCGATGGCGATGGCTCAACGGTCACGAGCGCCGCGGGCGCCGGAGGTGTCGTCGGCGTCAGTGCCGCAATCGCCGTTCTCGACGATACGAGCACGACGCGGGCCTACGTAGGCCACGACGCGCAGATCGAGCGCGCCGCGATCTTCTCGGTCGAGGCCAGTACCGCACGCAAGGCGGGAACCACGACCGTAGGCGCCGCCGCTGGCGGTATCTCGGTTGGCGGCGCGGTGGCGCACACCCGTTTCGACGGCACGACCGAAGCCTATCTCGGCAGCGATGCGAGAATCGGCAAGACCTCGGGCAAGCAGGTCGGCTACGTCAATGTCGACGCCAGCGACGGCTCGACTGGCAAGGCGACGGCGACCGCCGGTTCCGCCGGCATCTATTCTGGTGCTGGCGCCGACGCAACGGCGGACGTCAAGTCTGAGCTGACGGCCTATATCGGCAGCGGCGCCGACATCGAGGCGCAGGAGGATGTGGATGTCAGCGCCACGGCAACGCCGGGTGCCGAAGCCAGGTCGGTCGGCGTCAGCGCCGGCGCCGCGGCCGTCGGTGTTTCCGTTGCGCAGGCGAGCGTCACCTCGAACATACGCGCCTCGGTGGATGCCGACGGCACCATCGATGCCAAAAACGTGACGGTGACTGCCCGCAACGATCTTCCGGGCAGCGGCTACACCGCGAAGAGCGATGCCGTTGCGGCAGCAGGCGGCCTGATCGGCGCCAACGGCAGCGTTTCCGAGGCGAGCTTCAGTGGCAGCACGAATGCCTATATCGACGCCGGCAGCACCATTACCGGCAATACCGCGATCACGGCCGAAACCAACACCCGTCAGCGCGCAGATGCAACCGGCTTCGTTGTGGGCGGCTATGTCGCCCTCGGCGCCAATTTTGCCAAGGCGACCAGCCAGACCGGTACGCACGCCCATACCGGCAACAATGTTTCGACATCCGGCGGCGATGTGTCGATCATCGCCGACGGACAGGACGACAACTCGGCAGGCGCGATCGCCGGCAGCGGCGGCATGATCGCCGGATCGGCCGCCTCGGTGACGACATCGAGCACCAGCGAAACGGACGCGAAGACCGGCAGCGGCGATGCCTCGCACATTCTCGGCGCAGAGGATTTCGTGCTGCGCGCGAGCCATCGCACCCTCTTCAATGGCGAAGTCGATAGCGTCAATGCTTCGCTTGCCGGCGCGAGCGGTGCGCTGGCCACCCATACCGTGGGCAGTACCGTCGAGGCGGCGCTGGGCAGCGGTGCGCGTGTTACGGCCAATACGGTCGATATCGATGCCGGGAATACCGTCCGCAAGGACTGGTTGCGTGGCGCGGCCAGCGGCGACGGTGCCGACTGGAACATCCGTTCCGGTTCCGGCGGCGTGATCGACGCGCCGGCTGGCAAGGCAGAAAGCCACGTCGTGCTTGCCACCACGGCCGAAGTTGGCGACAACGCAATCGTGCATGTGATTGCCCCTGTCGGCGGCGACGGGTCGTTTGCGATGGATGCGAGCAACACCATCGTCGGCCACGAGAAATCGAAGCTCGATTCCGGTGGCGCCATCGCCATCGCCAATTCCGCAGCCTACTTCCACGTCGACAGTGCGGATACCACGGCCAGCGTCGGCAGTGGCGCGAAGATTACCAACGACCAGGGCAACATCGCTGTCGGCACGCATGCCGACGTCGATCTCGACGTGCGTTCGGCTGCGGACACCTACGGTCTCGCCGGCGCGCCGATGGGGCATGCCCATGCCAAGTACAAGGGCACGCACTCGGTGTCCGTCGGTTCCGGCGCCGAACTGCTCGCCGACGATGGCACCATCGCACTCACGGCCGGCCAGAGCTCTGCCGGCACCGGTTCGGTGATCAAGGCGAACTCGGCGGTGAACCTCTGGAACAAGACCGCCATCCCGATCAATTCGACGCCGGATGCGCAAAGCATCGTCGAGAACAATGCGACGCTGGATGTTCTTGGTGCGACGACCAAGGTGATGGCTTCTGGCGACATCAGCCTTGCCGCCGACCGCACCGGTGTCTCTGTCTACGCGCACGGCATCGGCAAGGACATCTACCGCGAAGCGGCGAGCAAGATCGCCTCCGGCATCAGCAACCTGTTCGGCGGCGGCGACGTCTCGTTCGACATCACCGGCGGTACTTCGTCCTCTACGGGTAGCTCGACCGCCCGCGTCGATGGCACGGTGATGACCGGCATTCATCGCACGGCATCCTTGACGCTCGACTACGAGCTCGACTGCACTGCGGCAAACTGCCGCGATCCATCGACCGGCCTCGTGCAGTGGAAGCTGAAGCCGTCCAAGACGGACAACGTCAGCTACACGATCAATCCGGCCGTCGGTATCGGTGATGCCATCCTCGCGCGCATCGAGAAGCTCACGGATCTGCTGGAGGCCTATGCCGCCGACCCGGTTGCTGCCGGTGCCTACCAGTCCGAGATCGCCTTCCTCGAGCATCAGCTGATCGCGCTCGGCATCGGGCACATCGACACGGCGACCGGCAAGATCACCTACTCGACCACCTTCAATAACCCGAGTCCGCGCCAGACCATCGAGAAGGCGGTCGTCAGCAACGTCAGCAATGCGCTGGTACAGCAAACCGCCGTTACGGGAGATCCCGCCAATGCCGCTACCGCCAACGTCGTCGGTGGCGTCGTCAGCGACTACTCGTCGGTGAGTTCACGCAATGGCAGTATCGACACCAATCTGAAGAGCCTCACCGGCTATTCCGCAAGCGATGCGACGTATCTGGCACTGCTCGGAAGGATCGCCGATGCCGCCGACCTCACCAATGCCAGCATGGCAGACAGCATCCCGGCGCTGAAGGCTGCCAACCAGACCCTGCAGACGAACATTGCCGGCTACTCCACGCGCATCAATGAACTGGCGTCCAAGACGACCCGGACGGCGGCCGACAATGCCGAAATGACGGCGAAGTCGCTGCAGATCCGCGACTGGATGTCCACCATGGCGGCCAACGACGAGAGTCTCGCGCAGAAGACGGCAACCCTGAGCACCACGCTTACCACGATTGCCGGCCATCAGGCGAGCCTGCGCGATGCATGGGCGACGAAACCGGCCGACAGCACGGCGAAGGCCAGCATCACGACCGCCATCGGCAACAATGCATCGAACATCACGAGTATCGCCAACGCCGGCACGACCTTGTCGAGCGCCTACGATACCTATTTCGATCCGACGCCGGCACCGGCGATTCCGGGCGCCGTAGTCACCCCGACCTTTACGCAACTGGCGGGCGACCTCTACAGCCAACTGGCATTGACCGGTACTGCCGCCCTCAGCGACACGGCCGCCTCCGGTCCGATCGCCAATTTCGTCAAGGTCAACGACATTACCGTTGGCCTCGGCAGCATCCGCGTCAAGGCCGACAATCTCGTCGGCACGGGCAGCCTGGAGGCGCCGGGCAACGCGCAGATCACCATCCGCAACTACTCGCCGAACTTCCTGACCCTGGGCAAGCTGACCATCGACAGCGCCAGCGGTGGCATGGTGACGCTGAACGAGGTGCTGGTGAACGGCAACGCGGACATCAATCGCGTCAACGCCAGCAAGAGCGGCGCAAGTTTCTCCAACATCCTGACGAAGGACACGGAAGGTGCCGCACCGCCCGCGATCCTTGTCGAGAGCCATTACAACCCGAACGCGAACCCGGCGCCGAGCGTTCCGGCGCCGGCGCCGAACATCGAACTGGCGGGCGACATCAGCAATCCGCGTGGTTCGGTAACGGTGACGAGCAAGGCTGGCAGCATCTACGTCGATGGCAAAATTCACGCGGCGACGGTGAACGTGAAGGCGGACAACGGCGATTTCGTACAGAGTTACGTGAACGGCTTCAACGCGATCGCCGGCGATCCCGCGGAGAACGCACAGGGCGGCGGATCGCAGCCGGTCGGCGACGGCATCGTCGCCAACGGCGATGTCTTCATCAGTGCCCGCTACCTGAACATCAACGGGCTGGTGCAGAGCGGCCAGGTGAACTTCCATCTCGATCTGCCCGATTCGTCGGCGCTCAAGGTGACGGCAACGGCGGACCAGTTCGGCTTGACGACCGCGCAGAAGACCCTGATCGAAAACGCCAGGAAAACCAACACCGATCTCTTCCTGACCAACGATTGCGGCAGCGCCTGCAGTGGGCTGCAGATTCGCTACAACGCGGCGAAGGACAGGCTGGAAGCATCGAAGGATTTCATCGACGCCTACGCCCAGACAGCCAATGGCAAGGCACACAACACCACGAATCCGGGGATCTATACCGTCATCGCCGATACCAGCAACGTCAGTGCCGGCTACGACGCCTTCAATCAGCAGTTCTATGTTGACGGAACGCAGGTAAAGGGCGGCTATATCCAACTCTACGGCCAGATCATGAACACCGCGACCAGCGGCGCGGTGCTGCGTGCGCTGGATGGCTTCGGTCAGATTGCCATCAACAATGCCACCGGCCTGCCGGTGATCGTCGGCCTGCTCGATGCCGGTGCCGATCCGACCGGGACCGGCCGCGGCACGCAGGGCATGATCGACATCACCGACGTGCAGGGCGTCATTCCGGGCAGCGGTAGCACGGCTCCGCAGATGATGAGCATCCATTCAGTGATCACGCGCAACGGCAGCAACGTCATGCTCGACCAGACCGGCGCCTGGAATGCGGACGGCACCTTCAATGCGGCCTACCGCTGGACTGGCATCGCCGGCGGCCAGGCCGACAACATGACAAAGCAGACCACCGACAGCCGCAATGCGACCTACAGCCCGCAGACCGGCCTGCGTTATGTGTGGACCACGGCGACCGACAGTTCGACGACCTACAACTGGGAGTTCTCTGGTTCGCAGTTCTTCGGCATCAGCGCCCTGCGCACGCAGCCAAGCGGTTCGGTCGTTTCGAAGGATGGTCCGTACTACGGCGCATCGAAGCGGCTGGATGACGGCACCTACCTGTCCAGCACATCGAATCACCAGAACTACATCACGCAGTACAACAACACGACCGGAAACGGCGATCTCGCCTACTTCAGCGCAAGCGATAAGTCGCAGAACAAGGTTCAGAAAGATCAGACCTACCAGACCGGTGATTACTGGACGAAGACCGCCGAGTGGAGCAACTGCAACTGGTGGACCCTGTGCATCGCGCAGGACTATCACACCACCTGGACCGAGCTGATTCCGAACACCACGGTGTCGACCTACTCGCTGAAGGCGGATCACCCGATCGCCATCCAGTTTGGCGGCGTCGATACCGGCAGCGTGTCGATCAACTCCAAGTCGAACGTGATCCTCACCGGCGCAATCAACAACCGCAGCGGCACGACGACGATTACCGCGGGTGTCGATACGGGCAGCCGGCCGGAGCTCGCGCGCGCCGGCCAGTCGATCGTTCAGGCCAGCGACAGCGCGCTGATCGCGACCAAGGATCTGGTCCTCAAGGCAAGCGGCAGTGTCGGCGGGACGCTCGATCCCCTGGTCGATGCGAAGTCGGTCCGTGCCGCGATCGGCGGCACGCTCGATGCCTCCGCTGCGGCAGGCGACGTGCGCGTGAAGCAGACGCTGGGCGATCTCAAGGTCGGCGTTGTCACGGCGGACGGTGATGCCGCCGCACTCAGCGGGCGTGTCTATCTGGAGTCCGACGGCAACATCGTCGCGGCAGGCGGCAGCAGCCTGATTCAGGGCGATCGCGTCGAACTCGTTTCCGAGCACGGCAACATCGGTTCGATCGCGGCACCGCTTGCGGTCAATGTCGGCTATACCGACGACGACATGACGCGCGTCTACTACGGACTCAAGGCATCGGCGTACGGCGATATCGGTATCAGCGGAAATGCGTGGGCGGGCAATGCCGACGGCAGTCTGCTCCTCGATACCGTGGTGTCGAACACCGGCGACGTCAAGCTTGTCTCGGCAGGGCGCATCATCGACAACAACCCGATCGAATCCGTCGATCGCCGCACCTGGTCCGCGCTGGTCGACTACTGGGATTCGCTGGCACTGCGCAAGGGCTCGGACGAGAACCAGGCCAAGCAGGAGCAGGCTATCAGGGCGTTCCAGTATGGCCGGACGGCCGACTACCAGCTGTACTGGCAGATCCGCAACCGTCAGGCCAACCCGGCGGCTTACGATCCCGGCTTCACGTTTACGGCGACAGTTGCCGAACGCGCTGCCCTCACGGCCTCCGGCATGACGGCAGCCGACATCAGCAAGTACGAATCGAACCGGACGGCGCAGTACCACGCACTCAACGCGTCGGTCGGCGGCCTCAATGGCGGCGCTTATGCCGCCGACTACAAGTACGTGGCGACCGCTGACGATCTGGGAACGGCGACGAAGACCGGAATCCTCTCGAAGTCGGCGTGGACCGATCGTGAGCTGGCCATCTCGATCAGCCCCGGATTGCTGAAGACGATCACCGACACCAATCCGATCGTCAAGAGCGCCAACGTGCATGGCAAGACGGTCACGCTGCAGGCCGGCATCGCCGTCGGCGAGACCTCGTCGACGATGAGCATTCCGACGAACATCGATCCGAGCGCACTGTCGCCGGAAGAAAAGGTGGCGCTGGCCTCCGCCGAGCGCTCGGATTTCGACATCACCGATGCGCTGATCACCGTCAAGCAGCGGCGCCCGCTCAACTTCGATGCCGATACTGCGCTCAACGTGAATGTGTCTCCGGCGAGTTCGGGGCATGCCGACAACGGCATGGCCTTCCTTGCGTCGCAGGGGGATGCCTACCTCGGCATCATCGATGTCCCGGGCGAGACGCGCGTCAAGGTGCAAGGCTCGATCGTCAATGCAACCGCCAATGGCAATCCGCTGCCGACCGGCGAAATCTCGCTGGTGCAGACCGGTGGCCTCGTCCTTGAAGCAGCCGACGGCGGCATTGGCTACATTCCCGAGCATGGCACGACACCGGCCGTCTCGCAGCCGATGCATACCAGCCTGCGGGCAGGGGCGGTGCTGACGGCGCGCGCAACAAGTGACGTCGATATCGTCGACAGCGGCGACATGAACGTCGATACCGTCTATTCGCGCAGCAACGCAAAGCTGACGGCCGATGGGTCGATCAATGATGCGTTCGCCGATGCCGAGCTGAACGTGCTGGCCAACAACATCACGCTGACCGCAACGAACGGTGCCATCGGTTCCGCGACGAATCCGTTCGACGTCGGCGTGCAGCTGGTGTCGGACGATGCCACAGGTCGTACCAACCTCGGTCGCATCGCCGCTTCCTCGGGCGCCGGCGAAGGCATCTTCCTGCATGGCCCGGAAGGTTGGAACTTCAACATCGGCAGCGTCATTTCCGGCGATGCCGTCGGTCTTTCGTCCGACAAGGGCATGCTGATCGACGGTCTGGTGAGCGGTTCCGGCCCCTTCAGCCTGACTGCCGGCGAAACCATGACCTTGACGCCGTGGGCGTATGTGCATGCCACCACCCTGGGTCTTACCCTGAAGGCGAAATCGCTGGTGATGCAGGACGCGCAGCACATGCTCGACAACGGCGAAACGCTCGATCCGAAGTATGTTGCCGGCACCGATGCCGCACACATGAAGGTCGATATCGGCACCATCGATATCGAGACTGACGGCGATGCGCTGATTACGGGCATCGAGACCGGCAATGGCACCGCCAGCGCGATCCGTGTCGTCAGTACGGCGGGTCACATCCTCGACAACGGCGACACGCGCCTCGACATCATTGCCGATACGCCGCCGGCAGCGCAGCTGACGATCTCGGCACCACTCGGCGTCGGTGCCAACCCGCTGGATGTCCGCCTGCTCAACCTGCAGGCAGATTCCAGTGCCGGCGTCATCGATCTGGCAGTCCAGAATTCGGTCAACATCCTTGCCGTGACCGCTGCCGATCGCGTGCTGATTACCGCCGGCGGCGACGTCACCGGAAACTCGGTGACGAGCACCGGCGCGGCGAGCGGCACCGATCCGTCGAATCCGGCAACCGGCGTGACGATCACCTCGTCCACCGGCTACGTCGATCTGGACAGCGTTTCCAGTGCGCAGGGCGTCGATATCGCGGCGCCGGTTTCGGTGACGGTGGATCAGATCACGGTCGGCACCACGCTCGAACTGGCGAGCAACCAGATCACCGCCAGCGTTACCGGCACCGGCAGCGGTGAACATGGCGGATCGATTGGTGGCTACGGCGGCGGCTCCGCTTCCAGCGTGAACCTTGACCTGACCTCGCCGACCGGCTTCCACTTTGCCTCCTTCTCGACGGTGAATGGCCTGGTCAACATCGGGCAGGGCGAGTTCTGGTCCGACAGTACCGATATCGGACAACGGCTGATCATGAGCAATCCGCAGACCGATCTGCTCGTCGATCAGACGACGTGGGCGCCGCAGGGCTACGACGTGCAGCTATATACTGGCGGCTCGCCGTTCAGTCTCGGTCTGGTCAGCAACCACGTCTATACCGATGCGCTGGTGGTGTTTCGCGATCCGGCCCACGAAGTGATTTCGGGCAATGGCAACAACACCAGTGCGCTGGAAGTCGCCAACGACGCCTTCCGCGACAATCGGGTCGATCCGGATGCGGCGCTGTCGAATGAGGCGTTCGTGGGAGAAGAGGGTGAAATCGTCCGTTACGAGATACCGGCGGTTTCCTTGAATGAAGACAACAATGAGGCGTGCCCCGAGGGTAGCCAGAACTGCGAAGCAAAATGAAGCGGAAAGCGTTGATTCTGGCGGCACTTGTTGCCGGACCGGCTGCGGCACAGGTGGTGAGTCCCGGTGCGTTGCAGCAGTTGCGTATCGATGAAGAAGAGCGGCGGCGGCAGATCGAGCGCATCGAGCAGCAGCGAGCTGTCGATCCGAAGATCGATGCGCCCGCGCTGCGTCCTGCCGCGAAAGAGGATCCGAACGCCGTTCGCTTCTTCGTGCGCGAGATTCGCTTTACCCGGTCGGATATCTTCAGCAATGCGGAGCTGCGCGCCTTCGCCGCCCCTTATGAAGGAAAGGAACAGACGCTGGCAGCGCTGCAGCGGCTGGCAGCCACGATCAACGAGATCTATCGCAAGCGTGGCGTCGTTACGGCGCAGGCGCTGGTGCCGCCGCAGAACGTTTCCACCGGCGTCGTCGAAATCCGCCTTGTCGAAGGGCGGCTGGGCAGTGTCCTGCTCAAGGGGAACGCGTCGACTGCAGATAGCTACATCAAGGATCGTATCGGTTTGAATCCGGGTGATCTCGTCGATCTTCCAGCGCTGGAGGACGGTATCCTGCGTTTCAACCGCAGCAACGACGTGCAACTCGATGCGCAGCTCGCACCCGGTTCCGAGTTTGCAACGACCGATCTTCGCCTTGGCGTAAGCGAGCCACCAAGGCACCTGCTGCGCACTTTCGTCGACAACGGCGGCAGCCGCAGCACGGGAGAGGGTCGGGCAGGGGCGACCTATTTCAATCGCAGCGTGCTTGGTTTCCGCGACGAGTTTTCGCTGTCCACGACGCAGTCCGGCGGGCAGCAGAGCTATTCGGTCAGCTATGCGGTGCCCTTCAACCGCCTCGGTGGGCGGGCCACGCTTGCCTATTACCTTGACGAAACTGAGATCCGCCACGGACCGTTCAAATCCCTCGACATCACCGGCGAGTCGCGCAGTACCGTTCTTTCGCTGCGCCAGCCGGTCTACATCAGCCGTCTCAGCCAGATCGATGTAATCGCCGGCGGCAAGACGCGGCGCAACGACAACTGGATCAGCGATGTCTTCATCGGCCGCACCGAAACGGCAGACGGCAACCTCGGGGTCGAGGCGCAGCACGCCGACGCTTCCGGTTACTGGGCGGGCAGCTACAACCTCACCAGCGGTCACGCCACTGCAGGCAGCTTGCGCGAAAGCTACTGGTACGGTCGCGGCTGGTTGCGTCGACAACAGAACATTGCCGATCAATGGTCGGCGCTTGGCAGCTTCGGCTTCCAGAATACCGGCCGCAAGCTGCTGCCATCGAGCGAGCAGTTCATCATCGGTGGCGAGGGCAGCGTGCGTGGCTATCCGGTCGGCACCTATTCGGGCGATATCGGTTATACGCTCTCGGCGGAACTGCACCACCCGATCGGCGCGACGACGCTGGGCGATGGCGAAACGCAGTGGCAGGCAAGCGGCTTCTTCTTCGTCGACCACGGCTATGTTCGCCCCTACCGCCCGCCGAATACCACGTTGCGCAGCTACGAGCGCATTGCCAGTGCCGGCTGGGGCATGAACTCGGTCATCGGCAAGCACGTAACGGCTAAGTTCGTCGTTTCCTACATGTTCAACAACATTCCGGACGAGACGCCCAGCCGGTTCGCAGCACAGCTGCAGATCGTCGCCAACGTCTTCTGAGCGGTGCCGCAAATGAAAACCCCCGATGGCTTGCCGGCCATCGGGGGTTTTGTTTGAGCGGTGCTGCGTTCGCTTAGCCGCAGGTACCCACCGCCCCGCAGGCGGTGCAGAAATCGCAGCCGTCCTTGCGGATCACGGTGTGGTTGCCGCATTCCGCGCACAGCTTGCCGACGGTCGGGCGGACGCTGTTCGAGAGATCTTCCGGCGCCTGCAGGATGCCCATCTGCTGCACCGGGAAACCGTTCTCGTCAAGCAAACCGAGCATCGCGTAGCGGTGGATGATGAGGTGGGCGAGGTAGGCCACCGTCGATGGGTAGTTCGCTTGCTTGCGGGTGCCCGGCACGAAGGCCATGAAGTCGCCGAGCGGCTCCGGGTAGTCGAGCAGCTTCCTGAGCTTCATGCCGATCCACGCTGGATCGACGACGCGCATGTCGAGCGAGAGCAGCTTGGTCAGGCCGTCGAGGGCGCGCGGGTAGTTGCCAGAGAGCCACACGGAGTAGGGTCGGGTAACGCCATCCGGCAGCGTGATTTCCTTGAGGCCGAGCACGAAGTCCTCGCCGGTGGCCGGGTTGAAGATGTCCACCGTCCAGGAGAGCGTGCCGTCGGTGCCGGTCTTTGGCTCCTTCAGGCTGAACAGGGCGTCGAGCACCGGCGTCGGGCCTTCCTGCTTGAATCCGCCGATCTGCTCGACGCGGAACTGCAGCAGTTGCGCAACTGCAGCGACGACGCCCGGCATCTGCTTGTGCTCGCCATGCGGCGGGAAGTTCATCACGAAGCCTTCGCCATCCGGCGTCTTGGCCAGCGATTCGAGCTTCAGTTCGAGCCAGGCACGGTCGTTGGCGCGCATGTCCATGGAGAGCGTCTTGGCGACGGCGCCGAGGCCGCGCGGCTGCGCCGGGCCGTTGACCCACACCTCGAACGGCCAGTTCTTGCCTTCCTGCTCGACATGGCCGACGAACAGGGCGAACTTCCCTTGCGGGTGGTCGATCATGTAGGTCCACGCCATGTTGCCTTCCGGCAGGTTCGGGCGGCCGGGCCAGCGCAGGCTGGAGAGCACCGGCGCCGGCAGGTTCTGGATCTTCAGGCGGCGGTTGGCATCGCCGGTGACGAAATCCTGCGGCGCCTTCGCATCCTGCTGCGCCTGTTCGGCCTTGGTCGGCTCGACGGAGAGCACGGAACCGAGCACGCTGTTCGGGCGGTAGGTGGCAAGACCCTTGAGACCGGCCTTCCACGCTTCCATGTAGAGATCCTGAAAATCCTCGTACGGGTAGTCGGCCGGCACGTTCACCGTTTTCGAGATCGAGGTGTCGATGCACGGCGCGACAGCGGCGACCATCTCGGCGTGCGCCTGCGCGGAAATCTCCAGTGCGGTAACGAAGTAGTCGGGCAGCTTCTCGATGTCGCCGCCGAGGTGCTTGTACAGACGCCATGCGTAGTCCTCGACCGAGTACTCCTTGAGCGTGCCGTCCTGCATGCGCTTCTTGCGGTTGTAGGTCCACGAGAAGGGCGGCTCGATGCCGTTCGAGGCGTTGTCGGCGAAGGCCAGCGAGATGGTGCCGGTCGGCGCGATCGACAGCAGGTGCGAGTTGCGCAGGCCGTGCTTGCGGATCTCGTTCTTGACGTCGGTCGGCAGGCGCGAGGCGAAGTTGCCGCCGGAGAGGTAGAGCTCGGCATTGAACAGCGGGAAGGCGCCGCGCTCCTTGGCCAGATCGACCGAGGCGAGGTAGGCGGTGTCGCGCATGTGCTCGGAAATGCGGGTGGCCATGGCGCGCGCTTCGGGGCGGTCGTAGCGCAGGCGCAGCATGCACAGTGCGTCGCCGAGGCCGGTGTAGCCGAGGCCGACGCGGCGCTTGTTGGCGGCTTCTTCCTTCTGCCGCTCGAGCGGCCAGGCGGTGACGTCGAGCACGTTGTCGAGCATGCGGATCGAGACCTTGACCACTTCGGCGAAGGCATCGAAATCGAAGCTTGCCTGATCGGTGAACGCGTGGTTCACGAACAGCGTCAGGTTGATCGAACCCAGGCAGCAGCAGCCATACGGCGGCAGCGGCTGCTCGGCGCAGGGGTTGGTGGCCTCAATCAGTTCGCAGTAGTTGAGGTTGTTGTCCTTGTTCATGCGGTCGAGGAAGAGGATTCCCGGCTCGGCATGATCGTAGGTGGACTTCATCACCTGATCCCACAGGTCGCGCGCCGGCAGCTTGCGGTAGACCCACATGCCGTCCTCGCGCTGGTAGGCGCCGGCGGACTTCATGTCCACGTTCGGCTCGGCGCGATGCACCAGCTCGACTTCGCTATCGCTATCGACGGCCTGCATGAAGGTGTCGGTGACGCCGATCGAGATGTTGAAGTTGGTCAGGTCACCGTGATCCTTGGCGTGGATGAAGTCCTCGATGTCCGGGTGGTCGCAGCGCAGCACGCCCATCTGCGCGCCGCGGCGGGCGCCGGCGGATTCGACGGTTTCGCAGGAGCGGTCGAAGACGCGCATGTAGGAGACCGGGCCGGAGGCGCGCGAGTGCGTGCCCTTGACCAAGGCGCCCACCGGGCGGATCGACGAGAAGTCGTAGCCGACGCCGCCACCGCGACGCATCGTTTCGGCAGCCTGGGCCAGCGCGGTGTAAATGCCGGGCTTGCCGTCGACGGTTTCGACGATGGAATCGCCGACCGGCTGCACGAAGCAGTTGATCAGGGTTGCCGCGAGGTCGGTGCCGGCGGCGGAGTTGATGCGGCCGGCCGGAACGAAGCCGTTTTCCTGTGCCCACAGGAATTTGGCTTCCCAGTGCGGGCGGTTCTTCTCTTCCTCGTTGGCGGCGAGTGCCAGCGCAACGCGACGGCGTACGTCATGGACGCTGGTTTCCTTGCCCTTGGCGTACTTTTCGACGAGAACTTCAACGGAGATTTCCTGTTCCGGCAGCGGACCGACTTCCGGTGCATCGGGAACGTTCGACAAAGACAGCTGTTTGGCGACGGTGCTCATGGTCTCATCCTGTATTTTATTGGTGTATGCAAAAGGTAATAACTTGTTGTGTGCTGCAGAGCGGATGGACTGAAAGCTACTATATCTAGTAGGTGAAGGCAAGAACTTGACTAAATGTAGTTGTTCGGCAAATTGCCGCAGCAAAAACAAAAACCCCCTGAAACAGGGGGTTGCGTGATTTCGGAGGTGAATCGAACGGCATCTGTTGTGCGCTGCACAAGCCGAGTGCCTGTTCCGCTGCGTGCGACCTGCTTCCTGAAAATGGCCAGCGAGGGGCGTGCGAATGGATCAGGACGTGAGGGGAACGAGGTCGCGCGTGTGCTCGGCAATCATCCATTCCTCGTCGGTCGGGATGACCAGCACCTCGGTCGTGCTGCCGGCGGCGCCGATGTGTATGGCGTTAGCGTCATTTGCTACGGCGTCGACTTCGATGCCCAGCCACTGCAGTTTCGCGCAGACCCGCTCGCGAACGGCTGCGGCCTTTTCGCCGATGCCGCCAGTGAATACCAGTGCATCGATGCCACCGATGCAGGCGGCAAGCGCGCCGATCTCACGCACGATGCGATAGCAGAAAAGGTCGATGGCTTCGGCCGCTTCCGGGCGTTCGCTCGCCAGCAGCGTGCGCATGTCGTGGCTGATGCCGGAAACGCCGAGCAGGCCCGATTCCTTGTAGAGCAGCTTCTCAAGCGCCTTCGCGTCCATCTGCTTTGCCTGCAGCAGATAGAGGATCACGCCGGGATCGAGCGCGCCGGTACGCGTGCCCATCATCAGGCCGTCGATTGCGGTGAAGCCCATCGACGAGGTCTGGCTCTTGCGGCCGTGCAGCGCGCACATGCTGGCACCGTTGCCGAGGTGCGCGACGATGATGCGTCCCTCCGCCTTCTGCGTATGCTGCGGCAGCACGCGGGCGATGTATTCGTAGGAAAGGCCGTGAAACCCGTAGCGTCTGACGCCTTCAGCGGTGAGCGCGCGCGGGATCGCGAACAGTTGCGCAATCGCCGGCTGGGTGCGGTGGAAGGCGGTGTCGAAGCAGGCGATCTGCGGCACTTCGGGCAGGCGCGCGGCGAGCACCTTGATGCCGTTCAGGTTGTGCGGTTGATGCAGCGGCGCCAGCACGATGAATTGCTCCAGCTCGCGGATCGCTTCGGCGTCGAGCGCCACCGGGGCCGAATAGCGTTCGCCGCCGTGCACGACGCGATGGCCGACGGCAACCAGCTTGCGGTCGTCGGCGCGATGGGCGACCAACCAGTTCAGCAGCGCATCGAGCGCTTCGGCATGCTTGATGCCCGCGGGCAGCGCATCTTCGGCGATGCGCGCACCGCCGGCATCCTTTGCGATCAGTTTCGCGTCGGCGCCGATGCCGTCGATCTGGCCGCTCAGATAGGGCTTGCGTGCGAGCTCGCCGTCGACGGCATAGACCGCGAACTTGATCGATGACGAACCGGCGTTGATGGTGAGGATGGCTTGTTTCATGCGGCTTCCGCCTTGCGTTGTGCGTGTGCGATCAATGCGGCAATGGCGCAGGAGGCGACGCGGGTTTCCGCGGTATCCGCACGGCTGGTCAGCACGATCGGCACGCGCGCACCGAGTACGACGCCGGCAGTGAGTGCATTGGCGAGGTACTCCAGCTGCTTGGCGATCATGTTCCCCGATTCGAGGTCCGGCACCATCAGGATTTCCGCATGTCCGGCGACGGCGGATTTGATGCCCTTGGTCTTCGCCGCGCCGATCGAGACGGCGTTGTCGAAGGCGAGCGGTCCGTCGAGCACGCCGCCCCTGATCTGCCCGCGATCGGCCATCTTGCACAGCGCGGCGGCATCGAGCGTCGACTGGATCTTGGGATTCACGGTCTCCACGGCGGAGAGAATCGCGACCTTCGGCTCCTCGTAGCCGAGCACGTGCGCGAGATCGATCGCGTTCTGCACGATATCGACCTTCTCTTCCAGCGTCGGTGCGATGTTGATCGCCGCGTCGGTGATCAGCAGGGGTTTCGGATACGTGGGTACGTCCATCACGAACACATGCGACAGGCGGCGCCCGGTCCGCAGACCCGTGGCGCGCGACACGACTTCGGCCATCAGTTCGTCGGTATGCAGGCTGCCCTTCATCAGCGCGTCGGCGTCGCCATTGCGCACCAGCGTCACCGCCATCGCCGCGGCCTCGTGGCTGTGCTTCACATTGACGATGCGATAGGGGCGAATGTCGAAGCCGTTTTCCTCGGCGAGCGAGCGGATCTTGCTTTCCGGGCCGATCAGGATCGGCTCGATAAGCCCGGCTTCGGCAGCGAGTAGCGGACCCTTCAGCGATTCGACATCGCACGGGTGGGCAACGGCCATGTCGATCGGCGGCAGGCCGTGTACCCGGGTGATCAGTTGCTGATAGCGCCCGTGCTTGTTGGAGATCAGCACTTCCGGCAGCACCACGCGCTTGCGCTTGATCTTTTCCAGCGGCGCCAGCGCCTCGACGGTGCCCTGGATGACCGGCACGCCTTCCTGGTTCATGCAGCTGCAATCGAAGAGTACGTGGTGGTTGTGATCGAATTTCTGGCGTACGGTGACGGTGATCGTGATCGTGTCTCCGATTGTCACCGGACGCACGAAGCGCAGCGATTGATCGACGAGGATCGTGCCCGGGCCCGGATACTGTGTGCCGAGTACTGTCGAGATCAGCGAGGCAGACCACATGCCATGCGCGATGACTTCGCGGAAGATGCCGCTGTGCGCGAACTCCTGGTCGACGATGGCGGGATTGATGTCACCGGTCATCACCGCAAAGAGCTGGATGTCTTCCGGGCGGAGGGTGCGCACGAGACTAGCGCTGTCGCCCACCTTGATTTCGCCGTAGATGCGGTTTTCGAGCCATTGCTCGCTGGGCGCAAGGTCGTTCATTCCAGACTCCGTTCTGAAGGTTCTTTTGAGTATAAGTTGCTGCGCTGCCGCATTCAACATGCCGCAACATTCAGAGCATAAACTGCCTCTGTTACAGACATGATGCTGCAAATGCACATGCATTTTGCTTGATCTGCATCAGGGCGGTGACAGATTGCCGCGCTAGGCTGTTCCTGGAAAGAACGCTTGGGTATGAGGGAGAACCATGAGTAACGACAGGCAACCGCTGGCTTCCGTGCTGGCCCCGATCATCGCACGCTGGCGTGGTGATTCGACGGCACTGGTGCAGATTCTGCGCGAGGTGCAGGAAGTGCTCGACTGGATCTCGCCCGCAGCGATCGATACCCTCGCGCAGGCACTGCAACTGCCGCGCTCGAAGATCGAAGGCGTGGCAGGCTTCTACAGCTTTTTCTACACGCGACCGATGGGGCGCTACCGCGTTCTCTTCGCCGACAACATCATCGAGCGCATGCAGGGCAGCGCTGCGCTGATGGCGCGCATGTGCGAAGCGCTGTGGGTCGAACCGGGCAAGGTATCGGAAGACGGTCTCGTCAGCGTCGGCACTACCTCCTGCATCGGCATGAGCGATCAGGGGCCGGCGCTGCTGGTGAACAACATCGTTGTGCCGGCATTGAACGAAGCCCGCATCGACCAGTTGTGCGAACTGATCCGCGGCGTAGTGCCGCTCGCCGACTGGCCGGCCGAGCTGTTTGCCGTCGAAGACAACATCCGTCAGCGCGGCATCCTGCTCGACAGCTCGCTGGCGCCGGGCGATGCGCTGCGTGCGGCGCGCGCGCGCGCCGGGCACGATGGGCTGGAGGCATCGAACACCCGTTCCTGGCGCGAAGGCCTGCCGTCCGGCCTGCTCGGGCCGGCGTCGGTCATCGATGAAGTGCGGCGTGCGGGCCTGCGCGGCCGGGGCGGTGCGGGTTTCGCGACGGCGCTGAAATGGGATGCCTGCCGGAATGCGCCGGTCGCGGCCGGCAAGGAAAGAATCATCGTCTGCAACGCCGACGAAGGCGAACCCGGCACCTTCAAGGATCGCGTGCTGCTCACCGGCTACGCGGATCTGGTTTTCGAGGGCATGACCGTGGCCGCTTACGCCGTTGGCGCAACGCGCGGCTTCCTCTACCTGCGTGGCGAGTATCGCTATCTGCTCGCGCCGCTGCAGGCGGTTCTGGAACGGCGCCGCGAAGCGGGCGTGCTTGGCCGTTCGATCCTCGGCATTCCCGGTGCTGATTTCGACATCGAGATCCATCTCGGTGCCGGCGCCTACGTCTGCGGCGAGGAGTCGGCCTTGATCGAGTCGCTCGAAGGCAAGCGCGGCACGCCGCGCAACCGGCCGCCGTTCCCGGTCACCAACGGCTATCTGGATCAGCCGACCGTGGTCGACAACGTCGAGACCTTTGCCTGCGCCGCCCTGATTGCGCTGAATGGCGGCGAGTGGTTCGCCGGCTTCGGTACCGAGAAATCGAGCGGCACCAAGCTGCTTTCCGTTTCCGGCGATGTGGCGCGGCCCGGCATCTACGAGTTCCCGTTCGGCGTCAGCATCGGCGAGGTGCTCGCCGCGAGCGGTGCCGTCGGCACGCAGGCGGTTCAGGTTGGTGGCCCCTCCGGCACCTGCGTGAATGTCGCCGAATTCGGGTGCCGCATCGCTTTCGAGGATGTACCTTCGGCCGGCGCCTTCATGGTCTTCGACGCAACGCGCGACATGTTCGAGGTGGCGCGCAACTTCACCCACTTCTTCGCGCACGAGAGTTGCGGCTTCTGCACGCCGTGCCGCGTCGGCACGTCGCTGCTCAGGAACCTGATGGACAAGCTGGCCAACGGGCACGGCTCGCCGTACGACTTTGCCGAAATCGAGAAAATGAACCATATCCTGCAGCAGATGAGCCACTGCGGTCTCGGCCACTCGGCCTGCAACCCGGTGCTCGACACCATCGCGCGCTTTCGCCCCGCCTACGAGCGTCGTCTGTCGAATATCGCCTTCGAGCCGGCCTTCGACCTCGACCGTGCGCTCGCACCGGCCCGGCAGATGACCGGCCGCGACGACGAGGGGGCCCATCTGCCGCGGCATCACGAGGAGCAGGCATGAACGGGACGACGACAACGCTGACGCTGGACGGCCGCGAGATTCCCTTCCGCGACGGGCAGACCATCATTCAGGCGGCCGAGGCCGCCGGCGCCTGGATTCCGCACCTCTGCTACCACCCTGATTTCAAGCCGCATGGCTCGTGCAAGCTGTGCACGGTGAAGGTGAACGGCCGCCACATGGCGTCGTGCACGACGCGCGCCGCGGCCGGGCAGGTGGTCGAAAGCGATAGCGAAGAACTCAACGGCGAGCGGCGCACGCTGCTGCAGATGCTCTTCGTCGAAGGCAATCATTTCTGTCCCTCGTGCGAGAAGAGCGGCAACTGCAAGCTGCAGGCGACCGCCTACGCGCTCGGCATGATGACGCCGCATTTCGATCACTTCTACCCGAACCGGCCGGTCGATGCCTCGCACCCCGACATCCTGCTCGATTTCAACCGCTGCATCCTCTGTTCGCTGTGCGTGCGCGCGAGCCGCGATGTGGACAAGAAGTTCGTGTTCGCGCTCTCCGGGCGCGGCATCGGTACCAAACTGATCGTTAACGCGGCGAGCGGGCAGCTTGCGGATACCGATGTGGCGCTGGACGACAAGGCCCTCGCCGTCTGCCCGGTCGGCGTCATTCTCAGGAAGCGGCACGGCTTCGCGGTGCCGATCGGCGAGCGCACTTACGACAAGGTGCCGATTTCCTGCGCGGCGAACGATGCGAAGGAGGAAGCATGAGCGGCGCCAGAAAACTGCGCGTGGCAACGACCTCGCTCGCCGGCTGCTTCGGTTGCCACATGTCCTTCCTTGACATCGACGAGCATCTGTTCGAGCTGATCGAACTGATCGAGTTCGACCGCTCGCCGCTGACCGACATCAAGGAAGTGGGCCAGAATGGCGACTGCGACCTCGGCATCATCGAGGGCGGCTTGTGCAATGCCGAGAACGTACAGATCCTGCGCGAGTTCCGCGCCCGCTGCAAAAAGCTGGTGGCGCTCGGCGCCTGCGCGGTGAACGGCGGCCTGCCCGCGCAGCGCAACCACCTCAAGCTGACCGAAATTCTCGAAGAGGTCTATCACACCTCGCCTGGCATCGCGCAGGGCCGCATTCCCAACGATCCGGAGCTGCCGCTGCCGCTGAACAAGGTGCACCCGCTGCACGAGGTGGTGAAGATCGACTGGTTCATTCCCGGCTGCCCGCCCTCCGGCGAGGCGATCTGGAAGGCGCTGACCGACATCGTTGCCGGCCGCGATCCCGAGCTTGGTTTCGGCGTGCTGCACTACGACTGACGGAGTGCTCCGTGAAGCGCGAATCAATTCAGGAAGTCGACGAAGGCTTTCCCGGGAAGGAAGAAGGGGGAGCAGGGACGGGAAGTCCCGAGGCGCTGTCTCCCTTCACCCTTTGCCCCTCTCTCTTCTCCCGCATCGCTGAGCAGCGACACTCATACTTGCCAGGATTTCTGAACCCATGACTTACCATCTGGAAACCGCCGAACACCCCGAGAATCTGCGCCGCGTCGCGATCGATCCGGTCTCCCGCGTCGAGGGTCACGGCAAGGTGACGCTGCTCATCGATGAGCACGACAAGGTGCAGCAGGTGCGCCTGCATATCGTCGAATTCCGCGGCTTCGAAAAATTCATCCAGGGGCGCCCCTACTGGGAAGTGCCGGTGATGGTGCAGCGCCTCTGCGGCATTTGCCCGGTATCGCATCATCTGGCGGCCTCCAAGGCATTCGATGCCATCGTTGGTGCGCGGCGGCTGACACCGACCGCCGAGAAAGTCCGCCGCCTGATGCACTACGGCCAGATTCTGCAGTCGCATGCCTTGCACTTCTTCCACCTCTGCTCGCCGGATCTGCTGTTCGGTTTCGACAGCGAGGTTGGCCGGCGCAATATCGTCGGTGTCGCCGCGAAGCACCCGGAGACGGCACGGCGCGGCGTGCTGATCCGCAAGTTTGGCCAGGAGGCGATCCGCATCACCGCCGGCAAGCGCATCCACGGCACCGGTGCGATTCCCGGCGGCGTCAACAAGTCGCTGAAGATCGAGGAGCGCGATTATCTGCTGAAGGATGCCTATCAGATCGTTGCCTGGTGCCGCGATGCGGTGCATCTCGCGCGCGAACTGCACGAGAGCGATCCGGCGCTGTACAACAGCTTCGGTATCTTCCGCTCGCACTTCATGTCGCTGGTCGGCCCCGATGGGGCGCTCGATCTCTACGATGGAAAGCTGCGCGCGCGCGACGACGCCGGGGCGATCTACTTCGACGGCATCGATCCTGCCGACTACGACAAGCTGATCCAGGAAGAGGTCAAATCCTGGAGCTACATGAAGTTCCCCTACCTGCGTGCGCTCGGCAACGAGCACGGCTGGTACAAGGTCGGCCCGCTCGCCCGCGTGCAGAACTGCGACAGCATTCCGACCCCGCTCGCCGATGCCGAGCGGCGCGAGTTCCTCGACTACGCCGGTGGCACGCCGATGCACGCCGCACTTGGCTACCACTGGGCGCGCATGATCGAGATGCTGCATGCGGCGGAGACGATCAAGGATCTGTTGCACGACCCCGACCTTCTCGGCAACGATCTGCTCGCCGGCGGCGAACGGGGTTTCGAGGGGGTCGGCATGATCGAGGCGCCGCGCGGCACGCTGATTCACCACTATCGCGTCGACGAAAACGATCTGGTCAGCATGTGCAACCTGATCGTATCCACCACGCACAACAACCAGGCGATGAACGAGGCCATCCGCCACGTGGCGCGGCGTTACCTCCACGGGCGCGAGGTTACCGAGGGGCTCCTGAACCACATCGAGGTGGCGATCCGCGCCTACGACCCATGCCTGTCGTGCGCCACGCACGCGCTCGGCAAGATGCCGCTGACGGTGGAACTGCGCGACGCCCGCGGCGATCTCGTGCACGAACTGTGCCGCAACTGAAGGCCCCCTTCGTCGTGCTCGCCTGCGGCAATCCCAGCCGTGGCGACGATGCGCTCGGCCCGCTGCTGCTTGCCCGGCTGTCGCCATGGCTGCAGGAAGCTGGACTCGACGGGCATTTCGAGCTGATCGAGGATTTCCAGTTCCAGATCGAGCACGCCCTCGATCTGCAGGGGCGACAGGCTGCGCTCTTCATCGATGCCGGTGAAGGAACAGCGCCACCGTTTTTCCTGCAGCGGGTGCTCGCCGAGCGGAGGCAGGCACCGACCTCGCACGCGCTGTCGCCGGGCGCCGTCGTCGCGGTGCTCGAACGGATTGATGATGCAGTGCCGCCGGATGTGCAGATGCTCTGCGTGCGCGGCGAGCGCTTCGAACTGGGAGAGGGGCTGAGTGCAGCCGCGTCACGCCATCTGGAACCGGCCTGGCAGGCGCTGCAGGCGTGGTGTCGGGCGTGCATTGCCGGCGACATCGGTGCCGCCGGCAGGCAGTAAGTGACTGCGGGTCAGCGGTAGACCAGCACCGGAATCTTCGAATGCGTCAGCACCTTGTTCGTTTCACTGCCGAGCAGCAGACTGCTGATGCCGCGGCGGCCGTGTGAAGCCATGAAGATCAAGTCGCAGCCCGATTTTTCGGCGGCTTCGACAATCGCCTCGTAGGGGACGTCGCTGGTGATCGAAAGCGTGCTGCAGTCGACGCCGCTGTCGCGGCAGAGCGATTCGACGAAACCGAGCACGGTCTTCGCCTGCTGCTCCGCGAGTTCGGCGAATTTCTCCGGGGTCGTCGGGTCGATCAGGGCGCCTTCGCCGTAGTAGGTGACCGGGTATTCTGGCTTGGCATAGAAGGCGGTAATGCGTGCACCGGCCTCCTTGGCGAACGAAACCGCGCGCTGCACGGTCTGCTGCGACAGCTCGGAGCCGTCGGTGGGGACGAGAATATGCTTGAACATCGTGCGTTCTCCCTGTGTGATTCGATTCACTATAGGCGCTGCATCGTAGCCCGAAATTGACTGAAATCAAACCGCTTCCGGTGCCCGGTGCAACAATCGAGAAATGATCACCTTCCAGTTCCATGGTGCTGCCGGTGAAGTGACCGGTTCATGCCTGCTGGTGCGGACGCCGGCGTGCAGCTTCCTCGTCGACTGCGGCATGTTCCAGGGCGGGCGCGATGCCGCGCACAAGAACCTGGCGGCCCTGTCGTTCGACGTGCGCGCGCTCGATTTCGTGCTGCTCACGCACGCGCACATCGATCATTCCGGTCTGCTGCCGCGCCTGTACATGCTTGGCTATCGCGGGCCGATCTACGTCACCGCGGCGACTGGCGACCTGCTCGAAGTGCTGCTCCTCGACAGCGCCCACATCCAGGAGAAGGAGGCCGAGTGGGCGCTGCGCCAGCGTCATGGGCGTCGCGGGGCGATCCGTGCGATGCCGCAGCCGCTCTACTCGGTGACGCAGGCGATGGAGGCGCTGAAGCACCTGCGCCCGGTCGGCTATGGCGAAACCTTTTCGCCGCACCCATCCATGAAGGTACGTTTCCTCGATGCCGGACACATCCTCGGTTCGGCGATCATCGAGTTGAAAACTGCCGGCAAGACGTTCGTCTTTTCCGGTGACCTCGGCCAGCACGGGCGACCGGTGATGAATGATCCGACGCCGCTTGAACATGCTGACGCGCTGGTCGTCGAATCGACCTACGGTGATCGGCATCACCGTTCGCTTGCGGAAACCGAGAACGAGCTGGTCGCGGCCCTGAAGCAGACGCTGTTCGAGCAGCAGGGCAACGTCGTGATTCCGGCCTTTGCGGTTGGTCGCACGCAGGAACTGATCTACATGCTCGCAGCGCTGATTCGCGATGGGCGCTTGCCGCGGCTGCGCATCTATGTCGATTCGCCGATGGCGCAGGCCGTGACGCGGCTGACGATCAAGCACGAGGCCTTGCTCGATGCCGAAACGCAGGCACTGATGGCCTGGCAGCGCGCGCATCCGCATCTGCTCGATGTGCATTTCGTCGCCGACTTCCGCGAATCGATGGCGCTGGCCGATATTCGCGGCGGTGCGCTGATCATCTCCGCAAGCGGCATGTGCGAGGCCGGCCGGATCAAGTATCACCTGCAGAACAACCTCGCGCGCCCCGAATGTGCCGTGCTGATCACCGGTTTCCAGGCCGCCGGAACCCTGGGGCGCAGGCTGGTCGACGGGGCGCGCAACGTTCGCATATTCGGGCAAGCGGTGCCGGTGCGGGCGCGCATCCACACCATCGGTGGTCTCTCCGCGCATGCCGATCGGGGAGCACTGCTTGCGTGGCTGCGCGGTTTTCGCAGGGCGCCGGCAAAAACCTTCGTCGTGCACGGGGAAGCGCTGTCGGCGCAGGCGCTTGCCGAGGGTATCCGCACCGAGTTGGGGTGGGTTGATGTTGTGGTGCCCGGCATCCGCAGCGAATGGGGGCTATGATATGTTGAAGATGCAGCGCAACAAGGGAGAACAGCATGGGTAACGGCTATTCGTCGGCACGCAGCCATCGGGGCGTTGATCTGTCCGATGCGAGCCCGCTCGAGAATCTGGCGGGGGCGATCGCCAAGCATGTCGATCCGTTCGGCGTCACCACCTCGGTGCTCAACGCACAGGCGGCCTGGTTGTCGCATCCGCAGGAGTTGGGTCGGGCACTGACGGCGCTCTCCGGCGATATCGTCGCCCTGCAGACGCATGTCATGCGGCGCGCACTGGGCTTTCCGAGCGACGACGTCGTCACCCCGCACGAGGACGATACTCGCTTCGCCGATCCGGTATGGAGTGAATCGGCCACCTGGGACATCGTCAAGGAAACCTATCTTGCGTTCACGCACCGTCTGGAAGACATGTGTTACGAAACGCCGGGGCTTTCCGACAAGGAGCGCCGGCGGGCTGCCTTCTGGTTCCGCAAGTGGCTGAATGCCGTGGCACCGACCAACTTCTTCTGGAGCAACCCGGTGGCGATGAAGAAGTTCGTCGAATCGAACGGGGATAGCCTCAAGAAGGGCGTGCAGTACATGATGCGCGACATGCGCTCGAAGAACGTGCGCATGGTCGAGGAAGACGCGTTCACGGTCGGCAAGGATCTGGCGACGACGCCGGGTACCGTCGTATTCCGCAACCGTATGCTTGAGCTGATCCACTATGCGCCGACCACCGAGAAGGTGCACAAGACGCCGCTGGTGATCGTCACCCCGTGGATCAACAAGTATTACATCCTCGATCTCACGGCCAAGAAGAGCATGGTCAAGTGGCTGACCGACCAGGGCTTCTCGGTGTTCATCACGAGCTGGAAGAATCCGGCGGCGGAGATGGGCAACACCAGCTTCGACGACTATCTGCGCGACGGTGTCGACGCGGTTGTGAACTTCGTCTGCAAACTGTGCAAGGTGCCACAGGTCGCGATGGCGGCGTACTGCATCGGCGGCACGCTGGCGGCGACCTACATGGCGTGGGCGAATCGCCACTACGGCGAGAAGAAGCTGCCGGTGGCGTGCTGGACGCTGTTTACGACCCTCTCCGATTTCTCCAAGCCCGGCGACATCGAGGTCTTCATCGACGAGGGCAGCATCCGCTCGCTCGAACAATCCATGGCCAAGAAGGGCTACCTCGATGGCAGCGAGATGGCTTCCAGCTTCCGCCTGCTGCGCTCGAACAGCCTGATCTGGCACTACTTCGTTAACAGCTACCTGTACGGCGAGCCGCTGCCGCCGTTCGACGTGCTGTTCTGGAACATGGACACCACGCGCATGCCGCAGGCCATGCATTCGTTCTACCTGCGCGAGATGTACCTCAACAACAACCTGATGAAGCGCGATGCGCTGACCATCGCCGGCGAACCGATCGACCTCGACCGCATCACGCAGCCGCTCTATGCGGTGACCGCGGAGGACGATCACATCGCGCCGTGGCGGCAGTGCTACCGCATCCGCAAATATGTGAACGTGAAGGCGCCGGTGCGTTTCGTGCTCTCCACCTCGGGGCACATCCTCGGCATCGTGAACCCGCCGGTCAATCCGCCCAAGCGCAGCTTCTGGGTTGGCGAGCCGGAGCGCAACGAGCACTTCGAGCACTGGTTCGACCGTGCCGAGAAGAAGCCGGGTTCGTGGTGGGATGACTGGGTGGCGTGGCTGCGGCCGCAGTGCGGGCCGATGGTGGCGCCGCTGTCGCCGCAGGCGAAGGATTACCCGGCGATCTGCCCGGCGCCCGGCACCTACGTGCTGGAGAAGTGACGCTACCGGAGATGGCTGCTACAGTGCGTCGTGCGGGCTGGACGATTGCCCGTACGGCACGTGGCGGCGTTCGGACCTGACGCGTACCCGGTGTGACCTGGACTGAATGGCGAGGGGAGTCATGACGGTCGAACCCGTATCAGAGCAGATGCTGGCGGTGGATGGTGATGTGTCCGCGCCGGGTGAGCCGGCGACCATGTCCGGTGCTGCGCTCGATCTCCTGCGCATTGTGCGCATCAACGAGGAGATCAAGCGCATCGTCACCGTCGCCTTCAAGATCAACATCATGGCGCTCAACGCCATCTTCTTGGCCAAGCGGGCCGGCAATGCGGCGCTCGGCTTCGGCGTTCTCTCCAACGAGCTGCGCGTCTTCTCGAAGGATCTGCGCGAGAGCATGATGTCGCTGACGCGTCAGATCCACGATCTCGTCGTCGAGGTGTCCGCGGTCCTGCAGGATTCTCGTCACGACGACATTTTCGCGCGCGCCACGCGCGAAGTGCCCGACAACGCCGAGTTGCAGGCGGTACTGGCACGGCGCGAAACCCGGCATGGAGAGGCGGTCGAGCGCATTGCCAGCCAGCGGCGCAGCCTGCGTCTGGCGGTCGATGATGCGGCACGGCTGGTCGAGCTGGGGGGCGTGCTGGCCAAATCGGCCAAGATCGAGGCGGCCTACGGTGCAGGTTTCGCGACATCGTTGTCGCAGGTGTCGGGAGAATTCGACGGCGTCGTCGAGGAAATACGTTCGTCGCTCGACGCATTGCGGCGATCCGGCTTTTTCGGGGGAGAGGCATGAAGACCACGCAGACCATCTTCGAGGAAGGCACGCACAAGTGGACGGCCATCGTCCGTGACCCGGCACGGCCCGACTACCTGATCGATACCAACGAGTATCTCGTCCAGCATGCCGGTCAGGGCTTGCTGCTCGATCCGGGCGGCTCCGACATTTTTCCCGCCGTCTTTTCCGCGCTCTCGGCGGAGTTCGACCCATCGCGCATCGTCGGCATCTTCGCCTCGCACCAGGATCCCGACGTGATCTCCTCGCTCTCGCTATGGCTGGAGTTCAACCCGCAGATGAAATGCCACGTCAGCTGGCTATGGAGCAGCTTCATCCCGCACTTCGGCGGCATCGGCGACACCTTCCAGACCCTGCCCGACGAAGGTGGCACGATCGCGCTCGCCGGCCTGCAACTGCAGGCGGTACCGGCGCATTACCTGCATTCTTCCGGAAACCTCAATCTTTATGACCGCCAGGCGAAGATTCTCTTCTCCGGCGACATTGGCGCGGCGCTCTTGCCGGCCGACCGGCAGGGGCTGTTCGTCGAGGATTTTGCCGCGCACATCCGCTTCGCCGAGGGTTTCCATCGCCGCTGGATGGGTTCCAACGAGGCCAAGCGCCAGTGGTGCGAGCGCGTCTCGCAACTCGATATCGACATGCTCTGCCCGCAGCATGGCGCGATCTATCAAGGCGATGATGTAGAACGCTTCATCAACTGGTTCGACGCGCTGCAGGTCGGCATCATGCGCGCCTGAGCGGGGCTTCGCAGCGGTTTTTCCGGGCCGCTGGCGTGGCGTGCAAGGCCTTTTTGATTTCGGTCAATGTGCCTCGGGAGTGGCACCCCGACAATGCCCCGATTACGAAAACAAGGGCAATGCCGATGAGCTCCATCCGAGAATTCATGACCGACGATCATCGTCGCTGCGACGATGTCTTCGCCGAGGTCGAGCAGGCCGTCACTGCCGGTGAATGGTCCACCGCCCGAGATACCTTCGCCCGTTTCGCCGCCGCCGTGCTGCAGCATTTTGCCACCGAGGAGTCCGTGCTGTTTCCCGCCTTCGAGCAGCGCACCGGCATGACCATGGGGCCAACGCAGGTCATGCGCAGCGAACACGTGCAGATGCGCGAACTGATCGCCGCCGCCGAACGTGCCCTCGCGGCGCAGGATGCTGACGACTACGCCGGCAACGCCGAAACCCTGCTGATCATGATGCAGCAGCACAACATGAAGGAGGAAAACATCCTCTATCCGATGTGCGATCAGCATCTGGCGGATGATCCCGAGCTGCTGCCGCAGATCGAGGCCGGCATCGCCGCCGGCGGCAAATGAGCCACCCGCATCCGAAAAGCGAACGCGTCATCGACGCGCGCGGTCTCGAACCGCCGGAGCCGTTCGTGCTGACGATGGATGCGCTCGACCGGCTGCCGCGCGGCGAGAAGCTGCTGCTGCAGCTCTATCGCGAGCCGTTTCCGCTGTACAAGGCGCTCGCCAACAACGGCTTCCGCCACGAAGCCGAGCATCTGCCCGATGGGACGGTCGAGGTGCTGATATGGCACGCAGAAACCTCCTGATGCGCTGAGCGCCCGCCATGCAGGCCGTGTTGTCCTTCGATCAGGCGCCGCCCTTCGCGGCGCCTTTCCGTTTCTTTCTCACTGCGCCGCTGTTTCCGCTGCTGGCCGGGCTGCTGCTGCTCATCGAGGGGCCGCCGGCGCTGGCGTCGCGGTGGACGCCAGCGATGCTCGCGCTCACGCACCTGATCGCCGTCGGTTTCATGCTGCAGGCGATGCTTGGCGCGATGATCCAGATTCTGCCCGTTGTTGCCGGCGCCAATCTGCCGCGACCGCTGCTTGTGGCGCGCGCCCTGCATCTGCTTCTGGTGACGGGTGCCCTGGCGCTGGCTGCTGGTTTTCTCGGCCTCTTTGCCAGTGCGTTCCCGCTGGCCGCTGTTCTTCTCGGCACCGGGGTCGGCGGTTTCGCGCTGATCGCCGCCTTTTCGCTGCGCGGCATTCCGGCCACCAGTGCCAGCATCCGCAGCTTCCGCCTGGCGCTGGTCGGCCTGTGTGGCCTGCTGGTGCTCGGCATCATGCTTGCCGGCGGCTTGTCCGGCCTGTGGCGTGTTCCGTTGATCGACCTGACGCGCGTGCATGTGAACTGGGCGCTGGCGGGTTGGGGGCTGGCGCTCCTCTCGGCCGTTGCCTATGTCGTGGTGCCGATGTTCCAGATCACGCCCGCCTATCCCGCCCGCTTCACCCGTGCCTTCGGGCCCGCGCTGTTGATCGCGGTGCTGCTTGCATCGCTCGCGCCGCTGGCCGCCGACGATGTGGCCGAATTGCTGCAAATGCCGGTGATCGTGCTGGCGGCGATTTTCTGCGGCACCACCCTGTGGCTGCAGGCGCGCAGCAAGCGGGCTCGCCCTGACGCAACGCAGAAATTCTGGCGTCTGGCGATGCTCGCCGGCCTCGCCGCCGCGCTACTCTGGGCCGTAGCCCGCATCGTGCCGCCGCTCGCGGCGTGGGACGGCTGGCCGCTGCTGTTCGGTATTCTCGTGCTGGTCGGTGGCTTCATGTCGGTGATCATTGGCATGCTCTACAAGATCATCCCGTTCCTGATCTGGCTGCATCTGCAGAATCGCGGCAAGGGGCGAGTGATTGCACCGAACATGAAGGCGGTGCTTGCCGAGTCACGCATGCTGCGCCATCTGCGCCTGCATCTGGGCGCCTGTGCGTTACTGCTCGCCGCCGTCGTCTGGCCGGCCGGGCTGGCGCATCTCGCCGGGTTGGCGCTGATGGTGGCCAGTGGCTATCTGTTCACCAACCTGCTGGCCGCGGCCCGGCTGTACCGGCAGCACGCGGCGCGGGTCGATGCTGTGCTTGCGGAAGCGGTCCACGCCGTGGCGAAGGAGGGCGCGTGAACTTCCGTCATTCCTTCTTCGCCGCCCCCCATCGCGTGATGTTCTTTGCCGGCGCCGTGCAGACGTTGCTGACGATGGGCGTCTGGGTACTCGAACTCGGCGCCCGCTACGCTGATCTCTACACGCCGCTCGCTTGGCCGCTGCCGCCTTCCTGGCTGCATGCGGCGCTGATGATCTACGGGCTGTTCTCGTTCTTCATCTTCGGCTTTTTAATGACGGCGCTGCCGAAATGGGTGGCGCAGGGGCCGCTCGCACAGCGCCAATACGTGCCCGGCTTCCTGCTGCTGGTTACCGGCTGGGCATTCTTCTACGCGGGGCTGCTGCTGCCCGCGCTGCTGCCCTTCGGGCTGCCCCTGGGGCTGGCGACGGTCGCCGCCGGCTGGGCGATGGGCGCCTGGTCGCTCCTTGACGCCGTGCGCTCATCGTTCAACGATGACAAGACCCACGCCTGGGTAGTGCTGACAGCGCTCGCCTGCGGCATCGTCGGCATCCTCCTGTTTGCCGCCGGAATCGCGCAGACCGACGCAGCACTTGTCCGTGCGGCGATCGAAACCGGGCTGTGGCTCTATCTGGTGCCGGTGTTCTTCACGGTTACCTACCGCATGCTGCCCTTTTTCTCGGGCAGCGTGGTTCGCGGCTACGTCGAGTATCGTTCGGCAGCGTTGTTCTGGGGCGTGCTTGCCGCCTGTGCGCTGCATGCCATCGTTGCCATCTTCGCGCTGCAGGGCCATGTGCTGTGGCTCGTTGATCTGGCTGCAGGGCTCGCCGTTTACTGGCTGGCGTGGCGCTGGCAGATCCACAAGGTTTTCGTTTCGCACCTGCTCGCCATGCACCACATGGCCGGCATCTGGCTCGGCACTGCCTTCGTGCTTTTTGCGTTGCAGGGCGGGGCCGGTGCCCTCGGGCTGGAAGCCGGCTGGGGCGGGCGAGCGCCGCTGCATGCGCTGACGGTCGGTTATTTCGGCTCAATCCTGATCGGCATGGCGACGCGGGTGACGCTGGGTCATTCGGGACGCCTGATTTCCTCGGATGTCTGGGCGTGGCGCCTGTTCTGGGCGTTTCAGGGAGTCATCGTGCTGCGGCTCGCCGGCGAGTGGCACACTGCTCCCGGCCCCTTCAACCCGATCTGGCTGAGCGCGCTCGGCTGGCTGGTGGTGTTCGGCATCTGGAACCGGGTGCATCTGGCGATGTTCGTAAAACCCCGACCGGATGGTCGCCCCGGCTGATCTTTCACGGATGGAACGATGAGCTACCTTCTCCTGAAGCATTTGCATGTCACGGCCGTCGTCGTCTCCGGTATCGGCTTCTTCCTGCGCGGCCTGCTGATGCTCAGGGATTCGCCACTGCTGCAGCGGCGCGTGCTCAAGGTGGCGCCCCATGTCATCGATACCGTCCTGCTCGGCAGCGCGGTCGCCATGGCGGTGATGAGCAGCCAGTACCCCTTCGTGCAGCCCTGGCTGACGGCAAAATTCTTCGGCCTGCTGGCCTACATCTTCCTCGGCATGATGGCCTTGAAGCGCGGACGCACCAAGGCGCAGCGCGCGGCGTGGTTCTCCGCTGCGTTGCTGTCCTTTGCCTACATTGTGTCGGTGGCGTTGACGCGCAGCCCGTGGGGCTGGCTTGCCTGATTGCCTGAGCGCAGCGCGCGCCTAATCGCGCGTGTGGTGGCTCATCAGCCGCTTGAGCTTGCCGATGTCGAGGATGCGCACGTGTTTCTGCTGCACGGCGATCAGCCCTTCTTCCTGAAAGCGCGAGAAGGCACGGCTGACGGTTTCGAGCTTCAGCCCGAGGTAGCTGCCGATTTCCTCGCGCGTCATGCGCAGGTAGAACTCGGCGGGCGAATAGCCGCGCGCCGTGAAGCGCTGCGACAGGTTGAGCAGGAAGGCGGCCAGACGTTCCTCGGCACGCATCGTGCCGAGCAGCATCATGACGCCATGGTCGCGCACGATCTCGCGGCTCATTACCTTGTGAAAGTGGTGCTGCAACGTATGGATTTCGCGTGACAACCCTTCGAGGTGAGAGAAGGGGATCGCACACACCTCGCTATCCTCCAGCGCCACGGCATTGCAGGAATGCGTTTCGGTGCTGATGCCATCCAGCCCCAGCAGTTCGCCGGTCATCTGGAAGCCGGTCACCTGCTCGCGGCCGTCTTCAAGCAGCACGTCGGTCTTGAAGAAGCCGCTTCTCACCGCGTAGATTGCGCCAAAGGTTTCGCCGGCGCGGTAGAGATGTTCGCCGCGCTTCAGGCGGCGGCGTGCAGAAACGAGTTCGTCGAGTTTTTCGACTTCCTCGTGGGAGAGACCAAGGGGGAGGCACAACTCGTGCAGGTTGCAGTTCGAGCAGGCCGTCTTGACCACCGAGAGGGTGATCGCTTGTACCGCTTTTCTGTTGGGCATTGCCTCTCCGTCTAGATTCCAGGGGGGGTCTGGTGCCCCTTTGATCCACGTCAACGTGCCCGGTTCCGGCGAGCCAGATAATTCCTGCACGCATTTGGCCGTCTATCCGATGAATCTCGTTGCACCCAATCTCGTCTTCGATCCGCAGATCATTCGCCGTTTCGACATCAACGGACCGCGTTACACGTCGTATCCGACGGCGGACCGCTTCGTCGAGGCTTTCGATGCGGAAGCCTACAAACTCTGGCTGGGCAAACGGAACATCGGCGGTATCAGCCGACCGCTCTCATTATACTTTCACATCCCGTTCTGCAACACGATCTGCTACTACTGCGCCTGCAACAAGATCATCACCAAGGATCACGGGCGCTCCGCCAAGTACCTGAAATATCTGGGGAAAGAACTGGCGCTGCAGAGTGGCTATCTGGACGGCACTCACGATGTGATCCAATTGCACTGGGGCGGTGGCACGCCGACCTTCCTTTCGCACGACGAGATGCGGCAGTTGATGGCGTCGACCAAGAAGCATTTCCGCCTGCTCGACGGCGGCGAGTATTCGATCGAGGTCGACCCGCGCAAGGTCGATGTGCCGACGGTCGAACTGCTTGGAGAACTCGGCTTCAACCGCATGAGCCTCGGCGTGCAGGATTTCGACGAGCGCGTGCAGCAGGCGGTGAACCGCGTCCAGACTGTCGAGGAAACCGAAACTGTGATCCGTGCCGCGCGCGGCTGTGGCTTCAAGTCGGTGTCGATCGATCTGATCTACGGCCTGCCGTTCCAGACGGTGATGGGCTTCAACCGCACCCTTGACCGCGTGCTGGCGATGGACCCGGATCGCCTCTCGATCTACAACTACGCGCATCTCCCGAGCCTCTTCAAGCCGCAGCGGCGCATTGCCGAGAATGACCTGCCGAGCCCGGATGCGAAGATGCAGATCCTTTCGCTCGCCATCCGCAAGCTGACCGACGCGGGCTATGTGTTCATCGGCATGGACCATTTCGCCAAGCCCGGCGACGAACTCGCCGTCGCCCAGCGGCAGGGGCGGCTGCACCGCAACTTCCAGGGCTATTCGACCTACGCCGACTGCGATCTGCTCGCCTTCGGCATTTCGGCGATCGGCAAGGTCGGGCCGACCTACGAGCAGAACGTGAAGACGCTCGACGAGTACTACGACCGTCTCGATGCCGGCGTGTTGCCCGTTTATCGCGGCCTCGAACTCAACGCCGACGACATCCTGCGCCGCTCGATCATCCAGGCGCTGATGTGCCATTTCGAACTCTCGCTCGAATCGATCGAGATCGCCCACCTGATCGACTTCAGGAAGTACTTCGCCGCCGAACTCGAAGACCTCAAGGAGTACGAGGCGGGCGGGCTGGTGAAGATCGAGGACAAATGGATCAGCGTGCTGCCGCCGGGCCGCATGCTGGTGCGCGCGATCTCGATGGTGTTCGACAAGTATCTGCGCGCCGACCGGCAGCGCACGCGCTACTCGAAGGTCATCTAGCGGGAAGGGAGAAGCGGGAAGGTGGAAGGGAAAAACCGGTACACTTTCCGTTCTTCGCAAATCTTTCCCCTCGATGCCCGATTCCGCCTTTCTCGCGCTCTTCCTCGTCGGCCTGCTCGGCGGCACGCACTGTGTCGGCATGTGCGGCGGCATCGTCGGCGCGCTGTCGATGGGCGCGGCGCCACGGCTGTCGCTGCATCTCGCCTACAACGCCGGGCGCATTGCGTCCTACGCCGTTGCCGGCGCCATCGTCGGGACGCTCGGTGCCGCTTCGCTGGCGCTCTCGGAACAGTTGCCGCTGCGCATCGCGCTCTACGTGCTCGCCAACCTGATGCTGATCGCGCTCGGCCTCTACCTGATGGGGGTCACGCAGGCGCTGGCCTTCACCGAGCGCCTCGGTCAGAATCTATGGAGACGCATCCAGCCGGCGACGCGCCGCTTTCTGCCGGCGCGTACCGTGCGCCAGGCCTTTCCGCTCGGCCTCCTGTGGGGCTGGCTGCCGTGCGGGCTGGTCTATAGCGCGCTGGCGACGGCGCTCACGGCAGGTTCTGCGTTGCGCGGTGCCGGGCTGATGCTGGCCTTCGGCCTCGGTACGCTGCCGAATCTGCTGCTCGCCGGCTTCCTGCTCGCGCGGCTGCGCGGCTGGGTGCAGCGCCGGGTGGTACGCGTTGCCGCGGGGCTGACCGTCGCCGGCTTCGGCGTCTGGGGCCTCGTCGGCGCGTGGCGGCTGGCGCAATGATGATTTTGAAAGGAGTCTCGCAATGAAGATGCTGATTGCCGTGGATGGTTCCGACAGCGCGCTGCGCGCGGTGGCTGCCGCGATTGCCGAGGCGGGAGCGCGGCGCGAGGCGCCGGAGCTTCACCTGCTGCACGTGCACCGGCCGATCCCCGATGCGCGCGTGCAGCAGCATGTCAGCCGCGAAAGCCTGGAGCACTACTACCGCGACGAAAGCCTGCCGCAGCTCACGGCCGCCGAGGCCGCGCTGAACGCTGCCGGCCTGGCCTTCACGCGCCATATCCACGTTGGCGAGGCGGCCGAGATCATTGCCAAGGTCGCCGGCGAGCTCGGCTGCGAGCGCATCGTGATGGGCACGCACGGGCGCAGCGCGCTCGGCGATGCGGTGCTCGGCTCGGTGTCGCACCGTCTGCTGCGGCTCGCGCCCTGCCCGGTGCTGCTCGTCAAGTGAACGAAACCGCAGCAATCGCCGCAACCACAACGCGCCGCCTCGACCTGCCGGTCAGCGGCATGACCTGCGCCGCCTGTGCGGCGCGCATCGAGAAGGTGCTCAACCGCCTGCCCGGCGTCAGCGCGAGCGTGAACCTCGCTGCCGAGCGCGCGCAGGTGCAGATGTCCTCCGCTGACACGACGCCGCAGCAGCTCATCGCCGCGATCGAGAAGGCCGGTTTCGGCGTGCCGCCGCAGAGCGTCGAACTCGCCATCGGCGGCATGACCTGTGCCGCCTGCGCGACGCGCATCGAGAAGGTGTTGAACCGCATCGACGGCGTCGAGGCAGCGGTGAACCTCGCCGCCGAAACGGCGCGCATCCGCTTCGTTCCGGGAGCGGTCGATCCGGCGCGGCTGGTGCAGGCGGTGGAGAAGGCCGGCTTCACGGCGCGCGTCGCCGACGAGCGCATGCGTGCCGAGGAAAAGGCGAAGAAGGAAGCCGCCTGGCGTGCCGAACGCCGGCGTTTCTGGATCGCCGCCGCCTTGACGGCGCCGCTCGTCGCGCAGATGTTCTGGATGTTCGGCAGCGACATGAAACACGGGGAGCACGGTGGCGACCCGCTGCCGCGCTGGTTGCAGATGCTGCTCGCGACGCCGGTGCAGTTCTGGATCGGCTGGCGCTTCTACGACGGCACCTGGAAGGCGCTGCGCGGCGGCGGCATCGGCGGCGCCAACATGGATGTGCTGGTGGCGCTCGGCACGACGATGGCCTGGGCGCTGTCGGCGGTGGTGACGCTCGCCGGGCTCGCACATGAGCACGTCTATTTCGAGGCGTCCGCCGCGGTGATTACGCTGGTGCTGATGGGCAAGCTGCTCGAAGCGCGCGCCAAGGCCGGCACCACGGCGGCGATCGAGGCGCTGCTGCGGCTGGCGCCGAAAACCGCGCGCATCGAGCGTGACGGGCAACTGGTCGATGTGCCGGCCGATACGCTGCTGCCGGGCGACGTCTTCATCGTGCGCCCGGGCGATGCGATACCGGTCGATGGGCAGGTGCTCGCCGGCGCTTCCAGCGTGAACGAGGCGATGCTCACCGGCGAGAGCATGCCGGTCGCCAAGGCCGCGGGCGACGCGGTGTTCGCCGCCACGCACAACGAACTCGGGCAACTGCGCTGCCGCGCCACCGGCGTCGGCGAGCACACCCTGCTCGCCGGCATCATCCGCCTGGTGGCCGAGGCGCAAGGCTCGAAGGCGCCGGTGCAGCGGCTTGCCGACCGCATCTCGGCGATCTTCGTGCCGGCGGTCTGCGCGATTGCGCTGCTTGCCTTTGCCGGCTGGCTGGCGGCGGGCGCTGACGCGAGCGAGGCGCTGATCAACGCCGTCGCCGTGCTCGTCATTGCCTGCCCGTGCGCGCTCGGGCTGGCGACGCCGACGGCGATCATGGTCGGCACCGGGCAGGGCGCCGGCGCCGGCATTCTGGTGAAGAACGCCGAGGCGCTGGAACGGGCGGAGAAGATCGGCGTCATCGCCGTCGACAAGACCGGCACGCTCACCGAAGGCGCGCCGGCGGTGACCGACATCGTGCCGCTGGCCAGCTCGCCTGCATCGGCCGACGCGGTGCTGCGCCTCGCCGCCGCGCTCGAACAGGGCTCCGAACATCCGCTCGCGAAAGCGGTGCTGAAGCGCGCCGCGGCGATGCCGCTGCCTGCCGCGACCGATTTTTCCGCGCTGCCGGGCCGCGGCGTTGTCGCGCTCATCGACGGCCGCCGGCTGCAGCTCGGCGCGCCGGGCTGGGCGGCAGCCGGCGCCCTCGCCGACGATGCCGTCGTCCGGCGCCTGCAGGGCGAGGGGAAAACGGTGGTCGTGCTCGCCGCGGACGACGCGGCGCTCGGCCTCATTGCCATCGCTGACCCGCTGCGGCCCGGTTCGCGGGCGGCCATCGCACGCCTTGCCGCGCTCGGCATCGAGGTGGTGATGCTCACTGGCGACAACCGCGTTACCGCGGCGGCGGTCGCGGCGGCGGCCGGCATCGCCCGCTTCGAGGCGGAGGTGCTGCCCGGCGACAAGGCGGCGGCGGTCGCCGCGCTGAAGGAGGGCGGGCGCATCGTCGCGATGGTCGGCGACGGCATCAACGACGCGCCGGCACTCGCCGCCGCCGACATCGGCTTTGCGATGGGTGCCGGCTCGGATGCGGCGATCCACGCCGCCGACATCACGCTGGTGAAGAGCGACCTCGCCGCGGTGGCGGACGCCATCGCGCTGTCGCGCGCGACGCTCGCCAAGATCCGGCAGAATCTTTTCTTCGCCTTCATCTACAACGTGCTCGGCATCCCGCTCGCGGCGCTGGGCATGCTCAACCCGGTGGTCGCCGGCGCCGCGATGGCGATGAGTTCGGTCTCGGTGGTTTCGAACTCGCTGCTGCTCAAGCGCTGGCGACCGGCTGCCCGATAACAGGAGAACGACAATGCAGGAAACCATCGTCAAGGTCGGTGGCATGAGCTGCCAAGGCTGCGTGAAGAACATCACCGGCGTGCTCGAAAAGCTGCCCGGCGTCAGTGCGGTAGCGGTATCGCTGGAAGCCGGCGAGGCGCGTGTCAGCCACGATCCGGCGCAAAGCGATGTCGCGGCGCTGAAGGCTGCGATCGAGGATGCCGGCTTCGACGCGGCGTAGCCGTGCGGCTCTGCTAACATCGACGCACATCAGCGTTATACCTGAAGTACCTGAACGCACCAGATCAATTTCCAACGCACCCAGGCAGAATGACAATGTCAGAAAGTACCTCTCCGCCCGTCCGCCTCACCCAGCTTTCGCATGGTGGCGGCTGCGGCTGCAAGATCGCCCCCGGCGTGCTCGAACAGATCCTCGCCAAGACGGCGCCGCCGTTCATGCCGCCGCAACTGCTGGTTGGCATCGAGACATCGGACGACGCCGCCGTCTGGCAACTGAACGACACGCAGGCGATCATCGCCACCACTGATTTCTTCATGCCGGTGGTGGATGATCCCTATCACTTCGGCCAGATCGCCGCGACCAACGCCATCTCGGACATCTATGCGATGGGTGGCACGCCGCTCTTCGCGCTGGCCATCGTCGGCATGCCGGTCGCCAAACTCGACACCGGCACCATCAAGCGCATTCTCGACGGCGGCGAAGCGATCTGCGCCAAGGCGCGCATCCCGATCGCCGGTGGCCACACCATCGATTCGCTGGAACCGATCTACGGCCTTGTCGCCATCGGCCTGGTGCGCCCCGATCACGTCAAGCGCAACTTCGGCGCGAAGCCGGGCGACAAGCTGATTCTCGGCAAGGGCCTCGGCGTCGGCATCTACTCGGCGGCGTTCAAGAAGGATGCGCTGAAACCGCACGATTACGAGGCAATGATCGCCTCGACCACGCAGCTCAACACGCCGGGGCCGGCGCTCGCCTGCCTCGACGGCGTGCACGCGCTGACCGACGTCACCGGCTTCGGCCTCGCCGGCCACCTGATGGAGATCTGCAAGGCCTCGGGCGTTGCCGCGAGCCTCGATTTCAACGCGCTGCCGATTCTCCCGAACGTGCTCGACTATGCCCGCGAAGGCTTCGTCACTGGTGCCTCGACGCGCAACCTGCAAAGCTACGGCAAGCTGCTGACACTCGCCGATCGCCTCGGCGAAGCGGAGCGCATGCTGCTCGCCGACCCGCAGACCAGCGGCGGCCTGCTCGTTTCGTGCGCACCGGATACCGTCACCGAGGTGCTCTCCATCTTCCTGCAGCAGGGCTTCGAGCGGGCATCGGTGGTGGGCGAGGTGATCGAGGGCTTGCCGCAGGTGGTGGTTAGCTAGACTCCGCAAGCACCGCCGCTGCCACGATGCAACCGAAGGTCCGCCTCTCACTCGTGGCTGCCGTGCTCGCCACGGCGGTGCTTGCCTTCGCGTTTCAGTCCGAGGCGCGCGTCGGGTTCCAGCGTGCCCGGTTTGCCGTGCAGTACTGGCTCAATGCCACCGAATGGCAGCAGCGCGCGCTGTGGTTGGGCGATTACCGCGTGCAGGTCGAGGCGATGCCGATCGAGGGGCTGCATGCCGAAATCTCGGCGCTGACCTTCGATCCCGATCGCCGGACGCTGTTTACCGTCACCAACCAGAGCCCGGAGCTGATCGAACTGTCGCTCGATGGTCGTATCCTGCGCCGCATGCCGCTGATCGGTTTTGGCGATACCGAGGCTGTCGAGTATGTGCGCAAGGATGTCTTCGTGATCAGCGACGAGCGCCAGCAGCGGCTGTTCAAGGTCCGTGTCGGTGCGGAGACGACGCGGCTCGATGCCGCCGACAGCGAGCAGTTTTCGCTCGGCATCGGCAAGCAGGGCAACAAGGGCTTCAAAGGCCTTGCCTACGATCCGGATGGCAAGCGCCTTTTCGTTGCCCGCGAGCGCGATCCGATCCGTATCTACGAAATCCATGGTTTTCCGCGCGAGCCCGATGTGCCGATGGCGGTTTCCGTCATCGACGACCCCGGACAGTATCGCCGCCTCTTCGTGCGCGATCTCTCCAGCCTTCAGTACGACCGCCGCACCGGGCACCTGCTGGCGCTCTCCGACGAATCGCGCATGGTCGTCGAGATCGATACCGGTGGCCAGCCGGTGAGTACCTTGCGCCTCTCGCGTGGTCGCCACGGCCTGAAGCACGACGTGCCGCAGGCTGAAGGCGTCGCGATGGACGATGCCGGGGTGCTCTATCTCGTCAGCGAACCGAATCTGTTCTACGTGTTCAGGAAGAAGACGCGCTGAAAGAAGACACGGTTCCGGGGGGGGGGGAACCGCGCATCTGCGGCTTACAGCCGGATCGCGTAATACTCGACGACGTGCTGCACCTCGATCGGGAATGGCACTTCGTTCGCATCGGGCGTGCGTGTGACCGTCGCGGCGACCTTGGCTTCGTCGAAACCGATCCATTCGGGGCGTGCCAGCGGCATGTTGGCGAGCGTCTCGATGACCATCGGGATTGCCTTTGCCTTGTCGGTGAGCGTGATGACGTCGCCGGCCTTGACGCGGATCGACGGAATCGTCACCGGGCGACCGTTCAGGCGCACGTGGCGGTGGCTGACGAGCTGGCGCGCGGCGACGGTGGTTGGCGCAAAGCCGGCGCGGAAGACGACGTTGTCGAGCCGGCGTTCGAGCAGTTCGAGCAGCGTGTTGCCGGTCTGTCCCTTGCTGTTCTTCGCCTCGCGGAAGAGGCGCTGCATCTGGCGCTCGGAAACGCCGTAGTTGTAGCGCAGCTTCTGCTTTTCCATCAGCTGCACGCCGAAGCCGGACTTGCGCTTCGGCTTCATGCCGTGCTGGCCAGGGCCGTAATCGCGGTTTGGGGTTTTACGGGTGAGTCCGGGCAATTCGACGCCGAGGGCACGGATCACTTTGACACGGGGGCCGGTGTAGCGGGCCATGGTTTCTCCTGTTTGAAGTAAGAGCTTAGGGTTTGCGCAGTTCGGCGCAGGGATCGGGGCGTTTGGCCGGGTCGGTCAGCCACAGGTAGTCGTAGAGCTTGTCGCGCCGCGCTGCCGCGAGTTCGCTTTCGTCCTCGACGAAGCCGACGCTGACGATGCGTCGTGTGCTGCCGAGCAGAGTCGGCACGCCGTAGTCGCGGCGCACGTGGCCGTTGCCGGCGAGCAGGAGCACCGGCTTGCCGGGCGTCGATGCCGCGAGCAGCGTGTCGGCCATCGCTGCGTCGCGTGCGCGCTGTGCGAGGCGCAGGCCGGGCAGGCGGTTGGCATCGAGTTCGCCGCAATGACCGCGCACGAGGTCGGCATCGAGGCGTTCGCGCGCGGTCTCGGGGAGCGGTGTGGCCACGAGTCGTGCCGCGCTTGCGGGCGGCAATGCCGCCTCGCCTTCGCTGGCGATCCTTCTCGCGATACTGCGCGAAATATTGCCGCCGATGACGTTGGCGCCGCTCGTGGCGAGCGCCGAGAACAGCGGCTGGTGCAGTGGCCAGCGCCAGCCCTTGGCATCGAAACCGATGTTGGAGAGCACGCGTTCGAGGCCGTGATCGCTGCCGATGCAGACGGCGTTGAAATCGAAGCTGCGCTCGCGGTCGAGGTGTTCGACGACCACCGTCGTCTGGCCGATGCGTCGTTTCAGTGCCCGCAGCAGTTCGCCGCGCCGCTCGTGATGGCGCAAGTTGTCGTGGCGTTCGCCAAGCAGTGCAAGGTCGCTGGCGGCAATGGCCGTGACCAGCGCATCGGCATCGATGGCTTGGCCATGGGCATCGACGATGTGCTCGGCGGCGAGCGCCGGCAGGCCGCAGGCCAATGCCAGCGCACAGGCGAGGGTTCGCAGCAGCGTCACTGCTTCCCTTCCGGCACGTAGACCATCGAGCCGTCCTTCATGCGGTAGGCAACGCCGGCCTTTTCGCCATCGCCGCTGCCGATGCTTCCGTTGGCCTTGTACTTCTCGATTTTCTCGCCCTTTTTGATCATCATCTCCATGGTCGGTTTTCCCGGATCGGTGATCACCGTGATGTCCTGCTTGTTGAACGGGTTGATCAGCGGGTTCTGCGCCACGGTGATGAGCAGCGCAGCGATGATGACGAGGAAGATGTCGATCAGGTTGACCACCGACAGGATCGGATCCTCGGTCTCGGGTTCATGCAGCAGCTTCAGGCTCATGCTTGTGCTCCGGCGCGGAGCGAATCACGCAAACTCTCGATTTCGAGGATTTCCTCAGCCAGCCAGCGGCGACGCACGTTCACCACCCAGTAGGTGATCGAAGCGGCGATCAGTGCCAGGATCACCGCCGAGAAGGCGACGGTGAGGTTGTTCGAGACTTCGGCGAGGTTGCCGTCGGAGAGCGATTTCAGCGCCGGACCCATCGGGATCATCGTCGCGACAAGGCCGAGCATCGGCGTCACGCGGCTGGCGATGCGTGGCACTTCGAGTGCCTTGTGCGCGAGCACGTCGAGCTCGTCGGGCGAGAGCGTCGGCTGAGAAGAGAAGTGCGTGACGAGCGCGCGCCCGGCACCGCTTTTGCGCCGCAGTGCGAGCACGGCGAATTCGCCGAGCACCCAGAAGGCGTAGAGGAAAAGAATCGCGATCAGTGCCAGCGTGGGCAGCAGGAAGATCTGCGAGACCTGGTACATCGTGGTTTCGACTAGGTTGGACATGATGGCTCCCGTGTTGAGGTGGGTTACTGGATGAAGTAGCCGGCGAGACGCCAGACACCGTCGCGCTCGCGCACGGCGATGAGGTTTTCGGCAACGCCGGCCTTGTTGGAAAACTGGCTGTCGTAGATCAGCGTGACGTAGTCGCCGGCGGGCAAGTCCTGCTCCTTCGGCAATGTCGTCGTGTAGTGCAGGGAACGCAGCTTGCGGCCGGCCACGGCGCCCAGCGGAACCCGCGCGGCGGCAACGTCGCGGGCCCAGTCGTCGCGGGCGATGCGCGTGCGGAAGATTTCGCTGGCGCCGGCCCACGATTCGGGATAACGGGCGCCGTCGAGCAGGCGCAGCACTTCACTCGCCGCCTGCTCGCTGCCCTGCAGTCTCGCCACGGCATCGGCCGGCGTGCGCGCCGCCTTGCTCAGTTGCAGTAGCTGTTCGTACTGCGCCGGACTCAGTGCTGTGCGGATGCGGTAGGTGCTGTCGATATGCGCTTCCGCCGCCTGCCGCTTCAGTTGCTGCAGGCGATCGAGGCGGGCGGCGAGTACGGCCGGCGTTGCACCGCCGAGCGCTTCCGCCGCAATGGCCTTCTCCAGCGTGCGTGCCTCGGCGAGCAAGGGCTGCAGACGCTCGCGCACTTCGAGCACGATGGAGGCCAGGCTGCCGTTCTGCTCCGGCGTGAGCGCGAGTTCCTTGCCGCGACCCTTCATCGCCTGCGCCAGCTGCGGCAGGTTCTCCGGCAGGATCAGCATGTAGTGCGGCAGCGTCGGTTCGTCGGGTGGTGGCGATGCCGGGCCGGATGCAAAGGCGCACGTCGTTGCCAGCAGGGTGGCTGTGGCGATTGTTTGACGCAAGGTGGGCATCGGGTTTGTTACGTTCATGAGAGTCCGCTCGAAGTCAGGGAAACCGGGAGAGTCAATGGAACTGGGTGAGTCAATGGCCTTCATTCCGGCGAAAGCCGGAATCCAGAAAAATCGACGAACTGGACCCCGGCGTTCGCCGGGGTGACGGCCCGAATTTTGGTTGTCTTGGATCGCATCACCACTTTCCCTCCAGCGACAGCAGCCAGGTCAGCTGCCCCTTCTCGGTGCTGGCCAGGCGCCAGTCATCGGTGCCGGCGACGAGGCCGGACCAGGCTTGCGAGCTGCGCTTCGTGTCGGCGCGCAGCAGGTTCTGCGCCTGCAGGCGCAGGTTCAGCGCCGACGACAGCTTCTTCACCCAATGCGCGTCGAGCAGCGTGCCGCGCGTCGTGTCGTCGGCGAGTTCGCCGGGGATGTCGGTGCGCGACTTGCCGTTCTTCGTCAGCTGGAAGCCGGCGGAGGACGAGAGCGCGGGCAGGGATTGCTCGTAGCCGAGCGTGAACTGGTAGCGCGGCAGGTCGCGCGCGTCGCGCGTGAGGCCGAGGCGCTCGTCGTCTACGCGGCCCTGCGGCAGTGTCAGGTGGGCGCGCAGCGAACCGCCTTTCAGGCCGGCAAGCTCGCTCTTCAGCTTGGCGTCAAACTCGATGCCGTAGTGGCGGGCGGTGCCCTGGTTGTAGGGGCGCTCGACCCAGCGCGCGCCTTCGAGCAGGGTCGTGCGTTCGATGAAGTCGCGCGTGCGGCGCCAGTAGGCACTCATGCCGACAACGCCGGCCTCGTCCTTGAGATAGCGTTCGATACCCAGCTCGAAATTCACGTTGCGTTCAGCGACGAGGTCGGGGTTGCCGGCGCGGTCGGGTTCGAGCGGGGTATTGCCGGTGGCGCTGGCCGTATTCTGGATGGTGAGCGCCGAAATCTCGTCGAGCTTCGGCGCCTTGATGCCGGCACCGACCGAGGAACGTGCGACCCAGCCGTTGCCGGCATCGAGCCGCGCGGCGAAGGAGGGCGCGAGCTGGTCGGCATGGTTGTCGCGGCCATTGGATTCGAGGCGGATGGCTTCGCCGCGCAGGCCGGCGGTGAGGGTCAGTGGCTTGAGTGGTGACCACTCGTGCTGCGCCCAGGCCGTCCACTGCTGCTGGCTGGCCTCGGTCTTTGTCGCGAAGGCGCCGCTGCCCGTGATGCTTTGCGTTTCCTCACGGCGGTGCGTCGCCGCCTCCAGCCCGAAGGAACTCATCGCCTCGCCGACAGGGTGGTCGAGACGAACGGCGGCCGAGAATTCCTGCTCGTCACGGCCGAGCTTTTCGCGGCTGCGGGTGACGGCACCTACAGCGTCGCGCCAGGTGCGCGCCGTGTCGCTGTCGCGCCAGCCGCCCATCACGGCGGCGCGGCCAGAAAGCTTGCTGCCGCCTGCGAGCTTCAGCTCGCCTTCGCCGCGCAGGCGGGCGATGGTCAGATCGCTGTCTTCATTGTCGGTGCGGCCGCCCGCCGCTGCGAGGCCGGTGCCGGCAGCGGGACTGGCGTAGGCCGAGCGCTGCAGCACCGTCTCGCGCGTGCCGTCGTTGCGGTAGAGGCTGGGCCATAGCGTGAAGCTGTCGCCGGCCTTCTTCCAGGTCAGGCGCGGCGACAGGATCAGCTCGTTCAGTTCGTAGGGGCCGTGCTCGCGGTCTTCCTGCCACAGGTTGCGCGTGCCGATATTGGCATTGATGCGCGTCGTCGCCTTGTCCAGCGGCATGCCGTGGTGGTTCACGGTGAGCGGCAGCAGCCAGGAGAACTGCGTGCCATCGTCGAGCAGATTGCCGCCGCCGCGGCTCACCGAAAACTGGCCGTTGGCTTCCGCGTCGCCACCGACGCCGCGCAGTCCGGCGGCGGCCTTCAGCGTGGTCGAGGCAGTCGGCTTGGCCTTGCGCATGATCAGGTTGACGGTCACCGGTGCGCTGCCGCCGTGCTCGGCCGACGAACCGCGCAGGATCTCGATGCGCTCCAGTTCGCCGGAGGGCATGCGGCCGACCATGGTCAGCGCATAGCGCGCGTTGGCCGTCGGCCGCTCGCCGTCGACGAGAAACTGCACCGCATCGCGGCCCATGCCGCGCGTCTTCGCGCTCGGTGCGCCGTCGCCGGAGTGGTCGCCGGCGTCGATGCCCGGCAGCTTGCGGATGACCTCGCCGACGGTGAGACCGCCGAGGGCTTCGATCTCCTTCTTGTCGAGGATGGTCTTCTGGGTGACGGCCTCGCGGCGGTCGGTCAGCGCGTCGTGGGTGGCGGTGACGACGATTTCTTCCAGTTGAGTCTGGGCGATGGCTGTTCCGTGGAGAAGGGGAAAACCATTCACCACAGAGACACAGAGGCACAGAGAATAACGGGAGACAGAAATGCTTCGCTGCTTCTCTGTGTCTCTGTGTCTCTGTGGTTCGCGGTTCTGTGTTTTCATGTGGACGCCCCCACCTGCCGCAGCGCCGGATTGGTCAGTGTGCGCAGCGCGCCGCCGCCGGTGGCGAGCAGCAGGAGGGCGACGCCGAGCATGGCGAAGGGCAGGGCCGGCGGCAGGGGCTTGTCTTCGACCTTTTCCAGCATCATGCCTTCGATCTGCGGTGGGGCCGGCGCCTCCGGCGGCGGCGCCAGATCGGCCGCCTGCTGCGGGCGCGTGGCGGGCAGCAGCGCGGCGAGGCCGAAGCCGGCGGTGGGCTTGGCACCGTCGTCGACGAAGTCCTTGAACACCTTGTTGTCGGTGACGACGTCGTGGCGCTGGGCGAGGTCGCGGTAGCGCGCCTTCAACTCGGCCAGCACCTTCGGGTCGGCCTGCCAGTAACCCTGGCGCGCGGCTTCGATCATGCGCTCGATGGTCTGCGCCAGCGCCGTCGGGTTCTTCGCCTCGAACCATTCCTTGAGGCCGAGCTGGTGCTTGTCGCGCACATAGACGTCGACGAACTCCTGCCACTGGTCGTCGCGCACGATCTCGCGGGCGACGATGGTCCAGCCGGAGAAGTTGTTCATCGAATCGAGCACCTGCAGCGTGCCGGCGTAGCCCTCGGCCATCAGCCCCTTGATGTAGCCGGGGTGGAAGTTGCGGGTGGCGAGTTCCTTTGCGAGGAACTGGTCGGCGCCTTCCACCTTGCCGCTACCCGAACCCCGGAGGTTCGAGATGTACAGCTCCGGCGCCTTACCATCGAGGCGGCGCACCGCGAGGCCGATGCCGCCGAGGTACTGGAAGGGATCGTCGGTGGTGAGCATGCCGTAGAGGTTCGAGGTGCGCGACAGCACGGCGCCTTCGGTGCCCTTCAGGTGCTCGGCGTAGAGGTTCATCTGCGCGGCTTTTCCGGTGGCCCCTGCAATGCCCTGCTTGCCCCAGTCCTCCTCGTCGGCGCCGTAGGCGAACTGCATGCGCGAGAGGTAGAGGTCGGCGAGCTTTCGGTCGCCCTCGGCCTTGCCTTTCCAGGTGTCGGTGGCGAGCGTTGCGTCGTCGAGCCCCGTGCCGTACTTGCCGGATTCCGACGAGAACATGCGCGTCTCGGCGGCTTTTACCGCCGCTGCCTCCGGAATGCCCTGCTTGATCAGACGGGCGGTGATGGCATGGCTGTTTTCGTAAAGCGGGTTGTCGGCTTCGTTCGCGCGGGCAGCGAGTTGCACCGCTTTCGCCAACTGCTTCATCGCGTTCGGGAAGTGGTCGCGGTAGAGGCCGGTCGCCGAGAGGACGACGTCGACGCGCGGCCGCCCGAGTTTCTCGCGCGACACCAGCTGCACATCGACGACGCGGCCGCCGGCATCCCACACCGGCTCGACGCCCATGGTCCACAGCGCCTGCGCTTCGAGCATGCCCTGGTGGCGCATGGTCTCGACCGACCACAGCGAGAAGGCGAGCTTTTTTGGCGTCTTGCCGGTCTTCGCCTTGTGCGTTGCGATCAGCGCTTCTGCGGCATTCTTGCCGGCTTCCCAGGCCTGCTTCGTCGGCACGCGCGAGGGGTCGAAGCCGTAGAGGTTGCGGCCGGTTGGCAGCGCGTCCGGGTTCTTCATCGGGTCGCCGCCGTAGGAAGTCGGGATGTACCTGCCGGAGAGCGCGGCGAGCAGGCCGTTCATTTCGCCGGCGGCACCGAGGTCGGCGTACCAGCGGCGGCCCTGCTCGAAGCGTTCGGCGAGCGCGGCATCGGCGGGTTTCGCGGCGCGGCCTTCGAGCCAGTCGCGGAACAGCCTGAACGGCGGCGCCTCGACCGTCTTCTCGTAGCTGTCTACGAACATCTCGTCGAGCTCGTCGGCGGCGACGCCGGCGGCCTTGGCGGCAGATTCCCAGAACGGCTTGCCGAGCATCAGCAGCACCGTGCCGAGGCGATGCGTCTCCTGCGGCGGCGTGGCGAAGGTGTGCAGGCCCAGCGGCTGCGCGGTTTGCGCCAGTTCGTGCAGGTGGTCGTGCAGGGCATCGACGAAGTTGCGGAACTCGGCCTCGATCCTCGCCTCGCTCCAGCCCATGTCCCTGGCTATGCGCTCCTTCTTCACTGCCGCCTTGAGGTCGGCGGCGAGCTTCAGCTTCACGGCGCCGTCGTCCTGTGCCAGCCATGCGTGCAGCAGGTCGTGGATCCTGACCGTCGCCTCGTGCAGGCCGGCCGGCGCGAAGGCCGGCGTCTGGTGCGTGACGATCGTCGCGCGGCCGCGGCGCTTGGCCTGCAGCGCCTCGCCGATGTTGTCGACGATGTACGGGTAGATCACCGGCACGTTGCCGACGGCGAGCATCGGGTAGTCCGTCATCGCGAGGCCGCGCTCCTTGCCCGGCAGCCATTCCTGCGAGCCGTGCGTGCCGTAGTGGATCAAGGCGTCGGCCCTGAACTGCTCGCGCACCCACAGGTACTGGGCGAGGTAATAGTGCGAGGGGATGGCCTTGGTCGAGTGGTAGAGCGCCTTCTCCTTGTCTTCCCACTTCTCGCCGCGCGGCGCCTGCGGCGTGAAGATCACCTTGCCGGCGGCGAAGCGCGGGATGACGAAATACGGCGTACCGCTGCTTTTGTCACCCTCGCGGATGACCATCGCCGATTTCTCGGGATCGCCCCAGCGTTCCTGCATTTCGCGACGCACGCCTTCCGGCAGCGTCGCCAGCCACTGGCGGTAGACGGCGACCGGCAGCCTGTCGGCGAGGCCGTCGCGCAGCAAGGACTGCAATTGTCCGTCGCGATAGAAGGGCGCCAGCAGGCGCTGCAGGTTGTTGATCAGCACCGTCTCTTCCTCGGGCTTCGTGTCGTAGCCGGCGGCCTTCAGCGCCTGCAGCGTCGCGGCGAGGCTCTTCGGCAGGTTGAGGTAGGAGGCGGAGAGGTTCTTCTCGCCCGGCGGGTAGTTCCAGAACATCACGGCGAGCTTCTTGTCGGCGTTCGGCAGGCGCTGCAGGCGGATCTGGTTCAGCGCCTTGGCGACGACGACGGCGGACTGCCCGGGGATCACCGTCACCGCGTCGTCGCCCTTCTTCTGCGCGCCGGCGATGACGGCGTCGGTGATGCCGGCGTATTCGCCCTGGGCGAGGAAGAAGGGCACGTCGATCAGCGGCACGCCCTGCGGATCGGTGCGCCAGTCGGCCTCGTCACCCTTGCGATAGGAGAGCGCCTGCACGAAGGGAATGCCGAGGCTTTCCAGTTCCTTCTTGCGTCCTTCCGGGTCGAGGACGATCTGCGTGTTGATGACGGCGTCGGCAACGAGCTTGCCGTCGACTTTCAGCAGCCCGGCCTGCGGCCCCATCACCGGCGCGTACCAGGCCAGCGGTACGGCGCCGGCGGCTTCGACGCGGGCGATCAGGTCGTCTATGAAGGCTGTCTGTTCACTGCCAATGTAGGTCTGATGCAGCGCGACGGCGATGACCGGCGGCTTGTTGGCGAGGTCGACTTGTTTCCACTTCAGGTAGTCGGCCGTGTTCGCAAAGACAAGGCCGGGCGCCCGCGGGTGATAGATCGCCGCCTTTGGGAAGACCACCGGCGCCGGGATGCCGTCGAAGCGCTTGCCCTGCCGGTGCGCGGCCAGCGTGCGGAAGAAGTTCTCGAAGTTGGGCCGCGCGCCATTTACGTAGTAGGCATGCAGGCGGTCGGCGACGGGTTTGGGGAAATCCTTGTACGCGGGCTTCGTGTCGTGCATCCACAGGTGTGGCGCGGCGAGGCCGGGCAGGGCCTTGGCGAGCCTCGCGCGCATCTGGTCCTGCAGGTGGTCGCGCGGGGCGTCGAAGACGACGAGGTCGGCGCCGCGGAAGACGGCCGCGTCGATGTCGGCCGGCAGCTTTTCGACCTGCTTCGATTCGACTTTGAAGCCGTGCGCGGCGCCGATCTCGGCGAGTTTCGTGAACTTGCCGTGCGGCACCGGGCTGACGGAAATGAAGAGGACGGTGTCGGCGTGCGCGGCAGCGGCGAATAATGCGGCGGCGACGAGAAGTGTACGGCGAAGGTTTTTTTTCAAGGACATGGCTTGCTTGCTGGTCGCAAAGTGAATCAGTGCAGGGACTGGCTGGCGGGCTGGATGAGCCGATCGTGCGTGTCGTCAGGTGTGGTTTCGATGTGCGGTTCGTCGGAAATCGCGGTATGCAGTTGCGCCCATTCGCGTTCGAGCCTTTGTGCCGTCTGTTTCAGCATCGGTGGCATTTCGTCTTCCGCGTAGTGCTGAAGCAGCGTCAGGTTGCGCCGGATGCGGTTGGCGAGGCGCGGGCAACCGAGGCACGAAAAGCGCGTCATCATCGTCATCAGCACGGCGATGAGGGTGACCGGATCGGGGAGTTGCGGTTTTCTGGCTGAGGGTTTCATCGTGCGACGCGATTGGCACGAACACCCCGCTGCGCCGGCGGGCGCAGCGGGGGTCGGCCTGTCTCCTTTTTCTCCTTCGGGTTTTAGAAATCCGCCTGGAAGGCAAGGCGCAGGTTGCGGCCCGGCTGCGAATAGAAGTCGACGCCAACGGGGTAAAGGGCGTCGGCCTGGCGGATGTCGCTCCACAGCCAGTATTTCTTGTCGAAGACGTTGTTCAGCGCGACGGTGACGCGCGTGTCCTTGCTCGGCTTGACCCAGGCAGCGAGGTCGGTGACGCCGTAGCCCGGCGCGCGGTAGTAGGCCGGATCGGTGGCCGTGCCAGCGCTGTCGTCGATGCGGTGCTTGCCGGTGGCGGCGCGCAGGCGTGCCTCGGCGCCCCAGCTGCCGGCATCGCGGACGAGACCAAGGCTGGCGCGCAGCGGCTCGATGCTGTTGAGCGGCGCCTTGTCTTCCTGGTTGTCGCCATGGGCGTAGGCGATGGCGCCATCCACGCGCCAGCCGGGCATGAAGCTCCAGTTGCCGCGGACTTCGGCGCCGTAGATGCGGACACGCGCGAGGTTCTGCGACTGATAGGTGGTTGCCACGCCGGAAATGCAGCTCGGGTCGCCCGGGCAGGACAAGGTCATCCGTTCGATGAAATCCTTGTAGCGGTTGTCGTAGATGGCAACCTGGCCGAAGGCCTTTTCCGTACGCGCGCGCAGGCCGAGTTCGAGGCCGATGCTGGTTTCCGGCTTCAGGTCCGGGTTGGGCGAAATACCGTAGCCGGGCGGTACGCCGGCATTGCGGAAGGCGCCGTTCACCTCGTTGTAGTTCGGCGCCCGGAAGCCGCTTGCCAACTGGCCGTAGGTCGATAGCACCTCATCGAACTTCCACTGTGCGCCAAGCTTTGGCGAGAAGTGGCTGAAGGTCTGCTTGCTGACCGACTTGCCGGTGGCGGTGATCAGCGGCTGCGACAGTGCATCCACTTCCGGGTCCAGCGTGCTGCGGTCGTAGCGGATGCCGGGGGTCAGCGTCAGCTTGCCACCGACGAGGCCGCTGATCTCGTCCTGGAAGAAGATGCCCAGCGTGTCGGTGGTGCCGTTGGCGAAATCGCGCAGCGGGAAGGTTTCGCCGGCGATGGTCTTCGATACAGTGCCGGTGGTCCGGTTGTAGCGTGTCGCGTCACGCAGTTGCTCGACCTCGTTGCGCATCAGGTCGACGCCGTAGGTGAGCAGATGCGTCACCCCCTTGCCGAGCAGCGACTCGAACTGCAGGTTCATGCCCGTCGTCTTCTGGTCGAAGCGGAATTCCTGATAGACGTCGCAGTTGTTGCCGGCGCCGGATGCGGCGGAACAGGTGGCGCTGGTGTTGCTGCGCCGGTTGTAGTTCTCGTTGTCCGTCTTCGAGTCCTGATGGTAGGCCTTGGCGAGCATGCGGTCGTAGAAGGCGCCATCGGGCTTGTGCTCGTATTCGAGGCTGAAGCGGTTCCGCTTGCTGGTGTCGTCGCCGAGCATCTGCGTGATCTTCGGCAGCGAGCCGGAGAGGCGGCGAACATCGGTTTCGACGTTCTGTTCGCGCGCTTCAAACGTGGTCGTCAGCTTGTGGCCGGCGGCCGGCTTCAGGATCAGCTTGGCGAGTACGCCGCGATCCTCGGTGTCGGCGGGGTTCGGCGTTTCGCGGAAGCGGCTGGTGCTGTTGTTCTTGCCCTTGTTCTCGATCTCATGGCCGCGCGCCTCGCCATAGCCGAGCAGAAACTCAGCCGTGTCGTTGCGCAGCGCACCGAGCACGCTGCCCGAGAACTGGTTGTTGGCGCCGCTGTAGCCGCCGCGCACACGCACGCCATAGCCTTTCTCGATGCTGGTCAGGTCGGCTGGATCGACGGTGACGAAACCGACCACGCCGCCGAGCGCATCCGAACCGTATAGGCTGGATGCGGCGCCGCGCACGATCTCGACCTGCTTCAGGAAATCGGGAAAAACCGACGGCGTCGCGCTCATCGTGAAGTTGGTCGGGCCGCCGCCGTTGTAGTAGTCGGGCAGGCGGACGCCATCGACCATGGTTACGACGCGGTTGTCCTCGATGCCGCGGATGTTCACGCGCGTGGCGCCGAAGCGGCGCAGGTCGCGCGTCATCGCGATGTCGGGGTCGTCGCGGAAGAGGTCGGCCTCGTCCATCGGCAGGCGGCGGTCCATGTCCTCGCGGGTGACGGCGGTGACGGTGACCGGCAGGTCGTCGATGGCGGCTGCGCTGCGCGTGGCGGTGACGACGGTGTCGCGCAACTGCTGGTCGGCGTGCGCAGGCAACGCCGAAGCGGCCAGGGTTGCCGCTACGGCGGCGGTGAGTGGATCAAGGGCGAAGCGCCGGCGCGAACCGGCATGATCGACAGACATGCAAATCTCCAGATGGCTAGTTTCTTAGCTGGCTGGCGCATGGCTGGCTGGCTCTCTTGATGGGTGATGAAAAATATCGGTTGCGCGAAACGGGTGCGCTGAATGAAGCGCGCGCGTCGGGTGATGGCTGGCGTTATGTCACGCCACGGCAGGCTTCAAGCGGTCGCGGAAGCTGATCATGACGTACCACGCCAGCGGGATGAACAGCAGCAGGCTGGTGATCAGTGAGCCGTATTCACCTTCCGGCGCATACGGTTCGGTGGCGAGGTGCCAGTATTCGTTGTCGATCGGCAACAGGCCGGTTTCGGTGAATTCGTGGAAAGCGTAGAAAACCAACTGCACCGCGAAGAGCAGCAAGAAAACCGAAGTCACCTGGAAGAACCTGGCAAGGTCGAGGCGAGCGCCGAAGCGGGCGCCGGCCCAGGCGATGGTCCCGGCGAGCGCAATGCCGAGCAGCGCGCCGGTGATCATGTCGCCGGCGCCGCCAAGTGCGGCCAGCGAGGAAAGCATCAGCGCCGTTTCCATGCCTTCGCGCGTGATCATCAGCACGACAAAGGCGAACACGCCAAACCACGCGGCCGCGCCGGTCTTTACCGCCGAGGCCTCCAGTCGTGCGTGAATGCGCTGCTTCAGGAAACGTGCCGCCTTCAGCATGTAGATCACCATCGAAATCACCAGCACGGCGGCAACCAGCGCCAGCGAGCCTTCCCAGAGCGGCTGGCTCTCCGCCTTGCCCAGCGCCCAGCCAGCGGCAAAGCAGGTCAGCACCGAAACGCCGATGCCCCAATGCGTCGCCGACACCAGCGCCGCGCGACCGGTCTGGCGCAGATAGGCGAGCGTGATGCCGACGATCAGAAAGGCTTCGAGCCCTTCGCGGAGGGCGATGACCAGAGATTGCAGCATGGCGGCGCTTCCTGCTTACAAATGAGAATGGTTCGCATTGTATTGGAAAGTGTGGGCGCAAGCAAGCCCGTTGTGTGCCGGTTACGTGCCCGTGGCGTGTTCATGGTGTGCAAATGCAGTGCTTTGCGGAAATGCTGCGCGGTATCTGCGAGCGGCTCGCCGCCGACGCTCAGCGCTGCTGCTTGCGAAGGAGGCCGGCGAGGCGTTCGAGGGGACTGCGCCGGCGGGCTGGTTTTCGCCGCGGCAGATCGAGTATCGCCAGACGCGTCTGTGCGTCGTCGGGGCTTGCTTCGATGGAGAAATGCTGGTGCCGGGCGAGCGCCAGCATTGCCCGGTTGTCGAGCAGGACATGGCCGATCATGCGGTGCAGGCCGCGTGCCTCAGCCTCCTCAATCAGCGCGCGCAACAGGCGGCGACCGATGCCCTGACCCTGCCAGGCATCGCCGATGGTCAGCGCGAATTCGCAGCTGTCGGCGGTCTCCGGCGTATCGCCGATAACGAATCGCCCGCCGGCAACGGGAATCTCCTCGCCGGCTTCCCGGCGCACCACGAGAAGCGTGCATTGCCGCTCACGCGGCGCGTCGGTGAGATCGCGCACGAAGGCGTCGCTGATGCTGTTCACCGCACCGAGGAATCGCTGCCGCCGCGCCTCCGGCGAGAGCTTGTCGAGCGAGCGGCGCAGGCGTTCACCGTCGTCCGCAGCCACGTGGCGCAGATGCAGCGGCGTGCCGTTGGCGGCTTTCCAGTGGGACTCAGGTTTCCTTGGCGTCATTCGACACGCCAAAGAGACGCTGAAGAAACAGTACGCTCAGTTGTGATTGAATCGAACGCAGTCATGTGGAATGCCAGCATGTTGGTCATGCCGATTCCAGTTCCGCCGGCACGCGCAGGGTCATCGCCAGCGCATTGGCCGAGAGACCGAGCGGGAGCAGGAATTCTTCGCGCAGCCGGGGAAATCATTCGAGCGGCGCCGAAATTTCCCGTCCGTCGGCCAGTATGAAACGGATTGTCCGGGCTCCAAACGCGACGCTGGCTACCCGCTTGGACATGATCAGGCCGCGCGCCCATGCTGAATCTCGACCGGCAAGGCGCCGGACGAGCGTGCATCGAGCACGACGATCTCAACTGCCGAACCGTCTTCGGCATAGCTGACGTGGGTGTTCCAGTCCTGCGAAACCTCTTTCACGACAGGTTTGTCGGAAAGATGGATGACCAGGATGTCGTCTTCGTCGTAGTAGGTGGTTCGCATAACGGCTCCTTACAGCACGGCAAAATGATGCATGACCGTTTTGACAATCAGTCGATCTTCCAGCACCAGAACCGCGCACAGCAAATTATCGTCCCGATCCGGAAACGACTTGAACGCCCAAAGATGCGTTTCATCGCGATAGCGAGTATCGCCCGTGTCGATGACCTCAAGCAACGTCGCGGCCGAAATCCCGCGCTCTCGCATGCGAATCTCGGCGTGCCGCGTCAGGCAGACCTCGCGCTGAAAGCGCTGGCTAAAACAGGCTGAAGGATTGGCTGATGTCATCTCTGTTTCAGTGTAACAGGGCTACTGCGCAAGCAAGGCGCCAGTCGTATCCCGCCGCACGCGTCCCAGCGCTTCCAGCGTGTCGATGATCTGCGGCAGGCGTTTCTTCCACGGCCCTTTGCCAGTAAAGCGGGCGGCGAGTTCGGGTTCGGTGAGGGGGGCGGCGGCATCGGCGAGGACGCGGGCGACGGCGGCGACCTGTTCGGGGAGCGTCGGCGGCCAGGGTTGGCGGGCGACCGGGGCGGAGCCGGTCGCTGCGGCAGCGCTGGCCGGGCCGGTTTCGTTCTCGCCGGGTTCAACGGGCAGATCGGCCTGTTGCGGTGCCGATGCCGTGGCGGGGTTCTGGAATTCGGGGCGCAGCCAGCGGACGAGGCCCTTGGCTTCCTCGGCGGCGCGTTCGGTGTTCAGCGCGACCAGCCGTTCGAGCAGGGTTTCGCGGGCGGCCTCGCGCTGCGCCGGGTCGGCGAGCGGGGCAGTGAGGTCGCTCCAGCCGTAGGCGTCGAGCACGGCGGCATCGAGTTCGTCGTGCAGGGTTTTCAGCACGCCGACGAGGCCCTGTTCGTGGATCGTCTTTTCCTTCGCCGTCAGCGGCTCGCTGCTCTTCAGCTTATCGAGCACGTTGTACATGCCGGTCAGCGTCAGCGACTCGTGCGCCGCCTGTTGACGCTTGCGGTGTGCGTCGAGCTGTTCGGCGAGGTCGCGGATGTGGGCTTGCTGGGCTTCGGTTGCGGCGGGGAAGGGGAAAGGCTCGAAACAGCGGGATTTGTTGTAGCGCGGATCGTTGCCGACGCCGAGACGACCGCCGGCTACCATTGCCCAAGTGACATGCGCGGAGGATGACAGCACGCCGAGATGGAAGGCATCGGTGCTGGCGATACAGACCAGCATATTGTCCGGAGCGATTGTGGCGTCGAGGAACTGGAAAAAGCGATGCTTGGCGGTTTCGACCGTAGCGATGTAGCGTGGCAAGCCGGCCAGTTGTGCTCGAAGCTTTGGGTTCTGCTCACCAAATAGCCACCAGTTGAGGCGGCGACTTTCACGGTTGTTGTTATCGCGCTCCGGCTTTACTCGTTCCAGCACCCATTGATAGGTTGCCGGGTATCGAGTGCGTACCTCATCGGCTGTCAGGCCAAACAGATCAATAACCTTGACGCCGCGTGGCCGGTCGGTGAGGTCGCGGCCATTGCGGTAAGGCTTGATTGGGGCATCCGGCTCCAGCCTCTCCGCATCCGCTTGCGGAACGATAAAACCCGCGCCAAACAGGCAAAACCCGCGATTGCTCAATTCAATGTTGGCGCGCAGCCCCGACGTAGCCGCCACATTCGCTCCAACGCGTAAGTCGGCGTGCAGCAATCCTTGCTGCTCCGCCAGCGTCACTTCCAGCCCTTCGCCCGTTCCCTCGCGCTCATCGGTTACGCTCAAAAGCCGCCCTTCGCCAGCCGTTGCCGTACCCACTGTCATCGCAATGCGCACGGCCGCCCCGTCGGCGCTGTCGACCCACGGATGATCCGGTACGGCGAAGGCGAGCGCCACGCCCTTGTCCAAGGCGCCCTGGACGACGCGGCGGTTGAAGGTCTGCTTCAGGCTGTTGGTGGTGATGAAGCCGAAGCGCCGGGTCTGGCCGGCGGCGACGAGTTGCGCGGCGTGGTGCCACCAGAACATGACGAAGTCGGCCGATTCCGGCACCTCGCTCCACGCGCCGCGCAGTGCTTCGACATAGCCGTCGCCAAGTGCGGCGCGCATCGTTGCCGTGCCGATGAAGGGCGGGTTGCCGACGATGAAATCGGCCGGCGGCCATTCGGCCGGACGCGGATTTTCGTAGCGTTCGAGCGGGATGCGCGCCGTTTCGTCGGGCACGGGTTCGCCGGTCACCGGGTGCGGCTTGGTCGTACGGCCGTCCCAGCGCGTGAGGGGTTTACCGGTCTCGTCGGTGGCGTAGCTGACGCTGTCCCACGCGAGCACGGCGTCGCGGCATTCGATGTTCCTGAAATCCTTGAGGATGGGCTGCGGCGGCAGGCCCGTGCCCTGCGTGCGGAAGTGCCATTGCAGGTAGCCGATCCACAGTACGAGTTCGGCGATGGCGGCGGCGCGCGGGTTGAGTTCGAGGCCGAGGAACTGGTGCGGGTCCACCGTCAGGCCTTCGGCTTCGATGCGCTGTTGCGATCCACCAAAACTCGCACCGAAGGCATGCAACTGGTCGAGCACTTCGCCTTCGAGGCGCTTCATGTGTTCCAGCGTGACGTACAGGAAGTTGGCCGAGCCGCAGGCGGGGTCGAGCACGCGGATCTGGCACAGGCGGTGGTGGAAGGCGTCGACTTCGGCGGCGGCGGCGTCGAGCTTGCCTTCGTTAGCCAGCAGCAGCGCGGCGGCCTGCACGTTCTGCCATTCGCCGCGCAGCGGTTCGATGACGGTGGGCAGTACCAGCCGCTCGACGTAGGCGCGCGGCGTGTAGTGGGCGCCCAGTGCGTGGCGCTCGGTCGGCGACAGCGCGCGTTCGAGCAGGGTACCGAAGATGGCGGGTTCAACCTGCGTCCAGTCGGCGTTCGCGGCTTCGAGCAGCAGGTCGATCTGCTCGCGCGTGAGCGGGATGACCTCGGGCTGCTTGAACAGCTTGCCGTTGAAGCGCGGCAGGGTTTGCCGCAGCACGACGGAGAAGCCGCCGGTGTCCATCTGCTGCCACAGCGCGCCGACGAGCGGGACGAACTGCTGCGGGGTGTCCTTCAGCGATTCCAGCAGTGCGCTGAAGGCGCCCTGGCCGTTTTCCTTCGGCAGCAGGCCGACATCCTCGGCGAACATGGAGAACAGGCAGCGGGTGAGGAAGCCGGCGACGAGTTCGGGGTGATGCCCGGCGCCTTCGAGCGATTTGGCGACGCCGGCGAGGTGGTCGGCGATCTCGCGCGTGACCTTCGCCGAGGCGCGCGCCGGGTCGAGCGCGTGCGGCTCGCGCCAGAGGGTGGCGAGGCGTTGGCGGATGGCACTGCCGGCATCGCTCTCGGCGCACAGTTCGGCCAGCCGGATGCGGTGCGAGCGCGAATCGGGGAAGGGCGTGTAGGTGGCGCCGGAACAGGTGAAGTCGGCATAGAGCTCGATGACGTGGCCGACATCGACGACGACGAGAAACGGCGGCCGGCCTTCCGCCGCCGGCAGGGCGCGGGCATAGCCTTCGGCCTGGCCGCGGGCGCGCTGCATGGCGTCGTCGAAGCCCTTGGTCGCCCCGGTCTTGATGGCGAGCTTGATCTTCTTGGCTTCAAGCACGAAGTGGCCGCGCTTGTAGCAGTCGATGCGGCCGGCGGATTCGCTGCCGTCGCCGTGGCGGAAGGTGACGCGGCGCTCAAAGACGTAGGCGTTGTCGCGCGTGTCCTCGCGCGCCGGATCGGGCGTGGACACGCCGAGCAGGTGGCAGAGGTCGGTGACGAAGAGCTGGTAGTTGGCGAGTTCTGAGCCGTCGGCGTGCTGCCAGCGGGTGAGGAAATCCTGTGGGGAGAGAGGGTTCGTCGTGGGCGCGCTCATGGGCTTGGATTATGCCACGCGGGAGCGCGCGGCTGCCGGCCGCATGGCGTGGCAATGAGTCCGAGCGTGGGCATGGCAAGCGGTGGGATCGGCTGGCAAGGATTGTTTCGTAATCGTGAAGCTCACGGTGCGATACATGGCGCTCCTTTTTTTGTAACATGGCTGTAACAGCGAGAGTGGCGTGGCCACAACGCGTTAACGAGAGGAGGACGGCATGTTCGGTTCCAGTCTGAGGGCGCGCTTCATCGTGCCGGTTTCTTTGTTCGTTGTCGTCTTCGTGATCGGCGGGGCCTTGTGGTTCGCCTCGCTGGAATCGCGGCGCATCGAAGGCGATCTGGCGGCCGATGCCGAGAAGCAGTTGCAGTCGGTGACGCAGGTGCTGTCGGTTACCGACACGCTGATGATGGCGCAGACCCATGCGCTGATGCGCCTGCTGGTCGAGCGCGGCGAGGCGCTGGGGCCGGCCGCGCCGGGAGCGGCGGTTCAGGTGGGCGACAAGACGGTGCCGAACCTGATGCTGGGTTCGCGCGGCCAGGCCAACAACTTCGATCTGGTTGATGGCGTGGTGGCGATCGGTGGCGGCACGGCGACGCTGTTCGTGAAGAGCGGCGACGAGTTCGTGCGCGTGGCGACCAATGTGAAGCGCGACAACGGCACGCGTGCGATCGGCACGATCCTTGATCCGAAGGGCAAGGCGATTGCCGCGATACGCGACGGCAAGGCTTTCTATGGCGTGGTGGATATTCTCGGCAGCCCCTACATCACCGGCTATGCACCGATCCGCGACGCTCGCGGGGAAACGGTGGGTATCTGGTACGTCGGCTACAAGGCGGACCTGAGCGTGGTGAAGGACGCGGTGGAGAAAGGGCGGCTGCTGCAGAACGGTTTTGTGGCGATCGTCGATGGCAAGGGGGCGGTGCGCTTCCGTTCAGGCCACGTGACCGACGAGCAGGTGCTGGCGCGCATCAAGGACACCGGCGGCTGGAAGACGGTGCAGCGCGAGTTCGCGCCGTGGGGATTCACGGCCGTGGCGTCGTACCCGGTTGCCGAGGCGGAGGCTGTGAGTCGCGAGCGGATGGTGAGCATCATCGTCGCCGGCGTGCTTGCCTGTGCGGTGCTGATCGCGATGATGTCGATCCTGCTGCAGCGGCTGGTGCTGACGCCGCTCGGCGGCGAGCCGAGTGCGGCGGCGGAAGCCGCTGCACGCATCGCCGCCGGCGACCTGGCGAGCGAGGTGGCAACGCGCCCGGGCGATACGCAAAGCATGATGGCGGCGATCGCGCGCATGCGCGAAGCCTTGCGCGGCATGGTGGCCTCCATCCTGCAAGGGGCGGCGGCGTTGAACACCGCGGCGGAGAACCTGGTGACGATGTCCGATCGTGTTTCCGACGGCGTCGGCCAGCAGAACGATGCCACCGCCTCGATCGCCGCGACGCTGGAGGAAATCACGGTGAGCATTCGTCACGTGGCCGACAGCGCCCAGCTTGCCAACGAGATGGCGCGCACCGCCGGCGATCTATCGAGCGAAGGAAACCGCAGCGTCGGCGAGGTGGTGTCGGCAATGCAACGCAGCGCCGAATCGGTGAATGAGTCGGCGGCGGTGATCGATCGTCTGGGCGAGGCCTCGCGCAAGATCACGGCGATCGTCAATGTGATCAAGGAGATTGCCGATCAGACCAATCTGCTGGCGCTCAATGCTGCAATCGAGGCGGCGCGGGCCGGCGAGGCTGGCCGTGGTTTTGCGGTGGTGGCCGACGAAGTGCGCAAGCTCGCCGAGCGCACGGCACTCTCGACGCAGGAAATCACCGCCATGATCGGCGACATTCAGTCGAGCACGAGCCTCGCGATCAGCGGTATCGACGACGGTGCCGAGCTGGTGAATGGCAGCGTCGAGCGCGCGACGGTGGCGGGTGAGAGCATGCGCAGCATCCATGAGGCGACCGAACGCGTGGTCAATGCCGTTGGCGAAATTTCGCTTGCGCTAAAGGAGCAGAGCTCGGCCAGCGAGATCATCTCGCGCAATGTCGAGCAGGTGGCGAACATGAACGAGAGCAACACCTCCGCCGTGCGCAATGTGGTCGACGATGCGCACCAGCTGCAGGCGCTCGCTGCGCAGCTCAAGCAGACGGTCGGCAGCTTCCGCGTGTAGGTCTGGCGTGGGGCAGGGGGGGGAGTCCCCGCTGCCCCCTGCCGTTCTGGCGTGCGCATTGGCGGCCCGCATGCTGCGTTGTGTAGCCGCGATTACACCTTCGTGGGCCGTCATTTTTTTGTCATGGATGCGAATTGTTCGCATTTGCTTGACTTCTGCAGATTCGTGGATGAGAATGGTTCGCATGTAGCCAGCGAACCGTGAACGCCGCTTCAGGTGCTTTTCCGGGTAGCCAGCCAGCAACGTGTGCACTGGAGGCTCTCCTCATGAACCATTCCGAACCCCTGCAGGCGCCGCTGCGCGCTGACTCGCCGACAACGACCCTGCATCTCACGACCGCGATCGCCGCCGCCATTCTCTGCCTCGTGCTGGTGTTTCATTAAGGAGGCGCCGATGCCGACAAACAATCTCTGGGCCGGCGTGCTCAGCCAGTTGCTGATCCATCAGGAGAGCGGCTGTCCGCATTCGGCGCGGCATGCGATCCGCCTGCTTGACCAGTTGTGCGACTGCGACGACCTCGATGCCGAGGTGCGCCTGCTGTGCGAGCGTGCCAGCCAGCGCATCGGACAGTCGCTGGGCGTACGGCAGACTACCAGGGAGGCATGCCATGCTCGCGCCGCTTGAGGATCGCAGCGTGCTCACGGTGCGGGGTTGCGACGAGGAATGCGCCGTCGAACGGGAAGCGAACGAGTTGCGCCGGCTTTTGCGGGCGAGCCGGCTCCGCCTGCGTCGCAGCGCGCTGCAGAGTACCCGCCAGATTGTGACGCTCAACGCAGAAATCGCGCGACTGCAGAAGGTGTGCGAGCGCCAGGCTGTACAGATTGCGCGCTACGCGGCAGGTAGCGTCGTTGTTGATCTCGGGCGCCGGCTGATGGCGTTGTCGGTGGCGAATGAGCGGCTCGTCGAGGATTCGCGCCGCACGGCCATGCTCGAACGGGTACTCGGCATCTCGGAAGCGGAGCGCCAGCGGCTGGTGCGCGAGCGCGATGCGATGGCGCGCGAGCTGGCCGCCTATCGGCGCGATGCGCTGCTCGGTGTGCCGCTGGTGGGCGGCGCGGATGCGGTGGCCATTCGGGAAATGAACGATGGAGGCGAGCATGTCGGGCAATCGGCCTGGTCCGGAGATTCAGGGCGCTGATGGAAAGCAATGTGGAGTTGCCGGCGATGGACTACCAGACAAAGAACACCAGACACCACAGCCCCGTTATCGATCCAACGGGCAGGTACATGACAATCCATGCCGACCATTTGCGCCAGGCCGCTTGCCGCGACTGGAGCAGGAGCCGGCCTGACAGCCAGAGCGTCGCCAGCGCGCCACTTGCCAGCAGCGCAATGCGGAAGGTCGGCAGCCAGCCGAGCCAGACGTGTTCGGCCTTCAGGTGCGAGACGGTCAGCATCGACAGTCCGAGGATGACGCTGGCCGCCGCCAGCGGGGCCAAGGCCAATGCGAATCGCTGCCAGGTGAGCCTGGCGTCACCGATCACTGCTGCCGCAAGGCGTGTCGTCAGCCACAGTGCGCCGCCGAGCAACAGGCCGCCGCCAACGAGCAGGTAGGCGAGGATCAACGCGCCGTCGAGCCAGGTGAACAGATCGTTCGCCTCGGGGTAGTGGGTCAGCAGCCACCATGGCACATCGCTGTCGAGCAGCGCGAAATGCTCGTGGTCGATCAGCCAGTCGGCGAGCGCCAGCTTGATCTTGAGGAACCACGGGCTGACCGTCCATTGGAAGGCGGCGGTGGCGACGCCGAGGACGCCGAAGAGCAGGGTCGCCGCATCGGCGGTCTTCGCCGGTGCCGAAAGATCGAGCACCTCGGCGAAGGGCGAGCGCAGCGACAGCGCGACGGCGTCGCGCTGGCCGGCGCAGCGGCCGCAGGCGTGGCATTCCGAGGCGCTGCTCATGCGCCGCACGTCGACCAGCGGCGCGCAGTTGACCGGTTCAAAGTCGGTGCTGTGGCGATCCCAGGCCGCGCGATCGACCTTGTAGTGCAGCGGCGCGATCTTGGCGAGTACCGCGAAGACGCCCGAGGCCGGGCACAGGTAGCGGCACCAGATGCGCTTTTCACGGCCGTAGAGGAGGCCGATGGCGACGGCGGCGACGGTCGAGCCGCCGAGCACCAGCAGCGCTGCCTGCGGGTATTCGTAGACGCTGACCAGCTGGCCATAGACGGTGGTGCAGACGAAGGCGACGAAAGGCCAGCCCGGCCACTTCAGCCAGCGCGGCAGCGGGTGGCCGCGGCCGTAGCGGCTGACCCATTCCGACACCGAACCCTCGGGGCAGAAGAGGCCGCACCAGACGCGGCCGAGCGTGACCGTGGCGATCATGACGCCGGGCCACCAGATCCCCCAGAAGACGAACTGCGCGAAGAGGCGCAGGTTGTCCCAGATGTGGGCGTTCTCCGGCGGCAGCGGCATGAAGGCGGGGATGACGACCAGCGCCGCGTAGAAGACGACCACAAACCACTGCACGGCGATGATGGTGCGGCGGTTGCGGCGCAGGAAAAGGCCGAGGCCGGCGATGCGGCCGCCACTTGCGGCGGCGAGCGGCGGCCGCCGGTCGTGAAAGACGATGGTCTGCTCAGGCATGGCGGGTCTTCCGCCAGCCGACGAGAACGGCGGCCCAGTAGGCGAGCCAGACGAGCAGCACGGTCAGCGCCGGACGGGCGCGGTAGCCGGCGAGATCGGCGAACAGCTTGCCGCCGCCGCTGCCGTCGTCGAGCAGCAGCGCGCTGTCCCACAGCGGATCGACGAGGCCGGGCAGCCAGCCGGCACCGATCATGCGATCGGTGGCGGTGACGAGCAGGGCCGAGGCGACGACGAGCAGCAGGATCGACGAGAGGCGCAGGAGCAGTGCGATGTTGAGACGGCGCAGGCCGCGCGCCGCCAACCAGGCCGTGGCCGCCGCGGCCAGGATGCCGGTGGCGGCGCCGATGACGAGGTCGGCGATGCGCCCTTCCTGCGACAGGCCGTAGAGGAAGATCACCGTCTCGGCGCCCTCGCGCGCGATGGCGAGGGCGGCGACGACGGCGACGCCGAGAAAGCCCGAGCGCTCGGCGGCGGAAGAAAGGTCGGCGTGCAGGCGCGCCTTGATGTGGCGGCCGTGCTTGCGCATCCACAGCACCATCTGCGCGATCAGCGCCGCAGCGACGACGAGCATGCCGACCTGGAAGGCTTCAAGCGCGTTGCCGGCCAGTTCGTCCTGCACGCCGACGAGTGCCCAGCCGAGCAGCACGGCCAGCGCGACGCCGGCGGCAAGACCGCCGAACAGCGCCGTGCGTCCGCGCCCGCTATCGTCGTTCGCCTGCAACCAGGCGTAGAGGATGCCGGCGATCAGGAAGGCTTCCAGGCTTTCCCGCCAGACCACGAAGAATGCGTTTCCCATGTTTTCTCTCTCGCTTCATTGTTGTTCTGTCGGGCGATGATTTTTTATTTCGCCACGATCCGTCCCTGCGCCGTTTCCGGGTGGAAATCGTCGAAGAACCTGTAGGTGCCGGGTTTCATCGGATGGAAGACCAGGCTGCGCGTGACGCCCGGCGCGAGCACGGTCTCCTTCCTCAGTTCCAGGCTTTCGAATTCGGCGGCGCCCGGCCCCTCGTTCCTGATCGTCAGCCGGAATTTCGTGTTGGCCGGGACCTCCAGCGTCTCCGGGAACAGCCGGCCATCCTTCATCAGTAGCTGGATGGTCGGCATGTCGTCGGCGGCCTTCGCCGGCACTACGAACGCCGCCATCAGCAAGGCACTGGCGGCGAGTACGGCGAGCCAGAGCGACTCCGGTCGACGATGTTGAACGAGGGGGCGGGACATGAGCGTTTCTCTCCTTAGAACGCGACGTTGGCGCGTACGCCGATGACCTTGATCGAATCCGCGCTGCGGTTCGCGCCCGGGCGTCCGATCCACTGGAAGTCCGGCGTTACGTGGAACTGCGGCGAGATGCGGTAGCGGTAGTAGATTTCGGCCAGCTTTTCGGCACCTGAGGGCGAGAAGGCGAAGAAGCCGGTATCGGCGGCATCGCAGGCATCGTTGCCATCGGTATCGCCTGCCACGCAGCCCGAGCCGCCGGCCTTGCGATAGGCGCTGCTCGCCTTCATCCACGCGCCGCCGAAGCCGATTGCGTCGCCGCCGCGGCCCCAGTAGTTGCCGCTGATCTCGGCGCCGAGCGTAAAGGTCTGGTCGAAGGCCATCTCGCCGCTGGTCAGCTTGCCGTAGCGGCCGAAGACGTTGACGCCGTCGCCGATGCGCTGGTCGGCGGAGAGGCCGAAACCGGTGTGGTTCTTCTCGGTGACGCCGTCGAGTTCGGTTGCCCGGCTACGGTGCCACACATAGGCGCGATAGTTGCCGGTGAGTCCGCCGAAGAGCTTCAACTGCTTTTCGGCCTGCAGGATGGTCAGCGGCGAGTTGAAGCTGCGGCCGTAGCTGGCACCGCGCTCGCCGGAACCGAAGTAGCCGAGCGAGACCTTCCAAGGCTCGGCCTTGTTCGTCTCGTTGACGTAGGCGGCGATGAACCCGGGCTGGAAGCCGTTGCCGTCCGGCGCGATCTGGCCGCCGGCATCGAGCAGCGGGTTGTGTACCAGCATCGTGTTGAGGAACTGCGTGGACTCGTCACCGGCAACCTCGTTCTGGTCGAAGAAGCCGAAGAAGTCCATCTTGCCGAAGGTGAGTTCAAGCTTTTCCTTCGAGTGCGGCTTGAAGCCGCCGTAGGGCAGCGGAATGCTCGCCTGGTACCAGGCCTGCGCGAGCAGCGCCGAGGAATTGTCCTTCTCGACACCATTGATGCGGAAGGCCGTGCCGTTGGCCGGGCTGAAGGCGCCGATGTTGCCGAGCGGTTCGTTCACGCCGTAGCCCTGGCCGAGACGGAAATGGCCGAAGAGCTTGTGTTCGATGTCGCCGATCGGTTGCAGCGGCAGTTCGACCTCGACGTCGGCACGGTAGGTGAGGTGGCCGTTGTTGTCCTTGGTGCCGCTGGGGAAACCCGACGGGCGCTGAGCGACAGTGGTGAGGCTGACCCCGGCCTTGATGCCGTCGAGCGCTTCAAGTTTCTTCGCGCCTTTCTTCATGTCGGCGGTTTCCTGCTCGACGGCCTTCAGGCGAGCGGTCAACTCGGGCTCGTATTGCGAGATGCGGTCACTTTCCAGCCCCTGAACGATTCTTTCGTTATCGCTCTTGAGTGTCTTTACTTCCTTCTCGAGTTCAGCGTTGCGCGCTTCGAGTTTTTCGAGGCGTGCCGCGAGCTTTTCAAGCAGAGCCGGGTCGACAGCCTTCGCCGCCATTGCCGGCATTGCGAGTGAGCCGATGCCTGCCGCGGTGAGTGCGGCAACGATCATCCGGGCGCGCATGATCAGTAGCCGCCCTTCTTGCCGATGCCGACGTAGGAGAATTCGTACTCGACGTCGAATGGCTTGAACCACGGGCGGACGCCGGTGGCACGATCGGTATGGCGGCCGAAGTGTGCATGCTTGTTCTCCGATGGCGGCAGGATGGTGAACTTCACCTTGTATTTGCCGGGACCAGCCAGCTTGATGTTGTCGCCGTAATGTGGCCCGTCGTTGGCGACCATCGGCATGAATTCTCCGGCGACCTTGAAGTCGCTACCGATCTTCGCTACTTCGAATTTGACGACGAGATAAGGAATCCAGGCGCCTTCCTCGAACCCATTCGGGTTGTTGGCCAGTGCGTGGATGTCGGCCTCGATGTGGATGTCGGATTCGGACGCCTTCTTCATCATGCCTTCCGGTTCCATCTCGACCGGCTGCAGGTAGACGGCGGCGATTTCCATGCCGGCCTTGTTCTGCGGGACTCCGATCGGGTATTCGAGGGCGAGTGCCGGGGTGGCAAAGGCGGCGGCAAGAGCCGCGGTGGCGGCGATTCGTTTGGCAAAGTTCATGGGTTGGCTCCCTGTGGCTGTTGTAAATCGAAGAAGTCAGTTGCCGACGGTCGGGTCGGTGACGAAACCGATGCGGACGAGGCCGCTTCTTGCCGCCTCCGACATTACCTGCGCGACCTTTTCGTAAGGCGTCGTGCGTTCGGCGCGGATGTGCACTTCCGGCTGCGGCTGCATCGCGCCGGCGGCTTGCAGGCGCCCGGCGAGTCCGGCGGCATCGACCGCCTCGCCGTTCCAGAACACCTGGCTCGCCGCGTCGATGGCGAGCTGCACGTTCTCCGGCTTGGTCTGGTTCACCGTCGAGGACGCCTTCGGCAGGTCGACCTTGACGGCGTGCGTGAGCAGCGGCGCGGTGACGATGAAGATGATGAGCAGCACCAGCATCACGTCGATCAGCGGCACCATGTTGATTTCGGTGAGCGGCGCGTCGTCGTCGCCCGATTCCATGCTGGCGAAGGTCATGGCGTTTCCTCCGTTTCAGCGCACGGCGAGGCCGGGATGGCCGGGCAGCCGGCTATCGGCGCTCGCCTGCCCCTGCGCACGCGCCATCGCGATCACCTTCTCGCTGGTGGCGCGGGCGTCGGTGAGCATCGGCGAGGTTTTTACCCCGGTAGCAACGAAGGCGAAAACGTCGTAGGCGAAGGAGTTGAGCTGCGACAGCGTGCTGCGGTTCTGGCGCGCGAAGTGGTTGTAGGCAACGGCGGCGGGAATGGCGACCGCGAGGCCGATGCCGGTCATGATGAGGGCTTCGCCGACGGGGCCGGCGACCTTGTCGAGCGTGCCCTGGCCGGACATGCCGATGGCGATCAGCGCGTGATAGATGCCCCAGACGGTACCGAAGAGGCCGACGAAGGGGGCGGAAGAGGCGACGGTGGCGAGAAAGGTCTGGCCGAATTCGAGTTGCGCCTTGTCTTCGTCGATCGCGCGTTTCAGCGCGCGGGTAAGCAGATCCTCGGGATTGCCGGCGTTGATGAGGCCGGCGGTGTTGCACTCGCAGCCGTTCTTGCAGCGGTTGTGCTGCTCGATGGCGGTGAAGCCGTGGTGCACCAGGTGCGAGAAGGGCTCGGTGGTGCCTTTCTCGCGGATGCGGGCGGCAACCGCTTCGAGATTCGGTGCTTCCCAGAAGGCAGTGAGGAATTCGTTGCTGCGACGACGCATGGTGAGGCCGCGCAGGCCCTTGGTGACGATCAGGTACCAGCTGCCGATCGAGGCGATCAGCATCAGGCAGAGGACGATGCGCGCGACGACATCGGTATTGGCGAGAAAGTGGGCAAAGCCCAGCGGGTTTTCCATGCGGCGCTCTCAGTTCTTCAGATTGAATGTGATGGGAACCAGGACCCAGGCGGCGACTGGTTCGTCGCCGCGCTTGGCGGGAACGAATTTCCAGCGCCAGACGGCGTCGAGCGCCGCCTGGTCGAGGCGGGGGGAATTGCTGGACGTCTTGATCTCGACTTGCGAAGGCCGCCCAGAGGGGTCGACATGAACGCGCAGCACGACCTTGCCTTCCTCGCCCATGCGCCGGGAAAGAGGGGGGTAGGTGGGGGCGGGGTTGGAGAGATAGTCGGCGTCAAATCGTGGCTGCGTGACGGCGGGTGGTGCCGGTGGCGCGGGCGGCGCTTCCTTGACGACGGGCACTTCGGCGACGGCGGCAGGAGATTCGGTGTGTGCGGCGAGCACGGGTTGCGGCAGGGGCTTGACCGGTCGCGGTGGCGTCGGCTTCCTTTCGACGGGCGCGGGCTTCGGGGGTTCGGGGGTTTTCTCGACCGGCGCATCCGGGCGGATGATGTCGACCATCAGCGTGCTGACGCTGGTGGGTGCCGGCACGATGTCGGCCACCATGAGCAGGGCGAGGACGCCGATGTGGGCTGCGGCAACGAGACCGACCGTGCCCGGCGACAGTTGTGGGAGGTTTGCGTGGTAGAGGCTTGCTGCGTTCGTGCTGGTGTTCATCGTGTTTGCGCGCTTCCCGTTTTTTTCCGAGGATCGTCCCAGCGCGCAAAAAAGATGCGTGGCTTGCTGGCCTTGCGGCTGGCTGGCTGGGCAAAACGAGCGAGAGATAACGCTTTAGAGAAATGAGTCTCGCTTGACGAGGGATCGGGTGGGGTATTGGCCTACTTGGTCAGGATCAGCTTGTTGTCCTTGGTGACGCGCAGGGTGTAACGCTGCTCACCATGGTCGATCTCGACTGTCTTCTGTCCACGGAACAGCTGGCTGGTGTTGATCCGCGTGGCTGCATCCGCAGCTGCCGGCGTGGTTGCCGCCGGCGCCGATTGAGGGGCAGTGTTCATGTCGTGCTCCGTGTTCATGGCGTCAAAAAGTTGCCCTTGAGGTAAAACGCAATACAAATGAGAACGGTTCGCATTGTAGGTTTGTGTGGGGCAAAGGTCAACTACGGAATTTCGATCGTCATGTGCCTTCTGGTGGCACCCCCGGCCGTGGGAGGCAAGCGGGGTGCAGGGCCGAGCGTCCGCGGGCCTCAGGCGGTATAATTCCGGTCTCGCAAAACAGACAGAGAAAGAGCTCTCATGGCACTCAATAACGTCCCCTCCGGTAAGTCCCTCCCCAATGATTTCAACGTGATCATCGAGATTCCGGCACATGCCGATCCGGTAAAGTACGAAGTCGACAAGGAAAGTGGCGCGATCTTCGTTGATCGCTTCATGGGTACCGCCATGCACTACCCGTGCAACTACGGCTACATCCCGCACACCATCGCCGGTGACGGCGACCCCGTCGATGTGCTCGTCGTCACGCAATTTGCGCTGCCGCCCGGCGTGGTGGTCCGTTGCCGTCCGATCGGCATGCTGGCGATGACGGATGAAGCCGGTGCCGATGCCAAGGTGCTTGCCGTGCCTGTCGACAAGCTGACGCCGATGTATCGCAATGTGGAGAGTCCGCGCGATCTGCCGCAGATCACACTTGATCAGATTTCGCACTTCTTCGAGCACTACAAGGATCTGGAGCCGGGCAAGTTCGTCAAGACGCAGGGCTGGTTCGGTCAGGAAGAGGCCAAAAAGGAAATCATGGAAGGCGTGAAGCGTTACGAAGATGCACAGGACAAGCCGAACTACTGATTCTGCCGCGGGTGTCCGATCTTCGGGGGCGCCGCTGGCGCCCCTTTTGCTGACCGGGTACTCTGAATCCGTGGCGCAATGCGACCAGTGCAGCCTGTCCCATCCTCATCACGTCAGAGATCGCCAATGCTGAAAATTGCGATTGCCCAGTTCAATGCAACACTCGGTGATCTTGCCGGAAACGCCGCGAAGATCGCCGATCTCGCCGCGCGCGCGCGCGCGGCCGGCGCCGATCTGTTGCTGACGCCGGAGCTGGCGTTGTGCGGCTATCCGCCGGAAGACCTGCTGCTGCGCCCCGATTTCTACCGTGCCTGCGATCGCGAGCTCGATGCGCTGGCGCGGCGGGTCGAGGGCATCGCCATCATCGTCGGTCATCCCGAGGAGCGGAACGGTCGTCGCTACAACGCGGCGACGCTGCTGCAGGACGGCTGCCGTGTTGCCACGTACTACAAGCAGTTGCTGCCGAACTACGAAGTGTTCGACGAAGAGCGCTATTTCGATGCCGGCGAGACGGCCTGCGTTGTCGCGATCAATGGCGTGCGCTGTGGCATCAACATCTGTGCCGACATCTGGGAAGCGGGGTCCGCCGAAGCCGCTCATGCCGCCGGCGCCGAACTGCTGTTGGTGCTGAACGCCTCGCCGTACCACCTCGACAAGCACGAGGACCGTGCCGCCGTGCTGCGCGAGCGTATTGCCGCCACCGGCATGCCCGCTGTTTACGCCAACCTGGTTGGCGGTCAGGACGAGTTGGTCTTCGACGGAGGCTCCTTTGTGCTCGACGCGCATGGTCGGGAAGCCTGCCGCCTGCCGCAGTTCGAGGAGGCGCTTGAGGTCGTCGAGGTCATCAACGGTCAGCCGCAGGCAGGAATCCTGGCGCCACACCTGTCGCTGGAGGCGCAGGTCTATGCGGCGCTGGTGCTTGGCGTGCGCGACTATATTGGCAAGAACGGCTTTCCCGGCGCGATCATCGGCCTTTCCGGCGGCATCGATTCGGCACTGACGCTGGCCGTTGCAGTCGATGCGCTGGGTGCCGACAGGGTGCGCGCGGTGATGATGCCTTCGCCCTACACCGCCGACATCAGCCTGGACGACTCGCGGCAGATGGTGAAGACGCTCGGCGTTCGCTACGACGAGATCGCCATCGCGCCGGCAATGCAGGTCTACGAGGATATGCTGGCCAAGGAATTTGCCGGCCTTGCCAGCGACACCACCGAGGAAAACCTGCAGGCGCGCATCCGCGGCAACCTCTTGATGGCGCTCTCCAACAAGACCGGCGCGCTGGTGCTGACCACCGGCAACAAGTCGGAAATGGCGGTGGGCTACTGCACGCTTTACGGTGACATGGCCGGCGGCTTCGCAGTGATTAAGGATGTCTTCAAGACCTTCGTTTATCGGCTGTCGCGCTGGGTGAACCGCGAGCGCGAGATCATCCCCGAGCGCATCATCACGCGGCCGCCGTCGGCCGAACTGAAGCCCGGCCAGACCGACCAGGACAGTTTGCCGCCCTACGAGGTGCTCGATGCGATCATGCACGCCTACATGGAACGCGACGAGAGCCCGCGCGAAATCGTTGCCCGTGGCTACGCCGAAGCCGACGTACGCCGCGTTGTGCGTTTGCTGCGCATCGCGGAGTACAAGCGCCGGCAGGCGCCGGTTGGTATCCGCGTCACGCAGCGGGGTTTCGGCAAGGACTGGCGCTACCCGATCACCAACCGCTACGTCGACGAATTTTGATACGATAGGCCATCACAGCGGGAGAACCCAGACCATGAAGAAAATCGAAGCCATCATCAAGCCGTTCAAGCTCGACGAAGTGCGCGAAGCGCTTTCGGAGATTGGGGTCACCGGCCTGACCGTCACCGAAGTCAAAGGGTTTGGCCGCCAGAAGGGGCATACCGAGCTCTATCGCGGCGCCGAGTACGTTGTCGATTTCCTGCCCAAGGTGAAGATCGAGATCGTCGTTGCCGGCGAGACCGTCGAACCGGCCATCGAGGCCATCGTCAAGGCTGCGCATACCGGCAAGATCGGCGACGGCAAGATTTTCGTTACGCCGGTGGAGCAGGTAGTGCGCATCCGCACCGGCGAGACGAACGAAGCGGCGATCTGATCACCGACTGATTTCTTCAGCGCCAGGTACAGGGGCTGATCCCGTCAGGGGTCAGCCCTTTTTGCTGGTGTTGCGCAACAGGATGAGCAGCGCCCCTTCGCCGCCGTCGTGCGGCCGCGCCTGGCAGAAGGCGAGGATTTCCTCGCGCTGCATCAGCCAGCCGCGCGAGAGGTGCTTCAGCACCGGCTCGCGCCCCGGCGAGCCGAGGCCCTTGCCGTGGATCAGGCGCACGCAGCGGTAGCCGTGCTCCAGCGCCTCGTGCAGGAAATGGCCGAGCGCGCTGCGCGCTTCGTCGCGGGTGAAGCCGTGCAGGTCGAGTTCGGCCTGTACCACCCAGCGGCCGCGGCGCAGGTCGGTGAGCACGCGGCGCGGCAGGCCGTCGCGCAGGTGCACGCCCTCGTCGCCGATGTCGATGCGGTCTTCGAACGAGAGCGGTGCTTCGATCGATTCGCGCAATACGGCTGCTTCGTCTTCCTCGCGCTTGCGCGGGTGCGGTGGCGGCAGCGGGCGTTCGAGTGTGGCGCGATTGTGCTCGGGCAGCGGTGCAGCCGCGCCGACGGCGCAACGGAAGAGTGTGACAGGATCGTGCTCGTTCTCTGGCAGCGGCGGCAGCGGGACGCCGTGCTCCGTCTGCGGTTCGTGCGCAGCGGCGTTGGCGGCGAGCAGCGGCGGCCGGGGTCTGCGGCGCGCATTGGTCATGTCGATGTCGATGCGGCCGCTATCTGTCAGCGGGGCGACGCCATCCATCGCCTCGCGGAAAAGCGCATCGGCGTCGTCGGGATCGATGTTGCGGCGCCTTGGCGGCGCTTCCGGTTCGGGTTCCGCGGATCGAGGACGCGGAACCGGTGAGGGTCGCGGACGTTCGATCGGCGCATGATCGTCGGCAGCGAGCGGCACCGTGCCCGCGACTGCCTGCCTGAATGCGCTCAGATCATCCGCGTCGGAGCGCGTCGCGGAAACCCTTGGTGGCGCAGGCTTGACGGGGCCGCTTTCGCGCACCTTGCCGCGCAACGCGGTCAGCGCCCCGAAGGGTTCATCCTTGGGGCGCTTCGTCATATGGCTTTAGGCGAGGCTCTTGGCGTCGAGATACCGCTCCGCGTCGAGCGCGGCCATGCAGCCGGTGCCGGCCGAGGTGCAAGCCTGGCGGTAGATGTGATCCTGTACGTCGCCAGCGGCAAAGACACCTTCGACGCTGGTCGCGGTGGCATTACCCTCGCGCCCGCAGCGGGTGACGATGTAGCCGTTTTCCATCTCCAGCTGGCCGGCGAAAATATCGGTATTCGGTTTGTGGCCGATCGCGATGAATACTCCCATCACATTGATTTCGCTGGTGGCGCCGGTCTTCATGTGCTTCAAGCGCAGGCCGGTGACGCCGGTGTTGTCGCCGAGCACCTCATCCAACGTTGAGTCGAGTGCGAGTGTGATCTTGCCTTCCTCGACCTTCTTGTACAGCTTGTCGACCATGATCTTCTCGGCCTTGAATTTGTCGCGGCGGTGGATCAGCGTGACATGGCTGGCGATGTTGGCGAGGTAGAGCGCTTCCTCGACGGCGGTGTTGCCGCCGCCGACGACGGCGACGGCCTGGTTGCGGTAGAAAAAGCCGTCGCAGGTGGCGCAGGCGGAAACGCCGCGGCCGGAGAACTTCTCTTCCGACGGCAGGCCGAGGTACTGTGCCGAGGCGCCGGTGGCGATGATCAGCGCGTCGCAGGTGTAGGTTCCGGAATCGCCAACGAGGCGGATCGGCTTCTCGTTGAGGTGCGTGGTGTGGATGTGATCAAAGACCATTTCGGTCTCGAAGCGTTCGGCGTGCTTCTGGAAGCGGGCCATCAGCTCGGGCCCCTGAACGCCATCGGCATCGGCCGGCCAGTTGTCGACTTCGGTGGTGGTCATCAGCTGCCCGCCCTGCGCCATGCCGGTGATCAGCACGGGTTTGAGGTTGGCACGCGCGGCATAAACCGCAGCGGTATAGCCGGCGGGGCCGGAACCGAGAATGAGCAGGCGGCAGTGGCGGGAGGCTTGGGTCATGGTCGTACTCTGCGTTCAGTTTGTGTGGATGGGCGAGCGCTGGATTATATAGCGCGCGCGGCATGCTACTGTGCCGATGCTGCTTGCCTTTTATGAAGCAGTCTTATAATTTGCCTACAACATGATGAATTTCTGAATAAAAAGGATTTCGGAATGACGGGTGTGGGGACCAAAGGGCTGGTATTGCTGCGGACGATTCCGCTGTTCTGCGGCGTGCGCGATCCGCAACTCGAACAGATCGCTGGCGTGGCGAATCATCGCAAGGTCACGCGCGGCACAGTCATCGTGCGCTCGGGCGATCCGACCGACTCGCTGTATATCCTGATCAACGGCAGCGCTCGCGTGCTGAACAGCGATGAGGATGGGCGCGAGGTGATCCTGTCGATCCTCGGTCCCGGCGATTTCTTCGGCGAGATGGGGCTGATCGATGGCAGCCCACGCTCCGCCGACGTGGTTGCGGCCGAATCCTGCGAGATGCTGGTGATTTCCAAGGCCGATTTCAAGCGTTGCCTGCAGGAGAACTTCGAGGTGGCGCTGAACATCATGAAGCGGCTGGTCGAGCGCTTGCGCGAAGCCGATCGCAAGATCGAAAGCCTGGCGCTGATGGATGTCTATGGTCGTGTCGCCAAGCTGCTGCTCGATGTCTCGGAAATGCAGAGCGGCCGCCGGGTCATCCCGCGCCGGCTGACCAAGCAGGACATCGCCAAGATGATCGGCGCCTCGCGCGAGATGGTCAGCCGCGTGATGAAGGATCTGGAAGCCAGTGGCTATATCATCGTCGATGACGGAATCATCGTGCTCAACGAGAGTTGAGCCGGCACCTGGCTGCCCACGGGTATAATCGGTTTTTGTTTCTCCATCCCCCGAACCCTTGAAAGCCAAGACCCTCACCCGCGGCACCGCGCCTGGCCCGCTTCCGGAAAAGATCGCCCTGATACTCCAGGAATCGCGCTGGCTGGCGCTGGTGGTGCTTGCGGGTTTTCTCTCGCTGGCACTGGTCGGCTACCACCCGGAAGATCCGGGCTGGTCGCGTGCAGTGCATTCGTCGGTGCTGCATAACCCCGCTGGGCGTGCCGGTGCCTGGGTTTCCGATCTGTTGCTCTACCTCTTCGGTCTTTCCGCCTGGTGGTGGGTGATGCTGTGCGCCGCGATCGTCTGGTGGGGCTATCGCCGTCTCGACGGCCTGCGACATGGCGACCGCCGTCCGCTCGCCATCGCGCTGGCTGGTTTCGTTGTCCTGCTCGTATCCAGCAGCGCGCTCGAACATCTGCGTTTCCACACGCTGCCGGTTGCGCTGCCCCTCTCTCCCGGGGGCATGCTCGGGCTTGAAACGGGCGATCTGGCGATGCGCTATCTCGGCTTCACGGGCGCAACCCTGCTGCTGCTGGCCATGATCGCCGTCGGTTGGAGCCTGTTCTCGGGCATGTCCTGGCTGATGGCTGCCGAGCGCGTCGGTGGCTTGCTCGAAGGCACGTATCTCGGTGCGCGCAATCTGGTCGAAACCTGGCAGGATCGACGCATCGGTCGCGAAGTCGCGCAGCAGCGCGAGGCGGTCGTCGAAGTTGAGCGCGAGCGGGTCGAGCAGCACGAGCCGATCATCATCGAAATTTCCGAGCCCGTTATCGAAGTCTCGAAAAAGGTCGAAAAGCGCATCGAGCGTGAGCGGCAGGCACCGCTGTTCCCCGAAGTGGTCGATGGCGGCATGTTGCCGCCGCTGCACCTGCTGGCGCCGGCGCCAGCACAGACCGAACGGCCGACGCCCGAAACGCTCGAATTCACGTCGCGCCTGATCGAGCGGAAACTCGCCGAGTTCGGCGTGCAGGTGCAGGTCGTCGCGGCCTATCCTGGCCCGGTGATCACACGCTACGAAATCGAGCCGGCCGTCGGCGTGAAGGGCGCGCAGATCGTCAATCTGGCGCGCGATCTGGCGCGGGCGCTGGCCCTGGTGTCGATCCGCGTCGTCGAAACGGTACCGGGCAAATCGTGCATGGCGCTTGAACTGCCCAATCCGAAGCGGCAGACCGTGCGCCTTTCCGAGATCATTTCCAGCAAGGCCTATCAGGACATGGCCTCGCCGCTGACGCTGACGCTTGGCAAGGACATCGCCGGCCAGCCGGTGGTGGCCGATCTCGCCAAAATGCCGCATCTGCTGGTGGCGGGTACGACCGGCTCGGGCAAGTCGGTCGGCATCAACGCGATGATCCTTTCCATGATCTACAAGTCCGAACCCGAGAAGGTGCGGTTGATCATGGTCGATCCGAAAATGCTCGAACTCTCCATTTACGAGGGCATTCCGCACCTGCTGGCACCGGTGGTCACCGACATGAAGCAGGCGGCCAATGCGCTGCACTGGTGCGTCGGCGAGATGGAGAAGCGTTACAAGCTGATGAGCGCGATGGGCGTGCGCAACCTGTCCGGCTTCAACAGCAAGATCAAGGACGCCGAGAAGCGCGGCGAGAAGATCCCGAACCCGCTGTCGCTGACGCCGGAAGCGCCGGAACCGCTGAAGACGCTGCCCCATATTGTCGTCGTCATCGACGAGCTGGCCGATCTGATGATGGTCGTCGGCAAGAAGGTCGAGGAACTGATCGCCCGTCTGGCGCAGAAGGCACGCGCTTCGGGCATCCATTTGATCCTCGCCACGCAGCGTCCGTCGGTCGACGTCATTACCGGCCTGATCAAGGCCAACATCCCGACACGGATTTCGTTCCAGGTGTCCTCGAAAATCGACTCGCGCACCATCCTCGACCAGATGGGCGCCGAGGCGCTGCTCGGCCAGGGCGACATGCTGTGGCTGGCGCCGGGGACCGGCTACCCGACGCGGGTGCATGGCGCCTTTGTCGCCGACGACGAGGTGCACCATGTCGTCGATTACCTGAAGAAGGTCGGTGTGCCGGAGTATGTCGAGGGCGTTCTGACCGGAGCGGGCGGTGATGACGAAGAAGGCGGCGAAGGGGGGAGCGATGCCGGTGATGCGGAGAGTGATCCGCTCTACGACCAGGCGGTCGATATCGTTCTCAAGAACCGTCGTGCGTCGATCTCGCTGGTGCAACGCCATCTGCGCATCGGCTATAACCGCTCGGCGCGGCTGATCGAGGCCATGGAAAAGGCCGGCCTCGTCTCGGCGATGGATGGTCGCGGCGGCCGTGAAGTGCTGGCGAGGAAGCAGGAAGAGTAATGCGTGAAGGGGTGATGATGCGCCGACTGCTGCTTGCCTCCGCGCTTGCGCTGGTCACCGTGAGTGCACGCGCCGACGCCGTCGACCGCCTGCGCGCCTTCCTCGAAACAACGAAGCTGCTGCGCGCCGATTTCACGCAGACGGTGATGCCGAAGAATGGCCGCAAGCCGCAGTTCTCCTCGGGCAGCATGGCGATTGCCCGTCCGCACAAGTTCCGCTGGCAGATTGAGAAACCCTACCCGCAACTGATCGTCGGCGATGGCGAGAAGGTCTGGCTGCACGATCCCGAACTGAATCAGGTCACGGTGAAGAAGCAGGGTGCCGCGCTTGCCGGTTCGCCGGCGGCGTTGCTCGCCGGCGAAGGCATCGCCGTGCTCGAGAAATCCTTCGTGCTGAAGGATGCGGGCTTGCAGGACGGTCTTGAATGGCTGGACGCGACGCCAAAGAATACCGACAGCGGTTTCGAGAAGGTGCGCATCGGCTTTGCCGGTGCCGAGCTGCGTGCGATGGAACTCACCGACAGCTTCGGCCAGCAGACTTCGCTGCAGTTCTCGAAAGTCGAGAAGAACCCGGCTCTCGCTGCATCGACCTTCCGCTTCGTGCCGCCCAAGGGGGCGGATGTCCTTGGCGACTGAGGCTCGGTGACTGAAGGCTTGCTTCGCCGCGGGCCGCTCGCTATAGTGGCTGCTACAAATGTAGCAAACTGATTCGAGGTGAAGCATGGGCATGCCGGTACGCATTGACGATACCCTCTACGAGCAAGCGAAAGCGCAGGCACAAGCCGAGCGCCGCACGATTGCCGGACAGATCGAGTTCTGGGCGATGGTCGGCAAGGCCGCGCTCGACAACCCTGACCTACCGATTGATTTCGTACGCGACCTGTTGGTGGCACGTGCCGAAGGACCGGCGTTGGCGACGCCCTTCGTCCCGGAAGGTCGGCGCGAGACGCAATGACCGTTCAGGTTGTCCAGAGCGCGGCTTTCCGTCGTGCCTACAAACGTCTGCATGCGAACCAGAAGGCCGACGTTGATGATGCGGTCGGCGTCATTGTCGCCAACCCGACGCTTGGTGAGGCGAAGAAGGGTGACCTGGCGGGCGTCTTCGTACACAAGTTCAAATGCTGCGGCCAGTTGATGCTGCTTGCCTACGAGTACGATCCGGCGACCCGTCTGTTGCTGCTTCTTGGATCGCACGAGAACTTCTACCCTGAGCTGAAGCGCGGCTAGGCGCTTGCCGATTTCGTCGAAATGACCGACCTTTTCTCGATTCCCTCTGATCCTGCTGCGGAACAGCCCTTCGCTCCGCTCGCCGAGCAGTTGCGCCCGCGGACGCTGGACGAGGTGGTCGGCCAGTCGCACCTGCTCGGGCCGGGCAAGCCGCTGCGGCTGGCGTTCGAGGCCGGTCAGCCGCATTCGATGATTCTCTGGGGGCCGCCGGGTGTCGGCAAGACGACGCTGGCGCGGCTGATGGCCGATGCCTTCGATGCCGACTTCATCGCGCTCTCCGCCGTGCTTTCCGGCGTCAAGGAAATCCGCGAGGCGATCGCTCGCGCCGAGATGACGCGCGGGCAGGGGCGGCGGACGATCCTCTTCGTCGACGAGGTGCACCGCTTCAACAAGTCGCAGCAGGACGCCTTCCTGCCTTTCGTCGAATCCGGGCTGGTGACCTTCGTCGGGGCGACGACCGAGAACCCGTCGTTCGAGGTCAATTCGGCGCTGCTCTCGCGCGCCTCGGTCTATACGCTGCAGTCGCTTTCCGAAGACGAGATGGGCCAGCTCTTCGACCGCGCCGCGAGCAGCGCACTGGCCGGCCTCGCCTTCGACGAGGCGGCGCGCGGGCGCCTGTGCGGCGTCGCCGACGGCGATGCGCGGAAGCTGCTCAACCTGCTCGAACAGATCCGCACCGCGGCGCAGGCCACCGGTCGCGACACGGTCGACGGCGATTTCGTCAACGCCACGCTGGCCCAGCAGCTGCGCCGCTTCGACAAGGGCGGCGACGCCTTCTACGACCAGATCTCGGCGCTGCACAAATCGGTGCGCGGCTCCGACCCGGATGCCGCGCTGTACTGGTACTGCCGCATGCTCGACGGCGGCGCTGATCCGCGCTACCTCGCCCGGCGCATCCTGCGCATGGCCTGGGAGGACATCGGTCTCGCCGATCCGCGCGGCGCCGAGATCGCATTGTCGGCGGCGGAAACCTACGAGCGGCTCGGCTCGCCCGAGGGCGAGCTGGCGCTGGCCAACGCGGTGGTCTATCTCGCCGTCGCCGCGAAATCGAATGCCGCCTACAACGCCTACAACGCGGCGCGCGCCTTCATTGCCGACGATGGTTCGCGGCCGGTGCCGTTGCATCTGCGCAACGCGCCGACCAAGCTGATGAAGGAAATGGGCTTCGGCAAGGAATACCGTTACGCGCATGACGAAGCCGAGGGCTATGCGGCTGGCGAAACCTACTTTCCGGAAGGCATGAAGCCGCAACGCTGGTACAAGCCGGTGGCGCGCGGGCTCGAAACGAAGATCGGCGAGAAGCTCGCGCACCTGCGCCAGCTCGACGCCGCAGCCCGCAAGAAGGGGCGCGGCGGTGAGTGACCCCGTCTCGCTCGTGCAGACGGTGGCGCTTGCCGCCGGACTGGCCTGGGCAAGCGGGCTGCGCCTCTACCTGGTGCTCTTCCTCGCCGGGCTGCTTTCGCACCTCGGCTATCTGCAACTGCCCGAGAACCTGAGGATTCTTGAGAATCCGCTGGTTATGGGCGCGAGCGGCGTCCTGCTCGTTGCCGAAGCGATCGCCGACAAGGTGCCGGGCTTCGATTCGTTCTGGGATTCCTTGCAGACCTTTGTGCGTATCCCCGCCGGCGCGCTGCTCGCCGCGTTCTCGCTTGGCACGGCTGATCCGGCGCTGCTGCTGGCAGCGGGCCTGATCGGCGGCACCATCACCGCCGGCACTGCACTTTCCAAGGCCGGCGGGCGGCTGGCGATCAACACTTCGCCGGAGCCGTTCAGCAACTGGGCCGCTTCGGTCAGCGAGGAAGCCGCGGTGCTCGGCGGTTTCTGGCTGATGCTCACGCAACCGTGGGTCTTTCTCGGCGTGCTCGCGCTCTTCCTGGCGCTGCTCGTCTGGCTGTTGCCGAGACTGTGGCGTTTCCTGCGTGCTGCGATCACCCGCATTGCCCGCTTCTTCCGCACGGGCACCGGGGGCGGCTCGGACGTCACGCCGCCTCGCGTATAATCCCGGCTTTCGCCGCCAGTGCGGCACTCACTGATTCCGGACGCTTCAAATGCTCGACATCCAGCTCCTTCGCAACAATCTCGACGCCGTTGCCGAACGCCTCGCCACGCGCGGCAAGCCCTTCGATTTTTCCGGTTTCCAGAACCTCGAAGCCGAGCGCAAGACGCTGCAGACGAAGACGCAGGAACTGCAGGCGCAGCGCAATACGCTGTCCAAACAGATCGGCTTGTTGAAGGGCAAGGGCGAGGATGCCAGCGGGGTGATGGCCGAAGTGGCCAAGCTCAAGGAAGAACTCGAAGCGAGTGAAGCACGTCTCTCGGCGTTGCTGCCGCAGATCGAGGCGATCGTCGCCGCCATCCCGAACCTGCCGCACGACAGCGTGCCGGTCGGTGAGGACGAGACGGCGAACGTCGAACTGAAGCGCTGGGGCACGCCGCGCGCCTTCGATTTTCCGGTGAAGGATCACGTCGATCTCGGCGAGGCGCTCGGCCAGCTCGATTTCGCGACCGCCGCGAAGATTTCCGGTGCCCGCTTCACGCTGATGAAGGGGCAACTCGCCCGCCTGCATCGCGCGCTTGCCCAGTTCATGCTCGACATCCACACCGCCGAGCATGGCTATACCGAAGTCTATGCACCGTACCTCGTCAATGGCGCCAGCCTGTTCGGTACCGGCCAACTGCCGAAGTTCGAAGAGGATCTGTTCAGAGTGCCGCGCGGCGATGCCGAACCGCTCTACCTGATTCCGACCGCCGAGGTACCGGTGACAAACATCGTCCGCGACGAGATCATCGCCGCCGAGGCGCTGCCGTTGAAGTTCGTCTGCCACACGCCGTGCTTCCGTTCCGAGGCCGGTTCGGCCGGTCGCGACACGCGCGGCATGATCCGCCAGCACCAGTTCGACAAGGTCGAGCTCGTGCAGATCGTGACGCCGGAAAAATCGATCGAGGCGCACGAGGCGCTGACGCGCCACGCCGAGATCATCCTCGAACGGTTGGAACTGCCGTACCGCCGTGTCGTGCTGTGCACCGGCGACATGGGCTTCTCGTCGGCGAAGACCTACGACCTCGAGGTGTGGCTGCCGGCGCAGAACACCTACCGCGAGATTTCCTCGTGCTCGACCTTCTCGGATTTTCAGGCGCGCCGCATGCAGGCCCGCTTCCGCAACGAGAAGAACAAGCCGGAGATCGCGCATACGCTGAACGGCTCCGGCCTCGCCGTCGGCCGCACACTGGTGGCGATCCTCGAAAACTACCAGAACGCCGATGGCAGCATCAGCGTTCCGGCAGCGCTGCGCCCCTACCTCGGCGGCCGCGAGTTCATTTCGGCCTGAGCGCGTCCTGTGCGTCACCGAGCGGCCGGTAGGGCGGCTCGTTGCGGTTGAGAATGTCGTAGTACATGCGCACGTTCTCGGTCATGATCACCGCCTCGCCACCGCGCCCGCGGCCGGATTTCAGCCGCTGGTAATACTCCGGCCGCGCCAGCAGCGGCAGCACCGTCTTCATCTCGTACCAGGAATCGGCATCGCGTTGCAGCGTGCCGGCGATGTAGCGCGCCGCATTGAGGTGGCCCATGCCGAGGTTGTAGGCGGCGATCGCCAGCCAGGTGCGATCCGGTTCGCGCACCGACGCCGGTAGCGTATCGCGCAGATCGGCGAGGTACTGTGCGCCGGCAAGGATGCTCTGCTTGGCATCGAGCCGGTTGTCTACGCGCAGGCGATCGGCGGTTTCCTCGGTCAGCATCATCATGCCGCGCACCCCGGTGGGGCTGGTGGCAAGCGGATTCCATTGCGATTCCTGATAGGCGAGGGCGGCCAGGAGACGCCAGTCGATCCCGGTGTTCGTCTGCGCGGAATGGAAATGGGCGCGATACTGCGGCAGCAGCTTCTGCATGCGCTCGACGAACTTCAGGCTGTCGAGCGGGCTCAGGCGCTCCACATGACCGAAGTAGCGATCGATCAGCCGTGCCAGCGTGCCATCGCCGCGAATGCGCTCGATGAAGTTCTGTGCCGCCCGCATCAGTTCAGCATCGCCATTCGCCGGGAACACCCAGGCAATCGGCGTCGCACTGCCGACCGACAGTGCGTACTGCAACTGCGGGTAGTAGTTCGAAGCGATGTCGAGCACCGTGTGATCCACCAGCGCCGATTCTCCGGGGCGCTCGGCGATTCGTTCGAGCAATTGCAGTTCGCTGATCCGTTTGTGTTCCTCGATGCGGATGTTCGGGAACTGTTTCTGCAGTTCGCGCAACGCGTCGGCCTGGCGAGATCCGGCGATGACCTGCACCGCCTTGTCGTCGAGATCGTCCGGTGTTTCGATCGGCAGCGAATTCTCGTTATGCGCAATGATGTTGCTGCTCGCGTGGTAGCTCGGCCCGGCGACCAGCGCCGGATCGGTCGGCGGCGACAGCCAGGCGGCACCGAAGTGTGCCTTGCCCTTCTTCAGCTTCTTCGCGATATCGGCGTCGTGGCGAACCACGATGAAGCGAATATCGACACCGAGTTCATCGGCGAAGAGGTGTGCGAGATCGTACTCGAAACCGGCTGGCGAACCTTCCTCGTCGAGTTCATAGGTGGTCGGCCCGGCGCGCGTAAGCACGATCAGTTCGCGCGTTTCGGCGAGCGTCGGCGGCCGCTTTTCGCCGCAGCCGGCGAGCGCGATGGCGATCAGGAATAGTGTCAGCCAGCGCATTGTCGGTTTTCGTTCTTGTGCTATACTGCGCGCCTTTCGCGGAGAGGTGGCAGAGTGGTCGAATGTACCTGACTCGAAATCAGGCGTAGGGCAACCTACCGTGGGTTCGAATCCCACCCTCTCCGCCAAGCCACACACAAACAAGCGCCTTTCGGGGCGCTTTTTTGTTGTCTGCGCTGTAGCGATGCGGTTTGCAGGAAGCGTCGCTTCAGCGCAGAATCAGTTCCCCCGCAATTCTACCCTTCACACCACTGGCAAGCTCCGTTTCCAGGCTTGAACCGCAGGTGACGCGTCCGGATTTTTGATCTTCCTCAGTTCTGGCCGGATTTGCGGCCAGCTTTTGCGGCGCAGCATGGCAACTGGTGATAAACTCGCGCCCGTCACAAAAACGTAACGGGGCTGTAATGTTCGGACGCCTGATGCCCAAAGAGGGCAAGTTTTTCGATCTGTTCGACGCCCACGCCGAACTGATCGTTGAGGGAGCGCAACAACTCGTCGCGATGATGACGGCGCTGGCCAGTGGCCGCGACGGCGTGGAGGGTTACTCGGCCGCGATCGACAAGGCAGAAACTTCGGCCGACAAGATCACCCACGAGACGATCTCGCAGTTGCACAAGACCTTCATCACGCCGCTCGATCGTGACGAAATCCATCAGCTGATCACGCGCATGGATGACATCCTCGATCTCACGCAGGATGTCGCGCAAACCGTGGCGCTCTACGACATCCAGCGCGCCACGCCCGAATCGATCACGCTGGCGCAGATCACCCTGTCCTGCTGCGAACGCGTCAAGACAGCGGTCAACCTGCTGCACTCGATGGATAACGCGCAGGCGATTCTTGCCACCTGCCGCGAGATCGATCAGTTTGAGTCGGATGCCGATCGCGTGATGCGTGGCGCCATGTCAAAACTGTTCCGCGACGAGCCCGATGTGCGCCAGCTGATCAAGCTGAAGGCGACATACGAACTGCTCGAAACCATCACCGATCGCTGCGAGGACGTTGCCAACGTCATCGAGGGCATCGTCCTCGAAAACTCCTGAGTCGGGTCCGCCCACGACATGGATACCCTGCAGATCAGCCTGGGCGTGGTCGTATTCCTCGTCCTGCTCGCGCTAGCCTTTGATTTCATGAACGGCTTCCACGACGCGGCGAATTCGATCGCAACCGTCGTCTCCACCGGTGTGCTCAAGCCGCAGCATGCGGTTGCCTTCGCGGCCTTCTTCAATGTGGTCGCGGTCGTGATCTTCCAGCTGAAGGTGGCGACAACGGTTGGCAAGGGCACGGTAGAGCCTGTCGTGATCGACCATATCGTTGTTTTCGGCGCGCTGGTCGGTGCAATTGCCTGGAATCTGATCACCTGGTACTACGGTATTCCTTCGTCGTCCTCGCATGCGCTGATGGGCGGCCTGGTTGGTGCTGCGGTTGCCAAGGCGGGCTTTTCCTCGCTCATCACTTCCGGCGTCACCAAGACGATCGTCTTCATCTTTGTGTCGCCGCTGCTCGGCATGCTGCTCGGCTCGCTGCTGATGGTCATTGTTTCGTGGCTGTGCAGGCGCGCCACGCCGCGACGCGTGGACAAATGGTTCCGCCGCCTGCAGCTGTTCTCGGCGGCGCTCTACAGCCTCGGTCACGGCGGCAACGATGCCCAGAAGACGATGGGCATTATCTGGATGCTGCTCATCGCGGCAGGGATATCGACATCGCAGGACCCCATTCCGATGTGGGTGGTTGCCGTCTGTTACATTGCAATCGGCTTGGGTACACTCTTCGGCGGTTGGCGCATCGTCAAAACGATGGGTCAGAAGATCACCAAGCTGAAGCCGGTGGGCGGTTTCTGCGCCGAAACCGGCGGCGCGATGACGCTCTTCCTCGCGACCGGACTTGGCATTCCCGTATCGACCACACACACCATCACCGGCGCCATCGTCGGCGTCGGTTCGTCGCAGAAACTGCGGGCGGTGCGCTGGGGCATTGCCGGCGGCATCGTCTGGGCCTGGGTGCTGACGATTCCGGCGAGTGCGCTGATTGCAGCGCTGTTCTGGTGGCTGGGCTCGCTGGTTCTGTAAGCGTCGCGCGCCGCTCAGGCGAGAAAAGCAATCATCGCCGCGGCCACCTCCGCCGGCTTCTCCACCATCATCGCGTGGCCACAGTCCGCAATATCGACCCGGCGCACATCCTGAAGTGCCTCCTGTAGTGGCTGCAGTGCCCGTGAGGGCGTCATGCGGTCACGCCGACCGGCAATCAGCAGGCTGGGGCAGGTGACCCTTTCCGCGGCATGCAGTCCGTTCGAATAACGATTGCAGTTGTCGAGGTCGCCGGCAAGTGTTGCGGCGTTGCGGCGCATGACCGCGAGTGTCTTGCCCGGTCCCCAGACCCCGTGCCCGCCGCCGCCATTCAGGAAGAACTCCGGCGTATGCGACCACGCAGTCACCATGCGGCATGCGCTATCCGGCGCCTTCAGTGCACATTCCAGCAACTGGGTTGAAACCGGCATCGGTATCGAAGCGCCAAGCAGCAGCACGCGGGAGATGGCTGCGGGCATGCGCGCAGCCGATTCCAGTGCAACCAGCGAACCCATCGAATGCCCGGCGATGGCCGGGTTCTTCAGATCAAGGGCTTGCGCGAGCCCGCACAGCCAGTCGGCAAGCATTTCGATTCCGGCGAGTGCCGGGCCGGCGGAGCGGCCGTGGCCCGGCAGATCCGGCGCATAGACGCGCAGGCCCGCGGCAGCCAGCCGCGGCAGCAGATCGTGCCAGGCGGCATGGTCGTTCGCTGCCCCATGAACGAGGAGCAGCGGCCGGCCATCGAGCGGGCCGGCGCAGGCAATGTGACAGGAGGTGCCGCCGAGTTGAAGTTCCATTTCAGTGCAATTTTCGGTGGGGGCCGCAAGCGATGGCGACGTGCTTGTCAGGCGTGGGCAAGGTGGATGGCCGGGAGTTTACTCACTGGATCACCCTTCTGTCCCCGCGGGATGTCGTTCCCGAGTGAGGGCGCCTCTTCGGGCAACCGTGCGGGGCGTCTCATGCGGGCACTCGTGAAGCGATCGCAGTGCGTCACAGGTTGATGCGCCGGCGCTCAGGCGGGAATGTCGGGAACCAGCATGCGCTCAAACTGCGTGATGCGATCCTTCAGCTGCAGCTTGCGCTTCTTCAGGCGGCGGATCAGCAACTGGTCCGGAGGTGGGTTCAGGATCAGGTGCTCGATCACCAGATCAAGGTCGCGATGCTCCGACTGCAGTTCGTGCAGTTGCGTGCGGATCGCGACGAGTTCCTCTTCGGTAGGGTCCATGATGAAGGCGGGCTTTGGTGCGGGCAATGGTAGTCTCCCCTGTCCTGAAATACAACGCGAACAGTATCCTTCGCCGACGCAATTGCGTTTGTCGCCCATGCAACAATCGGGAGCGTCCGAATCGGGCTAGAATTAGCTTTCGAAAAAGTCGCAGTACAGGAGGAGAGACATGGTCTATCACGTGGTCGTCATGTTCGGGAAAGAAAAACAGTATGAATACAAACTGCCCGACACTGAGCTTGCCGGGCACTCTGCCGAGGAGGCGCGGCGCTGGTTCGACAAGGAGTTCACCGATCTGGAATGTGAACCGAGCAATCCGGTAGGCAAGGTGCTGATCATCGACAAGATTCTCAGCGTCGCTCGTTATGGCGGCGAGCCGCGTTTCGCCGAAGGCAAGGCATGGGCGCATGACTTTGTTCGCAACGCGGCACTGGCGCTCGGCCGCGACACGATCCGCGTCGACGTCGCCAGTTTCAGCATCAGCTACTGATCCTCTCCGGCGCCGGCGTCCGTCGGTGCCAAGCAAATATCCGTTTTGAGGTGGTTACCGCCTTTCCACTTTCGTGGATAGGCGGTAATGCGCTTGCCTGTCCGTTTCCACAGATTGATTCTATGTGCATGTTTCCAATGCACAAAATTTGTTGGCACGAATCTTGTTAATGGCTCTTCGAAAATGGTGCGCCCTAGGCGTGACAATGTGATCTCCGGCCTGTCCGGAAGTTTTCAGAAGAAGGGTGGGGTTATGGCAAATACCAGTCTGTTGTCGCTGGAACTGAACGACAAGATTGCGGCGGCGGCCGAGCGGCTGCAAATGTCGCGTCGTGAATTCCTGCAATTCTGCGCCGCGTTGGCGACCACGCTCGGCTTGCCGCAGGGGGCGGATGCTGCTGTTGCCGAAGCCGTGGCGACGAAAAAGCGCCCCTCGGTGATCTGGCTGCATTTCCAGGAATGCACCGGCTGTACCGAATCGATGCTGCGTGCCGAACACCCGACGATCGAGAAGCTGATTCTCGACGTCATCTCGCTCGACTATCACGAAACGCTGTTCGCAGCGGCCGGCCACCAGATCGAGGCGGCGCGTGAAACCGCGATGAAGGAAAACGCCGGCAAGTACGTGCTGGTCATCGAGGGTGCCATTCCGACCAAAGACAACGGCATCTACTGCAAGATCGGCGGCAAGACCGCGATCGAGCTGACCAAGGAATGTGCGAAGAATGCCGCGGCGGTGATCGCCATCGGCTCCTGCGCCTCGTGGGGCGGCATGCCCTCGACCGATCCGAACCCGACCGGTGCCGTCGGCGCCAACAAGATCATCACCGACAAGCCGGTGGTGACGATTCCGGGCTGCCCGCCCAACCCGTACAACTTCCTGTCCACCGTCGTTCATTTCCTCACCTTCGGCGCGCTGCCGGAGATCGACGCGCTGGGTCGCCCGAAGTTCGCCTACTCACGCCTGATTCACGAAAACTGCGAGCGCCGCGCCCACTTCGACGCTGGCCGCTTCGCGATGGAATTCGGCGACGACGGCCACCGCAAGGGCTACTGCCTGTACAAGCTCGGCTGCAAGGGTCCGGAAACCTATGCCAACTGCCCGACCATCCTCTTCGGTGATGCCGGTGCCGGCACCTGGCCGGTCGGCTGCGGCCACCCGTGTATCGGCTGTACCGAGCAGGGTGTCGGCTTCCAGAAACCGATCCACATGGTTTCCAAGCTGAAGAACATCGAACCGCCGCTGCAATACCCGCGCGTCGTTGAAGAAAAGGGTACCGGTGCAACGCTCGGTTCCGCTGCCGTACTGGCTGCCGTGGCAGGCGCCGCGGCCGGCGGAGCGGCGATGGTGGCAAAGAACCTCGGTCTTTCGCAAAAGGCCGAGCAGGCAGAAGAGGCCAAGAAGGCTGGCGAGAAAGCGCAGGTCTAGTCATGAGCGATCGTCGCAATTTCCTGAAAGGTGTCGTCGCGGCAAGCGGCGCGGCGGTGGCGGCTGCGGCCCTGCCGACGCCGGCCGAAGCGCGCGAGACCAAGCAGCGCCCGCCCGAGGCGCTGGGGCTGCTCTACGATGCGGCGCTGTGCGTCGGCTGCAAGGCCTGCGTTGCCGCGTGCAAGCAGGCGAACGACAACCCGCCCGAGTTCTCCACGCCGGATCAGCTGTGGGATACCCCGCTCGATACCAGCGGCCGCACTTTCAACCTGATCAAGATGTATCGCAGCGGCACAATGGAAACCAAGGACGCGGCCGAGAACGGCTACGCGTTCATGAAAACCTCGTGCATGCACTGCGCCGACCCTTCGTGCGTCTCGGCCTGCCCGGTCTCGGCGATGACCAAGGATCCGAAGACCGGCATCGTCGAGTACAACGCCGATGCCTGCATCGGCTGCCGCTACTGCGTTGCCGCCTGCCCCTTCGGCATTCCGAAATACCAGTACGACTCGCCGACCGGCAAGATCGGCAAGTGCGAGCTGTGCCGCCATCGCTACAAGGACGGCCACTACTCCGCCTGCGCCGAGGTCTGCCCGACCGGCGCCACGCTCTACGGCAAGACCAGCGACCTGCTCGCCGAAGCCAAGCGCCGCCTGGCGCTGAAGCCCGGCACGGTGGCCACCTTCCCGCGCGGCAACATCAGCGGTGGGCCGGACCAGAGCTACGAGAACGTGGTTGGCAACTACATCCAGCACGTCTATGGCGAAAAGGAGTACGGCGGCACTCAGGTGCTCAAGCTCTCCGCCGTGCCGTTCGAAAAGATGGGCATGCCGAACCTGCCGCCCGAAGCGGCCGCGGCGCACTCGGAATCGATCCAGCACATGCTCTACGGCGGGCTGGTGATGCCGCTCGCAGTGCTCGGCGCGATGACCTACGTGGCCAAGCGCAACATCAAGCCCGAAGACGACGACCAGCAGGGAGGACACTGAGATGGCTGCGAATCATCATGCGCCAGCCCCGGTAGGCGGCAATCTGTTCAATGCGGCAACCTTCATCTGCGGCGTCCTCATTGCCATCATGCTGGCGATCCTCGCCGTGCGTTTCGTGCATGGCCTCGGGGCGGTGACCAACCTCAACGACGGCTACCCGTGGGGCATCTGGGTGGTGGTCGACGTGGTCATCGGCTCGGCCTTCGCCTGCGGCGGCTTCTCGGTGGCGATGCTGGTCTACATCTTCAACAAGGGGCAGTACCACCCGCTGGTGCGGCCGGCCCTGCTGGCCAGCCTGTTCGGCTACACGCTGGCCGGCGTCGGCGTCATCTTCGACCTCGGCCGCTGGTGGAACTTCTGGCACATCTTCGCGCCCGGTTACGCCAACCCGAACTCGGTGATGTTCGAAGTCGCGGTCTGCATCTCGGCGTACATCGTCGTCATGTGGCTGGAATTCTCGCCCGCCTTCTTCGAGAAGTGGGGCATGAAGGATGCCAAGCAGAAGCTGAACAAGGTGCTCTTCTTCCTTGTTGCGCTCGGAACCGTCCTGCCGATGATGCACCAGTCCTCGCTCGGTACGCTGATCGTGGTCATGGGCGTGCAGATCAACCCGCTCTGGCAGACCAACCTGATCCCGCTGCTCTTCCTGCTCACGGCGATCGTCATCGGCTACGGCGTTGTGCTCTTCGAATCCTGCGTCGCCGCCTCGGCCTACCGGCGCAAGATCGAAACGCACCTGCTTGAACCGATGGCCAAGGTCATGCTCGGCATGCTCGCGGTCTTCCTCATCGTCCGCTTCGGTGATCTCCTCGTGCGCGGCGCCCTCGGCCATGCCTTCAAGGGTAATGTCGTGGCACTTGCCTTCTGGGTCGAAATGCTCTGCTTCATCGCCCCGTTCGCGCTGATCGCCTCGGCAGAATCGCGGCGCAGCCCGCAGAAGCTGTTCCTCGCCGGCGTCGCCATCATGCTCGGCGGCATCTTCATGCGACTGAACGCCTTCCTCATCGGCTACGACACCGGTGTCGGCGTCGATACCGGCTGGCGCTACTTCCCGTCGGTACCCGAACTGATGGTCACCATCGGCATGTTCGCGCTTGAGGTTCTCGGTTACATCATCATCACCCGCCGCTTCCCGGTTCTGCCGCGCGAAGACGTGCAGGTTGCCCACTAAGGTTTTTCGGAGGTTATAACAATGTCCAAGCGAGTCACGATTGATCCCGTAACCCGTATCGAGGGCCACCTGCGTGTCGACGTCGAAGTTGAAGGCGGCAAGGTCTCCAAGGCCTGGTCGTCCGGCCAGATGTGGCGCGGCGTCGAGAACATCCTCATCGGCCGCGACCCGCGCGATGCCTGGGCCATTACCCAGCGCATCTGCGGCGTGTGCACCACGGTGCATGCGATCGCCTCGGTGCGCGCGGTCGAAAACGCATTGAAAATGGAAATCCCGGTCAATGCCCAGTACATCCGCAACCTGATCATCCTGGCGCACGGCCTGCACGATCACATCGTGCATTTCTACCACCTCTCCGCGCTCGACTGGGTCGATGTGGTTTCCGCCACCAAGGCCGACCCGGCCAAGGCCGCGAGCCTCGCGCAGAGCCTCTCCTCGTGGAGCGGCAACAGCGTGCAGGAATTCAAGAAGGTGCAGGACAAGATCAAGGGCTTCGTCGCCAGCGGCCAGCTCGGCATCTTCACCAACGGCTACTGGGGCCACCCGGCGATGAAACTGCCGCCGGAAGTGAACCTGCTTGCCGTGGTGCACTACCTGCAGGCGCTGGAAGTGCAGCGCTACGCGAACAAGATCGTCACCATTCTCGGCTCAAAGTCGCCGCACATCCAGAACGTTGCCGTCGGCGGCGTCGCCAACCCGCTGGCGCTCGATTCGCAATCGGTGCTCACGGTCGAGCGTCTGCTGGCGGTGAAGGAATGGATCGACAAGCTCGACGACTTCGTGAAGAACGTCTATCTGGTCGACGTGGCTGCGATCGGCGCCTTCTACGCCGACTGGACCACCTACGGCAAGGGCATCGTCGATTACCTCTCGGTGCCGGACATCCCGCTCGACAGCAAGGGTACGCAGTTCGCCATGCCCGGCGGCCACATCGCCAATGGCGATGTGTCGACCTTCAAGGCCATCACCAGCTTCAACGACAAGTACTTCACCGATGGCGTTGCCGAAGCGGTCAAGCACTCGTGGTACGAGTACTCGGGCGGTGACGACAAGGCGCTGCATCCGTACAAGGGCGAGACCAAGGCCAAATACACCGACTTCCAGGAAAACGGCAAGTACTCCTGGCTCAAGTCGCCGACCTTCTACAACAAGCCGATGCAGGTTGGCCCGCTCGCACACGTTCTGACCATGTTTGCCGCCGGCCACGCGCCGACGAAGGAATACGCCACCGCCGCGCTCGATCTCGTCTCCAGCATTGCCAAGACCAAGGTCGGCATCGATGCGTTGCATTCGACCATCGGCCGCCATGCAGCGCGCGCAGTTCGTGCGGCCGTGCTGCAGGACGAACTGGTCAAGCAGTGGGACCTGCTCCTTGCCAACATGGGCAAGGGCGATCTGAAGACCTTCAACAAGCCGGTGTTCCCGAAGGGTGAACAGGTTGGCGTCGGCTTCCACGAAGCCCCGCGCGGCGTGCTCTCGCACTGGGTTGTCATTGCCGATGGCAAGATCAAGAACTACCAGTGCGTTGTGCCCTCCACCTGGAACGCCGCCCCGCGCAACGAGAAGGATGCGCCGGGCGCCTACGAGGCCTGCCTCGTCGGCAACCCGATCGCCGATCCGGAAAAGCCGTTGGAAGTGCTGCGCACCGTGCATTCGTTCGACCCGTGCATCGCCTGCGCGATCCACGTGATGGATGAAGAGCACACCGAAATCGTCAAGGTGAAGGCTGCCTGATCGAGTTTTGACCTGGCGCAAGGTTGTCTGCCGCTCAGGGCGCGAGACTTACCCCCGTCTCGCGCCCTCTTTTTTTGAAGGATCCCATGAAAATCGTTGTGCTCGGCGTTGGCAACACGCTGCTGGAAGATGAAGGCATTGGCGTCCGTGCCGTCGAGGAACTGCAGCACCGCTACACGCTGCCGCCGGATGTGCAGGTGATCGACGGCGGCACTGCCGGCATGGAACTGCTCGAATCGCTGGAAGATGCCGACAAGCTCATCATCGTCGACTGCGTGCGCGTCAATCAGCCACCGGCCACGGTGATCCGCCGCATCGACGACGAAGTGCCCGCCTTCTTCCGCACCAAGATCTCGCCGCACCAGATCGGCATTTCCGACGTGCTTGCCGCGCTGCAATTGCGCGATCGCTTCCCGAAACATCTCGCGCTGATCGGCATTCAGCCGAAGAGTCTGGAAACCGGTATCGAACTCACGCCCGAAATTGCCGCGACGATGCCGCAGGTGCTGGCCATGATGGTCGAAGAACTCACCAACTTCGGCGTCGTCGTCACGGAGAAAGCCTGATGTGTCTCTCGATTCCGATGCGCGTTGTCGAATGGGATGACGACGAAGGCAACTTCGCCTGGGTCGAGCGCGGCGAGGGCGACATGCTGCGCCGCGAACGGGTGAACATGATGCTCATCGGCCCGCAGGAAGTGGGCACCTGGATACTCGCGTCCCTCGGCCTCGGCAAGGAAATCGTCGACGAAGAAAACCGCCTGCTGATCGAAGATGCGCTCGCTGCGCTCGATGAATCGCTGCACGGCGATTACGACGCCAGCCAGCACTTCGCCGATCTCTCGCGGCACTGACGCGCACACCATGAGTGAACGCGTTCGCAAGCCGCTGTTCACGGCGGCCCGGCCGGCCGAGGCCGCCACCGTCTACCTTGATGACCCGACGGCGGCGCTGGAGGCGCACTACCGCCGCGTCTGGGAAACCAGCATGCACGACATGCCCTTCGTGAATCCCGCGCTCGCGGTCGCCGCGATCGGTTTTCGCCAGCACGCCGGCGACTGGGTTGGCGCGATCGTCACCCCTTGGTTCCTCAACCTCTTCGTGCTGCCCGGTGGCGGCACGCTATGGACCGATCTCGCCTCCGGCGACCGCGTGCGCATCGCCTTCCCCGTGGGCGAACTCGAATTCATCGCCGACTACGACCCCGGCAGCTCGCTGCCCGCCTTTCAATACTGCCCGCTGTTTGCCCCGGTCAGCCAGTTCGCTACGCAGGAAACGGCAGTGGCAGCCGCGGAATCGGCGCTGACGGCGCTGTTCACGGCGCCGGTAGTGGAGGTAGAAGCTGAGACCGTAGCGGTGGCAGAGGCGCAACCCGAATCGCCTCCGCCCGAATACGAGCGCGATGCTGTGCCGTCACGGCGGGCGTTCTTCCGCAGGGTGGCCGGGCAGAAGTGATGGGGGGTGAGGTAGGCGAGTTATCGGTCGTATGTGGAGCTCAATATATGGCCGATCAGCAGCCCCCAGGAACCTACCCAATAGCCTGACCACGCAGCCAAGGTCAGCTATCATTGCCGCCTTTCCCCGGCGACACGCAGCGATGAGCAAAGCCTTTACCCGCGAAACCGACAACGACGATGATGAAGAGGTCTCCCCCGGCCTGCAGTTGCCGCAGGGGGTGAAGAATTACATCTCGCCGGCGGGGCATGCCCGGCTGAAGGCCGAGCTCGACCACCTGCTGCGCGTTGAGCGCCCGCATGTCGTTGAGATCGTCGCTTGGGCGGCGTCGAACGGCGACCGCTCCGAGAATGGCGACTACATCTACGGCAAGCGGCGCCTGCGCGAGATCGATCGGCGCATCCGCTTCCTGACCAAGCGGCTCGACATCGCCGAGATCGTCGATCCGCTCAGGCAGCCGAACCGGGATCAGGTCTTCTTCGGGGCGACCGTGACCATCTGCGATCTCGACGGCGCGGAAAACACCTACACCATCGTCGGCGTCGACGAGACCGATCTCAGTCGCGGCCACATCAGCTGGGTGTCGCCGCTGGCGCGGGCACTGATCAAGGCGAAGGAGGGGGATTCCGTCCGCTTCCAGAGCCCCGCCGGCATTCGCGAGATCGACATCGTCGCGGTCGAATACAAGGCCATCGAAGGGGCTTGAAATTCGGCCGAATGGCCCCATCTCCGGCAGGTCATTGAACCAAAACGGAGTTTTTGCATGGGCGCGACCAAGGAAACCCTCGGCTTTCAGGCTGAAGTGAAGCAACTGCTTCACCTGATGATTCATTCGCTGTACTCGAACAAGGAAATCTTCCTCCGCGAGTTGATTTCCAACGCGTCCGACGCCTGCGACAAGCTGCGCTTCGAGGCGCTCGACAACGCCGGGCTCTACGAGAGCGATTCCGAACTGAAGATTCGCGTCGCCTACGACAAGGACGCGCGCACGATCACCATTTCCGACAACGGCATCGGCCTCTCCCGCGAGGAAGCCGTGGCCCACCTCGGCACCATCGCCAAGTCCGGCACACGCGAGTTCTTCTCTGCGCTGACCGGCGACCAGGCGAAGGATGCGCACCTGATCGGCCAGTTCGGCGTCGGCTTCTACTCGTCGTTCATCGTTGCTGACAAGGTGACGGTGATTTCGCGCCGCGCCGGCCAGAACAAGGACCAGGCGATCCGCTGGGAGTCGGCCGGCGAGGGCGATTTCTCGATCGAGATGGTGGAGAAGGAGGGGCGTGGCACTGACGTGATCCTGCACCTGCGCGACGGGGAAGATGAATTCCTCGGCGGGTGGAAGCTGAAGAGCATCCTCAAGAAATACTCCGACCACATCACGCTGCCGATCCTGATGAAGAAGGAAGAGTGGAAGGACGGCGAGCAGGTCAAGACCGATGAAGATGAGACCGTGAACCAGGCCAGCGCGCTGTGGGCGCGGCCGAAATCGGAGATCAGCGAGGAACAGTACAAGGAGTTCTACAAGCACGTCGCGCACGACTTCGAGGACCCGCTGGCCTGGACGCACGCCCGCGTCGAGGGCAAGCAGGAATATACGCAGCTGCTCTACATTCCGGCCCGTGCGCCGTTCGACATGTTCGAGCGCGGCGCCCGCCACGGCGTGAAGCTCTATGTGAAGCGCGTCTTCATCATGGACGACGCCGAGCAGCTGATGCCGCTCTACCTGCGCTTCGTGCGCGGGGTGGTCGATTCGGCCGACCTGCCGCTCAACGTTTCGCGCGAGATCCTGCAGCAGAGCAAGGACATCGACACGATCAAGGGCGGCTGCGTGAAGAAGGTGCTCGGCATGATCGAGGACATGGCCGGGAACGATGCCGAGAAGTTCGCGACGTTCTGGAGCCAGTTCGGTCAGGTTCTGAAAGAAGGCGTCGGCGAAGACCACGCCAACAAGGAGCGCATCGCCAAGCTCTTGCGCTTCGCTTCGACCAAGGCCGACACCACCGACGAAACCGTGTCGCTGGCCGACTACGTGTCGCGCATGAAGGACGGCCAGGACAAGATCTACTACGTCACCGCCGAGACCTTCACCGCGGCCAAGAACAGCCCGCACCTCGAAATCTTCCGCAAGAAGGGCATCGAAGTGCTGCTGCTCTCCGAGCGCGTCGATGAATGGGTGGTCGGCAGCCTGACCGAGTTCGACGGCAAGCAGCTGCAGTCGGTGGCCAAGGGCGGCCTCGACCTCGGCTCGCTCGAAGACGAAGCCGAGAAGAAGGAAGCCGAGAAGGCCGCCGACGAGTACAAGGAATTGATCGAGAAGATCAAGACGGAACTCGGCGACAAGGTGAAGGATGTGCGCGTCACGCACCGCCTGACCGATTCGCCATCGTGCATCGTCGCCGATGAGCACGATCTCGGTGGCAACCTGGCGCGCATCCTCAAGGCCGCCGGCCAGAAGGCGCCGTCGTCGAAGCCGATCCTCGAAATCAACCCGAACCACCTCGCCGTGCAGCGGCTGAAGTACGAGGAAACCCGTTTCTCGGACTGGGCCAACCTGCTGCTCGAGCAGGCGACGCTGGCCGAAGGCGGCACGCTGGAAGATCCGGCCGGTTTCGTCAAGCGCATCAACGACCTGATGCTGGCGTTGTCGGCAGGCAAGTAAGTCACCGTCAGACCTGCGTGGCACCGGGGGCTCCGGGTATCCGGAACCCCCGCTTGCTTTTGCGAGGGCGGGCCATGCTCTCCCCCGAGCCTGTGCCTTGCGGAACGCTGACGCCGCTTCGGCAGTCGCGCGGCCGCCACCTTTATCCCTCTTGCAGAAAGACCCGGAATGATCCTGCAACACCCGCCCGGCGGCTTTTCGAGTTCGCGGCTGGTCCGTCTTCTCGCCAGCTTTGGCGCCGGCTCGGTTGCTGGCGGCGGACAGCGGCTGGCATCGCGGGTCGGCGGCTGGCTGGATCTCTCCGCTGCGATTTCACTTTCCGCCGCGCTCGGTGTACCCGGTGCGGCAAAGGTGGTGGCGGCTCCGGCAGCGCCCGTATCGCCGGTGGAGATGCAGAAAGCGCTGCTCCGTGTGCGGACGGAGTTTGCCGATGCGATTGTCGTCGGAAGCCTTGTGCGTCCTGGAAAACAGCGCATCCGTCTGCCGGACGTCGCATTCGTGACAGCGCCAGATGCGCCAGCGAGCTTTACACCGTATCACCGCTACTACCTTGCGATGCAGGGCGAGATGGAGAAGAGCATCGCCCTGCTGCGTGCCAGTGCCCGGCAGGCCCTGGCGACAATCTCGCCGGCTGCGGCCTCGCTGGCTGCACTCGATGCTGCGCTGGAGACGGCGCTGGCCGAGCGCGAGCGGGCGCTGCTTGCCAACGTGCCGCCGCTGCTGGCCGATCGTTTCCAGTCCCTGCAGGGCGATACGGTGGATGGCCGCTTCCGCGAGGTGTTGCGCGAGGTTCTGCTCGCCGAACTGGAAATGCGGCTGCTGCCGGTTTCCGGTCTGGTCGGCGCGCTTGCGCAGCATGCTGCCGTGGCCAGGGATTCGGCTGGCAGCGTTGTGCAGCCAATGGAGCGAAGCCAAACGAAGCACACGATTGCGAACGCAGGCGCACCCAACAAGACAACATCGAATAGAAAGGCCCGCAGCAACCCATGAACAGAAAACTATGCATCGCTGCCTTCATTGTCGGCGCTGCCGTGATTGCGTGGATCGGTGCCGGCTATGTCGGCGCGCATCCGCTCGCGCTTGCCATGACCCTCATCATCGCCGTGGCCTATGTCGTCGGTACCGTCGAGATGCTGCGCTTCCATCGGGCAAGTTGCGCACTTTTGCAGGCCTTGTCGGCAATTCCGCCGAATCTTGTACAACTTGGTGACTGGCTGGCGAATCTTCCGCCCTCGCTGCAGGATCCGGTCCGCCTGCGTGTCGAGGGCGAGCGGAGCGGTTTGCCGGGCCCGGCCTTGACGCCGTATCTGGTCGGCCTGCTGGTCATGCTCGGTATGCTTGGCACCTTTCTCGGGCTTGTCGTCACACTCAATGGCGCGGTACTCGCACTGGAGAGCACGACCGACCTGCAGACGATCCGTGCCTCGCTCGCGGCCCCCGTGAAGGGGCTCGGGCTGGCGTTTGGTACTTCGGTGGCCGGCGTGGCCGCGTCCGCGATGCTTGGCCTCATCTCGGCCCTGTGTCGCCGCGAGCGGCTGCAGGTTTCGCAGGCGCTGGACATGCGCATCGCAAGCGACCTGCGTACCTTCTCGCTCGTTCATCAGCGCCAGGAAACATTCCGTGCGTTGCAGGCACAAAGCCAATCGCTGCCGGAGCTGGTCACCGTCTTGCAGGAGACGATGGCACGGATGGCGCAGCACAACACTGCGGTGAACGAACGTCTGCTCGCCGGCCAGGAAGGGTTGCATCGCGAGATCAGGGAAGCCTATGGAACGCTGGCGCAGGAGGTCGATCGCTCGCTGCGGACGAGTCTTGCGGAGAGCGCCCGTCTTGCCGGTGCGACGATCGAGCCCGCAGTGGCGTCGACAATGGCGGCGATTGGCCGCGAGGCGGGCGTGGCGCACGAGCGCATGGCGGTCACGGTGGCGGAGCGGCTCGATGCGGTCACGGCGCAACTCGACAAGGCCGTTGCCAACATGGCTGGCACGTGGTCGGCGACTGTCTCCGAACAGGAGCGCTGCAACCGCGCTCTTTCGTCGTCGCTGGAGAGATCGCTTGGCGCGTTCGGCGAGCAGTTCGAGCAACGTGCGGGCATGCTGGTCGATCGCGTGGCGCAGACGCAGGAGGCACTGCAGGCAGCACAGGCCGCGCGCGACGAGCAGCGCATGACGTCACTGACGCAGTCGCTCGATGCGACGGCGGCTGCTCTGCAACGCGAATGGCAGGCTGCCGGCGCGCAGACGCTGACGCACCAGCAGGAAATCTGCCGAACGCTGGAGGCGACTGCGCAGGAGATTGCGCGTAACGCACAGACCCACGCCGAACGGACGATCGATGAAGTGGCGCGCTTGATGCAGACGGCGGCGGAGGCGCCGCGCGTTGCCGCCGAAGTGATCGGGCAGTTGCGCCAGCAGCTTTCGGATAGCGTGGTGCGCGATAACCAGTTGCTTGAGGAACGCGAGCGCCTGATGAGCGGCCTCGCCGCGCTGGTGGACGAGGCCGGCAGTGCTGCCGAACGGCAGCAGGCAGCAGTAGTGGCGATGACCGCTGCCGCGACGGCAATGGTCGATCGTGCCGGCAGCGAGTTCTCCCAGCGCATGGCGCAGGAATCGGAACGACTGGACGAGTTTGGCGCGCAGCTTGCTGCGAGCGCCGTGGAAGTGGCCAGCCTCGCCGACGCGCTCGGCGGTTCCGTCGATCGCTTTGGTGAGGCCAACGGCGCGCTGCTGTCGACTCTGGAGCGCATCGAGTCGGCGTTGGAAAAATCGTCGCTGCGCAGTGACGACCAGCTGGCCTATTACGTGGCACAGGCACGCGAGCTGATTGATCTCAGCGTGCTTTCCCAGCAGCGTGTCGTTGAGGAGCTACGGCTGCGGCTGGCGGCGCCGGTTGCCGAGGTGTGCTGATGGATGAGATCGACGCTGGCGTCGGGCAGACGGCTCCGGTCTGGGGTGTCTTCGGCGACCTGATGGCGGGCTTGCTTGGCGCCTTCGTGCTGATCCTGGTCGGCGTGCTCGGCGTGCAGATGGAACTCGCCAACAGTCTCGAAGCGGAGGTGAAGAAGCGGCAGCAGGAAGAACAAAGACGTATCGCTTTGGAGAAAGCGCTTGCGATCCCGCTGGCGAGTGGTCGCGTGACGCTCGACAACGGCAGGATCGGCATCAGCGGCAGCGTGCTCTTCTCCCTGAATTCGGCGCGTCTGCAGCCGGAGGGGCAGCAACTCCTGCGGGCGCTTGCCGCGCCACTCGGGGCCTACCTGAGCGCACGGGACGAACTGCTGATGGTCAGCGGATTCACCGACGATCGCCCGGTGCGTGATCGCAATGCACAGTTCGAGGACAACTGGGAGCTCTCTGCGCAGCGGGCGCTGACGGTGACGCGCGCCCTGATCCAGGAGGGAGTGCCGGCGACCTCGGTGTTTGCGGCGGCGTTTGGTGCAGAACAGCCTGTCGCCTCGAACGCCGAGGAGTCGGGGCGCGCGCGTAACCGCCGTGTCGAGATGGCGCCCGTGCCGCGCGGTCAGCGCGTATCCGGGAGCGGACAGTGAGCGTGTCGCCGATGGCGGAAGGCGATTGTGATGAGCACAATACTGCTTTCAACGTTGCCACGGTCGATGCTGCGGCGAAGCTGGCACTGCTTCGTGAGGCGGGCTGTGAGCGCAGCGAGCCGGTTCGCCTGCGGCAGGCGGAAGTGCTTCTCGGAAAGCTGCAGGCGCAGCAGGGGCGGGTGCGGGCACTTCTGATTCAGCGGCTCGATGTGCTGCTGGATGCGCTGCATGCGCACCTTGCCCCGCGCAACAACGTTCCGGAAAAGCCCCTGCAGGAAAGGGCTGCCGCGGCAATGCGTGGCTCGCCCGGGCTGGCCGGCCTGCACGATCTTGTAGCGTGCCTGCAGGCAGCGTCGGCGGCAGACAGGCTGACCGAGGTGGTGGGGGGCGCGTACGCTTCGCTGGCTGCCGCCGAGGCCGAACCGGTTGCCGGCGTTCCGGTCGAGCCGAAATCCCTGCGCTATTTCCGGAACGCCTGGTCGAAACTGAGCGAGGAACAGCGCTTGCTCGAAGCGATGGCCGATCTGCCTGAAAACGCCGGACCGCTGAATGCGCACCTGCTCATGCATCGGGCGCTGCAGCGCATGAATGCGCTCTCACCCGATTATCTCGGCGCTTTTCTCTCCTACGCGGAAACCCTCGTCTGGCTGGAGACTGCGCAAGCGTCTGCGGCGCCGGCGCGGCGGTGAGTCACTTGCGGTAGAGCTGCAGTGTGCTCTCCTTCACCTGCAATGCATCGGAAGAGAACCGGCCCTGGCGCGTTCCCCGCGCGTCCGGGGTGATTTCGATTGGGGGCGAGGGGTCCCGCTCCGGTGCCGATTCCGGCCGCAGGCTTTTCCCTCGCGACAGCACAAACCACATCAGCGGCAGCAAGCCGCCAAGAACGAACACCGCACCGCCCAGCGAGCGGAAGGCAGTCAGCGTTCTGAATACGGCGCCTTCAACGATTTCCGGGGAGCGGGCATACCAGAAGCCATGCTCGAATACGGCGATGAGCTGATAGACACCCACCGGAAAGAGGTCGAGGAACATCATCAGCGCCAAGCCAATGTTCAACGACCAGAACGACAGCCTGACCAGCGCGCCGTTCCAGCGTGCTTGCGGGAAAAGGTGCTGGCAGCAGAAGAGCATCCCGCCCAGGGCAATGTTGCCCTTGACGCCGAACATGGCCGCGTGGGCGTGGTTGTTGGTCAGATAGGTAGCGTGCTCGAAATAATTGACGATCGGCAGGTTGATCAGCGAGCCAAGAACGCCGGCGCCGAAAACGTTCCAGAAATTGACGGCGAGGATGAACAGCCACACTTCGCCCATCACCGCGCCCGGCCGGCCCGCGGCTTGTGTGCCTTTCTGTCGCATTTCCCATGCGTCGAGCGTGAGCAGGATCAGCGGTAATACCTGCAGCGTCGAGAAAACGCTGCCCAGTGCGATGATGCCGGTCGGCTTGCCGATCCAGTAGAAGTTGTGGGCGACGCCAAGGGTGGCGGTGAACAGGAACATCATGACGGCGAGAAAGGTCGTGCGTTCGGCCATCGCGCGGTTGATGAAGCCCATCTGCATCAGCATGTAGGCGACGATTACGGTGGTGAACACCTCGAAGGTCACTTCCACCCACATATGCACGACCATCCAGCGCCAGAAATCGGCGACGGCGAAGTTGCTTTCGGGCGCGACAAACAGGCCGAAGAACAGGAAGAAGACCATCACGCCGCTGCCATAGAGCAGCCAGGCCGGCACCGACCACAGATATTTTCGGGTCAGCCAGGGCTTCACCGCGCGATAGATGATGAAGATCCAGAGCGAAAAGGCGAGCAGCAGCAGGATCTGGAAAGCGCGGCCCGACTCCATGAATTCCCATCCCTGGCTGCCCCACCAATAGGCGGCCTCGCCCGTCAGTCGTCCGGTTTGACCAAGGTAGATGCCGACCAGCGATCCGATCGCAACAAGCAGGCACAGGTAGAAAAGCGCATCGATCAGGAGGCGCTGGTGGCGCGGAACCGGGGCAAGGCGGGGCAGGAAGAAGATCGTGTAGCCGACCCAGCACATGAAGAACCAGAAGATCTGGAACAGCGTGTGGTAGCTGCGGGCGACCGAGAACGGCACGAGGTCGCCGAGATAGAGGCTATAGGGACGCACGAAATCGGTCGCACAGAGAATGCCGGCGACGATCTGCAGACCGAAGGCGACGATGGCCAGCGCGAAGAATTTCCATGTCGCCCGCTGTGTTTGCCGCACGACCGCCTGTTCCAGATCGGGCGTGGTGAGCAGGCGCGAGTCGCTGTCGCCGGCCGCGCCGAAAGGTTCGGGGAAAATCGCTTTCATCTGACCATAGACGTAGAGTACCAGGCCGATGCCGAGGAAGAGGGCGAACAGGGAAACGATGCTCCAGAGATAGGTTTCCGTCGTCGGCGTATTGCCGGCCGCCGGGTCGTAGGGCCAGTTGTGGGTGTAGCTATGGCGTTCGCCGGGACGTTCGGCCGCCGCCACCCAGGCGCCCCAGTAGAAGAAGGCTGTCAGGTTGCGGATGTCGTCGGCCGGGAGGCGATGACCGAGCCGGAGATGGCGGGGATGGTCGGGGTCACCGAACACCCCGGCGTAATGCGCCTGCAGGCGTTCGTAGGCATCGATCCGGGCATCGTCGATGGTGATGCGGCCGCTGGCCGCGTCCCAGCCGTTAATGCGGATGTCGCGGCTGACCCGGGCAGCGATTGCGTCATTGCCGTACTCGTCCAGCGTCCCTTTCGTGCGTTCGGCGTGGTACGCCTGCATCGCCAGTGTTGTACGGTGAAGTGCATCGGCAGTGAAATCCGGCCCACGCTCGGCACCATCGCCCCAGAAAGAACCGTAGGCCATCAGTCCGCGCTGCAAGAACACGGCCTGTCCGCGCTCGATTTCGGCTCGGGAAACAACAACCTTGCCGCTCGCCGAGACGAAATCGGCGAGCGGCGGCGCATCCGTGTGGGTGACTCTGCCCAGATAGATCAGACCGGCCAGGCTGACAAGGGTGACGAACAGGAAGTACGACATCCAGTACTTCCTGTTCAGCAGCAGGCGGGCAATGCCAGGGCGCTGTTCGTGATGGGGCACGAGAAATTCTCCGCGAAGATGAGGGGCGCCTGCCGCGCCGAGTGGCGAGCGTCGGGGGGGATTCCGAGTGTCGCGGATTTTACCTGTTTTCCCGGGGCATCTCGCGGGGCGTGTGGCGTTGGCGACTCGTCTGCATTTTTTCGACGATAATGGCGACTGCAGGCGTGACAGCGTGACGATTTTCTCCGCTTTCGTTGATGAAAGCTTGTTTGATCATCTTGTCATACGCTGTCGGCAAGACAATTCGATAAAACAGATAACGGCAATACTGGAGACCAGTCATGAGTGCATCACCACCGTCATTGCAGACGATTTCGATTTGCCTGTCGGCGGCCGTCGCCGAAATCCGCCTGTCCCGTCCGGATCGCTCCAACGCGCTGAACGAGGCAATGTGGCAGGAACTGCGCGCGGCCATGCGCTGGGCCGATGCCACCCCGGAAGTGCGTGTTGTGGTGCTTTCCGGTGAGGGGAAGAACTTCTGCGCCGGCATCGATCTCGCCATGCTCGGTGGCGTGGCGCAGGCGGTGGCCCATACCGACCCGGCGCGCAGCCGCGAGGCGCTGCGCCGGTTGATCCTCGATCTGCAGGATTGCCTTTCGAGCATCGAGGCCTGCCGCAAGCCGGTGCTGGCCGCGATTCAGGGCGCGTGCATCGGCGGTGCCCTCGACATGGTGACCTGCTGCGACATGCGCTATGCCGCCGCCGATGCGGTGTTCTCGGTGAAGGAAGTCGATGTCGGCATGACCGCCGACGTGGGCACGCTGCAGCGCCTGCCGCGCCTCGTGCCCGAGGGTGTCGCACGCGAACTGGCCTACACCGGCCGCAACGTCGATGCTGCCGAGGCGGCGGCGATCGGGCTCGTCAATCGCGTCTTCCCGACGCACGAGGAACTGGCGGCCGGCGTGATGCAGGTCGCGCAGGCGATCGCCGCGAAGTCGCCGCTGGCCATCCGCGGCACCAAGGAAATGCTGAACTACGGCCGCGATCATTCAGTGACCGACGGCCTCAACTACATCGCCACCTGGAATGCGGCGATGCTGATGTCGGCCGACCTCAACGAGGCGATGGCGGCGGCGAAGGAGAAGCGGCCGCCGCGCTACCTGGACTGACGCCGGAAACGACGAGGGCCGCAACAGCGGCCCTCTGTTTTTCTATGTGCTGGAACGGACTCAGCGCATCTGCTTCTGCATGTCTGCAGGGTTGAACTTCATGCCGCCCGGCATGCCGGGCATGCCCTGCATCACCACGTCACCCGGCTTCATGCCGGGCTTGCAGGGGCCTAGCCATTTTGCGGAAATCGTCATCTGCGATTCCTTCATGCCGTGCATCGGCGGGTTGTAGCTGGTGCGGATGTCGCCACGGTAGTTGCTGCCGAAATCGCCGCTGAACTCGCCGTGCGTGGTCGCCGTGGTGCCTTCGAACTTGCAGACGGAGTCGACAACGACCTTGCCGCCCGATTTCTTGACATCGTTCTTTGAGCAGTTCTGCTTGGCCTCGCGCTCTCCCATTTGCTCTGTCAGTTTGTCGGTCTTTTCGTCGACGCATTGCTGCATCGTTGTCGTCATGGCGTGAGGTCCGCTCATGCTGTTTGTCATTTCCCAGAGGCCGGATTTTCTGGCCGGCGAATCGCTGGCTATACAGAGGCTCGATGTCAGCAGCAGGGCTGCGATGATGGGGGTCTTTTGCATGAACGTGTCTCCACGGGGTTGGTATCCGGCTAGCATAGTCGGTGCCGGTGCCAATTCCAAGTAGCAGCGCCAAGTAGCAGCGCCAAGTAGCAGCGCCAAGTAGCAGCGCCAAGTAGCAGCGCCAAGTAGCAGCGCCAAGTAGCAGCGCCAAGTAGCAGCGCCAAGTATCGGCACGAAGCATCGGTGTCAAATTGTCACGCAACTGCAATACGCGTGGCGGCAGCGACGGCCCGGCGTCGTGCATCTTTCTCCAGGGCGTTCAGGTGAACAGTGGCGCTGCGTCGTCGGGAAGCCTTGCGCCGGTCGCTTGCGCACGCTGCAGCAGTTCCCAGTAATAGCGGTAGGACGCGCGGTCATGCAGCTTGCCGTCGTGGCGGATCGGCCCCCAGTCGGCTGCCTGCGCGGCGAGCAGGATTTCGCTGGCCATCTGGACTTCGGAAAAATCCGGGCGCATCGCCTCGACGATGGGGACGATCTGGTTGGGGTGGATGCTCCACATGCGCAGGTAGCCGAATTCGAGGCGGGCGCGGCGCGCGTCGCTGCGAATGGTGTCGAGATCGTTGAGTTCGGTGGTGACGTTGTGCGACGGAACGACACCGTTGGCGAGCGCGGCGGCGCTGATTTCGCACTTGGCGCGCGTGACCAGCGGGTGCTCGAACTGGCCGGGGCTCTTCATCGCGCTGCCGGGAATGGCGCCGTGGTGGCCGGAGACAAAATCCATGAGGCCGAAGTCGAGCGATTCGACGCCGGGCAAGGCGGCGATCTGCCAGACCTCACGCAGTGCGCCGTGCGTCTCGATCAGCACGTGCACTGGTATTTCGCGACCGATGCCCGCATCCTTTTCGATGCGGCGCAGCTCGCCGATCTGGGTTGCCACATCCGCGGCGCCGCGTGGCTTGGGGAAGGTAATGAACGGCAAGCGCGTTCCCGCACGGCGCACGAGGATGTCGAGATCGGCCTGCCAGTGCGCGTGCGTCACGTCGTGGATGCGCGCAGCGATACGGCCATGGCGGTTGCCGGCATCCATGATCAGTTCGGCACACATTTCGGCATGCTCCTGCTCGGCACCGGCACGGGCGCCATCCTCGCAGTCGCAGGTGATGTCGAAGATCGGGTGGCCGCTGCTCTCAGCGAGTTCGGCCTGCAGCGACATCGCTTTCCGCATTAGTTTCTCCGCACCGGCGTAATGATCGACCGCAGGCAGGATAGGGAAGGGCTTTTCGCCCGCAAACAGGACGTCGGCAGGTTGGCGCATGGCTGCTTTCGGAAAAGAAAAAGGCCGCGGCATTTTACCGCGGCCTTCGTGAAGCTAAGCGTCGCTGACGATTACAGCATGTCCTTGACGGCTTCGGCTTCGTCGGTCAGTTCCTTCAGCGTGAGATTGATCTTCTCACGGCTGTAGGCGTCGATTTCCAGGCCCTGGATGATCTTGAACGAACCGCCCTTGCACTCGCACGGGAAGCCGAACACGATGCCCTTCGGGATGTCGTAGGAACCATCCGACGGCACGCCCATCGTGACCCAGTCGTTCGAGCCGAGCACCCAGTCACGGACGTGGTCGATGGCGGCGTTGGCAGCCGAAGCGGCCGACGACAGGCCACGGGCCTCGATGATGGCGGCGCCGCGCTTGCCGACGGTCGGCAGGAAGACGTCGTTGTTCCAGGCGTGGTCGTTGATCAGGGCCTTGACGTTGTCGCCGTTCGACTCGCAGTTGCGGTAGTCGGCATACATCGTGGGCGAGTGGTTGCCCCAGACGGTCAGCTTCTTGAACGACGACACGGCACGGCCGGTCTTCTCGGCGAGTTGCGAGAGCGCACGGTTGTGGTCCAGGCGCAGCATGCCGTGGTAGTTGTTCGGGTTGGTGCGGCCGACTTTCTTGGCGGCGGCAGCAGCGATGTAGGCGTTGGTGTTGCAGGGGTTGCCGACGACCAGGACCTTCACGTCTTCCTTGGCGTTCTCGGCGATGGCCTTGCCCTGGACGGTGAAGATGGCGCCGTTGGCGGCCAGCAGATCGGCACGTTCCATGCCCTTGGTGCGCGGACGGGCACCGACCAGCAGGCAGACGTCGGCATCCTTGAACGCAACGTTCGGGTCATCGGTGGCGACCATGCCGGCGAGCAGCGGGAAGGCGCAGTCGTCCAGTTCCATCATGACGCCCTTGACGGCCTGCTGGGCTTGCGGCAGGTCGAGCAGCTGGAGAATGACCGGCTGATCCTTGCCGAGCATCTCGCCGGAGGCGATGCGGAAAAGCAGGCTGTAACCGATTTGGCCGGCGGCGCCGGTAACGGCGACGCGCATGGGGGCTTTGGACATGTTGCGGCTCCTGTTAGAAAGCGATGAACAAGTGGTGACTGAAGCGATTGGATACGGGGCTTTGCGCCTTCTGCCTTGTGGTTAGTGCCAGTGCGGTGCTAAAGCGGATGGATCATATGCCCGGCCAGAAAGGGTGTCAATGTTTCATCTTGTGTCTTATAAAAGATATAAGAAGTAGAATAGACGAATACAAGTTTTTATGGTGAAATCGCGACTCATGAACCGGTCTTCGCAAGCGCGCGCCGCCGCGCCATCGCCAACCTTCAGTCCGCTTTACCGGCAGATCAAGGATCTCATTCTGAAGAGCCTTGAAGCGGGCGAGTGGCAGCCCGGTGATGCCATTCCCAGCGAATCCGAACTGGCGGTTCGCTTCAGCGTCTCGCAAGGTACCGTGCGCAAGGCCATCGACGAGATGGCGGCGGAAAACCTGCTGGTGCGCCGCCAGGGCAAGGGCACCTTTGTCGCCACGCACAGCGATCCGCGTTCCTTCTTCCGTTTCCTGCGTCTGATTCCCAATGAGGGCGATCTGCAGCCTTCGCGCAGCGCGCCGCTCGAGTGCGGCCGCGCCAAGGCTGGCGCCGACGTTGCGCGCATGCTTGGCCTTGAGCCCGGCGCCCCGATCATCATCATGCGTCGTCTGCTCAAGCTCGGGGACGAGGCGGTGGTGTTCGACGAAATCTATTTGCCCGGCGAGTTGTTCCAGGATCTTTCGCTCGATGTTCTCAAGCAGAGCGACAAGTCGCTCTACGATCTCTTCGAGAGTCGCTACGGCGTGCGCATGATCCGCGCCGAGGAGCGTTTGCGTGCTGTAGCCGCAGAAGGCGTAGCCTCTGAATTGCTGAACGTTCCGGAGGGGAGTCCGCTGCTGCTCGTCGAGCGCGTTGCCTTCACCTATGGCAACAAACCGGTCGAGTGGCGTCGCGGCTTTTATGACACACGCAACTTCCATTACTTCAACGAGTTGGCCTGAAAGGAGTCGTGCAACGGGCTAGGGCGATTACGCTATAATTATCAGTTCTGATCAGCGAAAAACAGCGGCACAAGCCGCGTAACACGAGGGATGACGTCTATGGCAGACATTGCTATCAAGAAAAAGCGTCCAAAGAACCTGGACCTACCCACGATCAGATTGCCGCTCCCCGGCATTCTGTCGATCCTGCATCGCATCAGCGGTGCCGTGCTGTTCCTTCTTTTGCCCGTACTGCTGTGGCTGTTCCAGCAGAGTCTGGCGTCTCCCGAAACTTATGCGGTTGCCAAGGCTCTGACCGGCAACATTCTCGTCAAGCTGATCCTGCTCGGCCTGATCTGGCTGTACATGCACCATTTCTGCGCCGGCATCCGCTACCTGCTGCTTGACCTGCACAAGGGCATCGATCTCGAATCGGCCCGCCTGTCCAGCAAGATCGTCTTCGGCGTGAGCATCGCGCTGACCGTCATCGTGGGAGCGAAAGTACTATGGTAAATCGTGTCGTCGTCGGGGCCGGCTACGGCCTCAAGGACTGGATCGCGCAGCGCGCCACCGCCGTGGTGATGGCGGTCTACACCCTGATCCTCCTCGCCACGCTTGGCGCGCTTGGCCCCAGCGGTTTTGAAGCATGGCGTTCGATCTTCTCGAACGGCTTCATGCAGTTCATGACCTTCCTCTTCTTCATCAGTCTCTTCTGGCATGTCTGGATCGGCGTCCGCGACATCCTGATGGATTACATCTGGAACGATGGTCTGCGTCTGGTGCTGATGATTGCCGTGGTTGCCGCGCTGGTCGGTTATGCCGGCTGGGCTGCCAAGATTCTGTGGAGGCTGTAAGGTGAGTATTCCTGTCCGTAAATACGATGCGGTGATCGTCGGTGCCGGTGGCGCCGGCCTGCGTGCCGCGATCCAGTTGTCCGAAGCCGGCCTGAAGACGGCCGTTCTCTCCAAGGTTTTCCCGACCCGCTCGCACACCGTCGCGGCGCAGGGCGGTGTCTCCGCCTCGCTCGGCAACTCCGAGCAGGATCACTGGCACTGGCACATGTACGACACCGTCAAGGGTTCCGACTGGCTCGGCGACCAGGATGCGATCGAGTTCATGTGCCGCAAGGCGCCGGAAGTGGTCGTCGAACTCGAACACTTCGGCATGCCGTTCGACCGTACCGACGAAGGCAAGATCTACCAGCGTCCGTTCGGCGGCCACATGTCGAACTTCGGCGAGAAGCCGGTGCGTCGCGCCTGCGCGGCCGCCGACCGTACCGGCCACGCGATGCTGCACGCGCTCTACCAGCGCAACGTGCGTGCCAATACCCAGTTCTTCGTCGAATGGATGGCACTCGACCTGATCCGCGACGAAGAAGGCCAGGTACTCGGCGTCATCGCCCTCGAAATGGAAACCGGCGAAGTCGTCGCCTTCCACGCCAAGGCCACCATCTTCGCGACCGGCGGTGCCGGCCGTATCTTCTACTCCTCGACCAACGCCTTCATCAACACCGGCGACGGCCTCGGCATGGCGGCGCGCGCCGGCATTCAGCTGGAAGACATGGAGTTCTGGCAGTTCCACCCGACCGGCGTCGCCGGCGCCGGCGTGCTGATCACCGAAGGCGTGCGCGGCGAAGGCGGCATCCTGCGTAACTCGGCGGGCGAGCGCTTCATGGAGCGCTATGCGCCGAACGCCAAGGATCTGGCCTCGCGCGACGTCGTCTCGCGCGCGATGGTCACCGAAATCAACGAAGGTCGCGGCTGCGGTCCGAACAAGGATTTCGTGCTGCTCGACATCACCCACCTCGACCCGGCGACGATCATGAAGCGGCTGCCCGGCATTCGCGAGATTTCGATCCAGTTCGCTGGCATCGACCCGATCAAGGCGCCGATCCCGGTGGTGCCGACCTGCCACTACCAGATGGGCGGCATCCCGACCAACTACAAGGGTCAGGTGGTCAACGAAAACGGTTCGACCGTCGCCGGCTTCTACGCCGCCGGCGAATGCGCTTGCGCCTCGGTGCATGGTGCCAACCGTCTCGGCACCAACTCGCTGCTTGACCTGCTGGTTTTCGGCAAGTCCTCGGGCGACACGGTGATCGAAGACATGGCATCGGGTCTCAAGGCGCACAAGGAACTGCCGGCCAACTTCGCCGACAAGACCCTGGCCCGCCTTGCCCGTCTGGAAAACCAGCAGAACGGCAGCAACGTTCACGAAACCCGCCTCGCGATGCAGCGCACGATGCAGAACCACTGCGGCGTGTTCCGCTTCAAGGACAAGCTCGAAGAGGGCGTGCAGAAGATCCTGGAAATCGAGAAGCAGGTGGCGATCACCGAGATCAAGGACAAGTCCAAGGTCTGGAACACCGCCCGCGTCGAAGCACTGGAGCTCGACAACCTGATCGAAGTCGCCAAGGCGACGATGATCTGCGCCAACGCCCGCAAGGAATCGCGCGGCGCCCACGTCCGCGACGACGCACCGGATACTCCGGAAATGCCGAACGGTCGCAACGACAAGGAATGGCACAAGCACACGCTGTGGCAGCGCGACGGCAACAAGCTGTCGTACAAGCCGGTCGTCATGACCCCGCTGTCCGTTGAAACCATCGCGCTGAAGACGCGCTCGTACTGATCGCGTTAGGAGTCAATGCAAATGGCTACCCGTACCATGCAGTTCAAGATCTACCGCTACGATCCGGACAAGGACAACGCGCCGTACATGCAGGATTTTTCGATCGAGATCGACGAGACCGATCGCAAGCTGCTCGACGTGCTGACCAAGCTGAAGGCCCAGGACGACACGCTGTCGTACCGCCGCTCGTGCCGTGAAGGCATCTGCGGTTCCGACGCGATGAACATCAACGGCAAGAACGGTCTCGCCTGCCTGACCGAAATCAAGGATCTCAAGCAGCCGGTCGTCCTGCGTCCGCTGCCCGGTCTGCCGGTCATCCGCGACCTGATCGTGGACATGACCCAGTTCTTCAAGCAGTACCACTCGATCAAGCCCTATCTCATCAACAACACTCCGCCGCCGGAGCGTGAGCGCCTGCAGTCGCCGGAAGACCGCGAGGAACTCAACGGTCTCTACGAGTGCATCCTGTGTGCCTGCTGCTCGACCTCGTGCCCGTCGTTCTGGTGGAACCCGGACAAGTTCGTCGGCCCGGCCGGTCTGCTCAACGCCTACCGCTTCATCGCCGATACCCGCGACGAGGCGACCAACGAGCGTCTCGACAACCTCGAAGACCCGTACCGTCTGTTCCGCTGCCACACCATCATGAACTGCGTCGACGTCTGTCCGAAGGGTCTCAACCCGACCAAGGCGATCGGCAAGATCAAGGAGATGATGGTTCGGCGCGCCATCTGACGATGGAACGCGAGGCACTGAACCGCCTGCAGTGGCGCTGCACCCGCCGTGCCCTGCTGGAGCTGGACCTGATTCTCGGGAAATTCCTCGTTGAGGAATTTCCCGGACTCAGCGAAGACGAGAAACAGGTTTTCGCCGAGCTGGCAGACATGGAAGATCACGACCTCTGGCCCATGGTGAACGGGACGGAGGTATGCAAGGATGCGCGGCAGGCGGCCATCATCGCCATGCTGCGTAAGAGTGAAGTAAGGCGGCCGCAGTAGTTTGGCGGCTTTGCTGGAAGTTGCAAAAACATAACCTGTTCAAGGGGCTAAACCATGACGACCGAACGCAAGGCAACACTGACCATCGACGGACAGGCTCCCGTCGACTTTCCGATCATGTCGCCGACGCATGGCAATGACTGCGTCGATATTCGCACCCTGGGGGGGAAAACCGGGCTGTTTACGTACGATTCCGGCTTCCTGTCGACCGCCAGCTGCAAATCGAAAGTGACTTTCATCGACGGCGACAAGGGCGAGCTGCTCTACCGCGGCTACCCGATCGAACAACTGGCCGAGAATTGCAACTTCCTCGAAGTCGCGTATCTGCTGAAGAACGGCGAACTGCCGAATGCGGCCGAAAAAAGCAATTTCGAACTCACCGTCAAGAAGCACACGATGGTGCATGAGCAGTTGTCGAAGTTCTACTCCGGTTTCCGTCGCGATGCGCACCCGATGGCCGTGATGACCGGTGTGGTCGGCGCGCTCTCCGCCTTCTACCACGATGCGATGGATTTCTCGGATGCCGAGCACCGCAACGTCAGCTTCATCCGCCTCGTCGCCAAGATGCCGACGATCGTCTCCATGGCCTACAAGTACTCGACCGGCGCGCCGTTCATGTACCCGGACAACGATCTGGACTATGCCTCGAACTTCATGCGCATGATGTTCGGCAACCCTTGCGAGAAGTACGTTGCCAACCCGGTGCTGGCCCGTGCGCTGGACATCATCTTCACGCTGCACGCCGATCACGAGCAGAACGCCTCGACCTCGACCGTCCGCCTCGCCGGTTCGTCGGGCGCCAACCCGTTCGCCTGCATCGCTGCCGGTATCGCCTGTCTGTGGGGCCCGGCACACGGCGGTGCCAACGAGGCCTGCCTGCAGATGCTTGAAGAAATTGGTGACGTTTCCAAAGTCGGCGAGTACATCAAGCGCGCCAAGGACAAGAACGACTCGTTCAAGCTGATGGGTTTCGGTCACCGCGTCTACAAGAACTTCGACCCGCGCGCCAAGCTGATGCGCAAGGTTTGCGACGATGTTCTGAAGGAACTCGGTCTCGAAAACGATCGTCTGTTCAAGCTGGCCAAGGAACTGGAAAAGATCGCACTCGAAGACCCGTATTTCGTCGAGAAGAAGCTCTACCCGAACGTCGACTTCTACTCCGGCATCGTGCAGAAGGCGATCGGCATCCCGACCGAGATGTTCACCTGCATCTTCGCGCTCGCGCGTACCGTCGGCTGGATGACGCAATGGGAAGAGATGATTACCGATCCGGAATACAAGATCGGTCGTCCGCGTCAGCTCTACATCGGCGCCGCCAAGCGCGACGTCGTACCGCTCGCCAAGCGCGGCTAAGAAATCAGGGGCGGCAATGTACCGCCCCTTTTCGCATGGTCACCGCGTCGGGGATCCCGGCGCGGTGCAACCCAACCGGATCAACCACCGCTACCCACAGGTGAAGCCATGATGATGCAGCAGTTCGGCAACTCCTACCTCTTCGGCGGCAACGCGCCGTTCGTCGAGGAACTCTACGAGAACTATCTCGACAATCCCGCCTCTGTCCCCGACGAATGGCGTGACTATTTTGACAAACTTTCCCAGATGCCCGGCTTCGTTGCACGCGACGTGCCGCACGCGCCGGTCATCGCCGCATTCGCCGAGCAGGCGAAGCAGGGCGGCTTTCGACCCGCTGCCAGCAGCGCCCCGGTCGATGACAAGAAACAGGTTGGCGTATTGCAGCTGATCAACGCCTACCGTTTCATGGGTACGCGCTGGGCCAATCTTGATCCGCTGAAGCGCATGCCGCGTCCGGAGCTGCCGGAACTCGATCCGGCATTCTACGGTTTCACCGATGCCGACAAGAATGCGAGCTTCAATGCCGGGTCGTTCAAGGCCTGTGCGGAGCACGCGCAGTTCGGCCAGATTCTCGAAGCGCTGAAGGAAACGTACTGTGGCTCGATTGGCGTCGAGTACATGTACATGAACGAAATCGCCGAGAAGCGCTGGCTGCAGGATCGGCTTGAGCCGATCCGCTCGCGTGGCACCTACACGCCGGAGCAGAAGAAGCGCTTCCTCGAGCGCCTGACGGCAGCCGAGACGCTGGAGCGTTACCTGCACACCCGCTATGTGGGTCAGAAGCGTTTCTCGCTCGAAGGCGGCGATTCGCTGATCCTGTCGATGGATGAACTGATTCGCACCGCGGGTACCCTCGGTGTCGACGAGATCGTCATCGGCATGGCCCACCGTGGTCGTCTCAACGTGCTGGTCAATACGCTGGGCAAGGCGCCGGCGATGCTCTTCGACGAATTCGAAGGCAAGAAAGCGCAGGAACTTTCCGCCGGCGACGTGAAGTACCACATGGGCTACTCGTCCGACGTTTCGACGCCGGGAGGAGCCTGTCACCTGACGCTCGCATTCAACCCGTCGCACCTCGAAATCGTGAATCCCGTGGTCACTGGCTCGGTCTATGCCCGCCAGGTGCGCCGTGGCGAAGGCGGCAAGGGCAAGGTGCTGCCGGTGCTGATCCACGGCGATGCTGCCGTGGCTGGTCAGGGTGTCAACCAGGAAATGATCAACTTCGCGCAGACCCGTGGCTACGGCACGGGCGGCACGGTGCACATCGTCGTGAACAACCAGATCGGCTTCACCACGTCCGACCCGCGCGACTACCGTTCCTCGCTGTACTGCACTGACATCTTCAAGATGGCTGATGCGCCGATCTTCCACGTCAATGGCGACGATCCGGAAGCCGTGGCCCTGGCGACGCAGGTCGCAATGGAGTTCCGTCAGCAGTTCAAGAAAGACGTCGTCATCGACATCATCTGCTTCCGCAAGCTCGGCCACAACGAGCAGGACGAGCCGATGGTGACGCAGCCGCTGATGTACAAGAAGATCGCGCAGCACCCGGGCACGCGCAAGCTGTACGCCGACAAGCTGGTCGCCGAAGGCGTGCTGCCGGCCGAAGGTCCGGATGCGATGATCAAGGAGTATCGCGAGCATCTCGACAAGGGCCAGTTGCTCTACAACCCGGTACTTGCCGGCTACAAGCATCCGATGACCATCGACTGGTCGCCGTTCCTGACCAAGAAGTACATCCCGAACTGCGATACCACCGTCCCAGTCAAGGAACTGAAGCGCCTCGCCGAGCGACTGACGACGATTCCGGAAGGTTTCACGCTGCACAACCGCGTAAAGAAGATCATCGAAGATCGCCGCGCCATGGGCGAGGGCAAGCTGCCGATCGACTGGGGCATGGCCGAGAACCTCGCCTACGCCTCGCTGCTGGTCTCGGGCTACGGTGTCCGCATCTCCGGTGAGGACGTTGGCCGTAGCACCTTCTTCCACCGTCACGCCGCGCTGCACGACCAGAACCGTGAGAACTGGGCGCACGGTACCTATCACCCGCTGGCCAACCTGCAGGAAAAGCAGGCCGGCTTCCAGTGCTGGGATTCAGTGCTTTCGGAAGAGGCGGTACTCGCCTTCGATTACGGCTACGCCTCGGCCAATCCGCACGAGCTGGTGGTCTGGGAAGGCCAGTTCGGCGACTTCGCCAACGGTGCGCAGGTCGTCATCGACCAGTTCATCGCTTCCGGCGAAGCCAAGTGGGGGCGCGCCTGCGGTCTCACGATGCTGCTGCCGCACGGCTACGAAGGCCAGGGCCCGGAGCACTCTTCCGCCCGCATCGAGCGCTACATGCAGCTTTGTGCCGAGATGAACATGGAAGTTTGCCAGCCGACCACGCCGTCGCAGATCTTCCATCTGCTGCGCCGCCAGGCCGTGCGCCCGCAGCGCAAGCCGCTGATCGTCTTCTCGCCGAAGTCGCTGCTGCGCCACAAGGACGCCATCGCTTCGCTCGACGATCTTTCCAAGGGCGGCTTCCAGGAAGTGATCGGCGAAGTCGACAAGCTCGATGCCAAGAAGGTGACCCGCCTCATCCTCTGCTCGGGCAAGGTCTATTACGACCTCGTCGCCGCACGCCGCGAACAGAAAGCCAATCACATCGCCATTGCGCGTCTCGAACAGCTCTACCCGTTCCCGGACGAGGCCCTGAAAGCCGAACTCGCCAAGTATCCGAAGGCCACCGAGGTGGTCTGGGTTCAGGACGAGCCGCGCAACCAGGGTGCCTGGTACTGGCTGGCTTCGCGCGCGCATCTTGTCCGCTCGCTCAGCGAGAAGCACCACCTGCTGCTCGTGTCGCGCCCCGCCTCGGCCTCGCCGGCCGTCGGTTACGCCGCCAAGCACGCACTCCAACAAAAGACCCTCATCGAGTCCGCCTTGGGCAAGATCGAGTACTAACCCAGCACGAAGCACGGAGATAACATGATCATCGACGTCAAAGTTCCGCAACTGTCCGAATCCGTCGCCGAGGCCACGCTGGTCTCGTGGCACAAGAAGGCCGGCGAGGCCGTGTCGCGCGACGAAAACCTGATCGACATCGAGACCGACAAGGTCGTGCTCGAACTGCCGGCGCCGGATGGCGGTGTGCTGGTGGAAATCATCAAGGGCGACGGCGACACCGTCGTCTCGGGTGAAGTCATCGCCAAGATCGATACTGCTGCCAAGGCCGGCGCCGTCGCGCCGAAGGCCGAGGCGCCCAAGGCAGCCGCACCGGCACCTGCTGCTGCTCCTGCAGCAGCAGCCCCTTCGGCTGCTGGCGTTGCCATGCCGGCGGCGCGCAAGATTCTCGACGAGAAGGGAATGTCGGCTGCCGACGTCGCCGGCTCCGGTCGCGGCGGTCGTGTCACCAAGGCCGATGCACTGGCAGCCGCGCCGAAGGCAGGTCCGGTCGCTGCACCTGCCGCCGTCAAGACCGCGTTGCCGACCCCGCCAGTGGCTGTGCCGCTGGGTGACCGTCCGGAGCAGCGCGTGCCGATGTCGCGTCTGCGCGCACGCATCGCCGAGCGTCTGGTTGAATCGCAATCGACCAACGCCATCCTGACCACCTTCAACGAAGTGAATATGGGTCCGGTCATGGCGCTGCGCAAGCAGTATGGCGAAAAGTTCGAGAAGACCCACGGCGTTCGCCTCGGTTTCATGGGCTTCTTCGTCAAGGCGGCGGTCGCCGCGCTGCAGAAGTTCCCGATCCTCAACGCCTCGGTCGATGGTAACGACATCGTCTACCACGGCTACATCGACGTTGGCATCGCCGTCGGTTCGCCGCGCGGCCTGGTCGTGCCGATCCTGCGCAATGCGGATCAGATGAGCATTGCCGATATCGAGAAAAAGATCGGCGAATTCGGCCAGAAAGCCAAGGACGGCAAGCTGTCGATCGAAGACCTGACCGGTGGCACTTTCTCGATCTCGAACGGCGGCATCTTCGGTTCGATGCTGTCGACCCCGATCATCAACCCGCCGCAGTCGGCGATCCTCGGTATCCATGCCACCAAGGATCGTGCCGTCGTCGAGAACGGTCAGGTTGTCGTGCGCCCGATCAACTACCTGGCGATGTCCTACGACCACCGCATCATCGACGGCCGCGAAGCCGTCCTCGGTCTGGTGACGATGAAGGAAGCGCTGGAAGATCCGGCACGACTCCTTCTCGGCGTCTAAAACCCTTCACCACAGAGGCACAGAGACACAGAGGGGAAACTCTGTAATCTCTGTGCCTCTGTGTCTCTGTGGTTAATAAAAGGATTTCAAAATGTCCAAGCAATTTGATGTTCTCGTCATTGGCGGCGGCCCCGGTGGCTACGTCGCCGCGATCCGTGCCGCGCAGCTCGGCTTCAATGTCGCCTGCTGCGAATCCAATCCCTACGCCGACCCGAAGGGCGAGCCGCGTCTTGGCGGTACCTGCCTGAACGTTGGCTGCATCCCGTCGAAGGCACTGCTGCACACCTCGCACATGTTCGAGGAAGCCGGCCATGAATTCGAAGCCCAGGGCATCAGCGTCGGCACGCCGAAGATCGATGTCGCCAAGATGATCGGCCGCAAGAACACCATCGTCGGCCAGCTGACTGGCGGCATCAAGGGCCTGTTCAAGAAGAACAAAGTCACCATGCTGAATGGCCATGGCGCCTTCGTTGGCGCGGGCAAGGACGGCGGCTGGCAGGTGAAGGTGGGCGACGATGTGGTTGAGGCCAGGCAGGTCATCGTTGCCACCGGCTCGAAAGCCCGTCATTTGCCGGGTATCCCGGTTGACAACAAGGTTGTCTGCGACAACGTGGGTGCGCTCGATATCGATGCCGTGCCGAAGAAGCTTGCCATCATCGGTGCCGGCGTCATCGGCCTCGAAATGGGCTCGGTGTGGCGTCGCCTCGGCGCCGAAGTGACCATCCTGGAAGCGATGCCCGACTTCCTCTCGGTGGCCGATGTCGACGTCGCCAAGGAAGCCGCCAAGATCTTCGCCAAGCAGGGCCTGAACATCCTCACCGGCGTCAAGATCGGCGAGGTCAAGACCTCGAAGAAGGGCGTCGCCATCGATTACGCTGACAAGGATGGCAAGGCACAGAAGCTGGAAGCCGATCGCCTGATCGTCTCCGTCGGTCGCATCCCGAACACCGATGGCCTTAACGCAGAAGCGGTTGGCCTGCAGCTCACGGAGCGCGGTCAGATCAACGTCGACGGCCACTGCCGCACCAACCTGCCCGGCGTGTGGGCGATTGGCGACGTCGTTTCCGGCCCGATGCTGGCACACAAGGCGATGGAAGAAGGTGTCATGGTTGCCGAGCTGATGGCCGGCCAGGCCGGTCACTGCAACTTCGACACGATTCCGTGGGTCATCTACACCAGCCCGGAGATCGCCTGGGTCGGCAAGACCGAGCAGCAGTTGAAGGCCGACGGTATCGCCTACAAGGCCGGCAAGATTCCGTTCCTCGCCAACGGTCGCGCGCTTGGCATGGGCGCGCCCGCCGGCTTCGTGAAGATGCTGGCCTGCGCGCAGACGGACCGCATCCTGGGTGTACATATCATTGGCGCCAACGCGTCCGAACTGGTTTCGGAAGCCGTCGTTGCCATGGAATTTGGCGCCGCGTCGGAAGATCTCGCCCGTATCTGCCACGCCCACCCGACCTTGTCGGAAGTCGTGCATGAGGCGGCATTGGCCTGCGACAAGCGGCCACTGCACTTCTGAGCGCTACGCTGCTCGATCGGTGATCCGCTTGCGCCCCCACCTCTGGTGACAGAGACGGGGAAGCATGGGGCTGCAAGGACAGGGACACTTCGGTGTCCCTGTTTTATTTTCGATACATTGGCGACGCAATTGTGCCGGAATTGTGTAATCTATGACTTAAATCATAGGTCGCGGCAGCAATGCCGTATATTTTTCCGTCAGTTTCCCGACAGGCGAACGCCACTACCTTCAAGCCATGAATCAGGATGTACCGGAGTCCCGACTGCCCCGACGCTGCGGAAACTGCCACCACGCCGTGCACACCGCCACGCTCGATGGAAGCATCATCGCCTGCGTCGCGCGGCTTGAATATCACTGCGCCGACCGGGTTCCCGACTGCGGACATTTCGTGCCAGCCGATCACCTCAACGAGGATGCCGCGGAGGACTGAACTTGCCTCTTGCCGGGCGGTGCTATGATCGCGCCTTTCGTTCGCATCCCGGGTGCCATGAAGTACGCAATCGTTCCGGTCACGCCTTTTCAGCAGAACTCAACGGTATTGTGGTGTCCGGAAACCGGCCGGGCGGCTGTCTGCGATCCGGGGGGCGATATCGATCGCATTGTTCAGGTGGTGGAGCGTGAGCGGTTGGTGCCTGAAAGGATTCTGGTCACGCATGGCCACATCGATCACGTAGGGGGTGTTGCCGACTTGGCGGAACGTCTTGGCCTGCCGATCGAAGGGCCGCATCGAGACGATCAGTTCTGGATCGACGGGATGCCGCAGCAGTGCAAGATGTTCGGATTCCCGCCGGTGCGCGCCTTCACGCCGGATCGCTGGCTGCAGGCGGGAGATCAGGTTCTGGTCGGAAACCAGCGCCTCGACGTGATCCACTGTCCCGGCCATACCCCGGGACATGTGTGTTTTTTCCATGCACCGAGTCGCTTGGCGATTGTTGGTGACGTACTGTTTCAGGGGTCGGTCGGTCGCGCCGATTTCCCCAAAGGCGACTATCAGACCCTGATCGCATCCATTCGCGAGCGCTTGCTGCCGCTCGGCGACGATGTTGAATTCATTCCGGGACACGGGCCGACGTCCACCTTCGGAGAAGAGCGCCGTTTCAATCCGTACATCAACAGCTGACTACCTGAGGTTGGTAGCGCTCAGCAAGGCGGCGTACTCGGTGGCGCCAACCGGCTTGCTGAACCAGTAGCCCTGAATTTCGTCGCAGCCAGCGGTCTTCAGGAAATCGAGCTGCGATTCGTTTTCGACGCCTTCGGCGATCACGCGCAAGCGCAGCGCCTTTGCCATGCCGATGATCGCGGTGGCGATTGCGCTGTCGTCCGCATCGTGCGGGATGCCGCGCACGAACGACTGGTCGATCTTGAGTGTATCGATCGGGAAACGCTTGAGATACGAAAGGCTGGAGTATCCGGTTCCGAAATCGTCGAGCGACATCACGATACCGGCGTCGGCAAATTCCTGCATCATCGCAACGACCGAGTCCGCGCTGTGCATGAGCATGCTCTCGGTGATCTCGAGTTCGAGCAGATCCGGCGGAATGTCGTACTGCCGCAGGTAACTCATGACGACGCGCGGCAGGTTGTGGCTGAATTGGCGCGGCGACAGGTTGACCGCGACCTTGACCGGGTGCAGGCCGGCATCCAGCCATTCACGCAACTGCCGACACGTTGCCTCGATGACCCACTCGCCGATCGGTACGATCAACCCGGTTTCCTCGGCGACCGGAATGAACTGCGCCGGCGAGATCAGTCCGTGGCCCGGTTGCTCCCAGCGCAGAAGCGCTTCGACGCCGATGATATGGCCACTGTTCAGCTCAAGCTGCGGCTGGAAATGGAGCAGGAATTCGTTGCGCTCCAGCGCATGACGCAATCCTCCCTCGGTCTTCAGGCGCTCGAGCGAGCGCAGATTCATCTCGCGCGAATAGTAGAGGAAGCTGCCGGTCCCAAGCTGCTTCGCACGATACATGGCGACGTCGGCATTGCGAATGAGTGTTTCGGCGTCACGTCCGTCGTCGGGAAAGACGCTGATGCCGATGCTCGCCGAGAGGAGGATTTCATGTCCCTCGATGAAGAACGGCTCCGCAAGCGAGGAGAGGATCTTGCGTGTAACGACTGCCGCATCATCGCGGCGATTGATGTCGAACAGCGCGATCACGAACTCGTCGCCACCTAGGCGCGAAACGACATCTTCCTTGCGCAGTGTTTGCGCCAGTCGGCGACCCACCTCGGCCAGCAGCGAGTCGGCCGGTGCATGACCGAAAGAGTCGTTGATATGCTTGAAGCGATTCAGATCGATAAAGAGAATCGCGCCGTGGCTATGGCGCCGGTGCGCTTCGATGAGCGCCTGTTCCAGCAGCGAATAGAGCAGGGCGCGGTTAGGCAGGTTCGTCAGTGTGTCGTAATACGCGAGGCGGTAGATCTGCGCTTCTGCCTCCTTGCGTTCCGTGATATCTGCAAAGACAAAGCAGTAGTGGGTGACGTCGCCATTCGCGGTCTGCACGGAACTGATCGAAGCCCAGGCGGGGTAGGTGTTTCCGTCCTTGCGCATCGGTGAAAGCTCGCCGCACCACTTGCCTTCACGCGCGATGACTTCCTGAATTTCCTGCCAGCGGCCATTTTCCGTGCCGAGGCGGATTGTCGAAGGCGTTATGCCGATAACCTCCGACGCACTGAATCCGGTAATCGCGCAGAACGCCGAGTTCACCGAAACAATCCGTTCCGTGGCATCGGTCACCAGGATTGCTTCGCCTGCACAATCGAAAATTCGCGAATGAAGGCGCAGCTTCTCCTCGGCTTCCTGTTCCCCGCTGATGTCGACGATGTAGCCGATCAGCCCGTTGGGCACCCCGGAATCGTCATGCGAGACCGAGAGCGACACGCTTGCCCAGAAAATGTCCCCCGACTTCTTCCGTCGACGAACTTTCATCTCGCGGCTACCGTTCTCCATGAAGGCGTTGAAAAAACCGTCAGCCGAGGCGTCCTCGTCTGCATAGAGGAGCAGGATGTTGCGGCCGATGATTTCGTCGGCGTTGTAACCGAACAGATGCTCTGCGCCGGCGTTCCAGCCGGTGATGTAGCCTTGCAGATCCATCGTGATGACGGAGTCGTGTATCTGGTCGAGGATCTGCGACTGGCGGCGGATCTCCCGTTCGCTGATGGCGAGTTCCTCACGCCGCTGGTCGTGGCTGGTCCTCGCCTGCAACATTGCGGCCAGCAGGGCGCCGAGGTCGGCGAAGCGACGGATGGCATCGCCATCGTAGCCGCCGGGGTGCCCGCCGACGCCGACGAAGCCGAGCATGCGGTCGCGGAACAGTAGCGGGAAGGCCAGCCGATCAGGGAGGCGCTCCTCAGGTGCCGGCGTTGCTGCAACCAGCGTCCGCTTTGCTTGTACCTCGACGTAGAGATCCGACCAGGCGGCATTTCCCAGTAGCGCTTCGCCGAGGACGAAGCAGCCGGCAGGGCTTTGCAACGCATTGCAGCAAAGACCGCGGACGACATCGACCGGTATCGGCCCATCGTGGAAAAAAATCGCGTGATAGAGTTGGGCGGCCAACTCGAAATCGGTAGTGCCCGCGTCGAAGCGGGGGTATAGCTTCTGGCCCTGATCCGGTCCCATGCGACTCATTCGAGCGTAATTCGGCTGGCCCAGGTGTAGGCGCTGATCTGAGCCGTCAGATGCAGTGCCGGGTCGATGTTCAATCTGGCGAGCGCATCCGTTGCCTGCTCGCGCGTATCGCTTCCCTTGTCCGTAATCGCACCAAGCAACGTGCCGAGCTGCCCGGTGTGCTTGCCGAGCGCTTCTGCAATTGGCGCCGCGAGTGGCAATGCTGCGAGCACGTCGGACATTGGCAGGTGCAACAGCGTGTCGAGCAGGGAGAATATGCCGGTCATGAAGGCGGCCTCCCCGATATCGTCAATCCCGGGAATCGGGCCCAGGTCGGACGCAAGGGTCTCCATCATCTTTCCTCGCGCCGCGGCGAGCTGCAGCAGCGGATTCGGCTGCCCGGCCTGGCCGAATTGGTTGGCGTAAATCAGAAGTTGCAGCCAGCGTTGCAATTGGCGGCGCCCCAGTACCGTGATTGCCTGATTGAAGCCGGTGATCGGTGTCTTCGGCCCGACCGCGACGGAGTTGACCAGTCGCAGCAGGTTGTATGAGAGCTTCGGTTCCTGGCGGAAGATCTCCTCGATCTCCCGTGTGTCGGCATCCTGTACGACGAGGCTGAGGAGCTTCAGCAGCTTGAGTCTGGTGGTGTCGGCATCGATCGGTGCGCGCGCATCGACCGTCGCGATGAACTCGCTGGAGAGCAGCGAGAAGCGCTTGGCGACGGCCCAATCGAACTGCTCATGCGTTGCAACGCCGCTGGCGACAAGCTGGTAGCCATACTGATGTGCGTTGATCAAATCGATCAGCGGCACCGCGTTGCGGGCATGATCGACGTTGAAGAGAAGATGGTCGAAACTGGTGACCGTGAGGTGCTTGAGTACCGAACTGTCCTCTATCGCAAGCGCGACGTGAATGCCGTCCTTGCGCAACTGCTGGCAGGCAGAATCCTGCGCCTTGATTTCCGAGGTGCCGGCGGGAAACGCGAGAATGACTTGGTCACGGCCGAGTTTCTTAATAAACTCCCTGAATTCCGGCCTGATGAGCCATTCGCTGCGGCAGGATACCCACAGAGGGAGCTGTTTCGCCAACGGGGGGCACAGGTCGGCAGCACTCGCAAGGGTGGCCAGATCGACCGTGGTGGCAGGAAAAGTCTGCCAGTCAAAAGCCGCCCAGGCCTGGTTCGGCGCGAGCAGCGGGCTGATGAAGTGATACGCCTGCATGGCGGTTTCCTCAGATCAGTTGTGTTGCACGGTAGGAGGGTGTCTGGTTTCTCAGGCAAACCCGCCAAATGGCGCAGATTTTTGTAGGATGTTAGCGCAGGTTTGTTGAAACTCAAATGGGTTATGACGGTAAATTCAACGAATTTCTTAAGAGTGAGGACGTGTTGTTGATCAGCCTCACAGATGACTGGCGCGCACGCATGACATGGAGTTGCCAATGACGCGGAGCGAGACCAAAACGGCCGACGACTTCGGTAACTGGCAGGCCTTTTCGATCCTCATCGTCGATGACGAGGCCGGCATGCGCAGCTTTCTGGAGCGCGCGCTCAAGCCGCGCTGCGCGCGCGTGGATACCGCCGGAAGCGTGGAGCAGGCAACCGAGCGCATGGCGCGTCTGCATTTCGATCTGATCGTTCTCGACATATCCCTTCCCGGCAAGACCGGCATCGAGTGGTTGCCTGAGCTGCGCAGCGGCGGCTACAGCGGCGATGTCGTTCTGATCACTGCCTTTGCTGATATCGAAACCGCCATCGACGCCTTGCGCGGCGGCGCCTCCGATTTCATTCTCAAGCCGTTTCGCGTTGACCAGATTCTCAACTCGATCAAGCGCTGCTTCGAGCGTGCCCGTCTGGCCAGGGAAAACTTCGTGCTGCGTCGCGAACTGGCCGAGCTTGGTGCAGAAGTCGATGGACTCGTCGGCCACTCGTCGTTACTGCAAACCCTGCGCTCACTGATCAAGCGGATTGCACCGATGCCCTCTACAGTGCTGCTGCAGGGTGAATCGGGGACCGGCAAGGAGGTGACCGCGCGTGCGCTGCACCAGATGAGCAACCGGGCACAGCGCCCCTTTGTTCCAGTCAACTGTGCAGCTATTTCGGCCGAATTGATAGAAAGCGAACTGTTCGGCCACGTGAAGGGCGCCTATACGGGGGCGGGAGAAGCGCGCAACGGGCTTTTCTACTATGCGCACGGGGGTACGCTGTTTCTCGACGAAATTGGTGAACTGCCGCTTGCAATGCAGACGAAGTTGCTGCGAGTGCTTGAGGAACGGCGTATCCGGCCGGTCGGCTCGGAGCGCGAAGTTCCGGTTGACGTTCGTATTGTCGCAGCGACCAATCGTGATCTTGCCGCGGATGTCGCAGCAGGCCGCTTCCGCCAGGACCTCTTCTTTCGCCTCGCGGTCGTCGAAATAACGATTCCCAACCTGCGCTCACGCAAGGAAGACATCGGTGATCTCGCGCGCCATTTCATGGACTTGTTCTCCTCGCAATTCGGCGTCGAGCCGCTGCCGCTGACTACGGATGTGCTTGCCCGCATGCAGCAGTACGACTGGCCGGGTAATGTCCGCGAATTGCGCAACTACGTCGAGCGCTCGCTGATTCTTGGCGATTTCCTGCAGCAGGGACTGCCAGGCGTTGTGGCGCCCGTTGCCACTGAGGCCTCCGATGCCGAGGCGCCCGTGACGCTGGAAGCCGTTGAGAAGCGCCACATCCTGCGCATTCTCTCTTCGGTGGGTGGAAACAAGTCGGAAGCCGCGCGGCGCCTGGGAATCTCGCGCAAGACGCTGGAGCGAAAATGCGCCGAATGGGCGGTTGCCGAGACGCTGTCCGCTCCGGTAACGGGCACATGAAGTCTGCCTGATCGATGAATCTGTTCTACGGTATCCGCGATTATTTCCGGGCCTCGGTTGGCGCCAAACTGCTTTTTCTGGTGTTGGCACCGCTGTTCGTGGGCTTCCCCCTCATCACCGGCCTCGTCTGGTACTGGAGCAACACCAGCTATCAGCAGTTATTGAACTACAAGGTCAGCAGCGACCTGGTGACGGCGCATGAGTACATGGATCGTGTCGTGCGCGGTGTCGGCAGCAAGGTCGAGGCGCTTGCCGATGCCGACCGCTTGCGCCGCGCGCTGCGTCGTGGCGACCCCGGCATCGTCGCCGAGGAAATCGGCCTTGCCCGCCGTCGCCACGGACTGGATTTCATGTATGTGCTCGATACTGACGGGCGGGTGCGCTATGCCAGTGCCGCAAGTCGCGATGGCCGCATGAATGACCAGTGGCCGGTGGTGCAGGCTGCGCTTGCGGGAAAGGCTGGCAGCGCGATCGATATCTACGACGCCGCACAGCTGGCAGCGATCGATCCCTCGCTTGCCGAGCGGGCGGCGATCAACATCGTGCCGACACCGAAGGCGGCGCCGGACGACCGCGCCAGCGAAACGCGTGGCATGATCATTCACGCGGCGGCGCCCATCCTCGACGACAACGACCGCATTGTCGGCGTTCTGGAGGGTGGCATGCTGCTGAACGGGAACCTCGAATTCGTCGATACCATCAACGCCATCGTCTATCGTGATGGTTCGCTGCCGCTGGGCAGCAAGGGGACCGCAACCCTGTTCGTCGGGGACACGCGTATCGCCACCAACGTGCGCCTGTTCGCCGATGAGCGTGCGCTGGGTACGCGCGTTTCGCAGCAGGTGCGCGACTATGTGCTTGGCGACGGATTTACGTGGCTCGACACCGCCTTTGTCGTGAACGAATTCTATGTTTCCGGCTACGAACCGGTGATCGACAGTTTCGGCCAGCGCGTCGGCATGCTCTATGTCGGCTTTCTCGAAGCCCCCTTCAAGCAGGCCAAGGAAAACACGCTGATCCTGATCGTCTTTGTCTTTGCGCTGATCAGCCTGCTAGGTAGTGCCTGGTCGATGAAATGGGCGCGCCAGATCATGCAACCGATCTCCCAGATGAGCGCGACCATCACGCGCGTCGATCATGGCGACAGCGATGCGCGTGTTGGCGAAACCGGCAGCCGCGATGAACTGGGTCGCCTGGCCATCGAGTTCGACAACCTGCTCGATGTGCTGGCGCAGAAACGCGATGAACTGCAGCGCTGGGCCAACGAACTCGACATCAAGGTCACCGAGCGCACGCAGGCGCTGGCGACGGCAAACGAGGAGTTGCGCCAGGCACAGCGGCAGCTGGTCACCAGCGAAAAGCTCGCGGCCATCGGCGAGCTGACCGCCGGCGTGGCGCACGAGATCAACAATCCGATTGCCGTCATCCAGGGCAATCTCGATGTGCTGCGCGATGTTCTGGGCGACGCCGCCGAACCTGTTTCCCAGGAAATTCGCCTGATCGACGAACAGGTGCATCGCATCCGCGTCATCGTCACCAAACTCCTGCAATTCGCCCGGCCGGGCGAGTTCGCCGGCTACGTCGAGGCACTTGATGTCGGCGCCGTCCTCTCCGATTGTCTCGTCCTTTCGCAGCACCATCTTGCCAAACGCAACATCGCCGTCATGCGCGCTTACTCGGCCAGCGAGTGGGTTGGCATCAACCGCCATGAACTGCAGCAGGTGCTGATCAACCTGATCGTCAATGCCGTGCAGGCCATGCCGGACGGCGGCACGCTGACACTGACAACAGCCGACTGGGTGGTCGACGGCGAGATCAAGGGGGTACGGATTTCCGTGCGGGATACCGGCGGTGGTATTTCGCCGGAGGACATCACGCGCATCTTCGATCCCTTCTTCACGACGAAGAAGACCGAGGGCACCGGACTCGGCTTGTCGATCAGCCATTCCCTGATCAAGCGCTACGGCGGCAACATCACCGTCGACAGTGTCCTCGGTGCGGGTGCCGAATTTTCGGTGTGGTTGCTGCGTGAACCGCTCTACGAGACCGAAGGGCGGCTCTGACCGGCGGGTGTGAGGCGCGCAAGATCCTCGCGCGTGTTGATGTTGGCGAATGCGTCGGCCACGTCGTCGAAATCGACCTCGACGTAGTGCTGTGCGCGCACCCAGCGTTCGAAGCGCAGTTCCTCACGCAGGATGGCCTGCTCGAGTGCCGGCAGGGCGATTTTCTGGCAGAGGCAGAATACCGGATGCGTGCGTCCGCCGGCACGGGCGATGGCGATCGTTGCGCCGGTTTTCTTCAGCGCCACAGCAAGCCGCGCCACCAGATCGGCGGGCAGGAATGGTGAATCGCAGGGGACCGTCGCCACCAGCGCGCTGCTTGCGTGCGCAAGCGCGGTGTGCAGGCCTGCCAGCGGACCGGCAAAGCCCGGAAGCTCGTCGTGAATGACCGGATAGCCCAGCTTCGCGTATTCGGCTTCGTTGCGGTTGGCGTTGATCAGCAACTCGTCGACCTGCGGGGCCAGCCGCTCGGCGACCCAGGCGGCCAGCGGCCGCCCCTGCATGGATTGCAGGCCCTTGTCTGCATTGCCCATGCGGCGGCCAAGACCGCCGGCGAGCACGACGCCTGTTATTCTCTCGTTCATGCGCTAATTCTAACGTCTCCAACCGCCTCCAACCGCCCGCCACGATCTCCGGGAACGCACGCAACCAGACTGCCATGACTACGACCGATACGCCGCGCGCGGCCCCCGATTACTGGCGGGAAGCTTCCCGCGCGCTGGCGCGCGGCGATCGCGTGATGGGCACGCTGGTGCGGCGCTATCGCGGCATGTCGCTGGTGTCGCGCGGCGATGCCTTCGGCACGCTGGCGAGGTCCATCGTCGGCCAGCAGATCTCGGTCAAGGCGGCTGACGCTGTCTGGTCCCGCTTTTCGGAACGTGTCGGGCAGGTGACGCCGGCTCGGTTGGCGCATTTCGGCATTGCCGGTCTGGAAGGCTGCGGGCTGTCGGTGCGCAAGACCGAATACCTGATCGATCTTGCCGAACACTTCGCCAGTGGCCGCATCGATCCCTCGCGCTGGCAGGGCATGGGCGATGAGGATGTTATCGGTGAATTGATCGATGTGCGCGGGATTGGCCGGTGGACGGCTGAAATGTTTCTGATTTTCTATCTGATGCGGCCGGATGTCTTTCCGCTGGACGATCTCGGTCTGCAGAAAGCCGTATTCCTGCACTATTTTGCTGGCGAAAAGCAGTCGCGGCGGGCGCTCGCCGAGATCGGCGAACGCTGGCGCCCCTGGCGTTCGGTCGCGACCTGGTATCTCTGGCGCAGTCTTGACCCGGTGCCGGTCGAGTACTGATGGCGGCTGGTGGCCGATCGCTGATCGCCGTGACCCGGCGGCATTTTCGCGATGCGGGAAATGCCGCTCATACGATCGTTTAAGACACCATGGCGACTCCGACGGTAGAATACGCGCCGACCAAATCAGACTCCCGCTCAATGAAAACCAGTTTTCTCGATTTCGAGCAGCCGATTGCAGATCTTGAAGCCAAGATCGAAGAGCTCCGCTTCGTGCAGGACGATTCCGCCGTCGATATCTCGGAAGAAATCGGCCGTCTCTCCAAGAAGAGCGCGCAGCTGACCAAGGATATCTACGCCAAGCTCTCGCCGTGGCAGGTCGCACAGGTTGCGCGCCATCCGCAGCGGCCGTACACGCTTGATTACGTCAGCCACATCTTCACCGACTTCGAGGAACTGCATGGCGACCGCGCCTTTGCCGACGACCACGCCATCGTCGGCGGTCTGGCGCGCTTCAACGGCCAGCCGGTGATGGTCATCGGGCACCAGAAGGGGCGCGACACCAAGGAAAAGATCTATCGCAACTTCGGCATGCCGCGCCCCGAGGGCTATCGCAAGGCGCTGCGCCTGATGAAGCTGGCCGAGAAATTCGGTATCCCGGTACTGACCTTCGTCGACACGCCGGGTGCCTATCCCGGCATCGACGCCGAGGAACGCGGCCAGTCGGAGGCGATCGGCCGCAACCTTTATGAAATGGCCGAGCTGAAGGTGCCGGTGATCGTTACCATCATCGGTGAGGGTGGTTCGGGGGGGGCACTCGCCATCGCGGTCGGCGATCTCGTGCAGATGCTGCAGTATTCGACCTACTCGGTCATTTCGCCGGAAGGCTGCGCGTCCATTCTGTGGAAGAGTGCCGAGCGGGCTGCCGATGCGGCCGAAACCATGGGCATTACCGCACAACGCCTGAAAACCCTGGGCATGATCGACAAGGTCGTGAGCGAGCCCTGTGGCGGTGCTCACCGCGATCATGTGGCGATGGCCCAGAGCCTCCGCAAATCCTTGCAGGAAGCCCTCAAGCAACTCTCCAGTCTTTCCGTCGATGAGCTGCTCGAGGCCCGCTTCGAGCGTTTGATGGCCTATGGCCGCTTCAAGGAACAGCCACTCAGCTGATCTTTCTGCAGCGGTCGCCGGCTGTCTGGCGCACCGTCTCGCCGAAGGGCGGCGCGCCTGCGTCGCCCTCTCCGGCGGCGCCGATTCGATGGCTCTGCTGCACGCGCTCGTCGAAGTGCGCGGCAACACCTTCCCCGATCTGCAACTCAGCGCACTCCATGTGCACCACGGTCTTTCGGCACACGCAGACGGCTGGTCCGAGTTCTGTGCCGCGGCTTGTGCAGCCGTCGGCGTGCGATTCCACTGCGAACGCGTCAGCGTCGATCGCGGCGATCCGCGCGGACTCGAAGCCGCCGCGCGACAGGCCCGCTATGCAGCCTTCGCCGGCTGTGCCGCCGACTGGCTGTTGCTGGCGCACCATCGCGACGATCAGGCCGAGACCCTGCTGCTCAATCTGCTGCGCGGTGCCGGCGTGCGCGGGCTGGCGGCGATGCCGGACGAACGCCGTCTGGCGGGTGGTGTGCGCCTGCTGCGCCCTTTCCTCGCAATGCCGCGGGCCGAGATCCTCGACTGGCTCCGGCAGCGCGATATCGCCTGGGTGGAGGACGACAGCAACGCCAATACCGCCCTGCGCCGCAACTTCCTGCGCCGGCGCGTGCTGCCGGTGCTTGGCGAAAGCTTTCCCGATCCTGCGGGTGCCTTGGCGCGCGCCGCCGCCCGACTTGCCGAAAGCTCGGCACTGGCCGATGAAATCGCGGCTACCGATGCGCGCGTCGCAATGCGCGGCGACACCCTGTCGCTCGCCGCTTGCAAGACGCTGTCGCCGGTGCGACGGGCGAACCTGCTGCGCCACTTCCTGCGCCATCTTGGCTTGCGCGCGCCGGATGGCCGCCAGTTGCAGGAAATGTTGCGCCAGCTCGAAGGGGCGGCGCACGATGCCGCACCGCGCTTCCGTGTCGATGGCCGTGAGTTGCAGGTGAGCGGCGCATGCCTCGGATTACGCCCGGGCCATGCCGAACTGCCGCCCGCTGCGCTGCCCTGGCGTGGCGAATCCCGGCTCGATTGGGGCGACGGATGCGTCCGGTTCTGCCGCAGTGTCGGTGAGGGCCTCTCGGAAGCTGCGCTGCAACGGTTCTCCGCTATCGAACTGCGACCCCGTCGTGGTGGAGAACTGCTGCGTCCGGATGCGCGCCGCCCGCGTCGTTTGCTGAAGAAGTGGCTGGCGGAGGGGCGCGTGCCGCTCTGGCAACGCGAGCGCATGCCCCTGTTGTGGGGCGACGGTCAACTGTTGTGGGCGCCGGAAATCGGCTATGCGACCGATGGCGACCTGCTCGCAACGTCAGGCGTGCCGGGCTGGACGCTTAGCTGGGAAGTTCCGGACTGCGCGCCGGCTGGCTGAGAAATCCACCGCAATCGCGGAACAGGCGCTCGAAGCGGTCGGCGCTCAATGGCCGCGAATAGAGGTAGCCCTGCACTTCCTCGCAGCCCTCGGCGAGCAGGAAGCGGGTTTGCTCCGTCGTCTCCGCCCCTTCGGCCAGAATGCGTAGCCGCAGACTGCGCGCCATCTGCGTGATCGCCCGCGTGATCGCCGCATCGTCCGGATCGCTGCTGATATCGCGGATGAACGAGCGATCGATCTTGAGGCGGTCCACATCCAGCCGCTTCAGGTAGGAGAGGCTGGAATAACCAGTGCCGAAGTCGTCGATGGCAATGGTGACGCCGGCGGCCTTGATCGTGCTGATCTGGCGCAGGACGCGCTCGACGTCCTGGATCAGGATCGATTCGGTGAACTCCAGTTCGAGCAGCCGCGGATCGTGGCCTGTTTCATCGAGGATGCGCAGGACGCGCTCGGCGAAATCGCTTTGCTGCAGCTGCAGTGTCGAAATGTTGACGGCGATCGGTAACGGGCCGATCCCCGCATCTGTCCACATGCGGCCCTGTTGGCATGCTTTGCGCAGGACCCAGTCGCCGATGGCAACGATGGCGCCGTTTTCCTCGGCGAGGGGGATGAAGCGATCCGGGGTGATCAATCCAAGTTCGGGGTTCTGCCAGCGCAGCAGCGCCTCGACACCAACGATGCGACCACTGCCCAGCGAAACTTGCGGCTGGTAGTGCAGCCGGAACTCGCCGCGCTCCAGTGCGTGCTGCAGGCGGTTCTGCATGAACAGACGCTCGATGACGCTCGCATTCATCTGCTCGGTAAAGAAACGATAGGTGTTTCGCCCGGCGTCCTTGGCGTGGTACATCGCCGTATCGGCCCGTTTCAGCAAGGTGTCGAAATCAGCCCCATCGGTTGGCGACAGTGCGATGCCGATCGACACCGATACGGCGAGCGTGTGCCCTTCGGTGCGGAACGGTTGCTGCGCCACCTCAAGAATCTTCTGCGCAATCATGGCCACCGTTTCGTCGTCGCTGAGATCGGTGACGAGCACGACGAACTCATCCCCGCCGAGGCGGCTGACCGTGTCGGTTTCGCGGACCGACGCCAGAAGTCGCCGCGTGATCTCGCGCAGAAGCGCATCGCCGGCGGGGTGCCCGAGGGAGTCGTTGATCGTCTTGAATCGGTCGAGATCGAGAAAGAGCAGGGCGATGCGCCGCTGGTGACGGTCGGCGCTGGCGAGCGCCTGTTCGACGCGGTCAGTGAGCAGGGTGCGGTTGGGCAAGCCGGTCAGCGCATCATGGTTCGCCAGATACTCGATCCGTTGCTGGGCTGCCTTGCGTTCGCTGATATCGGAAAAAATTGCGACGTAGTGCGTCAGCTTGCCGGTGTTGTCACGCACCGCCGAGATGCCCAGCCACTTCGGGTAGATATCGCCGCTCTTGCGTCGATCCCAGATTTCACCCTGCCAGTGGCCGCAGGCATCGAGGCGGCGCCACAGCTCGGCAAAGAACTCATGGTCGTGGCGGCCGGAGCCGAGAATGACAGGATCCTGGCCGATGACTTCCCCGGGAGCGTAGCCGGTAATATCGGTGAATGCCTGATTGACCGATACGATGCGATTGTCCGGGCCGGTGATCATCACCGCTTCGCCACTGTTCTCGAACACGGTCGCCCACAGGCGGATTGTTTCCTCGCTGCGCTTGCGTTCGCTGATGTCTTCCTGAACGCTGAGAAAGTGTGCAATCTTTCCGGCGGCATCGAAAAGTGGAACGATGTGCACCGAATCCCAGTAAAGATCTCCGTTCTTGCGCCGGTTAAGCAATTCGCCGCGCCAGTCGCGGCCGGAACGCAGCGTTTGCCAGAGTGCCGAATAGGTTTCGCTTTCCGTCTGTCCCGAGCGCTGGATGCCGGCGCGCTTGCCGAGTATTTCCTCCGCCGCATAGCCCGTGTTCTGCGTGAAACGCGCATTGACGTACTCGACGCGGCCCTCCGGGTTGCTGATGACGATGGCGACCGGGCTCTGATCAGCCGCTGTCTGCAGCATGTCGCGCATCGCTTCGGCGGCATCCAGCGCGGTCCGGTCGATCGATACGAAGAGATATCCCGCCGGCTCGCCGTCGGCCCGCATCGGCAGTACGCGCGATTCCAGGTGATGAGTACCGCCGGCACTCTGCAGACGCTGTGCGAAGCGGAACTCGCCCTCGTTGCGGGCCCGCTCAAGTCCGGCAAGGAAGCGGCGGTTATCCACACCCAGCTGGTCGTGGATATCAAGGACCGAGCGACCGAGGATGGCGCCCACATGCGGTGACAGAAGCGCTTCGGCAAGCGCATTGCAGTGACGGATCACGTAGCTTGCATCGATCGACATGATCAGCAAGCCCGTATCGGCCCGCAGCATCGCGTCGATCAGCGGACGATCGAGGTGAGTATCAGCCGCGGGAAGGGTACGATCGTCCATGGCGGTGCGCCCTGTGCCTATGAATGCGCTTGCCCGCTCATCAGCTGCGATAGCTCGACGGCGGTACGCACGCCCATCTTCTCGAAGAGATTGGCGCGATGGACTTCGACCGTGCGCATGCTGATGTTGAGTTCATCAGCGATGACCTTGTTGAATTTGCCGGCAAGGATCAGCGTCATTACCTGCCGTTCGCGCGTCGTCAGCGAGTCGATGCGGCCCTTCAGCGAATCACTGCTGGCATCGGACGCGCGTCGCTGCGTATCGCAGGCAATCGCTTCGAGAACGCGGTTGACGAGTTCGTTGTCGTCGAACGGTTTTTCGACAAAATCGAATGCTCCCTTCTTCAGCGCCGATACCGCCATTGGAACGTCTCCATGACCCGTCAGGAATATGACCGGCAGACGGTTGCCGAGTTCGAGCAGTTTGTCGAACAGCTGCAGGCCGCTCATGCCGTTCATGCGGATATCGAGGAGCAGGCAGCCGGATAGGGTCGGCGACCAGGCGGTCAGGAACGCCTCGGCCGATTCGTGGCTGTGGCATTCCAGCCCGCGGGATTGCAGCAGCCAGCCCAGTGCATCGCGGATTGCCTCGTCGTCGTCGACCAGATAGACGGTTGTGCTCATGGGGATCCCAGCGGTAGCGTGAATGCAAAAATGGTGCCGCCTTCCGGATTGTCCTCGATCCACAGCCGCCCCTTGTGGAATTCGATGATCGAGCGGCAGATGTTGAGTCCCATGCCCATGCCATCGGGCTTGGTGGAGAAGAACGGGGTGAACAGGCGCTCCTTGACGGCTTCTGCAATGCCGGTGCCATTGTCGATTACGCGTACCTCGATCTCGCCATCCAGCTGGCGGGCGCGCACTGCCAGGCGGCGTCTATCCGGCGGGGCCTCGCCCATTGCTTCGATCGAGTTGCGCATCAGGTTGAGCAGTACCTGCTCGACCATCACCGAATCCGCTTGCAGCGGATAACGCCAGCCGGGGAGTTCGCGCTCGATGTGAACCTGTCGCTTCTGCGCAAAATGCTCGATGAAGCCGATCGCATCGTCGATCACTTCGGCAAGATCGCATTCCGCGAGCTTCGGTTCGCTCTTGCGCACGAAATCGTGCACCCGGCGGATGATCTTGCCGGCCCGCTGCGCCTGAATGCCGAGTTTTTCGAGTGCGCCGCGCAGTTCCTCGACGGTGTAGTTGCCGGAGGACAGTTTGTTCAGGCAACCGGTGTTGTAGCTGGAAATTGCCGCCAGCGGCTGGTTCAGTTCGTGCGCCAGCGTCGAGGCCAGCTCGCCCATGGTTACCAGGCGCGAAGTGGCCTGCAGCTTTTCTTCCTGCTGGCGGCTCAGTTCTTCAGCGCGCTTGCGTTCGGTAATGTCGAGCACCGATCCCATCCAGCCGGTGTGATGACCGTCCGCATCGATGAGGGGGGCCTCATAGACGAGCGCCTCGAAGCATTCGCCATTCCTGCGCCGGAAGCGCAGCTCGAAGCCCTCGCGCGGCGCCAGCCCGTCGAGCACCTTGTCGTGAAGTTCCTGGGTGCGCTCAAGATCTTCCGGGTTCCAGTAAGGGTAGGGGGGCAGCGCGCCAATCAACTCATTCGCGGCAAATCCGGTCATCTCGCAGAACGCCGGGTTGACATAGGTGATCCGCCCGCTGCGATCACGTGCGCGCATGCCGACGGTGAGCGAATCTTCCATCGCCTTGCGAAAGGCGTGCTCGGTGCGCAGGGCCTGCTCGGCGGTGAGCCGGTGGCGCATCAGGCCGCGCATCACCCACAGACTCCAGAACACCGCGCCGGCGAGGAAGATGATCAGCGTGATGATCAGGTTGCGCACCGTGCTCGTGGCGACGCGATTGGCGACGGCCCTGAGGGCAAGACCGTACCCGGGAGGATCTAGCACGACCTGATGGCTCAGGCTGGTGCTGTCGGCTTCCAGCTTGGACTTGCTGGCGAGGACGGCACCCTCGTCATCGACAACCTGCAGCTGGTATTTTTCGGTGAACCACCAAGGCACAAGATGGCCGATCAGGCCCCCGAGCGAATGCGTCGCAACGAGCATGCCGACGAGCTCATTGCCGCTGTAAACCGGGACGTAAAGCTCGAAGAAGCTCTCCCGCTGGGCCGGAAAGACCCGCGAGAATACGGGTTTGCCGAGTTTGCGGGCGAGGTCGAAGTGATCTTCCTCTCGTTCGCGTGCCGGGGTGGCGCCCTGTCTCGGCGATATCGGGCCGGGGAGGGCATGGCGCGTGACGCCGTTTCGTTCCAGCCAGGCAACGTGGGCGAGTTCCGGGTTGGTTCGCATCAGGTGACGCGCGCGGGTTTCGAACAGCTTGTCCGCCTCGCCGCTGACAGCAAGGTCGAGCGCGAGTTGCTGCAGCTGCTCACGATTGCTGTCGAGATGGAAGCGGATGCTCTGTTCCAGCCAGAGCACGTCGGCGATCAGTGTCGCCCGCTGTTCTTCCTTTTCGTTGTCCTGCAGCAGCCAGAGCAGGGCGATCAGCAGCGCGACCAGCAAGCCGACGGCGAGCTTGGGCATCGTCAGATACCAGCTCGACCAGACCGGTGGCTTGAGGGGTGTGTCGTCGAAGCGCATGGCGGGATGTTACTACCTGTCGTGTTACCGGCGTTGTGGTGCCGATTGTGGATATCCACAATTTTTCACTTGCCGGGCGGGCGGGATACTGCGCAGCGTCGGGAGTGGGTTCCTGGCTCCGCATCATTCCATCACCTCCGGAGGAGACAAAATGAAACTGAAACTGTCCGCACTGCTGTTCGGCGTTGCCGCTACCTCGTTCTCGCTCGGCGCCTTCGCCCAGCAGCCGATCGTCATCAAGTTCAGTCACGTCGTTGCCGCCAACACCCCCAAGGGCAAGGCCGCGGACTTTTTTGCCCAGAAGGCGAACGAACTGACCAAGGGCAAAGTGAAGGTCGAGGTCTATGCAAACTCGACGCTGTACAAGGACAAGGAAGAAATGGAAGCGCTGCAGCTCGGCGCCGTGCAGATGCTGGCCCCGTCGCTCGCCAAGTTTGGCCCGCTCGGCGTCAAGGAGTTTGAAGTCTTCGATCTCCCGTACATTTTTGATGGTTACGACAAACTGCACACGGTAACGACCGGTGATGTCGGCAAGCAATTGCTGGCCAAACTGGAGCCGAAGGGCATTCGCGGTCTTGCTTATTGGGACAACGGCTTCAAGTCCTTCTCGGCGAATACGCCGATCAAGGCGCCGGCCGACCTCAAGGGCAAGAAGCTGCGCATCCAGTCCTCCAAGGTGCTGGAAGAGCAGATCCGCGCGCTCGGCGGCATCCCGCAGGTGATGGCCTTCTCCGAGGTCTACCAGGCGCTGCAGACCGGCGTTGTCGACGGCACCGAGAACCCGATCTCCAACCTCTACACGCAGAAGATGCACGAAGTGCAGAAGCATCTGACGCTGACCGAGCACGGCTATCTGGGCTACGCGGTGATCGTGAACAAGAAGTTCTGGGACGGTCTGCCGGCGGATGTCAGGAAACAGTTGGAAGATGCAATGGAGCAGTCGACCCGCTACGCCAACCAGATCGCCAAGGTCGAGAACGACGAGTCGCTTGAATCGGTGAAGAAGAGCGGCAAGACGGCCGTCCACGTGCCGAGCAAGGAAGAGAAGGCGGCCTTCGTCAAGGCGCTGACGCCGGTGCATCAGAAGATGGAAAGCCGCATCGGCAAGGAAACGATCCAGGCGGTCTACAAGGCAACGGGCTTCACGCCGGCCAAGTAAGCGGACTCTGGCCCGGGGAGCCTCCCCGGGCCGCGATCTGCCGCAGGGGCGGCGCTTTGGGGGAATAATCATGATCAATAAAGCACTCAATCATCTTGAGGAGTTGCTGGTGACCTTCCTGATGGGGGGAGCGACACTCATCATCTTCGTTTCGGTCATGCACCGCTATCTGTCGGGTTATGAGATTCCCGGCCTGCAGGATTGGCTTCTGTCACTGCATTTCGGCTGGGCGCAAGAACTCTGCATCATCATGTTCGTCTGGATGGCCAAGTTCGGCGCCGCCTACGGCGTGCGCACCGGCATCCACGTCGGTGTCGACGTTCTGATCAACCGCCTTGACGACAAGATGCGTGGCAAGTTCATCGTGTTCGGCCTGCTCGCCGGCGCGCTGTTCACGGGAATCGTGGCGACGCTCGGCGCGCATTTTGTGTGGGAGAACGGCGCTCATTACGCCGTCTTCAAGTTCCTTGGGGTCGAAACCGGCGACCTGTATGAGGGGCCGATCACGCCAGACCTCGAATGGCCAACCTGGATTGTCTACAGCGCGATTCCCTTCGGTTCTTCCCTGATGTGCTTCCGCTTTCTGCAAGTGACCTGGGGCTTCATCAAGACCGGCGAATTGCCGCACCACGACCATGGCCATGTCGATGGTCTGGAAGAAGAAACGCCACCGGTCGACGTCAACCCCTACGGCATGGACGACAACCTGCACATGCACGACATGAAGCACACGATGGTCGGCGAAAACCGCCGTCAGGAAGACAAACCGGTCGAGGAAGACCGTCGCAAGGATGACCTCGGAGGGATGCCGAAATGAACGCACTCGTAATTTTTAGCCTGCTCGCCGTCCTCATGCTGACGGGCATGCCGATCTCCATTTCGCTTGGCCTCACCGTCCTCACCTTCCTGTTTACGATGACGCAGGTGCCGCTTGAATCGGTGGCCCTGAAGCTTTTCACCGGCATCGAGAAGTTCGAGATCATGGCCATCCCGTTCTTTATCCTCGCCGGCAACTTCCTGACCCACGGCGGCGTGGCGAAGCGGATGATCAACTTCGCCACCTCGATGGTCGGCCACTGGTACGGCGGCCTTGGTCTGGCCGGCGTCATGGCCTGTGCGCTGTTCGCGGCGGTGTCGGGCTCGTCGCCGGCAACGGTGGTGGCGATCGGCTCGATCTTGCTGCCGGCGATGGTCAAGGCGGGCTTCCCGAACAAGTTCGGCGCCGGCGTCATCTCGACCTCGGGCGCGCTCGGCATCCTTATCCCGCCGTCGATCGTGATGGTCATGTACTCGGTGGCGACCAACACCTCGGTCGGCGCGCTGTTCATGGCTGGCGTCATTCCCGGTCTTCTGCTGGCGGCGACGCTGGGCGGTGTCACCTGGTATCGCGCCAAGAAATTCGACTATCCGCGTCAGCCGAAAGCGTCTTGGGGGGAGCGTCTTGACGCCTTCCGCAAGTCGGCCTGGGGTCTGTTCCTGATCGTCGTGGTGATGGGCGGCATCTACTCCGGCATGTTCACGCCGACCGAGGCCGCCGCGATGAGCGCCGTCTATGCCTTCGTCGTCGCCGTGTTCATCTACAAGGACATGGGCCTGAAGGACGTGCCGAAGGTGCTGCTCAACTCGGCCAACATGTCGGCGATGCTGCTTTACATCATCACCAACGCCGTGCTCTTCTCGTTCATCATGACCAACGAGAACATCCCGCAGGCGCTGGCCGACTGGATGCTCGGGAACGGCCTCGGCATGATCACCTTCCTGCTGGCGGTGAATATCATTCTGCTGCTCGCCGGCAACTTCATGGAGCCGTCGTCGATCGTGCTGATCTTCGCGCCGATCCTCTTCCCGGTGGCGGTCAAGCTGGGCATCGATCCGGTGCATTTCGGCATCATCATGGTGGTCAATATGGAGGTTGGCATGTGTCACCCGCCGGTCGGCCTGAACCTGTATGTCGCCTCGGGCATTACCAAAATGGGCATTACCGAACTGACGGTTGCGGTCTGGCCGTGGCTCTTGTCGATGCTCGGCTTCCTGGTGCTCGTCACTTACTGGCCGGCAATGTCGATCTGGCTGCCGAAGACGCTGGGCATGATGTAGCGGTTTCGCAACCTTCCATAAAAGCGCGCCGGTGGGAAACCCCGGCGCGCTTTTTTCTTGCTGCCCTGCAAGAACCCTTTGAAAAGCTGATAAAATTCGCCGTTTTCCTTCACTAACCCATTGTATTTTGGAGTTTTAGCATGGCTATCGAACGCACCCTTTCCATCATCAAGCCGGATGCCGTCAAGAAGAACGTGATCGGCCAGATCTACGCCCGTTTCGAAGGCGCCGGTCTCAAGGTCATCGCCGCCCGCATGACCTGGCTGTCGGCCCAGGAAGCCGGCCAGTTCTACGCCGTGCACAAGGAGCGCCCGTTCTTCAAGGATCTGGTCGAGTTCATGACCTCCGGCCCGGTGATGATCCAGTGCCTCGAAGGCGAGAATGCCATTGCCAAGAACCGCGAGCTGATGGGCGCCACCGACCCGAAGAAAGCCGACAAGGGCACCATCCGTGCTGACTTCGCTGAGTCGATCGACGCCAACGCTGTGCACGGCTCCGATGCGCCGGAAACCGCCGCCGTGGAAGTGGCTTTCTTCTTCCCCGGCATGAACACTTACGCCGGTCGCTAAGCCGAAAGACACCAATACCGGTATGACCGTCAACCTGCTCGATTTCGATGCCGAAGGCCTGACCGCCTGGTTCGCCGCGAACGAAGAAAAGCCGTTCCGCGCGCGCCAGGTGCTGCGCTGGATGCATCGTTTCGGGCAGAGCGACTTCGACGCGATGACCGACCTCGCCAAGAGCCTGCGCGAGAAGCTCAAGGCGACGGCGGCCGTCGTGCCGCCTACCGTCGTTTCGGACAAGCTCTCCGACGACGGTACGCGCAAGTTTCTGATCGACGTCGGCGGTGGCAATGCCGTCGAGACCGTCTTCATTCCCGAGGACGACCGCGGCACGCTGTGCGTGTCGACGCAGGCCGGCTGTGCGCTGGACTGCAGTTTCTGCTCCACCGGCAAGCAGGGCTTCAACCGCAACCTCACCGTGGCCGAGATCATTGGCCAGCTGTGGCAGGCCAATCGCGCCTTGGGCGCTGACCCCAAGGGCGACCGCATCATCAGCAATGTCGTGCTGATGGGCATGGGCGAGCCGCTGGCCAACTTCGAGAATACCGTCACCGCGCTGCGCCTGATGCTCGACGACAACGCCTATGGCCTTTCGCGCCGGCGCGTTACCGTTTCCACCTCCGGTCTGGTACCGGCAATGGACCGCCTGCGCGACGAATGCCCGGTGGCGCTCGCCGTCTCGCTGCATGCGCCGAACGACACGCTTCGTAACGAACTGGTGCCGATCAACCAGAAGTACCCGCTGGCCGACCTGATGTCGGCCTGTCGGCGCTACCTGGAAAAGGCGCCGCGCGATTTCGTCACCTTCGAGTACGTGATGCTCGACGGCGTGAACGACTCCGACGCGCATGCCCGGCAGCTGCTCGCGCTCACCCGCGACGTACCGTGCAAGTTCAACCTGATTCCCTTCAATCCGTTCCCCGGCTCGCCGTATCTGCGCTCGAAGCCGGAGCGGATCCGCCGTTTCGCCGGCATCCTGATCGATGCCGGCATCGTGACCACCACCCGCAAGACGCGGGGTGACGACATCGATGCCGCCTGCGGTCAGCTGGCCGGGCAGGTGCAGGACCGCACGCGGCGCAGTGGGCACCGCGTTATCCCGATAGGAGAGATAGGCGCATGATCGCTCGCATCCTGATGGTGTGTATGGCCGTATCGCTGAACTTTTCCGTGGCGCATGCGCAGGAACAGTCGCGCATGGGGCAGCAGGAATCCACGGTGAAGGATCCGCGCAGTCGCGCGAAGCTGCACACGGAACTCGGCTCGCTGTACTTTCAGGACCGCAACATACCAGTGGCCATGGAAGAACTGACGATTGCCATCTATATAGACCCAACCTATGCGCCGGCTTATGGCATTCGTGCACTGGTGCACCACTACCTTAAGGAGCCGCAGCACGCCGAAACCAATTTTCGCGACGCCTTGCGCAATGCACCGGATGATCCTGACATTGCAAACAACTATGGCTGGTTCTTGTGTCAGACAGGGAAGTACAAAGAGGGGCTTGAACAGCTGGAGCGGGCACTACGCAACCGCCTCTACCAGACGCCGGACCGCGCGAACCTCAATGCGGCGCAGTGTGCGATCGGTATGGGAGACCTCAAGGCTGCTGAAGAATACCTTGATATCGCACAGCGAATCGGCGGCGGCAACCCTGCGATCAGTTTCCAGCGTGCCGACCTTTTTTTCCGCACGGATCGATTGGAGGCTGCGCGGAGCGAAGTGGCTGATCTGATGCGCCGGATGGAGCCTAATGCTGAACTTCTCTGGCTGGCGATCCGTATCGAGCGCAAGCTGGGTGACCGGGAGGCCGAGACCCGGCTTTCGAATCAGTTGCGACGGCGTTTCCCGTCGTCGAACGAATATCAGGAACTGACCAAGGGAAATTACGAATGAGTGGAGCCGAAGAGCTCTCCCGGGAGGAGCATCAGGAGGAGGTGTCTGTGTTGGAGACGGAGGCTGTTCCACAGCCCCCTGAAGTACTGAGTGTCGGGGCGCGATTGCGCATGGCGCGCGAAGCGCGTGCCATGGATGTTGATGCAGTCGCTGCCGCACTCAAATTGTCTCGCAGGCAGGTTGAGGCACTGGAAAACGGAGATTGGGGAAGCCTTCCCGGGCATACCTTCATCCGCGGTTTCGTGCGCAACTACGCGCGCGTGGTGCACCTCGATCCGCAGACGTTGCTGGCCGATCTTGAGGCGCCGCCGCCAACCAGCCCGCGGCTTGATCTGCCTCAGCGTTCCACTGCCGTAATGCCCGAGCCGGGGCAGGCGAAGAAGCGTGATTATGCAGCGGTATTGGTTGGCCTTGTTCTGGTTGCGGTTGCCGTGGTTGCGTACTACGTTGTCCCCGCCGACTTCTGGGTGAAGGCGCCGCAGCCGGAACCGGTCGTGAAGGAGACCGTCTCTCCGCAGCCACTTTTTCCGCCGGGAACGACGCCAGGTTCGCCGCTGCAAGGCGCGACCGTTCCGGCAGAGGCGGCGCCGGCGGCGCTTTCTGCGGCACAAGCAACAGCGGTGGCGCCTGATTCGCTCCCGGTCGCGCCCACCAATGCGCCTTCAGGCGCCGGTTTGCGCATGGTCTTCGCGCAGCCGTCCTGGGTGGAGATTCGCGACAAGAGCGGGCAGATCATCTTCTCGCAGCTCAATCCGGCGGGGAGCGAGCGGCTGGTTGATGGGACGCCGCCGTTTGCCTTGGTGGTCGGCAATGCCCAGCATGTGAAGGTCCAGTACAACGGTCGGGACATCGAGCTTCAGCCGCGCAGCAAGGATGACGTTGCCCGGGTCACGGTCGAATAGAAAAAATCGGAAGTGCGCAGAGAATGAGTCAGAGTATCAAGCGCCGCCCGACGCGGGCGGTGAAAATCGGCAGGATCAAGGTGGGCGGCGATGCGCCGGTCGTTGTTCAGTCGATGACCAATACCGATACCGCCGACTACGTGGCGACCGCCGTGCAGTGCGCCGAACTGGCGCGCGCCGGTTCCGAACTGGTGCGCATCACGGTGAATACTCCGGAGGCGGCTGCCGGCGTACCGAAGATCCGCGAGCAGCTCGACCGCATGGGCGTCGACGTGCCGTTGATCGGCGACTTCCATTACAACGGCCACCGCCTGTTGCTCGACAATCCGGCCTGTGCCGAGGCGCTGGCCAAGTACCGCATCAACCCCGGCAACGTCGGCTTCGGCAAGAAGAAGGACGAGCAGTTCGCGCAGATGATCGAGCTCGCCTGCCGCTACGACAAGCCGGTGCGCATCGGCGTCAACTGGGGCAGCCTCGACCAGGAATTGCTGGCGCGGATGATGGACGAGAATGCGAAACGTTCGGAGCCGCTCGACTCGGTGGACATGATGCATGCGGCGATGGTTGCCTCGGCACTGGAATCGGCCGCCAAGGCCGAGGAACTGGGTCTTTCTCGCGACCGCATTATCCTCTCCTGCAAGGTTTCCGGCGTGCAGGACCTGATCGCCATCTACCGCGCGCTTTCGGCGAAATCGGATTACGCGTTGCACCTCGGCCTGACCGAGGCCGGCATGGGCTCGAAGGGCATCGTTGCCTCGACGGCCGCGATGGGCGTGCTACTGCAGGAAGGCATCGGTGACACCATCCGTGTCTCGCTGACGCCGGAGCCCGGCGGCTCGCGCACGCAGGAAGTGATCGTCGCCCAGGAGATGCTGCAGACCATGGGCCTGCGCGCCTTCACGCCGATGGTCACCGCCTGCCCGGGCTGCGGTCGCACCACCAGCACCTTCTTCCAGGAACTGGCGCAGACCATCCAGGAGCATGTGCGCGGCAAGATGCCGCAATGGCGTGAGCAGTATGACGGCGCCGAGAACATGACGCTGGCCGTGATGGGCTGCATCGTGAACGGCCCGGGCGAGTCGAAGCACGCCAACATAGGCATCTCGCTGCCGGGAACCGGCGAAGTGCCGGCGGCACCGGTATTCGAGGATGGCGTCAAAACCGTCACCTTGCGCGGCGACAATATCGCCGAAGAATTCACGGCCATCGTAGACGCTTACGTGGCCCGCACCTACAAGAGAAAGAACGCTTCAGCATGAGCAACAACATCCAGGCCGTGCGCGGGATGCCCGACATCCTGCCGGACGAGGCCGAATTCTGGGAACTGTTCGAGGACACCGTCCGCGCCTGGCTGCAGGGCTACGGCTACCGGCCGATCCGCATGCCGATCGTCGAGCCGACGCCGCTGTTCAAGCGCGCCATCGGCGAGGTGACCGACATCGTCGAGAAGGAGATGTATTCCTTCGTCGACAGCCTCAACGGCGAACCGCTGACGCTGCGCCCGGAAGGTACGGCCGGCTGCGTGCGCGCCGTCATCCAGCACAACCTGATCGCGCAGCAGCCGCAGCGGCTCTACTACATGGGCCAGATGTTCCGCCACGAGCGGCCGCAGAAGGGCCGCTACCGCCAGTTCCACCAGGTCGGCGTCGAGGCGCTCGGCTTCGCCGGCCCGGACATCGACGCCGAGATGATCCTGATGGGCGCCCGCCTGTGGGACGACCTCGGACTCGACGGCATCCAGCTGCAACTGAACACCCTCGGCCAGCCGGATGAGCGCGCGCGTCACCGCGCCGACCTGATCGCCTATTTCGAGCAGCATCAGGACATCCTCGACGAGGACGCCAAGCGCCGCCTGCATAGCAATCCGCTGCGCATCCTCGATTCGAAGAACCCGACGATGCAGGAAATGATCGGTGGCGCGCCGAAGCTGATCGACTATCTGGGTGAAGCTTCGCTCGAACACTTCAACGCCGTGCAGCAGATCCTCAAGGATGCCGGCCTGCCATACGAGATCAACCCGCGTCTGGTGCGCGGCCTCGACTACTACAACCTGACGGTGTTCGAATGGGTCACCGAACGCCTCGGCGCGCAGGGTACCGTCTGCGCCGGCGGCCGCTACGATGGCCTGGTCGGTCAGCTCGGCGGCAAGGCGGCACCGGCCTGCGGCTTCGCCATGGGTGTCGAGCGGCTGATCGCGCTGATCAAGGATGCTGGCGGCGAACCGGCGAAGCGCGCTGTCGACGTCTATGTCGTGCACGCCGGCGAGGCTGCGTCGCGCATGGCTTTCCGCGTAGCGGAGGGCTTGCGCGATAACGGCCTCGACGTGCTGCTGCATTGCGGCGGCGGCTCCTTCAAGTCGCAGATGAAGAAGGCTGACGGATCGGGTGCAGCCTTCGCCGTCATCATCGGCGACGACGAAGCGGTGGCGAATGAGGTCAGCCTCAAGCCTTTGCGCGAGGAAGGTGACGGACAGAAGCGCGTGCCCGCGGATCAGCTCGCGGATACGATCATGAACGAGATGCTGGATTGGGACGAAGAGGAAGAACAGTAATGGCTGCCTACGATCTGGAAGAACAGGAACAACTCGCCGAACTGAAGGCCTGGTGGAAGCAGTACGGCAATCTGGTGACCGGCATCGTCGTCGTCGCTGCGCTCGCAGTGCTCGCCTGGCAGGGCTGGAACGCGTATCAGCGCAAGCAGGCGGCCGAGGCGTCATCTGCCTTCAGCGTGTTGCAGCGCGCCGCGAGCGAGGGCGATACCCAGAAAGCGAAATCCGCCGCCGGCGAGTTGGTCGAGAAGTATGGTCGCACCACCTACGCTTCGTTGGGCGCGCTGACCGCTGCGAAGGCACTCTACGAATCCGGCGATCTGAAGAGCGCCAAGGCTCAGTTGAATTGGGTTGTCGAGAACGGCAAGGACGAGTTCCGCGATCTCGGGCGCTTGCGTCTGGCAGCCGTGCTGCTTGATGAGAAAGCCCATGAGGAAGCACTCAAGGTTCTTTCGGCCAGCCATGGAGCGAGCTTTGCCGGTCGTTTCGCCGAGCTGACCGGTGACATTCATGCCGCGCAAGGCAAGAACAAGGAAGCCGTGACTGCCTACAAGGCAGCGCTGGCAGCCGCTGAGGGTGGCAAGGAGGGGGCGGAACGCCTGCGCGACACCAACCGCCCGTATCGCGAAATCCTGCAGCAGAAGATCGACGCTCTTGGGGGCGGCAAGTGAGGCATCGTCTCCTGCCCCTGCTGATGCTGGCAGTACTGGGCGCCGCCTGTTCGACGATTGACCGTGTCAATCCGTTCGCCTCGTCCGGCCCGAAGATGGCCGAGCTGGTGCCGCTGCAGCCGACGGCCGAACTCGTCTCCGCGTGGCGCGAGAGCCTGAGCAAGTCCGAGAACTATGTGTTTACCCCGGCGATTGTTGGCGATGCCGTTTTCGCTGCAGGGGGCAAGGGTGACGTGCAGCGACTCGAAGGCGGTGCCGTCAAGTGGAAGGCCAGCGTCAATGTGCCGCTTTCAGGTGGCGTCGGCGCTGACGGCCGGCACGTTGTCGTCGGCTCCCCAAAGGGCGATGTGATCGCCCTTGATGCCAGCGATGGCAAGGAGTTGTGGCGAGCGAAGGTGAGCAGCGAAGTGCTGGCTGCCCCGGCGGTCGATGCCCGCATCGTCGTCGTCCGCAGTGGCGACAACCGGCTTTACGCTTTCGACGTCAACGACGGCAAGCGCCTCTGGGTCTATCAGCGACAGACACCGCCATTGTCGCTGCGCAGTTTTGCCGCGCCGCTGATCGACAAGAACTATGTATTCGTAGGCTTTCCGGGTGGCAAACTGGTTGCCGTGACGACCAACAACGGTGCGATGGCGTGGGAGGGGACGGTATCGGTTCCCAAGGGAACGACCGAACTCGATCGCGTTGCCGACATCACCAGCGCACCAGTCCTCGCCGGTCGCCTGCTTTGCGCCGTTGCCTATCAGGGGCGCGTTGCCTGTTTCGACCTCAGCAGCGGCAACCTTGCCTGGTCCCGCGACATGTCGAGTGCCGCCGGGCTTGCCGTGGATAGCCGCTACGTTTATGTGACCGACGAGCGTGGCGCAATTCATGCGCTCGATCTGGCTAGCGGTGCCAGTATCTGGAAGCAGGACAAACTGCTGCACCGCCAGGTGTCGGCGCCGGCTGCACGCGGGCGTTTTGTCGCGGTAGGCGATGTGAAGGGCGTGGTCCATCTGCTCAATCGTGACGACGGCGCGTTTGCCGCGCGCATGACGACTGATGGCTCGCCGATCACCGCCCCGATTCTCGTGCAGGACAGCCGCTTTGTTGTGCAGACGCGCAACGGCAGCCTGTACGGTCTGGAGGCACGTTGAAACCGACCATCGCTCTCGTCGGCCGACCCAATGTCGGCAAATCGACCCTGTTCAATCGCCTGACGAAGACGCGTGACGCGATTGTCGCCGACATTCCGGGTCTGACCCGCGATCGCCACTATGGTCACGGCAAGCTCGGCAGAAAGCCATTTCTCGTCGTGGACACCGGCGGTTTCGAACCGCGTGCCAAGGACGGCATCATGCACGAGATGGCGCGGCAGACCGAGCAGGCGATTGCCGAGTCCGACATCATCGTCTTTGTCGTCGACGCGCGCACCGGCATCACCGCGCAGGACAAGGAAATCGCCAACAAGCTGCGCAAGATCGATCGCCCGGTATTCGTGGCCGTCAACAAGGCAGAGGGCTTCGATCGCGGCATTGCCGCCGCCGATTTTCACGAACTCGGGCTCGGCGAGCCGTACAGCATCTCCGCCAGCCATGGCGAGGGTGTCCGCCATTTGCTCGATCTGCTGCTCGATGGCTATCCGGAACCCGAGGAAGATGTTGTAGACGACGGCGTGATCAAGGTCGCCATTGCCGGCCGGCCGAACGTTGGCAAAAGCACGCTGATCAATGCGCTGCTCGGCGAGGAGCGCGTCATCGCCTTCGATATGCCCGGCACCACGCGCGACGCGATTCATATCGATTTCGAGCGCGGTGAAAAGAAGTACACGCTGATCGATACCGCAGGCCTCAGGCGTCGGGGCAAGGTTTTCGAGTCGATCGAGAAATTCTCGGTGATCAAGACCCTGCAGTCGATCGAGGATGCCAACGTTGTCGTGCTCGTGCTCGACGCGCAACAGGACATTTCCGACCAGGATGCCCACATTGCGGGCTTCGTGCTCGAATCCGGACGTGCCCTGGTGGTTGCCATCAACAAGTGGGATGGCCTTGATTCGTACGCGCGCGAGCAGGTCAAGCAGATGCTTGAGCGCAAGCTCAAATTCCTTGATTTCGCTCGCTTTCACTATATTTCGGCACTGAAGGGGCAGGGGCTGGACGGCATGTTCCGCTCGGTCGATGGCGCCTATGCCGCCGCGATGGCCAAGCTGGCGACGCCGAAACTGACACGGGCGCTGCTCGATGCCGTCGCCCGGCAGGCCCCCCCGCGCCATGGTGCCTTCCGTCCGAAGATGCGCTATGCCCACCAGGGGGGCATGAATCCGCCGCTGATCGTCATCCACGGCAACGCCCTCAACAACATCGGCGACAGCTACCGGCGCTACCTGGAGCACACATTCCGCGAAATCTTCAAGCTGCAGGGCACGCCGCTGCGTATCCAGTTCAACACCTCGGAAAACCCCTTTGCGGCGAAAGCCGAACGGCACATCGATACGCCGGGTTCCCGCCGCGGACCGCGCAGCAGCCGTCCGGTGTGAACCGGCGCAGAGCGGTCTGCGCGCCGCAATGATTGGCTTTTCACGGGGTTTTCCGATAATCTCCGTTTTCCATAACTAACCCTATAAACATGGAGTCCACACCATGAGCAATAAAGGGCAACTTTTACAAGACCCGTTTCTCAACACCCTGCGTCGCGAGCACGTGCCGGTTTCGATCTATCTGGTCAACGGCATCAAGCTGCAAGGGCAGATCGAGTCCTTCGACCAGTATGTTGTGCTGCTCAAGAACACCGTGACGCAGATGGTGTACAAGCACGCGATTTCCACGGTCGTGCCTGCCCGTCCGGTCAATATCCAGCAGGAATCCGGCGGCGAGTGACGCCTCTCCGGGACCGGCCTGCCGCTTGTCAGGCCGGCATGCTGATGCCGTTTGTCTTAGCCGGCCTGCCGCGACCGCGGCGGGCCGCGTTCATTCGGAAATCCGCACGCATCGATGCTTGAACGTCCGGCAGCAGGTGAGCGTGCGGTCATCGTCCAGCTTGACTTCGGTCGCGAGGATCTGGCTGAAGAGGTCGAAGAGGTTCGCCTGCTGGCGGAATCCGCCGGCGCAGACGTGCGCGAGGTAATCTTCGGTCGCCGCCACAGCCCCGATCCGGCGACCTTCGCCGGCAAGGGCAAGGTACAGGAAGTTGCCGCTGCGCTCGCGGCCGCCGACGCCGATCTGGTCATCTTCAATCACGAACTGTCGCCCGCGCAGGAGCGCAACCTCGAACGTGAGCTCAAATGCCGCGTCGTCGATCGCACCGCGCTGATTCTGGACATCTTTGCGCTGCGCGCACAAAGTGCCGAAGGCAAGCTGCAGGTGGAACTCGCCCAGCTCGACCATCTCGCTACACGCCTCGTGCGCGGCTGGACTCACCTGGAGCGCCAGAAGGGCGGTATCGGCCTGCGCGGCCCCGGCGAAACCCAGCTGGAAACCGATCGCCGGCTGCTCGGCAACCGCGTCAAGCTGCTCAAGGACAGGCTCGCCCGGCTGGAGCGGCAGCGTGGCGTGCAGCGCAAGGCGAGAAATCGTGGCGATATATTGAACGTTTCGCTCGTTGGCTACACCAACGCAGGGAAATCGACACTTTTCAATGCACTGACCCATGCCGGTGTGTATGCCGCCAATCAGTTGTTCGCCACGCTCGATACCACCTCGCGCAAGCTTTGGCTCGAAGGGGCCGGAAACATCGTGATTTCCGATACCGTCGGTTTCATCCGCGATCTGCCGCACGAACTTGTTGCCGCCTTCCACGCAACGCTGGAAGCGACCGCCGAGGCCGACCTGCTGCTGCACGTCGTCGATGCGGCGAATCCTGCACGCGAGGACCAGATGGCCGAGGTTGGCAAGGTGCTGGCGGAAATCGGTGCGGCCGAGGTGCCGCAGATCATCGTGTTCAACAAGCAGGATCTGACCGGTCTGCCGGCGGCAGCCGAGCGGGACGAATATGGTAGAATTCGCCGCGTTCGCGTCAGTGCGGTGACCGGGGAGGGATTGCCGCTGCTGCGGCAGGCGCTTACCGAGCACGCCGCCGAAAAAATACAGCGGCTGGCCGCTGAACGCCGGCCTTCTTCTGTCGATGATCCTTCGACCATCCATGATTCCTTGATCGACTCACCCATCACGCAATGATTTCGACCTTTGGACTACTCATGTCGCTGAACGACCCGCAGTGGGGCAACCAGGGCGGCGGCGGACGCCGCCCGAACCAGGGACCGCCCGATCTCGAAGAACTCTGGCGCGATTTCAACCGCAAGCTGTCCGGCATGTTCGGAAAAAAGGGCGGCGGCAACAACGGAAACAACGATGGCGGCGGCAAACCGCCCGTTGAGTTCAATCCGCGCTTCCTTGGCGGCGGCATCACCGTGCTGGTCGGTCTGCTTGTTCTGGTCTGGCTGGCGAGCGGTTTCTACATTGTCGACGCGTCGCAGCGCGGGCTCGTGCTGCAGTTCGGCAAGTACAAGACATCGACCGAACCGGGGCTGCAATGGCGTTTGCCGTACCCGATCCAGTCGCATGAGCTGGTGAACATTTCCGGGGTGCGCACCGTCGAAGTCGGCTACCGTGGCAGCGAGAAGAACAAGGTGCTCAAAGAAGCCCTGATGCTGACCGATGATGAGAACATCATCAACATCCAGTTTGCCGTCCAGTACGTGCTCAAGGATCCGGTCGATTACATCTTCAACAACCGTCATCCGGACGATGCGGTGATGCAGGCAGCCGAAACGGCGATCCGCGAGATCGTCGGCAAGAGCAAGATGGACTTCGTTCTTTACGAAGGCCGCGAGCAGGTGGCCGCGACTGCCTCGAAACTGATGCAGGACATCCTCGACCGCTACAAGACGGGCATCATGATTTCCAAGGTGACGATGCAGAACGCACAGCCGCCCGAGCAGGTGCAGGCTGCCTTCGACGACGCCGTGAAGGCCGGGCAGGATCGCGAACGGCAGAAGAACGAAGGTCAGGCCTACGCCAACGATGTGATTCCGAAGGCCAAGGGCACGGCGGCGCGCCTGCTCGAAGAGGCCGAGGGGTACAAGCAGCGCATGATTGCGACCGCCGAGGGCGATGCATCGCGCTTCAAGCAATTGAATACGGAATATGCCAAGGCGCCGGAAGTCACGCGCCAGCGTCTCTACCTGGAAACCATGCAGCAGATCTACGCGAATACCAGCAAGGTGATGGTCGATGCCAAGGGGCAGGGCAACCTGCTCTATCTGCCTCTCGACAAGATCATGGGGGCCGTTGGCGCTTCCGTTCCTGCGAACGCGGCCGCAGTAGCCGACTCGCCGGCGGCTTCGCGCATGCCGGCATCCACCTACTCGAACGAGGCGCCTCCGCAACTTGAGAAGGCCCCGGGTGTAGAGCGTGGCGGCAGCTATTCCTCGTCCTCGCGTGATCGCGATAGTGCGCTGCGCCGTGATCGGGAGGGCCGCTAAATGAGAGGCGGATTGTCGTTCATCGCCGCTGCCGTCGGCGCACTCTTCGTCGTGCTCGGGCTGTCGATCTTCACGGTCGATCAACGCCAGTACGCGATCATTTTCCAGCTCGGTGAAGTCAAGGAAGTGATCACCGAACCCGGCCTCAACTTCAAGTTCCCGCTGATCCAGAACGTGCGCTATTTCGATCGGCGCATCCTGACGATGGATGCGAATGAGCCCGAGCGCTTCATCACCTCGGAGAAGAAGAACGTGCTCGTCGATTCCTTCGTCAAGTGGCGCATCGTCGATCCGAAGCTCTACTACATCTCGGTCGGCGGCGATGAGGCGCGGGCGCGTACCCGCTTGTCGCAGACGGTGAATGACGGCCTGCGCGGAGAGTTCGGCAAGCGCACAGTGCACGATGTCGTCTCCGGCGAGCGCGACAAGATCATGGAGGACATGCGCGCCAAGGCCGACCAGGATGCGCGCAAGATCGGCGTGCAGATCGTCGATGTGCGCCTCAAGCGTGTTGACCTGCCGACCGAGGTTTCGGAGTCGGTTTATCGCCGGATGGAAGCCGAGCGCAAGCGCGTTGCCAACGAACTGCGCTCCGAAGGTTCTGCCGAAGCCGAGAAGATCCGTGCCGATGCCGACAAGCAACGTGAAGTGATCGTCGCAGAGGCCTACCGCGACGCGCAGAAGATCAAGGGCGATGGCGATGCGAAGTCGGCGGCGATCTACGCACAGGCCTTCAACCAGAACGCCGAGTTCTATGCCTTCTATCGCAGTCTGGAGGCGTATCGCCACAGCTTCCGCAACAAGGGCGACTTGATCGTCGTCGAACCGAACTCCGATTTCTTCAAGTACCTGAAGAGTCAGGGCAGGGGTGGCGAAAAGAGCGGCAAATGATCGACAACATCCTGCTGGCCTTCGCGCTGATGCTCGTGCTCGAAGGCCTGTTGCCGTTCATCGCACCGAACGCCTGGCGTGAAACCTTTCGTCGTCTGATCGAGTTTTCCGATGGGCAGATTCGTTTCGTTGGCCTCACCTCGATGCTGGTCGGACTCATCCTGATCATGGTTTTCAAATGAACTGGCTGCTTCCTGAATATCTCGCTGATGCACTGCCGCTCGAAGCCGCGCGCATCGAGCGTCAACGACGTGCGATGCTCGACCTTTTTCGTGTGCACGGTTACGAGCTGGTGATGCCGCCACTCGTCGAGTATCTCGATTCGCTGCTCACCGGCTCGGGTCAGGATCTCAAGTTGCGCACCTTCAAGCTGGTCGACCAGGTGTCCGGCCGCACGCTCGGTGTGCGCGCCGACATGACACCGCAGGTGGCCCGTATCGATGCGCACCTGCTTAACCGGCAGGGTACGACGCGTCTCTGCTATTGCGACAGCGTGCTGCATACGATGCCGGCGTCGATCAGCGCCAGCCGCGAGCCGATCCAGATCGGCGCCGAACTCTATGGCCACGCCGGTTTCGAAGCGGACCTCGAAGTGATCCGTCTGATGGCCGGCGCGCTCGCCGCCGCTGGTGCCGCACCCACCCGCATCGACATCGGTCACGTCGGCATTTTCCGTGCGCTGGCCGAAACAGCCGGGCTGGATGCCGGGCAGCTCGATACGGCCTTGTCGCTGTTGCAGGGCAAGGACGTGCCGGGGCTGCAGGATTTTTGTGCGGGATTGCCCGAGCCGCAGCGGGCTGCCTTCCTGCACTTGCCGACACTTTACGGCGGCGTCGAAGTGCTCGACCGCGCTGCGGCTGCGTTGCCGAAACTGCCGTCGGTGACGGCTGCGCTGGCGACCCTGCGTGGCGTTGCGACCGCGTTGCCGGATCTGCCGCTGTCGTTTGATCTTGCCGACCTGCGCGGCTACCACTATCACAACGGCCTCGTCTTTGCCGCCTACCATGCGGGCAATCCTGCCGCACTGGCCCTCGGTGGGCGCTATGACGGTGCCGGCGCTGCCTTCGGACGGGCGCGGCCGGCAACAGGCTTCTCGATGGATCTGCGCCTGGTAGCGCAGATCGTCGGTATCGACGACGCGCAGGCCTCTATTGTGGCGCCGTCTGCGAGCGATGACGCCGCGCTCGCGGCGGAAGTGGCGCGCCTGCGCGCCGCCGGCGAGGTCGTCATCGAATTGCTGCCTGGCGAGAGCATGCCGGAAGGGCCGCGCTGCACGCGCCGCCTCGTCGCCAGCGGCGGCAAGTGGACAATCGAACAGGTTTGATCAGGGGTATCAGGGATATGGCTAAGAACATCGTGGTCGTCGGCACCCAGTGGGGCGACGAAGGCAAGGGCAAGATCGTCGACTGGCTGACCGACAGCGCGCAGGGCGTTGTCCGCTTCCAGGGTGGACACAATGCGGGGCATACGCTGGTCGTCGGGCAGGGTGCCGATGAGCGCGTCTACAAGCTCAACCTCGTGCCCTCGGGCATCGTCCGCAAGGGTGTGCAGTGCTACATCGGCAACGGCGTCGTGCTCGACATCCATCACCTGATCTCGGAAATCAAAGAACTCGAAGCCGGCGGTCTCGACGTCCGCTCACGCCTCAAGATCAGCCCGGGATGCCCGCTGATCCTGCCCTACCACTCGGCACTCGATCGCGCCCGTGAAGCCGCCAAGGCCGGCGACCAGAAGATCGGCACCACCGGCAAGGGTATCGGCCCCGCCTACGAGGACAAGGTCGCCCGCCGCGGCCTGCGCGTCTACGACCTGTTCCATCCGGAGCGTTTTGCCGCCAAGCTGAAGGAAGTGATGGAGTATCACAACTTCGTGCTCGTCAATTTCCTGAAGGCCGAGGCGGTCAGCTACGACGCCGTGCTCAAGCAGGCGATGGAAGACGCGGAGGTCATCAAGCCCATGGTGGCGGATGTATCGGCGGCCATCCACGCCGCCAACGAAGCTGGCCAGAACATGCTGTTCGAAGGCGCGCAGGGTACGCTGCTCGACATCGACCACGGCACCTATCCGTTCGTTACCTCGTCGAACTGCGTTGCCGGCCAGGCCTCGGCCGGTACCGGTATCGGCCCCGACAAGCTGCACTACGTGCTCGGCATCACCAAGGCCTACTGCACGCGCGTCGGCAGCGGCCCGTTCCCCTCCGAACTATGTATCGAGACCGAGACCTCGCCGGGTCACCAGATGTTTACGGTGGGCAAGGAGTTCGGCACCGTCACCGGGCGCAAGCGCCGCTGCGGCTGGTTCGATGCCGCCGCGCTGCGCCGCTCGGCGCGAATCAACGGCGTCACTGGCCTGTGCATCACCAAGCTGGACGTGCTCGACGGGATGAGGGAACTGAACATCTGCACCGGCTACAAGCTCGACGGCAAGGTAGTCGACCTGCTGCCGATCGGCGCCGACGAAGTCGCGCGCTGCGAGCCGATCTACGAAACGCTGCCCGGCTGGAGCGAGAGCACCTTCGGTGTCAAGCGCTGGGAGGATCTGCCGGCCAATGCACGCGCCTATCTTGAACGCATGCAGGCGCTGGTCGGTATTCCGATCGATATCGTGTCGACCGGCCCGGAACGGGATGAAACGATTCTGAAGCGCCATCCGTTCGCGTAGCAGTAAAGCTGCTCAGCCAATACTGACACATGCCCACCCAGGTGTTATGCCGGGTGGGCATTTTTCTTGTGTGCCCAGCATGGACGCACTCCTGCGGGTGCAAGTCCCGCCGTAAGTAGATCACAGCGAACGAAGTGAAGCGCAACTGCGTAAGGGTGCCCCCAATTACGGGCGCTCGAAGAGTGGTCCGAATACCACTCTGTTGCTGTGCAGCAAATGCGTAGCAATGTGACGTATTTCACGGACGCAGGGCGACGATAACCCTATCCTGAAAGGTGTTTTAATGCCAAGAGTGTATCTGGCGATCCGGCCAGATGCATTTTTGGCGCCAACCCCTTGTGCGTTTTCGGCGGCAATGCCTGCCGACGGGAGAGTTGTATGGGTATCTACACTGGAACAAATGCTGATGATCCGCTGGACGGTAGCGTTGATGACGACACGCTGAGTGGATTGGCCGGGGATGACCTGCTGAACGGCTATGGCGGTGATGATTCGCTGGTGGGGGGAGATGGCAACGATACGCTGATAGGCGGCGACGGAAACGACCTCCTGTTCGGTGGTTCCGGCGCCAACGTCATGGAGGGAGGGGCGGGGAACGATACCTTCTATGACGACGGCGGTGCGGGAGATAGCAGCGTTTTGACGGGTGGGGAGGGGCGAGACCGATACATTGTCAATGGCAACCAGAGCGCTGTCAGCGTCACCGATTTTGCTGTGGGTGCGAGTGGCGACATCATCGATATTACCAACCTGCTCAATGCGAGCACGGGGTACAGCTCCGGGAATCCGTTTGGAGCGCTTGGCTACCTGAGGCTGACGCAAAGCGGCACAGACGCGCTGCTGCAGTGGGACCAGGATGGCGCGTCGGCCAACGCCTACGACTGGCAGACGGTGCTGACGCTGAAGGATTTCAACCTGGCGACTTCGCCGCTCACCGCTGAAAACTTTGGGCCGAGCACCCATGTTCCGGGGATAAATGCGGCGCCGAGCTTTGGCATTGGAGACGGGATTGTGACCACCGCTCTGGGCTCAGGTGCCCAAAGCGTTACTCTTCAATCTGATGGGAAGATCGTTGTCGCAGGTCATGCATGGAGCAGCAGCATAGACTTCGCGCTAGCTCGCTACAACATTGATGGTAGTCAGGATAGCGGCTTTTCCGGCGATGGTTTTGTCACCACTGAAATTGGTACAGATCAAGATTATGCCCAGAGTGTTGCCATGCAATCCGATGGAAAGATCGTCGTCGCAGGGTATGGGTCCAACGGTAGCAACGATGATTTTGCCCTCGCACGCTACAACACAGATGGGAGCTTGGATACCAGTTTCGACAACGATGGCAAGCTGACTACCATAATTGGTGCAGGTGACGATAGAGCTTTTAGCGTAGCGCTACAGTCCGATGGGAAAATTCTTGTTGCAGGTCGTAGCTATAACGGTAGCGACTGGGATTTCGCACTGGCCCGCTACAACACCGATGGCAGCCTGGATGCCAGCTTCGACGGTGACGGAAAACTTACCACTGCGATCGGTACGGGTATTGACGAAGCGAGAGGCGTTGTTCTGCAGTCCGACGGCAAGATCATCGTCGCAGGGTATGGCGTGGGTGGCGGGTATGACTTCGCGCTGGCCCGCTACAACACAGATGGCAGTCTCGATGCCAGCTTCGACGGCGATGGCAAGCTTCTCACCGGGGTTGGTGCAAGCTCTGATCAAGCCTATGGCGTTGCCCTGCAGTCCGATGGCAAGATCGTTGTTGCGGGGGGTAGCTGGAATGGCAGCAACGAGGATTTTGCGCTGGCCCGCTACAACGCCGATGGCAGTCTCGATACCAGCTTCGACGGTGATGGCAAGCTTACTACCGCGATCGGTGCAGGTGATGATCTGGTCTATAGCGTTGCCCTTCAGTCCGACGGCAAGATCGTCGTTGCGGGGTATAGTCATAACGGTAGCAATCAGGATTTCGCGCTGGTTCGCTATAACACCGATGGCAGCCTTGATACCAGCTTCGACGGTGATGGCAAGCTTACTACCGCGATCGGTTCAGGCTCTGATCAGGCCTTGGATGTTGTTCTGCAACCGGACGGCAAGATCGTCGTCACGGGGTGGAGCCATAACGGCAGCAACTGGGAATTCGCCCTAGCTCGCTACAACGCCGACGGAAGCCTCGATACAACCTTTGACAGGATCTCCACGCTTGACGGTACCCCCACCTTTACCGAGGGCGGTGCGGCAGTGCTACTGGACAGCGATGTCGAAATCGTCGATGTCGAACTCGCCGCACTCGGCAACTACGCCGGCGCCACGCTGACGCTGGCGCGCAACGGCGGCGCCAGCAGCCAGGACAGTTTTGACTTCAACACCAGCGGCGCGGTGTTTACGGTTGACGGCAGCAACCTCCAGTCTGGCGGGCAGACCTTTGCCACCTACAGCAACAGCGGCGGCACGCTGACGATCAACTTCACTAGCAGCGGCACCGCCGCGACGCAGGTGCTGGTCAATGACGTGATGCAGCACATCCGCTATGCCAATACGGCAGATGCGCCGCCGGCCAGCGTACAGATCGACTGGACCTTCGGCGACGGTAATGTCTGGGCGCAGGGGCAGGGCGCCAACAAAACGGCTACCGGCAGCACCACCATTAGCATAGCCGGCGTAAACGATCTGCCTGAAATTACGAGTGGCGCTAGCTACAGCGTTGCTGAAAATGCCACGGCGGTTACAGGCCTCGCGGCGACCGACCTCGATGGCGAGGCTGTCAGCTATTCGATTGGTGGTTCAGGGGATGGATATCTTTTTGAAGTCAATTCTGGAACTGGCGCTCTTTCGTTCAAACACGCACCTGATTACGAAAATACGCGAGATTTCAACTGGGATAATGTTTACGACCTGACGGTGATTGCTACGGATACGACTGGTGCGTCAACTAGCAAGGAACTGCATATCACAGTCATCAACCAGAATGAGGCCCCGATACTTGTTCTGGATGGCAGCCCGTATGTATTTGATGTGAATGCAGGCGGCAATGATGAGCTGTATGACTTGCTTGTCCAGGCAGATGGCAAGTACCTTCTGTGTGGAACAACATCCAACACATACTACATCGGGCAGAGCCAATACTGGGATGGCCACTTCTCCGTCGTTCGGCTCAATTCGGATGGTTCGCTGGATTCGTCATTTGGTACCGGTGGAAAGGCGTTGGCCGACTTCGGTTCCGACTCGGAGGCGGGAACTGCCTATGCTTTGCAGGCTGACGGGAAGATTGTTGCCGCAGGCGTCAGCAATGGACAGGTTGCACTGGCCAGGTTCTCGTCTGACGGTCTTCTGGATACCTCCTTTGGCACGAGCGGAAAAGTTCTCGGTCGCGTCGGCCAAGTTCGCGATGTTTTCGTCCAGGATGACGGGAAGATCGTCGTCGTAGGAAATCATAACGGAGGCTCACTGGTAGTTCGCTACAACGCCGACGGTACACTGGACACAGGCTTCGATGGCGATGGCGAAAGACTCATTGATCTTGGAGCCGGCGATGATGGCGCGTATTGCGTGTCGCAGCAGTCAGACGGCAAGCTTGTCATTGGGGGTTACGGGCTCGGAAGTGGCGGATATAGCGATTTTGCAGTCGTCCGTCTGGAAGCCAATGGAAGTTTTGACAACTCGTTTTCTGAAGACGGCGTTCTCAAACTCTCTGCCAGTTCTTACTCCGATATTGCGTACGCCATCGCTATTCAGAGTGACGGAAAGATTCTGCTTTCCGGTGAGTCGGGTTCCGGATCGAATGCTGTAGTAAGTCGAGTCAATCCAGACGGCAGTCTGGATACGGCATTCGGTAGTGGCGGTTTCGTGATCCTTGATGGGCTCTCTCGACAGTCGCAGGTCGCCTATGATGTCGCAATCCAGTCGGATGGGAAGATTGTCGTTGTTGGGGGTTCCAGCGGGACAGGGTTCGTTGTCGGGCGTCTGGCGTCGGATGGTTCGCTGGATCAGAGTTTTGGCACAGGAGGCGACCTGCTGTTTCAGCCGGATATATATGGCGGCGTAGCCAGATCGGTTGCTGTGCAACTGGACGGAAAAATTTCTGTCGCGGGAAGTGCTACGTCAAGCAGCATGAGTGGTCAGGACTATTCTCTAGTCCGGTTCAATAGCGACGGCACGCTCGACAGCTCATTTCAACGTGCGAACAGTTTCAACGCGTCTCCGGTATTTACCGAAGGAAGCGCCTCGATTGTTCTCGATGCTGATGCCCATCTTGCCGATCCGGATTGGCCACTCAACGGCTTGACCGTTTCTTTGAGCCGGAATGGAGGGGCCAATCCCGAGGATGTCTTCGTTCCGAAACTGAATGGAACCTTGGGAACCCTGGTTCAAGGCGGGGTGTTGATGCTCAACGGGGAGGCGGTAGGTATTGTTACCACCAACTCCGGTGGCCAACTGACGCTGACGTTTTCGAAGAATGGCGGGATGTTCTCTGGCGTCTCGTCTTCCGATATCACGAATGTCCTGCAGCAGATTGCCTATCGCAACACCTCGGATACGCCGCTTTCCTCTGTACAGATTGACTGGGTGGTCTGCGATAACAACTCGGGAAGTCAGGGAGCCGGGGGTGCATTGACGGCTACGGGCAGCACGGTGGTGAACATTGTTGCGACCAATGATTCACCGGTGATTTCGAGTAGCGGTGCTGGGGCTGCTGCAGCCATCAGTCTTGCGGAAGGCGAAACTCAAGTGGCGACGGTCGTTGCCTCCGATGCGGATGGTGATTCGCTCGCTTATTCGATTTCAGGAGGGAGCGACGCGGGCCTGTTTTCAATCGATGCCCAGACGGGGGGGCTTGTCTTCGGTTCCGCACCAAATACAGAAACGCCTTCGGATGCAGATGGCGACAGCATTTACGAAGTGATTGTCAGAGCGGCAGATGGTCACGGTGGGGAAGATGTTCAAGCACTGGCAGTACGCGTTGGCCGAGTTCAAGTCGGCACTGCTGATGCCGACACGTTGCTAGGGGCATTGGGACATGACTCGCTGGCAGGTGGAGCCGGGAATGATTCTTTGTCGGGTGGCGTCGGGCGGGACAGCCTTGATGGCGCAGCAGGTGACGATAGTCTGAATGGCGGTATCGGAATTGATACGCTTGTCGGCGGAGCGGGGAACGATGCGTTTTTTGTCGACACCGAGTGGGATAGCGTTATCGAGGGAACTGGCGCTGGCCATGATCGTGTCGAGTCCAGCGTGTCCTGGATGCTGGGGGACGATACCGAGGATTTGTTATTGACCGGCTCGGCGATAGACGGAGTCGGTAATGCGCTGAGCAACGTGATAAGTGGGAACGCAGAGGGCAATCGCTTAACAGGTGGGTTGGGGGCGGATACGCTCATTGGAAGTGCGGGCGACGACTTGTTGATTGGGTACGGAAGACCTGTACTTTCCAGCACGACCCGTGTTGGCATTACCGAGAGCGGCTCACAAACAACTGCGCATCTGGACGACTTGGTTTTTTCTCCCGATGGCCGTTATGTGATGTTCCGTTACTGGGGGAGTGGGCTTTTTTCTGGAGATCCTAATGAAGGATCGAACGACCATATTTATCTCAAAGACCTTGTTGCTGGAAATGTAGCACGTGTCTCGACTAGTCAGTTTTACGTTGATGAGGGCGGAGTTCTCAGTAACGGTGGGCAGCAAACGCGTGTAAGCCTGGGGAGTGTCAGCGAGGATGGACGCTTTGCCTTGTTCATTACGGCTCAGCGTCTCGCGTCGGACGATATTGACGCTCACGAGTCGGATGTCTATCTGAAGGACATGCTTACCGGGTCGACCGTTCTTGTTTCCACTGAGATGCCGGCAGGTGCCACATATATGAATGCGTCAGGGGCAGACATGTCGTCTGACGGGCGCTACATCGCATACGTAGCAAGTGGAACGACATGGCCTAATTCGACCAAGCATCTCTATGTCAAGGATATGCTCACGGGCGTCCTTGTGACTGCGGACGCATCGGTCGATGGCAACCTAAGCAACGGCGTTGTTGGCGACACGGTTGATATTTCCGACGACGGGCGTTGGGTAACATTTGAAAGCAACGGAAACAATCTGTTGGGCGTCAATAGCGGTTATGGCTCAGCCATATACCGTAAGGATCTTCTCACTGGAGATTTACAACTGGTTACGGCGACGTCGTCCGGGACGCCAGCAAACGATTTCAACTATGGATCAACGTTTGGAACTTCAGTATCAGGGCGGTATAGCGTATTCACGAGTGCTGCTACAAATTTGACAGGTGGTTTCGGTCCGCAGGTCTACCTAAAAGACATGCAAACTGGCGTGGTGACAATGGCCAGCGCAGCGACAGACGGAACTTCTGCCAATGCTTGGTGCGGCGACGCCGATGTCTCGGCTGATGGGCGCTTTGTGGTTTTTAGAAGCACGGCCACGAATTTGGTTGGCAACGATATGTCCGGCAGCGATGACGTATTCGTCAAGGACATGCTGACCGGAACGCTGGCTCGGGTTAGCCCCGTTCCATACAAGGCTGGGGCCTATTCGACGAAGTATGGGATATCGATCAGTGATGATGGGCACGACATTGCTTTTTCAACCTGGGATGCATTGACTGCGTCTGATACCAACCGTGCGACCGATGTTTACCTTGTCCTGAACCCGCTGGCGCTGGCATTAGTGCTCGATGCAGATTCCTTGGAGGGTGGAGCGGGGAACGATACGCTAATTGCCTCGAACTCGGCGGATACGTTAGCAGGAGGGGGCGGTGACGATCTCTATTTGCTGAACTCGGCGGCGCTTGTTGTAGAGACAGCTGGCGGCGGCGCAGATACCGTTAGAACTACGGTTTCTTATACGCTCACTGGCCAGGTTGAAAATCTAACTCTTTTGGGTGAGAGCAATCTTTTTGGCGTTGGTAACGTCCTTTCAAATTTCATTGAAGGCAATCTCGGAAACAATGTACTCGATGGCCTTGATGGGAACGATACGTTACAGGGTGGCCGTGGAAATGATTATCTGGTTGGCGGTTCCGGTAACGATCTGCTCGAAGGGGGGGCAGGAAATGACACCCTGATTGGTGGTTCCGGAAACGACACGATTGATGGCGGTCTTGGAGGCGTTGATGTCGTTGTTTTCAGCGGTGCGACAAACGAGTACTCATTCAAATTATCTGGCGGGCAACTGGTGGTTCGTGATTTGCGGCCGGATGCCTCAGGGGACGAAGGTGCTGATCGGCTAACCAACGTTGAGATTCTGCGATTTGCGGATGCCGACGTTCAGTTCAGCATGGGAGGAGGAGGCGAGTATCGGGTAAATGAGATTACCCCGGATGGGCAAAGCAATCCAAGAATTTGCACGTTGGCGGATGGTGGTTACGTCGTAGTGTGGAGAGGTACGGATTCCGACGATTCAAACGGAATCTATGGGCGCGCGTTTGGGGCTACCGGTACACCACTTGGCGGGGATTTTCAGGTCAATCAAACGGTGCCGGATTCGCAGCAGGCGGGTGAAATTACTGCACTTAAGGGTGGAGGTTTCCTCATAACGTGGAGCGGTTATCTGGGTTGGGGAAACCCGGACATTTTCGCGCGAATCTATGGGGCTGACGGAACGCCGGCTGGAAACGAGTTCAGGGTAAATCAAACGACATTGGGTGAACAGCTCGATTCGAAGGCAATCGGGCTTTCCGATGGTGATTTTGTCGTTCTGTGGAATTCCTATGGGCAGGATGGCTCGCAAGGTGGCGTGTATGCGCAGCGATACGAGGCGGATGGCACCCTGGTAGGAGGCGAGTTCCGTATTAATCAGGCTACTGCTGGCCATCAAGCGCTTGGCGATATATGCACTCTGTCCGACGGCCGTGTTCTTGTTACCTTTTCAGGTCAATCAGGAACGCTTGCTCGAATCTATGACGCAGATTTCGCTGAGGGTTCCGCAGAGTTCTCAATGAATTTTGGTGGCTCAATTGCGGCCTTGCCCGGTGGGAAATTTGTTGGTGTTCGCGATAGCGGAGGGGAGATTGAAGCCAGGATATTCAATTCAGACGGATCACCATCTGGGGGCAGCTTCGTTGTCAATACCTACACAGACAATTATCAGCTTGAATCCGCAGTAACCAGTCTATCGAATGGCGATTTTGTTGTTACCTGGGCTTCATATCAGGATGCCGATGGCTATGGCGTTTACGGACAGCGGTTCTCCGCGAATGGAGTTCGGTTAGGAGCGGAATTTCGCATCAATACTACCGAGACGGGCTATCAAAATAATCCCGATCTTGCACCAATGCTGGACGGTGGATTTGTTGTTGCGTGGGAGTCGCCGGATGAATCTGGGTCGTCGGGAATCTTTGCTCGCCGCTTTGCGGGCGATGGTTCAGAACCAAGCGGACCAATGTTGGTTGTTGGGACGTCCGGTGATGACATTCTCAAGGGAGGCTCTGGCGATGACTTGTTCATCGGCGGCGCAGGTAATGACCTTCTTCAGGGTAATGGCGGGGATGACACTCTGGAAGGGGGCGATGGCGATGATCTTTTAGGCGATCCTGCTGGCGACGATACTCTTGTCGGCGGAGATGGCAACGATACGTACGTTGTTCGTAACCTTGGGCAACTTGTATCCGAAGTCGATGGTCATGGAACCGACCGGATAGCAAGCTTTCTTGATGCCTTCGATCTCTCGACGATTCTTGCGATCGAGGATCTCGAATACCGTGGCGCAGGAAATTTCCACGGACTGGGCAATTTCAAGGGCAATCAGATCGAGGGCGGGAATGGTCAAGATACGGCTAATGGTGGCGCAGGCAGCGACACTCTTGACGGCGGCGGTGGTGATGACCGTCTAGAAGGTGGTGCAGACAACGACATCGTGGATGGAGGGACCGGCGACAACCTGATCGACGGCGGAGATGGTACCGACATGGCCGTTCTTTCCGGCAACGCTTCTGACTACCGCATCAGCATCCTCAGTCCCGGCCATGACGGCCGTACCTACTATGATCTTGGCTTCGGACTCCAGCCAGGCGACATCGTCAACCTTGCAAGCACTTCTGGGCGCCTCGATCGATTGACGGGGGTTGAAAAGCTCAAGTTCCTCGGCGATCCGGATACTTCCGCAGACGATGTCATCGTCGACCTCACCCCGCAGGCACTGCTGGCGAACACCAGCATCAATTACGGCGAGAACTACCTTGCCGACACCAACAATACCGGGCTTCTCACCGGCGGGGCGGGTGAAGATGTTCTTGATGGCCTGATTGGTGATGACAGTCTCACTGGTGGTGGTGCCAACGACATCCTGCTCGGTGGCACCGGTAATGACACCCTTGAAGGCGGTGATGGTAACGACGCACTCAACGGCCAAGCCGGCGACGATAGTCTTGTCGGAGGTGCCGGCAACGACAACTACATTGTTGATAGCCTGAACGATGTTGTCGTCGAATTGGCTGGTGACACTGGTGATCGCATCACCAGCATGCTCGATACCTTCAGCCTTGCGGCGCATACCGAAATTGAAGTGCTCGAATATGGCAACGCGGGCAATTTCGTTGGCACCGGTAATGCGCTGGACAACACGCTCATCGGCAAAGCCGGTCACGACAGCCTCAACGGGGATAGCGGCAACGACATGCTCTTCGGCGCTGCCGGCAATGACACACTGGAAGGCGGTGCCGGCAACGATACTCTGGCCGGTGGCACAGGCAATGACCTCTACCTTGTCGACAGTGCTGGCGATGTGGCCGACGAAACGGGAGGTGGTGGCACAGATACCATTCAGACATCTCTCGCTGCGTACATACTCGGGGTGGGTCTCGATCACCTCGTATTCACTTCGGCTACTGCGGTTTCCGGTACAGGGAATACCCTAGCCAACCGCATGAGCGGCAACACAGGGGACGACACCCTGACGGGTGGCGATGGAAACGACACGCTGGTGGGCGGGGCAGGCAACGACATTTTCGACGGTGGGGCAGGCAACGACATTGTCGAAGTTTCTGGAACGCGAGCCCAATACCGCTTTGAACGCACGCTCACCGAGATCAAGGTCATCAATACCGGCAGCGGTGAAGTTGACACTCTGACCAATGTCGAGCGCTTGCGCTTCGGAAACGGAACCGAAGGTGCGCTGAGCACACTCGACCTGCTGGCCAATTCCGCAAGCTTACTTGCCGACATCTACACAGGAAGCTCTGGAAACGACAGCTTCGACGCCCTGGCCGGGAACGATACCGTAAATGGGAATGATGGCCTCGACACACTTCTGGGCGGAGACGGAGACGACTTCATCAGAGGTGGTGCCGGCAACGACAGCCTGGATGGTGGAGCAGGGAACGATACCCTCGTGGGCGGGGCTGGCAATGACACCTATGTTGTCGATAGTGCCTCCGACCAGATCACCGAGATTCTTGGTGAAGGAACCGACCTTGTGCAGGCAGGTGTCACATATTTACTGCCGGGCAATGTCGATAATCTCGTTCTGACCGGAACAGCCAACATCAACGGCACAGGCAACGAACTGACCAATCTGCTTGTTGGTAACAGCGGCAACAACCTCCTCACTGGCCTTGCCGGCAACGACACCCTAGACGGCGGCAGCGGAGCCGACACCCTCATTGGCGGGGCTGGCAACGACACCTACCTCTTCGACGACGCCGGCGACCAGCTCACCGAACTCAACAACGAAGGCACCGACACCCTCCGCACCGCCTTCAGCACCACCCTTGCCGGCAGCCTCGCCAACCTGGACAACCTCATCCTCCTCGGCGCCGCCGTGAACGGCACCGGCAACGACCTCGCCAACCAACTCACCGGCAACACCAACGCCAACAGCCTCGTGGGCGGAGGCGGCAACGACACCCTCGACGGCGGCACGGGTGCCGACACCCTCATCGGCGGTGCAGGAGACGACACCTACACCCTCGACAACCTCGGCGACCTCATCATCGAGAATGCTGGCGAAGGTACCGACACCCTCATCATTACCGTCGCCGCCGGCAGCCCCACCATCTACACCGCCCCCGACAACATCGAAAACGTCATGCTCGGCGCTGGCGCCGCCAACATCACCCTTGCTGTAGGCGGCAACACCCAGGTCACCGCCACCAATGGCACCGACAGCATCCTCTTCACCGGCGGCGGCAGCATCACCCTCGGCAGCGGCATCGAAAACCTCAAACTCAGCAACGCCACCGGCAACATCGGCGGCACCGGCAGCACCGACAACAACCTCCTCGAAGGCAACGCCGGCGCCAACCTGCTCGACGGCGGCGCCGGCAACGACACCCTCAAAGGCTACGGCGGCGAAGACCAACTCCTCGGCGGCACCGGCAACGACCACCTCGACGGCGGCAAAGGCGCCGAC
>JAKLLG010000018.1 GCA_023150275.1 Rhodocyclaceae bacterium
TTGTTGATCGTGTCCGGGTCGATCAGGCCAACGAACTGCGCAAGGAACCCAAGGCCCGGCAGATCATCAAGCGCAGTCGCTGGCTGCTACTGCGCAATCAGGACAATCTCGATGCGGGGCAGGCTGTCCGGCTCGATGAGTTGCTTTCCGCCAACGCGCCGCTGGCGAAGGTCTATCTGCTCAAGACGGCACTGAAGGAGTTGTGGTTCGCGCCAACGATCAGCGAAGGTCGAAAACGCTGGCGGGAATGGTTCCGGCTGGCAATCGATAGCGAACTCGCGCCCGCCATCCAGTTCGCCAAACGACTGCGCAAATACCTTCGCGGCATCCTTGCTTCCGCCATCTTCCCGATGAACACCAGCATCCTCGAAGGGGTGAACAACAAGATCAAGGTGATCAAGCGCACTGCCTACGGATTTCGCGACTCAGCCTATTTCTTTCTGAAGATCAAGGCTGCGTTTCCCGGAAAACCGCGATGAACCTTTTTTTCCATCAGGCTCCGTACCGCATCGTTGTGCGGTCCGACGAATGCCTGGCGGAGCTTGCCCGACGGCTCAGTGTATTGGTAATACCAATACTTGTACCCCTTGACGACCTTGGCCGCAAAGGAGCCTGGTAGATCGGCCAGCGTGCGCCCATGCAAGGAAGCAACCGCAGCCTCCAGCACCTGGGCATAGGCAGTCTGAGCAGCCAGAGTCAGTTCGACATAGCGGGCCATGGCATCACGGTTATACTAAAAACATTTCTATCTTAGTATAACCAAGGAAGTTATACTAGAAAAAAATAAATCTTAGTATAACCATATGTGGATGCCGGATGGCCGCGGAGTCCTCAACGTCATCCCAGAGCATGGCATTTCAGGTTTCATTTAGAACCTTCCAATGGCATGACGGGCGGGCAAAGAAAACCCGGCGACCCCAAGGCGGGCGTCGCCGGCTTTCAGATAAGGTGAAGCTGGCCGATAAGCCGGGTTCTGTCGTGGGCAACCATTCCTCTAGGCGACGCGTTGCCGCGCCGCTCAAGCAGCCTACCCGGAAGCAGCGCGAGCCACGCCGTACGCTTCCCTATTTGGCCTTGCTCCGGATGGGGTTTGCCGTGCCGTCCGTGTTACCACGTCCGCGGTGAGCTCTTACCTCGCCGTTTCACCCTTGCCTGATCCCAGCAAGCTGGGCCATCGGCGGTCTGTTCTCTGTTGCACTTTCCGTCGCCTTGGGGCTTGCGCCTTATAACGCCCGGTCGTTAACCGGCATCCTGCTCTGCGGAGCCCGGACTTTCCTCCCGGCACGCATGTACGAGACACGCGCACCCAGCGGTTGCCTGGCCAGCTTCGAGGCGGATTATACGCGCCCGGGGGCCGCCCGCCGCCCCGGACGGAACTGCCAGGTGTCGTCGTAGTAGGCGGGATTCCCGTTTTCCTGCGTGACGCCAGGCAAGCCGAGCAGGGGCAGCGGCTGCAGGCTGCGCGGATCGCCATGCCGGCCGGCGGCGAAGTCGGCGGCCAGTTGGGCGTCAATCTCCGCCAGCTGCTTGGCCAGCGGCTGTTGCAGCCAGCCGGGCGCCACCGGGGTCAGCACGCATTTCGCCGTGAGGCCACGGAACGGAGCGAGCAGCGCTTCATAGGTGGCATGACCGAAGACGAATACGCGCAGGCCGGCAATCACATCCAGACGACGCTCGACGAACAACGCTTTCCATTGGAAACCGGCGAGCAGTTCGAGCAGCGCGGCATCCTCGGCGACGACCACGGCACCGCATTCATCGAAGTGCGTCATCGCGTCGCGCACCGTGCCACGGGGCGCTGCCAGCTGCGTCAGATTCGCCGTGTGCCTCGCGGAAAAATCAAGCGCCGCTGCGTGCCTCGCGGATAGCGCCGCCTTGGCCCGCGGAAAGGTCAGCCAGACGAGGCCGTTGAACCAGTCGTGCCAGTTGTCGGGGCGCGTTTCGACTTCACCGCGCGCAGCAATGCGCGCTTCGTAGCCGAGACCATCGTCCTGCGGCGGGACGAAGCGCAGCACACGGCCGGATGCAGTGCACACCGGCCGGCTTTCGGCCAGCGCCGCGAGCGCCCTGGCATCCGGCACTGCCGGCAGGCGTTCGAGCAGCGGCGCGAGCGGAAAGAAGAGCGGATTGGCGAACGGGGCGGCAACCACGGAAGCGGAGGAAAGCAACAGGGCCATGCGAACAGCGCCCCGGCGCCTGATTCGGTTACGCGCTTACTTGGCTGGCGGCGTCGCCGGCTGCGCGGCGACGAAGACGAGCTTGCCCTTTTCCTCGCGGAAGACACCGACCAGTTCGCCCTTGCCTTCCTTGGGCGCTTCGTCGAGCTTCGCGAATTTCTGGCAGGTCTGCGTTTCGACGGCGTAGAGGTGCTTGCCCTGTTCGAGCAGGAAGCTGTTGGGCGCGGTCATGAAGACTTCGATCTTGAAATTCGGGCTGACCGCGGCAGGCTGCAGCTTGTGGCGGCGCTGGCAGTCGGGCAGGCGGGCGACGACGACTTCGAGATCCATCTTCTTTTCCCAGAACAGCTTCTGCTCGCGCACCAGCGAGACGGCGTGTTCGGGGCCGTCGATGCGCATGCCGATGCTGTCGTTGATGCAGCCGCCCAGTATCGGCAGCAGGGCAAGAAGCGCGATCTTCCTCATGGCAGGGTCTCGAGTTGGCTTATCTCAATCGACGAAGGTCCACGCCAGCGTTTCGCCGGCGCGCAGCGGCACCAGCGTGTCGCCCGGAATGTAATCGTACGCTGCCGGCAGCGTTTGCGGGCGCTTCTCCAGCGTAACCGTGCCAGTGTTGCGCGGCAGGCGGTAGAAATCGGCACCGAAGTGGCTGGCGAAGCCTTCCAGCTGGTCAAGCGCGCCGGCCGCCTCGAAGGCCTCGGCATAGAGTTCCAGCGCGGCGTTCGCCGTGTAGCAGCCGGCGCAGCCACAGGCCGCTTCCTTGGCCAGCCGCGCATGCGGCGCGGAATCGGTGCCGAGGAAATACTTCGGGTCGCCCGAGGTCGCCGCGCGCACCAGCGCCTCACGATGCAGCTCGCGCTTCAGCACCGGCAGGCAATACCAGTGCGGTCGCACACCGCCCTGGAAGATGGCGTTGCGGTTGTAGAGCAGATGGTGCGCGGTGATCGTCGCGGCCACATTGGCACCGGCCTCGCCAACGAACTGCGCGGCGTCCTTCGTTGTGATGTGTTCCATTACGACACGCAGCGCCGGATGGCGCTTGAGCAGCGGCGACAGCACCTGGTCGATGAAGACCGCCTCGCGATCGAAGAGATCGACCGCCGGATCGGTCACCTCGCCATGCACCAGCAGCGGCAGGCCGAGCGTCTCCATCTCGGCGAGCGCGGCAGCGCAGCGGGTAAGATCGGTGACGCCGGCATCCGAATTGGTGGTCGCGCCGGCCGGGTAGAGCTTCACCGCCTTGACGAATCCGGCCTCGACAGCGGCGCGGATTTCGCTCGCCGGCGTGTTGTCGGTGAGGTAGAGCGTCATCAGCGGCTCGAACGCCACCCCCTGCGGCAGCGCGGCAATGATGCGCGCGCGGTACGCAGCGGCCTGGGCAACGGTCGTCACCGGCGGTTTCAGGTTGGGCATGACGATGGCGCGGGCAAACTGGCGCGCGGTATGCGGCAACACGGCACGCAGCGCATCGCCATCGCGCAGGTGCAGGTGCCAGTCGTCGGGGCGGGTGAGCGTGATTTTCATGGTCGGGCGCGAATGGGAAATTCAGATGGAGCAATCCTGCAATTTTAGGCTATTTGTCGCCGCGCAAGGCCAGCGCCCGCTCATAGAGCGCGTTCTTCGGCGCGCCGGTGATCGCATGCGCCAGTTTTGCTGCCTGCTTGACCGGCAAGCCGTCGTCGAGCAATAGCTTGAGGACGCGCCCGGCCTCGGCCTGGTCGCCATCCTCCGCCTCGGGCGCATCGACGATCAGCACGAACTCGCCGCGTTGCCGGTTAGGGTCGGTGTCCAGCCAGGCCAGCGCCTCGCCGAGCGGGCAGACGTGGATGGTCTCGAACAGCTTGGTCAGTTCTCGGGCGATGACAATGCGGCGCACCGGGCCCAGCGTTGCCGCAAGCGCAGCCATCGTTTCAAGGATGCGGTGCGGCGCCTCGTAGAACACCAGTGCAGCGGGCTGCGGCGCCAGTTCGCGCAGCGTTTCCTCGCGCTGTTTTGCCTTGGCCGGCAGAAAGCCGTGGAACAGCCAGTGAGGCACCGTCAATCCTGAGGCGGAAAGCGCCGTGACGGCCGCGCACGGGCCCGGTAGCGGCACGATCCTGTAGCCCGCTGCGCGCACGTGGCCAACGATGCGGGCACCCGGATCGGAGACCGCCGGCGTACCGGCGTCCGAGATCAACGCTACCGACTCGCCGGCGGCGAGCCGCTCGATCACCTGCCGCGCAGCGGCTTCCTCGTTGTGCTCGTGCGCCGGCAGCAGACGCGCCGGCGAGCCGATGTGGCGCAGAAGCGGCGCCGAGTGGCGCGTGTCCTCGGCAGCCACCCAGGGCACGGCGCGCAGCACCTCGGTGGCGCGTGCGCTGAGGTCGCCAAGGTTTCCGAGCGGCGTGGCGACCACATACAATGCAGGAGATTCTTCCGTCATGAGAGCGATGCGTTCTGCGATGGCCAACAATAACACGGACGGCGCGCGCGCCGAGGCGCTGGCAGCAACCTACCTTGCGCGGCACGGGCTGCGGGTGATCACGCGCAACTTCCGCGTGCGCGGCGGCGAGATCGATCTTGTCTGCCGCGATGGCGCCACGCTGGTCTTCGTCGAAGTCCGGCTGCGCCGCAATGCTGGCTACGGCGGCGCGGCAGCGAGCATCACCGCTACGAAGCGGCGGCGCCTCGTGCTCGCCGCGCGGCACTATCTGGCGCGCTCCCCGGAGGCGCCATGTCGTTTCGACTGCGTCCTGCTGTCGGGACTGGGCGACAGCTTCGCCGCTGGCGGCAACGCGTGCGATAGTGGCATCGAGTGGATTCGCGATGCGTTTGCTGCTGACGATTAGCCTCTGTTTGGCGCTGCAGCTGGCGCAGGCGGAAGAAGTCCGCATGCTCGTGCAGCGCTCGCCGCTTGCCGGCAGCCAGTATTACGCGCTCGCCTCTGTGTGGCGCGAGATTCGTGTCGGCGACAGGCTGTCGTTGACGCGGGAGCCGGGCAACCGGCACGACGCGAACGCCATTCGCGTCGAGTGGAACGGCCAGCAGCTCGGTTACGTGCCGCGCGCCGAGAACCGCGCACTCGCCGCGGCGATGGATCGCGGTGACGCCGTGGAAGCCCGTGTCGCCGCGCTGAAGAAACACCGCAATCCGTGGCAGCGCGTCGAATTCGAGGTGTATGTGCGGCTCTGATAGAATCGGCCGACCTTTTTCAACGCAACAAGCATTCGCAATGGACCTCATTGAACGCATCAGCCAGCATTTCCGTGACAGCGCACAGACCAAGCTCGACGCAATGGAGCTGCTCGCCGCGCCCATTTCCGATGCGGTACAGACCATGGTCGCCTGCCTCGTGAACGACGGAAAAATCCTCGCCTGCGGCAACGGCGGCTCGGCCGGCGACGCACAGCACTTCGCGGCGGAACTGGTCGGCCGCTTCGAGGCCGAGCGCCAGGAACTGGCGGCGATTGCGCTCACCACCGACAGCTCGATCCTCACCGCGGTGGCCAACGACTACAGCTTCGAAGTGGTCTTCGCCAAGCAGGTGCGTGCGCTGGGCCGCCCCGGCGACGTGCTGCTGGCGATCTCCACCTCCGGCAATTCCGCGAACGTGATCAAGGCCATTGAGGCCGCGCACGATAACGACATGAATGTGGTCGCGCTCACCGGCAAGGCCGGCGGCAAGATCGGCCGCCTGCTGCGCGAGGGCGACATCCACCTCTGCGTGCCGGCCGAGCGTACCGCGCGCATCCAGGAAACCCATCTTCTCGCCATCCACTGCCTGTGCGATGGCATCGACTGCCTCCTTTTGGGAGTAGATGAATGAAAAAGACCCTGATTGCCGCCCTGCTCGCCGCCCTCATCGCGCCAACGCTGTCCGGGTGCGCGGCGGCCGTCGTCACCGGCGCCACCGCCGGCGCGCTGGCCGTCATCGACCGCCGCACCTTCGGCACGCAGACCGAGGACGAAGGCATCGAGTGGAAGATTCTCGGCAACCTGATGAACAAGTACGGCGAGAAGGTCCACGTCAACCAGACCAGCTACAACCGCAAGGTGCTGCTCACCGGCGAAGTGCCGGACGAGCAGACGAAGAGCGAGATCGAACGCATCGTGCGCGGCATCTCCGGGGTGCAGGATGTCTGGAACGAACTGCAGATCGGGCCGCCGTCCAGCTTCCAGAACCGCAGCAACGACGCCTACATCACCTCCAAGGTGAAGGGGCGCTTCGTCGATGGCGGCAAGTTCCGCGCCAATCTGGTGAAGGTTGTCACCGAAGCCGGTGTCGTGCACCTGCTCGGCCTCGTCACGCAGGCCGAAGCCGATGCGGCGATCGAGATCACCCGCACCACCGCCGGCGTCAAGAAGGTGGTCAACGTGATGGAGATCATCACCCCGGCGAAGGCCAAGTCGCTCGACGTGCCGCCGCCGGATTCGGGCAACACGCAGCAGCCGGCGCCAGTCAAATAAGCGGTGGCGGCCATGAAGCCGCCGCTTGGGTCAGGGCAAATCCACCGGGACAATCCTCACGATCGAACGGATTTTATCGGCAAACATCTGTCTCACCAATAAAATCCGCACGATCAAAAGGATTTATTGCCAACCTTTCGATTTCGATGCAGAATCCTCACAAACATGAGGATTCGACATGAAGATACCCATCGATACCCCGGCAGCCCTCGGCCAGATCGTCCGCGCGACCCGTAAGGCCCAGAAAATCCGCCAAGACGATGCCGCCGGCAGTATCGGCGTCAGTGAGAACTTCCTCGGCAAGATCGAGCGCGGTAGCGATGCCGTGCAATGGGGCAAGCTCTTCCAAGTGCTCGAAGGTTTGGGTATCCGGGTCATGGTCGATGTACCGGACAGCGTGGCGCCGTACCTCAAGTCGCCGACCGAATCCCAAGGCCGGCCATGAACGGCCGTTCGTTGCGCGCGCTGATCAATCAGACGGAAGTCGGCACGCTGCAGGAGGTCGCCGGCCTGTGGGGTTTCAAATATTCAGAAGCGTGGCTCAACGACGGGCAGCGCTTTGCCTTGAGCCCGCATCTGCCGCTGACTGCCGAACACACGCTGGATGGCGCCACTCGACGCCCCGTTCAGTGGTATTTCGACAATCTCCTGCCGGAAGAAGGGCAGCGTCGCCTGCTCGCCAGCGATGCGCGGCTGGAGGCAGCAGACGCCTTTGGTCTGCTCGCTTGGTACGGCGCCGAGTCTGCGGGATCGATCACCTTGCTTTCCCCGGAAGCCGAGGTGCCGGGCAACCAAGCGCCGCGCCCCTTGCCCGACTTGGCTCTGGAAGAACGCATCCGACGGCTCCCCAAGGTGCCGCTGACCCACGCCGCGATCAAACGCATGTCGCTGGCCGGCGCGCAGCACAAGCTCGCTGTCGTGCTTGAGGACGGGGCGTTGTTTGAACCCGCTGGTGGCAGTCCGTCCACCCATATTCTGAAGCCGGACCACCCGGACGACGACTACCGCCATTCAGTGATAAACGAGTGGTTTGTGATGCGCCTGGCCAAACGCCTGGGGCTGGATGTCCCCGAGGTGCATCGCCGCTACGTTCCTTCGCCCGTGTATCTGATCGACCGCTTTGACCGGGTTCATGGCAAAACGGGCTGGCAACGCCGCCATGTGATCGATGCCTGCCAACTGCTCGGCCTGGACCGGAGCTTCAAGTACAGCCAGGGCAGCATGGAAAATCTCGCCGCCCTGGCCAAGGCCTGCCGCAGCCCGGCGGTGGCGCGCACCCGACTCTTCGGCTGGCTGGTGTTCAACGTCTTGGTCGGCAACAGCGATGCTCACCTGAAAAACCTGAGTTTTCTGGTGTCGCACGAGGGCATACAACTCTCGTCGTTCTACGACCTGCTGAGCGTCGCCTGCTATGACACGCCAGCCTTCGGCAAGCAGGCCTGGCCGGACCAGACCCAACTTGCCCGGCCAATCCTGGGCGTTCGTCATTTTTCCGACATCCGCCGCGGATTGCTGCTGGAGGCAGGGGGCCGATTGAATCTGGCCAAAGGCACGGCCGAGCGGGTGCTGGAAAGCCTGCGCGGACGCATCGTCGCCGAAACCGAAGCGCTCTACGCCGAGGTTGAAGCAGAAAACGCCCGCCTGATCGCGGAGCGCCCTCAACTGGGTATCACCCTGACCGGGGAAACGCGCTGCCTGAGGTCGATACTGCACACCGTGGTCAACGAGATGGCGCGACAGCTTGGCTAATCGGCATCAACAATCACAGATTACAGATTGCCAAACTCACGCAGCAATCGCCCGCCTCAGTCCGCGCATCAGGCAGCCGATCGCCGGCAGCTTCATGTACAGCTCCTCGGCGGCATCCCAGTAGTCGCGGTGGTAGGTAACGCAACCGCGCTCGTCGAGGCGCAGGTGCGTCACACCGCGCATCACCTGTGTTTCGCCACCGGTAAAGCGCATCCGGTAATACAGCTCCCAGACCAGCATGGTTCCGTTCGCGGCTTCGATGCGCTCGGTAACGGCAAAGCGCGGCTCGCTCACCTGCCGGTACATGTGATGGAAGATCGCCTGGATGGCCGCGACGCCGCGTACCTCGTTGAACGGGTCCTTGAAGTACGCGTCATCCGCGTAGAACTCGGGGAAGCGGGAAACGGCTTCCGGCGTCAGCGTCTGGTAGAAATCGACAAGGCGGTCGAGCGGTGACACGGCATTCATGATTCAGCCTCCGGCAAAGCGCCGCACCAGCGGCAAATAGATACGTGCCGGCAGCAGGGCCAGCAGCTTCATGAAGCGCGTGAAGCGCTTCGGAAAATGGATCTCGAACGACTTGTCGCGATAGCCGGCGACGATCTCCTCGGCGGCCACTTCCGGCGTCAGCAGTGCCGGCATCGAAAAATCGTTCTTCGCAGTGAGCTGCGTCGCGACGAAGCCCGGATTGATCAGGCGCACGCCGATGCCGAGCGGTTGCAGGTCGAGCGCCAGCGCCTCGGCGAAATTGATCAGCGCCGCCTTGCTCGGCCCGTAAGCCAGCGCCTTCGGCAAGCCACGGTAGCCGGCGACGCTGGCCACCAGCCCGATGTCGCCGCCGCCCTGCGCGACAAGGCGCGGCACGACGGCGGCCGCGAAGGCATAGGCACCGCCGATATTGATCGCCAACGTGCGCTCGACGACGGCAAGATCGATCTCCCAGCCACGCATCGGCACGTAGTCGCCGGCGAGATAGATCGCCGTATCGATGCCGCCCCAGGCACCGGTGATGGTCGTCGCGGCGGCGGCAATCGCGGTGGCGTCGGTGGCGTCGCAGGGCAGCACCATCGCCTGCGGGGCAGACTCGACAACGGCAAGCAGCTTCGTCGTGCTGCGCGCCGATACGGCGACGCGCGCGCCCTCGGCCAGCAACCGGCGCGCCAGCGCGGCGCCGATGCCGCTCGACGCTCCGAAGAGCCAGACGCGGCGCCCGCGCCAATCGGTGACCGGAGAATTCATCGCCGCGTAAAGGAAAGCGTGACCTCGCCGAGATGGAAGCCCCATTTCTTCATTGCCGAACGGTTCAGCATCACCCGCTCGTCGATGAGGAACATCCAGTCGTCGAAGTCGACGTGATAGGTCTTGTCGCCCACCGGCAGCGCCAGCACATAGCGCCAGTGCAGCGCGTTGCCGGCGGCTTCGCCGACCGCCTCGCCGATCACGTCGCCGGCGCGGCCGCGATACTGCCCTGCATCGTCCTTGGTGATCGTCCACACGCGCCGCGAGGTGGTGCCGTCCGACCAGGTGAAATGCTCGTCCAGCGTACCGACATTGCCCTGCCAGGACGCATCGATCACCACCGTAAAACGCTTGATCACCTCGCCGCTGCGATCCTGGAACATGCCCCAGCCGTCGATGGTGCCGTTGAAGTAGCGGGCGAGGTCGAGCACCGGCTGCCCGGCACGGTAACGGTCGACCGGAATGCCGGCGCATCCGGCCAGCCCGAAGGTGACGAGGGCAAGCAGGGCACACCAGCGTCGCGTATTCAGCGTATTCATGAGGACACCTCCAGTTCGTTGCGCCAGCGCCAGACCAGCGCCGCGGCCGCAGCCTTGAAGACCACCGGCAGCAGGCAATAGACGACGGCAAGGGCGAGCAGCCCCGTCCCGCCGCCCGGGCGATAGTCGAACAGCGCCAGCAGCGGCAGCGCGAGGCCGGCCGCGAGCGCCAGATTGAGCTTGGCGACGAGATTCCACCAGCCGAAGTAGCCCCCCGCCCCGCCGGTGGCCGACGGGCTCTCGGCAATATCGGCGAGCAGCGCCGGCGGCAGCGCCAGATCGGCACCGAGGGCGAGGCCGGTGAGCAGGCAGACCACGGCAAAGGCCGCGACATCACCGGCGCCGAGCGAGAGCGCGAAGACGAAGGCGACGACCGCAATCGCCATCGATACCAGCCAGGCACGGACACGGCCGATGCGGCGCGCAAGGCGCACCCAGAGCGGCAGGCCGGCGACACCGGCAACGAAGTAGAGGGCAAGGAAAAGCCCGCTCATCGCCGCCGCGGCGAGCACGTCGGCGACGAAGAAGAGCACCAGCGTCGCCGGCAGCGCGGCGGCGATGCCGTTGAGCAGGAAGACGCCGACGAGACGCACGAAGCGCCGGTCGCGAAAGGCATGGCGCAGTGTCGCCAGCGAAGCGGGCGGCGCCTTGGCGCGCGGCGCATCACTTTTGCCGTCGCTCTCGGCTAAGCGCGCCCGGCGCCCCGATGCGCCGAGTACGGTCACGACGGCGGAGAGCACCAGCAGCGGCACGAACAGCCAGGACAGGCGGGCCAGCCCCGCCGCGGTATCGGCCGCCAGCAGCAGCGGCAGCAGGCTGGCAAGGATCACGCCAAAGAGCCCGAACCCCTCGCGGCTGGCAGTGAGCAACGTGCGCTCGCCGGTGTCGCGCCCGATCTCGGCCCCCCAGGCCTGGTAAGCGACGCTCGCCAGACTGAAGCCGAAATAGGTGGCGACCAGCGCCGCCGCCAGCCGGATCAGGGTTGTCGAGCTTTCGGCGTTTTCCGAGCTTGCTGAACTCGCCGGGTTGAGCAGCAGGATCATGCCGGCGGCAAGAAAAGGCAGCGCGAACAGGATCAGCCGCGAACGGCGCGGCGTGCGGTCGGCCCACCAGCCGAGCAGCGGGTCGATGCCGGCGTCGAGCAGGCGGGTGGCGAGCAGCAGGGCGCCGAGCAGCGCCAGATTGATCCCGGCCTCGGCGTAAAGGCGCGGCACATGCACGTAGATCGGCAGCGCCGCCATCGCCAGCGGCAGACCGAGCAGCCCGTAGGCCAGCCATTGCCGGGTCGGCAGCATGCGCGTCACCCCGGCGGCAGGCCAAGGAGTGCCGCGCGCACGGCCGGCGCCGTAGTGCGCGGATCGAGCCAGATGGCGAAGAAGCGGCGCGCAAAATCCGGTTCGGCGACTTCGCCGAGGGCGTGGCTACCGAGATAGAAGCGGGCACCGCGGTCGGGCAGGAAGAACCCGGTGATCGTGTCGCCCTTCCGCACATCGGGGAAGAGGCGCTTCATCTCGGTTTCCCAGCGCTGCAGATCGCCATCGGCGGCGCCGAGGCGGCGCATCTCGTCCACGCTCGCCTCGACGATGCGCGCGCCGGGGATGTCGCGCCGGTATTCGAGGGTCAGCGCGAACGGCGCATCGTAGGGTGTCGCGGCGGCATCGGTGCCCGGATTGATCGAAGGCTTGCGCCCGGCAACGTAGAGCGTGGCGCGGTAGAGGGCAAAGCCGTACCAGCGCATCTCGCCGCTGCCCCATTGCCGCCAGCCGGCATGCGCCGAGGCGGTCGGCAGCGCACGCAACGCCTCCTCCGCCTGCGCTGCCAGCGTCGAAGGCACGGGCAGCGACAGGGAAAGTCCCGACACGAGGGCGGCAAACGTGCGGCGCATGATCAGTCGTGCATCAGTTCGAACTGGTAGACATCGGTGCAGCCGCTGCGGAACCCGGCCTCGCAGTAGGCCAGATAGAAGCGCCACAGGCGGCGGAAGGATTCGTCGAAGCCCTGCCGCGAGATTTCCGGCCAGGCCTTATCGAAGGCGGCACGCCAGCCGGCCAGGGTGCGCGCATAGTCCGGCCCGAAGGCGAAGGCATCGCGCACGGCCAGGCCGGCGCGCTGCGCCCGTTCCCCGAACACTTCGGGCGAGGGCAGCATGCCGCCGGGGAACACGTACTGCTGGATGAAATCGGTGCCGCGGCGGTAGCGCCCGAAGAGGTCGTCGCGGAGGGTGATCGTCTGGATCAGCGCGCGTCCCTCGGGTTTGAGCAGCCGGGAAATCTGCCCGAAGTAGGTATTCCACCAGCGCTCGCCGACCGCCTCGAACATCTCGATCGAAACGATGTGATCGTACTGGCCGGTGAGGTCGCGGTAGTCGCGCAGTTCGAGCTTGACCTGCGCATCGAGCCCGGCCACGCGCATGCGCTCCCCGGCCCAGGCCAGCTGCGCCGGCGACAGCGTGACGCCGTGCACCTCGGCCCCCGCCTCGCGCGCGGCGGTCTCGGCAAAGCCACCCCAGCCACAGCCGATTTCGAGAATGCGGTCGCCGGGTCGCGCTCCGATGCGACGCAGGATGCGGCGGTACTTGGCGAGCTGCGCCGAGGCCATGCTGCGTTCGCTGTCCGACGAATACAGCGCCGCCGAGTAGCTCATGGTCGGGTCGAGCCATTGCCGGTAGAAATCGTTGCCCAGATCGTAGTGCGCCATGATGTTGCGGCGCGATCCCTTGCGCGTATTGGCGTTGAACAGGTGCCGCAGGCGCGCCGCCACAAGGTGGAAGGCGTTGCCATAGACGGCGCGCGCCAGTGCCTCGCGGTTGTCGGCAAGCACGGTGAGCAGGCGCGCCGGATCGGGGCTGTCCCAGTGGCCGTCGAGATAGCTCTCGGCAAAGCCGATGTCGCCGCGCGCCAGCACCGCTTCAAACAGCGCCGCATCGCGCACTTCCAGCACCGCATGCGGCGCGCCTTCGCCGAAGCAGGCGCCACTGCCATCGGGCAGGCGCACATCGACGGTGCCGTGGGCGATGCGTTCGAGCAGCCTGAAGACGGTGGTCGCTGCCTTTGCGGACTTTGCCTGCGCGGCATCGGCAAGGCGGGCGGGCTGGAGTGTGGTGTCGAGCGCGTTCATCGGGTCGTCTCCTCAAGCGGGGGCGCGGGTTTGCGGAAGAAGGGCACCTGCTTCAGCCACAGGCGCAAGGCCTGCCAGTGGATGCGGGCGACGACGCCGACGCTCTGCCACGGATAGGCGAAGAAGGCGCGCGCCAGCGTGCCGGCCGAAAGTAGCTGCGGCTGCCCGGCGATCGCGGTGTGCAGCAGGTCGCCCGCCTCGTCGGCATGGTCGATGCGCACGCTGATGCGGCCATTTTGTGCGGTCTTGAAACGGAAGCGATAGAAGCCGTTGACCGCCATGAACGGCGACACATGGAAGACCTTGCGCGCGGTCAGCGTCTGCGCTGCGCTGATGGTGTTGCCTTCCGGCGGCAGCAGCAGGTAGTTGTGATGCTCGCCAAAGGTGTTGTTCACCTCGGCCAGCACGGCAACGAGTCCGCCGGCGCGGTCATGGCAGTACCAGAAGCTGACCGGATTGAAGACATAGCCGAAGACGCGCGGAAAGGTCTGCAGGACGATTTCGCCGTCGGCAACGGCGCCCTCGCGGGCGAGCAATCCGTGAATCCAGGGCAGCAGCGGCGAGCCGTCGCGCGGGCCGTGATCGGCGGCATGGAAACTGAAGACGCCGAGGCGATCGAGCTGCAAACGTGCTGCTGCCCCGATAGAGGCCAAAGGCATGCGCAGGAAGAAGACCGGGTAACGGAAGGCGTGCACCGCCGGCCGCAATCGACGGTGCACCACCTCGCCGAAGCAGAGGGTTGCGCCTTCACGCGGCATCAGGCTGCTCACACCGCCTCCAGTGCGACAGCAAGACGCGCCGCCCGAGTGTCGGCAACGCCCTGCCAGGGCGCGAAGCAGCCGAGCGCGTTGGCGACGCGCAATCCCGATTTGAGGCCATCCTCATGAAAGCCGTAGCCGCCCCAGGCACCGCAATAGTGAATTCGATCAACGCCGTCGATATCGGCGAGTTCGCGCTGCGCGGCGATCGCCGGGCCATCGAAGATCGGGTGCGCGTACTCGAACTCGGCGATCACGCGTTGCGGTGCCGGTTCGCGCAGCGGATTGAGGGTCACCACCACCGGCGTCGTGAAGGGTACCGGCTGCAGGCGGTTGATCAGATAGGAGACGGCCACCGGCCGCTCGGCAGCGACGCCGGCTTCGGAGAGGTAGTTCCACGCCGACCACAGGCTGCGGTCGCGCGGCAGCAGATCGGCATCGGTGTGCAGCACGGCGCGGTTGTTCTGATAGCGCAGGCGGCCGAGGACATCGCGCTCGCGCTCGCTCGCCGCGCCACCGAGAATCTTCAACGCCTGGTCGCTGTGGCAGGCGAGCACGACGCGGTCGTGATAGGCGATGCCTTCCGAAAACGTCAGCAGGACGCCGCCGGCACAACGTTCGATATGCCGCACCGGCGACCGGGTCTGGATCCAGCCGCCGTTGCCGGCGATCAGCTGCGCGAGCTTTTCGACGTAGGCGCGGCCGCCGCCCTGCACGGTGCGCCACAGCGGCCGGTCGAACACCTGCAGCAGGCCGTGGTTGCGGCAGAAGCGGACAAAGGTGACGAGCGGGTAGTCGAGCATCTGTCCGGTCGGGCAGGACCAGATCGCCGCCGCCATCGGCAGCAGGTACCAGTCGGCGAAAGCGCTGGAATAGCCTTCGCGGGCGAGGTATTCGCGCAGCGTCGTCGTGTCGTCGGCGCCGTTTTCGAGCCAGGCGACGCTCTCGCGGTTGAAGCGCAGGATGTCGGCAAGCATGCGCCAGAACGCGGGGCGCACCAGATTGCGCTTCTGGCCGAAGACGGTGGCGAGGCTGGACCCGGCCCATTCCAGTTCGGGCGAACGCATGCTGACGGCGAAGGACATCTCGGTTTCGACGCTGGCGATATCGAGTGCCGCAAACAGCGCGGTGAGATTCGGATAGGTGCGCTGGTTGAAGACGAGGAAGCCGGTGTCGACCGGATGGGTGGCGCCATCGACGGTGACGTCGACGGTATGCGTATGGCCGCCGAGGTAATCGGCCGCCTCGTAGAGCGTCACCTCGTAGCGCTGCGACAGCAGCCACGCCGCCGACAGACCGGCGATGCCGGCGCCGACGACGGCGATGCTGCGCGGTTCGGGCTTCCTGTTCATCGTTCTTCCTCCAGCAGCACGGGTTAGACGTTGCAGCCGCTGATCTCGGCGTAGGCGGAGTGGTTGTGGATCGATTCGAAGTTTTCCGACTTCACGGTCCATTCGGCGATGCGCGGTTCGCGCATCAGGCGCAGCGCGATGTCGCGCACCAGATCCTCGACGAACTTGGGGTTGTCGTAGGCGCGTTCGGTCACCCACTTCTCGTCCGGGCGCTTGAGCAGGCCGAACACCTCGCAGGAAGCTTCTTCCTCGGCGATTCGCACCAGTTCGTCGAGCGTCATGTCGCCGGAGAGCAACGCGGAAATGGTGATGTGCGAACGCTGGTTGTGCGCGCCGTAGTCGGAAATCTTCTTCGAGCACGGGCACAGGCTGGTCACCGGCGCCACGATTTCGAGGCGAAGTGTCGGGTACTGTCCCTCGACCTTGTCGACAACGATGCGCGCATCGTAGTCGAGCAGGCTGGACACCCCGGAGACCGGCGCCGCCTTGCGGATGAACCAGGGGAAGGCGAACTCGATGCGGCCGGCTCCGGCTTCCAGATGCGCCAGCATTTCGTCGAGCATGCGCACGAAGCCCATCTGCGTCAGCGGCGGGCGATCGGCTTCGAGAATCTCGACGAAGCGCGACATGTGCGTGCCCTTCACTTCCGGCGACAGGCCGACCGACATGGCGATGTCGGCGATCGTGTGCTGCACGGCACCGTCGGCATCGAACATCGCCAGCGGGTAGCGCAGGCCGCGCACGCCGACCTGATGAATGGCGAGCTTGCGCTCGTCGGGCGTGGCCTGCACGTCGGGCAGATTGGCGAAAAAGAGCTTTTCAGGTGCGTTCATGGTGGCGTCTCCGAGGGGTGGGCGGGTGAATCGTCAAGTGGGCGCGGCGCAGGGTCACTGCGGCCGGGCGAGGAAGGTTTCGATGCGCGCGAGCAATTTCCGGTCGTCGGGGTCGGTAAAGCTGGAGAAGGCGACGACCTCTCGCCCGCTGCGATCGATGAGGTATTTGTAAAAATTCCATTTAGGCGTCGTGTCGCTGCGCTTCACGAGTTCGGCGAAAAACGGATTGGCATTGGGGCCCTTGACCGTGGTCTTCGCGAACATCGGGAACTGCACGCCGTAGGTGCTGCGGCAGAAATCGGCAATTTCCTTGTTGCTGCCGGGCTCCTGCTCGCCGAAATCGTTGGTCGGGAAGCCGACCACGACGAGGCCGCGATCCTTCAGGCGCGCGTAAAGCTTTTCGAGCCCGTCATATTGCTTGGTGAAGCCGCAATAGCTGGCGGTATTCACCACCAGCAGCACCTTGCCGCGGTAGTCGCACAGGGATTGCGGCTTTTCGTCCTGCAGGCGGGGGAAGCTGTGATCGAGCAGCGGGGGGCACGATTCGGCGATAGCAAGCGACGGCAGCGCGAGCAGCCCGGCAACACTGGCGGCCAGCGCGGCCACCAGACGCAGCACGGCGTGCTTCATGGACAACGGGTTGCAGCGGGCTGGGTGCATATCAGAATCTCCCTTTCACAGATCTTTTGTCATGGACAAAACATCGATTAGCTTGGTTCCCGGGGCCGTGGAAAAACTTTCACAGCAGTTCGTTCGGCCACGCAATTTCACAAACACGACCTTTATCCATCAGGCCCAGCGGGCGCCAACAGGAATCTCGCATCATCAGAACGATGCCGACGATTCATAAATTCGTCCTAGACAAAAATACATCGCTCACCTAAGATAGTGGTCACGATCAAAGCTGTCAAGCGTTTGTCCAAGACAAAATGAGTGAAACAAACTTTTCGATCGCAGCCGTCGAACGCGACACCGGGCTCGCCAAGGACACCTTGCGCGTCTGGGAGCGGCGCTACGGATTTCCGACGCCGGCACGCGACACGAACGGCGAGCGCCTTTACCCGCCCGAGCAGGTGGAGCGCCTGCGCCTGATCAAGCGGCTGATGGATCAGGGATTCCGCCCTGGCAAGCTGGTCTCGGCGAGCAGCGAAGAACTGTCGGCGCTGACGCCGCCCCCCGCAAACGCACCGGCGCGCGCCGACGACGGCACGCTCAGCGCGATCATTGCGCTGGTGAAGGGGCACGACATCGCCGCGCTGAGAAGCGCTTTGACGCAGGCGATGCACCGTCAGGGTCTGCAGACCTTCATTCTGGATACCGTGCCGCGGCTCAATGCGGCGGTCGGCGAGGCGTGGATGCGCGGCGATTTCGAAGTGTTCGAGGAGCACCTCTACACCGAGCAGATGCAATCGCTGCTGCGTCAGGCGATTACCGCGCTGCCCGCCGGGCGCGGCCGGCCGCGCGTGGTGCTGACCACCGTGCCGGAGGAGCAGCATGTGCTCGGCCTCCTGATGAGCGAGTGCCTGCTCACGCTGGAGGGGGCGGCCTGCATCCCGCTGGGCACGCAGACGCCGTTGGCCGACATCGTGCGCGCGGCCGATGCGCACGCCGCCGACATCGTCGCGCTCTCGTTCTCGGCAGCCTTTCCGGGGCGCCAAGTGGCACCGCTGGCGGCGCAGTTGCGCGCCTCGCTACCGCCCCCGGTCGCCCTCTGGCTGGGCGGCGCCGGCGCCGAGCGCCTGCGCGGCACGGCGCACGGGATCACCGTGGTGCAATCCCTGGCAGGCATTCTCGATGCGCTCGCTGATTGGCGTGGGCGGCAGGCGAGGTAGAATCGGCGCCACCGCAACACTGGAATCGCCCATGCCGGCCTACCCCGCCCCCAGCTTCGAACACCGCATCTGCCCGCCGGAAAACCTCGCTGCGCGAGTAGGCGCACTGGCGCGCCCGCTGGTCTTCACCAACGGCTGCTTCGACATCCTGCACCGCGGGCATGTCACCTATCTCGCCCAGGCGCGTGCGCTCGGCGCGGCAATGGTCGTCGCGCTGAACAGCGATGCGTCGGTGAAGCGCCTGGGCAAGGGTGACGACCGGCCGGTGAACTCGCTGGCGGATCGCCTGGCGGTGATGGCGTCGCTCAGCTGTGTTGATCTGGTCACCTGGTTCGACGAGGACACGCCGCTCGCACGCATCCTCGACTGCCGGCCGGACGTGCTGGTGAAGGGCGGCGACTGGCCGGTGGAAAAAATCGTCGGGGCGACGGAAGTTCAGGCCTGGGGCGGGACGGTGCATTCCATCCCGTTCATCCACGAAAAATCGACGACGGCCCTGCTCGACAAGATCCGCCGCCTATAGCTGAATCTGCGTTCCAAGCTCGACGACGCGGTTCGACGGGATCTTGAAGAAGGCCGTGGCGCTGCCGGCGTTGCGGAACATCGCGATGAAGAGCTTGGTGCGCCAGAAGCTCATCTCGGCCGAATCGAAGCGCGGAATCAGCGTTTCGCGCCCAAGGAAAAAGGAAGTGTCGAGCACCTCCATCTTAAGACCCGCCTCCGCGCACAGCGCAAGCGCGGCAGGAATGTCGGGCTCGTCCTTGAAACCGTACTGGACAATGACGGTGTAGAAATCGCCCTTCAGCTTGTGCACCTCGACGCGGTCGATCTCCGGCACGTAGGGCACATCGAACACCTGCACCGACACCAGCACGACGCGCTCGTGCAGCACCTTGTTGTGCATCAGATTGTGCAGCAGCGCGTGCGGCACGCCATCCGGGTCGGCGTTCATGAACACCGCCGTCCCCTGCACGCGCGTCGGCAAACCGATCAGTAGCGCATCGATGAAGGCATCGAGGCGGATTGCCTCGCCCTGCAGGCGCTCCTTGAGAATCTCGCGGCCGCGCTTCCAGGTCGTCATCAGCACGAAGACGCCGGCGCCGGCCACCAACGGGAACCAGCCGCCGTCTGGAATCTTCAGGATGTTGGCGGCAAGGAAGGTCAGCTCGACGACGAGGAACATCGCGAACAGCGCGATCGCCCGGTTCCAGCCCCAGCCCCAGACCTTGGCGACGACCACGGTCGCCAGCAGCGAGGTGATCACCATGTCGCCGGTGACCGCGATGCCGTAGGCAGCGGCGAGGTTGTTCGATGACTTGAAGCCAAGCACCAGAATCGACACGGCCGCGAGCAGCCCCCAGTTCACCGCCGGCAGATAGATCTGCCCCTGCGCCTTTTCCGAGGTGTGCTGCACCTCCATGCGCGGCATGAAACCGAGCTGCATGGCCTGACGCGAGATCGAAAAGGCGCCGGAGATCACGGCCTGCGAGGCGATCACGGTGGCAACGGTGGCCAGCCCGACCAGCGGGATCAGCGCCCAGTCGGGCGCGAGATGGAAAAACGGATTATCGACCGTTTCCGGATGACCGAGGATCAGCGCGCCCTGCCCGAAGTAGTTGAGCACCAGCGCGGGCAGCACGAAGCCGTACCAGGCCAGTGCCACCGGCTTGCGGCCGAAATGTCCCATGTCGGCGTAGAGCGCCTCGGCACCGGTCACCGCAAGCACCACGTTACCCATCGCGACCAGCGACATGGCCTTGTTGGCAATCAGGAAATCGAGGCCGTAGAGGGGGTTCAGTGCCAACAACACGTGCGGATTGGCGATCAGGTTGTAGATGCCGAGCGCGGCGAGCGTGCCGAACCAGAGCATCATGATCGGGCCGAAGAAGCTGCCGACCGTCGCCGTGCCGCGCTTTTGCACGAAAAAGAGCGCGAAAAGCACGATGAGGGTCACCGGGATCACGAAAGCGTGCAACTGCGGGGCGACCACCTCCAGCCCTTCGACCGCCGACAACACCGAGATCGCCGGTGTCACCATGCCATCACCGTAGAACATTGCCGCGCCAAGAACACCGATGATGGTGATGATGCGCATGCGGCGCGGGTTGCCCTGCGCGTCGTGCAGCGCCAGCGCGATCAGCGCCATGATGCCGCCCTCGCCACGGTTGTCGGCGCGCATGATGATCGACACGTACTTCAGCGAAACGACAATGATCAGCGCCCAGAAGAAGAGCGAAAGGGCGCCGAGCACGTTCGCTTCGTTGAGCGGAATCGGATGGTTGCCGGCAAAGACTTCCTTCACTGCATACAACGGGCTGGTGCCGATGTCGCCATAAACGACGCCGAGCGCGGCAAGCGCTATGCCGGCGAGCGCCTGCTGCTGGCCGGCGTGCGGTGTTGCCGCCGTGTTCATGCCGACACGCCTCCGCGCCGGGCCCCGCCCAAGCCGCCCAAGCCCCGCCCGCTCAGGCCGCCGTGCGCGTTGCGGCCACAATCTCCGATAAGCTTGCGCTCGCTCAAAGTGATACCCCTGTGAAATGCAGGTGCGCGCAGTCTTTTGCTGCGCTGCACATATTGCAGTGCGGCAATTTTGCACCATTTCCACTGCGGGTGGCGAATTTGTAGAACGCCAGTCCGACGAAAGACAGCCGACACCTGCGCCGCAGCGCCCGCGGCTTCTACCGCCGGACGCTCCCGACCGAGGCCGCTGGTATGATTCCTGGATGAACGCCTTCCGGCAGCAGACCTCACTCGACGAACGCCCCGGCGGCTGGCTGCCAACGCTGCATGAGGCGACGGTGCGCATGGCCGTGGCCCTGTCGCCGTCGACCTACACACCGGCACTGCGGCACGCGGTCGCTGCCCGCATCTGCCGCATGACGGCGCAGTTGGTGCCGCGTTTCGTGCTGCTCGCCGGGCTGCTCAGCGTGGTCATCGTGCATATTGTCGTGGTCACCGCGCAAAGCTACGGCTTGTCGCAATTCGCGCTATCCACGGTGATCCGCGTTCTCGTCGTCGAACTGCTGCCGCTCACAGCCGCGCTTTACGTGGCGCTGCGCGGCGGGCCGCTCGATGGCAGCGACACGGCGCCGCCCGCGGTGATCGCGCGCAGCTTCCTGGTCGTGCTGCTCGTCGCCGTCAGCGGGCTCATCGCGTTGACGGTCGCCTACATCGCAGTTTATGGGCTGACACCGTGGGGACTCGGCGTGTTCACGCGCACCGTCGGCCATGTCTTCGACCCGATCGTGCTCTCGGCCCTGGGGCTCAAGACCGCCCTCTTCGCCGCCTCGGTCGCCACGCTGTCGGGCACGGTGCGCCTGTTCGGCGTGCTCATCGCGATCGAGACCCTCGTTCTGGCGGCGGAATTCATTTAGCATGGAAAACAGCACATTCGACGCCAAGCACGCGGCACGTACTGACATGAGCGACCACACGCCCCCACCAACGCGCAACGCCGAACGCAAGGCGGTCGCGCTGTTTCTGTTCACGCTCGCGCTGATCGCCGCTTTCGTCGTCTATGTGATGACGGCGCGCGGCGTGTTCGAGGAGACACAGCGCCTCGTCCTCATCGCCGACAATTCCGAGGGCGTGCGCTCCGGCATGGATCTCGGCTTTTCCGGCTTTCCGATCGGCCGCGTCAATCGTGTTGAACTCGCCGACGACGGCCGGGTACGCATCCTGATCGACGTGCCAACGAAGGACGCGCGCTGGCTGCGCACCTCCAGCGTGTTCACGCTGGAACGCAGTCTCGTTGGTGACGCCCGCCTGCGCGCATTTTCTGCACTGCTCGACGACCCCCCGCTGCCACCGGGCGCCGAACGCCCGGTGCTGCGCGGCGATGCCGGCGAGCAGATTCCGCAGGTCACCGCCGCGGCAAAGGCCTTGCTGGAAAACCTGGAGCGGCTTTCGGCGCCGGGATCGCCGCTCGATGCGACGCTCGGCCATGTCGAATCGGTTACCAGTCGCATGCGCGGCCGCCACGGCGCGCTCGGCGGCCTGCTTGGCAGCGAAGAGAATGCGGGCAAGCTGATCGCCGCGCTGGAACGAACCAACACGCTACTCGAAAAGGCCGATGCACGCGTCTTCGGACGCGGCGGCATGATGGATGAGTCGCAGGCCGCGGTCGCGCAGCTGCACGCCCTGCTGCGCGAATCGCGCGCAAGCCTGAAGAAGGCCGACGCCATTCTCGCCAACGTGGAAGGTGCCTCCACCGACCTCGTCGCGCTGCGCGCGGAGGTCGAAGCCAGCCTGCGCAAGACGACGCAACTGATCGACGAAATCAACCGCAAGTGGCCCTTCGCCCGCGATACGGAGATCAAGCTGCCATGATTCGCCGCCTGCTGCCGTTCGTCGGCGCCACGATCCTCGCCGCCTGCGGCGGCGGTCCGGTGCAGCCGGACTGGCAGAACAACGCGCACCAGTCGCTCGCCGGCTATTCGGCGGCCTATCTCGGTGGGCGGACGCGTGTCGCCGACGCTGAATTCACACGCGCCCGTGACGAACTGGCCCGCACCGGCCGTGCCGACCTCGTTGCCCGCGCCGAACTGGTTCGCTGCGCGGTTCACGTTGCCAGCCTCGAATTCGACGACGCCAGTAACTGCGCCGGCTTCGCGCCACTCGCGGCCGATGCTGGAATTGAGGCACGCGCCTACGCCGCGTTCCTCGCCGGCCAGCACGCCGACCCTGCCGCGCTACCGGCCCAGTACCGCGCGCTCGGCGCACCGGCGACGCTGGCAGGCATCGAGGCGCCCCTGTCGCGCTTGATCGCCGCAGGCGTACTGGTACGCAGGGGGCAACTCTCCGCCGAACTTGCCGATACGGCGATCGACACCGCATCAGCACAGGGCTGGCGGCGCCCCTTGCTCGCCTGGCTGGAAACACGGGCGCGCCTCGCCGAGCAGCAGGGTGATGCGGCAACCGCGGCGCACGCCCGACGGCGCGCGGCGCTGGTGGCCGGCGCACGCTGAGCATATCGATCACCCCCGGCACCCGGACTCGCTACAGCACTCGCAAGCCGGCCCACGGGGATCACCGGCACCACCCGGCAACCATAGAAATCGCCGTCCGGAAAACCCCACCCACAGCAACGTCAACGGAAAACGGCCTCCGCAGAGGCCGTTCGCGCTTCCGGAGAATCGTGGCAATCAGAACGGAATATCGTCGTCCATGTCGTCGAAGCTGGGCTTCTTGCCGGCTGCTGCCGGCTTCGCGCCGCCGTAAGACGGTGCCGGCGCATCGCCCCCATAGGAGGGTTCGCCCTGTCCCTGGCGCGAGCCGAGCATCTTCATCTCTTCGCCGCGAATCTCGGTGGTATAGCGCTCCTGGCCGTCCTTGTCCTGCCACTTGCGCGTCTGGATCCGGCCCTCGACATAGACCTGACTCCCCTTCTTCAGGTATTGCCCGCACACCTCGGCAATGCGGCCAAAGAACGAAACGCGATGCCATTCGGTGGCTTCCTTCCTTTCGCCCGTCTGCTTGTCCTTCCACGTTTCGGTGGTGGCGATGCGCAGGTTGGCGACCGCCTCGCCGCTTGGCAGGTAGCGCGTTTCGGGATCGGCACCGAGGTTGCCGACGAGGATCACTTTGTTGACCGAAGCCATGGGTTGTCTCCCTCCAGAGGGTTGTTTCAGTTTGTTTGTGCGGCCACCGGTGCCGCTCCGGGTTTTGCGCGTGCCGGCAGCGGCGCCATGGTCAGACCGAGGCCCAGCCAGCCCAGCGTCAGCAGGCCGCAGACGGCATAGACCGCATCGGCGCCGAAGCGCTGTGCGAGGAATCCGCCAAGCGCGCCGCCAGCCGCGAGCCCGAAAGCCTGCGTCGTATTATATATGCCGAGAGCAAGCCCTTTGGACTGCGGCGGCGCAATGCGCGAAATCATCGACGGCAGCGAGGCTTCGAGGATATTGAAGCCGGCGAAGAAGAGGAAGAGGAAAAAGGCAAGCGACCACAATCCTTCGCCATAGGCGGCAAACCCGATCTGCGTCAGCAGGATCAGGCCGATGGCGCCGTTGAACACCGGCTTCATGCGATTCTTCTTCTCGGCAACGATGATCGCCGGCACCATCAGCACGAAGGAAAGCAGCAGCGCCGGCAGATAGACCTTCCAGTGTTCGGCCAGCGGCAAACCGGCCGCATTGACCAGCGCCAGCGGAATCACCACGAACATCGCCATTTGCGCCAGATGCAGCGTGAAGATGCCGAAGTTCAGCCGCAGCAACTGCGGATCGAGGGCGATCCGGGAAAACGGCAGCGGCCCGTCTTCGTGATGTTCGGGCGGCGGCGGCTCCGGCACCACGTAGAGCACGAGCAGGATGGCAGCGAGCGCCAGCGTGCCGGTCATGCTGAACAGGCCACCCATGCCAATCGCCTGATAGAGGATGGGCGCCAGCACCAGCGACAGCGCAAAGACGAGGCCGATCGACGAGCCGATCATCGCCATCACCTTGGTGCGGTGCTGTTCGCGCGTGAGGTCGGCGGCGAGCGCCGTGACGGCGGCCGAAATCGCGCCCGCCCCCTGCAGGATGCGACCCGCGATGACCCACCAGATATCCGGGGCCAGCGCGGCAACGAAGCTGCCAATGGCGAAGACGACGAGGCCGGCGATGATCACCGGCTTGCGGCCGAAGCGATCGGACGCGGCGCCGAAAGCGATCTGCAGCATCGATTGCGTCAGCCCGTAGGCGCCGATGGCAATGCCGACCAGCGTGAGGTTGTCGCCGCCAGTAATGCCCTGCGCGTGCACGGCGAACACCGGCAGGATCAGGAACAGGCCCAGCATGCGCAACGCAAAAATGGCGGCAAGGCTCGCTCCGGCGCGCTTTTCGTCGCGCGTCATGGCGTCGGCCGAGGGGGAAAACATGGGTGTCCTGCGAGATTGGTTCGGGCTGGGGAAGGGCGTATATTAGCAGGTTTGCTTTTTCGGCCTCGACCACCCCCCAATGGAAGAAATCCGCATCCGCGGCGCGCGCACGCACAATCTCAAGAACATCAACCTCGACCTGCCGCGCGACAAGCTCATCGTGATCACCGGCCTGTCCGGTTCCGGCAAGTCCTCGCTGGCGTTCGACACGCTCTACGCCGAGGGTCAGCGCCGCTACGTCGAGTCGCTCTCGGCCTATGCCCGCCAGTTCCTGCAGTTGATGGAAAAGCCGGATGTCGACCTGATCGAGGGCCTGTCGCCGGCGATCTCCATCGAACAGAAGGCGACCAGCCACAACCCTCGCTCGACCGTCGGCACCGTCACCGAGATTCACGATTACCTGCGCCTCCTGTTCGCCCGCGCCGGCACGCCCTACTGCCCGGAACACCAGCAGGCACTGGAAGCGCAGACCGTCTCGCAGATGGTCGACCACGTGCTGGCGCTGCCCGAGGAAACGAAGCTGATGATCCTGGCACCGGTGGTGGCCAACCGCAAGGGCGAGCAGCTCGACCTCTTCGCCGAGCTGCGCGCGCAGGGTTTCGTGCGCCTGCGCGTCGATGGCAAGATCCACGAGATCGACGCGCTGCCGAAGCTGGCCAAGTCACAGAAGCACACCATCGACGTGGTGGTGGATCGCCTCAAGGTGCGCGAAGACATGCGCCAGCGCCTCGCCGAATCCTTCGAAACCGCGTTGCGCCACGCGGAGGGCCGGGCCATCGCGCTGGAGATGGACTCCAACGCCGAACACCTGTTCTCGGCCAAGTTCGCCTGCCCGGTCTGCTCGTATTCGCTGCAGGAGCTGGAACCGCGCCTCTTCTCGTTCAACAACCCGATGGGTGCCTGCCCGAAGTGCGACGGCCTCGGCGTCATCCAGTTCTTCGACCCGAAGCGGGTCGTCGCGCACCCCGACCTGTCGCTTGCAGCCGGCGCCATTCGCGGCTGGGACCGGCGCAACCAGTTCTACTTCCAGCTGCTCACTTCGCTGGCCGCACATTTCCAGTTCGATATCGACACACCGTGGAACGAGTTGCCGGAGGACATCCAGAAGCTGGTGCTCTACGGTTCCGGACGTCAGATGATCCCGTTCAGCTACCTGAACGAGCGGGGCCGGGCAACGGTGCGCGAGCACACCTTTGAGGGCATCATCCACAACCTCGAACGGCGCTACAAGGAAACCGATTCGGTTGCCGTGCGCGAGGAACTCTCCAAGTTCATCAGCGACTCGACCTGCCCCAGCTGCGAAGGCACGCGCCTGCGCCTCGAAGCCCGTAACGTCCGCATCGGTGCGGGGTTGGGAGCACTCACGCTGCACCAGATCAGCCGCATGCCACTGGGCGAAGCGCGCGACTTCTTCCTGAACCTGAAGATGAGCGGCCACAAGGCGCAGGTGGCCGAAAAGATCCTCAAGGAAATCACCAGCCGCCTGCAGTTCCTGATCAACGTCGGCCTCGACTACCTGTCGCTCGACCGCTCGGCGGAAACGCTCTCCGGCGGCGAGGCACAGCGCATCCGCCTCGCCTCGCAGATCGGCTCCGGCCTCACCGGCGTCATGTACGTGCTCGATGAGCCGTCGATCGGCCTGCACCAGCGCGACAACGACCGCCTGCTGCAGACGCTGAAGCAGCTGCGCGACATCGGCAATACGGTGATCGTCGTCGAGCACGACGAGGACGCCATCCGCAGCGCCGACTACGTCGTCGACATCGGCCCCGGCGCCGGCGTGCATGGCGGCGCCATCGTCGCCGAAGGCACACCGCAGCAGGTCGAAGGCAACCCAGCCTCGATGACCGGCGACTACCTCGCCGGCCGGCGCAAGATTGCCATCCCCGGCGAGCGCCGCAAGTTCGACAGGAAGAAGACGCTGCAGGTCATCGGCGCCGCCGGCAACAACCTCAAGGAAGTCGCGCTGGAACTGCCGGTCGGCCTTTTCACCTGCATCACCGGCGTTTCCGGTTCCGGCAAGTCGACGCTGATCAACGACACGCTCTACGCCGCGGCCGCCAAGCACCTCTACGGCTCGACCACCGAACCGGCCGCGCACGGGGAAATCATCGGCCTCGACCACTTCGACAAGGTCATCAACGTCGACCAGAGCCCGATCGGCCGCACGCCACGCTCCAACCCGGCCACCTACACCGGCCTGCTGACGCCGATCCGCGAGCTGTTCGCCGGCGTACCCGAATCGCGCACACGCGGCTACGGCCCCGGGCGCTTCTCGTTCAACGTCAAGGGCGGCCGCTGCGAAGCCTGCCAGGGCGACGGCGTGATCAAGGTCGAGATGCACTTCCTGCCCGACATCTACGTCCCCTGCGACGTCTGCCACGGCAAACGCTACAACCGCGAGACGCTGGAGGTGCAGTACAAGGGCAAGAACATCTACGACATCCTGCAGATGACGGTCGAGCAGGCGCGCGAGTTCTTCGACGCGGTGCCGGTCGTCGCCCGCAAGCTGCAGACGCTTGTTGACGTCGGCCTTTCCTACATCACGCTCGGCCAGAGCGCGACGACGCTCTCCGGCGGCGAGGCGCAGCGCGTCAAGCTGGCGCTCGAACTCTCCAAGCGCGACACCGGCCGCACGCTCTACATCCTCGACGAACCGACCACCGGCCTGCATTTCCAGGACATCGAGCTGCTGCTCTCGGTGCTGCACCGCCTCGCCGACCACGGCAACACCGTCGTCGTCATCGAGCACAACCTCGACGTGATCAAGACCGCCGACTGGCTGGTCGACCTCGGCCCCGAGGGCGGCGGCGGCGGCGGCCGCATCGTCGCAACGGGCACGCCGGAGACAGTAGCCAAGGTCGGCGAGAGCCACACCGGGTATTTCCTGAAGCCGATGCTGAAGCGACAGAAGAAATGAATCGTCAATTGCCGCTCGATCTGCCGGCCAGCAACTCTGTGCTTGAAGAAGCCGGGCTGGCGAGGGCCTCGGCCGATGAGCGGGGAGCGATTTTCACGCGTCGCGAGGTAGCGGATTTCATTCTCGACCTGGTCGGTTACACCGAGAATGCGCCGCTCGAAAAATATCGCCTGCTCGAACCTTCCTGCGGTCACGGCGACTTTCTCTCGCCGACAGTCGAACGACTATTGCGGGTCGCCCGGCAAGGATCAATTCCGCCGGCGAAGCTGCTCGGGTGTATCAGAGCGACTGAAATTCATCCGGAAAGCCTGCACGAAACGCGAATGCGGATTTCCGGGTTGCTTTCTGATTACGGCATTGCCGGGAACGATGCGGCACAGCTTCTCGATCACTGGCTGATCGACGGAGATTTTCTTCTTGCCGAAATCGACGGAGAATTCTCGCACGTCGTCGGCAACCCGCCCTACCTCCGGCCGGAGAGTATTCCGCCACGACTGATGGCCGAGTACCGGGCGCGCTACACGACGATTTTCGACCGTGCCGATCTCTACATTCCTTTCTTCGAGCGCGGTTTAAGGCTTCTCGGCCCGAGCGGAAAACTGGGCTTCATCTGCTCCGACCGCTGGATGAAAAACCGTTACGGAGCGCCTTTGCGCGGACTGGTGGCTCGCGATTTTCATCTCGCCTGCTACGTGGACATGGTCGATACGCCAGCCTTCACCTCCGAGGTCGTCGCTTACCCGGCAATCACCGTCATCGAGCGCACCCCCGGCAAGATCACCCGCATCGCCCACCGCCCAAAGATTGATGCTGCAACTCTCGGCGCATTGGCTGCAAGCCTGACTGGACAGCACTCCGAGTCGGACTGCATAGAAGCCGAAGCCATTGCCTGCGGCAGCGAGCCCTGGGTGCTCGACACTTCTGCGCAAACTCGGCTCGTCCGGAGACTGGAAGCCAGTCTACCGACCCTGGCTGAAGCTGGCTGCACAGTCGGCATCGGTGTCGCTACCGGTGCCGACCGCGTCTTTATCGGCAGCGATGCGTCTCTCGACGTGGAAGCAGAGCGCAAGCTGCCATTGCTTACAACCCGCGACATCGCCAGCGGCAAGATTCACTGGCAAGGGAAGATGGTGCTGAACCCGTTCGAGGAAGACGGCTCCCTGGCCGAACTTGATTTTTACCCCCGCTTTGCTGCCTATATTGCCCGTCACGCTGAAGTGATAACCAAGCGCCACGTCGCACGCAGCAATCCAAAGGCGTGGTATCGCACGATCGACAGGATCGATCCGGCGCTGACAACAACGCCGAAGCTGCTCGTTCCGGACATCAAGGGCGATGCCCAGATTGTTCTCGACGAAGGCAGCTTCTACCCGCATCACAATCTCTACTACATCACCTCGACGGACTGGCCCCTGCCTGCGCTGCAGACGGTTCTGAGCGCAGGAATCGCCAAGCTTTTCGTTGCGGCATACTCCGTCAGAATGCGCGGCGGCCACCTGCGCTTTCAGGCGCAATACCTGCGAAGAATCCGCATCCCGTGCTGGAATAAACTCCCGACGGACCTGCAGAGTGCGCTCAGCAATGCAATTGCCGACAATGATGCCTTGTCAGTTCAACAGTGCGTTTTCGACATCTACGGTTTGAATAGAGATGATCGGGCGCTGATGGACTCCCTGCTGGAGGACTGAAATGCCACTCGATCTCGCCGATTACGAGAAAAAGACAAGCGCCGCCGTTCGCCATTTCTGGAAAACCCGCGCGGGAGCGAAAACCTCTCAACAAAAGCGTGGCGCAAAGGATACTGGCGAGCGCGCCAGTGTCACCGCCGGCAAAAACATGGACGGCTTTCTCGCATTGATCGAGCGCATTGTCAGAGCGAACGGTCTCGCTGACGCCGATGTTCACCTCGCCAAGCGCGTTGTCACGCTGCCCGGCCATTTCCGTCCGACGAAGCTGTGGGACGTTCTCGTCATGATGGAAGGTCGTCTGATCGCTGCCATCGAGCTCAAGAGTCAGGTTGGGCCGTCGTTCGGCAACAACAGCAACAACCGGGCGGAAGAAGCGCTCGGCACTGCGGTCGATTTCTGGACGGCCTACCGAGAGCATGCCTTCGGGGAGGTAGCTCGCCCGTTTCTCGGCTGGCTGATTCTGCTGGAAGACTGCGAAGCGTCACGCAGGCCAGTCAGCGACAAGTCGCCGCACTACCCTGTATTTCCGGAATTCAAAGGTGCTTCATATGCTGCGCGCTACGACATCCTCTGTCGAAAGCTCATGGAAGAACGGCTCTATACGTCGGCGGCACTTGTCCTTTCGCCTCGCACCGGCAGTCGCGGCCACTCGTGGTCTTCGCTATCCGACTTGAGCAGCATTGGCAGTTTTGTCGCTGCCTTTGCCGGGCATGTCGCCACGGAAGCTGCGAGGAGAAAAGCATGAGCGCCATCGACGAGTTCAAGGGCAAGCAGGGCCTGACGCGCCTGATCAACGCATTCGGCTACTCGCGCGACGGGCTCGCGTCGGCGTGGAAGCACGAAGCCGCCTTCCGCGAGGAAGTGCTGCTCGCCGCCGTCGCCATCCCGCTCGGCCTGTGGCTCGGCCAGGGCGGCCTGGAAAAGGCACTGCTGGTCGGCACCATCCTGCTGGTGCTGGTCGTCGAGCTGTTGAACTCGGCCGTCGAGGCGGTGGTCGACCGCGTGTCGGACGAGCATCATGAACTCTCCAAGCGCGCCAAGGATATCGGCAGCGCCGCCGTGCTGATCACGCTACTGCTGACCGGCGCCGTCTGGGGGCTGATCCTCGTTCCGCATTACCTGTAACCCCGCAACCCCGTTGAGACTTCGCATGCGCACTGAAACGCCGCAGACCATTCTTCGTTCCGACTACCGCCCGCTGGCCTGGACCGTCACCGACGTCCAGCTGCATTTCGCGCTCGATCCGGCGAGCACGATCGTCACCAGCCGGCTAACCCTCGCGCGCAACCCGAAGGTGGCACCCGGTCCGCTGGTGCTGCTCGGCGACGAACTGGAACTGGTGTCGCTGACGATCGACGGCAAGGCGCCTGCCGCACCGCGCATTTCACCGAACACCATTGAAATCGACCTGGAGGGCGACACGGCGACGGCCGAGATCGTCACGCGCATCGCCCCGGAAAAGAACACGGCGCTGTCCGGCCTGTACACCTCGCGCGGCGGCTTTTTTACGCAGTGCGAGGCGGAGGGCTTCCGCCGCATTACCTGGTTCCCGGATCGTCCGGACGTGATGGCCCGCTTCACCGTCACGCTGGAAGCGGTCAAGGCAAAATACCCGGTGCTGCTCTCGAACGGCAACCTGGTCGGCCAGGGCGAGCTCCCCGACGGGCGCCACTTCGCCCGCTGGGAAGACCCCTTCCCGAAGCCCTGCTACCTGTTCGCGCTGGTCGCCGCCGACCTCGCCGTGAACGAGCGCCGCCTCCAGACCGCCTCCGGCCGCGAGGTGCTGCTGCAGATCTGGACGGAAGCAGCATCGCTCGACCGCAGCGAACACGCCATGGAATCGCTGATCCGCGCCATCCGCTGGGACGAGCAGCGCTTCGGGCTGGAACTCGATCTCGAACGCTTCATGATCGTCGCCGTCTCCGATTTCAACATGGGAGCGATGGAGAACAAGGGCCTCAACCTCTTCAATTCGAAGCTGCTGCTGGCCACCCCGGACACCGCCACCGACGTCGATTACGAGAACATCGAGGCGGTCGTCGCACACGAGTATTTCCACAACTGGACAGGCAATCGCGTCACCTGCCGCGACTGGTTCCAGCTCACGCTGAAGGAAGGCCTGACCGTCTTCCGCGATCAGGAATTCACCGCCGACATGCTGGCCAACGAAGGCGGCGAATCCGCCCGCGCCGTGAAGCGCATCGACGACGTGCGCGTGCTGCGCTCGGCGCAGTTTCCGGAAGATGCCGGCCCGATGGCGCACCCGATCCGCCCGGACAGTTATCAGGAAATCAACAATTTCTACACGGCGACGGTCTATGAGAAGGGCGCGGAAGTCATCCGCATGCTGCAGACCCTGCTCGGTCGCGACGGCTTCAGGAAGGGCATGGATCTTTACTTCCAGCGCCACGACGGTCAGGCCGTGACCTGCGACGATTTCGTCGCGGCCATGGCCGACGCCAACGGCCGCGACCTGACGCAGTTCCTGCGCTGGTACTCACGCCCCGGCACACCGGTGCTCACGGCGCACACGGCCTTCGACGCGGCGGCGAAGACCTTTACGCTGACGCTGACTCAGGGATCAAACAATGCAAGCGGCGACCCGCTGCTGATTCCGGTGGCCGTCGCCCTGATCGGCACCGATGGCCGCGACCTGCCCGGCACGAACCGCCTGCTCGAACTCGATGCCGCGGAGAAAAGCTGGACCTTCGAGGACATCGCCGAACGCCCCGTGCTCTCGCTGCTGCGCGGATTCTCGGCGCCGGTGATCCTCGATTTTGCCGAGGACGACGCCACACTGGCCTTCCGCATGGCGCACGACAGCGATGCCTTCAATCGCTGGGACGCCGCGCAACGTTTCATGGAAGCCACGGCGCTCGGCCTCGCTGCCAATGCGGCGGTCGGCCGCCCGCTGGTCACGCCCGCGCCGCTCCTCACCGCCTTCGGCAAACTGCTCACCGAACGTGCGCTCGACCCGGCCTTCCAGGCGCAGGCGCTGACGCTGCCGGCGGAAGCCTATCTCCTCGAGCGCATGCATCCTGCCGACCCTGCGGCACTGCGCGCCGCGCTGATGCATCTGCTGCGCGACCTCGGCCAGCGCTTCCTCAACGACTGGCGCGACCTGCACGCGCTGTGCCGCACCGAGGGCGAATACCGCTACCACCCCGGCGACGCCGGTCGGCGTGCGCTCGGCAACCTGTGCCTGCGCTATCTCTGCGCCGCCGGCACCAACACTGGCCGGCAACTGGCGCAACAGCAGTTCGACGCCGCCAACGACATGACGGTGTGCCTTGGCGCGCTGGCGGCGCAGGTGCACAGCCCGGCGCCCGAGCGCGAGGATTCTCTCGCCGCGTTCCATGCCCGCTATGCCGACGACGCACTGGTGCTCGACAAATGGTTCGCGCTGCAAGCCGGCGCCTGGCGCTGGGCGGCCCATGACGCGCCGACGCTCGTGCGCGTCCGCGAACTGCTCGCCCACCCAGCCTTCGCAGTTCGCAACCCGAACAAGGTCTATGCCCTGCTCGGCACCTTCTTCCGCGCCAATCCGGGCGAGTTCCACACACCGGAGGGACACGCCTTCTGGGCCGAACAGATCGTTGCGCTGAACGCGATCAACCCGCAGGTGGCGGCGCGCATGGCACGGGCGATGGAACGCTGGCAGGGGTTTGCGCCGAAGTATCAGGCATCGATGCGCGCCGCGCTTGAAACCGTTGCTGCCAGCGAGGGTCTGTCGGCGGACGTCGCCGAAATCATTGGCAAGGCAATGGGCTGACCGTGCAAAATCCGCCAATTATTCTTACCGGCCAAAACCCATATGAGCACAGCGTTTTGCACTAAAACGTTGCAATTTACGCCACCGCTCAAACCACCCATTGGCAAGCGAGACAAACGCCCGACAAATTGACAGAAAAGAACGTGTTGCATCGCCGCAACGACGCATTCATGTAACGCCGCCCGTTGGTAGAGCGAAGACACCATTCAGTATATGATGGCCCGACCTTCCCAAAGACAGCCGCAAGCCACTGACTTACATGAGAAAAAAACTGACTGCCCTTCTTGTCGCCACGATCCTTGCCTGTCCGCTTGCGCTGGCACAGTCTGCAGACGAAACGCTGATCAAGGCCGATGCGCTGATCAAGGAGGGCAAGCCTGCCGATGCCTTCGCAATGCTGGAGCCGCTGGAAGCAAAGCTGGCCGGGAACGCCACCTACGACTACCTGTTGGCGACTGCGGCACTGAACGCGGGCAACCCGAGCCGGGCAACCTTCATCTACGAGCGCATCCTGGCGATCAACCCCGAATTCATCGGGGTCCGTGCGGACATGGGCCGCGCCTACTACCAAATGGGCGACCTCGCCCGCGCGAAGCTGGAGTTCGAATCCATCCTCTCCCTGACGAACATTCCGCCCGACCTCCGTTCTGCCGTTGAAAGCTACCTCGCCGCGCTCAGCCAGATCGATGCAGGGCAGAAGCGCGTCATCGTCGGCTACGCGGAAGTCGGTTTCGGTCGTGACACCAACGTGCTGGGGCAGACCTCGAACAAGATCGTCAGCATCGCGAATGGCCTCAGTTATCCGCTTAGCGCTGGAGACCTCAAGCGTCCGGACAACTATCTGAGCTACGGGGCCGGCGCCGAGTTGATCGAGACGCTGGACACCGGGCTCGCCGCCTACGCCGGGATCGATGTTCGCGGCCGCGAGCATCGACAGATCGATCCGGCCGACAACGTCAGCGTCGATGGCCGCATCGGTCTCCAGTACGCGACCGGCAACCACCTTTTCCGGGGAGGTGTCACGCGCGGCCGCTACGTTCTCGACAACACGGCCACGCGCGATTCGACGGGCGCCAACCTCGACTGGCGCTATCTCGTCGATGCACAGAACCAGTTCACCCTTGGCGGCATGGCGCAGGCCAACCGTTATCTGCCAACCCTATCTACCGGAGAAGACTTCAATCTCTACATGGCGAACGCCGGCTGGACGCACGCAATCACACCCACCACCATCGGCGTGCTGACGCTGACGGGCGGGCAGGAAGAAGCCAAGGCGGACCGCGCGGACGGCAATAAGGCCTTCTGGGGTGCGCGGATCACCCTGCAACATTCTTTTTCAGCGAGTTTGGGGACTTTTTTCACAGCCGGATACCAGCGCGGCGACTATAGTAAATTCAATACCAGCTACGGCATCGAGCGCGAGGATGATCTAAGCGACGCTGCGCTGGGGCTGGTCTGGTCCTTGCCGGACCGGTGGACGGTACGCCCCTTGGTCGCTTTCACGAAGAATCGAAGCAATGCAGACATTTACACTTATAGCCGCCGCGACGCCTCCGTTGTCCTGCGCAAGGACTTCTGAAATGAGGAATTGCATGCGCCCCCACACCCCCCGTGCGTGGGCAGGAGCAGTAGCGGCAATGCTTGTTCTGAGCCTCCCGGTTGCGGCGCAGACTCAGGAAACGGCTGGGCAGGTGCAGGTGGTTGTCGGCGCCGCACAGCTCATCGATCTTTCCGGCAAGGCGCGCCCGATCGAGCGCGGCGCAGAAATCCGCCAAGGAGACCGCATCGTCACCGAGGACGGCGCCTTGGTGCAGATGAAGATGACCGATGGCGCACTGGTTTCGGTTCGCACGAACACCGATGTCACGGTGGAAAAATACAAACACGACGAAAAGTCGGCCCAAAACTCGAACATGCTGCTCAAGCTCGCCCGCGGCGCATTGCGCTCGATTACCGGGCTGATCGGCGGCAGCAACCCTGATGCCTACAAGATCGTCACGCCAACGGCGACCATCGGTATCCGCGGTACCGATCACGAACCTGTATTCATTCCGGAACCAAAGCCTGGCGAAACCCCGCTGGCGCCTCCGGGAACCTACGACAAGGTCAACTCCGGCGCCACACGGATCATCACTTCGCTCGGCAATGTGGACATCAAGCCCGGCCAGGTCGGGTTCGTTCCCGTCGCGCCGGGCGTGGTTCCCAAGCTGCTCCCTGCGGTACCCGACTTCTTCAAGCAACTCGACCCCAAGGGCGATGCGTCGTCCCGCGCGCCAGCAAACCCGAAGGAAGCGGGCAACGCAAAACTGCTCAATCGCCCCTTGCTCCAACCGGCACTGGGAGCCGACGTCAAATCGCTGGGAACGCTGGAGAACCTGAAGACGGAAAAAACGTTGTCTCCGGCCCTGTTGGAATCAGCCCCCACGCTGCAGACGCCATTGAAGACAGAAGCGGCACCGACACTGCAAACAACAACGATTCAGCCGACCACCACCATCCTGCAGCCAGCGACGATCCAGCCAAGTACGACGCTGACCGCACCCACCGCAATCCAACCGGCGCCGACGATCCAGCCGACCACCACGATCAACCCGCTGCTCGTGCCGAAGACGACCACCACGACGATTCTGAAGTAGCGTGGAACGCAGGAGGAACATTTCATGAAAATCAGATTCGCCCTCACCGCCGCAGCAACCGCAGTCCTCTGCGTATCCAGCATTCAGGCACATGCCCAGGCGGATGCCGCACAGGTGATCTTCACCAACGACAAGCTGACGATCATTGACGCAAAGGGTGTCGAGCGGGTTGCCAAGCAGGGCGACTTCATCCAGCCCGGCGAACGGCTGATCACCCCTCCCGGCGTCATCGGCCAGATCAGGCTACCGGACGGGACGCTGCTGGGCGCCCGCCCGGGAACCGATCTGAAGCTTGAATCGATCGTCGGAGCGCTCGGCAAGAACATTCTGGTACTCAACGAAGGCAACGTCCGCGTCGTCAACGTCGAGCCGCCGAAAGGTCCGAAACCGATGCCGATGGACGTGGTCAGCCCGATCTCCACACTGCAGATCACGGCGGGCGACGGCGAAGCCATTCACGTCAAGCCAGGCAGCAAACCCGGGGTCGAACCGGGCACCTACAACCGCCTGCAGTTCGGCACCGCGATCGTCCGCAACGACAAAGGGGAGTTGCCGCTGCAGCTGCTGCAGCCCATCTTCGCTCCGAAGCTGGGCGTGCCGCTTACGTCCATAGCGTTCCTGCCGATCAGCTTGGTGAAAATCGAGCCGATATTCACCAACTCGCTAAGCTCGACGACACTCATTTCGCCGACCTTGAGTACTTCTCTGGTCGGCGACCTGAAAACGATTTCGCCAACGAATAGCCAACTGCTGGCCAGTTCGACTCTCGCTGGAGCAAATCTCCTCGGCACAAAGAGTTCCGACTCGTTGAACACCGCGCTAAGCGGTGCAGCCTCATCAAATCTCGGAACCTATAATCCAGTCGGAACTACTGGTACTCCATACCTCGCAGCTGGATTGGCGAACCAGTATCAGGTTATCAATGTAAACCTTATCAATACAGCAGCATTGAAACCCTCAGTAACGCAGATAAACGGTGCGAGTATTCCCCTTTGCGTTAGGACTCCCTCCCTCTGTCAGCCCAAGCTGATTCGCCCCTAGCCGTCTCCCCTTCTTCACAGCCCCCTCGTCCACGCCGGGCGCAAGGGGGCTTTTTCCGGGCAGTCGATTGCCTGCTGCAACTCCGCCAGCAACCGCGCCTTGTCGGCGCCGAGCGTTCCCTTCAGCGGCAGCCAGTTTGAAGCGTGATCACTGCGAAACACCGTGCGCTTCAGGTCCAGCCCGCCGATGAAGCGCTCCAGCTCAACGAACAGCTCTTGCTGATCGAGCGCCTCCCAGCCGGGGAAGGCCGCCCGGTAGCGATCCTCACCCAGCGGGAAACTGACCACCAGCGTCGATAGATACTCGGGCTGCGTCGCGTTCATCAGCCGCGCCGAGTTGTCGGCGTGCTGCGCCGACAGCGCCTGCCCACCGAGACCGTTGAGGATCATCACCGAGCGCGTGATACCGGCCGCCCCCAATTTCTCAAGCGCCTCGCGCGTGCTATCGAAGGTCTCGCCCTTGTTCACGGCGGCCAGCACGGCATCGTCGCCCGATTCGGCGCCAACATAGACCATCGCCAATCCGGCGGCGGCCAGCGCATCGATCTCGATCTGCGATTTCTTCCGCAGGTTACGCGGCAGGCAGTAACTGGAGATGCGATGCACGCCCGGCAAATGCGCACGAATCGCCTCCAGAATCGCCAGCAGCCGGCGGGTCGGCAGCACCGTCGCATCGCCATCGGCGAGGAAGACGCGGCGCACGTCGCGGCCGAAGCGCTCGCCGCAGCGGCGGATCGCTTCCATCACCTCATCCTCGTCACGCGCACGGAACGCCTTCTGCGGCGCTGTATACATCTCGCAGAAAGTGCATTTGTTCCACGAGCAGCCATCGGTGACGGGCAGGATCAGCGATTGCGCCTCGCTCGGCGGGCGAAAGACAGGTTCGACGTAGCGGACGGGGAGGGAAAGCATCGCGAGGCCAGGAAAGGAAATCGGGCGTCAATTGTAAGGAATCGACGGCCACGCAGACCAATCGACGTTGCCACCCCATCACGAAAGGAAACATCATGAAGCTGGCCGCCACCCTGCTCCTGTCGCTAAGCACCAACCTTGCCTTCGCCCTCGACATCCAGCCGTACTCGGCAAAAGCCTTGACCGATTTGCAGCAGGCCGGAAAACCGGTCGCGCTGCACTTCCATGCCGACTGGTGCCCCACCTGCCGCGCACAGGAGAAGGTGTTCAACGGTTGGAAAGGAGATGCCGCGGTGCCCGGGACGCTGCTCGTTGCCAGCTACGACAACGAACGCGAGCTGAAGAAGCAATTCGGCGTGCGCAACCAGTCCACCGTGATCGTGTTCAAGGGCAGCAAGGAAACGGCCCGCGTCGGCGGCGCAACGGACCCGGCAAAGCTGCGCACTGCACTGCAGTCCGCACAGTAAGCCGCGCAAAGAGACGCTCCGCATGGACCTGCCGCTGACCCACCTCGCGCTGGCGCTCGCCGCCGGCAGCCTGACCACGCTCTCGCCCTGCGTCTTCCCGATCCTGCCGCTCGTCCTCGGCGGCGCGGTGCAGCGGAACCGCCTGGCTCCGGTGGCGATGGGGGTCGGCATGGCCGCCTCGTTCGCGGCGATCGGTTTTCTGCTCGGCGCGCTCGGCCCCGCGCTCGGCATCGACGGCGATCACGTGCGCACCTTCGGCGCAGCGCTTCTCATCGTCTTCGGCCTCGTCATGCTCGTGCCGCTGCTGAACGCCCGTTTCACCGAGTGGATGCTGCCGATCGCCTCATCGGCCAACAGCGCTTCAGCGCAACTCGACGGCGGATCGCTGGGTGGGGCCTTCCTTCTTGGCGGCGTACTCGGACTCGTCTGGAGCCCCTGCTCCGGCCCGCTGCTCGCGTCGGCGCTGACGCTGGTCGCCAGCGAGGGCGGCGCCGGCCGAGGCGCACTCATCCTCGGCCTCTTCGGACTCGGAGCCGCCGCGCCGCTGGTCGCCGTCGCCCACGCCTCGCGCAGCGGCCTCGCCCACGCGCGCGGCTGGGTACTCGGCCACATCGATGCCATCAAGAAGGCATTCGGTGTGATCATCCTGCTTGCCGGTATCGCGATCCTCTCCGGCGCCGACAAATGGCTGGAAGCACGCGTCGTCAGCCTGCTGCCGGATAGCTGGGTGGCGCTGACGATTCGCTTCTGAAACAGCGCGAAAACGGCACGGGAGAACTTTTCCGGAGCCAAGCTGCCAAAACGCCGCTTGATCAGCGACACCAACAATCACAACCCTCTCAGGAAATCGACAATGGCAAACACGGTCACCCTCGGCGGCAACCCCGTCCCCGTCAATGGCACCTTCCCGCAAACCGGCCAGCAGGCGCCCGCCTTCTCGCTGGTCGGCAAAACGCTGGCGGACGTGACGCTCGCCGACTTCGCCGGCAAGCGCAAGGTGCTGAACATTTTCCCGAGCATCGATACGCCGACCTGCGCCACCTCCGTGCGCAAGTTCAACCAGAACGCCAGCCAACTGGCCAACACCGTGGTGCTCTGCATCTCGGCCGACCTGCCGTTCGCGCAGGCACGCTTCTGCGGGGCCGAAGGGCTGGAGAACGTGGTGACGCTGTCTACGATGCGCGGCCGCGAGTTTCTCGCCAGTTACGGCGTTGAACTCGCCGGCGGCCCGCTGGCCGGTATCTCCGCACGTGCGGTGGTCGTACTGGATGAGCAGGACAAGGTGCTGTACAGCGAACTGGTCGGCGAAATCAAGGACGAGCCGAACTACGACGCGGCGCTGAAAGCGCTCGCATAGACAGCCGCAGCGACGCACGGGGGCGCCGCAGGGCGCCCTTCGTTTTCGCGATCCGGCATGCTGCCGGTGAGTGCCGCGCCGTGTTATGTTCCGCGCGCCTACCCGGAGCATTGAATGGTGCAATGGTCACGAACCCGAGCGCCAGCAAACGATCATGACGATTCTTTCCTCCTCCAGCTTCCGCGCCGGCGCGCGCGAGGGCTTCCAGATCTTCCTGCCGCTGTCGGTGGGCCTCATCCCGTGGGCACTGGTCACCGGCATGTCCATGGTCAGTATCGGCATGACGCCGCTGCAGGCGATGGGCATGAACGTGATCGTCTTCGCCGGCACGGCCCAGCTCGGCACGCTGCCGCTGATCGCCGCCGGTGCGCCGCTGTGGCTCATTGTCGCGACCGCGCTGGCGCTGAACCTGCGCTTCCTCATCTTCAGTGCCGCCATCGCCCAGGGCTTCCGGGGCCACGGCGGCGGTGCGCGCTGGCTCTCCGGCCACCTGCTGACCGACGGCGTCTTCGCCACCTGCGTCGCCAAGATGATGGCGGTCGAGGACAAGGAATGGCGGCTGGGCTACTACCTCGCCCCCTCGCTGTGGAGCTGGCTGCTGTGGCAGACCTTCGCCCTGATCGGCGTGCTCGCCGCCGGCTCGATCCCGAAGACCTGGTCGCTCGAATTCATGGCGACGATCGCCCTGATGGTGCTGCTGATCCCGATGGCGAAGATGCGGCCGATGCTGGTTGCGGCGGCAACGGGCGGCCTCACCGCGGTCGTGCTCAACGGGCTGCCGCTCCGGCTCGGCCTCTTCGCGGGCATCTTCGCCGGCATCGCCGCAGGACTCGCCGCCGACCACTGGCACACGAAGGGGGAGGCGGCATGAGCGCACCTGCACGGCCGCCCGAAGGGTGCGCTCCCCATCACTCGGGAAGGATGTCCCGCAGGGACAGGAGGGGTGTTCAGTGAACGCCTACGACGCCACGATCTGGGGGATCTTCATCCTCATCGGGCTGGCCACCACCCTGCCGCGCGCCAGTTTCATCGTGCTCGGCAACCGCGTCACCCTGCCCTCGGTCGTGCAGCGCGCGCTGCGCTATGCGCCGGCAGCGGCGCTCGCGGCCATCGTCGTGCCGGACGTGCTGCTCGTTTCCGGCGAACTGGCGCCGCTCAACCCGAAGCTCGCCGCGGCCGGCGCCGCCATCGCCGCGGCATTGCTCTCACGCAACCCCTGGCTGCCGTTCGTCGCCGGCATGGGGGTACTGCTCGGCTTGAAGCACTTGCTCGGCTAGCAGCCTGTCGGACTTGAAGAATCGAAGCGAAAAATGAGGGAGCCGAGGACAGATATTCGCGGGTTTCAAGCGAATAGTCGTTCTATTCGCGCCGAAGACCGCGGAAATATGGACCGGCACCCCTCGTTTTGCAGCCGATTTCCTTTAAGTCCGACAGGCTGCTAGACCGGCACCGCCGTCTTGTCGAGCACCCGGCGCAGCACGAAGCTGGTGTGCACTCCGGTCACCCCCTCGATGCGCGTGATGCGGTTGAGCAGCAGCTCCTGGTAGGCATCCATGTCGCGGATGATCACCTTCAACTGGTAGTCGGCCTCCTGCCCGGTGATGAGCAGGCATTCGAGCACCTCGGGCTGGGCGGCCACCTTCTTCTCGAAATTCGCGAAGCGTTCCGGCGTGTGCTTGTCCATCGAGATGTGCAGCAGTGCCATCAGCGAGAGGCCGAGCTTCTTCGCGTCGACCAGTGCGCGATAGCCGGTGATCAGCCCCGCCTCCTCCAGCGCGCGCACGCGGCGTAGGCACGGTGACGGCGACAGCCCGATGCGGTCGGCCAGTTCCTGGTTGGAGAGGCGCCCGTCGGACTGCAGCACCTCCAGAATATGGCGGTCATAGCGATCAAGTTCCATGTTTTCGCCCTCCGGCTTGCGCGCAATTCAGCTAATGAACAATTATATTGTCACAATATAAACGATTTTAGAATTTTGTTGCGCGAAAACCCCAATCAAACGCGACATTCGCAATCATTCGCCCGCCGACCTCACCTAAACTTGCTTCACCGATTGACGGAAAGCCCCTGCAGCACCGCCGCCCAAACGGCTGCGATCGCTGAAACCGCCTCACGAGGGCGGACAAGGAAGCTCCCCGACGCATCCCGACCCCGACGAGCAATCACGAACGAAAGCGCACGACAATGAAAAACGCCGCCAGCAAGTACCGCCCCTTCCCGCCTGTCCGGCTCGCCGACCGGACCTGGCCGGACCGGATCCTCGACAAGGCCCCGGTGTGGATGAGCACCGACCTGCGCGACGGCAACCAGGCGCTGTTCGAACCGATGAACGCGGAGAAGAAGCTGGGCATGTTCAAGATGCTCTGCGAGATCGGCTTCAAGGAAATCGAGGTTGCCTTCCCGGCCGCCTCGCAGACCGACTTCGACTTCGTGCGCACGTTGATCGAGGGCGGCCACATCCCCGACGACGTCACCATCGAGGTGCTGACGCAGGCGCGTCCGGCGCTGATCGAGCGCACCATCGAATCGCTGGCCGGCGCGAAGCGTGCCATCGTACACGTCTACACCGCGACCTCGCCGGTCTTCCGCGACACGGTCTTCGCGATGCAGCAGGCCGAGGTCGTGCAGATGGCCGTCGATGCCGTGCGCCAGATCCGCGCACTCACCGATGCGCGTCCGGAAACCGCATGGACGCTGGAATACAGCCCCGAGACCTTCTCCGCGACCGAGCTCGAATTCGCGCGCGACATCTGCGACGCGGTCACTGAAGCCTGGGGCGCGACGCCCGCGCGCAAGGCGATCCTCAACCTGCCGGCGACGGTGGAGATGGCGACGCCGAACGTCTATGCCGACCAGATCGAATGGATGCACCGCAACCTTGCGCGGCGCGACAGCGTCATCATCAGCGTGCATCCGCACAACGACCGCGGCTGTGCCGTGGCGGCCGCCGAACTGGCGATGATGGCCGGTGCCGAGCGCGTCGAGGGCTGCCTCTTCGGTCATGGCGAGCGCACCGGCAACGTCGACCTCGTCACGCTGGCGCTCAACCTCTACTCGCAGGGGATCGATCCGCAGCTCGACTTCTCCGACATCGACCGCATCGCGCGCACCGTCGAGACCTGCACGCAGCTGCCGATCCACCCGCGCCACCCCTATACCGGCGACCTCGTGTTCACCGCCTTCTCGGGCTCGCACCAGGATGCGATCAAGAAAGGCATGGCCGTGCGCGACGACGCAGCGCACTGGCAGGTACCCTACCTGCCCGTCGACCCGACCGACCTCGGCCGCAGCTACGATTCGATCATTCGGGTCAACAGCCAGTCCGGCAAGGGCGGCATCGCCTACCTGCTCGAATCCGGCTACGGCCTCGTCATGCCCCGCCGCCTGCAGATCGAGTTCAGCGGCGTCGTGCAGCAGCACACCGACGCCACCGGCGCCGAAGTCACGGCCGAGGAACTCTGGCAGATCTTCAACGCGCAGTACGTCGAAGCGAACGCGCCGCTGTCCTACGTCGAACACCATCTCTTCGAGCACGGGGCCGCACAGGGCGTCAAACTCACCGTCGCCATGGGCGAGCGCCGCTTCACGCTCTCCGGCGAAGGCAACGGCCCGATCGATGCCGTCATCCAGGCGCTGCGGGTTCCCGTCAGCGTGCTTGCCTACGAGGAGCGCTCGCTCGGCCAGGGCGCCGATGCGCGTGCCGTCGCCTTCGTCGAGATGGCGGGTGGCGAGCAGCCGGGCAGCACCCACGGCGTCGGGATCGACGACAACATCGTCACCGCATCGATCTTCGCCGTGATCTCGGGCATCAACCGCATTGCCGCCCGCGATGCGGACATCATCCAGGACATTGTCCCGCACGCCTTGCGGGCGGCCTGAAACGGAGGCAATCGAGTAGGGGACAGGGTCACCCCCGTCGCCCTCTCACACCACCGGACGTGCGGTTCCGCATCCGGCGGTTCATTGAACACACTGGAGTCGTCGCATCGTATCGAGTAGCGACACCAGCCCCAAACGATCAAAAAAGGACTTCGGAAAAGCCGC
>JAKLLG010000007.1 GCA_023150275.1 Rhodocyclaceae bacterium
CTTCTCGCTTCAATGTATTTCGGCTGCGAATGGCCTGATCTCGGAGCGAGCGTGATTTCCGGGATAGTCACGACTAAACACAGACCCCACAAAGACAAAAACCCCGTCTCTCGAAAAAGACGGGGTTAGTCAGCAGTCTGAGGGGATGCCTCGGCATCCCCTTTTTTGCGCCGGGTCTCGGCTATTTTGCGAGACCGAGCAGATGCTCAACGGCCGCCTTGATCTCGTCCTCGGTCAGATCGGCGCCGCCCCCCTTCGGCGGCATCGCGCCCTTGCCATTGAGTACGCTCTTCACCAGTTCCGCCTTGCCGCGGGCAACGCGCTGCGCCCAGGCTGCCTTGTCGCCGGCTTTCGGTGCGCCGGCCGCGCCGCTGGCGTGACAGGCCTGACATACGGCGCCATAGACGGTCGCGCCGTTGCGCGGTCCTGATGCCTTCGCTTCCGCCTTGGTCAGCGCGAAGCGTGCGACCGGCTGAATGCGCGTGTTCGCATCCTCGTTATCGGCGGAAGGCGCCATGCTCCTGTCCTTCATTGCAAAAGGAACGATGGCCGCCATCAGCAGGACGGCGATGCCGATCACGATGTACATGATCGACGAGGATGAAGATTCTTGCGGATTCGTCTTGTCTGCCATGGGGATTCCTTTTCCGATTGCGTGCTTGTTGTGCAACGATTATAGCGTTCGAAGCCGTGCGCCCAGCAGGGGGATATTGGACGCAGTCAAGGAAACCCGCTATTCTTGTCGCCCCCCAAGCGCCTGTAGCTCAGCTGGATAGAGTACTGCCCTCCGAAGGCAGGGGTCGCACGTTCGAATCGTGTCAGGCGCGCCAAATTCCCCCTGCTCCAAATATCCCGGCTTGTGTTGGCAGCCCGCATGTGGCCCGGCGCTGATCTGGCGTTCACCCCGGCAGCATCCGCTCCGTCTTGATTGGACCGGTCGCGAAGAAGAGGTCCGGGATATTTCTCTTGCCAATCAATTTTCATTCTATAGAATTATCAAATAAAGAATAATTCTGAGGTTGGCATGGAAGGGCAGAAAAAGGCTGTTGCCGCCGAGCGCTCGGCCGTACTCACGCAGGCTTTGGCGGAAACGGCAAATCGACTTGATCTCGGGCCGACCGACATCGGCAGAATCGTCGGTGTCAGCCAGCCGACGGCATCCCGCTTGCTGAAAGGCGATTACCTGCTGAAGGAATCCGCGAAGGAGTGGGAGCTTTCTGCACATCTCGTGCGCCTCTATCGTTCGCTGTTTTCCTTGGTTGGCAGCGACGACAGTCTGGCAAGGGGGTGGCTGCGCTCCGCGAACAGCGCGTTCGCCGGCCAGGAGCCCATCTCGCTGATCAAGCGCATCGACGGCCTCATTCATGTTTGCGAATACCTGGACGCCTACCGCGCTCGCCTCTGAGTTCGTTGCGTGGGAAGGCAGCGGCTGGCGGGCGGTCGAGGCGCAACACAAGGTTGCGACGATGGGGCTTGTCCATGGCAACGTGGGCGCGCAGGCCGTGCTCGAGGACATTCTCGAAGACGCGAAGCCCGCCCTGCCCCCGGAAGCCAGAGGACTGCACTGGCTGCTCGCGACGCCCTTTCGTTACCGGCCTCTGCCGGGAGGCTCGCGCTTTCGTCGACGCGAGGATCCTGGAGTTTTCTACGGCGCGGAAGCGCGGGAAACCGCGTGTGCCGAAGCCGGCTACTGGCGCCTGCGCTTCTGGAACGAAAGCGCGTTTCTCCGCCAGCGATCGAGATCGATTCCGATTACCCTGTTCGAATTCCACGCGGCGACCCCGCGGGCAATTGATCTGACGCGGCAGCCGCTGGTCCAGGATCGCGCCCTGTGGACGCATCCGGAGGACTACGTTGCGACACAGGAATTTGCCACCAGCGCGCGCCAGGCCAGCGCCAAGGCGCTGCGTTACGAATCGGTGCGTCACATCAATGGCTTCTGCCTGGCGTTTCTCTCCCCGGAAGTGTTTTCGGCTGTCGCCGAGCCCTTCCGCAACAACCAGCAGAGCTGGAGTCTGCTGATCAATCCGCCGCACCAGCTGGTCTGGCAGCGGGAGCTTTCGCAGGAGTGCTGGACCTTCAGCTTTCCGCCTGCGACGGCGTGACATCGCGGCCCGCAAAAAGGCGGGCGCCGCCATTAGCGCTCGGTCGCCGGGCCTTGCTCTCCCGCACCCGCTTCGCGCCCTCGCTGCTTGGCTGCCACATAGTCTGCGTGCCCCACGTGCAGCAGGTCGGCGAGGCGTCGCATCAGGTGCGCCTCGTGCGCGTCGAGGTGCCCGTCGGCATAGGCGATGCGCCACAGATTTTCGACGATGGTGATTTTCTGCGCGGCGTCGCAATGACGGTTGATCAGCGAGGTGAACTGGAAGTAGCCGCTCGCCTGTCGCGCCTCTTCACCCGCCAGCCTGACGAGTTCGTCGATCTGTGTGGCATCAAGCGCGAACTGTGCGCGCAATATGCTGGTGACGGCCTCCCGTTCGGCATCGGGGAAGCGGTCGTCCATGCGCATCATTTCCACCAGCAGCGCGGCGGTCGCCAGCCGCAGTGCTGCTGCGTCGGCGGCGTGGCCCGCGCCGGTGGCGGGTTCGATGAACTGGCGGAAGAAGCGGGCAATGCCGTCGATCATGGAGAGAATCCTCGCTGTGGTGTTGAGTCCGGTGCGTGACGAAAACAATATCAAACGCGGATTTTTGCGACACCGCCATTTTGCCCTACGATGGCGCCATGGCTCACATCCTCCCCGACGGCTGGCGCGAACTCGCGGTCACCGGCGCCGCGCAGCGCGAGATCGAAACCCTCGCACGGCTCGCCGATGCGCTGCCCGATGACTACAGCGTCTACCACGCTGTGCACTGGACCAACCTAGAACGCGGCTATTCGGTGTTCGGCGAGATCGATTTCATCGTCATGAACCGTGCCGGTCATTTGTTGCTGATCGAACAGAAAGCCGGTTTCCTCGACGAAACCCCGGAAGGGCTGGTGAAGCGCTACCCCGGCCGCGTGAAGAGCGTGGTCGCGCAACTCGCGAAGAACGTCGAGGCCTTGCGTGGCAAGCTCAATGCGCGCCCCGATGCTCCAGCCGCGCGGATCGATTACCTCTTCTACTGCCCTGACTACCACGTGCGCAAACCGCACAGCGCTGGCATTTCCCCCGAGCGCATCATCGATGCCGGTCATCGCGATGCGTTGCCGGCGCTGATCCAGAGTGTGCTGCCGGCGGGCGAGGCGGGCGCCGCAAAGAGCGAGGAAGCGCAGAAGGTGCATCGCTTCCTGTGCGATGTCATCCAGCTGGAAACCGACGTCAGCGCGCTCGTCGGCCGCGCGCGCAGCCTGGTGGCACGCATCTCCGGCGGCCTTGCGCACTGGGCGCGCCAGCTCGAATTCACGCCGTTCCGCCTGCGCGTCACCGGCACCGCCGGCTCGGGCAAGACGCAACTTGCGCTCGCCGAATTCCGGGCCACGCTAGAGCGCGGCGGGCGGCCGCTCTACCTTTGCTACAACCGGCCGCTGGCCGACCACTTCCGCTCGATCGCGCCCGATGGCGGCGTCATCGCCACCTTCCACGCTTTCTGTCAGCAGCGCCTGCGCGCCGCCGGCCAGGCGCCGGATTTCAGCCAGCCGGATGCCTTCGAACGCATGGTGACCGATGCTGCGCAACTGCCGGTCGAGGACAGTGAGCGCTTCGACGCCGTCATCATCGACGAGGGACAGGATTTCTCCGAGGACTGGCGCGATCTCGCGCTCAGTCACGCCCGCGCGGAAGGGCGGCTGTTCTGGCTGGAAGACCCGCTGCAGAATCTCTATGCCCGCGCCCCGGTCGCGCTGCCCGGCTGGGTGGGCATCCGCTCCTTTGCCAACTACCGCTGCCCGCGCGCCATCGTGCGCCTGCTGCAGCCGCTGCTGCCGGTCGACATGCCGATCGAGGCCGCCTCACCGATCGATGCGAGCGAGGTCGAGATTCTCACCTACACCGACGAAGCCTCGCTGTTGCAAGCGCTCAAGGAAGGCATCCGCCTCTGCTACTCGGAAGGCTTTCGCAAGGAAGACCTCGCCGTCGTCACCTGGGCCGGGCGCAACAACTCACGCCTGTTGTCGCACGACCGCATCGGCCCGCATACGATGCGCCGCTTCACCGGCGAATACGACCTGCTTGGTGCTCCGGTGTTCTCCGAAGGCGACGTGCTTATCGAATCGGTCTACCGTTTCAAGGGCCAGTCGGCACCGGCCGTGGTGTTCGCCGAGATCGATTTCGAAACGCTCGATGAACGCGCGCTGCGCAAGCTCTTTGTGGGCGCCACGCGGGCGATGATGAAGCTGGTGCTGGTGATCTCCGAACGCTCCGCGAGCGTGCTGAACGCAGCGGATTGAGTACGCCTCCGAGGACTCACGAACTGCACGACAGCGCCGAACATCCCGGTGCATGGCGCGCCCAGTCGGGGCGGCGGGCGGTGAAGCGCGCGTATTCCTCGCGCTCCGTGTAAGGGTCGCGGATCGCCGCCATCAGCGTGGCGAGCGGCGCCAGATCGCCCGCGCTCGCGGCATCGATCGCTTCCTGCAGCAGATAGTTGCGCGGAATGATCCACGGGTTCGCCGCCGCCATGCGCGTCTTGCGCGTTACTGCATCGACGCCGTCGGCAGCAAGCCTCGCCGCATAGGCCGCCAGCCATTCGCGCAGGCGCGCGATGAAGCGCGCTGGCAGGCGCTCCGCCGCATAGAAACTTCCGAGCAAGGCGGGCGGCAGACCGTCCGCTGGCAGCGGCGCGGTGGGGTCAACTTCCATCAGCGCGCGGAAGAAGCGCGTGGTGTCCACTTCGGTCATCGTCAGTGTGCCGAGGAGTTCGGCCACCAGCATCTCCTCACCCTGTCCGCTCGCTGGCAGCAGCCCCAGCTTGGCGAGCGACTGTCGCCGCCATTCGCCGGCGAACTGCTCGCCGAAGGCTTCGACGCCCGCTGCGAGCGATTCCGTATCGCTGACCAGCGGCGCCAGCGCGTCGGCCAGCCGCAGCAGGTTCCATTGCGCCACCGCCGGCTGTTCCGCCCAGGCGTAGCGGCCCTCGCGATCGGTGGTGTTCGGCGTGAAGGCCGGGTCGAACACATCCAGCCAGCCGAAGGGGCCGTAATCGATGGTGAGGCCGAGGATGGAAAGATTGTCGGTGTTCATCACCCCATGCACGAAACCGACGCGCAGCCAGTGCGCCATCAGCACCGCCGTGCGCTGTGCCACGGTGGCAAACCACTGCGCGTAGCGTTGCGGGTCGGCGCCGTCGATCTCCGGGAAGTGCTGGGCGATCACGTAATCGGCAAGCAGGCGCAAGCGCTCCCGATCGCCGCGCGCGGCAAAGATCTCGAAGTTGCCGAAGCGCACGAAGCTCGGTGCGACGCGCGTGACGATCGCCCCCGGCTCCGCCTCTGCCCGCCCGTCGTAGAACATGTCGCGCACCACCGTTTCGCCGGTGCCGACCAGGGCCAAGGCCCGCGTCGTCGGTACGCCGAGGTGATGCATCGCCTCGCTGCAGACGAATTCGCGCAGCGAGGAACGCAGTACCGCGCGGCCATCCGCCCGGCGCGAATAGGGTGTCAGCCCGGCGCCTTTCAGCTGCAATTCCCAGCGCTGACCGTCCGCCGCAGCGAGATCGCCGAGCACGATCGCGCGTCCGTCGCCGAGCTGCCCGGCCCACTGGCCGAACTGGTGGCCGCCGTAACAGGCCGCCACCGGCTTCATGCCCGGCAGCAGGCGGTTGCCAGCGAGCAGCGCGGCGATGGCAGCGCTGCGCTCGGGATGATCGGGCGAGGCCAGCCCCAGCGTTTCCGCCAGCGCATCGGACCACGCGAGCAGCCGCGGCGCCGCCACCGGCGTCGGCGGCACGGCCGACCAGCAGGCACCATGCACCTGCCTCGGCAGCGTCGGCGGCCCATCTTCGCCAGGCAGGTGGCGTGCGAAATGGTGGTCGAAAGGTATGGCGTCGAGCAGACGTCGGACAGGTGCGAGCATGGGAATCTTCGGGAAACGGCTGTCAGACTGCGGCGGTATCGGCGAGTTCCGTGCACCGGGTGTTCAGGAGCCCGCGCAGGAATCCTCACAGGGATACGCATACTCGCGCAGCAGGGTGCCGTCGCGCCCACCGCGTTTGACCTCGTACATCAGCGCATCGGCCGCCGCAATCAATGCGGCGATGTCGGCTGGCGCCCGTGCATGGGTGGCCACACCGATCGAAAAACGCACCGGCCAGTCGCGTGCCGTCATCGCATCGAGAAGATCGCGGCGCAGCCGCTCGACATAGGCGCGCGCGCCGGCCGCGCTCATGCCCGGCAGTAGCAGTGCGAACTCGTCACCGCCGAGCCGTCCGCCGATGTCACTCGCGCGCAGGTGGCCGCGCAGCACCCCGGCGACAGCAACCAGTGCCGCATCGCCGGCCTTGTGACCGAGGCTGTCGTTGAGTTCCTTGAAATAATCGAGGTCGAGGAACACCGTCGTCACCGGGATTTCCTGCCGTGCCGCCAGCGCCAGCAAGTACTCGCCCTGTTCGAGAAATTCGCGCCGGTTGCAAAGTCCGGTCAGGGCATCCTCGCGCGCGAGGCGCGACTCGCGTTCGAGCAGACGGCGCAGGCTGGCGATCAGGCCGGCGCTGACGATGAAAAGCAGCAGGCGGATCGCGCTGTTGAAGAATAGCGGCAGCGGATCAGCCTGCGTCCCGCCCAACCGGAGATCGGCGACAAACCAGAGCCCGGTGACGGCAATCGCCATCGCGATGCCGGCGCGCAGGCTGCCGTACCAGGCGACCAGCAGCACAGGCAGCCCGAAGAAGAGATGGAACTCGTAGGCCAGGCCGGTGCGCAGGTGCAGCCCGGTCACGATGAGCGAAAGTGCCAGCGCGACAAAAAGCACGAGCAACGGGCGCGGGCGGGCGAGCAGCAGCGCAGCTGGCCTCATCGCTGGGGCAGCAGATATTCCCGCCCGGCGATCATTTGCGCCCACGAAAGCGGGCTCGCCATGTCAGCGGGCAGCAAGCCGAAAAGCACCGTCAGCGCCGCCGTGAACAGCGGCGGTATCAGCAGCAGCCAGTGTGTTTCGACGAAGCCACGGCGCACGATATGTTCTTCCGGCCAGCGCGTCGGCGCCTTGCGCACCCATGCTCGCCAAAGAATGGGAAGGAAGTAGGCGGCGTTGAGCAGGCTCGATGCGGTCAGCACCCACACCGCCCAGCCCATGTTGGCCGCCACCGCGCCGTCGCCCAGCCAGGCCTTGCTGACGGCGCCCGCAGTGAGCGGCGCCCCCATCATGCCCAGCGCCGCCAGCGAAAAGGCGAGCGTGGTCAGCGGCATGCGCCGACCGACACCATCCATCTCGCTGATCTTGTGGATGCCGAGCGTCTCCGCGAAATTCCCGGCGGCAAAGAAGAGCGTGATCTTCATCACCCCCTGATGCACCAGATGCACCAGCCCGCCGATGGTGCCAATGGGGCCGAACAGCGCGGTGCCGAGCACGATGTAGGAGACCTGGCTGACCGTCGAGTAGGCCAGCCGCTTCTTGAGTTCGTCCTGGAACAAGGCGCGCAGGCTGCCCCAGACGATGGTGATCGCGGCGATGACGGCGAGCGGTGTCAGCAAGCCGAGCGCCTGCGCCGTCTCCACGCCAAAGACCTCATAGACAATGCGCACGATGCCGAAGGCGCCCGCCTTCACCACCGCCACCGCATGCAGCAGCGCCGACACGGGGGCCGGCGCCACCATCGCCTTCGGCAGCCAGCCATGCAAGGGCACGATCGCCGCCTTGACGCCGACACCGGCGATGAGCAGTACGAAAATGGCTTTCAGCCCCCCTTCATTGCCCGGCAGCAGAGTTGCCACGAAACCGCCGTGCGTGAACCCGGTGTGATGCGCGAGGCTTTCCAGCCAGACGATGCCGGCGAGCAGGGCGGCACCCCCCACCAGCGTGTAACCGAGATAGACGGTCGCGCCGCGCTTCGCGTCCGGCGTGCCGCGATGCGCGACGAGCGGAAAAGTGGCGAGCGTCAGCAGCTCGTAGAAAACGAAGAAGGTAAACAGGTTGCCGGCCATCGCGATGCCGACCGTCGCCGTCACGCACAGGCTGAAAAAGCCGAAGAAGCGGCTGCGGTGCGGCGCCTCCTCCAGATAACCGATCGCGTAGAGCGTGGTGAACAGCCAGAGCACGGTGGAGAGCGTGATGAACAGCAGCCCCAGCGCATCGGCCTTGAAGACGAGTTCCAGCCCCGGGGCGACCACGTGACGGAAGCCGTAGACCTCCCCCGCCTGCACGCCGGCGAGCAGCAGGCCGACGAGCACGATCTTGGCGACGGCGCCAAAGAGGTTGAGCGTCGTGCGCAGGCCATGCCAGGCCTCGGGCAGCGCGAAGATCACCAGCCCGGGCAGCAGCGAGGAAAGCAGCACCAGGAGCGGCAGCAGTTCGTTCGTCGTCATGGTGTGCCCGCTCCCACGCCGTCTACCAGTTGCAGCAGTGGCAGGCCGCCGAACAAGCCGAGCAGCACGCTTGCCGCCGCCAGCGCGAAGGCCATCCACTCAGCGCTGCGCGGCACTACGCGCGCCTTGTGGTGTTCGGCCTCGATCATCGCTTCTGGCAGATTGAGGAAAGCCAGCCGCAGGACGCGGAAAATGTAGATCGCCGCGAGCAGACCGCCGGCGAGGATCACCGCAGCCAGCGGCCAGTGTCCGCGCGCCATCGCCAGATCGATCAGCAGCCACTTGGCGAGAAAGCCACCGGAAGGCGGCAAGCCCATCAGCGAGACGCCGGCGAGGGCAAAGGTAAACAGGGTCAGCGGCAGGCGTTCCGCGATGCCGGCCACGTCATCGACGCGGTCGCGACCGGTGGCATGGATGATGATGCCGGCAGCAGCAAACATCGCGGCCTTGGCGAGCCCGTGCGCGAGCGCCTGCAGGGTCACGATGGCGCTGGCACTGGCGCCGGTGCTGCCCACGCCGACAAGCGGCAGCGCGAGGAAGAGATAGCCGAGTTGCGCCACCGTCGAATAGGCCACCAGCAGCTTCAGCCGTTCGGCGTGGATGGCCTGCCAGGAGCCCCACAGGATCGCGGCCGCGCCGAGTAGCGTCGGCAGCCACGCCAGCGGCGTCAGCAGCGGGGCCAGTGGGCCCAGCCAGAGACGCAGCACGAGATAGATCGAGGCCTTCACGACCAGCGCGGAGAGCAGCGCCGATACCGGTGCCGGTGCGCCGCCATGCGCCGGCGGCAACCAGAAGTGGAAAGGGAAGAGCGCGCTTTTCATCAGCAGCCCCGCCACCATCAGCAGCGCCGCGATCAGCGCCACCTCGGCTGCCTCCGCACCCGCTGACGCACTTGCGCTGGCGATGAGCGGCGTCAGCGTCACCATCGAGACGCTACCGAAGGCGCCATAGAGCAAGGCCACGCCCAGCAGATAGGCGCCGGAACCGAGCAGGGCGGCGAACAGGTAGCGCAATGCGGCTGCCGTCTGCGCCGCGCCGCCACCGCTGGCCACCAAGCCGACGGCCGCCAGCCCGACCAGTTCGAGGGTCACGTAGAGGTTAAAGATGTCTTCCGAGAGATAGAGCGCGTTCATGCCGGCGACGAGGAAGCCGGCCAGCGGCCAGAAATGGTGACCGGCCGCGTCCGGATGGGCGCCGTCCTGATGAAAATAGCCGCGCGCGAAGATGAACAGCGGCAGCGCCACCGCCTGCGTCAAGAGCAGCATCGCCGCTGCCAGTCCGTCGGCGACAAGGTCGATGCCGAGTGGCGCACCCCAGCCGCCGGCCGCATGGTGCAGCGGGCCGCCATCCATCACGGCGGCCGCCAGCGCGAAGGCGAGCACCAGTTGCACGGCCGCAGCCGCAATCGCAAGACGGCTGCCACGCCCTGCGCCCAGCACGAAGGCCAAGGCTGCCCACGCGAGCGGCAGCAGGATCAGCAGCGGCAGCGCGAGCGGCGCCAGCATCACGAAGCGCTCAGTCATCGCGCCCCTGCCCGGCGACGGCCTGAGGCACCGGGAGCGTCAGGCCGGCAACGGTTTCACCCTTGTCCCTTCCCTCTTCCCCCTTCCCATCCACACGCCCCGTCTGCGCGTGCAGCCGGCGGATCAGCGCCAGCGCCAGCCCGGTCGCGGCCACGGCGACGACGATGCCGGTGAGCACCATCGCCTGCGGCACCGGATCGGGGATGCCGCTGCGCTGGGCAAGGCCGACCAGCACCAGACAGGCGCCGCTGCCCATGATGTTGAAGGCGAGCACCCGGCGCAGCAGGTGGTCGAGCATGACGACACCGGCCGCGCCCGCCGCAAAGAGCAGCACACCAGCGATCGCATAGAGCAGTGCGCTGCTCATCGCCGGCCTCCGGGATCGTCGGCGAGCAGCAGGAAGAGTCCGGCGAGAACGAGCGCGAGCGACACCGTCAGCCCGCTCTCGATGGCAAGGATGAGCAGGCCGGCAGCGGCCGGCGGATACTGCAGCAGCGCACCGCCGGCGAGCGGCAGTGCGGCGATGGCGAGAAAGATGGCAAACCCGGCGACGGCAGCGATGCGCAGGCCGCGCGAGGGTGCGGCGCACGCGGGCACAATGCGCGCGAAATGCAGCAGCACCAGCGCCGCCGCAAGGATGGCGGCGGCCTGGAAGGCGCCTCCCGGCCGGTGTGCGCCGGCCCACAGCACGTAGATGGCGAAGATCACGGCCAGCGGCGTCACCAGTCGGGCCAGTGCCGATACCATCGGGTCGGCGCTGGTCGCGACAGGTGGCGCCAGCGTTCGGCCGGGATCGCCCGTAACGTCGGCACGAGCGCTGGCAACGACGACACCGAGCAACGCGACGAGCAGCACGGCGATTTCGAGCAAGGTGTCGTAGCCGCGCGTATTGAGCAGCACGGCGGTGACCGGGTGGGCAACGCCACTCACTGGCATCGCCTCGGCAAGCAGGGGCCGCAGGTCAAGCGTGGCAGCCGGCAGGTCGAGCAGCGCGCCGATCAGCAGTGCGGCGAAAGCAGCGGCGGCCGTGAGGACGGCGAGGCGCTTCATCGCATGCGCTCCGCGGTGGGCGCTTCATCCGCTGGCTCGCCACACAGCGCACGCCACGCATCGAAGAGCAGCACGCCGGAAAGGCCGGCACCGACGGCCGCCTCGGCGAGCGCAATATCCGGTGCGTCGAGCCGCACCCAGGCCAGCGCCATCAGCAGGCCGAAGACGACGAAAGCAAGCAGCGACTGACCAAGGCGCGGTGTCGTCAAGGCACGCAAGGCAGCGAGCAGGAGCAGCGTGACGAGCAGCAGGTCGAAGGCGAAAGCGGCGCTCATGCATCGCTCCGCTTGCTGGCCGCTTCCGTTGGTGCCGCCGGGTGATCCGCGCGCCACGGCGCGATGCCGAGTGCGTCGGCGCGGCGGGCGATGACGTAGCCGATGGCAGCGCTTGCCACCAGCGCCAGCGGCCAGACGAGCAGCAGCTTGAGGGCGACGGCGAAGCTGTCGGCCTGCAGCGCGAGGCCGACAACGATGCAACCCAGCCCGAGGTTGTCGACCTTGGCCAGCGCATGCAGCCGTGTGTACAGGTCGGGGAAGCGCAACAGGCCGACCGTGCCGGCAAGATAGAAAAAGGCGCCGGCAATGAGCAGGGCGCCGCTTGCGATCTCAGTCATCACCGCCTTCGGCCGGAGTGGCGCGGCGCCAGGCGCGTTGCGCAAAGGCGATGGCGGTGATCGCGGCAAGCAGTGCGAGCGTCAGGGCTACATCGAGCAATGGCGTCACCGCACGCTCGCCAGCGAATGCGAGCAGCACCAACACGCCGACGCCGGTACTGCCGAAGAGCAGCGCCGCGAGCAGGCGGTTGGCATCGCCGGGGCCGCGCAGCACGCGCCACAGCGATGCGGCGAGGTTGGCAAGGAGAAACAACGCGATCGGCAGTTCGAGGCCGGTCATGGCGCAACCCCGATCATGCGGGCAACCTGTGCTTCGAGCGCCGCCGCCTCGGCGGCGACCGGAATATCGGCATCGATGGCGTGCACATGCAACGCGGTGCCGTCCAATCGCACGCTGAGCGTGCCCGGCATCAGCCCGAGCGCGCCGGCGACGATGAGGCGCGGCGCGCCCTCGGGCAGCGTCAGCGTCACATCGACGCAATGCGGGCTCGGCCGGCGGCGCGGATCGAGCGCGAGACGTGCCACCTGAAGCCCGCTGACGACCGAGTTGCGCAGAAAGAAGAACGCGAAAGCGAGCGCCGCCCATGGGCGAAGATAGTGACGCGGCGGCATCAGTTTGAGGCTTGCCGCAGTGGCCAGAACGACGGCGATGGCACCCAGCCACCAGGCCTGAAGGTCGCCCTCGGCCAACAGCACCCAGAGCAACGCGAAGCCGGCACCGCGGCGCAGGGCAGCTAGGAGCATGGCGCTCCCGGAAAATCGCCGGAAGACAACGCGGCGAGAAGCGACGGCCCGGACGGGCGCGCGACCCCGACCCTTCCCCCTTCTCCCTTCCCCCTTCCCAAGCGCACGCCTCCCATCACGGCACCAGCAGCACGTCACAAACGGCGTGATACAGCACATTGCGCGTCACGCTGCCAAGCAGCCGCTCCTCGGCAGTGCTGCCGCCATGCCGCCCGACGACGACGAGATCGACGTCGATGGCCGCCGCTTCAAGAACCGCCGAGGCTGGATGGCCGTGCGTCACCGTCGTCGAGAATCCACTTCCACCATCGAGCTTGGCGACAAAATAACGCATGCCCTGCTCGGCGCGCGAGCGCTCGATCACGCGATAGCTCTCGATGTCGTCGTCAGTGGCACCCGCCAGCCGCATGCGACCTTCGAAGGGAACGGTAAAGGCGTTGAGCAGCCGCGCCTGCGCTGTCGGAAAGAGTTCATGCGCGATTTTCGCGGCACGCAGTGCGTTGTCCGAATAATCGGTGGCAACGAGAATGCGCTGCATCTCCCGGCGTGGCTTGTCGCGCGCGACGAGCACCGGCACTTCGGCGGATTTGACGAGTTTGAGCGCGGTTTCGCCGAGCACCGCATCGGCGATCCAGTGTTCGCCCTGCTTGCCGATCACGAGCAGGCGCGCGCCCTTGTCCTGCACCAGTCGGGAAATCTCCTTGGCGGCACCGCCGGTCGCCGAGTCAGCGAAGGCCGCGATGCCGTGGCGCGCAGCCAGATCTGCAACCAGATCGGAAAGCCGGCGCCGCGTGGCCAGCACCGGGTCGCCGCCCTGCCAGTGCGCGGTGTCGTAAAGATTGGCGAGCGTGGCCCAGATGCCATCGTTGAAGACATGCAGCACGTGCAGCGACGTCTGCAACTTTCCAGCAAGCGCGGCGGCACGCTCGACGGCGACCGCGGCACCATCCGAAAAATCGGTGGCAACAACGATGGGGGCGGCAGAAACAGCGGCATTGTCTTCGTTTGCGTGTGACATGATGAATGGCTCCTCGGAAGGTGATTCGGGGGTATCTGTCGTTCCTGCTCAATGAGATTGTCAGCGCACCGGCAAGTTCAATGCCGAGGGCATCACTCGGGGTGAGCCCGGATGCCAACGCTTATCGCTGCAGGGGCCTCCGCTTCAACCACATCAGGAACAGAAGCAGCAGCATCGCCGGTAGCAGCCCGAAGAAGGTGGCATCGACGAAGCCCGGCAGCAGCGGATGCTGCTGCGCATGCAGCACGAGATAGGCGGTATAGGCGACGTAGGCGAACAGGAACAGGGCTCCCTGCCAGCGGCGGATCTCATGCCGGTAGGCAAACACCGGGATGCAGGCAAGCATCGTGGCGAGCAGCACCCACAGGTCGACGCGCAAGAGTTCCGGCGCGACGACGAGCCCTCCGGGCGCGGCCATGCCGGCAAGGCCGAGACAGCCGAGCAGGTTGAACACATTGCTGCCGACGACATTGCCGACGGCGATGTCGCGCTCGCCGCGCAGTGCAGCGGTGAGCGAGGCCGCAACTTCCGGCAGCGATGTGCCGGCCGCGACGATGGTGAGGCCGATGACGAGATCGCTGACACCGAAGGCGCGCGCGAAGGAGATGGCGGCCTCGACCAGCCAGTCGGCACCGAGCACCAGCAGCGCCAGCCCGCCGAGCACGAGCATCAGTTGCACGCCCCAGTGGCTGTCCCACTTCGCCGGCGGCGGCATCTCGCCGGCGAAATCCTCGGCCGTCGCACGGCTTTCACGCCGCGACTGCACGACGAGGAAGGCGGTGTAGGCAACGAGCGCCGCGAACAGCAGTGCCGCCTCGACGAAACTGATACGGCCGTCGAAAGCCATCGCGATCATCAGGAACGAGGCGCCGATCATCACCGGCACCTCCTGCCGCACCACCTGCGCATGTACGGCCAGCGGCACGATCAATGCCGAGGCGCCGAGGATGACGAGCACGTTGAAGATGTTGCTGCCGACCACGTTACCGACAGCAACGTCGACATTGCCGGACAGCGCCGCGCCAACCGAGACTGCCATTTCCGGCGCGCTGGTACCGAAGGCGACGACGGTGAGCCCGACCACCAGCGGCGAGATACCGAACGAAAGCGACAGGCGCGAGGCGCCGCGCACCAGCAACTCGGCCCCGACGCCCAGCGCGGCGAGTCCGGCGAAGAAGAAGAGAACGTTGCTCATCTCCGGCCCCTTGCAGCGGCATCGTCATCGAGGCACTTTCGCATCTCCGTCAGTTCGAGCCGCAAGGCGCGCAACTCGGACTGCAACTCATGGGTGTCGGCATCGATGCGCGTGCCGATGACTTCCTCGGTGTGCTTTGCCTCGGCATGCTGCGTGCTCTGGATCGCGTTCACGATCACGGCGATGAAGAGGTTCAGCATGGTGAAGGTGGAGATCATGATGAAGGGCACGAAGAACGCCCAGGCATGCGGGAACTTCTCCATTACCGGGCGGGCGATGCCCATCGACCAGCTTTCCAGCGTCATCACCTGAAACAGCGTATAGGCGCTTTCGCCAAGCGTGCCGAACCACTCGGGGAAAGTCGCCCCGAACAACTTGGTGGCAATGACGGCACCAACATAGAAAAGGATGGCGATGATGGCCACCACCGAACCCAGCCCCGGAATCGCAGAGAGCAGGCCGGCGACCACCCGCCGCATGCTCGGCACCATGGTCAGCAGGCGCAGCACCCGCAGCACACGCAAGGCGCGCAGCACGGCGAAGGGGCCTGAGGCCGGCAGCAGCGCAATGGCGACGACGATGAAGTCGAAGACGCTCCACGGATCGCGGAAGAAGGCGCCGCGATGCGCGTAGATACGGAGCGCGATCTCGACGACGAAGATGCCGAGCAGGATGCGGTCGGTGGCGACGAGGATATCGCCCCAGGCGGCCATCACCGTGGGGCTGGTTTCCAGCCCGAGGATGACGGCGTTGAGAAGGATGAGGGTGATCAGCGCATGCTGGATCGGTGGCTGCTCCAGCCAGGCAGCGATCCGTTCTCGCGGACGACTACGCACCGCAACAGCAGTGTTATCCATGTTTCTCCCTGAAAGCCCATTTTCCGGTGCGGTCGGAACGGGTTGTCCTCCCGTCGCCGTCCGTACCGGTGCCAATGCTGACGCGAAGCGCAAATCGCCTCAGAGTATCTCCGCGATCTCCTCGCGCAACTGCAGTTCATCGCGGAAATGCAGGATTTCCAGACCCAGCGCATCGCGCGCCGAAACGATGCCGATCGGCCGGTTGCTGGCATCGACCACCGGCATGTGCCGGAAGCCGCCTTCGAACATCAGATGCAGGGCATGACCGAAGGGCTTGTCCGGGCCGATGGCGACCGGATCGGTGGTCATGATCTCGCCGACGGTCGTGTCTTCGGCGGAGAGTCCCGCCGCCAGCACCTTGTACGATAGATCGCGCTCGGTGCAGATGCCGACAAGGCAGCCGTCGGCATTGACGACGACGGCTGCGCCGTGTCGGTGCCGCTGCATCAGCAGTGCCGCCTGGCGGACGCTGGTACCGGTGGATACGGCGGTGAAGTCGCGGTTCTGGATGACCTTGATGATGGCGCGGTTGGGCATGCTTGTCTCCTTGCTGGGGTTGGGGGCGTGTTCTTCACTGTCTTGTCGGCGTCTGACCGGAGTGGCAGCAGCGAAGTTCCGGAAACCGGCGCGGACGCGAATTTCGATCATGAAGTGAATCTTTCGCCGCAACGCCGGTCCATTCGACGTCGGCACGCAGGAGAAGAAGATGACGCACAGTCCCTTCGCAGCGCTTCGTACCTTCCGTTACCGCGCCGGAGAGGTGCACCACGAAGGCGGATTCATCGCGCTGGCCGCACTCGAAGAGGCGGGTTGCGGGCACCTTTCCCGCCTGCCGGTCTCCTTGCGCATCGTCCTCGAATCGCTGCTGCGTCACTGTGACGGCAGACGGGTGAGCGAGGCACAGGTGCGCGCGCTGGCGAACTGGCAGCCGAACGCAGCGCGCAGCGAGGAAATCCCCTTCGTCGTCGCGCGAGTCGTGCTGCAGGATTTCACCGGCGTGCCACTGCTCTGCGATCTCGCCGCGATGCGCGAGGCTGCGGCGCGTGCCGGCGCCGATCCCCGTCGTGTAGAGCCGCGAGTGCCGGTCGATCTGGTTGTCGATCATTCGGTGCAGGTCGACCATCAGGCCAGCGCCGACGCGCTCGATCTCAACATGCGGCTCGAATTCAAACGCAATGCCGAGCGTTACCGCTTCATCAAGTGGGGCATGCAGGCCTTCGACACTTTCCGCGTCGTGCCGCCGGGTGTCGGCATCGTGCACCAGGTCAATCTGGAATGGCTGGCGCGCGGCCTGCGGCAGGCGGACGGCGTTTTCTTCCCCGATACCCTGGTCGGCACCGATTCGCACACGACCATGATCAACGCCCTCGGCGTCGTCGGCTGGGGCGTCGGCGGCATCGAGGCGGAGGCGGCCATGCTCGGGCAGCCGGTCGCCTTCCTTACGCCGGATGTCGTTGGCGTGCATCTCTCCGGCCGGCTGGCTGAGGGCGTGACCGCCACCGATCTGGTGCTCGCCGTCACCGAACGCTTGCGCCGCGCCCGCGTCGTCGGCAAGTTCGTCGAGTTCTTCGGTGAGGGAGCCGCCTCGCTTTCGCTCCCCGACCGCGCGACGATCGCCAACATGGCGCCGGAGTATGGTGCGACGATGGGTTTCTTTCCCGTCGATGCGGTCACCGTCGACTATCTCGCCGCCACCGGCCGCAGCGCAGACGAAGTGGCGGCCTTTGCCGCCTACTACCAGGCGCAGGGCCTGTTCGGCATGCCGCGCGCCGGCGAGATCGACTACAGCGAAGAGATCGCCATCGATCTCGCGGCGATCCGCCCGGCTGTGGCCGGCCCGCGCCGGCCGCAGGACCGTATCGAACTCACCGCGCTGCGCGAACGCTTTATCGAGCTCTTTGCCGCGCCCGTGGTGACCGGCGGCTACGAGCGCCCCGCCGCGGATCTGAGCACGCGCCATCCGCTGACGCTGCGCGACGGCGCCGCGACCGACATTGGCGACGGCGATGTGCTGATCGCCGCAATCACTTCCTGCACCAACACCTCCAACCCCGGCGTGATGCTCGCGGCCGGGCTGCTCGCGCAGAAAGCGGTAGCGCGCGGGCTCACCGTCAAGCCGCGCGTGAAGACTTCGCTGGCGCCGGGATCGCGCGTCGTCACCGACTATCTCGCCGCGGCCGGCCTGCTGCAGCCGCTGGAACAGCTGGGTTTCCACGTTGTTGCCTACGGCTGCACCACCTGCATCGGCAACGCCGGTCCGCTCGATGCGGCGATCGAGGCGACGCTGGCCGAACACGATCTGGTCTGCGCCGCCGTGCTCTCCGGAAACCGCAACTTCGAGGCGCGCATCCACCCGGCGATCAAGGCCAACTTTCTCGCCAGCCCGCCGCTGGTGGTGGCGTTCGCCATCGCCGGTCGTATCGATATTGATCTCGTCGGTGAGCCGCTCGGGCGGGGCCGCTGCGGCGAACCGGTCTATCTGCGCGACATCTGGCCGAGTCCGGCAGAGGTGGCCGCCTTGCTGCACCACGCGCAGGCACCAGACACCTATCTCCGCCGCTATCGCGACCTTGCCGAGTCGCAGCCGCTCTGGCGCGAGATTCCGGCGCCGCAGGGCGTGCGCTATGCCTGGGATGACTCGACCTACATCGCCGAGCCGCCCTTCCTCACGGATGCCCGGCCGGTCTCCGGTGGCATCGACAGCGCCCGCATTCTCGCCATGTTCGGCGATTCGGTGACCACCGATCACATCAGCCCGGCCGGCAACATCAAGCCGGATTCGCCGGCAGGCCGCTATCTGCAGGGCAAGGGCGTCGCCGTCGCCGAATTCAACAGCTACGGCGCGCGCCGCGGCCACCACGAGGTGATGCTGCGCGGCACCTTCGCCAATGTGCGCATCCGCAATCTGATGCTGCCGCCAAAGGCCGACGGCACGCGCATCGAAGGCGGCTTCACGTGTCACTGGCCCTCGGGCGAAGTGCTGCCGATCTTCGAGGCCGCGATGCGCTACCGCGCCGACGGCGTGCCGACGGTGATCTTCGCCGGCGAGGAGTACGGCACCGGATCGAGCCGCGACTGGGCCGCCAAGGGCACCGCGCTGCTCGGCGTGCGCGCCGTGATTGCGAAGAGCTTCGAGCGCATCCACCGCGCCAACCTCGTCGGCATGGGTGTGCTGCCGATCCAGCTGCCCGCCGAGTGCGGCGACCTGCGCCTAAGCGGCGACGAGAGCATTGGCGTCGTCGGTATCGAGAAAGGCATTGCGCCACAGCAGAAGGTGACCCTCCTCATCCGCGGTAGCGATGGTGGTGAGCGGCGTATCGACGCCCGCCTGCGCGTCGATACGCCGGTCGAAGTTGATTACCTGCGCGCCGGCGGGATCCTGCCTTACGTGCTGGCGCAGCTCATCAACTGAGCCCTGCGGCCCCCTCTCTGCCCCGACGTACCGGTGCCGGTTTGGCATCGCCACTCTTCAGCAACTCCTCGATGAACGCCTGCGCCGGCAGCGACAGCAGCTTGTCGCGCAGGTGTACGACGTTCCACGAACGGCGCAAGGGAAATCCCTTCACCTTGAGGACGGCCAGTTCCCCCTCTTCCACCATCCGCCCGAGCGCATGGCGCGAGAGCACGGCGAGCCCCATGCCGCTCGCAACGAGATCGCGGATGGCTTCGTTGCTGGCGAGCGCCAGCCGCACCTTCAGCGCGATGCCCTCGACGCGCTGGAACTCGTCGATCGCATGCCGCGATCCGGAGCCGGTCTCGCGCAGCAGGAAGGGCTCGTTTAGCAGATCGCGCAGCGTCAGCTGTCGGCGTGACACCGCCCAGTGACCGGGTGGTGCAACGACGACGTGCTCATTCTGCAGGAAGGGGCGCACGACGACATCGAGATCCTCGGGCGGGTGCGACATGATGTAGAGGTCGTCGCGGTTGCCGCGCATCCGCTCGACGATCTGCGCGCGGTTGGCGATCTCCAGTTCGATGTCGATTTCCGGGTAGCGCTGGCAGAAGGCGCCGAGCAGGCGCGGGAGGAAGTACTTGGCGGTACTCACCAGCGCCACGCGCAGCTTGCCGCGCTTCATCCCCTTGAGATCCTCGATCGCCGCTTCGAAGCGGTTCCATACATCGTCGAGCTGGCGCACGGTGGCGAGCAATTCCTCGCCGGCGGCGGAAAGACGCAGCGTGCGGCCGTGCTGCTCGAACAGCGGCAGGCCGAGCACGTCGGCAATCTGGCGAATCTGGATGGAGACCGCTGGCTGGGTGAGGTGCAGCTCCTCGGCAGCGCGCGAATAGCTGGCACGCCGGGCAACGGCTTCGAAGCTCTGCAACTGGCGGAAGGTGATACGGCGTCTAGGCATATAAGTACTGACAAATACAATAATCGAATTTCTTTAATTGGATTTTATATTTAATCGGGGGGATATTGGCAACGTCCGCGATGCGGACAGCCCAACCAACATGAAAAAGGAGAAACGCCATGCGCCACTACCCCGCCAACAGCCCGAAGGCAGCCGCCCGAATTCTTGCGCTGGCGCTCCTCGCCGACGGCGCGATCGACCCCTCCGAATTGCGCTCGCTGAAGCAGCAGCACGTGCTTGATCGTCTCGGCATGAGCGAGCGCGAATTCGATGCGGTGATTCACGAACTGTGCGAGGACCTGCTCGCCTACGCCGAGCGAAACACCAGCGGCCAGCTTGAGATCGGCCATAGCGGATTGCGCCATGTGCTCGGCGAACTGACGCTGCGCCGCCTGCAGCGCCGGGTGCTGCAGACCGTGCTCGACATCGTCCATGCCGATGGCTATCTCTCGGGCGGTGAGGCGGTGCTGGTCTCGCTGGCGGTGGAGTGCTGGGGCTTCGAGCCGCACGAGGCGCTGCGCGTGACGCCGATGCCGGGCCGTCGCTGGCCGCCTCGCGTGGCACGCATCGCCCGCATGGCCGGTGCAAGCCTGGCACGCTGAGCTTCGCGTCGTAGCGTGTCCGCAGCCACGGCGGGGAGCGAAGCTCTCCGCCGTTCTCACATTTGAAAAAAGGAACCCGTTTTCATGGAAACCCTGCTCGTCGTGGCGGCACTCGTTGCCGTCGCCCTTGGTATCGCGGGCATCGTGCTGCCGCTGCTGCCCGGCGTGCCGTTGATCTTCGCCGGGCTCTGGTTGCTCGCATGGACCGATGATTTCGCGCATGTCAGCGAAACCACGATCATCATCCTCGCCGGCATGGCGGTGATCGCCTGGCTGGTCGACTACGTTGCCGCGGCGCTTGGCGTGAAGCGTGCCGGCGCCAGCAGCCTTGCGGTCGCCGGCGCAGCGATCGGCGCCGCCGTCGGCCTGCTCGGCGGACTGGTCGGCATCATCATCGGGCCAATCCTTGGTGCCATCACAGGTGAGCTGCTGGCACGGCGCAACCGCCTGCAGGCAGCGAAGGCCGGCATCGCGGCCGGCATCGGCTTCCTGCTCGCCGTGGCGGCGAAGATTGGCATCGCCTTCACGATGATCGGGATGTTTGCCTTCGCCTGGTTCGCTTGAAGCATTGCCAGCATGCCTTTCGAGCCCGTCATCCTGTTTTTCCTGCTCGGTCTCGTCGCCGGCATTGCACGCTCGGACCTGAAGATTCCTGGCGTGCTTTACGAGTCGCTGTCGATCTTCCTGCTGCTGGCGATCGGCTTGAAGGGCGGCGTCGAACTGGCGCGGCACTCGGTCGTTGCGTTGTTGCCGCAAGCGGCAATGGTGGTGCTGACGGCGGCGCTGATCCCGCTTCTCGCCTTTCCGCTGTTGCGCCGACTGGGCGGCTTTGCGCGTGCCGATGCCGCCTCGATCGCGGCACACTACGGCTCGGTGAGCGTCGTTACCTTCGCCGTCGCCGCGGCCTGGCTCGCGGGGCGCGGCATCGAGGCGGAGGGGCACCTGATCGTCTTTCTCGTGCTGCTCGAATTTCCGGCGCTGGTCATCGGCGTGCTGCTCGCGCGCGGCATCGGTGCCGACACTCCGTGGGGGCGTGTGCTGCACGAAGTGTTCGCCGGCAAGAGCATCGTGCTCCTCGTCGGCGGCCTCGTGATTGGCTGGGTCGCCGGCCCGGAAGGCATCCAGCCACTCGACCGGCTGTTCATCGATCTGTTCAAGGGCATGCTCGCCTTCTTCCTGCTGGAGATGGGCCTGGTTGCCGCCGGGCGTCTCGGCGACCTGCGGCGCGCCGGCCCCTTTCTCGCCGGCTTCGCCATCGCCATGCCGCTTGCCGCCGGCGTGCTTGGTACGCTGACCGGCACCCTGCTCGGCCTCTCGGTCGGCGGCGCCACGCTGCTCGGCACGCTCTACGCCAGCGCCTCCTACATTGCGGCGCCGGCGGCGATGCGTATTGCCGTGCCGGAAGCGAATCCGGCGCTGTCGATTGGCGCCTCGCTCGGCGTCACCTTTCCCTTCAACCTGCTCGCTGGCATTCCCGTCTATCACTGGCTCGCCGGCACCTTCAACGGGTGGCTGAAATGAACATGCCGCATGCAGCCTGCAAGTTGCTCACGGTGATCTGCGAGGCGGGGCTGGAGAACGACCTGCTGCGCGATCTCGAAAGACTGGGCGCCACCGGCTATACGATCACCGATGCCCGCGGTCGTGGCGCACGCGGCGTGCGCAATGCCGCGTGGAGCGAGAGCGCGAACATTCGCGTCGAGGTGCTGTGCTCGGAACCAACGGCGGAAGCGATCGTCCAACGCCTCAAGCAGCGCTATTACGCCAACTACGCAATGGTTCTGTTCATGGCGGATGTCGCGGTGCTCAGAGTGGAGAAATTCTGATCATGATCCTGATCGGCAACGTACCGCCCCCGACGCAGCTTTCACCAGCGCGTGGCGTCGTGTTGCGCGAGTTTGCGCCGCGTACCGACCGCGTGCCGCGCGATCTGCGCGTCGATACCCCGGAGATACAGGAATCCTTCCGCGTCAGCTTCAGCGATGCAGCGCTGGCTGCCGCCTCGGGTAGCGTCCGCGATGCGGCGCAGCGCCCGACCGTGACCGACGAGGGCGAACTGGGCGCCGATCCACGCCTGCTCGCCTATCGGCGCATCGCGGCCTTATGATCCGGGGATGATCGCCACTATCGACGCAGCCCTACTCGATGCCATGGCCGGGCTGCGCGGCCCGGTGCTGGATGTTTTCTTCAGCCTGGTTACGTGGGCAGGCTCGCTGTGGCTCCTGGCGCCGGCCGCGCTGTTGTTCGTCGCCGCGGCGGGCGTGAACGGGCGTGCGCGCATCCTGCCTGTGCTTGCACTGGCGGGAGCGTCGCTCACCTGCCACGCGCTCAAGATCGCCACCGACCGGCCACGCCCGGATGCGCATCCCCTGGTACAGGCACTGCCCGCCGACGCGTCCTTCCCCAGCGCGCACAGCGCGCAGGCCGCCGCATTCTTCACCGCTCTCTGGTTGTTGCTGCCGCCCGAGGCGCGGCGCCGCTGGGCGATGCCGCTCGTCGCGCTGGTCGCCATTGTCGGTGTGTCGCGCCTTTACCTGCAGGTGCATTGGCCGAGCGATGTCTTCGTCGGCACAGTGCTCGGCGTTGCCGTCGCCTTCGCGGCCAACTATTTCGGCAGGCTCAGGGAGACCGCGTGAGGAACAAGTTTCTTGGCACCGGCGAAGCCGGCTACCACCCATTGCGCAAGATCGCCACGGTCTACTCCGGGCTGCGCTACGCGGTGCTCTACGACTTCAGCGTCGCTTACAAGCTGGTGCTGTCGGCAGTGTTGCTCGTCGCCGCCTTTTTCCTGCGCGAATGGGTCGACGTGGTGCTCATCGTGCTGGCGACCGGCCTCGTGCTGGTGGCGGAAATCTTCAACAGCGCGATCGAGGCGCTTTGCGATTTCGTCGAGGAGCGGCACAACGAGAAGATCAAAGTGATCAAGGATATTGCCGCTGCCGCGGTCGGCATCTGCATCCTGATCTGGCTGTTCGTGCTGCTGTTCGAGGTTTGGGAAATCCTTGCGGCGCTACGCGTCGGCTGACGGCTTCTCCACCGGGGCCGCAACGAAACTGGCGGGATTGGTGGCGAAGCGCCGCCACAGCGCACGCAGCAGTGCGCCGCTCTGGCGGAAGCTGACATCTCGCGCGCGCAGCGCCATCCACAGCGCCAGCGAAAAACTCACCGACAGGTTGACGATGCCGATCAGAGCGACGCCAAGCGCCGCCCAGAGCAGGGCCGTGAGCGGTAGCGCGAAACCGAATGCCGAGTAGGCGTAGCCGAGGTTCGCCGACGAGAAGGCGATATGGCGGATATCGATCGGCAGCCCGAGAATCAGCCCGATGGTGCCGGCCGAGCCGAGCATGCAGCCGAACAGGAAATTGCCGGAGATGCCGCCGAGGTTGTTGTCGACATAGCCACCGACATGATCAGCGCGTGCGCTGCCAACGAGGCGGCGCAGCCAGGAGAGGCGTGCAACGCGCTCGCCGATGCGCGCGTAGCTCGCCAGGTTGTCGAAATAGCCGGAAAGAATGCCGGAAAAGAACAGGAAGATGCCGGCGATGGCCGCATGCGGCAAGGCCCAGCCGAGCAGGTCGAGATCGTCGATCAGGTGTGCGCCCTTGGCCGTGTCGATCATCGGCGCCCCTGCCAGGGAGGCCCAGGCAAAGGTGATGGCGAGCGCGGTCGGCAGCGCGATGGCGACGTTGCCGATGATCGCGGCAATCTGGCTGCGTATGACGTCGGCGATCAGGTCGACCAGCCGCTCGATATCTTGCGCCCGCCCGCTGTCGGCCTCGCCGAGATAGCCGGCGATGGTCTGTGCCGTCATTGCCGGCTGCTTGGTGGCGATGGTCAGGTGCAGCATGTAGATCAACGCGAACCCCAGCCCATAGATCATGCTGTAGACAAAGGCGTAGCCGATCGGCGCCATGTCGAGCTTGGAGGCGAATATCTTGAGCAGTGCGAGTACGGCGATGATGGCGCCGGCACCCATCGCCGAACGCCACATGCCGAAATAGGCGCTGCGCGTTTCAGTGATGTAGTGCTCGCCGGATTTTGCCGCGTTGTCGGTCACGCGCAGCGCGAGCAGGCTCATGCCGCGCGAGACATGCTGGGCGATGCTGTTGCGCCGGTTCTCCGAGCGCACCGCATGCCGCAGCAGCTTGCGCCAATGCTCGATCGCTTCGTTGCGCCCGCCCTCGCGCCAGAAGGCGCCGAGCAGAGCGGCCATCATTTCCAGCCGGTAGAGGCACTGTTCGGTACGGCGCAGCTTGAAGGTCAGCGACAGGCTGGTGCCGCGCTGCAGCGCGGCGCGATGTGCCTTGTCGATCACCTTCTGGCACTGGTCGATCAGCACCAGCAGGTGCTTTTCGTCTTCGCTGGGCGCCCGGTAGTCGGCCAGTGCGCTACGCCAGTCTTCGGCGAAGCGCTGCACCTCGCCGGCGATGGCGCGAAATGCTGCTGCGTAGCCGAGCAGCGATTCTCCCAATCGGCGGAACTCATGATCGATGTCGACGCCACTGATCCGGTAGGCGAGGATCAGCATCGCCTCGATGAACTGATCGAGCAACTGGCGCTTCTGCACGCGGCCGAGCTCGTCATCCGGAATCAACAGTGACCAGTAGCGTGCCGAGTTCTCGTCGGGGATTTCCGCCATCCAGACCCAGTCGTCGTCGCGGTGCAGGATCATCTTCAGGCAGTCGCGGAACTCCTGCGCGTCGGGTACCTCGGGCAGCAGTCGATGGCTGACGATACGCATCAGTTCGCTGAAGAAGCCGGTGGGCGGCAGGATGCCGCTGTCGGTCAGGAAGCCGACGAGGCGGCGGTTGACGACGAGATCGGCAAACGCCTGCCGCAGCAGCGCGCGTTTTTCGTCGTCGGTTTCGAGCAGATCGAGCAGTGTCGCGTGGCGCGCGATGGCCTCCTCAACCAGCGCCGCCCGTGGCGGTCGCATGATGTCGTAGATCTTGATGAACAGGCGCAGTGCATCGTTGTGCTCACGGTAACTCTCGAGCGCGTCGGCGAAGCGCAGGGCGTGGAACGCGTGTTCGGAGTGCTTCGAATTTTTTGAATGCGCGGCAGTTGTATTCACAAGCGTTCAGTCGAAGTAGGTACGCGCGGCCTCGAAGCGTGACGCGAAATAGCCCTTGTTCAGGGTGTCAATGCGCACACGCCCGCTTGCCGAGGAGGGGGCGTGCACGAAGCGACCATCGCCGATGTAGATGCCGACGTGCGACAACGGGCGGTTCAGTGTGTTGAAAAAGACCAGATCGCCAGGCACGAGTTCGCGGCGCTCGACCGGACGGCCTGCACGGGCGATGTCGGCGGCGCTGCCGCTGACGCGCAGGCCGGTGGCCTGCGCGAAGATCCAGGCGACCATGCCGCTGCAGTCGAAACCCGCTTCCGGATTTTTGCCGCCGAAGCGATAGCCGGAATCGATCAGCGACATGGCGAACATGACCACCTCGCGGCCGCGTTCGCTGACCGGGCGCGGCGACTGTTCTACCGGCGGGCGCGATGGTGCGCCACTGCAGGCGGCGAGCAGCAGTGCGGCAAGGGCGGCGGCGAAGCTTCTGCGTGACATGGGCGAAGTATAAACTGCAGGCTTTGTCTGCCGCGTTACGGAGATCGTTGCCATGCACCTCAAGGAACCCCTGCTGCTGCGTTCGAACGCCTATATCGATGGCCGCTGGGAAGCGTCTGACAGTGGCGCCACGCTCACGGTTGCTGACCCGGCGACAGGCGAGCGCCTCGGTGAAGTGCCGCTGATGGGCGCCGTGGAAACCGCGCGTGCCATTGCCGTGGCCGATGCCGCGCTCCCCGGCTGGCGGGCGCGTACCGCCAAGGAGCGCGCTGCGGCCCTGCGGCGCTGGTTCGATCTGATCAACGCGCACGCCGATGACCTGGCGGCGATGATCACTGCCGAATGCGGCAAACCCCTTGCCGAGGCGAAAGGTGAAGTAGCCTATGGCGCATCCTTCGTCGAATGGTTCGCCGAGGAAGCGAAGCGTGCATATGGCGAGACGATTCCGCCCGTTGTCGCCGACAAGCGCCTGCTCACGATCCGTCAGCCGATCGGCGTCTGCGCCGCGATCACCCCGTGGAATTTTCCGCTGGCGATGATCACGCGCAAGGTGGCGCCGGCGCTCGCCGCCGGTTGCACCGTGGTGATCAAGCCAGCCGAACAGACGCCGCTCACCGCGCTGGCGCTCGCCAAGCTGGCGCATCTCGCCGGGATTCCGCCGGGCGTGCTCAACGTCGTCACCGGCGATCCGGTCGCCATCGGCGGGGCGCTCACCGCGAGCCCGGTCGTCCGCCACCTTTCCTTCACCGGCTCGACCGAGGTCGGCCGCCTGCTGATGGCGCAGTGCGCGCCGACGATCAAGAAGGTTGCGCTCGAACTCGGCGGCAACGCGCCGTTCATCGTTTTCGACGATGCCGATGTCGATGCCGCGGTCGACGGCGCGCTCATCGCCAAGTACCGCAACACCGGCCAGACCTGTGTCTGCGCCAACCGCTTCCTGGTGCAGTCGGGCATCTACGAGGCCTTTGCCGACAAGCTGGCAGCCAGGGTGGCCGCGCTCAAGGTTGGCCCCGGCAGCGAACCGGGCGTGGCGCAGGGGCCGCTGATCGACAGCGCCGGGCTGGAGAAGGTCGAGGCGCATCTCGCCGATGCGCTCGCCCAGGGCGCACGCATCCTCACCGGGGGGCGCCGGCATGCGCGCGGCGGCAACTTCTTTGAGCCGACCGTGCTCACCGGCGTGACGCACACGATGCGCGTCGCGCGCGAGGAAACCTTCGGCCCGGTAGCGCCGCTGTTCCGCTTCGAGAGCGAGGTAGAGGCCATCGAAATGGCCAATGCCACCGAGTTCGGGCTGGCCGCCTACTTCTACTCGCGCGACATCGGCCGCTGCTTCCGTGTGGCTGAGGCACTGGAATACGGCATGGTCGGCATGAATACCGGGCTGATCTCGAACGAGGTTGCACCCTTCGGCGGCGTCAAGCAATCGGGCATCGGCCGCGAGGGGTCAAAGTTCGGACTGGACGAGTATCTGGAGATCAAATACCTCTGCCTCGGGTTGTGATGGAGTAACGGAGTAAGAGCGGCGCGGCGTCACACCCCGTGGCGCTTGAACCAGGCGATCGCCCGCTCCCAGCCATCTTCCGCTTCAGGTTTGCGGTAGCTGGGCCGGTAGTCGGCGTGGAAGGCGTGCGGGGCGCCGTCGTAGACGTGAATCGTCGAAGCACAGGCGGCGCGGTTGTCGGCGGCGGCGAGCGCGGCGCGCATCTTTTCCACGGTGTCGGGCGGGATGCCCTGATCGGCGCCACCGTAGAGGCCGAGCACCGGCGCCTGCAACTGGCTGGCGATGTCGACGGGGTGCTTCGGGTTGTTCGCCGTCACCGGCGAGGCGAGACGGCCGTACCACGCGACGCCGGCCTTCACCTGCGGATTGTGGGCGCTGTACAGCCAGGTGACGCGTCCGCCCCAACAGAAGCCCGTGATGCCAAGCCGCCCGCCGTCGCCGCCATGCGCCTTCGCCCACGCGACGCAGGCATCGAGATCGGCCATCACCTGCGCATCGGGCACCTTCGAGACGATATTGCTCATCAGATCGGGAATCGCACTGTACTGGCGCGGGTCGCCTTGCCGGGCAAACAGTTCCGGGGCGATGGCGAGGTAGCCGAGGCGGGCGAAGCGGCGGCAGACGTCCTTGATGTATTCGTGCACGCCGAAAATCTCCTGCACGACGAGGATCACCGGCGGGCTGATGGCGCCGGCCGGCTGCGCGCGGTAGGCGACCATCTCACCGCCCTGCACCGGCACCTTGATTTCGCCGGCCAGCAGACCGTCGGCGGGCGTGCTGACCATCGTCTGCGCCATCACCGGCTGCACGGCGAGTGCGAAACCGGCGCCGAGACTGGTGACGAGAAAGCTGCGGCGGTCGAAGGCGGTGGCGGGGGTCAGGCTGTCGATCTCCTGCTGCGTGGCGATGGCGTTCATCGATTGTCTCCTGGTGGACATTGCGTGCGGGGCGGGGGCGTGTAAGCTACCGCGATCAGACAACGAACCCGGAGGACAGTTTCATGAACAAGGTAGGCGGCTACAACATCGAGGATCTGCAGCCCGGCATGAGCGCGAGCGTCAGCAAGACGGTCTCCGAGGCGGACATCGTCATGTTCGCCGGCGTGTCGACCGATGTGAATCCGGCGCACCTGAACGAGGAGTACGCCAAGGAGACGCAGTTTGGCGGCCGCATCGCGCACGGCATGCTCTCGGCGAGCTTCATCTCGGCCGTGCTGGCCAACAAGCTGCCGGGGCCGGGCACCATCTACATGGCGCAGACGCTCAAGTTCAAGGCGCCGGTGCGCATCGGCGATACCGTGACGGCGACAGTGACAGTGCGAGAGGTGGTGGTCGAGAAGCGCCGCTGCGTGCTCGATGCAGTGTGCACCGTGAACGGCAAGGCGGTCATCGAGGGTGAATCGACGATGTATTGCACGACGGACAAGGCCTGATCCCGTGCGCATGCCCAACCGCTTTCTTGTGGTGTTCGCCGGCCTGCTGCTGGCGGGCAGTGTATCTGCACAATTGAAGGACGAGAATCTCCTGCAGGGAATTCCGGCCGGTTATAAGATCGGTTTCCAGGAACGTCAGGGGCCGATCATCACGACCGAGATGGTGCCAGAAGCCGAATCCTCCGAGGAATGGACGGAAATGGTGACCAGCCAGTTGTTCATCGGCCTGAAGACGGTTACCCCGGAAACCTTTCGTGCCGAGTCGCGCAAGAAGTGGCTGGAGGCTTGCAAGGACGGAAACTTCGCTGAAGTCGCCAGCGGAGAGGAGGGCGGTTACCCGACGGCGCTGTGGGTGCTTTCGTGTCCCTATTCGAAGGCGCCAGGACGTCCGGAAATCACGTGGTTTAAGGCGATCCGTGGACAGGATGCCTTCTACGTCGTGCAGAAGGCATTCCGCTTTGAACCCTCCAATGAGCAGGTGCAGCAGTGGATGCGCTACCTGCGGCAGATCCGCGTCTGCGATAGCCGCATCGCGCAGCGTGCCTGTCCGGTCGTCAAACTGCCGGACGCGGAGAGTGCGAAGTAATGGGTACTGGGCTGCGCCCGTTCTCACATAAGCACGATGTCGTACTGTTCCTGCGAGTAGCTCGGCTCCGCCTGCAGTGAGACGGATTTGCCGATGAAGTCCGAGAGCATCGCCAGCGCCTGTGATTCCTCGTCGAGGAAGAGATCGATGACGATCGGAGCCCCGATCACGCGATATTCGCGAGCATTGAACTGGCGAGCTTCGCGCAGCAGTTCACGCAGGATCTCGTAGCAGACGGTGCGTGCCGTCTTCACTTCGCCGCGTCCTTCGCAGGTCGGGCACGGTTCGCAGAGCACGTGCGCCAGCGATTCGCGGGTGCGCTTGCGGGTCATCTCGACGAGGCCGAGCGCGGTGAATCCATTGACCGTGAGTCGTGTGTGGTCACGGGCCAGCGCCTTGTTGAACTCGGCGAGCACGGCGTCGCGGTGCTCCGGGCTGTCCATGTCGATGAAATCGATGATGATGATGCCGCCGAGGTTCCTGAGCCGTAGCTGGCGCGCGATGGCCTGCGCCGCTTCGAGGTTGGTCTTGAAGATGGTGTCGTCGAAGTTGCGCACACCGACGAAGCCGCCGGTGTTCACATCGATCGTCGTCATCGCCTCGGTCTGGTCGAAGATCAGGTAGCCGCCGGATTTGAGGTCGACGCGGCGGGCGAGCGCCTTCTGGATTTCGTCTTCGACGCCAAACAGGTCGAAGAGCGGCCGCTCGCCGGTGTAGTGTTCAAGCAGTCCGCGCACGGCCGGGGTGTAGACCTCGGCGAAGGTGCTCAACTTCGTGAAGTTTTCGCGCGAATCGAGCACGATGCGCACCGTTTCCGGATTGACGAAATCGCGCAGGACGCGCTGGCCGAGGTTGAGTTCCTGGTAGATCAGCGCCGGTGGTGCGGCGGTGCGTGCCTTGTCCTTCAGATCGCTCCAGATCTTGCGCAGGTAGGCGATATCGTTGGCGAGATCGGCCTCTTCGGCACCCTCGGCCATGGTGCGCACGATGAAGCCGCCTGGCTCATCGGCAGGCACGAGCCGCGTCAGTTTTTCGCGCAGCGATTCGCGCTCGGCCTCGCCCTCGATACGCTGCGAGACGCCGATGTGCTTCTCCTGCGGCAGATAGACGAGCATGCGGCCGGCGATCGAGATTTGCGTCGACAGCCGCGCGCCCTTGGTGCCGATCGGATCCTTGATCACCTGCACCATCAGGCTCTGGCCTTCCGAGAGGATGCGCTCGATCGGGCGTGCGGTTTCGCTGCCGTGGCCATTGGCGCGTGCTTCGAGAATGTCGGCGACGTGCAGGAAGGCGGTGCGTTCAAGGCCGACATCGATGAAGGCCGACTGCATGCCGGGCAGGATGCGCACGATCTTGCCCATATAGACGTTGCCGACCAGCCCGCGCGAGGCGGTGCGCTCGATGTGGATTTCCTGCGTGACGCCCTGCTGCAACACGGCGACGCGTGTTTCCTGGGGCGTGAAGTTGATCAGGATCTGTTCTGGCATATGTGGGTGGGCTTAGCCTCCGCCGATCGACGCTGCCGCAACGTACGATGTACTTCGCTACGGCGGCTGTACCGTCTGCTCGGCACGAACGGAAGAAACCGTTCGCCCTGAGTAGCGCGCAGCGCGTATCGAAGGGCATGTAGCGGGCAACAGGGAGCGACATCAGCCTGAGCCGTATAATTCGGACTGTTTGCATTCTACCGCGTTGCCTCGCATGAAAACCCCCGAACTTCTCGCGCCTGCCGGCTCGCTGTCGATGTTGCGCACCGCCTTCGCTTTTGGCGCCGATGCCGTTTATGCCGGCCAGCCACGCTACAGCCTGCGTGCGCGCAACAACGAATTCGGCGATATGGAGACCTTTGCCGAAGCGGTGCGCGAAACGCACGCCGGCGGCCGCAAGCTATACGTCGTCAGCAATATCTATCCACGCAACGCCAAGGTGAAGACCTACCTCGACGACATGGCGCCGGTAATCGACATGCAGCCGGATGCGCTGATCATGGCCGACCCCGGCCTGATCATGATGGTGCGCGAGCGCTGGCCGGAGATGCCGGTGCATCTCTCGGTGCAGGCCAACACGGTGAACTGGGCAGCGGTGAAGTTCTGGCAGACGATGGGGGTGTCGCGCGTGATTCTTTCCCGCGAACTCTCGCTCGAAGAGATCGAGGAAATCCGCCAGCAGTGCCCGGACATGGCGCTTGAAGTCTTCATTCACGGCGCGCTGTGCATTGCCTACTCCGGCCGCTGCCTGCTCTCCGGCTACTTCAACCACCGCGACCCGAACCAGGGTACCTGCACCAACAGCTGCCGCTGGGACTACAAGGTGCAGCCGGCGAAGGAGGATGCCGGCGGCGACGTCTGGCTGATCGAGGAAAAGGAGCGCCCGGGCGAACTGATGCCGATCGACGAGGACGAGCACGGCACCTACATCATGAATTCGAAGGATCTGCGCGCGATCGAGCATGTGCAGAAGCTGGTTGCGATGGGCATCGACTCGCTGAAGATCGAAGGCCGCACCAAGTCGCCGTACTACGCGGCCCGCACCTGCCAGACCTACCGGCAGGCGATTGCCGACGCCGTCGCCGGGCGCCCACTCGACCCGGCGCTGCTGGCACAGCTCGACGGGCTGGCCAACCGCGGCTACACCGACGGCTTCTACCAGCGTCACCACGATGCCGACTACCAGAACTACCTACGTGGCCATTCCGAGTCGGCGCGCAGCCTCTATGTTGGCGATGTCGTCAATTACGACGCCGCGCGCGGCCTCGCGGAAATCGATGTGAAGAATCGCTTCGCCGTCGGCGACCGGCTGGAGATCGTGCACCCGGCGGGCAATGCCGCGCTGGCGCTCGACCGGCTGGAAAAGGCCGATGGCACGCCGATCGACGTGGCCCCCGGCAATGGCCACCGCGTCTGGGCACCGTTGCCGGCGAGCAGTGTCGGTGCCTTTGTCGCGCGTTTCGTCTGACTTCTGCCCGCAACAAACGCAAAACGGGGGCAAGGCCCCCGTTTATCTGCTTGCGATCGTATTCTTCTTATCGTGCCTGGGTCGCCGCAGTGCGGCGCCGTACCACTGCGCCCATCAGGCCAAGACCGGCGAGCAAAAGTGCGTAGGTTTCGGCTTCCGGAACGGCCGGGATCGCTTGCGACAGGAGGTCGCCGCTTGCCTTGGTGTCATTCAGGCTGGACAGGAACTGAACCTTCAGGTGCGGCGCGCCGAAGTCGAGTCCGGTCCCGGTGAAATTGATCGTCCAGCTCATCGAGTTGCTCAGTGCCAGCGGCGTCGCGGCCGAGAAGCAGGCGCCTTGCGTATTCCCGGTGCTGCAGCCGAGATTGGCACTCAGTCCGTTATCGACATTGACGGAAAAACCGCCAGGGCCACTGATGTTTGCACTTGCGACATCGCCGATGCCCTTGATTTCGAACGATTTCAGGTAGTTGATCCCGCTCCAGTTGCCGGTTGCGGCGGGAGCGTTGAGGATGGACAGACCCAGCGAATCGGCATCAATCGCCCACGTATTGAAGGTAACGCCCTGATAGGTCAGGGTGTTGGCCGAGGCGGATGAAGCGAAGGCGAGACCGAGGACAACGGCGGACAGTGCTTTTGCGAGCGACACGGCGATTCCTTGAATGTGGTGATTTTTCGCGAGTCTACTGTCGGTTCGCGAGCGACGAAATGGCCCGAACGGACTATTGGGGGAACGAAGTTGGTGGCTGTGGCCGCGCTGCGCACCGAATCATCAGCGCGTATGATCGGCACCTTTCCACTACGGTTCCCGGTGATGCCACACCTCTTTGTCGACATCTCTGCGCACGGCTTTGGTCATCTCGCGCAGACTGCACCGGTACTGGAGGCGCTCGTTGACCTGCTCCCCGATCTGCGCCTGACCATTCGCACTGGCCTGCCGCTGACGCAACTCCAGCAGCGCATCGCACACCTGTTTTCCCATATCGAGGCCGCCAGCGATGTCAGTTTTCTGATGCACGATGCAGTGCGTGTGGATCGCGACGCCTCCGCCGCGGCGTATCGGAATTGTCACGCCGACTGGCCGGCACGCGTCGCTCGCGAGGCCAACGAACTTGAGCGCATGGCGCCGGATCTGGTGCTGGCCAATATATCTGCACTACCGCTCGCCGGGGCGCAGCGTGCGGGGCTTCCGGCAATCGCGCTGTGCTCGCTCAACTGGGCCGATCAGTTCGCCTTTCTGTTCGCTGGCGCGGACTGGGCCGATCCGATTCGGAGACAGTTGCACGAGGCCTATGCCGGCGCCGATTTCTTCCTGCGTTGTGTGCCTGCGGCGCCGATGCCTGCACTCGCCAACGTACGTGATCTGCCACCGATTGCCCGCACCGGGCAATCCGATCGCGCGGTACTGGCTGGGCGACTGGGCGTGCAGAGTGGACAACGGATGGTGCTGGTCGGCATGGGGGGCATCGATTTCGCCTTGCCAATCGCGCATTGGCCCTGCAATGACGAATTGCTGTGGCTGGTGCGTGAACCGCTGCCGGTAGCGCGCCCGGATGTCGTCTGTTACCGCGACCTTGGCTGGCATTTCTCCGACGTGCTGGCCTCGGTCGATGCCGTGGTGACGAAACCGGGCTACGGCATGTTCGTCGAATCGGCGGCAGTCGGTACGCCCGTGTTGTTCCTCCGGCGCGAGGACTGGCCGGAACAGGATGCGCTGATCGACTGGTTGTGCCGGGAAGCGGTGTGCGGCGAGATCGACGCCGCTTCATTCGAGCGCGGCGATCTGCATGCGGCCCTGCACAGGCTGTGGCGCGCGCCGCGCCGCCGGGTTGCCGCGAATGGTGCTGCAGCAGCAGCGGCGATTCTCGCGGAAAACCTCAGACCGGGTAGGCGAAGCGCCTGAGCAGCTGCGTCGTCTCAAACAGCGGCAGCCCCATGACCCCGGTGTAGCTGCCGGCGAGATGTTCGACGAAGGCGCCGGCGCGGCCCTGAATGCCGTAGGCACCGGCCTTGTCCATCGGCTCGCCGCTGTCTACGTACTGCCGGATCTCGTTCTCGGTGAGCGGGGTGAAGCGCACCTCGCTGACGGACAGGCCTGTTTCGATGCGCGCCTCGTGGCAGACGGCAACGGCCGTGAGCACGCGATGCGTCTGCCCCGAGAGACGGCGCAGGATGCGCATCGCATCCGCCGCATCCCAGGGTTTGCCGATGATTTCGCCGTCGAATTCCAGCGTGGTGTCGGCGGAGAGCACCGGTTGCGGGAGCAGCTTGCGCCAGCCGACGCAACGCCAGCCATGTTCGGCCTTGGCGCGCGCGACGCGCTGCACATAAGTGCGCGGATCTTCGCCGGGCAGCGGTGTTTCATCGGTCTCGCGGTCGGCGCGGGCACCGTCGCGGAAGATCAGGGTGTCGAACTGAACGCCGATCTGCGTCAGCAGTTCGCGTCGGCGCGGGCTGCGCGAGGCGAGATGGATGCGCGGTGTGCGTGTGCTCATGTCGCTAGCCCTCACGATGGTAGGGGTGGTTCTTGACGACGCTGATCGCACGATAGAGCTGCTCGCACAGCACGAGGCGTGCCATCGCGTGCGGCAGGGTCAGGCTGGAGAGGCGGATCATCTCGTCGGCCTTGTCCTTGAGTTCTGGAGCCAGCCCGTCGGCACCGCCGATCAGGAAAGCAGTGTCGCCACCTTCCTGCATCCACGCTTCCAGTCGTCCGGCGAGCTGCACCGTGGTCAGATCCTTGCCGCGCTCGTCGAGCGCGACGACCCGGCTGCAGCCGGCAATGGCCGGCGCGATGCGCGCCATTTCCGCCGCCGTCAGCTGTTCCCGGCGCTTGCCGGCACGTGGCTCGGGCTTGATCTCGACGACACTGAGCGGCAGTTCGCGCGGCATGCGCTTGATGTACTCCTCACAGCCCGTCGCCACCCAGTCCGGCATCCGGTGCCCGACAGCGGCGATGACGAGTTTCATGGCGCGGCGGCATCCTCGTCGGCCGCCGCCTTGCGGCTGCGCGCCGCCGGCCGCGCGGCCCATAACTCTTCGAGGTTGTAGTGGGCACGGACCGCCGGCTGCATCACATGCACGACGATGTCGCCGAGATCGACGAGCACCCACTCGCCGTTCTCTTCGCCCTCGACGGAAATGACCTCGCCGCCGGCTTCGCTGACCTTCTCCTGCACGTTGCGGGCGAGCGCCTTCACCTGGCGGTTGGAGTCGCCGGTGGCGATCACGATGCGGTCGAACAGGGAGGTGAGCTTGGTGGTGTTGATGACTTCGATGTCGCGGCCCTTGATGTCTTCGAGGGCGGAGACGGCCAGTTTCTGCAGCTTTTTAAGATCCATCGGCGAGGGGTATCGTGTTGCGGTAGAGGTTGTTTGCATCAATATAGTCGATCACCGCCGAGGGCAGCAAATAGCGCGGGCTCTGGCCGTTGGCGAGCAGGGCGCGCAGCTGGGTCGCGGAAATCGACAGCTGCGTCATCGCGAAGGTGCACAGGCGGCCGGCGGGCGTGGCAGCGAGCGCTGCGGGATCCGCGCTGCGCCGTTCCTGATAGAGCTTGGCGAGCACTTGTGGCATGCCGGCCGGGTCGAGCGGAAAACCGGGGCGGTGGGCGATGCCGAGATGCGCCAGCGACAGCAGTTCCTGCCAGCGATGCCAGCCGGGCAGTCCGGCAAAGGCGTCGGCGCCGAGCAGCAGCACCAGCGGCCGGGTGTTGCCCAGTTCACGACGCAGGCGCTCCAGTGTCGGCACGGTATAGCTCGCATCGGCGGCGACCTCGCTGGCATCGACGCAGAAGCGGGGGTTGTCGGCGACGGCCCGTTCGACCATGCGCAAGCGATGCGCGGCGGTGACGCGCGGAGCTTCGCGGTGTCGTGGTTGTCCGGCCGGAATCCAGCGCACTTCAGCGAGACCGAGCGCCTCGGCAGCTTCCTCCGCAAGACGCAGGTGTCCGAGATGCACCGGATCGAAGGTGCCGCCGAAGATGCCCAGCGGCGCGAAATTATTCATTGGCCGCGGGCGCGTCGGGCGGCGGCTCGCCGTCACTCTCGGACTGCGCTGGCTCGCTGTCGGTGAAAACCTCGCGGTAGCTGACGTAGAAGCTCGCTACCAGCGTCGGGGCCAGAATGAACATCAGCGGCAGCATCAGCAGGGTGGAGGCAAACGACGAGGCGCCGGGAACGATCGCGACCAGTGCGCCGAGCACGATGCCCGGAAGCAGTCCGCCGAAGATGAGCGCACACGCCGTGTAGGCGAGAAAGGCACGCCAGTTGCGCAGGCAGGCGAAGAGGCTGAAGAAGAGTGCCTTGCCGGCGGTGAACCCATGCCAGGCGACCAGCACCGGTGCGTACCACCAGGCCATGATCACCGGAGCCATCAGGATCAAGGTGATCTGCGCAGCGAGCAGGAAATCGCCGCTGGCGATTTCCTCGGGGCTGGGCTTGTAGGCGCCGATCATCGCCTGCAGGAACATGCCGCCATCAACGATCGCCGATGCGCCAAGCGCGCTCAGCGAGGTGACGAGGTAGAGCCCGCCGAGCATGACCAGCGTTTTCAGTTCCTTGCGAAAGCCGGAGAACAGCACTGGAAATTCGAGTGGCTGTCCCCTGTCGAGCTTGCGCACCGCGTTCATCAGGCTGACCGAGAATGCCGGAATGGCGAGTGTCGCCGCCAGCGGGCCGAGCAGCGGGATGGTGTTGACCGTGGCCAAGGTTAGCCAGTAGGCAATGATGATCAGCGTCAGCATCGGCGGGTTCTTGCGGAACAGGGCAAACCCGGCGGCGAGCCAGCGCCAGCCTTCGCCGGCGGAGAGTTGTTTTGCTTGCATGCGCGAATCCCGGTTTTTCAACCGAGGAAGATGTCCTTGTAGGAAGCGTACAGCGCACCGTAGAGCACCGGTAGCAGGACGAGGAAGCCCAGACCCATCGGCAGTGCGGCGAAGAAACAGAGCACCATCACGACGATGCCGAAGATGAGCATCGCCAGCCAGTTCTTCAGACAGGCGTCGAAGCTCGCTTTCAACGCGGCGACGGGGGGCATGTCGTTGAAGAAGACCAGTGCCGGCGCGAACCAGACGGCGGCGATCAGCGGCACGCCCAGTAGCACGGTCATCAGGCCGGCGATGAAGACGCCGCCGAAACCAATGCCGGCGCCCACGGCCGGCTGCCCCGCGGCGCCGAAAACGATACCGCCGGCAACGCTGCCGCCGACCAGCACCATGACCACGAGCGCGATGATCAGCCAGCCGACCATGTTCATGACGCCGACGATGACCAGCGGTCCGGTGTTGCGCTTGAAGCCGGCGAACAGGTCGACGATCTCGAAGCTGCCCTCATCGGAGAGGCGGCGCACGGCGTGCAGCATGCCGGCGGTGAGCACGGGCATCAGCATGTTGGCGGCGAGCGTGCCGATCATCGGCACGATCTGCAGGCCGAGAAAGATCACCAGGAGGAGCACACAGGTCGCCAGCCACAGCCCCGGATTGGCGACGAAGCTCGCCCAGCCCTGGCGCAGCCAGGCGAAAGCCGAATCCGGCGGGGCGACGCGTGCCTGCCCCGAAAAGGTGGCAGGAGTGAGCGGAAACGGGTCCATGGCAGATCCTTGGGAAGGGTGCGGGAATGCTAGCTGGGGCGAGCCACTCAGGCAAGCGGCAGGGGTGGTGGCAACGGCGGCGCTGGGCAGTCCGCGCGCTCACGGAGAATGCGCATGAAGGCGAGCGGGTCGCGCACCGTGACATCCTCTCCCGGCTGCGGGCAGTAGAAATCCTCCAGCCGCGACAGCCAGAAGCGCAGGGCAGCGGCACGCAGCTGGCGTGGCCAGGCCAGGCATTCGTCGGCGGTGAGGGGGCGTACGGCCCGATAGGCCTCGGTCAGCGCGGCGCTCCGGGCTGCATCGAGGGCGCCGTCGGCATCGTTGCACCAGTCGTTGGCGACGATGGCCAGATCGAAGAGGAATTCGCCGTGCCCGGCGAAGTAGAAATCGAGCAGGCCGCCGATCCGGTCGCCAGCGAAGAGCACGTTGTCGCGGAACAGGTCGGCGTGGATGACGCCGCAGGGCAAGGCAGGGGACGGTGTCCGACGGAAGGCGAGTTCTGCGCTGAGCATTGCTGCTGCATCGCGCGGCAGCAAGGGCAAAACGCGCGCGGCGGTGGCGGCGATCCACCCGTCGCCGCGTGGATGCGGGGGGGCGATGATCCCGTCGCTGGCGAGATGCAGGCGCGCGAGCGCGGCACCGGCCGCCGCGCAGTGGGCGGGCGTCGGTTGGGACACCGAGGCGCCGGAGAGGCGCGAGAAAAGGGCTGCCGGCCTGCCGTTGAGCACGCCGAGCAATTGGCCGTCGCGGCGGCGACGAGGCGCCGGGCAGGGAATGTCTTTCCCCGCGAGGTGTGCCAGCAGGTCGAGATAGAAGGGGAGCAGTTCGGGCGCGACGCTTTCGAACAGCGTCAGCACATGGCGTTCTCCGACGGTGTCGACGAAGAAATTGGAGTTTTGAACCCCTTCGCTGATGCCCGCAAGTTGTTGCAGCGGGCCCAGTTCATAGGCCTGCAGCCAGTCGGCGAGCTGTTCGAATGAAACCGGGGTGAAAACCGACACGTGGCGTAGGGAGGGCCGGCAGGGGGCGCCGGCCGGCAATCAGAAGGTCTTGATGATCCACATCGGAACGCGGACCTTGTTGTCCAGCGATTCCATGTGGTTGAAGTTGCCGTCGCCCTCGGTATCGACAAGGTAATACGGTACGCCGTGCGGTGGCGTCACCTTGATCATGTACAGGCGGCCGTCGCGGCGGTATTCCTCGACCGTGTCGCCCTCGCGCTTGCGGATGGTCACCTGCGGTTCGAGCGCCTCGTCGAAAGGCACGATTTCCGGTGGCGGCGGTGGTACGGCCGGCAAGGGTTGCAGGTCGGCCGGCCTGCTGTTCTGAGCGAGCGCGGGGGAGACAGCGGCGCTGGCAGCGAGGCACAGCAGCACGAGCGGTACAAAAAGGCGACGCATGGAGAAATCTCCGGGATGGATAGGCGGATTGTATTACAGGTTGAGCAGCATCTCCCGCTCGTCCGCGGAAGGGGCGAAGCCGCGGGTCTCGTAGTGCTTGAAGATGGCCTCGACGATCTCCTCCGGCTTGTCGAGCACCTGGATCAGGTCCATGTCGTCGGGCGAGATCATCTGCTCGCGCACCAGCGTGTCGCGGAACCAGTCCACCATCCCCTGCCAGAACGGGGTGTGCACCAGGATGATCGGAATCTTGCGGCTCTTGCCGGTCTGCACCAGCGTCAGCGCCTCCATCAGCTCGTCGAGCGTGCCGAAGCCGCCGGGCATCACGACGTAGGCACTGGCGAACTTGACGAACATGTACTTGCGCGCAAAGAAATGGCGGAAGGTCTGCGAGATGTCCTGGTAGGCGTTCGCGTGCTGCTCGTGCGGCAACTGGATGTTGAGGCCGACCGACGGGCTCTTGCCGAGGAAGGCCCCCTTGTTCGCCGCCTCCATGATGCCGGGGCCGCCGCCCGAGATGACGGAGAAACCGGAATCGGAGAGCCGGCGGGCGATCTGCTCGGTCAGTTCGTAGTACGGCGTACCGGGTGCGGTGCGCGCGCTGCCGAAGATGGACACCGCCGGACGGATCGCCGCCAGCCTTTCGGTGGCCTCGACGAACTCTGCCATAATGCCGAAGATCCGCCAGGATTCCCGCGCCGAGATCGATTTCGTCAGGTAGTCGGGGTCTGCCGCTGGCGGCAATTTTTCCTTTTCGCTCATATTCTTCTTCTCTATGTCCGTGCTGCTGCTGGTCGACGGTTCGTCGTACCTCTATCGCGCCTTCCATGCCCTGCCCGACCTGCGCAACACGGCCGGCGAACCGACCGGCGCAATCGTCGGCGTGCTGAACATGCTACGCCGGCTGGAAAGCGACCACAAGGCGATGGATGTGGCGTACAAGGCCTGCGTCTTCGACGCGAAGGGCAAGACTTTCCGCGACGAGTGGTATCCCGAATACAAGGCGCACCGGCCGCCGATGCCGGACGACCTCGCCTGCCAGATCGAGCCCTTGCACCAGTGCATCGCCGCGCTCGGCTGGCCACTGATCATGGAACCCGGGGTCGAGGCCGACGACGTCATCGGCACGCTGGCCCGGCAGGCGGCGGCGCAGGGCATCGAGGTCGTCATCTCCACCGGCGACAAGGATCTCGCGCAGCTCGTCGACAAGCATGTGACGCTGGTCAACACGATGAGCGAGGAGCGCCTCGACGAAGCCGGCGTGCTGCAGAAATTCGGCGTGCCGCCCGAGCGCATCGTCGATTACCTGACGCTGATGGGCGATACCGTCGACAACGTGCCGGGCGTGAACAAATGCGGCCCGAAGACGGCGGTGAAATGGCTGACCCAGTACGGCACCCTCGACAACCTGATCGCCCATGCCGACGAGGTCGGCGGCGTGGTCGGCGAGAACCTCCGCCAGGCGCTCGGCTTCCTGCCGCTCGGCCGCAGGCTGGTGACGGTGGTCTGCGACCTGCCGCTGGCAATGACGCCGCAGTCGCTGGTGGCGCAGCCGCCGCAGCGCGAGAAGCTGGTCGAGCTGTTCACGCGCATCGAGTCGAAGAGCTGGCTGCGCGAGTTTTCCGGTGACGCCGCAACCGCGCCGACGAGCGAAGCCGTTGCACCGGCGCCGGTCGACAGCGGTTCGCTGTTCGCGCCGGATCGTTCCGCCTACGAGACGGTGCTCGACTGGTCGGCCTTCGAGCGCTGGTTGGAAAAGATCAATGCGGCCGCACTGACCGCTGTCGACACCGAAACCACCAGCCTCGATCCCTTCGCGGCGCGCATCGTCGGCATTTCGCTCGCCACCGCGCCGGGCGAGGCCTGCTACATCCCCGTCGCCCACCACTACGCCGGCGTGCCGGCACAGCTGCCGCGCGACGAGGTGCTGGCGAAGCTGAAGCCGTGGCTCGAATCGGCGCAGCACGCCAAGCTCGGCCAGCACCTGAAGTACGACCAGCACGTCTTCGCCAACCACGGCATCGCGCTCGCCGGCATTGCGCACGACACGCTGCTCGAATCCTACGTCTTCGAATCGGACAAGGGGCATGACCTCGGCCAGCTCGCCTCGCGCCATGCCGGCCTCGACACCATCTCGTACGAATCGCTGTGCGGCAAGGGCGCCAAGCAGATCGGCTTCGAGCAGGTGGCGATCGAACTGGCCGCCGAGTATTCGGCCGAGGACTCCGACGTCACGCTGCGGGTGCATGAGGCGCTGCTGCCGCGCATCGATGCACAGGAAGGCCTGAAGCGCATCTACCGCGAGATCGAGATGCCGGCGCGCGAGGTCATCTGGCGCATGGAGCGCAACGGCATCCTGATCGACAGCACGCTGCTCGGGCAGCAGAGCCACGAACTCGGCACGGCGCTGATCGCGCTCGAGAACAAGGCGCACGAACTCGCCGGGCAGCCGTTCAACCTCAACTCGCCGAAGCAGCTCGCCGACATCCTCTTCTCCAAGCTCGGCCTGCCGGTACAGAAGAAGACGCCGTCGGGCGGCCCCTCGACCGATGAGGAAGTGCTGTCCGAGCTGGCGCTCGACTACCCGCTGCCGAAGGTGCTGCTGGAGACGCGCACGCTCTCCAAACTGAAGAGCACCTACACCGACAAGCTGCCGCGCATGATCAACCCGCAGACCGGCCGCGTGCACACCAGCTTCTCGCAGGCCAGCGTCATCACCGGGCGGCTCGCCAGTTCCGAACCGAACCTGCAGAACATCCCGGTGCGTACCGCCGAGGGCCGCCGCATCCGCGCTGCCTTCGTGGCGCCTGCCGGCAGCAGCATCGTCTCCGCCGACTACTCGCAGATCGAGCTGCGCATCATGGCGCACCTCTCCGAAGACCCGCGCCTGCTGGAGGCCTTTGCCGCCGGTGAGGACGTGCACCGCGCCACCGCCGCCGAGATCTTCGGCGTCACGCCGCTGGAAGTCGGCCCGGACCAGCGCCGCGTCGCCAAGGTCATCAACTTCGGCCTCATCTACGGCATGAGCGCCTTCGGCCTCGCGCGCCAGCTCGATCTCGAACGCAGCGCCGCCCAGGCCTATATCGAGCGCTACTTCGCCCGCTACCCCGGTGTCGCCCGCTACATGGAAGAGACGCGCAACCAGGCCAAGCGCGACGGCTACGTGGAAACGGTGTTCGGCCGGCGGCTGTGGCTGCCGGACATCCGTGCCCAGCAGGTCGGCCGCCGCCAGGGCGCCGAGCGTGCCGCGATCAATGCGCCGATGCAGGGCACGGCCGCCGACCTGATCAAGCTGGCGATGGTCGCCGTGCAGCGCTGGCTGGATGAAAAGCGGATGGCGACGAAACTCGTCCTGCAGGTGCACGACGAACTGGTGCTGGAAGTGCCGGATGCCGAACTGGCCGGGATTCGGCTGGAGCTGCCGCGGCTGATGACGCAGGTGGCGAAGTTGCGGGTGCCGCTGGTGGTCGAGGTCGGTGTCGGACCGAACTGGGATAAGGCGCACTGAGACCGGGCGCACTGAGTCGCGACTTGCCGCCAGTCCATTGACATCAGGCACATCGACGAGCGTGGCATAATCGGCAGCAGGCATTTTGCAGGAGGCAATGATGCAGACCGCTGAATACACCAAGGTCAGTGAAAACGAATATCTGGCGCTGGAGGCGAGAAGCCCGGTGCGTCATGAGTATCTGGCCGGCGATGTCTACGCAATGACGGGCGCCTCGCTTCGGCACAACGTGATCACCCTCAACATCGCCGCCCTGTTGCGCGCCCATTTGCGTGGAACGCCGTGCAGAACTTTTGTCGCAGACGCCAAGCTGCGCATTGCCAAGGTGAGCGCCTACTACTATCCGGATGTGATGGTCACCTGCGACCCGCGGCACCTGACGGTTGGCAGCGACGACCTGGTCGTCGAGGCGCCGAAGCTCATCGTCGAGGTGCTTTCGGCGTCGACAGAAGGCACCGATCGGCGCGAAAAGCTGATCGCCTACCGTGGCATCCCGTCCTTGCAGGAGTATGTGCTTGTCGCGCAGGACGAGGCGAAGATCGAGATCCATCGCCGCCACGGCGATATCGGCTGGGAAATTGTGACGCTGTCGCCCGGCGATCCGGTCGAGTTGAAAAGCCTCGAATTCGCCAGCGACTTTGCGACGGTCTATGAAGAAACCGGCTTGATCGCCGGGGGCGTGGCAGCCAGCTGATTCAGCTGGCCGGCCAGTCGATTAAAACGTATTCGCCGTGGGCGAAACGTCGTTGTGACCAGACGGCTGCGGGTTCGCGGCGAAGATGGCCGACCGCGGCGCGCATGATTCCAGCGTGTGTCACCACCGCGCAGGCCGTCGCATCTTCCCGTGCCAGCGCGTCGAGCACTGCAACACACCGCGACTGCAGCATCGCCGCCGATTCACCGCCGGGCGGTACGAAGTGCGGCACGTCGGCAGCCCACGCATCGAGTGCTTCGCGCGGGATTTCGTCCCAGGGTTTTCCTTCCCATTCCCCGAAGTGCATTTCCATCAGTCGCGCGTCGAAGCGCGGCGCTGGGTGCAGCAAGGTGGCGAGTTCCCGGCAGCGTGCGAGCGGGCTGGCGATCACTGGCAATCCGGGCGGCAACTGCGCACGCAGGGCGTCCGCCGTGCTGACAAGGTCAAGTGCGGGAATATCGAGTTGGCCGTAGCAGATGCCTTCGGCGATCTGCGGGCGCGGGTGGCGAATCAGGAAAACCTGCACAGCAGACCGATGTAGAACGCGAGTTCGGCAAGCTGCTGCACGGCACCGAGGCAGTCGCCGGTATAGCCGCCGAGGCGGCCATGGATCTTCGCGGCGAGAATCGCCGTTGCCCCAAGCGCGAGTGCAACGCCGCAGACTGCCGCGGTCGGTGGCAGCATCAGCAGCGCGACAGCGCCGAATCCCGTTGCGCAGAGCAACTCGCCGAGCGAGATGCGCGTTGCCAGCGGCTTCGCCTTGCCGTCCTCGCGGGCGTAGTCGAGAAAATGGAGCAAGCTCGTTGAGCACAGCCGCGAGAAAGCGTGGCCGGCGATTAGCGCCGGCGCCACGAGCAGCGTTTCCACCTCGATCAGCGCGACGAACTTGCCGAGCAGCATCAGCACGAGGGCGATTGCGCCGAAACTGCCGATGCGCGAGTCCTTCATGATTTCCAGCGCGCGCTCGCGTGAGTAGCCGCCGCCAAAACCGTCGACCATGTCGGCCCAGCCATCTTCGTGGAAGGCGCCGGTGGCGTAGATCGTGGCGACCATCGCGGCGAGTACGGCAAGGGTTTTCGGCAGTACCGCCGACACCCCTGCGAAAACCAGCGCGCCGATGAGACCGACGATGAGACCGACCAGCGGGAAGTAACGCGCCGAATGGTTGAGGGCCTCCGGCGAATGACCGACCCAACCGGGTACCGGCAGCCGCGTGAAGAAGCGGACGGCGCCGAAGAAGTACTCGGCTTCGCGGCGGACGATTCCCACCTACTGCTTCTCCGCCACGCCGGCCGACTCGAAGCTGGCCATTTCGTTGAGAAATGCCGCCGCCGCGCGCACCAGCGGCCATGCGAGCGCGGCGCCGGTGCCTTCGCCAAGGCGCAGGCCGAGATCGATCAGCGGTTCCGCGTCGAAGGCTTTCAGTTGCGCCTGATGCCCGGGTTCCGCCGAGCGGTGGCAGAACACCGCGTAATCGACGATTGCCGGTTCGATGCGCGCGGCGACGAGGAAGGCGGCGCCGACGATGAAGCCATCGATGAGCAGTAGCATGCCCGCCTCTGCCGCACCGAGCATGGCACCGGCCATCATGGCGATCTCGAAGCCACCGAATTCAGCGAGCACCGTCTGTGCGTGCTCGCTGCCACCGCTGCTGCTTACCGACACGCCGGCACGCGCAGCGGCCTGCATGAGCAGCGCGCGTTTCCGCGCGAGGCCCGGGTCATCGAGGCCGGTGCCGCGGCCGATGCAGTCAGCGAGCGGCGTGCCGGTGAGGTGATGCGTGATCAGTGAGGCTGCTGCCGTATTGCCGATACCCATTTCCCCGAAGCCGAGCACCTTGCAGCCGTTGGCGGCGAAATCGCGGGCAAGCGTCATGCCACGGGTGAGCGCTGTTGTGCACTGATCCGGCGTCATCGCGGCTTCGTCGAGATAGTTGCGTGTGCCCGGTGCGATCTTGGCGTCGACCAGCCCATCGCGCACGCCAAAATCGTGGGCGACGCCCGCGTCGACGATCCTGAGGGTCAGCCCGTTGGCGCGGGCAAAGACGTTGATTGCCGCGCCGCCGGCGAGGAAATTCTCGACCATCTGCCACGTCACTTCCTGCGGAAAGGCCGATACCCCTGCCTTCGCCGCACCATGATCGCCCGCGAAGACGGCGATGTGCGGGCTGTCGAGCGCGGGCGAGAGCGTCTGCTGTACCAGCCCGATCTGCAGAGCGAGACGTTCCAGCCCGCCAAGTGCGCCGGGCGGCTTGGTTTTCTGATCGATCTTGTGCTGCAGCGCGGTGACAAGGCTGCGCTCGGGACGAGCGATGTTGAGCGTGTGGAGCATGCGGGTAGTGGAAGAATCCATGGAAGAGGGGTCGGTGGAACGCCCGAGGCGCGCCACGTGGGCACCAATTTCGCACCAATTGCGCGAGCATCGATTATACCGGCCGCGTGCCTGTGCTATTTTTGACCCATGAAAGAACTTGTCATTGGTGGCGCACGCTCGGGCAAGAGCGCGCTTGCGGAAAAGCGTGCGCTCGATTCCGGCTTGCGCGTGGTCTATGTGGCGACGGCCGAAGCACGCGATGCCGAGATGGAGCGTCGCATCGCCCATCATCGCGCGCGTCGCCCGGCCGAATGGGGGTTGGTGGAGGCTCCGCTGAAGCTGGCGGCGGCGCTGGAAGCGCAGGCTGCGCCGGATGTCTGCCTGGTCGTCGATTGCCTGACTTTGTGGCTCTCCAACCTGCTCTTCGCCGGGAAGGCGACCGCGCAGGCCGAAGCCGGCCAGGCACTTGAATGTCCGCTGCTCGCCGGAGAGACTGGCGCACTGATCGAGATCCTGCCGCGATTGCCGGGGTGGATCGTGCTGGTTTCCAACGAGGTCGGCTGGGGTATCGTGCCGATGCACCCGGTGTCGCGTTGCTTCGCTGACGAGCAGGGGCGACTGAATCAGCGTGTGGCTCGCGTCTGCGAACGCGTTACGCTGGTTGCGGCAGGACTGCCGCTCGCGCTGAAGTAGGCGTAAGCTGCCGGAAAACAGGGGGAGGAGACCATGCATCGCCTGCTCGACGTGCTTGCTTCCGGGGTGCACGACACCAAGAACCAGCTCTTTTATGCCGAATCACAGATTGCCGAAGCCGAGGCAAAGCACGGCCTCGACCTCTCCGAGGCGCGCTACGCGATCGAAACCGCGGCTGCGCGTCTGAGCCGCACGCTGACGGCGTATCACCTGTTGCGCAACGATGCGCAGCTCGCCGTGGCGCCGGTGGTGGTTGCCGATCTCTGCGATGAAGTGGTGCTGGACCAGCGCAAGCATCTCGCCCACGCCGGCATCGAACTGGTGCTCGCGTGCGGGGTACGCGACGAATGGCCGCTCGACCGCGATCTGATTACCGACGTACTCAACAACGCCGTGCAGAATGCCGGCCGTCACGCGCGCAGTCGTGTGCGGCTGTCGGCCTGGAATGAGGACGATACCCTGTTCTTCCGCGTCGAGGACGATGGGCCCGGCTACGCCGACCCGGAGCACGGGCGCAGCACAGGCCTGATCGTTGCCGAGCGTGTCGCATCGTTGCACGAACGCCGGGGACGCTACGGGAGCATGCATCTCGGAAATGGTGGCGATTTGGGCAATAGCGCGGGTGACGAACTCGGTGGTGCCGTGTTCGAACTGAGGCTGCCTTAGGATGGAACGGCCCGTGCGCGCACTCTGTTTGAAGTCCCCCGTGGGGGCGTTCTGAGATGGCGATCGATTACCGCAACAAGCGCTTTCTCGTCATCGACGATCAGCCGATGGCGCGCGAGAGCCTGCGCGCCATCGCGCAGACCGCCGGTGCTTTTACGGTCGATTTCGCACCGGGATACCAGGACGCCATCTTCAAGATCCGCAACAACTGCCCGGACATCATTCTCTGCGACTATGTGTTGGGCGAAGGACGTTCCGGACAGCAGTTGCTGGAGGAATTGCGCCGTTTCAACATGCTCCCCGATGAAACCATCTTCATGATGGTGACCGGCGAGCAGTCCTACGAACAGGTCGTCGCGGCAGTGGAGCTCGTTCCCGACGATTACATCATCAAGCCGTTTTCCCCCGACAAGCTGATGTTGCGACTCGAACGCGTCGCGGCGAAGAAGGATTTCTTTGCCGAGTTCTACCGGGAGAAGCGCAAGCAGGAGTACGAGAAGGCACTTGCCATTCTGGCGGCCAGGAAAGATTCCGACGAGGGGCGTGCGTACCGCTTCGAATCCCTGCGTCAGGAAGCCGAGGTCCATCTTGCTGCGGGTAACGCCGAGAAAGCCGAAGTTGCCTATCGCGGCATTCTCGAAAAATATGAATTTCCCTGGGCTCGTGCCGGCGTTGCCAAGTCCCTGCATCAGCAGAATCGTTTGAGTGAGGCGCGTGAGGAGATCGAGAAGGTTGTTGCTGCGGCACCGAATTACTTCGATGCCAGTGACGTCAAGGCCAACATCTGCATGGCGCAGGGGGAGCACGAAGAGGCCCAGAAAGTGCTGGATGCCGCGGCGAAAAAGACGCCGCGGAACTACCTCAGAAAACGCCTGCTTGCCGAGGCTGCGGAACTGAACGGTGATACCGAGACGGCGCGTGCCGCGATGGCGGATGTGGTCGCCAACGACACGATGCCTGGTGCCGTATCGACCGAAGACCAGTTGAGTCTTGCCCGCACGCAGGTTGGAGCAAACGACCTGATCAGCGCCGAGAAGGTCTTGCTGCTGATGCGCGAAGCGGAGGTGATGAACATGGAGTTGGCGCATCAGGCGAGTTATTTAGCCCTGCTTGCCGTCGCCTCTCCGGAAAAGGGCAAGAAGCGCTTTGCCGGCCTGCGCCCGGCGCTGCTTGCCTCACCGCTGCCGAGCATTTCTCGCGTGGACATCCTGCGCGCTGCGCTGGCAGTTGACGACCGCGAACTCGCCGACGGGCAAGCGCGTGAATTGATGTCGGGCGAGGATGCCAAGAAGGTCTTTGGCACCGTGCGCAAGCTCTATGCCCTGCAGGGGCGAGAAAACGATTTTCGCGAGATTCAGCGACAGGTGGCGCTGCAGCGGATTCATCACGACGAGGCACCCACGGGAAGCTGAATTCAGCTTTCCCGAATTCATGACGAACCTATCGGAGATATGGCATGCAACGCTTGTTTGAGTACCGGCTTGAAGGCAGTGGGGATGCGTTTTCGCTGGTGATCAATGTCGATTCGGTCAACGCGAAGGCGCTGGCCCGACTGGATCGCTACATCAACTGGGCGGAAGTCCTGAAGATGACAGAGAATGATCCTGAGGCGGCCTACGCCGCGGAGCGGCTGCATACGGTCTTGCAACACATGGGCCGCTGAGCGCGGGTGCCCCGGTTACGGCAACAGACCCGCCAGCTTTTCCCATCTGAACGCCTGATCGACCGCATCGGCCAGGCGGTCGATGTCGGCTTCACGCCGTGCGGCGGCGTCGAAATGCGTGCCGCTTGGTTGCGCGCTGGCCCAGCGCAGCATGGCCGCCAGCGCGGCGGGTTCGTCGAACAGGCCGTGGCAATAGGTAGCGAGGATCTGGCCGTCGGTGGATAGTGTGCCATCCGCGTGGCCGTCGAGCAGCGCGGCAGGGTGCGCGAGGGCCGCACCCGTTGTGACGCCCATGTGGATCTCGTAACCGCGTACCGCCGGACTGCCCGGCAGGTTCAGCGTCCCGGCCACGTTCTTCAGCTGCTTTTCTGCGGCGAGCGTTGTCTCGCAGTCGAGCAGGCCGAGACCGGGCGCGCTGCCAGGTTTGCCCTCCAGCCCGAGTGGATCGTGCAACTGCTGTCCGAGCATCTGGTAGCCGCCGCAGATGCCGATCAGCTTGCCGCCATAGCGCAGGTGGCGCTGAATGGCCGGTTCCCAGCCGTGAGCGTGTAGCCAGCCAAGGTCGGCCTGCACGGCCTTCGAACCGGGTAGTACGATCAGGTCCGCTGCCGGTGGCGGCTCACCGGGGCCGATGAAGCGGAAATCGACTTCGGGGTGAAAACGTAGCGGGTCGAGGTCGTTGTGGTTCGAAATCCGCGGGAAGGCAGGAGCGATGGCCTTCAGCTTCGTTGCTGTCTTAGGCAGGGCCTCGCGCGGCAGCGCATCCTCGGCATCGAGATAGAGCCCGTGCAGGTAGGGCAGCACACCGAGCACCGGCTTGCCGGTACGTTGCTCCAGCCACTCCAGACCGGATTCGAGCAGCTTGATGTCGCCGCGAAAGCGGTTGATGACGAAGCCCTTCACCCGCGCCTGCTCGGAGGGCGAGAGTAATTCCAGTGTGCCGACGAGGTGAGCGAAGACACCGCCACGGTCGATGTCGGCAACGAGGATGACCGGGCAGTCGACCGCCTCGGCGAAACCCATGTTGGCGATATCGCGATCGCGCAGGTTGATCTCGGCCGGGCTGCCGGCGCCTTCGACGAGAACGCAGTCGTATTGCCGGCACAGGCGCGCGTGCGATTCGAGTACGGCCTTCATCGCACGTGGCTTGTACTCGTGGTAGGCAATCGCGTCGAGATCAGTAAGCGCTTTCCCGTGGATGATCACCTGCGCCCGCTTGTCAGTATTGGGCTTCAGCAGCACCGGGTTGAAATCGCTATGCGGCCGCAGCCCGGCGGCGAGCGCCTGCAACGCCTGCGCACGGCCGATCTCGCCGCCATCGATGGTGACTGCCGAATTCAGCGCCATGTTTTGCGGCTTGAACGGGGCCACGCGCACGCCGCGGCGCTTGAGAATGCGGCACAAGGCTGCAACCAGCGTGCTCTTGCCGGCGTCGGAGGTGCAGCCTTGTACCATCAGGGTTGGGGTGGAATGCATGCGGAAAAAGTGGGTAAAAGACGGATTCTGGCATGAGCCGGCGAGGTACCGCCGGGCGCGAGGGCGAAAAAAAACCGGGGTGGCTGAGCCCCCCGGCTTCCGTGACTGGCGCAACGCTTACTGCACCTGCTGGATGCCCCCGATGGCCCAGCCGCGGCTGCCGTCGGCCGGCTTCACCAGATGCCAGATCTCCGAGAAGGATTCGACCGGGCCGCGATCCTCGCTGATGTAGCCGCTGAAGTGCACGCTGACGACATGGCGGTTGCCTTCCTCGGCGACGTCGATCACCTGCGCGTTGAGGTCGGTGACGTTGGTCTCCTGCGCCGCGCCCTTGCGCTCATCGATCGCGAGCTTGATCTCGGCGAACATTTCCGGCGTCGTGAATTCGCGGATGTCGTCGAGGTTGCCGGCATCGTTGGCGGCCTGCAGGCGGATGAAGTTCACCTTGGCGGTGCGGGCGAAGCCTTCGGCGTCGAAGTCGGCCGGGATGTTTCCGCTGCCGCTACCACTCGCTGACGCAGCCGCGGCGGCCGCGCCAACGGCGCCAGCGGCAGCCGGGGCGTAGGACGAACCTCCCGCCGGCGTGAAATCAGCGTTCGGCACCGGATTGCCGAGACCAGCGCCCGCGCCGGCGTACTGCATGCCCTGCGGCTGCGCTGCAGCAGCCCGCTTGCGCAGGAAGAAACCAATCACCGCCATGACGACGATGGCGAGCAGCGCGATCATCATGAAGTTCGCCAACCCTTCGCCGAAGCCGAGATGCGAAGCCAGGGCCGCGAGGCCAAGGCCAGCCGCCAAGCCGGCGACGGGACCAAGCCACGAACGCTTGGGTTGCGCGGCCGGAGCGGCCGCTGCCGCTGCGCCCTGCTGGGCGGGGGCCGCCTGTTGCTGTTGTGCCGGTGCGGCCTGCGTGTTCTTGGCGGGCGGGGTTGCCTGCCGCTGCATGCCGGCCGAACTGCCGCCGCCGAGGCGCTTGGCCGCTTCGGCATCGGTGATGTTGAGCGTGAAGCCGAGAACGACGGCTGCCGCCAACGCTAGAAACTTGTTCATGTGAGCCTCCTTTGGTCAGAGATGTGCCCGAATGATACGGAATGTTTGTTGCAATAAAAACCGGTTGATAGCGAAATAATCATCCGAAAAAACGGATCATTTGCCGCCCAGGAACAGACTGGCGGCAGCGACCGGACTTGATGGAAAGTAGCAGTGCAGGTAGCTCGCGGTGAGGTTTTCCTGCCGATAGATCGGCTCGCCCGCACTTGCCCCCTGCCGCTTTGTCGCGATGGCCAACGGTTCCAGCGTAGTCTGTGCCGTGGAAAAGTGAAAGGTATGGCCACGCAGCGGCGGATGGCCGTCGAGCGCGATCTCCTGCAGGCCGAGCGCGGCGAGTTTTTTATGCATCGTTACCGTTCCCGGTAGCAGGCTCCCCAGCCAGTGCGAGCGGCCATCGAGATCGACCAGCGTTTCGAACAGCGCCATCATGCCACCGCATTCGGCGAAGACAGGTTTTCCGGCACCGACATGCTTGGCAAGCGCGGCCCACAGCGCGCGATTGGCCGCGAGCGCCCGTGTGTGCAGCTCGGGATAGCCGCCGGGCAGCCAGACGGCATCGCACTCGGGCAGCGCGGCGTCGGCGAGCGGCGAGAAGAAGACGAGCCGGGCACCCATCGCTTCGAGGCATGCGAGATTGGCCGGGTAGAGGAAGCAGAAGGCGGCGTCGCGGGCGACGGCGATGGTCGTTCCGGCGAGCAGCGGCGGCAGGGCCGGGCGCGGTGCGTCGGCGAAATCGACCGCCGGCGGCAGCTGCGCGGCATCGGTCTTCGCCAGTGCGTCGGCCATGCGGTCGAGACGCGCCGAGAGATCGGCGATCTCGGCGGCCGGCAGCAGGCCGAGATGGCGCTCCGGCATCGCCGCGAAATCGTCGCGCGGCAGATGGCCCATCCAGCGGATGTCCTCGGGCAGGCTCTGCTTCAGCAGTTCGGCGTGGTAATCGCTGCCGACGCGGTTGGCGAAGGCGGCGGTGAGCGGCGTTCCCGGCCGGTAGTGCTTGAGGCCGTAAGCGATGGCGCCGAAGCTGGTGGCCATCGCGGAACCGTCGATGACGGTGAGGATCGGAATACCGAGCGTCGTCGCCAGTTCGGCAGCCGGCGGCGTACCGTCGAAGAGGCCCATGACGCCCTCGATCAGGATCAGGTCGGCATCCTGTGCCGCCTCGGCCAGCCGCCAGCGCGCGTCGGCCTCGCCGCACATCCAGAGGTCGATGTTCTCGCAGGGGTGGCCACTGGCGATGGCGTGGATCTGCGGGTCGAGGAAATCCGGCCCGCACTTGAAGACGCGCACTTTCCTGCCCTGGCGCGCATGCAGCCGCGCCAGCGCGGCGACGACGGTGGTCTTGCCCTGGCTGGAGGCGGGGGCGGCGACGAGGAGAGCGGGGCAGGAACGCATGGCGAGACCGGGGGGAGAAGGCTCAAGCTTCAATCGCGTTCTCTTCGCCTTCCGGCGGCAGTTCGTTCTGCAGCACGGCGGCGATGTATTCCTCCGGCAGCCGGTACTCTGCGGCCAGCTCGGCGGCGCTCTTGCCGCTCTGCTGGATCGTCGCCATCCAGCCGGCAAGGCCGGTGGAGAGCGAGCGTCCGGCCTGTTCGCCGTCGTGTGTGTTGCGCTCGCCATCCTCGACCGCGTACTTGTTGGCGTAGCCGCGCGGCGTGACCATCAGGCCGTGGCGGATGAAGGTGTTGGAATTGCCGATCAGCACCGTGCTCAACATGCCGATGTCGGCCTCGGCCATCTTTTCCAGCGTCGTGAATTCGATGCGCTGCTTCGGGCGGTAGCCGGATTTGACGACGGCGACCGGCGTCTGCGGGTCGCGGTGACGCAGGAAGAGGCGCTGCGCTTCGACGATCTGCTGCGTACGGCGGCCGCTCTTCGGGTTGTAGAGTGCGACGACGAAATCGGCGTAGGCGGCAGCGTCCAGGCGGCGGGCGATGGTTGGCCACGGCGTCAGCAGGTCGGACAGCGAAATGGCGCAGAAGTCGTGCGTCAGCGGCGCGCCGACCAGGGCGGCACAGGTGTTCAGGGCGGAAGCACCGGGCACGATCTCGACCTCGATATCCGAATCGGGCGTCCACCCGGCCTGGAACAGTACCTCGAAAGTCGGTCCGGCCATGCCATACACGCCGGCATCGCCGGACGACACGAGGGCGACCTTCTTGCCCTGGCTGGCACGGTCGAGGGCCTCGATGGCGCGGTCGAGTTCTTCGGTCATCGACTTCCGGATCACCTCCTTGCCTTCGACCAGGTCCGCCACCAGACGGATGTAGGTGACGTAGCCGATGATCGTGTCGGCTTCGGCAATCGCGGCGCGGGCGCGGGCGGTCAGGTGATCCTGGCTGCCGGGGCCGAGGCCGACGAGCATGATCTTGCCGGATTTGACGGCGGTTTCTGGTGCATTGAGCGGGGCGTTCATTGGGGGATCCTTGCAATGGAGACGGTGGCATTGCGGCCGTCCGGGCCGCGCAGCTTGTGTTTTTCGATGAGCAGGTGTGACGGGTCGGCGCCGGCGGCGAGTAGCGCGGCGGCTTCCGAAACCGAGGGCGTGCCGGTGTATTTGCGCACGGTTTCGGAGGGGTTCGGCACATCGACTGCGGCGAGCTCGACGGCCGGGTAGAAGCGGATTGTCCAGCCATGGGCCTGCGCGACTTCGGCGAGCCCGACTTCATCGGCCTTGAGGTCGATGGAGGCGACAGCGCGCACGTCGGCCGGCGTGGCGCCAGCCCGCATCAGGGCTTCGTCGAGGCAGCGGGCGATGGTGGCGGCCGGCGTACCGCGATCGCAGCCGAGACCGAGGGCGACCTTCATGCGTTGTTCCCGGGGCGGTAGACGACCCGCCGGCCGGCCAGTTGCGCGGCAATGCCGGCCGGCAGTTCGCGCTGGCTGATCCACAGCACGGCGGCGAAACGGTCGAGCGGCACCTCCTCCAGCCGGGCAAAGCGGGTGAGGTTGCCGGGCAGCGGGCCGCTGCGACCGTTGGCGTGCCTTGCCCACCAGTCGGGGCTGCCGGCTTCCTGTACCAGTGCCACCGCTTCGTCGTTCACCATCGCCGCGCTGCAGCGGACGATTTCGTCGTGCGTGGCCTCGAATGTCCAGCCCAGTTCGCGGCCAAGGAGGTCGACGGCCAGCGTCTCGCGGGCGTCGGAGGCGGTGGTCAGTACCGCCTGGGCGCCGAGCACGCTGGCGAGGTGACCGGCCATCTGGTTGGCGCCGCCGAGGTGGCCGGAGAGCACCGGGATGACGAATTTTCCGGCTTCGTCGATGACGACCACGGCCGGGTCGGTTTCCTTGTTCTTCAGATGCGGTGCGATCAGGCGGACGACGGCGCCGAGCGAGACGATGCAGACGATGCCATCGAACGCGGCAAACAGCGCCGGCACCTGGTCGCCGACCTTGCCCTGATAAGCGTGGGCAGCACCCGGCGCGGCGGTTTCGGCCTCGGCCTGGAATTTCTCCGGCGCGAACAGCCGGGCGCCAGGCAGCGCGGCGACCACCCGCCCGGCGAGCGCGATGCCGTGTTTGGTGATCGAGACAACGGCGATTTTCATGTGGGGTTCTCTGTGGGTCTGGTTTTATGGGGTCAGAGGTCAGGCCTCGGGCGCGGAAGCGTCGGCGGCTTCCTTGCGCTTGCGGCAGCCGCGGCGCAGTTCGCCGCGCACGCGCTTCGGGTTCTGTACCAGCATGAGCGAGAGATAGTTCACCTTCTCGCCTTTCAGGCTGGCGACGTCGTCGACGATGCGCTCGTCCGGTGCGCCGACCTTTTCAACGAAGACCGATGTCGCCAGCAGTTCGCGCCGTTCGAGCAGTTCGACGACCTCGTCGACCATCGGCTTGACCTTGAGCAGCGCCAGCGTGTCGAACTCGTCGAGCAGATGATCGATGACCTCGATGCCATAGTTGGCGGGGATGATGGCGAAGGTCTCGTCTTCCTCGGCCAGCGTCACGCCGGAAGCGGCAGCCGCGGCAGCAAAGGAGGAAACGCCGGGAATGGTCTCGACCTGGATCGTCGGTATCCGCTCGCGCACGACGCGGGCGAGATGGCCAAAAGTGGCAAAGGTGGAGGCGTCACCCTCGACCAGGAAGATCAGATCGCGCCCTTCGCCGAGCAGTGCCACGGTTTGTTCGGCGGCCCGCGCCCAGGCCTTGTCGAGGATGTCGGCGTCGCGCGTCATCGGGAAGACCAGCTCGACTGCATCGGCCGGGACAGCGATGCCGCCGCGCTCGACGATGGACAGCGCGTAGGATGATTCCTCGGCCTTCTTCACCGGATACAGCCAGCGTGCGCCAGACTGCAACGCCGACCATGCGCGGCGGGTGATCAGATCCGGATCGCCGGGGCCGAGCGAGGCGCCGATGAGTTTTCCGTAAGGTTTTTGTTCGGTCATGATGCGTCTTCCTTGCTTGCAGTAACAATCCACACCGGGTTTTGTGCCGCCATCCGGTGCATGTCGAGAATCGGCTGGCTGCGACTGGCCTGCAGTTGCACCACGTCCCAGCCGGCGCCGGTTTCCTTGAGCGTGGCGGTGGCGGTGGCCAGGTTTTCCAGCGTCACGAAGTTCATCACCAGCCGACCGCCGGGTTTCAGGCGGTTGAGGATCAGCCGGATCAGAGCGGCGAGTTCGCCGCCCGAGCCGCCGATGAACACCCCGTCCGGATCGGGCCAGGTGTCGAGGTGCTGCGGCGCCTTGCCCTCGACCAGCGTGTAGTTGCCGACGCGGAAGCGCGCGGCGTTGGCGCGGGCGTTGGCAGCGTCGCCGGCGTTCTTCTCGATCGCCCAGACGTGCCCTTCCGGCGCGAGGCGGGCGGTTTCCAGCCCGACCGATCCGGTTGCGGCCCCGATGTCCCATACGATGGCATCCGGCTTGAGGCGCAGCTTGGCAAGCGACAGTGCGCGCGCTTCCTGCTTGGTGATCAAGCCCTTCTCGGGTGTGCGCTGGATGTATTCGTCATCCTCCAGGCCGAAGGCGGGAGGTGGCGCGGATTCGGGCTCGCGCTCGACGAGCACGATGTTGGGTTGCGGGAAGTCGATTTCGGCCGCTTCGGCCGGGGTCAGCCGGCGATAGACGGACTCGTCCGGCAGTTGCAGGCGGCAGGCTACCGACAGCCTGCTCTCCTCGCCATAGCCGGCCACGATCAGGGCGCGTGCCAGTCGCGCCGGGTTGTTTTCCGGGCCGGTGAAGAGTGCCACGCGCGGATGGCGGGCAATGCTGCGCATCAGCCTGTAGAGACCGTGCGTTGGCGGTGCGCCGACGAACCACTCGCCGGCATCGGCGCTGTGACAGGTGGCGATCTTGATGTCCTGCCAGGGCGTCTGGAAACGGGCAAAGGCGAGCTGCAACGTGGACACGGCGGGAAGGATTTCGAAACCCTCTGTGCCCAGCTTGGCCGTGAGCCACGAGGCGATGCCGTGGCACAGCGGGTCGCCGGTGGCGAGCGCCACGACCTGGCACCCGGCTTCGCGGGCGGCCGCGACCCAGCCCGGCACCTGGCCGAGTTGGCCGTCCATGTCGCGCAGTTCGGCCGTGGCGGCGAGATGCGGGCGGATCAGGTCGAGGGTGCGGCCGGCGCCGATGACCAGATCGGCCGCAGTCAGCCGCTGGCGGGCGAGCTCGGAGAGTCCGCCCCAGCCGTCGTCGAGGATGCCAAGGAGGGTGCAGGAGGGTAAGGCGCTACAAGGCTTCATCGTGTTCCACGCGGCAAATGAACCGGCCTTCGAAATCGCAGACCAGTATGTTCAGGCGGTAGTCACCGGGGTAGTGGCGGGTCAGGCTGCGGATGGCCTTGATTGCCAGTCGGCGATGGAAGGCTTCGGCAAGGCCGAGGAGCGCGAGACGCTCGGCGGCGAAACGGGCGGTTTCGGCGGCGCGAATCTCCGCGATCAGGTCCGCCGGCGCGCCGATCTCCTCTGCCGACTCGGCGAGGAGGTCGCGGTCGATCTCGGCCTTCCAGGCGTGCGTCACCGACAAACCCTGACACATCTTGGTCAGCTTGCCGACCATGGCGCCGACGGTGATCTGGGTCGCGCGCCGTTTGACGGCGCTGCTGAAAGCGGCCTTGACGAAATCCCCCATCTGCACGAAGCAGGACTCGTCGAGTTCAGGCAACTGGCGCATGGCGAATTTTTCGGTGCGGCCGCCAGTGGTGAACACCAGATGGGTCTGCCCCTGATTGACCGCCACGTCCACCGCCTGCACGACGCTGGCGCGGAAGGCGGCGGTCGAGTAGGGACGGACGATGCCGGTGGTGCCGAGGATGGAGATGCCGCCGAGGATGCCGAGTCGCGCATTCAGCGTCTTCTTTGCCATTTCCTCGCCGCCAGGCACGGAAATGGTGACTTCCAGCCCGTCGTGCTCCAGCAGTTCGCCGGCTGCGGCGCGCACGTTGTCGACGATGTTGCGGCGGGGTACCGGGTTGATCGCCGGGCCGCCGACTTCCAGTCCGAGTCCGGACTTGGTGACGACGCCGACGCCGGCGCCCCCCTTGAGTACGACCTCGCCAGCGCAATGCGGCAGCAGGCGAACGTCGGCCGTCAGGTGGGCGCCGTGCGTGGCGTCGGGATCGTCGCCGGCGTCCTTGACGATCGCGGCGTGGGCGAGGGCGGCGCTTTCCTCGACGCGGCCGTCGATCACGGCGAACGCCTGATCATGGCCGTTGGGCAAACGGCTGACGACCTTCTCGGGTACCTCGCCGTTCAGCAGCCCGAGCGTCGCCGCCCGCGCCGCCGCCGCCGCGCAGGCGCCAGTGGTGAAGCCAGTGCGGTTGCCGCGCGCGCGCCTGGCGTCGCCCTTGCGAACCTTGGCCGGTGCGCCGGTATCGCTCATGCCGCCTCCGCCGGGCCGACCCAAGGAGGCGGCGAGCCGGCATCCGGAAGCTGCGCCAGCGGCTGAACCGTCGTCACCCCCTTCCTCGGGAAGGGGATTGGGGGGAAGGCGAGCACTAATGCCGCCTCCGCCGGGCCGACCCAAGGAGGCGGCGAGCCGGCATCCGGAAGCCGCGCTAGCGGCTGAACCGTCGTCACCCCCTTCCTCGGGAAGGGGGTTGGGGGGAAGGCGTTCAATCACGCCGCCTTTTTCTTCTGTTCAGCCTCGGCCAGCGAGAGCAAAGCGTGGATGGCGGCGACGACCAGCGTCGAGCCACCCTTGCGGCCCTTGATGGCGACCCATGGCACTTCGCTGACCGTCATCAGCAGATCCTTCGATTCGGCGGCGGAGACGAAGCCGACCGGCATGCCGATGACCAGCGCCGGGCGCACGCCTTCCTCGCGGATCAGGCGAACGAGCTCGATCAGCGCCGTCGGCGCGTTGCCGATGCCGACGATGGCGCCGTCGAGTTTGCCCAGCCGGTGCGCCTTCCTCATCGCCTGCACGGCGCGGGTGCTGTTTTCGGCCTTGGCGGCCTCGATCACATCGTCGTCGGAAATGTAGTGGTGAGTACTGAGACCGAAGTGTTTCAGACGCGGCTGCGAGAGACCGACACAGATCATCTCGACGTCGGCGACGATGGGCGTACCGCCTTTCAGCACAGCCAGAAAGCCGGCGCGCATGGCGTCCGGATGGAAGGCGGTGAGGCCGTTGAACTCGAAGTCGGCGTTGGCGTGGATCATGCGGCGCACCAGCGGCCACTGCTCGTCGGTGTAGGTGTGCGGGCCGACCTCGGCGTCGATGATGGCAAAGGAGTCGTGCTCGATGGCGCGGCCGGCTTCGGTGAGCTGTTCGGTGACGGTATTGCTGGCGGTGCTGATGGTCATGGCGTCTCCCTTCGATTAGTCGCGATGCTGGCTGTGACGATGCGCGCAGCCGTGATGGTGGTGATCGTGATTGTGCCCGTGGCGATGGCCGCAGGCGCCGGTAGCGGTATGGCTGTGATCGTGCAGGTGCTCTTCCTCGGCATCCTCGCGGTACTTGCAGCCGTCGCATTCGAGCATGCGCCCCTCCGGCAGTTCGTCGCCGCCAACCTTGCCGTCGAGCAGTGCGAAGATGCCGGGGTCGAAGCCGAAGTGCGTGCCGAGCGCGAAGGCGACCTGCGGGTATTGCTGCTTGAGGCGCGCCACCTGTTCCTGGATGCGCTCGATCAGCACGCCGGTGAACAGATAGACCGGCACGATGACGAGCTGCGTCACGCCGAGCCGGACCTGGCGCTGGACGGCGGTTTCCAGCCGTGGCCAGGTCACGCCGGTGAAGGCCAGGTCGATGAGTTCGTGATCGTTGGCCTCGAACAGCCAGCGCGCCATTTTTGCCAGTTCGCCATTGGCGCCGGCATCGGATGAACCGCGTCCGAGCAGAATGACGCCGGTGGTCATCGGGTCGGGCATCGCCAGTTGCTTCATCAGGCGGTCGAGTTGGCTTTGCAGTACGGCGAAGATGTCGCGCCCCATGCCGAGATGGCGGGTGACGGCGAATTCGACGCCAGGGTGGCGTTCGCGCGCGGCCTCGATGGCGGCAGGCAGCTCCATCTTCACATGACCAGCGGCGTTCAGAATGAAGGGGATGACCAGCACCTTGCACCCGCCACGGGCGGCCCGGTCGAGGCCCTCGGCCAGCAGCACCTCGGCATGCTCGATGAAGCAGACTTCGATGCGCCATTCGGGATGGCGTTCGCGCCACTGCGCGGCAAAGTTGATGGTTTCGGTGTTGCCTTCGCGGCCGCGCGAGCCATGGCCGACGAGCAGAATGGTGGTGTCGTTGTTCATGCGCTTGATTCCGTCGTTGTCGTGGCCTTGCGGAAGCGGTGGCCGAAGCCCGGGTCGTAGAGTTTGGAGCGGATCAGGTCCGGCCAGTCGGCGGCGCCCAGCGTCGGGCTGGCGACGATCATCGCCTGGCTGGCGATCTTTTCTTCCTGGCATTTTTTCTTGATGTCCTTGAGTGTCCCGCGCACGATCTTTTCCTCGCCCGGCCAACTCGCCTTCTGCACGACGAGGATGGGCGCGTCCTCGCTCCAGCCGGCCTTGATCAGTGCTTCCTGCACCTTGTGCAGCAGCGTGATCGAGAGGTAGATGCACAGCGTCGTCCGGTGTGCGGCCAGTGCTTCGAGTTCCTCGCCCGGCGGCATCGGCGTGCGGCCGGCGACGCGGGTGAGGATGACCGTCTGCGTCACTTCCGGCAGGGTCAGCGTTTCGCCGGCAACGGCCATCGAGGCCATCGCCGAAGAAACGCCCGGCACCACGGCCCAGGCAACGCCGGCGGCGGTGAGCGGCCGCGTCATCTCGATCAGCGCGCCATAAAGGCCGGGGTCGCCGGTCTGCAGGCGGACGACCGTTTCATGCCTTTCGGCGGCAGCGATCAGCCAGTCGGTCATTTCCTCCAGCGTCATGTCCTTGGAGTCGCGTATGTCGCAGCCCTCGGGCGCGTACAGCGTCGCCGCCTGATCGACCAGCGAACCGGCAAACAGCACGGCGCCGGCCTCTTCAAGCAGCTTGCGGCCCTTGACGGTGATGAGGTCGGGGTCGCCGGGGCCGGCGCCGACGAACCATACGGTACCTGGCAGCGAAGCGGTGTGATCGGGAGGTGTCAAGATGCGGTATTCCTGTTCAGGTGTTGAGTCGGGCGAGCAACGCATCCAGGCTGCGCGGCGGCGAGTCGCCGTCCTCGTCGAGCAGCCCGCGCGTTGCAAGCGCCCGGTGCAGTTGTGCCATTGCCGGCAACGGCTGGCCGGCGGCAGCGAGTGCGCCGGCATGTTGCGTCAGATCGGCGGCGGCGAACGAGGCCAGACAGCAGCCGGCGGCGAGCAGGTGGATGTCGTCGGCCCAGCGATAGGCGAAATCGACATCGTGGGTCGACAGCACGATGGTGATGCCGCGTGCCGCCAGCGCATCGAGCAAGGACTGCAGCTCGACCTGCATCGCGGCATCGAGCCCGGCCATCGGTTCGTCGAGCAGCAGCACGTCGGGCTGCATGGCCAGCACGCCGGCGATGCAGACGCGTTTCTTCTGGCCGAAGCTGAGGTGATGCACCGGCTTGTCGGCCAGTTCGCTCATGCCGACGGCGGCCAGCGCCTCGGCCACGCGCGTGCGTACCGCAGCCTCGTCCAGCCCGAGGTTGAGCGGACCGAAGGAGACGTCCTCGGTCACGCTGGCCGAAAACAGTTGCCGGTCCGGGTTCTGGAAGACCAATCCGACTTGCCGGCGCAGGGCGTTCAGCCCGCTTCGGCCATAATCCAGCGGCTGGCCGGAGAAGCGTACGGCGCCACCGGTCGGGCGCAGGAGTGCGTTGAAGTGCTGCAGCAAGGTGGTCTTGCCGGAGCCGTTGCTGCCGAGCAGCGCGTTGCGACTCCCCGGGCGGACGGCCAGCGAACAGCCGTCGAGCCCGATGCTGCCGTCGGCATAGACGTGGGAGAGGGCGCAGGCTTCGAGCAGCAGGCTCATGCGCCCAACCCCGCACTCAGCTGCGCAGCGGCGATCAACAGGCCGCCGGCCAGCACGGCCAGCAGCGTGTCGCGCCGGGCATGGGCGAATTGTGGGCTGAGGAAACGCAATGCGCCGTCGCCGTTGCGCGCCTGGGCTGCCAGATGGAGCGCGTGCGCCCGTTGCCAGACCTGGACGGTGAGGTTGGCGGCCAGGAGGCCGAGCGAGCGCCGGGTGAGGCGTGCAGAGGCGTAGCCGAGACGCGCCTGCTGGGCGGTGGCGGTGTCGTGCAGGGCGGCCGAGAAAACGAACAGCATGCGGTAGCACAGCACCATCAGGTCGAGCAGTACGTCCGGGCAGCGCAGGCGACGCAGGAGGCCGAGCAGGTCGGGCAGCGGCGTCGTCAGCACCAGCCCGAGCAGGGCGCAGAGCGCCGCAAGCGAACGCGCGCCGAGTTCCGCTACGCGCGGCCAGGCTTCCGGCGCCCAGCGCCAGGAAAAGTCGGTGTCGATGCTGACGAACAGGGTCAGCGCGGAGAGAGCGAGAAAACCGGCAGCTGGCGCTGCCACGCGCAGGTAGAGGCCGGGCGCCACACCGGCGCCGAGGCATGCAGTGACGGCAAGCAGCACGGCAATGCCGGCCGCTACCAGCGGCGCCGGTGCAGCAAAGGCGGCGATCAGCCCGGCCAGCGCGAAAGCCCCCTTGGCGGCAGGGCTGACCTGGCGCCAGCGGTTGCCGTAGGCGGCCTGTTCAATCAGCACGGCGATCCTCGGCAGCCTCGGCCGCCTTGCGTTCGGCTTCCTTCTTCAGGCGGTCGCGGGTCACGGCTGCGCCCAGCCAGTAGCCGATCACGCCGGCGCCGATGGCCGCCTGAAGGGCGAAGAGCAGCGAGGCGATTTCATTGCTGGCGGGTTCGAGCAGAGGCGCGAACCATGGCTGATAATTCGGCGCGATGTTACTGATGGCCTGCTGCGCTTGTCCGTCGGCGCCGCCGAAAATCGTGCCCGGCTGGCCGTCCGGTCCTGCAGCGGGCTTTGGCACCAGCCACAGCGGCAAGGCCGTCAGCAGGACGACAGCGACAATCAACAGCCAGTTCTGCCGCTTCATGCCGTTGCCCTCCGCCCGGCAAACAGCGGCAGATGGCGCAGCTCCTCGGCGTTGAAGCGGGTCAGTGCGTTGACCACCAATACGGTGAGCAGCCCCTCGCTGACGGCGAGCGGTAGTTGGGTGAAGGCGAAGATGCTGCCGAATTTGAGCAGGGATGCGGCAAAGCCGCCGGCCGGATCGGGGAAGGCCCAGGCCAGCTGGACGCTGGTGGTCAGGTAAGTGGCAAGATCGCCCATGAAGGCGGCGGCGAAAACGGCGACGGCCAACGAGAGCCGGGCACCGCGGGCGAGGCGGAAGATGCCGTAGGCGACGAAGGGGCCGACGATGGCCATCGAGAAGAGGTTGGCGCCAAGCGTGGTCAGTCCGCCGTGGGCCAGCAGCAGGGCCTGAAAGAGCAGTACGACGAGGCCGACCGGCACCATCGCCAGTGGCCCGAAAAGCAGGGCGCCGAGGCCGACCCCGGTGGGGTGCGAGCAGCTGCCGGTCACGGAAGGCAGCTTGAGTGCGGAGAGAACGAAGGAAAAAGCTGCGGCGACGCCAAGCAGCATGCGCTGCTCCGGCCGCTCGCGCAGTTGCCGGCGCACCGAGCGGATGCCGAGGACGACGAACGGGGCCGATGCGACTGTCCAGCCAAGCGCATGCTCGACCGGCAGAAAACCTTCCATGATGTGCATGCAACACTCCCGCGAATGGTGGTCAGGGTACTGAACCGTTACGGTGCGGGAATGGATCTTCGGAGCGTGGCCCGTGGCGGGCCGGCGTCGGAAGCCTTCCCTCTCCCCGGGGAACGGTGCAACCTTGGTTTCGGGCCGGTCTTCTGGCTTGCCGTCGATCTCTTCCGCGCCTTCCCGTGCGGGGCACAGTGGCGTGTTGCGGAATCGTCAGGCTTACAGCAGCGGGGGCTGCGCCGGAATGGCCGCTTCCGCGGCGTCACCGGCTTCCCGTTTCATCCCTGCATGCAGGGATACCCGAAGCTTTGAATTTTATAGGACAAATGCGTTGGTCGCCATGCCGGCGGTTCAGAATTCAACCCCCGGCATGGCCTTCACGCCGGCCTTGAAGGCGTGCTTGACCATGCCCACCTCGCTCACCGTGTCGGCGGCCTCGACCAGTGCCTCTGGCGCGGCGCGGCCGGTAACGATCACCGTCTGCATCTTCGGCCGGGCGGCGATGGCGGCGAGCACCTCGGCGAGATCGAGCCAGCCGTACTTGAAGGCGTAGGTCATCTCGTCGAGAACGACGAGGTTCACCGTTTCGTCCGCGAGATAGCCCTTGGCGATGGCCCACGCCGCCTGTGCCGCGGCGGTGTCGCGACCGCTGTCCTGCGTCTCCCAGGTGAAGCCCTCGCCGCAGACGTGCCAGCGCACCTGTTCCGGAAACTTGCGGAAGAAGCCTTCCTCGCCGGAGTCCGAACGGCTCTTCACGAACTGGACGACGGCGACCTGCTGGCCGTGGCCGAGCGCGCGCGCGACCACGCCGAAAGCGGCCGAGCTCTTGCCCTTGCCGTTGCCGGTGTTCACCAGCAGGATGCCGCGCTCTTCCTGCGCGGCGGCGATCTTCGCATCGACCACGTCCTTCTTGCGCTGCATGCGGTCGTGGTGGCGCTGCTCGCGCGTGCTTTCTTCGTTCATGGGCTTTCCTTCAGGCGGGGATGAACCAGCGGCGGCCGTCGGCTTCGACTTCCTGCAGCGGGTGGCCGTACAGTTCGCCGAGGCGGTCGGCGGTCAGCATTTCGCGGCAGCGGCCGAGCTCGCAGCGGCCGTCGCCGTAGACGAGCAGCGCGCGTTCGCAGTAGCGGTCGGCGAGGCCGGGTTCGTGCAGGACCATGATGACGCCGGCGCCGCAGTCTGCAGCGGCGCCGGCGAAGAGGTCGAGCACGGCGATCTGGTGGTTGAGGTCGAGGTGGGCGAGCGGTTCGTCGAGCAGATAGAGCGGCGCCGCCTGCGTCAGCAGCGTGGCGATGGCGAGGCGCTGGCGTTCGCCGCCGGACAGCGTCTGCACGTCGCGTTCTTCCAAATCGGCGAGGCCGACGGCCGCGAGGGCAACGCGTGCGATTTCGGTGTCGCGCTTCGATTCCCAGTCCCAGCGGCCGAGGTGGGGATGACGGCCGGTGAGCGCGGTTTCCAGCACTGTCGAAGAGAACGCATCGGTGTGCCGTTGCGGCAGCCAGCCGCGCCGTCTGGCCGCTTGGCGCGGGCCGAGCGTGGCATAACCTTCGCCACCGAGCAGCACCTCGCCGGTATCGGCGTCGCGCAAACCGGCGAGCACCGAAAGCAGCGTCGACTTTCCAGCGCCGTTGCGGCCGAGGATGGCTAGCCGCTCGCCGGCACCAAGTGAGAATGAGAGTTCGCGGCAGACGCTGTGGCAGCCGATGCTGACGCAAAGGTCGCGGGCTTCGATCAGTTCACTCATGAACGTTGCCGTGTCAGCAGGAAAAGGAAGGCCGGTACGCCGATCAGCGCCGTCAGTACGCCGACCGGAAGCTGCTGCGGAGCGATCAGCGTCCGCGCCAATGTGTCGGCAAACGTAAGCAGTGCGCCGCCGGCCAGCACCGAGGCCGGCAAGAGCAGGCGCTGGTCGTTGCCGATCGCCAGCCGCACCAGGTGCGGCACGACAAGGCCGACAAAGCCGATAGACCCGGCGCTGGTGACGGCGACGGCGGTGACCAGCGAAGCAATCGCATAGACGTTGTAGCGCAGACGTTTCACATCGACGCCGAGTGCTTGTGCCGTGTCATGGCCACGAGCGAGCAGGTTGAGTTCGCGGGCAAAAGGCAGCGATGCGAGCAGCGCGACGATGAGCGTGCCTACGGGAATCCACGGAGAAGTCGATTGCGACAAATCGCCCATCAGCCAGAAAAGCATGCCATGCAGCTTGTGCTCGGGTGCGATCGAAAGCATCAGCGCCACCAGTGCGCCGCAGCCGGCAGCGACAATGACGCCGGTGAGAAGCAGCCGCGTCTGTGTCCATGCGCCATCGCCATGGGCAAGGCCGAAGACGATCAGCATGGCACCGAGGGCTCCAAGAAAAGCGAAGGTGTTCAGTCCCGCGATCGAGAGGCCGAGCAGGATCGCGAACATGGCGCCGACCCCGGCACCACCGGAGATGCCGAGCACGTAGGGGTCGGCCAGCGGGTTCCGGAGTAGTACCTGCATGAGCGCGCCCGCGAGTGCCAGCAAACCGCCGCAGGCGAAGCCGGAGAGCGCGCGTGGCAGACGCAGTTCGCGCACGATCGCCGCGTTGTCAATCGGCTCGCCGATCAGTGCGGCTGTGACATCGGCGAGTGGTACTGCAATGCTGCCGACCGCCAGCGCCGCCGCGAAGCTTGCCGCGCCGAGCAGGGCGAGCACGGCAAGAACGAGGGTGGCGCGACGGTGGGAGGGCATGGAGCCTTATTTTGGGGCGTAGCGGATACCGAAGAAGGCGTTGCGTTCAGCGGTAGCGTAGTCGTTATAGGGCGACATGGTGCTTCGAACCAGCGTGTACTCCTTGTCCAGCGCGTTGTTCAAGCGGGCGAACAGCGTCCAGTCGCGGGACAGGCGGTAGCTGGCATCGAGGTTGAGCAGGCCGTAGCCATCGAGTTGTTGCGTGTTGGCGCGATTGTTGTAGCGGCTGCTGACCCCCTGCAGTTGGGCACCGATATTGAGTTCTCCGAACTGGCGGCGCAGTTCCAGCGTGCCGGTGCGCGGCGCGCGGCGCTGCAGTGTGTTGCCGGTTTCGTCATCCTTGGCACTCAGCCAGTCGAGTGCGGCCCGGTATTCCCAGGCGCCGCTGCGGCGGGAAAAGTGGAGTGAGGCACCTTTCAGCGTGGCACTGTTAAGGTTGTCGTAAGTGCCGATCCAGGTGGGTGCGGTGCCAGGGACGTAGTCAAGCAGGTCCTTGATCCGGTTGTGGAACAGCGTCAGCCCCGCGGTTGTACCGGCTCGCTCGTAGCCGATGCCGACCTCGCGGTTGCGCGCACGCTCGGCCTTGAGGTTCGGGTTGCCTTCGAAGAAATTCACGAGATCGAGCGGCCAATAGAGGTCGTTGAAGGTCGGCGCGTGGTAGGCCGTCCCGACGCTGGCGCGCAGGGTCCAGGCATCGTCGAGATGGTAGCCATAGGCCAGTGAGCCAGTATCGTGGCTGCCCAGGCGCTCGATGTCGTCGGTGCGGGCGCTGGCCTGCAGCGAATGCTGGCCGATGCGACCCTGATAGCCGAGCACCAGCGAACGTGTTGCCTGCGATGTGTGCGTGAAGGACTGTGTTGAATCCACGCGCACGTCGCGCCATTCGAGAGCGGCCATCAGGTGGTGGCCGGGCATCAGCACAAAATCGTTTTGCCAGCTCACCTGGTCTTGCGTCGTGTTGTAGCGCTGGCGTACTTCATAAACCGCGGCGGTAGGATCGTGTCGCCAGTTGGTGGTCTTGTCCTGACTCTGGCCAACGCGCAATTGGGTTTTCCACGCAGCGTTCATGCGATAAGTGGCGTGGGCCGCGTAGGAACTCAAACGTTGCTGCTGGCGATTGTTGAAGTTGGCCGTGCAGGTCATTCCGAAATCGTCACAGTTCGTACTGTCGAACTGCTTCTTTCCGTCGATGCTCAGAAGCTCGGCGCCGAAGCTGAGATCGTTGTTCGCGCGGTGGCTGAAACGTGCTGACAGATTGCTGTTGCGGTAGTGGTCGTCGTCCGGGTTGTACATGTCGTAAAGGCCACCCTTCGGCGCGCGGATGGTGCTGAAACCGTCGCTGTCTTCCCAGCCAGCCTGCAGGTTGAAGCGCGTGTCACCGATCTGCCCGCCATAGCCGATACTGCCTTGCCGCGTTCGGTAAGTGCCTGCCCCGACACTGAGGCGCGGAGCGGGCGCCCCGTCGGCCGTTCGCGTGAACACGTGGATGACGCCGCCGATGGCGTCGCTGCCATAGAGCGAGCTGGCCGGGCCGCGCAGGATCTCGATGCGTTCGATCTGATCAAGCGGTAGGTGCTCGATGGCGGTTGCTCCGGTCGTGGCCGACGCCATGCGCTGGCCGTCGATGAGTACCAGCGTCTGGTTCGTGTTGGTGCCGCGCAACGAGAGCGTGCCGCTTGCGCCGCGCCCACCGTTGTGCGTTATCTGGATACCGGGCAGACGTGCCAGCGCGTCTGGCAGCGAGTCGGCGCCAAGGCGATCGAGTTGCTCGCGATCGACGATGGTCACGTCGGAAAGCAAGTCGTTGCTGCGCGTGGGCGTACGGGTGGCGGTGACGAAGACGGTTTCGAGCGTATTGTCCGCAGCATGTGTTGGTACAGCGAGAAGCAGGGCGGAAGCAAGGCCGGCCCGACGAATTATCTGGTGCATGGTATCCCCTGTTCCGGCGAGCGTCCCCGCAAGCCGGCAGATCAGTCATTGGATGCGTCGGGGGAAGATTTCAGGGGGCACGAAGGCCGGGGCCTGCGCGCTACTGTCGCCACCCCGCGACATATCCGCTCGTTGTGCGCAGGCCGGTCTCCGGGCTCGCGAGGCTTTCCGTTACCGCCTTCCCAAGCCTGTTGGCCCAGTGGCGTATTGGTACGGATCACTCGCTTACCGTTGCGGGGGCAGCAGCGGAATTGCGTGGCAGTTGCCTGCACGCGCACCGCTTTCCCGTTTCACCGCGGCAGAGGACTCTGCGCGCGGCACCTTGCACGTTTCGCACGGGCAGGCCCAAGGCCCGTCCGGCGAGGAGCGGATTCTATCAGTCGAGGCATTCGCGGGAAAGCTGACGAACGATGACGAGTGCTTGTCTGTGACATATTTCACATTCAAAAAGCATTGTTAATCCTTGACTTGATTTGATTTTTCCTTCTATAGTTGCCGCCATGGTCAATGAACTGAACGCGCTCGAGAGCAAGATCGCCCAAGTGGCGGGCTTGTGCCGTGGCCTGCGTAACGAGAATCGCGATCTGCAGCAACGGGTCGCAGCGCTGGAAGCGGAGAAGAAGCAACTGCTCGAGCGCATGAACGGTGCGCGTGAGCGACTGGAATCCCTGGTTGGCCATTTGCCGGAAGCGAAAGTGTGAGCGATACGCGCATGGCCGACACCAATACCCCCTCCAGCGCACTACCCAACTATCTCGACATCAACCTGCTCGGCAAGGAATACCGGGTGGCCTGTCCGCCCGAGGAACGCGAGGCGCTGCAGGCGGCCGTTTCCTACGTCGACGAGAAGATGCACGAGATCTCCGACCGTACCAAAAGCAACATCGCCGAGCGCATCGCGGTGATGGCAGCGCTCAACATCGCGCATGAATTCCTGAGTACGAAAGCGAAGGGCGGCGAGCCTGTTGGCGGCCTTGATTTCGGAGCCGTGAGGCGTAGAATCTCCGACATGGAAGCTCAGCTCGACGTGCTGCTCGCGCCGCAGGAAAAGCTGTTCTAGGACTCCCGGTTTCAAGCCGAGATTCCACGCTCCACCGAGTGTCCCCTGCAGTGTTCGTCAAGGCCATACATTCCTTGAACCAATGCTGATTGGCATCGGTTGCGGACCGTTGAAACCGCTGTTGTGCGCGCCCTTCGTCGGGTGCACCTGATGCGGGAGGAAAGCAGCCACTCTGAACCCAGGTTCAGGATGCCGGCCCAACGGCACAGGCGGGGGCCCCAAGCAGCAAGACGGCAGCGCGGAAGGTTTCTTCCGCGCTGTTTTCATTTCGGGGATGGGACATGGCCTACTGGTTGATGAAGTCGGAGCCCAGCGAGGTCTCCATCGACGATCTGCAAGCCCGGAAAGTGGTGCCCTGGTTCGGCGTGCGCAACTATCAGGCGCGCAATTTCATGCGCGACGCGATGCAGTTGGGCGACCTCGCCTTCTTCTACCATTCGAGCTGTGCGGAACCCGGCATCGCGGGCATTTGCGAAGTGTGCGCAGCGGCGCATGCGGACGACACGCAGTTCGATCCGGCGAGTCCCTACTTCGATGCGAAGGCGACGCCGGACAGACCGCGCTGGCTATGCGTCGATGTGAAGTTCGTGGAGAAGACGCGCCTGCTGCCGATCGCGGCGTTGCGCCAGCAGCCGGCGCTTGCCGGCATGCAGATCCTGCAGCGCGGCAACCGCCTGTCGATCACGCCGGTATCTGCTGATGAGTGGCAAGCCATCATGGAGTTATTGAAGTGAGCGAATTCTGGTGGGCCTATCTGCTGCTCGGCGCCTTTGCCGGCTTCATGGCCGGGCTGCTCGGCGTCGGCGGCGGCGCCGTGATGGTGCCGATCCTGACGACGATCTTCATTGCCGAGGGTTTTCCCAAAGGCGAAGTGGTGCACCTTGCGCTCGGCACCTCGATGGCGGCGATCGTCTTCACGTCGATCTCGTCGCTGCGCGCGCATCATGCGCACGGTGCCGTGCTCTGGAAGGTGGTGCGCGGCATCACGCCGGGCATCCTGCTCGGCACCTTCGGCGCCACCTTCGTCGCCGCGCAGGCGTCGTCGACCGGGCTGGCGCTGTTCTTCGCGGCGTTCATGTCCTACGTCGCCGTGCAGATGCTGCTCAACATCAAGCCGAAGCCGCACCGCGAGTTGCCGGGCGTGTTCGGGCTGTCGGCGGTCGGACTCGGCATCGGCGGCATCTCGGCACTGGTGGCGATCGGCGGCGGCACGATGTCGGTACCGTTCATGACCTGGTGCAACGTCAAGACGCAGCACGCGATCGGCACCTCGGCAGCGATCGGCCTGCCGATTGCATTGGCAGGAACGGCCGGGTATCTGGCCAACGGCTGGAACCAGCCGGGCTTGCCGGCGGGCTCGCTTGGCTTCGTCTATCTGCCGGCGCTGGTGCTGGTGGTGGTCGTCAGCATGACGATGGCGCCACTTGGCGCAAAGCTCGCACACCGGCTGCCGGTGGCAACGCTGAAGCGCATTTTTGCCGGCCTGCTCGTGCTGCTGGTTGCCCGCATGCTGTGGAGCGTTTTCGGCTGAGCTATTTCTCGTGCCGCCCCAAGCGCCGCACGGTGGCCGATGAAGCAATGCGTGTTTCGCGTGCGAAGGCTTCTACGTTGTCCTCGATCTCGTCGGGGTCGTAGAGATAGTTCACCATCATTCCGAACGATTGGCGCAGGCCTTTTTCGCTGGTGTCGGCGAGCCAGTCAATCTGTTCGATACGTGCGCCGTTGCCGAGATGGAAGCGCGAGACAGGATCCCAGGGCTTGCCGTCCTTGCGCGCTTCGAGCAGGTAGCGGGCGGCAAGGCGCGGCAGTCGGTCGCGCAGCGTGCGTTGCTGCGCCTTGTCGTTCTGCCAGGCGCCGGCGACGAGTGCTTCAATATCGAGCGCGATGCCGCAGTCGGCGAGCGCCTCGGGGTGCTTGCGTAGCCAGGAGGCGAGTGTCGGCATCGGCGAGAGCGTGGCGAAGGTCTTCAGGCGCGGGAAATCACGCTTCAAATCATCGACGACGCGCTTCAACAGGAAGTTGCCGAAGGAGACGCCGCGCAGACCGTCCTGCGTGTTCGAGATCGAATAGAAGATCGCCGCGTCGGCGCGTTGCGCATCGAAAACCGGCGCGTTTACGTCAAGCAGTTGCTGCACGTTGTCGGCGAGATGGTCGGTGAGCGCGACCTCGACGAAGATCAGCGGTTCGAGCGGCATGCGCGGATGGAAGAAGGCGTATAGCCGTCGATCGGAATCGAGGCGGTTCTTGAGGTCGTCCCACGAGCGGATTTCGTGCACCGCCTCGTAGCGGATCAGCTTTTCGAGCAGCACCGCCGGCGAGTTCCAGGTGATGCGCTGCAGTTCGAGGAAACCGACGTCGAACCAGGCGCCGAGGCGCGCTTCCAGCTCGCGGTCGAGCGCGGCGAGCTGCGGTTCGTGGTCGAGGTGGCGGAGCAGGTCGGCGCGCATATCGACGAGAAACTTGACGCCCTGCGGGATGGCGTTGAACTGCGTGAGGATGCGGATGCGCGCCGAGCGCACGGCGAGGCGCAGCCCGGCCTCGGCATCCCACTGCGCGTCACTGCCGACAGCAGCCTGGTAAGCCGCGTGCGCGCTGGCAACGGCGGCCGGATCCGGCCCGAACTCGACGGCAATCAGACGCAGGAATTCGCAACGGCCGGCATCATCGAGGCCGAGGTAGGTTTCCGCGAGTCGCGCTGCCCGCTGGCGCGTGGAGACCTCACCGCCGAGCGCCTCGGCACATTCCTGCAACTGCTGGCGGATCTGCGTGAGACGGCGCGGTGTCAGGGTGGCCGGTGGGGCAATGGCTGCACGCAGACGTTCGAGGCCGCGGCTGACGATGTTCGAATCCTTCGACTTCCCTGGCTGTTTCGGTTCCGGCATCGGCATTTCTCCTGGTTGCGCGGGCGGCCAGCGAACGGCGTCAGCGCCCCTTGAACTCGGGTTTGCGTTTTTCGAGGAATGCGGCGAGACCTTCCCGGTAATCCTCGGTGGCGAGAAAGGCGAAGGATTCGCGCAGTTCGGCATCGCTGAGCGGCGCATCCTCCTGCAGGCGGCGCACCCACTGCTTGTGCCAGCGCGCGACGAGCGGCGCGCCCTCGCAGACGCGGCGGGCGGCGGTGGCAACTTCGTCGGCAAGGCGTTCATCGGCGACGACGCGGGACAGCAGCCCCTTCTGCAACGCCTCAGCGGCCGCAAGGATGCGTCCTTCGAGCAGGATTTCGAGCAGCACAGCCGGGCCGGCGAGGCGCAGCAGGCCGGCCATCTCGCCCGGATACATCGAGAAGCCGACGCGATTGATCGGGGCGCCGAACTTCGCTGATTCGCCGGCGATGCGCAGGTCGCACTGTCCGGCGATTTCCAGCCCGCCGCCGATGCACGGCCCGCGAATCAGCGCGATTGTCGGCTGTGGGCAGTCGCCAATTGCGGCAAGCGCGCGGCCGACGGTCGCGTGATAACACTGCGCACGCTCGATAGTGTCGCGAACGGTCGGGAACTCTTCAAGGTCGCCGCCCGCGGCGAAGGCGGCATCGCCGGCGCCGCGCAGGATCACGCAGCGCACGCTGGCATCGGCTGACACTTCGGCCATGACGGCAGCGAGTTGCCGCCACATGCCGAGGTCGACAGCGTTGAGTTTTTCGGGATTATCGATGACGACGGTCGCGAGCGCTCCGTCGCGGGTGAGAACGATGCGGCCCGGCACGCCGTGTCAGGCCGCCTTGGCGGCCTCGCGCGCGTGGATGCGGGCCAGCGCCTCGCGGCCGGAGATCAGGTGATCGTGCATCGCCTTCTCGGTACGCTTCGCATCGCGTGCCTTGAAACCGGCCATGATTGCCCGGTGTTCTTCGAGCGACTGTTGCAGCCGGCCTTCGAGCGAGAGCGAATGCAGGCGCGTCAGCTTCAGCACCTTGCGCAGATCCTGGATCACTTGCAGCAGCCAGCGGTTGTCGGCAAGCTCCTGCACGGCGCGATGGAATTCCTGATTGGCTTCGAAAAACCGTTCCTTGTCACCGCTTGTCGCGTGTTTCTCCAGCATGGCGTGGATGCCCTCAAGGCGGGCGATGTCTTCCGGACGGGATTTCTGCGCGGCTTCAAACGCGCAACGCCCTTCCAGCAATGCCATGACCGGGAAGATCTCATCAAGGTCGCGCTCGGAAATTTCGGTCACGTAGCAGCCACGACGCGGCTTCAGCGTCACCAGCCCCTCGGAAGCGAGCACTTTCAGCGCCTCGCGCAACGGCGTGCGACTGATGCCATAATCGACGGCGAGCGCCTGCTCGTCGATCCAGGTGCCGGGTGGCAACTCATGCGAGAAGATGCGCTGCCGGAGACGTTCGGCAACTTCCTGATAGAGGGCGGTTTGTGCGATGCGGGCTGGCGTCATGATCAGGCGATTATACCTTGCACCGTGAACCTTGCATTCATAATTATGGATGCAGTATTATTGACGGCAATTCAAGGGGTGTCAAGCGACAAAATGTCGTAGTCATTCGCCCGAGACAATTCAATAATGTACAGCCCCGGCAAATCGATGATCGCGCCGGTTCAAAGCGAGGTTCCCATGTCCAGCGACAGCAAGTTCCAGGATTCCAGCAATCTCGACGCGTGGCAGAAGGCCGCTGCCAAGTCCGCGCCGGGTGGCAATGTCGATGCCCTCAACTGGGTGACGCCGGAAGGCATCACCGTCAAGCCGCTGTATACGAAGCAGGACGTCGCCAGCCTTGAATATACCGACACCCTGCCCGGCTTCGCGCCCTTCGTGCGCGGCCCGCAGGCGACGATGTACGCGGTGAAGCCCTGGACCATCCGCCAGTACGCCGGCTTCTCCACCGCCGAAGCCTCCAACGCCTTCTACCGCAAGGCGCTCGCCGCCGGCGGCCAGGGCGTGTCGGTCGCCTTCGACCTGGCCACGCACCGCGGTTACGACTCGGACAATCCCCGCGTCGTCGGCGACGTCGGCAAGGCCGGCGTGGCGATCGACTCGGTCGAGGACATGAAGATCCTCTTCGACGGCATCCCGCTCGACAAGATTTCCGTCTCGATGACGATGAACGGCGCCGTGCTGCCGATCCTCGCCGGCTACATCGTGGCCGCCGAAGAGCAGGGCGTGAAGCAGGAGCAGCTCTCCGGGACCATCCAGAACGACATCCTCAAGGAGTTCATGGTCCGCAACACCTATATCTATCCGCCGAAGCCGTCGATGAAGATCATCGCCGACATCTTCGGCTACACGGCGCAGCACATGCCGAAGTTCAACTCGATCTCGATCTCCGGTTACCACATCCAGGAAGCGGGTGCGAACCAGGCGATCGAACTGGCCTTCACGCTGGCCGATGGCATGGAGTATGTGCGCACCGGCATCGCCTCCGGCATGGACGTCGACACCTTCGCCGGCCGCCTGTCGTTCTTCTGGGCGGTGGGCATGAACTTCTACCTCGAGATCGCCAAGATGCGCGCCGGACGTCTGCTGTGGCAGCGCATCATGAGCCAGTTCAACCCGAAGAACCCGAAGTCGATGATGCTGCGCACGCACTCGCAGACCTCGGGCTGGTCGCTGACCGAGCAGGACCCGTACAACAACGTCGTGCGCACGACGATCGAGGCGATGGCCGCGGTCTTCGGCGGCACGCAGTCGCTGCACACCAACGCGCTCGACGAGGCGATCGCGCTGCCGACCGAATTCTCGGCCCGCATCGCCCGCAACACGCAGCTCATCATCCAGGAAGAAACGCACATCTGTAACGTGGTCGACCCGTGGGCCGGCTCGTACATGATGGAGAAGCTGACGCAGGACATGGTCGACAAGGCCTGGGGCATCATCCAGGAAATCGAGGCCATGGGCGGCATGACCAAGGCCGTCGAGTCGGGCTGGGCGAAGATGCAGGTCGAGACCTGCGCCGCCGACAAGCAGGCGCGCATCGACTCGGGCAAGGACGTCATCGTCGGTGTGAACAAGTACAAGCTGGCCAAGGAAGACCCGATCGACATCCTCGACATCGACAACCATGCGGTGCGCGAGGCACAGGTGGCCCGCCTGCAGAAGATCCGTGCGACCCGCGATTCCGCTGCCGTGCAGGCTGCGCTCGATGCGCTGACGAAGTGCGCCGAGACGGGCGAAGGCAACCTGCTCGACCTGTCGGTGAAGGCGATCCGCCTGCGCGCCACGGTCGGCGAAGTGTCGGACGCGCTGGAGAAGATCTTCGGCCGCTTCCGTGCCAACAACCAGACTATTTCGGGTGTTTACGGAGGCGTCGTGGCCGGACAGGAAAGCTGGGAAACGATCAAGGCGGACGTCGAGAAGTTCGCCGCCGAAGAAGGCCGTCGTCCGCGCGTGATGATCGCCAAGCTGGGCCAGGACGGCCATGACCGTGGTGCCAAGGTGGTGGCTACGGCCTTCGCCGATCTCGGCTTCGACATCGACGTCGGCCCGCTCTTCCAGACGCCGGAAGAAGCTGCGCGTCTGGCCGTCGAGAACGACGTCCATGCCATCGGTTGCTCGTCGCTCGCTGCGGGCCACAAGACGCTGGTGCCGCAGATCATCCAGGCGCTGATGGCGCAGGGCGCCGACGACATCATCGTCTTCGCCGGCGGCGTCATTCCGGCGCAGGACTACGACGTGCTCTACGCCGCCGGCGCCAAGGCCATCTTCGGCCCGGGCACGCGCATCGAGGATTCCGCGAAGCGCGTCCTCGAAGAAATCCGCAAGGCGCGCGGCTGATCGTAGCGGGCGAATGAACGCGAGGGAGGCCTCCTTGTCGGCAGATCATCTGTCGCCCGAGGACCGGACGCTGGTCGACAGCGTCGGTGCCGGGCAGCGCCGTGCGCTGGCGAAGGCGATCACCCTCATCGAATCGACCCGCGCCGACCACCGCGTGCGCGCGCAGCAGGTGCTGAACGCGCTGCTGCCGCAGACCGGCAATGCGATCCGCGTCGGCATCTCGGGGGTGCCCGGCGCCGGCAAGTCGACTTTCATCGAGGCGCTCGGCGTCTGGCTGATCAACAAGGGCCGCCGCGTCGCGGTGCTCGCCGTCGATCCTTCGTCGTCGATCACCGGCGGTTCGATCCTCGGCGACAAGACGCGCATGGAGACGCTGTGCCAGCAGGAGGAAGCCTTCATCCGGCCGAGCCCGTCGGCCGGTTCGCTCGGCGGTGTCGCCGAGAAGACGCGCGAGGCGATGCTGTTGTGCGAAGCCGCCGGCTACGACGTGGTGATCGTCGAGACGGTCGGCGTCGGCCAGAGCGAGACGACGGTGGCTGGCATGGTCGACCTCTTCTGCCTGCTGCAGCTGCCGAACGCCGGCGACGACCTGCAGGCGATCAAGAAGGGCATCGTCGAGATCGCCGATATGGTGGTCATCAACAAGGCCGACATTGACCCGCAGGCCACCGCTGTCGCCCGTGCGCAGTGGCGCAATGCGCTGCATCTGGTGCGTCGCGCCTCGCCGAACTGGGAACCGCCGGTGCTGACGGTCAGCGCACTGCAGAAGGAAGGCATGGCCGAGTTCTGGGAGAATGTCGAAAAATACCGCGATACGCTGACCGCCAGCGGCGAGTTCGCGCAGAAGCGCCGGCACCAGTCGCTGGCCTGGATGTGGCAGCTGATCGAGGCCGGATTGCACGAGCGCTTCCGGGAGCACCCGGGCGTGCGGGAAAGCCTGCCGCGCCTGTCGCAGTCCGTCGAGAGCGGACTGACGACGCCGGCGGCGGCGGCGCATGCCCTGCTCGCCCATTTGAAACACTGATTTCCGTTTTTTGAATTACCCCACTTTTGAGGGAGTTTTCGTTATGCACGACATCATCCGGCAGCTGGAAACAAAGCGCGAAATGGCCCGCCTCGGCGGTGGCCAGAAGCGTATCGACAGCCAGCACAAGAAGGGCAAGCTGACCGCCCGCGAACGCATCGAGCTCTTGCTCGACCCGGGTTCCTTCGAGGAATGGGACATGTTCAAGGAGCACCGCTGCGTCGATTTCGGCATGGACCAAGCCGAGAAGACGCCGGGTGACGGCGTCGTCGTCGGCTACGGCACGATCAACGGCCGTCTGGTGTTCGTTTTCTCGCAGGATTTCACGGTCTTTGGCGGCTCGCTCTCGGAAACCCACGCCGAGAAGATCTGCAAGGTCATGGACCACGCGATGAAGGTCGGCGCCCCGGTGATCGGCTTGAACGATTCGGGCGGCGCGCGCATCCAGGAAGGCGTCGCCTCGCTCGGCGGCTATGCCGACGTCTTCCAGCGCAACGTGATGGCCTCCGGCGTCGTGCCGCAGATCTCGATGATCATGGGCCCCTGCGCCGGCGGTGCGGTGTACTCGCCGTCGATGACCGACTTCATCTTCATGGTCAAGGATTCGTCGTACATGTTCGTCACCGGTCCGGAAGTCGTGAAGACCGTGACGCACGAAGACGTCACTGCCGAGGAACTGGGTGGCGCCGTCACGCACACGACCAAGTCGGGTGTCGCCGACCTCGCCTTCGAGAACGATGTCGAGGCGCTCTCCATGCTGCGCCGCTTCATGAACTTCGTGCCCTCGTCGAACCGCGAGAAGCCCCCGGTGACGCCGACCAACGATCCGGCCGACCGCATGGATCACTCGCTCGACACGCTGGTGCCGGACAACGCCAACAAGCCGTACGACATGAAGGAGCTGATCATCAAGGTCGTCGATGACAGCGACTTCTTCGAACTGCAGCCCGACTACGCCAAGAACATCATCATCGGCTTCGGCCGCATGGACGGCCACCCGGTCGGCATCGTCGCCAACCAGCCGCTGGTGCTGGCCGGCTGCCTGGACATCAAGTCCTCGATCAAGGCTGCCCGCTTCGTGCGCTTCTGCGACGCCTTCAACATTCCGGTCGTCACCTTCGTCGATGTGCCGGGCTTCATGCCGGGCACCACGCAGGAATACGGCGGCATCATCAAGCACGGCGCCAAGCTGCTCTACGCCTACGCCGAGTGCACCGTGCCGAAAGTCACCGTCATCACCCGCAAGGCCTACGGCGGCGCCTACGACGTGATGAGCTCCAAGCACCTGCGCGGCGACGTGAACATCGCCTGGCCGTCGGCGGAAATCGCCGTCATGGGTCCGAAGGGCGCGGTCGAGATCATCTTCCGCGAGGAAAAGAACGATCCGGCCAAGCTCGCCGAGCGCGAGGCCGAGTACAAGGCCAAGTTCGCCAACCCGTTCGTCGCCGGCGCCCGCGGCTTCATCGACGACGTGATCATGCCGCACGCCACCCGCAAGCGCATCTGCCGCTCGCTGGCGATGCTGCGCGACAAGCAACTCGACAATCCGTGGCGCAAGCACGGCAACATTCCGCTGTAAGCGTCCAGGGAGAATAGGAACATGTTCAAGAAGATCCTGATTGCAAACCGCGGCGAGATTGCCTGCCGCGTCATCAAGACCGCCCGCAAGATGGGCATCAAGACCGTTGCCGTCTATTCCGAAGCGGACAAGGACGCGCTGCACGTCGACCTCGCCGACGAAGCCGTCTGCATCGGCCCGGCCGCGTCGAAGGAGTCGTATCTGGTGATGGACAAGATCATCGCCGCGTGCAAGGAGACCGGTGCCGAAGCGGTGCACCCGGGCTACGGCTTCCTCTCGGAAAACGCCACCTTCTCGCGCCGCCTCGAAGAGGAAGGGATCAAGTTCATTGGCCCGAAGCACTACTCGGTCGCCAAGATGGGCGACAAGATCGAGTCGAAGAAGCTGGCCATCGAAGCCAAGGTCAACACCATCCCCGGCTACAACGACGCCATCGCCGGCCCCGACGAGGCGGTGAAGATCGCCCAGAAGATCGGCTACCCGGTGATGATCAAGGCCTCCGCCGGCGGCGGCGGCAAGGGCTTGCGCGTGGCCTACAACGATGCCGAGGCGCACGAGGGCTTCTCGTCCTGCGTGAACGAAGCGAAGAATTCCTTCGGCGATGATCGCGTCTTCATCGAAAAATACGTGCTCGAACCGCGCCACATCGAAATCCAGGTGCTCGGCGATTCGCACGGCAACTACGTCTATCTGAACGAGCGCGACTGCTCGATCCAGCGTCGTCACCAGAAGGTCATCGAAGAGGCGCCGTCGCCCTTCGTCGACGCCGAGATGCGCAAGGCGATGGGCGAGCAGGCGGTGGCCCTGGCGCGTGCGGTGAATTACGAGTCGGCCGGCACGGTCGAGTTCGTCGTCTCCGGCGCGACCAAGGAGTTCTATTTCCTCGAGATGAACACCCGCCTGCAGGTCGAGCACCCGGTCACCGAACTGATCACCGGCCTCGACCTCGTCGAGCAGATGATCCGCGTCGCCTACGGCGAGAAGCTGCCGATCGCGCAGGCCGACGTGAAGATCAACGGCTGGGCGATGGAGTGCCGGATCAACGCCGAAGACCCGTTCCGCGGTTTCCTGCCCTCGACCGGCCGTCTGGTGAAGTTCCAGCCGCCGACCGAAATCCCGGGCCAGGTCCGCGTCGATACCGGCGTCTACGACGGCGGCGAGATCTCGATGTTCTACGACTCGATGATCGCCAAGCTGATCGTGCACGGCGCCACGCGCGACCAGGCGATTGCCCGCATGCGCGACGCGCTGAACGCCTTCGTCATCCGCGGCATCTCGTCGAACATCCCGTTCCAGGCGGCGCTGATGCAGCATCCGGTGTTCCATTCCGGCATCTTCGACACCGGCTTCATTCCCAAGCATTACCCGACCGGTTTCGACGCCTCGATGGTGCCGCACGACGATCCGGCGCTGCTGGTCTCTGTCGCTGCCTACGTCTATCGCGCCTACACCGATCGCTCGGCGTCTGTCTCGGGCCAGCTGCAGGGCCACGAGCGCCTCGTCAGCGACAAGTGGGTGGTGGTGCGCCTGACCGGTGACGGCAAGGAGCAGCATGAAGTCACCGCGCGCCCGGTCGAGGGGGGCTACCACATCGAGTACAAGGGCGAGCAGTTCTCGATCCTGTCCGACTGGAAGCTCGGCGAATCGTTGTTCCGCGGGACCTGCAACGGCGAGGAATTCACCATGCAGGTCGAGCGCCACAAGACGAAGTACAGCCTGTTCCACTGGGGCACCCGCGCCGACTTCATGGTCATGAGCGCGCGCGCCGCCGAACTGCTGTCGCTGATGCCCGAGAAGCTGCCGCCCGACCTCTCGAAGTTCCTGATGTCGCCGATGCCGGGCCTGCTGCGCGAGGTCTCGGTCAAGGTCGGCCAGGACGTGAAGGCCGGCGAGAAACTGGCCGTCATCGAGGCGATGAAGATGGAAAACATCCTCAAGGCCGAGCAGGACTGCAAGGTGAAGAAGATATCCGCCGCAGCTGGCGAAAGCCTGTCGGTCGATCAGGTGATCATCGAATTCGACTGATCATTATCCTGCCCAGCAAACAGAACGCCCGCCGGGAGACCCGGCGGGCGTTCTCGCTTATGCCCATTGAACCTGCGGCGGTTTGGCTCTACTGATTTGGCAATCAGCTGTCGCTTTGGCGGCGCACCGTCACTGGCAGGCGAGACGCTCGTAGTTGCTGCCGCGGTCGATGATGGCGCCGGGCTTCAGGCCATCGGGAAGCTGGCTCACGTCCAGGCGCATCAGCTTGGCCATCGCACCGGCTGGCACCAGCAAGCTTGGTGGTGCCCCAGTCTGTCCGGCGCCCTGAACGAAGATTGCCGGATGCAGGATGATCCGATTGGTCATGCGCTCGCGCCCGCTTGCCTGCAGGGCGAGGGTGCCAGCGGGCAATGCCTTGGCCCAGGCAAGCAGGCTGCCGTCTTCCTGCAAGGCGAGGCTGCGCAGGACGAGCAGGCGGATTTCGCCGGCCGGCATCCTGATCGCGATCAGGCTGCGATGTCCGAGCCTTTCCCCCGCGGTTTCCGCTGCCCGGTGCAGGATCAGCAGTCCGTTCTGATCGAGCAGTAACTGCCATGCTTCCAGCCCTTCGTCGGCTGACGGAGTTTCCTCACGCACGACATGCCCGAAGATCGCGATCTGCTCGTGCGCCGTGCGATTGCTTTGTACGGTGGGCGCGGGCGGGGCGTTGACGGGTTTTCCGCCGAGCAGAAGGTGGACGCGTTCAAGCGTGGTCGCGGCACGCACTTCGGCCAGCGCTTCCGATGCGTCCGGTGCCGGTGCCGGTGGCGATTGCAGTGCGCCATGCAGAAACTGCAGCAGTCCGACACAGGCCTCGGTCGGAAGCAGGTTGCCAAGATGCAACGATTCGGGCGACTTGCCCTCCTTGATATCCTTGAGCCGATTCTTGCACTTGCCGAGGATGGCATCGATGTCCAGCCAGCGACCATTCTCCGGTGCGCCGCGGCTCGCGTGAATCGGCAGGTCGCTCCGCAGGTCGATGACCACCGTGCGCCGGTCGCCGGCAGCGGCGAGGCCGGGGTAGATCCGGGCCTGCTCGCGCCAGCGCGCGAACCAGCGCACAACCGCGGAAAGCTGGCTGCGCGAAAGCTCATGCGGGCGGGCAAGGTGAAGCAGGAGCGCCATTGCATACTGACCCGAGGGTGTTGACTCACGGGTCTCGGCGAAGAGGCGGTCGGTGACGGGAGTGGTGGTCACGGCAAGGTCGTCTGCCGAGGCAAGTGAGGCGTGCAGCAGCTGCCACCATTCGGCAGGGATGGTCGCGCTTGCCCGGTAGCGCGACATCTGCTCCAAGCGCAGGCACGTCAAGACGCGATGAACGACCTTGGCATAGCGATCGGCCAGCGACTCATCCTTGTCCAGACTGGCGCGAAGGCAATGCAGATAGCCGGTGGCAAGGCTGCGCCACAGCCGGCAGGAGCCGGTGAAAGCCTTGTGTTCTATGGCCGACAGCGGAAGCGGTCGCGATTCATAGCGTTTGATCGCTTCCGTCTCGATGGCGAACGCTGGCTTGCGTAGTGTTTCAAGAATCTTGTAGCGCTCTCGCGCGGGCAGGGGTGACACATTGAGCAGATTCAACTGGGTTGCCAGCAATTCCTGCATCAGCGGTGCGTTGGCAAGCGGTTGCGCCGCAAGCCATTCGTTACAGCCATCGAGGGTCAGAAATGCCGGCGGTGTATCGCTGCGCATCTCGGGCAGAGTGAACCAAGTCATGACACCTCCTCATTGTTGCGAGGCCCGTCTGTGTGGGCGCGGGCCTTCGCGTGCCGTGTCGGCCAGGCCGAGATTAACCCAAGCGCGAGAAAGCCTCCACTACCTCGGGCGGTGCCTGTACCAGTTCAATCAGCACACCCTCGCCGCCGACAGGAAATTCTTCGTTGCCCTTCGGATGCAGGAAGGTGATGTCGTAGCCGGCCGCTCCCTTGCGAATGCCGCCCGGTGCAAAGCGCACCCCTTGCCTGGATAGCCATTCGACGGCAACCGGGAGATCGTCCACCCAGAGGCCGACGTGGTTCAGCGGTGTGGCGTGAACCGCAGGTTTCTTTTCCGGATCAAGTGGTTGCATCAGGTCGACTTCCACCTTGAATGGTCCGCTACCCATTGCGCAGATGTCTTCATCGACGTTTTCACGCTCACTGACGAAATTTCCCGTGATCTCCAGGCCGAACATGTCTACCCATAGTGTTTTCAGTCGCGCCTTGGACGGGCCGCCAATGGCGATTTGCTGGATACCGAGGATGCGGAAGGGTCTTTGGCTCATGATGACGGGGCTCCGGTCGAGGTTTCGTAATTCATAATTACAGAATATTGTACGGCGAACGATACCCCGTGTCACCCGCCGTGCGCTACGCGACGCGATTTGTCCCTCAATCCGGCCACCGATCGGCGAGGTGCAGGGATGGTCAAGGCGGCGGCAGCGGACTCGGACTGCACATTGTCTACAACCTGGTGACTGGGGTGCTTGGAGGAGACATTGCCGTCGACAGCCGTGTCGGTGCGGGCACGCGTTTCATCCTCGTCCTCCCCTTCATTGCACCGTCGCGGGACGGCAACGAAGACGAAGACTGATCAGATTCGCGGCGTGCGACTCAGGTGAAGCAGAACGAATCCCGCGATCACCATTGGCAGCGACAGCCACTGTCCCATGCTCACCGTGTGGGAAAGTCCGAAGATGCCGGCGTCGGGGTTGCGGAAATACTCGGCAAGGAAGCGGAAGCTTCCATAGCCAATCAGGAATGCGCCCGAAACAGCCCCCGTTGGCCGCGGCTTCGCTGAGTAAAGCCAGAGCAGAATGAAAAAAAGCAGTCCCTCGCCGGCCATCTGGTAAAGCTGGGAGGGATGGCGCGGAACAGCATCCACATGCGGGAAAATCATGGCCCAGGGGAGTCCGGGGTCGGCCGGACGGCCCCATAGTTCGCCGTTGATGAAGTTCCCCAGTCGCCCGGCGGCCAGCCCAAGCGGCACCAGCGGCGCAATGAAATCGGTGACATCGAGCCAGCGTCGCTGATACTTGCGCGCGATGAAAACCATGGCCACCAGTACGCCAAGAAACCCGCCATGGAAGGACATTCCGCCCTTCCAGACCGCCAGGATCTCCATCGGGTGTGCGAGATAGTGGGCCGGCTCATAGAACAGCACCTGTCCGAGCCTGCCGCCGATGATGACCCCGAGCACACCATAGAACAACAGGTCGTCGAGCGCCGAGACCGGCCAGCCCGGCGCCCGCCCGTGCTCGATGCGCCATTTGCCCAACCACCAGAATTGCAGGAAGGCGAGCAGGTACATCAGACCGTACCAGTGGATGGAGACGGGGCCGATCGCGAGGGCAACCGGGTCGAACTGGGGGTGGGTCAGCATCGGGATGACGATTCGGCTAAAATTCGCAGTTCCCGATTATAGTCGGCTTGCCGTCCGCTACCGACCGCACCTCACGGAGTTCCGCCATGCCCCAGTACCGTTCCCGCACCTCGACCCACGGCCGCAACATGGCCGGCGCACGCGCCCTGTGGCGCGCTACCGGCATGAAGGATGGTGACTTCGGCAAACCGATCATCGCCGTCGTGAACTCCTTCACGCAGTTCGTTCCCGGCCATGTGCATCTGAAAGACATGGGCCAGCTCGTCGCGCGCGAGATCGAAGCGGCCGGAGGCATCGCCAAGGAATTCGACACTATCGCCATCGACGACGGTATCGCCATGGGCCACGCCGGCATGCTCTACTCACTGCCCTCGCGCGATCTGATCGCGGACTCGGTCGAATACATGTGCAATGCACACTGCGCTGACGCGATGGTCTGCATCTCCAACTGCGACAAGATCACCCCCGGCATGCTGATGGCGGCGATGCGGCTGAACATTCCGGCAGTCTTCGTCTCCGGCGGCCCGATGGAGGCCGGCAAGGTCACCTGGGGTGGCAAGACGATCGCCGTCGACCTCATCGATGCAATGATCAAGGCCGGCGACAGCGCTTGCTCCGACGAGGAAGTCGACAACATGGAGCGCTCCGCCTGCCCGACCTGCGGCTCCTGCTCCGGTATGTTCACGGCGAACTCGATGAACTGCCTGACCGAAGCGCTTGGCCTGTCGCTGCCGGGCAACGGCACCGTCGTGGCAACGCACGCCGACCGCAGGCAACTCTTTTTGCGCGCCGGTCGTGTCGCCGTCGAGATGTGCCGCCGCTATTACGAACAGGATGATGCCTCGGTGCTGCCGCGTACGATCGCATCCAAGGCCGCCTTCGAGAATGCGATGGCGCTTGACGTGGCGATGGGCGGCTCGACCAATACCGTGTTGCATATCCTCGCCGCCGCGCGCGAAGCTGGCGTCGATTTTACGATGTCCGACATCGACCGCATCTCGCGCAAGGTGCCGAACCTTGCCAAGGTCGCGCCGGCGACGCAGGATTACCACATCGAGGATGTGCACCGCGCTGGCGGCATCATGGGCATTCTCGCCGAACTCGATCGCGCCGGGCTGATCCACCGCGACGTGCCGACCGTCTACGCGAAGACGCTGGGCGAGGCGATCACGGCCAACGATGTCGTGAAGAACGCCGACCCGGCGCTGCACACCTTCTTCAAGGCCGCGCCCGGCGGCATTCCGACGCAGACCGCGTTCTCGCAGGAGCGCCGCTATCCGACGCTCGACCTCGACCGCGCCAACGGCTGCATCCGCAGCAAGGAGAACGCCTATACGCAGGAGGGTGGTCTCGCCGTGCTTTACGGCAACATCGCTGAAGATGGCTGCATCGTGAAGACCGCCGGTGTCGACGAATCGTGCTGGAAATTCACCGGCAAGGCGCGCGTCTATGAAAGCCAGGACGATGCGGTCGAAGGCATCCTCGGCGGCGAAGTCATCGCTGGCGATGTCGTCATCGTCCGCTACGAGGGGCCGAAGGGTGGCCCTGGCATGCAGGAAATGCTCTACCCGACTTCGTACCTGAAGTCGCGCGGGCTGGGCAAGGACTGTGCGCTGCTCACCGACGGCCGCTTCTCCGGCGGTACCTCGGGGCTTTCGATCGGCCACGCCTCGCCGGAGGCGGCGGACGGCGGTGCCATCGGCCTCGTCGAGACCGGCGACACGATCGAGATCGACATCCCGGGGCGTCGCATTCACCTCGCCATTTCCGACACAGAACTGGCGCAGCGCCGCGCGGCGATGGACGCGAAGGGCGAGCGCGCCTGGCAGCCGGAAAACCGCCAGCGCACCGTCTCTGCGGCGCTGCAGGCTTACGCGCTGATGACCACCTCGGCCGACAAGGGTGCGGTGCGTGATGTAACGCAGATTCAGAGGAAGAAGCAGAAGTAGTCTCGTCGCTGCACAACGGGGAGCGCGGCACTGCTGTCAACCGGACGGTGCGGCGTTCCGTTAATCGCTCAACAGGCGCGAATCGCCTGCCGGGTCAGGTTGTCGGACACCCTCCGCAGCTTCCCAAGCCGGGGAATGTGTCATAAGATGCGCGTTCCCGACCAATCATTCAACCGATTAACGGAGTGAGAGAGATGAAACTGATCGCTGTGTCCCTGCTGGCTGCTGCCGGCATCCTGTCCGCTGGTGTTGCCCAGGCTGACGAAGCACTGGCCAAAGCCAAGGGCTGCCTGGCCTGCCACCAGATCGAAAAGAAAGCTGTTGGCCCGGCCTATAAGGAAGTCGCCAAGAAATACGCTGGCCAGGCTGGCGCCGATGCCAAGCTGGCCGAGACCGTCATCAAGGGCGGCAAGGGCAACTGGGGCGCGATCCCGATGCCTCCGAACAAGGTCACGCCGGAAGAATCGCAGAAGCTCGTCAAGTGGATTCTCTCGCTGAAGTAATTTCTTCAGCCCCCGAAAAAGCCGGCCGCGTGCCGGCTTTTTTCTTGGCCGGGTGCAGGTGGCGATCCGTATTGACAAGGCTGATGACGCTGGGGAGAATCGTCCGCTTCAGTGTCCCGCTGAAACAACCACTGCCACAACAATATCGGAGACCCACCCATGCAACTGACCCGTTTCCCCGGCATTACCCTCGCCCTCGCCGCCTCGATCGCTCTCATCGGCTGCGGCCAGAAGGAAGAACCGAAGCCGCAGGCTGCTGCGCCGGCCCCCGCGCCTGCAGCAGCACCGGCGCCGGCGGCGCCCGCCCCCAAGCCCGAAGTGACGGTCAAGATCGGCCACGTTGCGCCGATGACCGGCCCGCAAGCGCACCTCGGCAAGGACAACGAGAACGGCGCCAAGCTCGCGATCGAGGAACTGAATGCCGCGGGTCTCGAAATCGGCGGCGCCAAGGTCAAGTTCGAACTGCTTGCCGAAGACGACCAGGCTGATCCGAAGCAGGGCACCATCGTTGCCCAGAAGCTGGTCGATGCCAAGGTCAATGGCGTCATCGGCCACCTCAACTCGGGTACCACGATTCCGGCCTCGAAGCTTTATTCGGATGCCGGTGTCCCGCAGATCTCGCCGTCGGCGACCAACCCGAAGTACACGCAGCAGGGTTTCAAGACCGCCTTCCGCGTAATGGCCAACGACATCCAGCAGGGCAAGATCCTCGGTGAGTTCGCCGCCAAGCAGGGCGTCAAGACCGTCGCCATCATCGACGATCGCACCGCCTATGGCCAGGGCCTCGCCGACGAGTTCAAGAAGGCAGCCGAAGCTGCCGGCCTGAAGGTCGTTGCCACCGAATACACGAACGACAAGGCCACCGACTTCAAGGCCATCCTGACCAAGATCAAGTCGACCAAGGCCGACCTCGTCTTCTACGGCGGCATGGACGCCCAGGGCGGCCCGATGGCCAAGCAGATGAAGGAACTCGGCCTGAAGGCCAAATTCCTCGGCGGCGATGGCGTTTGCACGCCGGAGTTCATGAAGCTCGGCGGTCCGGCCACCGAGGGGCACTACTGCTCGATGCCGGGCGTGCCGCTGGAGAAGATGGCCAAGGGGCCGGCGTTCAAGGACAAGTTCACCAAGAAGTTCAACGCCGAGATCCAGCTGTACGCACCGAACGTCTATGACGCAGTGATGGTCATGGCCGATTCGATGAAGCGCGCCAATTCGGTCGAGCCGGCCAAGTATCTGGAAGCCGTTGGCAAGACCAGTTACGACGGTGTGACGGCAAAGATTGAGTTCGACGACAAGGGCGACCTCAAGGGCGGTGCCATCTCGATCTACCAGTACAAGGGCGGGAAGCTCGAGTACGTCGACACCCTCGGCGGTGGTGTGGCCGAGGCGGTGAAGGAAGCCGCGGCCGCCACCGGCGAGGCAGCGAAGGCCGTTGCCGATGCGGCGAAGGACGCGACCAAGGAAGCCGTGAAGGAGGGCGCCGGCGCTGTCAAGGCAGCGGCCGAGGCCACCAAGGCCGCGGTCGAGAAGAAGTAAGCCGGTATAATCCGGCTCCATGGAAACGGCGCCACGCGGCGCCGTTTCCGCATTTATTCCCCTATTCGAGCAGCATGGACATCCTTCTCCAACAGATTATCAATGGCCTCGTGCAGGGCGCCATCTACGCGATGGTCGCGCTCGGCTACACGATGGTCTACGGCATCATGGGCTTGATCAATTTCGCCCATGGCGAGGTGGTCATGATCGGCACGCTCGTAGCGATCACTGTGATCACGCTGCTTGTCGGCGCCGGGGTTCCGCCGGCGATGGCCGGCGCTTGCGGTGTCGTTGCCGCTGCCGCGGTCTGCATGATCATCGGCTGGAGCCTCGAACGCGTCGCCTATCGCCCCTTGCGCAATGCGCAGCGACTGGCGCCGCTGATCACCGCGATCGGCTGCTCGATCGTGCTGCAGAACGTCGCGATGATGGTCTGGGGGCGTAACTACATGACCTTTCCGCCCTTGATCGCGAAAACGCAGTTCGAGATCGCCGGTGCTTCCTTCACCAGCGTGCAGGTCTTGATCCTCCTCGTGGCATCCGTATCGATGGGCGGACTCCTGTTCCTCGTCTATCGCACCAAGCTCGGCATGGCGATGCGCGCGACTGCGCAGAATCCCGCGGTTGCCGGTCTGATGGGCGTCAACGCCAACCGCGTCATTTCGTCCGCCTTCGTCGTCGGTTCCGCACTCGGTGCCGTCGCCGGTGTCATGGTGGGTACCTACTACGAAATCGCGCATTACCAGATGGGTTTCATGCTCGGCCTGAAGGCCTTCACCGCCGCCGTGCTCGGTGGCATCGGCAACCTTGCCGGGGCGATGGCTGGCGGTTTGCTGCTGGGCCTGATCGAGGCACTCGGCGCCGGTTACATCGGCGATCTGACCGGCGGCTTCCTCGGCAGCCACTATCAGGACATCTTTGCGTTTGCCGTGCTGATTGTCGTCCTCATGTTCCGGCCCTCGGGACTGTTCGGTGAAAAGACGGGGGACCGCGCATGAGCAAATGGCTGAATCTTCGCTCCGGGCTGGGATTGGCCCTGGTTGCCGCCGTCCTCATCGCGCTGCCTTTCGTTGCCGGCATGGGCGGGCAAGCCTGGGTGCGCATCCTCAACTTCGCGATCCTCTATGCCTTCCTCGCACTGGGGCTGAACATCGTTGTCGGCTTCGCCGGGTTGCTGGATCTTGGGTACATCGCGTTCTATGCCGTTGGTGCCTATACCTGGGCACTGCTGGCGAGCCCGCATTTCGGCATCCATCTGCCGTTCTGGGCGATCCTGCCGATCGGCGCCGTCCTGGCCTGCGTTGCCGGCGCAACGCTGGGCGCGCCAACACTGAAACTGCGCGGTGATTATCTGGCCATCGTGACGCTCGGTTTCGGCGAGATCGTGCGCATCTTCATGAACAACCTCAACGCGCCGATCAACATCACCAATGGTGCGCAGGGCATCACGATGATTGATCCGGTCGTCGTCGGCCAGTTCAAGTTCAGCGCCACCTCGACGATCTTCGGCATGACGGTCACCGGCCCGCAGAAATACTACTTCCTGCTCGTGCTCCTGGCGCTCTTCGTCATCCTCGTCAATTTCCGCCTGCAGCACTCGCGCATCGGCCGTGCCTGGCAGGCAATCCGCGAGGACGAGATCGCCGCCAAGGCGATCGGTATCAACACGCGCAATGTCAAACTGCTCGCATTTGCGATGGGGGCGTCCTTCGGCGGCATCGCCGGCGGCATTTTCGCGGCGATGCAGGGCTTCGTCTCGCCGGAGAGCTTTTCGCTGATTGAATCGATCATGATTCTCGCCATGGTGGTGCTCGGCGGCATGGGGCACATTCCGGGGGTGATCCTTGGCGCCGTGCTGCTTACGGTGCTGCCGGAGGCGCTGCGCTACGCCGTCGTGCCGGCGCAGAAGGCGCTGTTCGGCGAGGTGCTTGCCGATCCGGAAAGCCTGCGCATGCTGATTTTCGGACTGGCGCTCATTCTCGTGATGCGCTTCCGGCCGGCCGGTCTGTGGCCTTCGCCAGAGCGCCGGCGCGAGCTTGCGGAGAAGGCGCGATGAATGCCCTTCCCGTGCTCCTCGAAGCGCAAGGCGTCGCCAAGCATTTTGGTGGCGTCAAGGCCCTGCGCGATGTCTCGCTCACGATCAGGAAGGGCGAGATCTACGGACTCATCGGACCCAACGGCGCCGGCAAGACAACCTTCTTCAACTGCATGACCGGGCTTTACGTGCCGGATGGCGGCGGTTTCCTGTTTGATGGTTTGCCGCTCAAGGCCGATGCGCCGCATCAGGCAGCCGAGCGCGGCATTGCCCGCACCTTCCAGAACATCCGCCTCTTCGGCAACATGAGTGCGCTGGAAAACGTGATGGTCGGTCGCCACGTCAGGACCCACGCCGGTGTGTTCGGCGCAGTCCTGCGCGACCGGCGTACCCGCGATGAGGAAGCTGCCATCGCGCGCCGGGCCGAGGAACTGCTGCACTACGTCGGCATCGAGGATCGCGCTGACGACCTCGCCAAGAACCTTTCCTACGGCGACCAGCGGCGCCTCGAAATCGCCCGCGCGCTGGCCACGGAACCCAAGCTGCTGTGCCTCGACGAACCCGCGGCGGGCATGAACGGTACCGAAACCGAAGAGCTGCGCGTCCTCATCGAGGGCATCCGCAAGGACGGCACCACCATCCTGCTGATCGAGCACGACGTCAAGCTGGTGATGGGCCTGTGCGATCGGGTTGCGGTGCTGGATTATGGCGCGTTGATCATCGAGGACGTACCAGCGGTGGTGCAGCACGACCCGCGCGTGATCGAAGCCTATATCGGAGTTGCGGCATGAGCGCCTCGCACGGACAGAAGGGTAGTCCAGTGAACGCCAGCAGCAAGGAACCGCTGCTGATCGTCGAAGGTCTGCGCGTTGCCTACGGGGGCATCCAGGCTGTGCGCGGCATCACCTTTCACATCGATGCCGGGGAAACCGTCGCGCTGATCGGTGCCAACGGCGCCGGCAAGACGAGCACCCTGCGGGCGCTGTCGCGCATGCTCGATGCCGCAGGCGGCAGCGTTCGCTATCTGGGCAAGGATATTTCGCGACTGCCGCCCCACCGCCTCGTGCGTGAAGGCATTGCTCTGGTTCCGGAGGGCCGCGGCGTCTTCCCGCGCCTGACCATTGCAGAGAATCTGGCGATGGGCGCCTTTACGCGCGACGACAAGCCGAAAATCGCCCGCGACATCGAGCACGTTTTCGGTCTTTTCCCTCGCCTCAAGGAGCGCGAGAAACAGCTTGCCGGAACGCTTTCCGGCGGCGAACAGCAGATGCTGGCAATTGGTCGCGCCTTGATGAGCCGGCCCAAGCTGCTGCTGCTCGATGAACCGTCGATGGGGCTTGCGCCAATCATGGTGCAGAAGATCTTCGAGGTGATCCGCACCGTGGCCGCCGAAGGGATGACCATTCTGCTTATTGAACAGAACGCCAAGCTGGCACTTGAAACCAGCCGGCGGGGCTACGTTCTGGAAAGCGGTGAGATCACGCTGACCGACGAGGCCGAAAAGCTCCTGCACAATCCAAAGGTACGCGAGGCCTATCTAGGCGAGTAATCCGTTGCGGTCGCCGACGGGCGCCATGTTGCAATCGGCGCTCTGCGGACAGCAAGGCCAGTACGTTTCCGCGGCGCATCGTGCTCAATAGTCCGAACGGACCATTGAGCACGATGCGCTCGTTCTATACATTGCGCTCATGGCGTGCTGTCGCCAATCGGCGACTTGCCGGGGCGGCGACAAGCGATGGCGCCGCACAAACAACTTTGTTCAGGTGTATAGACCATGATCTTCCGCCCCCTGCTTGTCGCTTGCGCATTCGCTGTGGCTCCGCTTGCTGCCCATGCCGCCGATACTGTCTACGGAACCAGCTTCGGCGCTTCCAATAGCTACGCGACTTCGTTTGCCGGCACGTCGGCGACATTCGCATCGGCGCCCGGCAATTTCGTGATGAAATCCGGCGGTGGAATCACCGGCGTTGGCGTGACCGGTGGCCGCACCAGCAACGAGATCGACATCAACGAAACGATTACCGGCACTTTCTCGGCGCCCATCCAGATTGCCAGCATGCGTCTTGGCCTGCTCTTTGATGGTCCGGAGTACAACGACGTCAATGAGGTGGCAAAGATCACCGCCACTTTCGCCGGGGGCGCCACTCAGAGCTTCACTCTCATCGCGACCGGTACGCATATCGCCAGTTGGTCGGGGCTGCTGGGTTCGGTAAGCAGCGTCGGGAGCGGTGCCATCAGCAATGGCACCGGCGCGTGGGATATCTTCAATCCCTTCGGCAGTCAGATGGTGACGAAACTGGTGTTTACCGCCTTGCCGGGTATGCCTTCCGCATCGTGCCCGACGTGCGGCAATCAGTCGGACTACACCTTGGTCAGCATTACCGCCGTTCCCGAACCTGAAACCTATGCGATGCTTGTCGCCGGGCTTGGCCTGCTCGGTGCGACCGTCAGGCGTCGTGGCAACGGGAAGCGTGCCTGAGCGCAACAGCGATCACATGAAAAACGGAGGCGCGAGCCTCCGTTTTTGCTTTGTACCTTCCGCTGTCGTACGAAAGGCCGCCTATCCGAGTTCCATCGTGTCGGCGAAGGTCAAGGCGGCGAGCTGTGCCCGGTTGACCTGCTCGCCGGTCAGGCCAAGCATGCCTGCCTGTTCGGCGAGCGATGCGGCATCGCCGGCCTCGCTCGCGAAGGCCAGGGAAAGGAAGGGCGCATAGATGCCGCCGTTGCCAAGCAGAGCCTCGATGATCGGTTCCGGAAGGTGCATCGCATCGAGCGCCTGCTCCATCGTGACGCCGAGCAGCAGGTCGAGCATCGAGAAGGCGCCGGTGATGAACAGGTTGTCGTACTCCGATTTGTCGACCAGTCCGTGACCGAGTTGCTCCATCAGGCGCGCCCGTGTCAGCGCGGTGTGCATCAGCGTTGGCGCCATCGGATCCTTGCTGGCAGTGACCAATAGCAGCGATAGCCACTTGTTGAGCTTTTCATAGCCGAGGATGGTGACCGCGTGCTTGAACGATTGCACCTCGCACGAAAGGCCGAACCCCGCCGAGTTGATGTAACGCAGCAGCTTGTAGGAGAGTGCAACATCCTGCTTCAGTGCGGCTTCGATTTCCTTGACGTCGGCGTTCTGGCGAACGAGATTGAGGACGCGCACGATTTGCGCCTGGCTGGCGTTGAGCTGTTTCGCCGGCGTGCTGCTCGGTTGCTTGACGAACCAACCGGCAGCGGCGCTGATGCCGGCATCCATGCAGGCCTTGAATTCCTGCTGGCTATCGACGTTGAAGGCGACGGGAATGCCGAACTGCTGCGTTTTCGCGAGCAGCACCTTGAGCTGTGCCGGGGAAAACTGTTTCACGTCGAAACCGACGAAGCGGAACTGCGCTCCGCTGCCGAAGGCTTGTGCAGCCTGTCCGTCGAAGTCATAGCACAGTGAGAGTTGCGCATCCTTCAGTGCCTGGACGAAATCTGCAACGTGCTCACCGACGAATGGCGTGCCGGGAATCTCGAACGTGACGTTGGCCGGCGCAATCCAGTCGAGAAACCCCATGTCGCCGGGGATGCTGTCGAAGTTCACGAAGATGCTGCGTTCGCTCTGTGGCCAGCAGTCGTTGAGCTGGTTGAGCGCGTCGACGACGGCGGTCGACGACACGTTGGCCGTTGCGTGCAGGCGCAGGCGCGTCGCGATGATCTTTCCCTGACGGTTGATCAGCGGCTGGCGGGTCATGAACAGACTCATGCGGGCTCCCCTTGTTTGTCGTTCGCGTAGTCGAAAGCGTCGGCGAAGAACTCGTTCTCCGACAGCTTACACTCGCCGATCAGATCGCGCTTGGCGGCGGCAATCATCGCCGGCGCGCCGCAGGCGTAAACCTGATGTCCCGACAGGTCTGGAAAATCCGCCATCACGGCATGATGCACCAGCCCGCTGCGGCCGTTCCAGGCGTCATCGGCAAGCGCATCGGACAACACGGGTATGAAGCGGATGTTTTCATGCCCGGTCGCCCAGGATTCGGCCAATGCACCTGCGTACAGGTCGGCGGGTCGTCGACCGCCCCAATAGAGCGTGATCGGCCGCTCGCACTGTTCGGCGATCGCATGCTCGATGATCGACTTGAGCGGCGCGAATCCTGTGCCACCGGCGATCATCACGATCGGCTTTTCCGATTCCTCGCGCAGGAAAAAAGTACCGTGCGGTCCGTTGAAACGAACGATGTCCTTTGCCTTCATCTGGCTGAAGACATGCCCGGTAAAGGAGCCGCCGGGAACCTCCCGAACATGGAGTTCCAGCAGCGCGTCGTCGTGCGGTGCATTGGCAAGCGAGAAACTGCGGCGTTTGCCATCCTTGAGCAGGATGTCGATGTACTGGCCGGCCAGAAACTGCAGGCGCTCGTTTGCCGGCAGCTTCAGCTTCATGATCATCACATCGGGGGCCGCGCGCTCCAGCGAATCCACGCGCGCCGGCAAGGTCTTGACCGGGATGTCGCCGGCCTTGCGTACTTCCCGCGACTCGATGACCAGATCCGAGCGCGGCCTGGCGCAGCAAAAGAGCGCCATACCCTGTTCGCGGTCGGCTGCGGGCAGCGCCTGCTCCAGGGCCTTGCCGTGGTCGATCTCGCCGGCGAGCACCTTGCCCCTGCAGGCGCCGCAAGCACCGTCCCGGCAGCCGTAGGGCAAGGTCAGCCCCTGGCGCAGGGCCGCTTCGAGAATAGTTTCTCCGTCAGCCACCGAGAGCGCGTGCCCCGAGGGCTGGATCGTCACATTGAAGCTCAAGTTGTTCCCCTGTTCATCCTCGTTTCCTGTGTCGTCAGGCATGTCCTGCGACCTGGATTGGTACAATGCGCCGGTGAGGAAATTACTGATCGTTGGTTGCGGTGATGTCGCCTGGCGAGCCCTGCCGGGCTTGCGCCGGCGCTATCGCGTGTTCGCGTTGCTGCGCGACCCGGACCAGGCCACTCGCTGGCGCGAAGCCGGGGCCGTACCGTTGCTTGCCGATCTCGACCAGCCCGCGACGCTGGCCCGTATCGTCGGCCTTGCCGATCATGTCCTTCACCTGGCGCCGCCGCCCGAACGCGGGCCACGCGACACCCGCACACAGGCGTTGCTGGCGGCATTACGGCGCGGAAAAAGTCTACCACAGCGCCTTGTCTACATCAGTACCAGCGGTGTGTATGGCGACTGTGCCGGCGCACTGGTCGATGAAACGCGGACACCCCGTCCGCTGAGTGCGCGCGGCGCCCGGCGCGTCGACGCCGAACGCCAGTTGCGCGCATTTGCCCGCCACACCGGGGTTGTCGTTTCTATCCTGCGTGCCCCCGGCATCTATGCCACCGACCGCCTGCCGCTGGAGCGATTGCAGAAAGGCCTGCCTGCCCTGCGCGCGGAAGACGATGTGTTCACCAATCACATTCATGCCGATGATCTGGCCGCTGCCTGCCTCGCCACTCTGCGCCACGGGCGGACCAACCGTGCCTATAACGCCAGCGACGATTCGCATATGCGCATGGCGGAGTATTTCGATCGCGTCGCCGACGCCTTTGGATTGCCGCGTCCGCCGCGCCTCGCGCGCGAGGAGGCTGCGCGCGTACTCTCGCCCGTGCAGATGTCGTTCATGCGAGAATCGCGCCGACTGGCGAACCGCCGACTGAAAGAAGAGCTCCGCTTGCGGCTCGCCTACCCCGATGTCGAGACCGGGATCGCGGCCGCGCTCAAGGAAAGGAATACCGCATGCTCGTAATCAAGGCCCTGCACATCTCGCTGGTCGTTGCCTGGTTTGCCGGCCTCTTCTACCTGCCGCGCATATTTGTTAACCTCGCGATGGTCCCTGCTGACAGTGAAGCGGAGCGCGAGCGCCTGCTGCTGATGGCCGGCAAGCTCTATCGTTTCATGACTCCGCTCGGCATCCTCGCTGTCGGGCTCGGCTTCTGGCTGTGGTTCGGTTTTGGTTTTTCCGGTGGCTGGCTGCATGCGAAGACGGCGCTGGTGACCTTGCTCATCCTCTATCATCTCTACTGCGGCCAGTTGCTGCGCGGCTTCGTTGCCGGAACATGCACGAAGAGTCATGTCTGGTTCCGCTGGTTCAATGAATTGCCGGTGCTCGTGCTGTTCGCCGTGGTTTTCCTGGTCGTACTGAAGCCCTTCTGATGAACTCATATTTCGCGTCCTGCCCGCGTGGCCTCGAAGCGCTGCTTGCCGAAGACATTGCCGGTTTCGGTGGCCAGCATGTAAAGATCGTGGGTGGCGGCGTCATGTTCGCCGGCGAATGGCCGGTGTGCTATGCCATCAATCTGCATTCGCGTCTGGCCACGCGCGTGCTGTGGCGCGTCGCCGCGCGTGGCTATGTAAAGGAAGACGACATCTACCGGCTGGCGCTGGATGCCGACTGGCCGTCGATGTTTGCAGCGACGCAGACGCTGCGTGTCGACGTCACCGCGATCAAGTCGCCGCTGAAGAGCCTGGATTTCGTCACGCTGCGCGTCAAGGACGGTATCTGCGACCGTTTCCGTCGCGACTGCAATGACGTCCGGCCGAGCATCGATACGCGCGAACCCGATGTGCGCGTGCAGGCCTTCCTCACCGAACGTGATTGCACGCTGTATGTCGATACCTCGGGCGATCCGCTGTGGCAGCGCGGCCTGCGCCAGAAGACAGTGGAAGCGCCGCTCAAGGAAAACCTCGCCGCCGGCATCCTGCGCCTGACCGGCTGGCAGCCCGGCACGCCGCTGTTCGACCCGATGTGTGGCAGCGGTACCTTCCTGCTGGAGGCCGCACAGATTGCCCACAACATGGCGCCCGGTGCCCGTCGCAGCTTCGCCTTCGAGCGCCTGCGGAACTTCGACGCCGGTATCTGGCGCAAGCTGCGCGAAGCCGCGCTCGCCGCCGAAAAACCGGTCGCCTGGGCGCAGATATTCGGTGCCGACATTGCACTGCAGGCAGTACGCGCCGCCACCGCCAACCTCGACCGCGCCGGTTTGCTGGAGGCCGTTGACCTGATCCAGTCCGATATCGCCGAAGTCGCTGCTCCGGCCGAGGGCGGCATCCTCATCTGCAACCCGCCCTATGGGGTGCGTCTCGAAGAGCAGGAATCGCTCGCTGCCTTCTACCCGCAACTGGCGAGTGTGCTGAAAAAGCATTTTGCCGGCTGGACCTGCCACTTCTTCACCGCCGACCTGCGCATGCCGAAACTGATGCGGCTGACGCCGAGCAAGAAGACGCCGCTCTACAACGGCGCGCTGGAATGCCGACTGTTCGAGATCAGGATGGTGGCGGGAAGCAACAGAAAAGGCGCCGCAGCGCCCATGAAAAATACAGGGAACGATTAATACCCCTGTGCCCCATTCGCCTCAAGGCGAAGGCAAGACGAGGCGGAAAGCCCAGGCAACGAGACAGTGGCAGCGCCACGGCGAGGCGCCGAGGGGCGCAGCCAACGAAGTATTGCCGAGCTATCCCCTCAAACGATGTCGAGGTGGCCGATGCCGGTGGTGAGATCCCGATCCTTCGATTCCTTGCCGTAAAGCTTGATCTGCAGGCGCAGGTCGTTCACCGAGTCGGCGTTGCGCAGCGCATCCTCATAGCTGATCTTGCCTGCTTCGTAGAGATCGAACAGCGCCTGGTCAAACGTTTGCATGCCCAGTTCGCGCGACTTTTTCATGATCTCCTTGATCTCGTGGATTTCGCCCTTGAAGATCAGGTCGGAGATGAGCGGCGAGTTGAGCATGATTTCGACGGCAGCGACGCGACCCTTGCCGTCCCTCTTCGGCAGCAGGCGCTGCGACACCATCGCGCGCAGGTTGAGCGACAGATCCATCAGCAACTGTGGTCGGCGCTCTTCGGGGAAGAAGTTGATGATGCGGTCGATCGCCTGGTTGGCACTGTTGGCGTGCAGCGTTGCCAGACAGAGGTGGCCGGTTTCGGCGAAGGCGACGGCGTAGTCCATCGTTTCGCGGTCCCGGATTTCGCCCATCAGAATGACGTCCGGCGCTTGTCGCAGCGTGTTCTTCAGCGCCGCCTCCCAGTTGTCGGTGTCGATCCCGACTTCACGCTGCGTGACGATGCAGTTCTTGTGCTCATGCACGTATTCGATCGGATCCTCGATCGTGATGATGTGGCCGTAGCTGTTCGTATTGCGGTGGTCGACCATCGCCGCCAGCGAGGTCGTCTTGCCGGTGCCGGTGCCGCCGACGAAGATGATCAGACCACGCTTGGTCATGCCGATATCCTTGATGACCGGCGGCAGGCCGAGCTCGTCAAGGTTCGGGATGGTCATGTTGATCGTCCGGCAGACCACCGCGACGCGGCCCTGCTGGACCAGCGCGTTGACCCGGAAGCGGCCGATGCCAGAAGGGGAGATGGCAAAGTTGCACTCCTTGGTCGCTTCGAACTCGGCAGCCTGGCGGTCGTTCATGATCGAGCGTGCCAGCTCCGACGTGTGCTGCGCCGACAAGGTCTGGTTGGACACCGGATTGATCTTGCCGTCGATCTTGATTGCTGGTGGGAAACCGGCAGTGATGAAGAGGTCCGAGCCCTTCTTCTGCGACATCAGCCGCAGAAGATCGTGCATGAATTTTAGTGCCTGGTCGCGTTCCATGAATCTGTCCCCTTAGCTTGTCTTATGCCGCGAAGGCATCCTTGTTGGCCGCTTTGGTGCGCGCCTCGTTGCTCGACACGATATTGCGGCGGACGAGTTCGAGCAGGTTCTGGTCGAGCGTCTGCATGCCGAACTGCTGACCGGTCTGGATCGCCGAATACATCTGCGCTACCTTCGCCTCGCGGATCAGGTTGCGGATGGCAGGCGTGCCGATCATGATCTCGTGCGCAGCGACACGCCCGCTGCCGTCCTTCGTCTTCAAGAGCGTTTGCGAGATCACCGCGCGTAGCGATTCGGAAAGCATCGCGCGCACCATTTCCTTCTCGGCCGCCGGGAAAACGTCGATCACGCGGTCGATCGTCTTCGCCGCCGACGAGGTGTGCAAGGTGCCGAATACCAGGTGGCCGGTTTCGGCCGCGGTGAGTGCCAGGCGGATCGTTTCGAGATCGCGCATTTCGCCGACGAGGATCACGTCCGGATCTTCGCGCAGTGCCGAGCGCAGTGCGTTGTTGAAGGACAGCGTGTGCGGGCCGACCTCGCGCTGGTTGATCAGGCACTTCTTCGATTCATGCACGAATTCGATCGGGTCCTCGACGGTGAGGATGTGGCCGTAGTCGTTCTCGTTGATGTGATTCACCATCGCGGCGAGCGTGGTCGATTTGCCCGAGCCCGTCGGGCCGGTGACGAGCACGACGCCACGCGGGTATTCGGAAATGTCCTTGAAGATCTTCGGGCAGTTCAGCTCTTCGAGCGACAGCACTTTCGATGGAATCGTGCGGAATACGGCGCCGGCACCGCGCTGCTGATTGAAAGCGTTCACCCGGAAGCGTGCGAGGTTCGGTACCTCGAACGAGAAGTCGCACTCCAGCGTCTCCTCGTAGATCTTGCGCTGCCCGTCGTTCATGATGTCGTACACCATGGCGTGGACATCCTTGTGTTCCATCGCCGGCAGGTTGATGCGGCGCACATCGCCGTGCACGCGAATCATCGGCGGCAAGCCGGAGGAAAGGTGCAGGTCGGAAGCCTTGTTCTTGACGCCAAAGGCAAGAAGTTCGGTGATGTCCATCGCGGAAGATCCTCGGGCGGGTGACCGGGGGCAACTGATATACTCAGCAGCCCCGGAAACGGTTGTTTGTAGCGATCGATTATGACGCCAATATCCGCCAACCTGCAAGCTGTTCTCGCTCGTATCGATGCGGCTGCGCGGGCCGCCGGCAGGAATGCCGAAGACATAACCCTGCTGGCGGTAAGCAAGACCTGGCCGGCCGATTGCATTCGCGCGGCCGCCGCCGCCGGCCAGTTCGCCTTTGGCGAAAATTATGTGCAGGAAGGTTGTGCCAAAGTCGATGCGCTGACGGCGCTGAATATCGAGTGGCACTTCATTGGCCCGTTGCAGAGTAACAAGACACGGCCGGTCGCTGAGCGCTTCGACTGGGTGCACTCGATCGATCGCCTGAAGGTCGCCGAGCGGCTATCGCAGCAGCGGCCGTTGGACAAGGCCCCGCTCAACGTCTGCCTGCAGGTCAACGTGAGCGGTGAGGCGAGCAAGAGTGGCTGTTCCATGGAAGATGCGCCGGCGCTGGCGCGGGCGATCGCAAACCTGCCGAAGCTTCGCCTGCGCGGCTTGATGTGCATTCCCGAGCCGGTGGACGATCCGGCCGCACAGCGCCGGCCTTTTCGTCAGCTACGCGAGCTGGCGGGCGTGCTGAATTCGGCAGGGCTTGCGCTCGATACCCTGTCGATGGGCATGTCGCACGACCTCGAAGCGGCGATCGCTGAAGGGGCAACGCTGGTGCGCGTGGGCACCGCGATTTTTGGAGAAAGAGCTAAAGCATGAAGATCACTTTTCTTGGTGGCGGCAACATGGCCAGCGCACTGATTGGCGGACTGCTGAACAGGGGTTTCCCGGCCGAGGATGTCGCCGTCGTTGAACTCAACGCCGATAGCCGTTCCCGGTTGCACAAGGAGTACGGCGTACGCACTTTCGCCGAACCTGAGGCGGCTGCATGGGCTACGGATGCCATTGTGCTTGCGGTCAAGCCGCAGCAAATGAAGGCCGCTTGCGCCCCCCTCGTGCCGTACCTCAAATCACAGTTGCTCATCAGCATCGCCGCCGGCCTGCGCCTTGCCGATCTCTCGCGCTGGCTTGGCGGACATCGCAAACTGGTGCGTACGATGCCGAACACCCCGGCGCTGATTGGGGCCGGCATCACCGGCCTGCATGCTTTGCCGGAGGTGAACGAGGTCGAGCGGATCGCTGCCGAGCGCGTCATGCAGGCCGTTGGCAGCACACTGTGGATTGCCGACGAGGCGCGGATGGACGCGGTGACTGCCGTCTCCGGCAGCGGGCCGGCCTATCTCTTCCTGTTCATCGAAGCGCTGCAGCAATCCGCCGAAGCGCTCGGCTTCACCCCGGAACAGGCCCGCCAGCTGGCCATCGAGACAACGCTGGGCGCCGCCAAGCTCGCTGCCCAGTCGGACGAACCGGCGAGCGTGCTGCGCGAGCGTGTCACCTCGAAGGGCGGCACGACGGCCGCAGCGCTCGACAAGATGGCCGAATGCGGTGTTCTCGCCGGTATCGTTGCCGGCGTCAAGGCCGCCGAGGCCCGCGGTCGCGAGCTCGGCGAACAGCTGGGCAGGGATTGATGCCATGCAGGCACTGATCTTTCTGATCGACGCGGTGATCGGTTTCTTCACGCTGCTTCTGCTGCTGCGTTTCTTCATGCAGCTCAACCGTGTTTCCTTCGCCAACCAGATTGGCACCTTTGTCGTGCAGCTGACCAACTGGGCGGTGAAGCCCTTGCGTCGTGTGGTTCCCGGACTGGGCGGCCTCGATCTCGCCAGCCTGCTGCCGGCCTGGGCGCTGCAATGCGCGCTGGTGCTCATCGTGTTCCTGCTGCGCAGCAGCCCGGTTGCAGTCGGCGAAGGCACGCTCGCGCTGCTGGTGCTCTGGCACGGTCTGCTCGGTACCTTGCGCGTCGCGATCTGGGTATTCATCGGCGCGCTCTTCCTGCAGGCGGTGCTCTCGTGGGTCAATCCCCACTCGCCGCTGGGCTTGCCGGTGATGCAGTTGACCCGCCCGATCCTGCAGCCGATCCAGCGCATCCTGCCGCCGATCGCCAACATCGATCTCTCGCCGCTGGTCGCCATCCTGCTTCTGCAGGTCATCCTCATCCTGCTGTGAGCGACCCGGTCTGGCTGCGACGCAGCGGCGACATGTTGACGCTGACGTTGCACATCCAGCCCGGCGCAAGGAAAACCGAAGTGGCCGGCGAGCATGGCGACGCGCTGAAAATCCGGCTTGCCGCGCCGCCGGTCGACGGCAAGGCGAATACCGCGCTGCTCGAATTCGTCGCCGAGCGGCTGGGCGTTGCCAAGAGCGCCGTCACGCTGAAGAGCGGGCAGACATCGCGGCGCAAGGTGGTCGAAGTGAGCGGCGCTGACATGGAGTCAGCACGCTTACTGCTAACGTAGGGCGTGTTCACATTCATCCGGTGGATTGCGTTGCCCCGGCCCGTTAGCCTCCGAACACCACGCGCCCGCCGACCAGCGTCATTGTCACCTTCCCCTGCATGCCGCAGCCGTTGAACGGCGTGCTCTTACCGTCGCTCTTCAGCGCGTTTGCATTCAGCGTCCATTGCGCCAGTGGATCGAAGATGGTGACATCGGCGGCGGCGCCGACGGCGAGCTGGCCGAGCGGCAGGCCGAGAATCGCGGCCGGGTCGCTGGTGATGCGGGCGAGTGCCTTGGTGAGTGACAACCCGGCGCCATCAGCCCATTTGAGGGTGAGCGGCAGCAGCAGTTCCAGCCCGGTGGCGCCGGCTTCCGCCTCGCCGAAGGGCAGTTGCTTGCCATCCTCATCGATCGGGGTGTGGTCCGAGCAGATGGCGGCAAGGCCATCGACCGCTGCCGCGGACAGTGCCTCGCGGTCGCGCTGCGCGCGCAGTGGCGGCGCGAAGCGGGCGGCGCTGTCGAAGTAGCCGATATCCATTTCGGTGAGGTGCAGGTGGTGAATGCCGACATCGCAGGTGACCGAGAGTCCGTCCTCGCGCGCGCGGCGCACCAGGGTGACGCCCCCGGCGGTCGACAGGTTGCTCAGGTGCAGGCGGACGCCGGTGGTGCGCGCAAGTTCGAGCGCGCCGGCGATCGCCACCGTTTCAGCGGCGGCCGGGATGCCGGGCAGGCCGAGGCGGGACGCGACTTCGCCGTCGTGAGCGATGCCCTCGCCGGCAAGGTGTCTGTCCTGCGGGCGCAGCCAGATCGCGTAGCCGTAGGTGGCCGCGTACTGCATCGCGCGCATCAGCACCTGCATGTCGACCAGGGCGACGCGGCCTTGCGAGAAGGCGACGCAACCGGCGCGCGCGAGGGTGTCGAGTTCGGCCAGCGCCTCGCCCTTGAGGCTGGCCGTCAATGCGCCAACGGGCAGCAGGCGGGCCAGGCCGGCATCGGCGGCGCGACGCACGAGGCGCTCGACGAGGCCGGGTTCATCCAGCGGCGGCCGGGTATCCGGCGGGCAGACCACCGTTGTGACGCCGCCGGCAACGGCAGCGGCGAGCTCGCCTTCGAGGCCGGGCAGACGGGCCGAGAGATCGACGAGACCGGGGCAGACGATGCGCTCGCTGGCGTCGATGAGGCGGGCGTCCGCGAAACCGTCCGGTGCCTTGCCGATCGCCGCGACGCGACCGTCGGCAAGGTGCAGGTCGAGCGCCGCGTCGATGTCCTGCCGCGGGTCGATGAGGCGGCCGTTCTTGATCGAGATCTTTTCCATGTTCAGTTCCCCGCCACGATGCTCATCACCGCCATGCGCACGGCGATACCGAAGGTGACCTGCGGCAGGATCACCGCCTGCACGCCGTCGGCCACCTCCGAATCGATTTCGACGCCACGGTTCATCGGCCCCGGGTGCATCACGATCGCATCGGGCTTGGCAAGCGCCAGTTTTTCCGCGGTCAGGCCGTAGCGGTTGAAGTACTCGCGGGCCGATGGCAGCAGGGCGCCGTTCATGCGCTCGTTCTGCAGGCGCAACATGATCACCACGTCGCAGTCGCGCAGGCCTTCGGCGAGGTCGTGGAAGACGCGCACGCCCATCTTCTCGATCTGCGTCGGCAGCAATGTCTGTGGGCCGATGGCGCGCAGTTCGCCGACGCCGAAGGTGGTCAGCGCATGGATATCGGAGCGGGCGACGCGCGAATGCAGGATGTCGCCGACGATGGCCACCGTGAGGTTGTGAAACTCCTTCTTGAAGTGACGGATCGTGTACATGTCCAGAAGGCCTTGCGTCGGGTGCGCGTGGCGCCCGTCGCCGGCATTGACCACATGGATGTCCTTGCGCCCGACACGTGCGAGATGCTCGGCGATCAGATACGGTGCGCCGGAGGTGGCATGGCGTACGACGAACATGTCGGCATGCATGGCGCAGAGGTTGTCGATGGTATCGAGCAGGGTCTCGCCCTTGGCCGTAGAGCTGCGCGTGATGTCGAGGTTGAGCACATCGGCGGAGAGGCGCTTGGCAGCGATCTCGAAGGTGGTGCGCGTACGCGTCGAGTTCTCGAAGAAGAGGTTGAACAGGCTCTTGCCGCGCAAAAGCGGCACCTTCTTCACGTCGCGCTCGGAAACCTCCATGAACGAGGCGGCCGTATCGAGAATGTGGGTGAGCACGTCGCGTGGCAGCCCCTCGATCGAGAGCAGGTGCGTCAGCTCGCCGTTGGCGTTCAGTTGGGGGTTGCGCTTACTCATGATCCAGCCTCCACGACAGGCGGCCCGCATCGTCGCGCGCAAGTACCAGCGTTTCGCCCTCGGCCAGCGTCACATCCCAGGTGTTGTACTGCGCGGCGATCGGCAGCTCGCGTCCGCCGCGGTCGGCGAGCACGGCGAGCACGACACTGGCCGGCCTGCCGTAGTCGAAGATCTCGTTCAATGCGGCGCGCGTGGTGCGTCCGGTGTAGAGCACATCATCGACGAGCACGATGCGGCGCCCCTCGACCGGAAAGGGAATCGAGGTTGGCTTGATCTGCGGGTGCAATCCCTTCTCCGCGAAATCGTCGCGATAGAACGAGACGTCAATCGAGCCGACATCCTCGGTGAGGCCGAGCAGTTCGCGCAGGCGTTCCGCAATCCAGGCGCCGCCGCTGAAGATGCCGATCAGTGCGGTATCGGGCCCGACCTGCGGGCGCAGTTGGTTGGCCAGTTGCGCGCATTGCGCTTCGGCGTCAGGGATTTGGGTGATGGGCATGGGGTGCGTGAGTGGCGAAGTAGGTTCGGAGAATCAGTGCCGCGGCAAGGGCATCGACGTGTTGTTTGGCCTCGCGCGCATCGATGCCGGCTTCGCGCAGCTGCGCTTCGGCGTCAAGCGACGTCAGCCGTTCGTCGGCAAACTCGACGGGAAGGCCGAAGCGGCCATGCAGCTGGTTGGCGAAGCGACGGCAGCGTGCGGCCATGGTGTGCGGCCGGTCGTCTTCGCCCAGGTGTGCCGGCATGCCAACGACCAGCAAGGCCGGCTGCCATTCGGCGATCAGCGCGGCGATCGCGGCGAAGCGCTCGGCGTTTGCCTGCGCTTGAATGACGGTGAGGGGGTGCGCCTGATCGAGTTCGGCTTCGCCGACGGCGACACCGATGCGCTTCTCCCCGAAATCGAAAGCGAGGATGGTACCGGCGGCGGAAGCGAGCATCGGCACCACCGCGGCCTCAGGCATGTCCCGCTTCCTCGGCGAGGTTGGCGAAGCTGATGCCGAGCGCGCTCATCGCTGCGGGCAGGCGTTCCTCGAAAGGCAAGCCGAACAGGATGTGCGTGTCGGCAGACACCGTTAGCCAGGCATTCTGTGCGATCTCATCCTCGAGTTGCCCGGCCGACCAGCCGGAATAGCCTAGCGTGACGATGACTTCGTGCGGCTCGCCTTCCTTGCCGACGGATTGCAGTATGTCGCGCGAGCTGGTGAGACCGACGTGCTGATTGACCGCGAGGGTCGACTGCCAGCCGCCAACCGGACTGTGCAGTACAAAACCGCGATCGGTCTGCACCGGTCCGCCGAAGTAAACCGGCATGCGATCGAAACCGGCGGCATCGAGCGGCAACTCGATCTTCTCGAAGAGTGCGGCCAGCGTCATGTCGATCGGCCGATTGACGATCACGCCAAGCGCGCCCTGATCGTTGTGTTCGCAGATATAAACGAGGGTGCCGGAAAAATACGGATCCGCCATCGCCGGCATGGCGATGAGGAATTGATCGGTCAGATTGACGGACTGCATGCCCTGCATTTTAATCCCCGCGGGAACCCTAGACAAACCGCACAGTCTTTCAGACATGACCGCTCCTCGCCTCGTCTGGTTTCGCCGCGACCTGCGCGACACCGATCACGCCGCGCTCGCTGCCGCATTGGTCGGGGGCGGGCCTGTTTACTGCGCTTTCATTTTCGATACCGTCATCCTCGATGCGCTGCCAGGTCGTAGCGACCGGCGCATCGCCTTCATCCATGGGTCGCTGCAGGAACTGGATGCGGCGCTGCGCGCGCGCGGTGGAGGCCTGATCGTTCGCCACGGGAATCCGGTGGCCGAAATACCCCGCTTGGCCGACGCACTGGGGGTGGCCATCGTCGATGCCGGGCGCGACTACGAACCCTATGCGAAGCAGCGTGATGCTGCGGTTGCCGAGGCACTGGTGCGCAGCGGGCGGACGCTCGTGCTGCACCGCGAGCATGTGATCTTCGACGGTGACGAGGTCTTGAGCAAGGCAGGGCGCCCCTATACGGTGTTTACGCCGTATCGCAACGCGTGGCTCAGGCGTCTCGACGAAACCGGTGTGCCGAGCTTCGACAGCGGCACGGCATCCCTGACCCCGCCGCCGGTGGCGAGCGGTGTTCCGGCACTGGCCGAGATTGGCTTTGGCGAATCCGCGCGGTTCGATCTCGCAGCGGGCTGCGTCGTGCCCGGCATGCACGGTGCAGCCGAACGCCTCGACGATTTCCGTGAGCGGATGCTGCGTTATGCCGAGCAGCGCGATTACCCTGCCGTCAAGGGGGTGTCGTATCTCTCGGTACATCTGCGCTTTGGCACGGTCTCGATACGGCAGCTGGTACGTGAAGCATTGATCATTGGCGGCGCGGGCGGCATGACCTGGCTTTCCGAGCTGGTCTGGCGTGATTTCTACTTCATGATCCTCGACCGCTTTCCGCACGCCGTGACCGCCAGCTTCAGGCCTGAATACGACGCGATCGTCTGGGAGGAATGGCCGCAGGGGCTGCGGGCATGGCAGGAGGGGCGTACCGGCTATCCGCTCGTGGATGCGGCGATGCGCCAGCTCGCTTCCAGCGGCTACATGCACAACCGGTTGCGCATGGTTGCAGCGTCCTTTCTGTGCAAGGATCTGGGCATCGACTGGCGACATGGCGAGCGCTGGTTTGCCGAGCAATTGCTCGATTTTGATCTGGCGGCGAACAACGGCGGCTGGCAGTGGGCGGCATCGAGCGGCTGCGACGCGCAACCGTGGTTCCGCATCTTCAATCCGGTCACGCAATCCGAACGCTTCGATCCACAGGGCCGGTTCATCCGCCGTTATGTGCCGGAACTGGCCGCGGTGCCCGAGAAGTGGATTCATGCGCCCTGGCGCATGCCGGCGGCGGAGCAGGCGCGCTGCGCCGCCGTCATCGGCCGCGACTACCCGTTTCCGATCGTCGACCACGATAGCGCGCGACAGGCGACACTGGCGCGCTATGCGGTCGTAAAAAAGGCCGGCTAGTTTGGCCGGCCTTTTTTCGCTGGGCACCGTTCAGTGCCGCTTCGCCTTTGTGTACTCGGCAACCAGTTGCAGCAGTTCATCTTCCTGGTACGGCTTGCCGAGGTAGTTGTTCACGCCGATCTCGAACGCATAGTTGCGGTGCTTGTCGGCGGTGCGCGACGTGATCATGATGATCGGAATTTCCTTCAGCTTCTCGTCGGCACGCACGTTGCGCGTCAGGTCGAAGCCGTCCATGCGCGGCATCTCGATGTCGACGAGGAGAACATCGGGGATGATATCCAGCATCTGTTCCAGTGCGTCCACGCCATCCTTTGCGGCGAGCACCTGGTAACCCTCGCGGGCGAGCAGGCGGCCGGTAATCTTGCGCACCGTGAGCGAGTCGTCGACCACCATGACGGTGGGCAGTGTCGAGGCGGTTTCCTGCGTTTCCACCGGTGCCTGCGGCGTCGTTGCAGCAAGCTCCGGCAGGTGCGCTGCCCGCGAGCGCGAAGCCAGCGCGACCGGGTTCAGGATCAGGACGACCTGACCATCGCCGAGCACCGTGGCGCCGTCGATGCCGACCACACGCGCCAGCTGCGGGCCGATATTCTTGACGACGATTTCGCGGTTGCCGAGCAGTTCATCCACCTGCACTGCGACGCGCTGCAGGCCCGAGCGCAGCAGCAGTACCCAGTACTGGCGCCGGGCTTCCGGTAGCGCCTTGTCGTCGCCAAGCAGGTGCGGCAGGAAACGGTATGGATATTTGTTGCCCAGCCATTCCGCCTCGCCGGCTTCGCGGATGCGTGCGAGGAAGGTTTCCTTCAGTTCCAGCACCTGCTCGATCATCGAGGAGGGTACGGCGTACAGGTGATTGCCGGTACGCACCAGCAGCGCCTGTGTGACGGCGAGCGTCAGCGGGATGTAGAGGCGGAAGGTGGTGCCCTTGCCAGCGACGGAATGGACTTCGATGCGGCCGCCGAGTTCGCCGATTTCGGTCTTCACCACATCCATGCCGATGCCGCGACCGGCGATCTGATTGACCTCGGAGGCTGTAGAGAAACCGGGGGTGAAAATCAGCTTGATCAGGCGGCCTTCGTCGGCGGCCTCGTCCGCAGCGAGCAGGCCGGCTTCGATGCCGCGCGCACGGATGCGCTCGAAGTTGAGACCGTTGCCATCGTCGGCCATGCTGAGGATGATTTCGTTGCCTTCCTGCGCCAGCGCCAGCGAGATTTCGCCGATCTCGGTCTTGCCGGAGGCGACGCGTGCCTCTCGGCTTTCGAGACCGTGCGCGACGGCGTTGCGCAACAGGTGTTCCAGCGGGGCACCGATCTTGTCGAGCACCGAGCGGTCGAGTTCGACCTGACCGCCGCGGATTTCAAGGTTGGCACGCTTGCCGAGTTCCTTCGCCGTCTGGCGAACGATGCGGTAGAGGCGTTCGGCCTGACTGGAGAACGGCACCATGCGCACACTCATCAGCTCCTGCTGCAGCTGACGGTTCATGCGCGCCTGCGCAAGGATCGCGGCGTTCGCTTCGTCGAGGTTCTTCAGCAGGTTTTGCTGGACGGTTGCCACGTCGTTCACCGACTCGGCCATCATCCGCGTGAGTTCCTGGAAGCGGGTGAAGCGGTCGAATTCGAGCGGGTCGAATCCGGCGTCGGCGTGCTTTTCCTCGCTCTGTGCGATGCGCGACTGCATCTGCGTCTCAGCCTGAATCTCGATGTCACGCAGCTGGCGACGCAGACGGATCACGTTCTCGGTGAGGTCGAGCAGCGAGCCTTTCAGACCGATCATCTCGCCCTCGATCCGCGCGCGCGCGATCGAGAGTTCGCCGGCCTCGTTAACCAGTCGGTCGATCAGGTCGGCGCGCACGCGCAGCACGGCACGCTGCGCCGCCGCTTCGTCGGCCGCCTCGCCAGTGACCGCCTCGGCTTGCACCACCGCGGTTGGGGCTGCCACTTCGATCGCGGTTGCGGCGGTCTCGCCGATTGTTTCGACACCAGCGGCAGTTGCTTGCGGTGCCTCCAGCGATTCTCCGCGCTGCAGGCGTTCGACGATCTGGATGACGCTGTCGAAGGTATTCTCGATTTCCTCGACCAGCTCGACGTTGGCGCCCCCCGTCTTGTTGGCCTGCTCGACGCGCGACTCGATCGCGTGCGTGATTTCGCCCAGGGTCATGGCGCCCGCCATGCGCGCGCTGCCCTTCAGCGTATGGAATAGCCGGTGCAGGGCACGAGCGGCCTCGCCATTGGCGGGGTCGGCGCGCCAGGTGCGCAGGTTTTCGTTGATCGAGGCCGTCAGTTCAGCGGCTTCCTCAAGGAAAATCGGCAGCAACTGCTCGTCGAGTTCGTCCTTTACGCCGGGAAGGTCGATCAGCAGCGCCGTGCCCGAGGTCTGTGTCTGCAGTGCCGCAGTCTCTTCTACGGGTTCAGTCGCCGCTGCCGGAGCTTCCTCGATCCGGGCCGGTGGCGTCTCTGCCACGGTGGGCACCGATTCGATACCCTGGATGTCTGCTACGTGTGGCTGAGCAGGCAACGGATATATCTCGGCGAGCTCCGCAATCAGATGCGGCGCAGCCGCTGGCAGTCGCTGCTCGGCAACTTCGTCGACCATCTCGCCGAGCGTTGCAATGGTCTGGCGCAGGATTTCCAGCGCTGCGATGTTGTCGGCCTGGTCGGTGATGTCACGCCGCAGCAGGGCGTGTTCAAGCGCCACCCCCAACTGGTTGAGATCGACGAGTCCCACCGTTCCGGAGATGCCTGCCAGCGTGTGCGCGGCACGCGCCATTTGGTGGGCCGTCGGTTGCGTCGGATCGGTCTCGAGCGCCGTGAATTCGCGCTGCAGCGTCTGCAGATGGCTGCGCGCCTCTTCCATGAAGATCTCGTAGAGCGTCGGCGAGATGGCAAGCTTCGGTGTTGCCGAAGTGGCGTCGGCAACGATCGAGATTGGCACTTCAAACGGGAGCGCTTCTTCCTCGTGTGCCGGTGAGACGGCTGATTCGTGTGTCGCCGGTTCGACTGCCGGCAGCTCCGCCACAGTTGGCAGTGGCGCGGGCTCGATTGCCGGTTCCCGCTCCGCCGGCTCGGTACTGAGTTCGAGTGGTTCGACATCGAAGGTGCCAAGCATCTCTTCCGGACTCAGCGGCGCTGGTTCCGGGGTTGCGAACTGGCGCAGCACGACGGTCGATGCGTTGGCAAACTCCGGTGTTCCCGGCTGCGGCACAGCCGTATTTTCGGCCGGCGTATCCTCGTCTGGCAGCGACGGGATTTCTATCGCTTCAGTTTCCGGCAACGCTGGTGTTGTTTCCAGACCGAATCCACCGAGGACGACAGTTGCCGAAGCGTCAGCGAACATTGCTTCCTCGGCGCTCACCGCCGGCTCGTCGAGAATCAACGGGGGCGCATCGATCTGCTCGACCGGCTCTGGTTCCGGCGCTGCGGCCTCTTCGCCAAAAGCGCCGAGCACGATGGTTGCCGTCGCTTCGTCGAAAGATTCTTCTTCGCCGGCTGGCGCTGCCAGCGGTGCAGGCGATGCGGCGACGGAGGGGGCCGGAACCGGCGCTTCGCCACCGATACGCAGCGATTCCGCCAGTGCGACCAGGGCCGCCGCGTCGGGTACTGGCTGCGCGCGATCTTCGAGGTGTGCCACCCACGCGGAAAAGACATGGTGACCATCCTCGATCATCTTGAAAATCGAGGCATCGGGGGCCTGCTCCTGGCGTAGCCAGAGATTGAGCACCTGCTCGATCGCCCAGGCGACTTCACCCAGATCGCGCAGCCCGACCATGCGTCCCGAACCCTTCAGCGTGTGGAAGGAGCGACGGATGTTGGTGAATACCTCGGCATTGTGCGGTTGGCCATGCAGCAGCGCGAGGTTTTCGGCGACGGCGTCCAGTACTTCCTTCGCCTCTTCGATGAAGATGGCGAGCAGCTCCGCATCGAGTTCTTCTTCGGCTGCTTGTGCGAGTTGCAGGGTTTCCGCTGACGGCGTCGGCGCTTCGGCCGTCTGTGGCCTTATGCCGGCAATGGCTTCCTCGATCGCCGGTGCGCTGGCCCCGGCATCAAGCGCGCTGATCACCGCCTTGGCTTGCTGACCGAGCGTGCTGTCGGCGACCAGATCGGCGTCCTGCTTGAGCGTCTCCAGGTTCTGCTTGAGTTCCTGACGCAGCCGTTCGTCGGTCGGCTGTTCCTTCAGCGCGCTGAGCAACGCCTGGGTTTCCTTCTTGGCCTGTTCGAGCTCCTGTTCGACCGAACTGCCGGCGGCTTCTTCGGATTCGGCGGCGGCCGGCCCGGCCTTCATCGCACGGGCGAATTCGGCAAAGTCGGTGGCGCCGTTCTGCATGGCGTCGATGAAGAAACCGAGGGCCGAGAGCTTGTCGGCAACGCGCTCAAAGTCGGCCTCATCCGGCACATAGCCTTCGGCGGCAAAGCGGTGAATGTCGGTTTCACATTCCCTGAGCGCCGCTACTGCAGCATCCTGCCCCATGATCATCAGCGCGCCGACAACTTGGCGCACAGGTGCGTCCAGCGTCGATAGTTCGCCGCGCCGCTCGGCGTCGCGGAAGAAGCCATCGAGCACCTGTTCGATTTGCGCCAGGTTGCTCTGGATTTCCTTCGCCACCTGCCCGATGAGCAGTTTTTCCTGCGCCTGGCGTGACATCTCGTCGAGCAACGGCACTTCGGCACCGGGCTCGGGCGGATTATCGGCGAGGAAGCCGTGCAGACGCGCGACCATTACATCAACCTGATGCGCGAAATCGTTGCCCAGGCGAGTGAAATTTTCCTGGGCGTTCTGCGCCAGCAGAATGGCGGTGGCAATCTCCATCGCCAGCGCCTCGCTTTGCCGCGCCGGTTTCTCGGCAAGCCAGTTTGCGGTGTTGGCAATGGCTTGTGCCAGGCGGCGATAATCGGTGTGCCCCAGTTGTTCGATTGCCGAGTGCAAGGCAGCGGCCTGGTCACGGAACAACGGCAAGGCCTGTGCGGTGCCCGCGCAGAACTTGTTCCAGGCTTCCTCTGTTGCGGTGATCGTTTCGCGCAGACGGCGGCGCTGCAACTCTTGTGGTGCCGATACCGTCGTGGCCTGTGCGTCGGGGAGGGCGTGCTCAAGCTGGTAAGTCGACTTGACCTGACGCACCACATCGCTGCCACTGTCGGCCTTGGCAACGTAGTAGAGCGCGTCGCGCATCAAACGTTCGGCGACGTTCTTCGAGCCTTCCAGAAGCCGTCGGATCTGCAGGTCGATCCGGGCGCACAACTGCTTGACGTCGACTTCACCCGGCAGCGTTCCCTCGGAGAGCGCTGTCAGCATGCCGGTAGCAACCCACCAGAAGGCACGTGCCGAAGCAAGCTCCTGTGTTGCTTCGACCTGTTTCGTTGCGGCAAGCATCTCCGCAACGCCGCTGCGATCCGCCGGGTTGCGCAGCCAGGCGAGCAGGCCACGCTGGAAGCGGGCGCGCTGCGTACGCAGCAACTGTTGCAACTCGCCACGCGAGAGGGTCGGTACTGCCGACCGGCGCGGCGGGCGCAGCGAAAGGTCCGGGAAGAAAAGGTCGGTCGCCGTGACGCGCTTCACGCCGCGCTGTGCCTGAATGCGCGTATACACAGGCATCAGGCGCAGTGGCTGGTTGGGCTCGCCATTGACCAGATCGTCGAGGTAATGACGAATCGCGCCGAGCGCCTCCTTGATCAGTGGCGCCAACTCGGGCGTGGCTGCGATCTTCTGCTGCTCGATATCACCAAGCAGGGCCTCGAGCGCGTCAGCGAACTGTGTGACGCCGTCGAGCCCGACGATCGCCAGCGCCCCGCGTACCTGGTGCAGGTGGGTGCGACAAAACTTGACCTGGGTGGCGTCGCCACTCGTGGCGAACTGAGCCAGTGCCTCGGCAGCACGTTCCAGTGCGAGATCGATCTCGCTCTTGACCCAGGTCAGTGGTCCGACATCGAATTCCGTTGCGGCATTCATGCGGGCTTATCTCTCCAGACGGGGTCAGGCAACCTTGAAGCCGGCAACCGAGCCTTTCAGTTCGGTAGCCAGCGAGGCGAGTTCGCCGACGGCCTCGGCAGTGCGTTGCGTACCGGCAGTCGCCTGTTCGGTGACGCGCAGAATGTCCTGCATCTTGCTGGCGACACCGGTCGCCGATTGCGCCGTCTGCTGCGTGTCGGTGGAAATGTTCTCGATGAGGCCGGCAAGCATTTGCGACACGTTGCCGATCTCGGCCAGCGCCTGGCCGGCAGCATCGGAGAGCTTTGCTCCTTCAACCACACCCTGGGTCGATTGTTCCATGGCCGAGACGGCATCCTGCGTATCGGTCTGAATGGTCTTCACGATCGCCGCGATCTGCTTCGTGGCTTCCGCGGAACGTTCGGCGAGGCGCTGCACTTCCTCGGCAACCACCGTGAAGCCGCGACCCGCGTCACCGGCGGAGGCCGCCTGGATGGCAGCGTTCAGCGCGAGCACGTTGGTCTGTTCGGTAATGTCCGAGATCAGTTCCACGATTTCGCCGATCTCCTGCGAGCTTTCGCCGAGGCGCTTGATCCGCTTCGAGGTTTCCTGGATCTGCTCACGAATTTCGTTCATGCCCTTGATCGAGTCCTGCACGGCGGTCGCGCCCTTCTCGGCAGCGGCCAGCGACTGGCGCGCAACCTGCGCTGACTGGTTGGCGTTGCTCGACACCTGGGTCATCGAGCGCGCCATGTCCAGCGCCGAGCGGCCGGCATCCTGAATTTCCTGTGACTGCTTTTCCGCAGCGGCGAGCAGTTCGGCGGAAGTCTGCTGGGCGATCTCGGTGGCGGAGGTCACGCGACCTGCCGCGTCGTTGATACGTCCGACCAGCACGCGCAGTTCTTCAATCGTGTAGTTGATCGAGTCGGCAATGGCGCCCGTGATGTCTTCCGACACGGTCGCCGTCACGGTCAGATCACCGTCGGCAAGGTCGCCGAGTTCGTTCATCAGCCGCAGAATGGCGTCCTGGTTGGTCCGGTTAACGCGTTCGGTTTCCTGCCGGCTCTCTTCCGCCTCGCGGGTACGGCGCGCCGAGTCGTCGAGGTAGACCTTGGCCATCAGGCCGAGAATGGCCAGTGCGAGCGCTCCGAGCACGATCAGCAGCGTGACGTAGCCGGCACGTTCGGCGAGCGCGCTCTGGTAGCCATCGGCCAGCTTGTCGGTCGCGGCGAGCAGGCCTTCCGAATCGCGGAAGATATTGGCGCCAGCCTGTTTTGCGAGCACCAGTCGCTGCATCGAACCGAGGATGCCGCCGACCGCAGTCTGGTATTCCTTGAACGTTGCTTCCAGTTCGCTGAGTTTCTGCCTGGAATCCGCATCGGTCGTCGCGGCGATGCGCAGCGTCTCGCTACCCTTGGTCAGTGCAGCGAGCAGGTCGCGGAAGGTGTTGGTGTCCTTGCCAAGCAGGAAGGCGACTTCCGGGTCGATTGCATCGCCGACGAGCAGCGCGGAAGCGTTCTTCGCGACCCGCTGCGTCAGCATGACGAGCTGGTTGGCGGCAACGATCTCGCGGGTGCCGGCGCCGACCTGCAGTTTCAGCGCGGCGACCTGCTCGGAGAGCTCCAGCATCTGCGGGTTCTTTTCGTTGATGGTGGCAACGTCCTTGCCCAGCGAAACCAGGTTCTTCTCCATCTCCAGCAACTGGCCGGCGTTCCGTTCCGTCTTGTTCCACTCGTCGGTCAGCGACTTCAACTGCTCCTGGACGCTGTCCGGCGACGGAGGCACGTTGGTCTCGCCAATCTGGCCGCCGCTGGTCAGGCGCTCGATCAGCTGCGAGAAACGGTCACGCGAGTCCTTCAGCTGCTTGAAGGCAACCTGGTTGCCCTGCAGTGCGAGGCTGGAGGCCTTGGCCAGTCGCTGCGAGAGCATTCGCATTTCGCCGGAGGCCGCCACGTAGGCCGTGCCGTAGCTCGATTCGCGGTTGTCCTGGAAAATCAGTGCCGCGAGCAGCACGATCACCAGACCCAGCGCGCCGCCAAGAATCTGCAGCTGCTTGTTGACCGAGTACTGATTCAGGAAGCCGATGCTCGCACCGGCCTTCTTCGTTGTGCCGCCGCCTTCCATGACGGTAGGCGCCGAGATGGTCGCATCCTCCTGCGATTGTTTTCCGCCGAGGCCGGGCAGTTTGAAGTTGAACGCCATGAATCGAGTCTCCGTGTTTCTGTGCGGTTATTTATTGATGCTGTGCAGATTCCGGATCGGCACCTCAGGCGCCGATTTCCATGAATACGGGATCAGCCAGCAGCGCGCGGACATCCAGTCTTTTCCACTCGCGGCCGTCACCATCGACGACACGCCCCATTTCCCATTGATTGTTTTCCGCCGGCGCTGCAACGTCGGAAAATTGATCCGGATTCTTGAGGCCCAGCATGCGGTTGACCAGCAGAGCCGCATTGCTGCCGTGGCGGGCTCCGATCAGAAGCAGGCGGGACGCGGCATTCAGCGGCGTGGGATCGCCCCCGCGCAGCGCCGAAAAATCCGCAACCGAGTACAGGTTGCCGCGAATGTTCGCGATCCCCGAGAACCAGGGTCGGGTCAGCGGGACCGGCGTCAGCGGTGGAAGCGGCACGATTTCGCCCGCTTCCGAGAGGTTGAGCAGCCAGTAATCGCTACCGGCCTGCACGCCGAGCAACGCGGGAGAAGCCTTGCCCTGTGCCGCGCTGGTGAGGCGGGCCGCCAGGTGCTCCTGAAACTCCCTGAGACTGATCTTCTTGGCCATGCGCTAGCGAATGATCAGAGCGCGGCGATCTTGCCGAGCAACTCTTCTGGATTGACCGGCTTCACCAGATAATCCTGTGCGCCCTGGCGCAGGCCCCAGATCTTGTCGGTTTCCTGCCCCTTGGAGGTGCACATCAGGACCGGGATGTTCTTGGTCTCTTCGTCGCGGGTCAGTGTCCGCGTGGCTTGATAGCCGTTCAGACCCGGCATCACGACGTCCATGATGATCAGGTCGGGCTTCTCGGCCTTGGCTTTGCTGACCCCTTCTTCACCGCTCTCTGCCGTGACGACCTGGTAGCCGTTCTTGGTAAGCAGGTCGACCATGAAATGACGTTCGGTCGGCGAGTCGTCTACAACGAGTATTTTTTTGACGGGCATGCTGTACTCCGTGATATCCGTGATGCGAGTTGCTTATTGAACCTGTTGCGGCGCGAAGCTCGCGACCGCCTGCAACAGGCTGTCCTTGGTGAAAGGCTTGGTGAGGTACTGATCGGAACCGACCATGCGACCGCGGGCGCGATCGAACAGGCCATCCTTGGAAGAAAGCATGATGACGGGCGTCAGACGGAAGCGCGTATTCTTCTTGATCAGCGCGCAAGTCTGGTAGCCATCGAGGCGCGGCATCATGATGTCGCAGAAGATGATGTCGGGCTGGTGATCGGCAATCTTGGCCAGGGCGTCGAAGCCGTCCTCGGCGAGCAGCACCTGACAGCCCGCCTGCACCAGAAAGATCTCTGCACTACGCCGAATGGTGTTGCTGTCGTCAATCACCATGACCTTGACGCCGCGCAAGTTAGCAGCTTCAGCCAATTCCTTCCTCCATGTCGCCGGCGTTTAAATGTCGCTTATGAATGCTTCCGGGCCGGCACCAGCCCTTTATACGCGCTAACTATACCGTAACTCATAGGAATTGCGACCATTAAGCATAGCCAGAGATGCGTTGCTGCACTGCAGTGTACGTTTCGGAGTCCCGCCGGCGTCCGTGGCGGATCGGTTAGAATCCGCTTCCACACCCTTCGGAATCAGGATTCCACGGCGTCTCGCCGACCTCACGCATGAACCAGATCGTTCCCCAGAAATCGCCTGCCGTCCAGGCTGCCCCACCGATCGTGCTCGTCTTTGCAGCCAGCGATCCCTCTGGTGGCGCCGGCATCCAGGCCGACATCATGACCCTGTCGTCGATGGGCTGTCACCCGCTCTCGGTGATCACGGCAGTGACGGTGCAGGACACGCTGGGCGTCGAGGCCGTGCTGCCGATCGACGCCGATTGGGTCGAGGATCAGGCGCGGGCCGTCCTAGAGGATATGCCGGTCGCGGCGTTCAAGATCGGCCTCGTCGGCAGCGTCGAAAATGTTTCGATCATCGCCGAGATCGTCTCCGACTATCCTGACATACCACTGGTGTTCGACCCGGTGCTCGCCTCCGGGCGCGGCGATGAACTCGCCAACGACGAAGTGCTGGTCGCCATGCGCGAAATGCTGTTGCCGCAGACCACGGTGCTGACACCAAACAGCATGGAAGCCCGCCGGCTTGCCGAGGAGGATGACGACGAGGAGTCCCCCGACCTTGCCATCTGTGCGCAACGACTGATCGCCGAGGGCTGCGAGTACGTGCTGGTGACCGGCACGCACGAGAACACTGCCAAGGTGATCAACACGCTGCATGGCGAGAACGGGCAGATTCGCAGCGATCGCTGGGATCGCCTGCCGGGCAGCTATCACGGGTCGGGGTGCACCCTCGCCTCGGCGATCGCGGCCAATCTGGCGAATGGCCTCGACGTCGCCGACGCCGTGCGCGATGCGCAGGAATACACCTGGCAGGCGCTGGCTGCCGGCTTCCGTCCCGGCATGGGGCAGTTCCTGCCCGATCGGTTTTTCTGGGCCCGTGCCGGTGCCGGTGAGGAAGACAACGACGATGCCGCCTCGTGAGCGCCTGCGCGGGCTCTACGCAGTCACGCCGGACGACGCGGATGAACCGCAGCTGCTGAACGCAGTGCGCGCAGCGCTGGAAGGCGGCGTGCGCCTGCTGCAGTACCGCGACAAGACTGCCGATGCCGCGCGTCGGCAGCGACTGGCGATGGCGTTGCGCCAGCGCTGCAGTGAATTCGATGCCTGCCTGATCGTCAATGACGACGTGGCACTCGCCGTCGCCATCGCTGCCGACGGCGTGCACCTCGGCGCCGACGATGGCGATCTCGCCGCCGCGCGCCGGGCGCTGCCCGCCGGCATGCTGCTTGGCGCCTCGTGCTACGCCGATCCAGAACGCGCCCGTGCCGCAGTGGCCGCCGGCGCCGATTACGTCGCCTTCGGCGCCGTCTGCCCGTCGCCGACCAAGCCGCAGGCAGTGCGGGCACCGCTCGATCTCTTTTCCCGCTGGCGTGCCGAATCCACCGTGCCGGCGTGCGCCATCGGCGGCATCACGCTGGCCGCGGCACCGCACATCATCGCGGCCGGCGCCGGCATGCTCGCCGTCATCACCGATCTTTTTGGCGCGCCGGATATCGTCCGGCGCGCTGCCGACTACCAACGATTGTTCGAGGAGCAACCCGCATGACCTCTCGCAACCAGCAACTCTTTGAAGCCGCCCAGCGGCACATTCCCGGCGGCGTCAACTCGCCGGTGCGCGCCTTCCGCTCGGTCGGCGGCGCCCCCTGCTTCTTCCGGGAAGGCAAGGGCCCGCACGTGTGGGATGCCGACGGCAAGCGCTATACCGACTACGTCGGCTCGTGGGGGCCGCTGATCCTCGGCCATGCGCATCCGGACGTCGTCAAGGCGGTGCAGGAATCGGCTGCGCGCGGCCTTTCCTTCGGCGCCCCGACCGAAGCCGAGATCGAAATCGCCGATCTGCTCTGCGAGCTGCTGCCGAGCATGGAGATGGTGCGCCTGGTTTCCTCCGGCACCGAGGCGACGATGAGCGCCATCCGCCTCGCCCGCGGTTATACCGGCCGCGACGTGCTGATCAAGTTCGAGGGTTGCTACCACGGCCATTCGGATTCGCTGCTGGTGAAGGCGGGCTCCGGCCTGCTGACCTTCGGCAACCCGTCCTCGGGCGGCGTGCCGGCCGACCTCGCGCAGCACACGATGGTGCTCGACTACAACAATCCGCAACAACTGGCCGAGGCGTTTGCCAGGCATCCGGACCGCATCGCTGCGGTGATCGTCGAGCCGGTGGTCGGCAACATGAACCTGATCGCGCCGACGCCGGAATTCCTCAAGGCCATGCGCGAGCTGTGCACGCAGTACGGTGCCGTGCTGATCTTCGACGAAGTGATGACCGGCTTCCGCGTCGGCCCACAGTGTGCGCAGGGCTACTACGGCATCACGCCGGACATGACGACGCTGGGCAAGGTGATCGGTGGCGGCATGCCGGTCGGCGCTTTCGGCGGCAAGCGCGAGATCATGGAAAAGATCGCCCCGCTCGGCCCGGTCTATCAGGCCGGTACCCTCTCGGGCAACCCGGTGGCGGTGGCCGCCGGCCTCGCGACGCTGAAGCTGATTCGTCAGCCCGGCTTCTATGAAGCGCTGACGAAGAAGACCTTGCGCCTGACCGACGGCCTGACCGCGGCCGCGAAGAAGCGTGGCGTCGATTTCGTCGCCCAGTCGGTCGGTGGCATGTTCGGCCTCTACTTCGCCAAGGCCTGTCCGGCCACCTACGCCGAGGTGATGGCATGCGACAAGGATGCCTTCAACCGCTTCTTCCACGCCATGCTAGATGCCGGCCACTACTTCGCGCCGTCGGCCTTCGAGGCCGGTTTCGTCTCGGCGGCGCACAGTGAAGCCGATATAGACGCGACGATCGCGGCGGCCGACGCCTGGTTTGCGCAGCGGTAGTTAAAGAAGGAACAACGTTGCCAGTCCGAGGAAGATCAGGAAGCCGCCCGAGTCGGTGAGCGCGGTGATCATCACCGAGCCGCCGATGGCCGGATCGCCGCCCAGTTTCAGGCGCATGATCGGGATGGCGACGCCGGCAAGGGCTGCGAGCAGCAGGTTCAGCGTCATCGCTGCCGTCATCACCAGCCCGAGCTGGGCGCTGCCGTAGAGCCACCACGAGACCATGCCGAGCAGACCGCCCCAGAGCACGCCGTTGATCAGCGCGACGCCGAGTTCCTTCTTCAGCAGCCGGTTCAGCGCATCGGGCTGTACCTGGCCCATGGCGATGGCGCGCACGATCATCGTGATTGTCTGATTGCCCGAGTTGCCGCCGATACCGGCGACAATCGGCATCAGCGCAGCGAGCGCCACCAGCTTCTCGATCGAGCCCTCGAATGCGCCGATCACGCGCGACGCGACGAAGGCGGTAACGAGGTTGACGGCCAGCCACGCCCAGCGGTTCTTCACCGAGTCGATCACCGGCGCAAAGATGTCCTCCTCTTCACGCAGGCCGGCCTGCGCCAGTTGTTCGCTTTCGGCTTCTTCGCGGATCAGGTCGACCACCGCATTGACGGTGACGCGCCCGACCAGCTTGTGCTCCGGGTCCACCACCGGCGCCGAAACAAGGTCGTAACGTTCGAAGGCCTGCGCCGCCTCGTCCGCAAAGTCGTCGGGTTGCAGTTCGGCGCACTCGGTCTGCATCAGCGTACCGACCTCGACCTCGGGGTCGTTGACCAACAGCACGTTCAGGGGCAGCACGCCCAGCAGGCGATCGTCGCGGTCAACGACGAAGAGCTGGTCGGTATGGTCGGGCAGTTCGTCGAAGCGGCGCAGGTAGCGGAGCACCACTTCCAGCGTCACGTCCTCGCGCACCGTGACCATGTCAAAGTCCATGATCGCGCCGACCGTATCCTCGGGGTAGGACATCGCCGCGCGCAATTGCTCGCGTTCTTCCGCCGACAGCGAACGGAAGACATCCTCGATCACCTCCTGCGGCAGGTCGGGTGCGAGGTCGGCCAGTTCGTCGGTGTCCAGGCTTTCGGCGGCGGCGCGCAGTTCGGCCGGCGCCATCGATTCGATCAGCGATTCGCGAACAGCGTCGGAAACTTCGAGCAGGATTTCGCCGTCACGCTCGGCGCGTACCAGATCCCAGACGACAAGACGATCGTCCGGCGGCAAGGCCTCCAGAATGTAGGCGATGTCGGCCGGGTGCATCTTGTCCAGCCGTGCGTGCATCTGCCCAAGATGCTGCTTATGCACCAGATCCTCGACCAGATCGTGGCGCGGCATTTCCTGGCGGTGCACGAGGCCTTCCACCAGACGGTGCTTTGCCAGAAGTTCCTGCACCTCTTCCAGATGAGCCTGCAGTTCTTCGGCGTCGGCGTGTTCGAGCTTGTCGTTCATCCATGCTCCAGCCGGCATGTCATCGACACGCCGCGAATGCGGACGCCAGGCATCCGCAGGTCACACTGAATGGTCGCTCGGGGGAAGGGGGTGTTTCCGAAGGCGCACCATCCTGCTTTCAGGGGGCAGGATGGTGGCGAAAAGCCGTTATCCTGCCATGGTGCCGGCCAGGGCCGGCGAGTTGCTACATGGGCAACTGTCCATGGGGATGACTCCGGAAATGAGATGGCGCGGAGTGTACAACGATTTGCCGCGATTGTGGCTACCAGCCAACAGCGGCATTGTCACGGAATCCGCGCCGACGGCATGCGTGACAGGATCACGTCGCTCTTTCTGGCGAGTCCTGGCGTGTTCCGGTTGCGGTCGTAGAAGCGCGGGCTCGGCACCATCGCCGCAAGTCGCGCGGCCTGCTCGGCGGAAAGCTGGCTGGCCGGGATGTTGTAGTAATGCCGCGCGGCCGCCTCGGCGCCGAAAACGCCGTTGCCCCACTCGATCACGTTCAGATAGACCTCAAGGATGCGGCGCTTGTCCCAGGTCGCCTCGATCATCAGCGTGATCACGGCCTCCTCGCCCTTCCTCAGCAACGAGCGTTCCGGCGAAAGAAAAAGATTCTTCGCCAGCTGCTGCGTGATGGTCGAGCCGCCAGCGACCGCGCGGCCCTTCTTCTCGTTCTTCTCCATCGCCTTCTGGATGCCGTCCCAGTCGAAGCCGTAGTGCTGCATGAACTTTCCGTCCTCGGCGGCAACAAGTGCGCGCTTGAGATGCGGCGAAATGTGCGTATACGGCAACCATTGCTTCTTCAGCTGAGCTTCGAGCCGCTTCTCGCGCAGTGCATCGAGGCGGATCTCCATGAAACTGGTCATGTCCGGATCAAAGTGCCGCCAGTAGCTCACCCAGCCGAGCAGCCACAGCAGGTAGGCCGCCAGCAGGGCGAGCAGCGTCAGGACAATGCGACGCAGCCAGTGTGCCGCCTGTTTCACGATATGCGCAGTGCCGCCAGCACCGTTTGCGTCGGCGGCCGCAGGCCGCGCCAGACGAAGAAGGCCTCGGCCGCCTGTCCGACCAGCATGCCGAGGCCATCGGAAAGACGCGCAACGCCCTGCGCCCGCGCCAGCGCGAGGAACGGGGTGTCGCCCTTGCCGTACATCATGTCGTAGGCCAGCGCACCGCTTGCAAACACGCCGGGCGGCAGCGGCGGCACGTCGCCGCCCAGGCTGGCCGAAGTCGCATTGATTACGACATCGAAGCCGCGCCCCGCAAGCGCCGCATAGCCGCAAGCCCCGACCGCACCCAGCGAAGCAAAATGCCCGGCCAGCGCTTCGGCCTTGGCCGCTGTGCGATTCGCGATCACGATCTGCGCCGGCTGCTCGGCGAGCAGCGGGCCGAGCGCACCGCGTGCCGCGCCGCCAGCGCCGAGCAGCAGGATACGGCGGTCCGTCAGGGCGGCCTGCAGGTTGTCGAGCAGATCGCGGACGAGACCGGCCCCATCAGTGTTGTCACCCAAGACGCCTTTGTCATCGAAACTCAGCGTATTCACTGCACCGGCGAGTTGCGCGCGCGGCGTCAGCCGGTCGCAGAGGCGAAACGCCTCTTCCTTGAAGGGCACTGTCACGTTGGCGCCGCGCCCGCCCTCGGCGATGAAGTCGCGTACCGCCGCCGCAAAGCCGTCGAGTGGCGCCAGCCGTGCCTCATAGACGATGTCCTCGCCGGTCAGCTGCGCAAAGCGGGTATGAATCGCAGGCGACTTGCTGTGCCCGATGGGGTTGCCGAAAACGCAGTAGCGGTCAGCCATTCGCGGTGTTGTTCAGTGGGTCTGCAGCGCGTCGCTGCGCGTGAAGGTCCACGTCCGGGTAATCTCGATGATGTCCGTATCGCGCCTGATGTCCGCGGGAAAGGCCGCGTAGGGCGATGCCATCTGCACGATGCGCCGTGCCGCGTCGTCGAGCACACGATGTCCGGAGCTGCGATTGACCTCGATCTTCTGCACGCTGCCGTCGGCGAGAATGCTCACCGACAGCACCAGGCTGCCGTAGACCTTGCCCTTGGCGGCCTCGGGATAGTTCAGCGTACCGACGCGCTCCACCTTGATGCGCCAATCCTCAACGTACTGGGCGAAGCGGTATTCGTCGGCGCGCACGCCGATGTTCTTCTTGCGCGGCCGCTTGTTGTATTCGTCCACGCTCTTGGCGATCTCCGCCTCCCAGCGCGCCATCGCCAGCGCCGACGAAGCGAGTTCGCGCCCGGAAACATTGGGGGCTGGCTCCGGCTGTGCTTCGCGCTGATCGGCCGAGGTTGTCCGGGTCTTGCTCTTCGAGTGCGCCAGCAGCTTCTGCTGCTGCGCCTCCAGTTCCTGCACGCGGCGCTGCTTCTGATCGAGATCGGCACCGGTCTGCTGGTGCGCCGAAGGCGGCAACGGCGTTTTTGCGCGCCGGTTTTCGTCCACATTGCCGCCGCCATCGAGACGGGTTTGTGCCAGTACCTGGGCATCGGAGGGGCGGCGCGCCGACTTGCTGTTGACCAGCACGATCTCCAGCGCCCGCTCCTTCACCATCCGGCTGGCATCGGGAAAGCTGAAGTTGATCAGTAACAAGGCGCCATGCAACAGGATCGAGGCGCCGATGGCCAGCCACAGCCCACGGCTCGACGCGCCGGGGGTAGTGGGCATCGCCAGCGCCATGGTCGCCATCAGTCCACCGCCTCGGTTTCCTCATCGGCGGCCGCAGTGTCGGCCGCAGTGTCGGCAATGGCCAGCGTCGCCGCATGCCGGCAGGCGAGATCGAGCGTCAGCTCATCCATGCCCTCGATGCTGAGGCGCACGCGTTGCCCTGGCAGCAGTTCGGGCAACGAGGGCACGCGCAGCAACATGGGCAGATGGTCGAGCTTGACCAGGCTTTCCCGGCGCACTGTTGCCTCGATCTCGGTGAGACCTTCCTGCTGCAGCCAGCGCAGGCACCAGTAGCGTTCCATGCCGCGCTGGAACTCGGCATAGGCGGCGTAGGTAAGATCGAAATCGCGCATCGCCGCAAACAGCACGTCGTTGCTGGTCTTGCCCTTGCCGCCGAAATGCGGCGTCAGATCGCGCAGATGCGCAATCAGCTGCCACTGGTTGATCAGGTCGACGTAACGGCGCAGCGGCGACGAAGACCACGCGTACTGCGCCACACCCAGCCCTTCGTGCGGCTGCGGCGAAGTGGTCATGCGCACCTTGCCTGCGGTCTGCGCGCGGTAGATGGCGGCGATACCCTTTTCGGCGAGCAGGCCGCCCCAAGTGCTGTTGGCCACGATCATCAGCTCGGCGACCAGCTTGTCGAGCGGGCTGCCGCGCTTGCGTTCAGCGATCGTCACGCGGCAGCTCGTCGGCTCGGCCGTGTCGCCCTCGATCGCGAAGCTGTAATCATTGATGCCTTGCACTGCAGAGGGCTTGCCGCGCCGACCTTCGCAGGCACAGGCGAGCTGCCAGAGCAGCTTCAGCTCGTCGCGGAAGGGGAACTCGCCCAGCGTACCGGCCAGCGTTTCCTCATTGAACAGCGGCTCGATTTCGTGGTGGCGCAGGTTCGCGACCACCGGCACGATCTCCAGCCGCGATTCATGGCCGGCGATGTCCAGTTCCGGCGTCACCGTCAGATAGAGCGACACTGCCGGGCAGTCGCGCCCGGCCGACAGCGTGTAGCGCTCCACCAGCGCATCGGGCAGCATGGTGATCTTGTTGCCCGGCATGTAAACGGTGGAAAGCCGCTCGCGCGCCACCGCATCGAGCGGTGACCCCGGCACGATGCCGAGCCCCGGCGCTGCGATGTGGATGCCGACGCGCCAGCCGATGCCCGGCAGTGCCTGCACCGAAAAGGCATCATCGATCTCGGTGGTGGCCGCGTCGTCGATCGAGAAAGCGGCGATGTCGGCGCGCGGCAGCGCTGCCGTCGGTTCGGGAATCGCGCAGTCAGGAAAGCCGGTGCCGCGCGGGAAGAACTCGCACAGAAAACGCTGGAAATGATAGTCGTGCGCCGAGCGGATCGCCCCGCATTTCGCCAGCAGATGCGCCGCCGAGAGGCCGGTATCGGCACAGGCGGTTTCCAGTGCCTTGGTTTCCAGCTTGTTGCGATCGGGCTTGTAGAGCAGTTCGCGCAAGAGCGGCGGGAACTCGGGCGGCAATGTGCCTGCCTTCAGCGATTCGACCATGCGCTCGATGGCGAGCGCTTGCTGACGTTTCTTTTCAAGACCGGCCAGAGCGGCTGCCAGAATGTCGGCAGGGGCTTTCTTGAAGCGGCCTTTACCCTTGCGATGGAAGTAGATGGGTGCTGAATGTAGGGCAAGCAGGACCGCAGTCGCCTCGACCGGAGCGGCTTCGTGTCCGTAGTAGTCACGGGCAAAATCAAGAAAAGAAAACTCGCCATCGCTTGCACACTCCCACAGGAATTCTGCTTCAATGCCTTCGGCCAGCGGCTCGGCTGCGTCCAGCAGCGCGCTCGCGGCGGGTTTCTCGAATCGCAGCAGCACAGTGGCTGCCTTGATCTTGGCGCGCTTGCCGGATGCCGTCTCGACCTGCAACGACGCATCGTTGTCGGTCAGGATAGCCCCCGTCTTGAAGGCGCCGTCTTCTTCGAACAGTACAAACATCCGGCCGATTATAACCCGGCGAATTCAATGATTTGCGGGATGAAATCGGGAAATCGCGTGAAGCTGTGGTCGCCGCCCGGCAACACCGTCTGCCGGGCACCGGCGTAGCGTTCCGCGGCCTCCCGGAAATCGAGCACCTCGTCGCCCTCTTCCGCCAGCAACCAATAAAGCCGCGGTGTGATCGTCGGTAGTTCCAGTCGCCGCAAGGCCGCCACGTGGACCGCCGTGAATTCGAAGGATTCTCCACTGTACAGATTGGTCTGCTGGCCAATGTAGCTTTCCAGCGACAGTGGCGCCACCACCGCCGGATTGATCAGCACTGCACGCAGGCCATGCTTCTCCGCGAGCCAGGTGGCGTAATAGCCGCCCAGCGAGCTGCCAACCAGCGTGCACGGGCCCTCACGGGCGAGAATGGCCTCCGCCTGTGCGATGGCGGCAGCGGGGTCGTGCGAGAGGAGGGGGCAGTGGAAGCGGTCGGCGCAGCCGCGGGCCGCCATGGCGGCGTCGAGCAGGCGCGCCTTCCACGATTGCGGCGAAGAACGAAAACCGTGCAGGTAAAGCAGCGCCGGCCGGGCGGCCGCGCTCAACGCTCAGCGCCCGACCAGCAGGCGCCCGACCACGTATCCGACGACTTCGATGCGGCTGGCTTCCATTGCCGCGTCCGTGAGCGTCTCGTTGCCGAAGCGCTCGTTGTCGCAGATCAGGCGCAGGCCCTCGACGGTGCCGCGCTGAATGCGACGCACCATCAGTGCCCCGTGGATGCGCAGCACATACACACCATTGGCGTGCACGCGATTGACGCGCGGATCGTAGAACACCACGTCGCCCGGGCGCAGGTACGGGTCCATGTCGTCGGCCGAAACCTTCATGGCCGTCACGCCGCGCGGCAGGCCCAGCTCGCGCAGGGCTTCCGGCAGCAGATACAGTGCGTGCGCCTCTTCCTCGCTACCGCCGTGGATATCGACGACGGTGTAGCTTTCGTCGATGGCATGGGCGCCGGTGCCGCGCGAACCGACCACCAGCTGCTCGACGGTGGTGTTCAGCGTTTCCGCGATCTCCGGCAGGCGCGCCAGCTCGGGCACCCCTTCGCCGCGCAGCCAGTTCGCCGCCGTGTTCTGGCTGACACCGAACAATTCGGCCACCGCCGTCACGCGACCATAGCCTGCGGGAATGGCGCCGCGACGATCGAGCGCCGCATTCAGATTGTCCGCGAACTGCTTGCGGAATGCCTTCTGGCGCAGGCCCTTGTCGTCCTGACTGTCGAGATGAATAACTGAGCTCATGGTTGATTTGCCACCGTTTTTAAGCGCGCGTCCGCAAGCTTACCACTGAAAGTGATTCAGCAATCGAGACTTAATTCTCGATTTTGTTTTATGTTACAAGCACATGCTTTGTTTTAAATAATTAACAAAGATTGTGTTTTTATCGCCGTTTGAGTAGCATCGCCCCAAAAATCACAGGATGTCTGCCGCTAGTATGGCAAAAACAACAATGAGCGTATGTGTTGCCTTCAGGAGGGCTGCGCCGGCGGTCGGCCCTGACCGCTGCCCTTCGCACCGGGGTTGTCTCTCCACCCCGGTGGGCACTTTTTCCAAGCTTTGTTGTGGGTCTGCGTGTCGTATTTTTGCGACAATGTTCAAGCTGCACCGGACTGAAGCCCCCGCTTCATAAGCTTCACCCCCTAGCGCAAGCAAGCCCTCACGCTGCCAAGAATCTCGCCCACCTCTTCCGGAACTGCCTTGGTGAACATGTCGAGGCGCACGATGGCGTTTACCGTGGCGTCGTGTGTGCTGGCCTGGCGTAGTCGCTTTGCCAGGTGCACGTTGATGGTGTGCAGCGCGGTGTAGCGGTCGCACAGTTCGTTCAGATCCCAGTCTGGTGTGCCGCCGTCCTGGCGGCGGAAATACTGTTTGAGCAACCACGCAGAAACGGAGCGGAAGACGGTCTCCTGCTCGCTCGCGAACGGCTGGTGGAACCAGGCGAGGGGGCGCAGGAAGTCGGTGTGCGGGCAGCCGCTGGTGGCGGAGATGAGGCCGATGATCGAACTGGCGACGGCCTGCGCGGAGGTGTTTGCCGTGACGGTGCGCCCGTCGGCCTCGACCTCGGCGTCAACGGTTTGATGCGATAGCACCGGTCCGAGGATTTCAACCACCGGGCCGAGCCGTGCGGCAAGCGGGCACAGGGTATCGCTGGTGCCATCGAGCGGACAGTGCGGGCAGCGATGGCAGTCGAGCGCCGTCCAGTCGTGTGCGGCCGGCGCCGGCTCGCGGCAGAGCAGCGATGTGGCATCGATGACGATGGTGATGGCGCAGCGGCTGCCGTCGGCGAGGCGGAGGCGGTACTCGAAACGCTTGTCCCTGTCGGTCATGGTTGGCGGGCGCGAATGGCGATGCGGCCATCATACGCCCGCCGCCCGGTTCAGGCGAAGCGCTCCTGCAGTTCTTCCAGCCCGAAGGTAGTGAGCAGTTCGGCGAGGCGTTCCGCCGGCTTGCGCGTGGGCAGTTGCCGGTCCACAGCGATGATCAGTTCGTTCTTGAGCGAGTGTTCCCAGCCGGTGAGTTCGGTTACCGTCACGTCGTAGCCGTGTGCCTGCAGACGCAGGCAGCGCAGCACGTTGGTCAGGTGGCTGCCGAACTCACGGGTGTGCAGCGGGTGGCGCCATACTTCGGCAAGCGGCGAGGCGAGCGCCTGCGCCTTGTGCTTGCGCAGCGTGGCCGCCACCTCGGCCTGGCAGCAGGGCACGAGAACGATGGCGCCGGCGCGCCGCGCAAGGGCGAAGCGGATGGCGTCGTCGGTCGCGGTGTTGCAGGCGTGCAGCGCGGTGACGATGTCGATGCGTGCCGGCAGTTCGCTGCAGGCGATCGACTCGGCCACCGAACGATCGAGGAATTTCATGCCCGGGAAACCGAGGCGCGCCGCCAGTTCGCGCGAGCGTGCCACCAGCTCGGCACGGGTTTCGATGCCCCAGACGGTGGACTGCGGCGCCTGCGATTTGAAGAACAGGTCGTAGAGAATGAAGCCGAGATACGACTTGCCGGCACCGTGGTCGACGAGATGAATGTCCGGATGCGCCTTTTGCGCCTCGATCAGCAGCGGCTCGATGAAATTGAACAGGTGATAGACCTGCTTGAGCTTGCGCCGGCTGTCCTGATTCATGGCGCCGTCGCGCGTCAGGATGTGCAGCTCCTTGAGCAGTTCAACCGATTGCCCCGGGCGCAGCTCGTAGGATTTTTCCTTTTTCGTTGTCATTGCATCAGCAGGGGGCGTTGCCCGGGCAGGTGGCGATCGCGGTGGCTGCCGGCGTCAGCGGCCGCCCTTCCTTCGCCCAGGCGCGGATGCCGTCCTTCACGTTGTAGATCTTCGTATAGCCGTTCTGCGTGAGCAGCTGGGTGGCCGCCCTGGTGCGGTTGCCGCTGCGGCAGATCAGCACCACCGGCTGCTCGGGCCGCGCAACGCCCTTCACCTTATCCACCCAGGCCGGCGCATCGGCACGGCCGCGCTCGTCGAACAGCGTGATCAGCCGGCTGCCGGCAACGATGCCGGTTTCCTTCCATTCGCCAGCGGTGCGGATGTCGATCACCGGCACGCCGGCGGCGGCGAGGCGGGCCAGTTCGGCGTTGTCGATATCGATCACCTCGGCGCGCGCGGAAAGCGCGAAGAGGGCGGCGGCAAGCAGGGCAAAAATGCGGATCATGTGGAGCCTCCTGGAACAGACATCTATTTTACAATCCCTCGTCATCCGACCCGCCAACGAGGGAAAGCGTTCCACCGATGAGCAATGCCGCCAATACGCTGTACGCCGCACTTGGCGTCGCGCCCGATGCCGACGAGGCCACCATCGAAGCCGCCTTCAAGGCGCGCGAACAGGCCCTGCAGGGGCAGCCCGATGCGCTCTCGCTGCTGCGCGTTGCGCACGATACGCTGCGCCACCCGGAGCATCGCGCCGCCTACGATCGCAAGTTGCAGCGCGCGCAGGCAGCGGCCAGCGCACCACCGCCCAGCGTGCTCACCTATGACGAGGCGGCGCGTCCGCGCAGCCGCTCGCGCTTCTTCAACTGGCTCGTGCTTTTCGCGGCGGCGGGCGGCACCATCGCCTGGTTTGTGCTGACGAAGCCGGCGCCGAAGCCGAAGAAGGTGGCGTCACCTTCCGCTCAGCCCGCGGCCGACACCCGGCCAGCGGAACCGGTGCCGGCCCCGGTTGCCACTGCCGATCCGCAGCCGGCAGGGCCGTCCGATGCAATGTCCGCGCCGGCCGCCCCTGCTGCCTCCGCCGCAGCCAACGAACCGGCCGTCGCGGCAGCACCGGTCGCCGAGCGGCCAACGCGCGGCGCCAAGCAGCCGGGGTTCGATGCGCGCTATCTGGCGTGGTCCGTCTTCACCGTGCGCCAGCGCAATCTCACCGGCTCGGGCGTGATGATCGGCCCGGAGCGCATCCTCACCAATTGCCACGTGCTCGCTGGCGGCGCAACCAACGGGCTGGTCGTCATCAACGGCATGTCGCGGCAGATGAGCAAGGTCGAAAAATACGCGCGCCTCGACGGCGAGGATGCCTGCCTGCTCTACGCGCCCGGTGCCGGCAGCGACGCCGTGGCCTGGGGCAGTTCGAGCGCGCTGCGCGCGGGCGACACCGTGCATGCGATGGGCCACCCCGGCGGCTCGGCCGACATCATCTGGTCCGAAGGCGCCTTCCGCATGCGCGCCGAGAAGGGCGGCGAAACCTTCCTGCTCTCCGACAACTACTGCCGCCCCGGCTCTTCGGGCGGGCCGTTGCTCAACGATGAGGGGCAACTGGTCGGCGTCGTCACCGCCGTGCAGCGCTTCAAGGCCAAGGGCGGCGACCCGCAGTACGGCGCCTGCGTGTCTGTCACCGAAGCCACTGCCCGCGCGCTGCTTTCCAAGCCGCTGTTTCCGATCGCGCTGGCGCCGGCGCAGTACGTGCCGAATTACTGAAACGTCGTTCCGCTGGCCCACGCGCGGAACAGCTGCGCCATCGCCGGCAGCCCCTCGCGAATGGCCACCGGCCCCGGGTTCAGGATCACGGCCGACTTGAGCTCGTGAATCTGCGCGCCGGCCACCGCCGGCACGCCGCCCCAGCCTGCGCGCGCGGCAACGCGCTCCGGCCGAAAGTGCTTGCCGCACCATGAGCCGATGATGATGTCCGGCGCGCGGCGCACCACTTCCAGCGGGTCGGCAATGATGCGCTCCTTGGCCGACTGGCACAGCGCGCGCTCGGCGAAGACATCCTCGCCGCCCGCGATGGCGATCATCTCGGAGACCCAGCGGATGCCGCTGATCGGCGGCTCGTCCCATTCCTCGAAATAGACGCGCGGCTTCTTCGGCAGCGCCGTGCCCTCGGCGCGCACGCGGTCGATGATCGCCTGCAGTTCGGCCACCAGCGCCAGCGCCTTTTCCTCGGCACCAACCAGCCGGCCGATGGTGGCGATCATTGCCAGAATATCGTCCACGCTGCGCTGGTTGAAGGCGTAGACCGGCACGCCGGCGCCGATCAGCTCGCGGCTGATCTCGGCCTGCAGGTTGGAGAAGGTGAGCACCAGGTCGGGCGCGACGGCGAGGATCTTCTGGAGGTCGCCGCTGGTGAAGGCGAAAACCTTCGGCTTCTCCTTGCGCGCCTCCTTCGGGAAAACGGTGTAGCCGGAAATGCCGACGATGCGATCCTGCTCGCCGAGCGCATAGAGCACCTCGACGGTTTCCGTGGTCAGGCAGACGATGCGTTGCGGGAGATAGCGGAGCGACATGGCGGGCGGCGCGTGGAGGTAGGGGAAGAGGCGGTATTGTAGGTCGTGTGCTGCCCGTGTGCGGAGGCGCCGAACTTCCTGATCGTGCAAAATCCGCCACCAATAGAGCAGATTATTCCGGCGCTGTAACGCATGTCAAAAGAGCGCTCATGTTTTTGTAATGCAAATTACGCCAAAAACTTGGCGTGCCGAGGCCAGCCATCGGTGCCCCGCCTCACATCGTGGCCTGCCGGATCATCAGCGTCGCCGTCAGCAGCAGCATCGCCGCGAACAGCCGGCGCAGCTTCTTTTCCGGCAGCCGGTGTGCCCACGCCACGCCGTAAGAAACCGTCGCCATGCCGCCGATGGCGAGCAGCGCGCCGGTCTGCCAGGCTACCTGCTTCGCCTCGGCGAAGGTGGCGAGTGCCACCACCGCGCCCGGCGCCACCAGCGCCAGCGCGAGGCCCTGCGCCACTGCCTGTGGTTTGCCGAAGCCGCGCGTCAAGAGCGGCGCGGCGACGATGCCGGAACCGACGCCGAACATCCCGGCGAAGAAACCGCCGACAACACCGACGCCCGGCAGCCAGCGCTCGTGCCAGCCGGTACTGGCGGCCTGCGCCGCAGCCCGCGCGCCGTGGAAGAACCACAATGCCAGCCCGACGAGAAACATGGCAAAGCACAGCATCAGCACGTGCGAATCGAGCAGTACCGCCAGCCGCGCTGCCGGCCAGGTGGCGAGCAGCGTCGCCAGCCCGAGGAGGCCGGCCGTGCGCAGCGGCAGGGGGTGGCGCTGGCGGTAGCGCCAGAACGCGATCAGCACGTTCGGCGTGATCATCACCAGCGCCGTGCCCTGCGCCAGTTGCTGCTCCATGCCGAAACCCATGGCCAGCACCGGAATGGCGATGATGCCGCCGCCGATGCCGAGCAGGCCGCCGATGCCGCCGAGGAGCGCACCCAGCAGCAGCGGCCCGAGCAGGGAAAGGGCGGGCAGCGAGGAGAGGAGCGAGGAAGCGAACGAGAAATCCATGCCCGGCAGGATATCGGTTACGGATTGAACTAGAATCCACCGTATCGTCACAACATAATTCACGAATCGTGAAAAATGCACCGCAACTCGACGACCTGCGCCTGTTCTGCGCCGTCGCCCGCAACCGCAGCTTCGCCGCCACGGCGCGCGAACTTGGGCTCTCCAACGCCGTCGTCAGCAAGCGCATCGCCATCCTCGAAACAAGCATGGAAGCGGCGCTACTGCACCGGACGACACGCAGCGTCGCACTTACCGAGCAGGGCGAGACGGTGCTCCAGTGGGGGCAGCGCATCCTCGACGACGTCGACCAACTGGCCGACGCCGTGTCGCAGACGCGCGCCGAACCCGCCGGCCTCCTGCGCATCTGCACCAGCGCCGGCTTCGGCCGCAACCGCGTGGCGCCGGCGCTCTCTGCGCTGGCCAGGCGCCACCCCGGCCTCGAAATCCAGCTCGAACTGCTCGACCGGCCGGTGGACCTGATCGAGGAAGGCTTCCACCTCGACATCCGCTTCGGCGAAGCGCACGAACCCTACCTGATCTCGCGCCGTCTCGCCGCCAACGAGCGCGTGCTGTGTGCCGCGCCGGGCTACCTGCGCAAACACGGCAAGCCGAAACGCCTCGCCGACCTCGCGCAGCACCGCTGCATCCTCATCCGCGAGCGCTATCAGGATTTCGGCCGCTGGACTCTGCAAGGGCCGCAGGGCGAGGAAACGGTGAAGGTCGGCGGCCCGCTTTCGGCCAGCAACGGCGAGATCGTGCACCAGTGGGCCATCGACGGCCACGGCATCATCCTGCGCTCGATCTGGGATGTCGGCGCGAGTTTGGAGCGCGGCGATCTCGTGCGCGTGCTGCCGGAGTATTCGCAGCAAGTCGACGTATGGGCGGTGTATCCGTCGCGCTTGTCGACGTCGGGGCGGTTAAGGGTGTGTGTGGAGTTTCTGGAGAAGTGGCTGGCGGGGTAGTATGCGAAAGACATCGGCTTTGGTTGGCCGTTTTCGGCCCGAAGCGGACGTCGAACGTTTTGTCCTATAGCAGCCGTTCGCTCTCTCGCGCGCAAATGACAAACGCGATTTCCGCAGGCAAAATGTGCATCGAATCCATTTGGTGCCGCGTATGACTGCCAGCTATTCTCGGAAAAATCGCTCGATTTTGACCAAAAGGCCGTTCGGGTGAGCCATCCAAGGTGAAGCCTTGTCCAGCTTATACATCACCGTGCCAGCTTGGCAGGTACCGCTACCATCCAATTCACGTTAGGGCTCTCATGCGAAGAGCAGCGCCTCTCCTCTGGATTCCTCTTGCAGTGTGCGCAAGCGATGTGTTCGCGCACACCAGTCTTTGTCAAGCAGACGAGGTTAACTTCGATTCGTGTGTCGTTGAAGGCAAGGTCGCATCGTATTGCGCATCCAAGAAAATTCCCGAAAAGGGTGGATACCTTCAGTACCGATTTGGCACTCCGGAAAAAGTGGAAATGGTATTCCCTACTGTTCGGAGAAATCCCACAGGCCTGTTCTTTAGAAGCATGAGCGCGGATGGGCTCGAAAATCGCATTAGCTTCAAGAATGGTCGTTACACATACATATCTTTCAGCATCGATTCTCCACAAGGAGCTTCATTTGGCATGTACATACTGAAAGATGGAAAGTTGGTGAGCGAACGTTCTTGCTCCGAACAGTTTTCTGACCAAGATTCCGCACCCTATAGCTTTATCAGGTTGGAAAAGTTTCTTGAGTTCAAGCGATGAGCGAAAAGAGCCCTAACACTGCGTTGCAGGCGACCTTGCGCATAAAGCCGCGCAAGGCGCCTGAACTTGAACGTTATGCATCTCGGCAAACGTATCGGAGATATTTATGAGTGAAATTTCACCAATCAACGTCTTTACTCCTGCGCAAGAGATTAAAGAGATTGAAAGATTCGCGGGCCGAGACGATGAGCTGATGGCACTTTCCACAGCACTCCAGTCTCATGGAGCACAGATAGTCCTGTACGGGCAACGGGGCGTTGGAAAGTCCTCCCTAGCTCGGCAACTCGCCAAGCTAGCTACAAACGACAAAGAATTGATTGCGAGACTGAGGCAGCCGCCGTTTGAGCCGCTTGATTTTGTGCCCGTCTATATCGCATGCGATGACTCCATCAAGAACATCGAAATGCTAATGCTCCGTCTTCTTTCGGATGAAGACGCTCTAGCACCATGGGTTCCGTTTAAGGTTGTCGAGAAAAAATCATCGGGTGAAATCGGCTCGAAGTTTTCTGTCAAGGTAATCGAGCTTGGTGGAAAGAAGACCGATGCGATTACAGAGAGAGCGCAAGAAATTGAGGCTGACATCGTTTCGGTCTTTACGAATGCCTGCCGCGCCGTCGTGAAGACAGGAGTGGCCAAGCATGGACTTCTCATAATCATCGACGAGTTTGACCGTATAAAAAACCGAGAAGGCCTTGCTTCATTGCTCAAAACACTCGGGCCCGAGGGCGTTACCTTTGCACTCGTTGGAGTTGCCACTACCGTACAAGACCTCGTGACCGAACATGAATCCGTTGCGCGGCAACTGGCCGATGGCACTGTGTATGTAAAACCAATGCGCGACGAGGAACTCTCAGAGATATTTGATCGCGCTGAGACTCTGTTAGAGAAGAAACAAACCTTCGATGCCGGGGCTCGTAACTGGATCATCAAGATTGCACGTGGACACCCCTTTTACGTTCACTTGGTTGGGAAGCATGCGCTGTTGCGTGCTATCGCAGAGGGTAAATCTGTTATCTCCGAGGAAATCGCCAAGGAAGCGCTGTCCGAAATCGCACTGAAAGGATCTGCTCCAATCCAAGAAACAACTTACAAGACTGCTATTGGTCACTCGTTCACGCGGGAAGTCATCCTGAAAAGATTCGCAGAGCGTGCCGAAAATGAAATCCACACAACGGAACTCTATGCGGGTATTGGCAAAGAGCTTGGCATCGAGTCAGGCACCGTATCCGTCTATGTCGGCCAACTCGGAACTGACAAATATGGAGCGGTCTTGAAAAAGACCAGAGAGCGCTACTACCAGTTCGCGGATAGCGTCTTCAAGGCATACGCAGCAGCTCGACCATTTGAGTTGAAGCCTGGAGATCAAGAAGATGCATAACCTTACGGTCCACCGGACCTGCGCAACCAGCCGCGCAGCGCCGATGACCTCGACGTTGAGCGTCTGCTTGCTCCGCAGCTCGACGGGCAGCAACGGGTCGATAGCCGTCTCCTGACTACTTCCCCCGCTGCCCCCGCACCGTCTCCAGGTGCTTGCACAGCGAAAAGGGGTCAGCAAAAATTGACACGCCACCAAGCGTCCATTGTAGCTACAATGGGCACTGCCCCCCCTCCCGACAAAGGACTCCCCCATGAAAATCATGTCTGCTCGCGACGCCAAGAACCACTTTGGCGAATTCCTCGATGTCGCGCGCCGCGAACCGGTGGTCGTGACCAAGAACGACCGGCCGGTTGGCATCATGATCTCGGTCGAGGATGCGGCCGAGACAATGTTCTCGGAGTTCTTCATCGACCCGGAATCCGGCTACGACGAGTGGCTGTTCGGCAAGGTGTCGAAAACGATGGTGCGCGTCGCCGATGGAACGACGCAACTGCATGAACATGGCGACGCGATGGCGCTGCTCAAGGAGCGGCTCGAAGCCCGCGTGCGCAAAGCGGGCTGAAGATGCGGATTCTGTGGACCGACGAGGCGCTCGACGACTTCGAGGAAATCCTCGCCTGGTATCACCGCGAAGCGGGGCCGCGCGCGGCGATTGCGGTGCAGCGACGCATCGTGCTTGATCTCGAAGCACTGGCACCGTTCCCCGAGCGTATCCGCGCCAGCGAGAGGTTGCCGGGCGCTCGCGAACTGGTGGTCAATAAGCTGCCCTATATTGTTTTCGTGCAGGTCATCGGCGACACGCTGGTTGTCCTCAACGTGGTGCATACGCGGCGGAAATTCCCCGCGTGACCGTTGCGCAGCGCACCAGCCTACTTCCCCCGCCGCCCCCGCACCGTCTCCAGGTGCTTGCACAAAATCTCCGTCCCCTCCAGCAGCCGCGGCGTGTGGCGCTGGATCAGTTCCGGCGGCACGAAGAAGAGGTTGTCGTGCTTCACCGCTTCGATGCTGGTCCACTTCTTCCAGTCATCCAGCCACTCCGGGCGTGAGTCGCCCATGCCGCTGGCGATGATCGTTTCCGGGTTGGCGGCGATCACCGCCTCCACGGTCACCGTCGGCGCCATCTGTTCCAGCTTGCCGAAGACGTTGTCGCCGCCGCACAGACGGATGGCATCGGAAATGATCTGATTCTTGCCCACCGTCATCAGCGGCTGCTTCCAGATCTGGTAGAAGGTGCGCACCGTGGCCTTGCCCGTGTATTGCGCGCGCAGCGCGGCGAGCTTGTCGCGGAAGCGCTTGGCTTCGGCATTGGCGGTGGCGCTCGTTCCGGCCAGCGTGCCGAGGCGTTCGATCTCGCTGGCGACGTCCTCGATGCGGTTCGGTTGCGAGATATACATCGTGTAGCCGAGGCTGCGGAACTTCTCGAGGTGCGCGGCGGCGTTGCCGCTCTGCCAGCCGACGATCAGATCCGGCTTCAGCGCTGCCACCGCCTCCATGTCGAAACGCGAGTAGCCGCCGACACGCGGGATTTTCTTTGCTGCTTCCGGGTAGTCGCTGTAGTCCACCGTGCCGACGATCTGAGCGCCGGCACCGGCGGCAAACAGCGTCTCGGTCATGTGCGGCGCCAGGCTGACGATGCGCTTCGCCGGCTGGGCGAGTTTCACCGTGTTGCCGATGTCGTCCTTGACGCTTACTTCCGCGTGGGTCTCAACGGCAGTGATGGCGAGGCTCGCGGCGAAGAGAAGGGGGGCGGTGGAGAACCGCGTTGCGCGGCAGTTATGGCGTTTATTCGTCTTCATGTTGGTCCGGGGCGGTGGGCAGCTGAGGCGGAAGCGCGGGAAATCAGGCTTGTATCTGGACCCCGGCTTTCGCTGGGGTGACGGGTGCGGGTGACCATTCGCGCAGGGCTTGTGCGAGGCGCTGCCATTCGGCTTCGCTGCCGGGTAGGCCGAGGCGGATGCCAGGCGTGCTCGTCTCCTCGGCGAACAGGCGCACGAGGATGCCGCGCGCGGCGAGGAAATCGTGCAGCTTTTGCGCCTGCGCGGTTGGCAGCCAGCAGAACAGGGGCGTGCTGTGCACCTCGCCAAGCGGCGCGAGCAGGGCGCGCAGGCGCTCGCTGTCGGCGGCGAGCCGGACGCGTGCTGCAGCCTGCCAGTCGCGATCGGCCAGCGCACCCTGCGCAACGACTCGCGACGGGCCGCTGACGGCCCACGGGCCGAGCACTTCGACCATCTGCGCGAGCAGTTCGCGGCGCGCGAGGATGAAGCCGACGCGCGCCCCGGCCAGCCCGAAGAACTTGCCGAGCGAGCGCAGCACGATCAGGTTGGGCGCGTCCTTCGTGCCGGCGTAGGGCGCGACGCAATGCTCCGGATCGGCGTCGGCGAAGGCTTCGTCGACGACCAGTGTGCCGCCGCGCTTCTTCAGTTGCGCTGCGGCGTCGAGCAACTCGTCTCGCGGGTAGGCGCGGCCGGTCGGGTTGTTGGGGTTGCACAGCAGCACGTTCGGCGCCATCGCCATCAGCGCGCGCGCGAGGTTGGCGCCGGCGAGCCGGCGCACCTTGTGGCCGGCACGCTCCCAGGCCTGCGGGTGTTCGGCGTAGAGCGGTGCCGGCATGACCACCGCGGCACGCGGCAGCAGCGTGGGCAGGCACTGGATCGCCGCCTGCGAGCCGGCCAGCGGCAGCAGGTTGGCGTTGCCGTAGTAGGCGGCGGCCGTTTCTTCCAGCCCGTCGTTGTCTTCCGGCAGGCGGCGCCAGCAGTCGGCCGGCAGCGGTGGCACCGGCCAGCCCTGCGGGCTGATGCCGGTGGAGAGGTCGAGCCAGTCGGCCAGCGGAATGTTCCATTGCGCGGCGGCGAGGCGCAGGCGGCCGCCGTGTTCAAGCACGCGCTGCCCCCGTGAATGCAATGGCGGCGAGAATGCCGATGAGCATGGCCACGATCAGCCACAGCCGCAGCCCGCGACGCACCAGCGTCAGCGCGCGCTGGATGTCGTCGCGCTGCGGTGCGCGTCCTTCGCCGAGCGTCGGGCGCACTTCGAGGTGGCCGTGATAGACCGCCGAGCCGCCGAGCGCCACCTGCAGCGCACCGGCCCCGGCGGCCATCACCGGGCCGGCGTTGGGGCTGTCCCATTGCGGCGCCTGCGCGCGCCAGCAGGCGAGTGCGCGGCGGGTGTTGCCGAGCAGCGCGTAGGTCAGCGCGGTGAGCCGCGCCGGCAGGTAGTTGAGCAGGTCGTCGAAGCGCGCGGCGGCAGCGCCAAAATTCAGGAAGCGCTCGTTGCGGTAGCCCCACATCGCGTCGAGCGTGTTGGCAAGCCGGAAGAGCAGCGCGCCGGGGCCGCCGAATATGAGGAACCAGAACAGCGCGCCGAACACGGCATCGTTGCCGTTTTCGAGGAGCGATTCGACGCTGGCCCGGGCGACGCCTTCCTCGTCGAGCGCCGACGTATCGCGCGAGACCATCCAGCCGACGTGCTCGCGTGCGGCGGCGAGATTACCGGTCGCGAGATCTTCGGCGACCCGCTCGCCATGTTCCTCCAGCGCGCGGCCGCCAAGCGCGAAGCACAGCAGCAGCGGGTGCAGCAGCCAGCCGAGCGGCAGGCCGGAGAGCAGGAAGGCGAGCGCCACCGGCGGCAGCACCAGCAGGCTCCAGCCGAGCAGGCCGCGCATGCGGGCCGCGACCTCGCTGCCGCTGCCGGGCTTGCGGTTGAGCGCGCGCTCGATACGTTCGGCGACGCGGCCGAAGCCGACCAGCGGATGCCAGCGCTTGGGCTCGCCGAGCAGGCGATCGAGCGTGGCGCCAGCCATGGCGAAGAGGGGCAGCAGGAGCGGGGCGGGAAGCGGCACGGAGCGGGGGGCGGCAGCGTGGATAGAGGCCGCATTTTACCGCCCCCGTGGCGGTGCGGTGCCCGGTGTGTGTGTCGGCGCGCCTATTGGGATGGGCCGATGGCGTGTCACCCGTCCGTGCATGACGAGTGTGCGCCCCGGCCGCCACGGCCTCAGCCGGTGCCGAGTGCGCGCTGGTTGGAGAGGAAAACGTTATCGACGGGCAGCGCCTCGCCGCTGGCCAGTGCCGCCAGCCAGTCGTCGGTGCTGGCCACGGCGGCGAAGCCGGTGTGCATCACCACCGTGAACACGCGGTGGATTTCCTCGGCGCTCGCCGCGCCGATGGCGTTGCGGTAGGGCAGCGAGCCGCTCGCATCGTGCAGCAACTCGACCTTCCAGCCTTCGTGGTGCGCCTGGCGCACGGTGGAGTCGTCGCAGTTGTGGGTCATGTAGCCGATCACGGTCAGCGTGTCGATGCCGCGTTCGCGCAGCCAGCCGGCGAGCGGGGTGCCAGTGAGCGCGCTGGCGACGTTTTTCTCGACAAGCAGGTCGCGCGGTCGGCGCGCAATCTCCGGGTGCAGTTCGGCACTGTCGCTGCCGCGCGCGAAGACTGGCGCACCGGCCGGGAAGAGGTGCTGTACGACAACGACGGGAATGCCGGCCGCCGCCGCGGCATCCATCGCGCGGCCGATGTTGGGCAGGCTGGTGTGCACGCCCGGGTACTCGATGCGCAGCTTGCCGCTGAAGTATTCGTTCTGCACGTCGATGACGATCAGGGCGCGCTTGGGGGTGCTGACGGGCTGGCTCATGGTGCTTTCTCCTTAGGGTTGATGGCGGCATTGTGGTGCCGGCCAGCGCCGCAGCGAAGTGACCCGATCGACAATATTCGTTAATATCGGGCCAAGTCTTCTCCGGGAGCCGGCCATGCCCCGCCACCCTGCCTCGCCACCGAAAGTGGCCGTCGTCGCCTTCAACGGCATCAGCAGTTTCCATCTCTCGGTGCCCTGCGTCGTCTTCGGCGAATCGTTTCCCGGCACGCCGCGCTTCGCGCTGACGGTATGCAGCTGGGAGCGCGGCCCGCTCGCCACCACGAGCGGCTTCGACATTCGCATCAGGCACTCGCTGGCGGCGCTGGACGAGGCGGACATCGTCGTCGTGCCGAGCTGGCGCAACCCCGACGAAGCCGTACCACCGGCGCTGTGCAGGGCGCTGCGGGCCGCCCATGCGCGCGGTGCGCAGGTGGTCGGGTTGTGTCTCGGCGCCTACGCGCTGGCTGAGGCCGGCCTGCTCGACGGCCGCCGGGCGACGACGCACTGGGCCTTCGCCGCGCACTTCGCGCGGCGCTATCCGCGGGTAAGCGTCGAACCGGAAATGCTGTACGTGGACGACGGCCCCCTGCTCACCTCGGCCGGCACCGCCGCCGGGCTGGATTGCTGCCTGCACCTGATCCGCGAACGCTACGGCGCGGAGAGCGCCAACACGCTGGCGCGGATGCTGGTCACGCCGCCGCATCGCCAGGGCGGGCAGGCGCAGTACATCGACCATCCGCTGCCGGCGACGCCACGCGATTCGCGGCTGGCCGAGCTGCTCGCCTGGGTGCGCGAACACCTCGCCGAAGCGCACAGTCTGGACAGCCTGGCCGACAAGGCGCTGATGAGCCGGCGCACCTTCACTCGCCATTTCCGCCAGCTCACCGGCGCCACCGTCAGCCAGTGGCTGCTGGCCGAGCGCCTGGCACTGACGCAGCGGCTGCTGGAAGGCACCGACCATCCGGTCGAACGGATCGCGCAACTGGCGGGGATGGGCTCGCCGGAATCGCTGCGCCATCACTTCCGGCAGGCGCTGGGGGTGTCGCCCAGCGCCTGGCGAAAGACCTTCCGGGGCGCCTGAGGCCGACGATTTCCGAGATAATTGCCCCGTTTCCACTTTGACGTCGCAATCGCCGCCATGAATGCATCCCGCCTGACCCTGCTCGCCACCTTGCTCTGCGCCGCCGGCTTCGCCCAGGCCGACCTGAAGATCGGCGTGATCGCCTCGTCGACCGGCGTCACCGCCGTCGTCGGCATGCCGCAGAAGAACACCGTGGCCCTGCTGCCGGCCGAGATCGGCGGCCAGAAGGTCGAGTACATCGTGCTCGACGACGCCTCCGACCCGACCAACGCGGTGACCAACGTGAAGAAGCTGCTCAGCGAACACAAGGTCGATGCACTGATCGGCCCGACGACGACGCCGGCTGCGCTGGCGATGCTGGACTTCGTCGCCGAGTCGAAGACGCCGCTGATCACCACCGTGGGATCGTCGGCACTGGTGCAGCCGATGGACGACAAGAAGAAGTGGGTGTTCAAGACGACGCAGAACGACGACCTGATCGCCGAGGCGGTGATCGAGCACATGACGAAGACCGGCGTGAAGACGATCGGCTTCATCGGTTTCAACGATCCCTACGGCGAGAACTGGTACAAGGTGTTCTCGCCGATGGCCGAGAAGGCCGGCCTGAAGATCATCGCCAACGAGCGCTTCACGCGCACCGACCAGTCGGTGACCGGGCAGGCGCTGAAGCTGCTCAGCGCCAGGCCGGATGCGGTGTTCATCGCCGCCACCGGCGGCCCGGCCGTGCTGCCGCAGGCCACGCTGCTCGAGAAGGGCTACAAGGGCAGGATCTACCAGACGCACGGCGTCGCCACCAACGATTTCATCCGCCTCGGCGGCGCCAGGGTGGAAGGCACGCTGATGGCCGGCGGCCCGATGCTGGTCGCCGACGGCCTGCCGGCGAACAACCCGATCAAGGCCGTGGCGCAGGGCTACATCAAGGCCTACGAAGCAAAGTACGGGGCCGGCAGCACCTCCACCTTCGGCGCCAACACCTTCGACGCCGGCCTGCTGCTCGGCAAGGCGATCCCCGAGGCGCTGAAGAAGGCGAAGCCGGGCACACCGGAGTTTCGTGCCGCGCTGCGCGATGCGCTGGAGGCGACGAAGGAAGTGGTCGGCGCGCAGGGCGTGTTCACGATGACGCCGCAGAACCATAACGGCATGGATGCGCGGGCCAGGGTGATGATGACGGTGAAGGGCGGCAAGTGGATGCTGGTGCAATGAGGAATGCAGGCCGGAAGAAAGCGCTCGCGGGGCGGCAGGAATGAGCGGTTTCGAGAACTACCGGAACGAACTCGCCGAAATCGACCATGAAATCGTCCACTACGCGGCGTTGTGCGGCGTGGATCTGAGCGACCGCGCCGCAATCAAGGCCTGCATTGCGCAGCCGCACGACGATTGGGCGCACGACAAGGCACGCGAGACGCTGCGTGGCCTGCTCATCCTGCGCGTCAAGATCGAGGAGGAGATGCTGGGACTGGGTCAGCAGCCGCCGGAACTGGCAGGTTGGTGAGCATTCACGTTTGGTGTGGGTTTGACGGCCTGCAACTGGCGCCGCGGCGTCCCTGCCGCTAGAATCCCAAGCTCATCAACGCCAAGGCCGCGCGCGAACAGTCGTGACGGGCGGCCCTTTTCATGGACATAGTCCTGCTGCTGTTGCTCATTGCCATCAACGCCGCCTTCGCCATGTCGGAAATGGCGGTCGTCTCATCCCGCAAGTCAAAGCTGCAGAGCCTCGCCGAAGACGGCAGCATCGGTGCCGATGCCGCGCTCGAACTGCACCAGAACCCCTCCCGCTTCCTTTCCACCATCCAGGTCGGCATCACCAGCGTCGGCATCCTTTCCGGCGCCATTGGCGAAGCGGTGCTCGCCGATCCGCTGACCGAGTGGCTGAAGCACGTGCCGCTGCTCGAACCCTATGCCCGCGGCGTTGCCTTGACGATCACCGTGATCGGGCTCACCTATTTCTCGGTCGTGGTTGGCGAACTGGTGCCCAAGCAGCTGGCCTTGTTGGCGCCGGAGGGCATTGCCTCGCTGATCGCACGCCCGATGATGCTGCTGTCCAGCATTGCGCACCCGCTGGTCGCCCTGTTCTCGACCTCGTCCAATCTCGTGCTGCGCGTGTTCGGCGCCCGCCGCAAGGATGAACCGCCGGTCACCGACGACGAGATCAAGGTGCTGATGGAGCAGGGGGCCGAGGCCGGCATCTTCCACGAGAGCGAGCAGGCCATTGTTTCCAACGTGCTGCGCCTCGACGAGCAGCCGATCGCGGCGATCATGACGCCGCGCCGCGACATGTGCGTGATCGACCTCGACGATGGCGACGAGGCGATGCGCCTGCAGATCGTCGAGAGCGAGTACTCGCGCCTGGTGGTCTGCCGCGACGGGCTGGAGCACATTCTCGGCGTACTGCAGAAGGGCGATCTGCTCAAGCGGGCCGTGGCCGGGCAACCGATCTCGGTGGCCGACGTCGAGGCCGTTCTGCATCCGCCGCTCTACGTGCCGGAATCGGTGTCGACGACCCAACTGCTGGAAAATTTCCGCCGTGCCCGCCTGCAGTTCGCGCTGATCGTCGATGAGTACGGCGAGGTCGAAGGACTGGTCACACTGACCGACGTGCTCTCGTCCATCGTCGGCGAACTGATCGAGCCGGAGGCCCCGGAAGACCGTGACATCATCCGCCGCGAGGATGGCTCTTGGCTGGTCGATGGCGATGTCGGCATCGAGCGCCTCAAGTCGCAGCTGGAAATCAGCGAGGATTTGCCGGGCGAGGAAGAGAACAATTTCCACACGCTGGGCGGTTTCGTGATGCACGTGCTCGGCCGCATTCCGCAGCCGGCCGACAATTTCAGCGCAGCCGGCCATCGCTTCGAGGTGATGGACATGGATCGCAACCGGGTCGACAAGGTCCTGATCAGCGCGGCGCCGGAAGCCGGGGCTGTCGGCGAGGCCTGATTCTTAGTCGCCAGCCAGCGGCGGCATTGCCGCCATGCGCCGCACCGCCTGCCGCACTTCTGCCGGCAGCACCAGTTCCGCATAAGCCAGCGGTTCGACGAGATGCTCGCCGAACTGCAGCATGCCCGCCGTATCCTCGCGCAGCAGTTCGGCATCGAGCAGGTTGTTCACCAGCATCGCGAACACCGAACGGTCGGTGACTTCGGCGGCGCTGAAGCCGCCGAGCAGCGACAGCCGCTGCGCGAGCAGGTGGCAATCCTCTTCCAGTTGGCGGCGGTTCATCGCGCCGGTACCGCGCTGCTGCAGCAGTGACAGGGCGAGAAAGTGGCGGCCGAGCGTCGGGCGCAGCGTCTCGCCGATCAGGTGCAGGTCGGCAAAGGCCTGCGAATACGGTTCCGGGGCGAGCAGGCGGTGGCTGTCATCGCTGTGTCCGAGCAGGCCGCGTTCGGCAAAGACGGTGATGATGCGCCCCATCTCGACCGGCAGTTCGTCGCTCGCGAAACGCAGGAACAGTTCGCTGCCCATCAGACGCTGGATGCCGCGAACGGCATCGAGCAGGCGCGCCGAATCGACGCTGCGGATGTTGCCGAGCAGGCAGGCGATCAGCGCCGGCAGCGCGAAGAGATGCAGCACGTTATTGCGGAAATAGCCGAGCAGTGGCACCTGCGCCTCGGGCACGCGCAGCAGGTCGCCGAGCGGGTGCGGAATGCGCTCGACGATGCCGAGACGTTCGCCGTGGGCGATGATTTCCGCCGGCGTCTGCGTGCACGGGATGCGGCGCGTTGAATAGGGCGCCGCCAGATCAAGGGCCTGATAGTGGTCGATCATGCGCTGCAGGCCGGGTACGTCGGCGGTGAAGCGCGGGGTGGCGAGCAGGCCGAGCGCGAGCAGGCTGACCGGGTTGATCACCGCGGCTTCGTTGATGCGCGTGGCCAGCGCAAGTGCGGCATCGCGGGTCAGTGCGCGCAGCGTCGCATCGTCGCCACCCGCCGTCTCGCGCCAGCCGGGATGGCCGCTGTCGAGGTAATCGGCGAGCGGCAACGGCGCGCCGAAATTCACATGCACCTTGCCGAACACGCGCCGGATGTGGCGTGCCGCGAGCAGCAGCTGCCACAGCGATTCCGCCTGCTTCGGGCGGCCGGCGAGTTCGCGCACGTAGGTGTTGCCCTCGATGATGCGTTCGTAGCCGATATAGACCGGCACAAAGACCAGCGGCCGTGCATGGCTGCGCACGAAGCTCCTGATCGTCATGCCGAGAATGCCGGCCTTCGGCGCCAGCGTGCGCCCGGTACGGCTGCGCCCGCCCTCGATGAAGTACTCGATCGGAAAGCCGCGCGCCAGCATCAGGTGCAGGTATTCATGGAAGACGGCGGCGTAGAGCGGCTCGCCCTTGAAGCTGCGGCGCAGGAAAAAGGCGCCGCCACGGCGCAGCAGGCCGCCGACGATCGGCATGTCGAGGTTGGCGCCGGCGGCAATGTGCGGTGGCGTCAGCCCGTTCTTGTGGATCAGGTAGGAGAGCAGCAGGTAGTCGATGTGGCTGCGGTGGCAGGGCACATAGACGATGCCCTGCCCGGGAGCGATGCGCGTCAGGACCTCGAAGTTGTGCACCTCGATGCCGTCGTAGAGGTGTTCCCAGAGCCAGGAGAGGAACAGCTCCAGTGCGCGGACGACGCCGTAGTTGTAGTCGGAGGCGATTTCATGGGCGAATGCGCGTGCCCGCGCTTCCGCAGCAGCAGGGGTGATCGCCAGGCGTTCGCCTTCGTCGGCGATGGCCGCACGCACGGGCGCGGCACCGAGGATTGCGTCGACCTGCGTGTTGCGGTGGGAGAGATCGGGGCCGATCGCCATTTCGCGCTGGCGGCGAAAGTGCACGCGCAGCACGCGCGACACCTTGCGCCGGGCGATGGCCTCCGGCAAGGGTGCGGCGCCGCCGTGCACCAGTTCGCGCAGCGACAGCGGGGCGCTGAAGCGGACCAGCGTCTGCCGGCCGTGCAGCAACACGGCGAGGAACTGGCGGACGACGCCCGAGCCACGCCAGGTTTCGGCAAACAGCGCCTTGAGGATGGATTCCTGCTTGTCCGGTGCGCGCCCCCAAAGGATCAGCACCGGCACCAGTTGCACGTCGGCGAGCGGGTCGAGCGCCGCTTCGCGGACGAGGCCGGCGAGGAGCGGTGAGATTTCGCTGTCGCCCTGTTGCCGGCGCCGGTTGAGAAAGAAGAAGGCGCGGTTGGCACGCGCCGCGCCCAGCTGCAGCGGCACGTCGGCCGGCGGCAGACCGGCGGCGCGGCTTTCGTTGAAGAGCACGAGCAGGTTCGTGAAATGACGATCCTGCAGCACGTAGCAGACCGGTCTTGCCGGGTCGATGCCGGCGGCGCCTTCGGCGAACACCGTGGTGCGCACCCAGGCATAGAGCAGGCGCCGCGCGAGCGGCACGAACCAGCCGGAAACGTCGAACAAGATGCTCTCCCCCTGTGACCCGTAGCCAGGTAACGAACCGCGATTATCGCCGCATTGCGGTGTTTTCGGGGTGTGCCTCCGGCTGTGGCAGGTGTGCGCGCAGCCAGGTTGCGGCGGCGGCATCCTGACCGAGAAAGGCGTGCCAGAAGGCGGTGGTGGCGGCACGCAGAGCCGCGGCGCGTGCCGGATCGGCAGGGCTGCCGGCATCGCCGGCGAGTTCCGGATGCGTGGCGCCTTCCTGCGAGAGCAGCCACTTGTGTGCCGACGCTGAATGCAGGTAGGGAAGCCAGCGCTCGCGGGCGCTGATGTCGCCGGGGCCAATGCCGGAGTCTAGGCTGCCGGTGAGGTGCAGGCAGGGGAGCGCGACGCCGGCGAAGCGCTCGCCGAGCGGCAGCAGGCCGCCGCGCGCCGATGGGCTGAACAGGATGGCCGCCGTGACACGCGGGTCGGCGGGAATGTCGTCCCGTCCGCGGCGTTCTCCGATAACGCGCAGCACGCTGGCGGCGCCAAAGGAATGGCCGGAAAGCCCGATCGGCACGGCACCGTTCTTTGCCGCGCAATTGACCGCAAAAAGCAGATCCCGCTGCCGATCGGCAAGCTGGTTTGCATCGACCGCCGTGCGCAGCAGGTGGCGGAGCGCCAGCGGCGAATCCGAGGTGCGCGCTTCGCCATCGCTGCCGGGGTGCTGCACGGCCGTTGCCGCGATTCCCCAGCTGGCCCAGTGCGTGAGCCAACGTTCGCCGCTGGCGCGCGTGCCGCCGAGGCCGTGCGAATGAATGATGCGGGCTGCCGGGACGGGATCGCCACCGGCGAGGGCTTGTGGTTGGTAGTGCCGCCAGCGCAGGGTGCGGCCGCGTGCTGCATCGTGCCATTCGCCCTCGTCGGTGACGACGGCGAACGGACCCGGCGCGGCGAAATCAGCCATGCGACCAGTTGACGGCGCCGGTCCAAGCGGTGGCCAGCACGATCAGGCCGAAGACGATGCGATACCACGCGAAGGCGACGAAGGTGTGGTTGGAGACGAACTTAATGAAGCCGCGCACAGCCCACATGGCGGTGATGAAGGAGGCGACGAAACCGACGGCGAACACCGGCAGGTCGTCGGCCCTGAGCAGCGCCCAGTTCTTGTAAACGTCGTAGGCGGTGGCCGCGAGCATGGTCGGAATGGCGAGGAAGAACGAGAACTCGGCGGCAGTGGTGCGCGACAGGCCGAAGAACAGGCCGCCCATGATCGTGGCGCCGGAGCGCGAGGTGCCGGGAATCATCGCCAGTGCCTGGGCGAAGCCGACCTTCAGGGCATCGGGCCAGCGCATTTCGTCGACGGTTGTGATGCGCGGGTGGTAGGCGCGCTTTTCCAGATAAAGAATGATGAAACCACCGACGATCAGCGCGGTGGCGACGGTGATCGGGTTGAAGAGCACGTTCTTGATCGTCGAGTGGAACATCAGTCCGAGCACGGCGGCGGGCAGGAAACCGATAAAGAGCAGCGTCACGAAGCGCCGCGCGGCCGGATCGCTGCCGAGGCCGCAGGCCACGCGGGTGAGCCGTTCGCGGTAATCCCAGCAGACGGCGAGGATCGCGGCGAGCTGAATGACGATCTTGAATACCTTGCTGGTTTCGTCGTTGTAGCCGATCAGGTCGCCGACGATGATCAGATGGCCGGTCGAGGAAACCGGGAGGAATTCGGTGAGCCCCTCGACGATGCCGAGGACGAGGGCTTTCAGAAGGAGGACGGGATCCACGAGGTGCAGGCTTTCGGGCGGAAAGGCCCGGATTCTATCACCGAGGTATTACGACGACATTGAAGGAGCTGGGGGCGGGGCTGCCTGCGGGGCTGCAGGCGGAGTGGTCGCAATCTCCAGCGCGCCCAGCCAGTGCAGCGCCTGCTCGCGCGAGTCGCCGCACATTTCTGCAGAGGGCTGCAGCCCTCCGCAGCAGGCCGGCCGCTCCGGCCGCCCCCAGAGTCCGCAGCGCAGGTCGGCGGTCAGGTTGGCGCAGGGTGTGCCGGCCGGCTTGCCCTGCGGATGCCCCGGCATCGGTGTGGCGATCGACGGGGCGATGCAGCACGCGCCGCAGCCGGGGCGGCAGTCCACGTCAGGCCTTGCGGTAGATCTCGGCGCCGGCCTTGACGAACTCGACGGCCTTCGTCTCCAGACCCTTCTGCAGCGCCTCGGCTTCGTCGACGCCCTGCTGCGCGGCAAAATCGCGTACATCCTGCGAAATCTTCATCGAGCAGAACTGCGGGCCGCACATCGAGCAGAAGTGGGCGACCTTGGCCGATTCCTTGGGCAGCGTCTCGTCGTGGAATTCGCGCGCCTTGTCCGGGTCGAGGCCCAAGTTGAACTGGTCGTCCCAGCGGAACTCGAAGCGCGCCTTGGACAGCGCGTTGTCGCGGATCTGCGCGCCGGGGTGGCCCTTGGCGAGGTCGGCGGCGTGCGCGGCGAGCTTGTAGGTGATGATGCCTTCCTTGACGTCGTTCTTGTCGGGCAGGCCGAGGTGCTCCTTCGGCGTCACATAGCAGAGCATCGCCGTGCCGTACCAGCCGATCATGGCGGCGCCGATGCCGCTGGTGATGTGGTCGTAGCCCGGTGCGATGTCGGTGGTCAGCGGGCCGAGGGTGTAGAACGGGGCTTCCTTGCAGTACTTGAGCTGCAGGTCCATGTTCTCCTTGATCAGGTGCATCGGCACGTGGCCGGGGCCCTCGATAATGGTCTGTACGTCGTGCTTCCAGGCGATGTCGGTCAGCTCGCCGAGCGTTTCCAGTTCGCCCAGCTGCGCCGCGTCGTTGGCGTCGTAGATCGAGCCGGGCCTGAGGCCGTCGCCGAGCGAGAAGGCGACGTCGTAGGCCTTCATGATCTCGCAGATGTCCTCGAAGTGCGTGTAGAGGAAGCTCTCCTTGTGGTGCGCGAGACACCACTTGGCCATGATCGAGCCGCCGCGGCTGACGATGCCGGTCATCCGGCTGGCGGTCATCGGCACGTAGCGCAGCAAGACGCCGGCGTGGATGGTGAAGTAGTCGACGCCCTGCTCGGCCTGCTCGATCAGCGTGTCGCGGAAGATCTCCCAGGTCAGCTCCTCGGCCTTGCCGTTCACCTTCTCCAGCGCCTGGTAGATCGGCACCGTGCCGATCGGCACCGGCGAATTGCGGATGATCCACTCGCGCGTCTCGTGGATGTTCTTGCCGGTGGAGAGATCCATCACCGTGTCGCCGCCCCAGCGGATCGACCAGGTCATCTTCTCGACTTCTTCCTGGATCGAGGAACCGAGCGCCGAGTTGCCGATGTTGGCGTTGATCTTGGTCAGGAAGTTGCGGCCGATGATCATCGGCTCGGATTCCGGATGGTTGATGTTGTTCGGGATGATGGCGCGACCACGGGCGACTTCGCTGCGCACGAATTCCGGGGTGATCTCTTCGGGGATCGAGGCGCCAAAGTTCTGGCCCGGATGCTGGCGGCCGAGCAGCGCGGCCAGCTTGTTGCCCATCGGGCCGGAGGCCTTCAGGTTCTCGATGTAGGCGGCACGGTTGTTGTTCTCGCGGATGGCGACGAATTCCATCTCCGGCGTGATGATGCCCTTGCGCGCATAGTGCATCTGCGACACGTTGGCGCCGGCTTTGGCGCGCAACGGCTTGCGGTGCAGACCGGGGAAGCGCAGTTCGTCGAGGCTCTGGTCGGCGGCGCGCTGGCGACCGAATTCGGAACTGAGATCGGCGAGTTGCTCGACATCGCCGCGCTCGGCGATCCACTGCGCGCGGAGTGCGGGAAGCCCCGAGCGGATGTCGATCTTCGCCGCCGGGTCGGAGTACGGGCCGGAACAGTCATAGACGAAGATCGGCGGGTTCTTCTCGCCGCCGAACATGGTCGGCGTGTCGTCCTGAGAAATCTCGCGCATCGGCACGCGCAGGTCCGGGCGGCTGCCTTCGACGTAGATCTTGCGGGAATTGGGGAGGGGCTGGATCGCGGCTTCGTCAACGTGGGCGTTGGCGGCGACGAATTTTTCGTTGGCGTTCATGATGCTCCTTGCGAGAAAGGCGTTGCGTGATTCAGGAGCGGGACTACTGCGGAGGGAGGAGCTTCAAGAAGCATCCACGCTTCCCTACGACGGCATGACCCGTACAGGTTCAAAGGGACTCTCTCAGCCATTGCCATGGTGGCGCCGGCACCCCTAACGTGTGCCCCGGAAAGTACTGGAAAATCAGTGGAATGGCAAGGCTGAAGGGGCGTTGCGGCGAGCGTGCGGCGGCACCTGCGGCTAAAGTTTTGCACTTTTTCGCCGATCTTTATACCTTACGATAACAATCATTCGCGCAATCGCAGAGGGAGCCGAGCCATGCGCAAGCATCTGGCCGCAGCATGTGTCATCGCCATCCTGCCGGCGGTCGCCCAGGCGGCCTGGGTCGCCATTTCTTCCGACGCCGGCAAGCGCGTCGAAATCGATCCGAGCAGCGTTCGCAAGGAAGAAGGGGCCAAACTCGTCGTGCTTGGCCGCATCTTCTTCGACAAGGAACTGACCGATCCGCGCACCAACGGCCCTTACAAGAGCATCGAGGCGCTTACCCGTTATGACTGCGCCAACCGCACCTATGTGACGCTGAAGCGGACCTGGCGTTCGGTTGACGGCGAGTTGCTGCGCGAGGAAGAAGTGCGCAGCGGCAGCGAAATGCCGGTCCGCACCGGCAGCCTCGACGACAAAATGCTGCGCGAGGTATGCCGGCCGCGCACGCCCGGCGATCAGCAGGCTGCTGCGAGCAAGCTCGTCGACAAGGCCAACGCGGCTGCCACCGATCTGCGCAAGGCCAACGAGGCGATGCTGCAGAAGGAAGCCCAGAAAGGCGTGAAGAACGCGGCGCTGGCGACGCCGGCGAAGGAGGCGGCAGCGCCCGCCCCCGGGCCTGCTGCAGCGACGGCGGCGGCCGCGCCGGTCGTCCGTGCTCCCGCGCCCCGCCCACGCCCGGTGCGTCGCCCGGCACCGGAAACGACGCACGACGCGGTCAGGCAGCACGCGCATATTCACTGGGATTACGAGGGTGAAGGACGTCCGGACAACTGGGGCAAGCTCAAGTCAGAGTACGCCACCTGTGCCAGCGGCAAGCGCCAGTCGCCGATCGATATCCGCGACGGAATTCGCGTCGATCAGCCGGCCATCGATTTTGCCTGGCGGCCTTCGCAGTTCCGCATTGTTGACAACGGCCACACGGTACAGGCCGGCGTCAGCGGCAGCAGCATCTCGCTGCTCGGCAAGCAATACGAGCTGCTGCAATTCCATTTCCACCGGCCGGCCGAGGAACGGATCAACGGCCGTGGCTTCGAGATGGTCGCTCACTTCGTGCACCGTGCGGAAGACGGCCGCCTGGCCGTCGTGGCGGTTCTGATGGAGTCCGGCGCCGAGAACCCCTTCATCCAGACACTGTGGAACCATCTGCCGTTGGAGAAACATCAGGAGGTTTCGCCGCCAACGACGATGATTGATCCCTCCGGTTTCCTGCCGGCCGATCGCGGCTACTACTCGTACATGGGTTCGCTGACCACACCGCCCTGCACCGAGGATGTGCTGTGGCTGGTGATGAAGCAGCCGGTCCAGGTCTCCGCCGAGCAGATCGCCATCTTCTCGCGGCTCTACCGCAACAACGCCCGTCCGGTGCAGCCCGGCTTCGGCCGCCTGATCAAGGAAAGTCGCTGACCGATCCGCAACAGGGATGGGCGGTTTTTACCTCCCGCTCGTCCCCGGTTCGTTTGTCCCTTCAGCCGACGATGCGCGGCAGCGCTTCTCCCAGATAACGTTCCAGCCGCTTGTCGAGCGCGTACGGGGCGTTGAAGCGCAGGAAGGGCGAAGGTTGCTGCTGCGGACGGAAGATCGCGCCGGGGGCCAGCATGATGCCGCTATTCGCGGCATCGCTCGCCAGCCGCGCGGCATCGCCGATGCCCGGCACTTCCGCCCAGACGAACATGCCGCCCTTCGGTTCGCCATGCGGCACCAGCCCCACGCGTTCGAGCATGCGCAGCGTACGGCTGGTTGCCTCGGCAAGCCGCCCCTGCACGCGCTCGATCAGCTTGCGGTAGTGCCCCTCGGTGAGCATCAGGTAGACCATGCGCTCGGCGAACTCCGAGGTGGAAACGCAGGAGACGATCTTCACATCGGAGAAGCGCGCACGCAGATCGGGATGGCAGGCGAGGAAGCCGACGCGCAGATCAGCCGACAGCGTTTTTGAAAAACTGCCGACATAGATGACGCGATTCAGCTGGTCGAGCTGCGCCAGTCGCGTCGCCGGGCCGGGGTGGAAGTCGCCGTAGGCATCGTCCTCGACGATCAGGAAATCGTGTTTCTCGGCGAGCTGCAGCACGCGGAATGCGGTGGCCGGCGAGAGGTTGCCCGAGGTCGGGTTGTGCAACACCGAGTGAGTGAAGAAGGCTTTCGGCCGGTGTTCCTGCAGGATTGCTTCCAGCGCCTCGGGGTCGGGCCCGTCGTCGCCGCGCGGCACGCCGACGAGGTTTGCGCCGTAGAGGCGCAGGTTGGCGAACAGGTTCCAGTAGCCGGGGTCGTCGACGAGCACGCAGTCGCCCGGCTGGATCAGCGTGCGCGCAATGATGTCCAGCGCCTGCGTGGCGCCGTGCGTCAGGATGATCTGCTCGGGGGTGGCGCCAATGCCGAAATCGGCCAGCTTCACGCGCAACTGCTCGCGCAGCGGCCGATAGCCGAGCGCGGTGCCATAGGTGGTGGCGTGCACGTCGGGGCGGCGTGACAGCGCACGCACGTTGCGGCGCACGCCTTCCTCGTCCATCCATTCCGGCGGCAGCCAGCCGACGCCGGCCTTCAGCCGCTCCGGTGCGTCCTCAAGGCTCTGGTACATCACTCCGGCGTTGTCGAAGGCGCGCTCCAGTTCGCCGCTGCGCGCTTCGATGGGCGGCGCCTGGCGCGAACCCGCGACATAGAAGCCGGAACCGCGGCGCGACGTGACATAGCCGAGCGCCACCAGCCGGTCGTAGGCCTCGACCACGGTGAAGCGGCTGACTGCGTGCTGCTCGGCAAAGCCGCGGATCGGCGGCAGGCGCATGCCGGCGCGCAGCAGCCGATCGTCGATGTGGCTGCGCACGCCGCTGACGATCTGGTCGACCAGCGGCATCGGCGAATCGCTGTTCAGGCTGAGCTGGAGCATGGTGTCGTTCCTTTTTGCGGCACTGTACTGCCGCGTCTGCCGGTACAGTGATCGTCGCTATGCGCAAAACTGTACATGTGATGCGAATAATGTGTCCGGTATTGTCAGGCCTCGATCAGGCACCGTCAAGTGCGACGGATTTCTTGTGAAAGGAGAATGAAATGACTGCCGCCTCCGGCTCTACCCTTGTCCAGTCGGCGCTCTTCGGCGCCGTGCTGACTTTTGCCCTTGTCGCCTGCCAGCCGGCCGAACGCGCCGCTGTCGAGAAGCGCGTCGAGGCGAAATGGGTGGACCGTCAGATGCTGTTCGTCGGCGACAATCTTGTTGGTGGCGTGCGCGTGTTTCATCTGCGGGCGGCGCCGCAACTGATCGGTGAACTGCGTGCGCCAGGGCGTGGCGAGGTGCGTGACCTCCTGCTCGATCCCGCTGCGAACCGCATCTGGGTGCTCGGCGACGGTGCCGTGTGGCTGCACGACGCCCGGCGCTTCTCGCTGGTCCGTCGTATTCCCGCGCCGGGGAGCGGGCGCGACCGGCTCGTGCTCGACGCGGCCGGCGGGGTCCTGCTCGTTGCCGCCGACGGTACGCAGACCGGCAGCATCGATCCGCTGACCCTGAGTCTGCAGCGGCCGCGTCTGGCGAAGCAGATGCCCTGACTGGCAACGCGTCCCGTCCGTGCAGGCCGGGACGCGTCGACCGCGTGTGCGACGAACCTCTTGCGCGAACATCTGGAACCGGCGTCAGTCGTGCCTGCGCACGAAAACCATGGAGGTGCTGTCGCTGGGCGCCGCATTGACACGGCGGCGCGTTCTGATAAAGTTACTGACCAGTCAGTCAGTAACGGAATCTCGCCATGGTTGTCGCTCCACTTCCCGTATCTTCTTCCGCCGAGCCGGTGTCGCAGCGACGCCGACGCAAGGATGCGCGTCCGTCCGAGCTGACGGCCGCGGCACTGGATCTCTTTGTCGAGAAGGGTTTTGCCGGCACGCGGCTGGATGACGTTGCGGCGCGCGCTGGGGTGTCCAAGGGAACGCTCTATCTCTACTTCGACAGCAAGGAGTCGCTGTTCAAGGCAGTGATCGAAGAAGGTATCGTGCCGGCGCTCGCTGCCGCCGAGCAGCAGCTGGCCGACTATCGCGGTTCGTCTACCGACCTGCTGCGCATGATTCTGAAGGGCTGGTGGGCGCAGATTGGATCGACGCGGCTGGCCGGCGTGGTCAAGCTGATCATCTCCGAATCGCACAATTTTCCCGAGGTGGCCAAGTACTACCACGACCGCGTCATCGTGCGCGGTCGTTCGCTATTGCGTGCGACACTGACGCGCGGAATAGACGCTGGCGAGTTCCGGGCGATGGACGTGGAGTCGTGCATCGACGTCACCATCGCGCCGCTGTTGATGCTGATCATCTGGTGTCACTCGCTGTGCATCTGCGGCCACGATATCGAACCGGAGCGTTATCTCGACACGCACATCGACCTCTTGCTGCACGGCTTGTGCGAACGGGGGCCAGCATGAGGCGCGAACGGCTTTTGGTCACGCTCTGTCTGAGCGCACTCCTGCTTGCCGCCTGCGGTGGCGAGGCGCCGAAAACAGAGCCGCTGCGTCCGGTGCTGACGATGCGCGTCGGTGAGGCGGGGAGTAGCAACGACTATATCTATGCCGGCGAGGTCCGCTCGCGGATCGAACAGACGCTGGCCTTCCGCGTCCCCGGCAAGATCAGCGAACGTCTGGTCGATGCAGGCGCCAGCGTGCGTCCGGGACAGGTGCTGGCCCGCATCGATCCCGCCGATGCCTCGCTCTCCGCCGGTGCCAGCGAAGCGCAGCGGCAACTCGCCGAAGCCGACGCCGCGCGCTTTCGCGAACTGAAGGCGAAGAACTTCGTCAGCCAGGCCGCGCTCGACAGCCGCGAGACGCAACTCAAGGCGGCCGCCGCGCAAGCCGCGCTCTCCGGAAATCAGACCAACTACACGACGCTCAAGGCAGACCAGCCGGGTGTGGTCGGCCAGATGCTCGCCGAAGTCGGGCAGGTTGTTGCCGCAGGTCAGCCCGTCATCCGCCTCGCCCGCGCGGATACGCTGGAAGTCGCCATCGCGATCCCGGAAAACCGACTCACCGACGTGCGCCGCGCCAACGAGGCCGAGGTATCCCTGTGGGCCGACGCGACGACGCGTTACCGCGGCCGCCTGCGCGAGGTGGCCGCCATGCCGGACCCGCAAACGCGCACCTACGCCGCCCGCGTCAGCATCGATGCTCCCGGCACAGCCGTGGTCTTCGGCATGAGCGCGAGCGTCCGCTTCAAGGGGGAAGGGAGTGCGGGTGCGGGTAAGGTCGTTGCGATACCGCAGACAGCGCTCTTCCAGAAGAACGGAAAACCGGCCGTCTGGCTGGTCGGCGCCGAAGACCGGCTGGAACTGCGCGAAGTGGTGGTGGCGCGCTACGGCGACGAGCGTGTCGAGCTCTCTTCCGGGCTGGCGCCGGGCGAGCGCATCGCTGTTGCCGGTATCCACAAGCTGACGGTCGGCGAGCGCATCCGCGTCGCCGAGCTCGGCGCCAATGGCCGCCTCGCCCCGGTTACGACCCGATGAGGCACTTGAATCTTTCCGAGTGGGCGCTACGGCATCGCTCGATGGTCGCCTATCTGATGGCGGTGCTGATGGTGGCCGGATCGATGGCCTATTTCAAGCTGGGTCGTGCGGAAGACCCGGATTTCACCTTCAAGGCGATGGTCGTGCGCACGCTGTGGCCCGGAGCGACGGCGCGCGAAGTCGAGCAACTGGTGACCGAGCGCATCGAAAAGAAGCTGCAGGAGGCGCCGTGGGTGGATGTGATCCGTTCCAGCTCGCGCGCAGGCGAATCGCTGCTTTTCATCATCCTCAAGGACTACACGCCGAAGAAGGAAGTCCCGAACGCCTGGTACGAGGTCAGAAAGAAGGTCGGCGATATCCGGCACACGCTGCCGGCGGGCGTGCAGGGGCCGTTCATGAACGATGAGTTCGGCGACACCTTCGTCACGATCCACGCGCTGACCGGCGACGGCTTCGATCTCGAAGACCTGCGCCGCCACGCCGACGACATGGCCCGCGAACTGCGCAGGATCGACGATGTGAAGAAGGTCGAGCTGATCGGCGTGCAGGACGCGCGCATTTACGTCGAGCTGTCGCACGCCAAGCTCGCCGCGCAGGGGCTGACAGTGCAGGCGATCGCCGATTCGCTGGCGCGCCAGAACGCCATGGCGCCGGCCGGTTTCTTCGAGACAGCGAGCGACCGCATCCGGCTGCGCGTCTCCGGCCATCTGGCCTCCGTGGACAGCGTGCGCGCCACGCCGATCCACGCGAACGGCAGAACCTACCGTCTCGGCGACGTCGCCGAGGTGCGTCGCGGCTTTTCCGAACCACCGTCGCCAACGATGCGCGTCGAGGGCAAGCCGGCGATCGGCATCGCCGTTGCCATGAACAAGGGCGGCGACGTGATCCACCTCGGCGAGCGAATCCGTGCGGAGATGAAGCGCATGGAAGCCGACCTGCCGACCGGAATCGATGTGCATGTCGTGGCCGATCAGCCGGATATCGTGCAACAGTCGATCCGGCTCTTTGTCTCCTCGCTCGGCGAAGCGATCGCTATCGTGCTCGCCGTTTCCTTCCTCAGTCTCGGGCTGCGCACCGGCACGGTGGTCGCCCTGTCGATTCCGCTGGTGCTGGCGATCACCTTCCTGCTCATGCTGATCTTCGGCATTGACCTGCAGCGCATCTCGCTCGGTGCGCTGGTCATTGCACTCGGCCTCTTGGTGGACGATGCGATCATCGCGGTGGAAATGATGGTGGTGAAGATGGAGCAGGGCTGGGATCGCTTCCGCGCGGCCACTTTCGCCTACACGTCCACGGCCTTCCCGATGCTCACCGGCACGCTGATCACGGCAGCCGGATTCACCCCGGTCGGCTTTGCGAAATCGGGCGCCGGCGAATACACCTTCTCGATCTTCGCTGTGGTGACCATCGCCCTGCTCGTTTCCTGGGTCGTCGCGGTGGTCTTCACGCCGTATCTCGGGTACAAACTGCTCGATCCGAAGAAGCTCGCGGCGAAGCATGCGGCGCATCAGGACATTTACGAGACCGCGTTCTACCGGCGTTTTCGCGCGCTCGTCGATTGGTGCGTGCGCCGGCGTTGGGTCGTCATCGGCACGACTGTGCTGGCGTTTGCCGCAGCCATCGCGGCCTTCAACGGCGGCGTGCAGAAGCAGTTCTTCCCCGCTTCAAGCCGTCCGGAACTGTTGATCGACCTGTGGTTGCCGCAGGGTTCCTCGCTGCGCGCTTCCGAGGACGTGACGAAGAAGGTCGAAACGATGATCGCGGGCGACGAAGCAATGGCGCGTTCGGTCAAATACATCGCCAGCTACGTCGGCAACGGCAGCCCGCGCTTCTATCTGCCGCTCGACCTCAAGCTCTTCCACGACAATTTCGCGCAACTGGTGATCACGACGCACGGCATTGAGGCGCGTGAGGATCTGAAGCGGCGCCTGGAGGCCGCGTTCGCGAGCGAGGATGGCGCCTGGAGCGCCGTGCGCGCACGCGTGCTGCGTCTGGAGAACGGGCCGCCGGTCGGCTTTCCGGTCGTCTTCCGTGTATCCGGCGACGATCTTGTTGCGCTGCGGGCGGCCGCCGAAGAGGTTGCCGGCGTGATGCGCGCGCACCCGAACATCGTTGATGTGAATTTCGACTGGAACGAGATGGCCAAGGTGGTGCACCTGGAGATCGACCAGGATCGGGCGCGGGCGCTCGGCGTCAGCGTGCAGGATGTTTCGCTAGCGCTGCAGACGCTGCTCGTCGGCAGCACCGTGACGCAGGTGCGCGAAGGCGACCAGCTGGTCGATGTGGTGGTGCGTGCCCGCGCCGAGGAACGGGCCAGCCTCGATACGCTGCCGGCGATCAACGTGCCGACGGCGAGCGGCAAGTACGTGCCGCTGACCCAGGTGGCGCGTATTCGCTACGAACTCGAACCGGGCCAGATCTGGCGCCGCAATCGTCTGCCGACGGTGACCGTGCAGGCCGATATCCGTGGCGGCATGCAGGCACCGGTGGTCACCGGCCAGATCAATCCGCAACTCGACGCCGTGCGCGCCAAGTTGCCGCCGGGGTTCCGCATCGAGGTCGGCGGTGCCACCGAGGAATCGGCCAAGGGCGAAAATTCGATCAAGGCGGTGATGCCGGTCATGCTGGTTGCCGTCATCACGCTGCTGATGATGCAACTGCAGAGCATCGGGCGCACGGTGCTGGTGCTGCTCACCGCTCCGCTCGGCTTGATCGGCGTGGCGCTCGCGCTGCTCGTGTTCAACGTGCCCTTCGGCTTCGTCGCCAACCTCGGCGTGATCGCGCTCTCGGGCATGATCATGCGCAACTCGGTGATTCTCGTCGATCAGATCGAGCAGGACGAGAAGGCGGGCAAGCCGACCTGGGAGGCAATCGTTGGTTCGACCGTGCGCCGCTTCCGTCCGATCATGCTCACCGCCGCCGCCGCCATCCTGGCGATGATTCCGCTCACGCGCAGCGTCTTCTGGGGGCCGATGGCGGTGGCCATCATGGGCGGCCTGATCGTTGCCACGGCGCTGACGCTGCTCTTCCTGCCTGCCCTCTACGCGGCCTGGTACCGGGTGACCCCCGAAACAAGGCGCCCGGTACAGCAGGTATAATCGCGCTTTCCATGACTACATGTATTAGAGTTTTCTAATATAATTCAGCGACGGGGTGAGCAATGAACATGAATTTTGAACTGGCACGCTTCAACATGATCGAGCAGCAGATCCGCCCATGGGATGTGCTGGATCCGGTCGTGCTCGCCCTGCTGTCCGAAGTGAAGCGCGAGGAATTCGTTCCGGCCGAGCAGAAGCTGCTTGCCTTCGCCGACGTCTGCCTGCCGCTCGCCAAGGATGTTCCGGGCGCCGTGATGCTGGAACCGAAGATCGAGGCACGCCTCCTGCAGGAACTCGGGTTGAAGAACAAGGACCGCGTGCTTGAGATCGGCACCGGCAGCGGCTACATGGCGGCATTGCTCGCCGCCCGTGCCGAGTTCGTAACCAGCATCGAGATCGAACCATCGCTGGCCAAGCTGGCGCGCGAGAATCTGCAGCGCGCGGGGATTGCCAACGTCGCCGTCGAACAGGCCGACGGCCTCAAAGGCTGGGCGGCAAAGGCGCCGTACGATGCGATCGTGATTTCGGGCGCGGTGCCGGCAATTCCGGATGTCCTGCTGCAACAGCTCAAGGTCGGCGGCCGCCTGGTCGGCATCGTCGGCACTGATCCGGTGATGTCGGCGCAGCTCGTGACGCGCACCGGCGAGATGAGCTTCAACACCAACAATCTTTTCGAAACGCTGGTGCCGACGCTGCGCAACGCGGCGACGGGCCAGACATTCTCGTTCTAGGACCCAATGAAGAAACTGAGCCTTCTCGTAGCTGCCGCCTGCCTCTCCGGCGTTGCTGGTGCCGCTGATCTGCTGCAGGTTTACCGTCTCGCGCTGGATAACGATCCGCAGTTTCTTGCGGCACGCCATCAGCTCGACGCCGGGCGCGAGAAGGAGTCGCAGGGTCTGGCGGGATTGCTGCCGACGCTGGGCGTGAGTGCCAATACGCAGTGGAACGACATTGACCGAGACCTGCGTGGCAGCAGCGTCTCCGCGAAGGCCAAGTACAACAGCAACGGCTACACCGCCACCCTGACGCAGCCGCTGTTCCGCTGGCAGAACATCGTCAGCTACCAGCAGGGCAAGATGCAGGCCGCCCAAGCCGAGGCGCAGTTTTCCCAGGCCCGCCAGGACATGATCCTGCGCGTGGCGACGGCCTACTTCGACGTTCTGCTCGCCGAGGTCAATTTCGCCTCCATCCAGGCGCAGAAGAAGGCGATCTCACAGCAACTCGAACAGGCGAAGAAGAATTTCGAGGTGGGCACTGCGACCATCGTCGATACGCATGAAGCGCAGTCGCGCTTCGATCTGGCGACCGCGCAGGAAATCGCCGCCGAAAGCGAGCTGGAGATCAAGCGCCGGGCGCTGGAAGTGATCATCGGTCGCGACCCGGGGGGGCTGGCGATGGTGCGTGAAAAGGTGGCGCTCGATGCGCCGCAGCCGCCGGCGATGAAGCCCTGGGTCGAGGCCGCGGAGCGCGATGCGATCGGCGTCCAGTTGCAGCAGCTGGCCCTGGAGATCGCCGACAAGGAGGTTTCCCGCAACCGCGCTGGGCACTACCCGACGCTCGATGCCGTGGTGGCGCACGGCAACGCCTCACAGACGGCTGCATTGCCGACGACCATTGGTAGCGCTACCCCCGGCTTCGACACCAAATCGACGACCGCCGCGCTGCAGCTCAATATCCCGCTCTTCCAGGGTGGCTATGTGAATTCGAAGACGCGCGAGGCGGCTGCCAACCGCGAGGCGGCGCTGCAGCAGCTGGAAGCCGCACGACGCAACGCCGCCCAGGCGGCGCGGCAGGCCTACCTCGGTGTGGCCAACGGTACCGCACAGGTTGCCGCGCTGCGTGCCGCGCTGGTGTCGAGCCAGAGCTCGCTGGAATCGAACAAGCTCGGCTACGAGGTGGGCGTGCGCATCAACATCGATGTGCTGAACGCCGAACAGCAGCTCTACGTCACCCGTCGCGACCTTGCGCGTGCCTTCCACGATACCCTGCTCGCACAGCTCAAGCTGAAGGCGGCGGTCGGCACGCTGGAAGAAGCCGACATCGCCAAGATCAACGCGCTGCTGCAGCAGTAGCAGCCGTCGGCGCCAGCAGCCGTTCCAGCGCCGCCATCGTCCTTGCCGTTGCCCCCTGGTGGCCGCGGCTGAAGGCGAGGGCTTGTTCCTTCATTTCGATCCGCGTTTCCGGTGTATTCAGAAGTTCGCCGACGGCTGCTGCCAACCCGGCTGCATCGGCGATGCGTCGTGCCGCGCCGCAACTGACCGCATCGGCCGCCGCCTGGTCGAAGTTGAAGGTGTGCGGCCCGACCAGTACCGGGCAGCCGCAGGCTGCCGCTTCGATCAGGTTCTGCCCGCCGAAGGGCAGCAGCGAGCCGCCGATCAGCGCGACATCGCTTGCCGCGTAGTAACTCGCCATCTCGCCCATGCTGTCGCCGAGCCAGACCTCGGTGTTGGCGCTCGGAAACTCTTCCAGGCTTCGCCGTTTCATCTTGAAGCCACGCGCCTTCACCAGCGCGGCGACTTCGTCGAAACGCTGCGGATGGCGTGGCACCAGCACGAGCAGTTTGCCCTCTGCCTCGACGCGCTCGAAGGCGTCGAGCACGAGCGCCTCTTCCCCCTCGCGCGTGCTGGCCGCAAGCCACACCGGTCGACCACCGATTTCGGCGCGCCAGTTGGCCCCGTGCGCCAGACGCGCCGGGTCGGGTGTCACGTCGAACTTGAGGTTGCCGGTGACTTGCGGCGCCCGAGCACCGACGCTTGCCAGCCGCGTGGCATCGTCCGGCGTTTGCGCGAGCACCTGATCGAGCGCGGCGAGTGCGGGGCGGGTGATCGCCGAAAAGCGCCGGTATCCCCGCTGCGACTTTGCTGACAGCCGCGCATTGACGAGCGCCAGCGGAATGCCGCGCGCGTGCGCGGCGGCGATCAGGTTCGGCCAGATTTCGGTTTCCATGAAGAGCCCGAGTGCCGGCCGGAAATGCGCCAGGAAGCGTGCCGCCGCGTCGGGCAGATCGTAGGGCAGGTAAGCCTGTAGCACCCGGCCGGGGTAACGTTCTGGATAGATGCGGCCGGCATCTCGCCCGGTCGGCGTCATGTGCGTGAGCAGCAGGTGATGCTCGGGGTGGGCCGCCAGCAGCGCCGCGATCAGCGGCTCGGCGGCGCGCGTTTCGCCGACCGAGACAGCATGCAACCAGATCAGCGGCTCGGCGGCGCGCTGCGGATAGAAGCCATAGCGTTCGCCGATGTGCTGCCGGTATTCCGGCTGCCGACGCGCCCGCCACAACAGGCGCGCCCAGACCAGCGGCTGCGCGGCGTAAAAAATGGTGCTGTAGAGCAAAGCGGCGTGTCTCATGCGGCGAGCGCTTCGTCGGCGGTGGCGAGTACGGCCGCGACCGCGGGTGATTGCCCTTTGCCGCCGAGATTGCGGAAGAAGCCGGGGCCGAGCAGCCCGGTGAGCGCCGGATCGGTCGCGGTATACAGCGCGACGGTTGGCACCCGGAGCGCCGTGGCGAGGTGAGCAAGGCCGGTATCGACACCGATGGCCAGCCGCGCGCGCCCGATGACGCCGGCCAGTTCGCGGATCGAGAGCGGTGGCACGGCGACCGCGCCGGGAATCGCCGCCGCGATGCGTGCCGCCCGTGCCCGTTCGCCGGCATTGCCGGCCGGAAAAATTGGGGTCAGACCCCGATTGATGAGTTCGCGTCCGAGCGCGATCCAGTCGTTTTCCGGCCACAGTTTGTCGTCGCGGCTGGTGGCGGTGAGCAGGACGGCGAATGGGCCAGCCGGCAGCCAGTCGGCGGCGATCGCCGGGGCGGCGATGCCGTAGTCGAGCGTCTCCGGTGCGCCATAGCCGAGCGCGGCGGCGGCGAGCTGGCGGTTGCGGACGACGGCGTGCAGTTCGCGGGCAACGTTGAATTGACTATCGTAGAAATGGGCGGCGATCGGCTCGCGGGCGGAATCGGCGGCGTAGCCGAGTCTGCGGCCGTTTGCCTGACGGGCGATCAGCGCGCTCTTGAGCAGGCCCTGCGTGTCGAGGATGGCGTCGTAGCGCTCGTCCGCCAGTGTTTGCCGCAGAGCGGCGATCTCTGCCCAGGTGCTGCGCGCGAACAGTGCCTTGCGCCAGCGGCGAACGGCCACCGGAATCACGCGCCGGATGGCGGGCGACAGGCGCGGAACGTCGGCGAAGCTCTCTTCCACGCACCAGTCGATCTCGGCGCCGGGCAAGCGCTCGGCAATGTCGGCGGCGACCGGCAGGTTGTGGATGACGTCCCCGAGCGACGAGGTTTTGACCAGCAGGATGCGCATCTCGGGGGTAAAATGCCTGTTTTTGTGTGGCGAAGCCGCCCATTATAAGAGATTGCCCCGGCCGAAATCCGAGCTTGGGCCGTCGAAGAGATTTGTCCTATGACCCTCCTCGTCACCGGCGGTGCCGGTTTCATCGGTGCCAACTTCGTCCTCGACTGGCGGGCGACCTCGGATGAGACCGTCGTCAATCTCGACAAACTCACCTACGCCGGCAACCTCGAAAACCTCGCCACGCTCAAGGGCGACAACCGCCACGTCTTCATCCAGGGGGACATCGGCGACGGCGCCCTCATCGACCGCCTGCTCGCCGAGCACCGCCCGCGCGCCATCATCAACTTCGCCGCCGAAAGCCACGTCGACCGCTCCATCCACGGCCCCGAAGACTTCATCCAGACCAATATCGTCGGCACCTTCCGCCTGCTCGAATCCGTGCGCGCGTACTGGAATGCACAGGGCGAGGCCGACAGGGCCGCCTTCCGCTTCCTGCACGTCTCCACCGATGAAGTCTACGGCTCCCTCTCGCCGACCGACCCGGCCTTCAGCGAAACCAATCGTTACGAACCGAACAGCCCGTACTCGGCGAGCAAGGCCGCCTCCGACCACCTCGTGCGCGCCTATCACCACACCTATGGCCTGCCGGTGCTCACCACCAACTGCTCCAACAACTACGGCCCCTACCAGTTCCCGGAAAAGCTGATCCCGCTGGTGCTGCACAACGCCTTGAAGGGCAAGCCCCTGCCCATCTACGGCGATGGCCAGCAGGTGCGTGACTGGCTGTATGTGGGCGACCACTGCGCCGCCATCCGCCGCGTTCTCGAAGCCGGCCAACTGGGCGAGACCTACAACGTTGGCGGCTGGAACGAAAAACCCAATCTCGACGTTGTGCACACCCTCTGCGCCATCCTCGATGAACTCAGCCCGCGTGCCGACGGTGAGCCCTACAAATCGCAGATCACCTACGTCAAGGACCGCCCCGGTCACGACCGCCGCTATGCCATCGACGCCGGCAAGATCGAACGCGAACTCGGCTGGAAGCCGGCCGAGACCTTCGATACCGGCATCCGCAAGACGGTCGAGTGGTATCTCGCCAACGCCGAGTGGGTCGAGCATGTAACCTCCGGCACCTACCGGCAGTGGACCGACAAGAACTACGGGGCGCGGGCATGACCCCCATCCTCCTCTTCGGTGCCGATGGCCAGGTCGGCTGGCAGTTGCAGCGTACGCTGGCTCCGCTGGGCCGCATCACCGCCGTCGATCGCGCCGAGTGCGACCTCGCCAACCCGGATGCCATCCGCAGCCTGATCGGCGCGGTCGCCCCGAAGATCATCGTCAACGCCGCCGCCTACACCGCGGTCGACAAGGCGGAGAGCGAACCAGCACTGGCGCAGGCGATCAATGCCACCGCCCCCGCGGTGATGGCCGATGAGGCGAAGAAGCGTGGGACACTGCTCGTGCACTACTCCACCGACTACGTGTTCGACGGCTCGAAGGCCGTGCCCTATGTCGAATCCGACCCCACCAATCCGCAGTCCGTCTATGGCCGCAGCAAGCGCGACGGCGAGGATGCCGTGCGGGCTGCCGCTGGCCGCGCGCTGATCTTCCGCACCAGCTGGGTATTCGCCGCCCGTGGCCACAATTTCGTGAAGACCATCCTGCGGCTGGCGGGCGAAGGCAAGGCGCTGCGCATCGTCGATGACCAGATTGGCGCGCCGACACCCGCGGCGCTGATCGCCGACGTCACTGCCCAGATTCTCTCTGCCACGCAGCGCGGCACCCGGATTGAGGATGCCCGCCTCTACCACCTCACCGCTGCCGATCCGGTCAGCTGGTGCGGCTTCGCCCGCGAAATCCTGCGCCTGGCAGCGGCGACCCCCGGCCTTGCGAACCTCCCCGCGCCCGAATCGGTGACCGGCATCGCCACCGCGGATTACCCGCTGCCAGCCAGACGTCCCGCCAATTCCCGGCTCGACTGCAGCCGACTGGAAGGCGACTTCGACCTCGAACTGCCCGACTGGCGGCCCTACCTTGGCCGCATGCTGCAACTCCTTTCATTGAAGAACGCAAATGGCTACTAAACGCAAAGGCATCATCCTCGCCGGCGGCGCCGGCACCCGCCTGCACCCGGCGACGCTGGCCGTCTCCAAGCAACTGCTGCCGATCTTCGACAAGCCGATGATCTACTACCCGCTGACGACGCTGATGCTCGCCGGCATCCGCGAAATCCTCATCATCTCGACGCCGCAGGACACCCCGCGCTTCGAGCAACTGCTCGGCGACGGCAGCCAGTGGGGAATAAGCCTTTCCTACGCCATCCAGCCCAGTCCGGATGGCCTGGCCCAAGCCTTCATCATCGGCGAATCCTTCATCGGTGACGATCTCTCGGCGCTGGTGCTCGGCGACAACATTTTCTACGGCCACGACTTCCACAAACTGCTTGAGAGTGCAGACGCCCGCGATGCCGGCGCCTCGGTCTTCGCCTATCACGTGCATGATCCCGAGCGTTACGGCGTCGCCGAGTTCGACGCTGCCGGCAAGGTCATCAGTCTGGAAGAAAAGCCGAAGCAGCCGAAATCCAACTACGCCGTGACCGGCCTCTACTTCTACGACCGGCAGGTGGTCGAACTCGCCAAGGCACTGAAGCCCTCGCCGCGCGGCGAACTGGAAATCACCGATCTGAACCGCTGTTATCTGGAGCAGGGCAATCTTTCGGTCGAGATCATGGGGCGTGGCTATGCCTGGCTCGATACCGGCACGCACGAGTCGATGCTTGAGGCCAGCCAGTTCATCGCCACGCTGGAGAAGCGCCAGGGTCTGAAAGTGGCTTGCCCCGAGGAAATCGCCTTCCGCCGGAAGTGGATCGATGCCGGCCAGTTGGAGAGGCTGGCGGCGCCGCTCTCCAAGAACGGCTATGGGCAGTATCTGCAGCGGCTGCTGAAGGAACAGGCCTTCTGATGAAAGCAACTCGCCTCGCTATTTCCGACGTGATCCTGCTCGAACCGAAGGTGTTCGGCGACGATCGCGGCTTTTTCTTCGAGAGCTACAACCGCGAAGCCTTTAGGCAGGCCACCGGCCTCGATCCCGATTTCGTGCAGGACAACCATTCGCGCTCGGTGAAGGGTGTGCTGCGTGGCCTGCACTATCAGTTGCCGCCAAAGGCGCAGGGCAAGCTGGTGCGGGTGGTGGCGGGGGAGGTTTTCGACGTTGCTGTGGATATCCGCAAAGGCTCGCCTACCTTTGGTAAATGGGTCGGTGAGGTGCTGTCGGCGGAGAACAAGCGACAGATGTGGATACCTCCGGGGTTTGCGCATGGCTTCCTTACGATGTCGGATGCGGCGGAGTTTCTCTATAAAACGACGGACTATTATTCGCCTGAGCATGAGATGTGTGTTCGCTGGGATGATGCAGTTCTGGCTATTGAATGGCCACAAGGCGTCAAACCGTTATTGTCGGCCAAGGATGAAAACGGCGCCCGTTTTGAACTGGACGGGCACGGAGACACACGCTAAGGATTCTCTGAGAAACCTGTCCGACGTAACGCGGCACTGATGCGTTATACGTAGAACGCCGCGACAGGAATGAACGATGAAACAGCGTTTTCGACCTTCGCTGATCGTTGGCGCGAACCACAACTCCTTCAGTGCCGTCTTGAGCAGATAGACCTTCGCCAGCGGCGCGTTGGCGGAAAGCAGCTCATCGAGCCGGACAGCCTGCCCCGCATCGAGATTGTCCTGATTGCGCAGTAGCAGCCAGCGACTGCGCTTGATGATCTGCCGGGCCTTGGGTTCCTTGCGCAGTTCGTTGGCCTGATCGACCCGGACACGATCAACAA
>JAKLLG010000019.1 GCA_023150275.1 Rhodocyclaceae bacterium
ATCGGCACCAGCGTCTCGCGCTTCAGCTTCAGCGCCGCCTGATTGACCACCAAGCGCGACGAGATCGGCATGATGTCCTCGACCGCGATCAGCTTGTTGGCCTTCAAGGTACCACCGGTGGACACAAGGTCGACGATGGCGTCCGCCAGCCCGGCCAGAGGCGCCAGCTCCATCGAGCCGTAGAGCTTGATCAGGTCGACATGCACGCCCTTGGCGGCGAAGTGTTCGCGCGCCGTCCTGATGTACTTGCTCGCCACCTTGAGGCGGTTGCCCTGGCGTACGGCGCGTTCGTAGTCGAAGCCTTCCGGCACGGCGACCATCATGCGGCACTTGGCGATGTTGAGATCGAGCGGTTGGTACAACCCCTCGCCACCATGCTCGATCAGCACGTCCTTGCCGGCCACGCCGAGGTCGGCGGCACCATATTGCACGTAGGTCGGCACATCGGTGGCGCGAACGATGACAACGCGGACATCCTCGCGGTTAGTGCCGATGATGAGTTTCCGGGAGGTTTCCGGGTTTTCGACCGGCACGATGCCGGCCGCCGCCAAGAGCGGCAGCGTTTCGTCGAAGATGCGGCCCTTGGAAAGGGCGATGGTGATGCCGGTCACGGGATCAGGCCTTTGAATGCTTGGGGGGAATCCGGATTCTATCGCAAAGTTGCGGCACGACCTTGCGCTGCAACACCCGTATTCAGTGCGCCCGTCGCACCCTCGCTCCCAGTTTTGCCAGCTTCTCCTCGATCCGCTCGTAGCCCCGGTCAAGGTGATAGATGCGGTCGATCGTCGTCTCGCCCCGCGCGACGAGTCCCGCGATGACAAGGCTCGCCGAGGCACGGAGGTCGGTCGCCATCACGGTCGCGCCTTCCAGCCTTTCGACACCGCGCACGATCGCGTTGCTGCCCTCGATCTGGATGTCGGCACCGAGGCGCATCAGTTCATTGGCGTGCATGAAGCGGTTCTCGAAGATCGTTTCACGGATCGTCGCAACGCCGTCGGCGACGGCGTTGATCGCCATGAACTGCGCCTGCATGTCGGTAGGGAAGGCGGGATACGGGGCCGTGCGCAGGCTGACGGCCTTGAGGCGCTGCGGCGCCTTCAAGCGGATCGCGTCGCGTTCGGTGACAATGTCGCAGCCGGCGTCCATCAGCTTGTCGACGACGGCATCCAGATACGCCGCCGAGGTCTGCGTCAGGCGCACCTCGCCGCCGGTGGCGGCGGCCGCGCACAGGTAGGTGCCGGTTTCGATGCGGTCGGGCATGATGCGGTGCGCGGCGCCATCGAGACGCTCGACGCCGCGGATGCGGATGACGTCGGTGCCGGCGCCGGAGATGTTGGCGCCCATCGCCACGAGGCAGTTGGCGAGGTCGACCACTTCCGGCTCGCGCGCGGCGTTCTCGATGATCGTCTCGCCGTCGGCGAGCACGGCGGCCATCATCAGGTTCTCGGTGCCGGTCACGGTGACCATGTCGGTACAGATGCGCGCGCCCTTCAGGCGCTTCGCCTTGGCGTGCACGTAGCCGGCCTCGACGGTGACTTCGGCGCCCATCGCCTGCAGACCCTTGATGTGCTGGTCGACCGGCCGCGCGCCGATCGCGCAGCCGCCGGGCAGCGAGACACGTGCCTCGCCGCAGCGTGCCACGAGGGGGCCAAGGACGAGGATGGAAGCACGCATCGTCTTCACCAGATCGTAGGGAGCCAGTGGGTTGTTCAGTCCGCCAGCATCGAGCACCAGACCGGCCGGGCCGTCGAGCGTGACCTCGACGCCCATCTGCGCCAGCAGGCGCAGCATCGTCGAGATGTCATTCAGGTGCGGCAGGTTGTCTACGCGGAGCGGCTCGGCCGTGAGCAGGCTGGCGCAGAGGATCGGCAGTGCCGCATTTTTGGCCCCGGAGATGGCAACTTCGCCGGCAAGCGGCACGCCGCCCGTGATGATCAGCTTATCCATTGTGCTTGTTCCACTCGTCCGGCGTCAGTGTCTTCATCGATAGCGCATGCAGGATGCCAGAATCGAAATGCCCCTTGAGCACCGCGTTCACGCGCTGCTGACGCTGGACGCGATTCTTGCCGGCGAACTCGGCGCTGACAATCACCGCTTCGAAGTGATGGCCGTCGCCCTCCACGGTCAGGTAATCGCAGGGCAGGCCCTCGCGCAGCAGGGCTTCAATGGTTTGCGGGTGCATCATGGTGCTTCAGTTCCTGAGTTTGTAGCCGCGCTTCAGGAGCGCGAGGGAAAAAGCGGAAACGCCGATGAAGGCGGCGCCGACAACCGCGAGGCTCAGCAGCGGCGAGACGTCGGACACGCCGAAGAAGCCGTAGCGAAAGCCGTCGATCATATAGAACACGGGATTCAAATGCGACACCTGCTGCCAGAACGGCGGCAGCGAGTGGATCGAGTAGAAGACGCCGGAGAGCATGGTCAGCGGCAGCACGAGGAAATTCTGGAAGCCGGCCAGTTGGTCAAATTTATCGGCCCAGATACCGGCGACGACGCCGAGCGCGCCCATGATCGCACCGCCGAGTAGTGCGAAGACGAATATCCACAGCGGCTGCTCGAACCCTGGCGGCGCGAACCAGACGGTTACTGCGAGTACGCCAAGGCCAACGACAACGCCCCGAATCGCGGCAGCGATCACGTAGGCCAAGAAAAACTCCAGATAGGAAATCGGCGGCAGCAGCACGAAGACGAGGCTGCCGGTCACCTTGGACTGGATCAGTGAGGATGAAGAATTGGCAAAGGCATTCTGCAGCACCGACATCATCACCAAGCCCGGGATCAGGAAGGCCGTGTAGCGTACCGACTCGTAGACCCGCACATGCGCATCGAGCACATGGCTGAAGATGAGCAGATAGAGCAGCGCAGTGATCACCGGCGCGGCAACAGTCTGGAAGCTCACCTTCCAGAAGCGCAGCAACTCTTTCCAGAGCAGGGTGCGAAAACCGGTCACGCCGAGCGCCCCTTCTGCATGATGCGGATGAACACTTCCTCGAGATCCGGCGGCGTCAAGCGCATGTCCTCGATCGAGAGACCATTTTCGCGCAGGGCCGCCAGAACGCGCTCGACGGCAGCGAAATCCGGCAGGCGCAGTTGCCAGGCGCCCGCCTGCTGACGGCTGGCGAGTGCAGCGATGGCTGCCGGCAACGCTGAGTCACCCGCAAGCCGCAGCGACAGCGTGTGGCCCGAGAACTCGCGCAACAGGTTCGCCGTCGAGTCGAGCGCAACGATGCGCCCCTGTTGCAACATGGCGATCCTTCCGCACAACGCTTCCGCTTCCTCCAGATAATGCGTGGTCAGGATGATCGTGTGGCCTTCGCTATTCAGACGGCGAATGAATTGCCACAGACCCTGTCGCAGTTCGACGTCGACGCCCGCGGTGGGTTCGTCGAGCACAATCACCGGCGGCTTGTGCACCAGCGCCTGTGCAACCAGCACCCGGCGTTTCATGCCGCCGGAGAGGCGGCGCATGTTGGTATCGGCCTTGTCGGCAAGGTCCAGGTTGGCGAGGATTTCATCAATCCAGTCGTCGTTGTCGCGCAGGTCGAAGTAGCCGGACTGGATGCGCAAGGTTTCGCGCACCGTGAAGAAGGGATCGAAAACCAGTTCCTGCGGAACGACGCCAAGCAGGCGACGCGCCTCGCGGTAATCGGCAACAACGTCGCGGCCAAGAACAGTGAGTGCGCCGGCATCGGGTCTGGCCAGCCCGGCGAGGCAGGAAATCAGTGTCGTTTTGCCAGCCCCGTTCGGCCCGAGCAGACCGAAAAATTCGCCTTCGAGGATATCGAGCGAAACACCGGCAAGGGCCTTGAGCCCACCGAATTTTTTTTCAAGCTGCTGAATGGAAACGGCGACGCCCATGGCGTTCTGGATGGAACCCGAAAACGGCAGGCCGCTCAGGCGAGCGGCAGGAAATCGTCTACGCCGTAGAGCTTTGCAAGACTGAGCAGGCCGGCAGGCGCATTGACGATGCGCAGTTCCGCATTGCTCGCCTTTGCCTCACGCAACCAGGCGAAGAGGACCGCCAGCGCGGAAGAGTCAGAGTCCGCGTCCCCAATCGCTTCGAGGTCGATTTCGCGGATTTCAGGGGTCAATGCAGCACGGCCTGCCGCCAAAAGTGACACCGCGCCGGCATAAAGCATCGGCGCGGTTACCTTGAGCGTTGGACCGGAGCGTTCTAGCATCAGGATTTCTTTTCGAGCTTTGCCTCGGTCTGCTTGTTCTTGTCGGCCAGGGTTGCAATCAGACCGTCGATCCCGCCGTTGCGGACTTCCTGGGCGAAGGTTTCACGATAGTTGGTGACCAGGCTGATGCCGGCAACGACCACGTCGTATACCTTCCACGCACCGTTATCCTGCTTCTCGACACCGTAATCGAGTTGTACGGCCTGCTGACCCGGCTGGCGAATCTCGGTACGCACCAGCACATCGGTATCACCAGGCTGCATCCGCAGCGGCTTGTAAATGATCGTCTGGTTCTTGTAGGCCGTCAGGGCGTTGGAGTAGGTGCGCACGAGCAGGGTCTCGAACTCCTTGGCGAGTCGCTTCTTCTGCTCCGGCGACGCCTTGTTCCAGTCCTTGCCGACTGCCAGCGAGGTCATGCGCAGGAAGTTGAAGTGCGGCAGAACCTTCACTTCAACCAGCTGGATCACCTTCTTCGAATTGCCCGCCTGGATATCCTTGTCATTGCGAACGATATTCAGGACTTCTTCGGTCACACGCTTGACGAGGACATCAGGCGCTTCATCTGCAGCGAATACGTTGCTGGCGAGGAGGAATATCCCCGCCAGCAGGGAAAACAGTTGCTTCATGTCAATCCTGGGAATCTAGGTTTATTACTTGCCGCTTGCACCCGGCGTGGACTTCAACTCTACCGACGGCTTGCCGTTGGGAACGGCCACTTCGCGCGGGGGATTGCCGTCATAGACGGCACTGCGACGGTGTTGCAGGTAGGCATCGCGAACGTAAGCGTACTTGTCGGTTGCAGCTTCCTCGATGATCTTGTCGGTCGGAAGCAGCGCTGCACGCGCATCGACGTAACGCACGGCAACCAGACTGTTGCGGACCGGCACCGGGTACGTGTACCACAGCGGATCAGTGTAGGAATCGACGACGAATCCGGCAGTATCACGCACCGTACGGGGACCGATCACCGGCCAGAACAGATAGGCGCCCTCACCAGCACCCCAGACCGCCATGGTTTGGCCAAAATCCTCGTAGTGCTTGTCCATGCCCATTTCGCTGGCGACATCGAAGGCGCCACCGATACCGATCGTCGAATTGACCAAGACACGACCCCAATCGCTGGCGGCGTCGCCCGGTTTGCCCTGCAGCAGGTTGTTAACCCCGATCATGACATCGGCGATATTGCTGAAGAAGTTGCCGAAGACGACCTTGACCGGCAGCGGCGCCACGTAGTCATAGCCCTTGGCGAGCGGCTTGGCGATCACCGTGTCGAGTCCCTCGTTGACCGAGAACATCGCCCGGTTCCAGCCCTCTGCAGGGTCGTTGGGATTGTCGCCCGCGACAGCGACACCCGAGAGACAGGCTGCAACGGCAAGCGAGACGACCGACTTAGCAAGCATTTTCTTCACGACAAGCCCTCTAGGTAAGTTATTTCTTTTCCGGCCCTTCCGTGGCCTTGTTGTACAGGAACTGCGAAATCAGTTTTTCCAGCACGACGGCCGACTGCGTCTTCGCAATCGTATCGCCGGCTTTCAGCATTTTTTCGTCGCCGCCGACATCAAGGCCGATGTACTGCTCACCCAGCAGGCCGGAAGTCAGGATTGACGCAAACGTATCCTTCGGGAAGCGGTAGCGGCTGTCAACATTCATCGTCACCACCGCCTCATAAGTTGAGGGGTCGAATTGTATGTTTGCAACACGTCCGACCACGACGCCGGCACTTTTCACCGGCCCGCGCACTTTCAGGCCGCCAATGTTATCAAATTTCGCTTGCAATACATAGGTTTCCGCGAAATTGCTCGACGAAAGGTTGCCTACCTTCAGCGCCAGAAAAAGAAGGGCGGCGATGCCAATGGCAACAAAGAAGCCAACCCAGAGGTCAAGGACGGTCCGATTCATCAGAGACTCCGGAACATGAATGAGGTCAGAACAAAATCCAGCGCCAGAATGGCCAGCGCCGAGGTAACGACAGTGCGGGTAATGGCCCGGGAAACCCCCTCAGCGGTAGGAATCGAGTCATAGCCCTCAAATACGGCGATCAGGGAAACGGCAACGCCGAAGACAAAGCTCTTGATCACACCATTGAGCACGTCTTCGCGAAAATCGACAGACGCCTGCATCTGCGACCAGAAGGCGCCCTCATCGACGCCGATGAACACAACGCCGATCAGGTAGCCGCCAAAAACGCCCATCATCGAGAACAGTGCCGCCAGCAACGGCATCGAAATCACCCCGCCCCAGAAACGGGGAGCCACGACCCGCGCCAGCGGATTCACCGCCATCATGTCCATCGCCTTCAGTTGCTCGGTCGCTTTCATCAGGCCAATCTCGGCCGTGACCGCCGAACCGGCGCGCGAGGCGAAGAGCAATCCGGCAACGACCGGACCCAGTTCACGCACCAGGGAAAGCGCCACCAGAATGCCGAGCGCTTCCGACGAACCGTAGCGCTGCAAGGTCTCGTAGCCCTGCAAACCAAGCACGAGGCCGACGAACAACCCCGACACGAGGATGATGATCAGAGACAGAACCCCGGAAAACCAGATTTCGCGGAGCAGCAAATGCGGGCGAGCGAAGGTCTGTGCCGAATAGGCGAGTATCGCAACGAAGAAGCGCGACGCAAAGCCGAGACGCCAGAGGCGCTCGGTCACCTGGCTGCCAAGCTTGGTCAGCAAGTCACGCAGCTTATCCACGCGCGCCTCCGCGCAGCAAATCGGCGGCAAACGGTGGCGCCGGATAATGGAAAGGCACCGGACCGTCGGCTTCGGCATATAGGAACTGATGCACGAACGGATCCTTGGTGGCGCGGAGTTCGTCGGGCGTCCCCTCGGCAACAACGCGCCCGTCCGACATGAAATAGATGTAATCGACGATCAGCATCGATTCCTGAATGTCGTGCGTCACCATGATCGAGGTCGCACCAAGTGCGTCGTTGAGCTTGCGGATCAACTGGCCGATCACGCCGAGCGACAGCGGGTCGAGGCCGGTGAACGGCTCGTCGTACATCATCAGCATCGGATCCAGCGCAATCGCGCGCGCCAGCGCCACCCGGCGGGCCATGCCGCCGGAAAGCTCGTTCGGCATCAGTGCATGCGCGCCGCGCAGGCCAACGGCGTTGAGTTTCATCATCACCAGGTCGCGCACCAGTTCTTCAGGGAGATCGGTGTGCTCGCGAATCTGGAAGGCGACGTTGTCGTAGACGGAAATATCGGTGAACAGCGCACCGAACTGGAACAGCATGCCCATGCGCCGACGCATTGCATAAAGCGCATCGTGCCGCATCAGGTGCACAGCCTCGCCATTGACCTCGACCGAGCCCTTGGTCGGGCGCAACTGGCCCCCGATCAAGCGGAGCAGGGTTGTCTTGCCACAGCCGGAGCCGCCCATGATGGCGACCACCTTTCCGCGCGGGAAATCCATATTGATCCCGTTGAGGATAGGCCGGTTGTCGTAAGAGAAATTCAGGTCGCGAATCTTGACCAGGCTGTCGGTGGACAAGGTGGTTCCGCTGTCGTCAGGTTTTTGCGAAGTGCGCGATTTTAACAGAACCGACGACCCGCCCCTGTTAATTTCATCACACTGCCATAATTTCATGCTGCTTCGCGCAGCGGCCAGCACAAGCCTCGCTTTGGAAACCCGGCCCCATCTCCTTTTTTGCGGAATACCGCGGCCTGTCTGTACATCCCATGCGACTATTAGGGATAATCGATGCAGAACCCGTACACAGAGGCACGATGCCCGCCGCCCAAGACTCCGCCGAAAGCAAGCCGCTGCTTCTGATCGTCGACGACGACCCGCTGATCGCCGACACGCTGTCGATCGCACTGCGCGATGCGTATGCCGTCGTGACCAGCCCATCGCGGCCGCAGGCCATCCAGCTGATGCGCCAGTTGCGCGAACCGCCGACCCTGGCACTGGTTGACCTCGGTCTGCCGCCGCTCCCCCACCGTCCGGACGAAGGCTTCGCGCTGATCAGCGAACTGCTCACCCTCGTTCCGGAAATGCGCATCGTGGTGCTATCCGGCCAGAGTGACGACGCCAACGCCCGCCATGCACGGACGCTCGGCGCAGCGGATTTCGTCGGCAAACCCTGCCACCCGTCCGACCTGCGCAAGACGCTGGACCGACTGGCGCTATTCACCACCTCGACCAGCACCGCACAGGACGAAGGGCGCCCCAGCCTGATCGGCGGCAGCCTCGCGATGCAGAAGCTGCGCGCGCAGCTGGCGCAGTATGGAGACTCCCCCTTTCCGGTGCTGATCGAAGGCGAGTCCGGCAGCGGCAAGGAAATCGTCGCCCGTTGCCTGCACACCGCCACGACGCGCCGCAACCGCCCCTTTCTCGCCCTCAACTGTGCGGCCATTTCGCCATCGCTGGTCGAGCCGACATTGTTCGGCCACGCCAAAGGGGCCTTCACCGGCGCTGCGGGCGCCCGTGCCGGTTACTTCGAGGATGCGGGAGAGGGCACGCTGTTCCTCGACGAAATCGGCGAACTGCCGCTGGAGCTGCAGGCAAAGCTCCTGCGCGTCCTGGAGAATGGCGAGTACCAGCGCGTCGGCGAAACCCAGACCCGCCAATCGCATGCACGCATCGTCGCCGCCACCAACCGCGACCTGCGGCAGGAAATCAAGGCCGGCCGCTTCCGCGCCGATCTCTATCACCGCCTGTCCGTCTTCAGTATCGCCGTCCCTGCACTGCGCGAAATGGGCGACGACCGGCTGCTCCTGCTCGACCACTATCGCCAACTCTATGCGCGCATGGCACGCCAGCAGTCGTTCGAACTCGACGCCGGCGCGCGGCGCCTGTGGCTGGGATACCCCTTCCCCGGCAACGTTCGCGAACTCCGCAATATCGTCATTCGCCTCACCGCAAAGCACCCCGGCAGTGTCGTCGGAACCAGCGACCTGGCGCAGGAACTCGACCTGCCGGACGAAGACGTCGCGCGTATCAGTGCCATCGGCGACAGCGAACCGCCACAGACCGAAGCCGCCCTCAAGCGCCTCGGCGAAGGCGCGCCGTTCAACCTCGACGCAGCACTGGCCGCGATGGAACGCGCCTACATCGAGGCCGCAATAACGCTCAGCAACGGCAACATCAGCCAGGCCGCGCGCCTGCTCGGCATCAACCGCACGACGCTCTACAGTCGCATGGAAGCCACGCGCACCGGCGAGGCAAGCACTGAGAAGAAATGGGAGCACTGATGTATCTCGACCACTTCGGCCTGCGTGAAGCACCGTTCCGCATCACACCGCACACGGAGTTTTTCTTCGCCGGCGGCAATCGCGGCTCGACGCTCGACGCGCTTGTCTATGCAATCACCCACGACGAAGGCATCGTCAAGGTCAGTGGCGAGGTCGGCAGCGGCAAGACGATGCTCTGCCGCATGCTGCTCGAACGCCTCCCGGAGAATGTCGAAACCGTTTACCTCGCCAACCCGTCGCTGTCGCGCGATGAAATTCTCTATTCGATCGCCGAGGAACTCGGCATGCCACTCCCCGAAGAGCGCCCGCACCTCCTGCTGCGCGCGCTGCAGGAACGGCTGATCGAAATCTACGCCGCCGGCAAGCAGGTCGTGGTGCTGATCGACGAAGCCCATGCGATGCCCGCGGAATCCCTGGAAGAAATCCGCCTGCTGTCCAACCTCGAATCGAATCGCCACAAGTTGCTGCAGATTGTGCTGTTCGGGCAGCCGGAACTGGATGAACGCCTCGCGCAAACCGAAATGCGCCAGCTGAAGGAACGCGTCACCCACAATTTCGCGCTCGAACCGCTGAAACGGAACGATATCGCCAGCTACCTGATGTTCCGCATGCGCGCCGCCGGCTACCACGGCCCCGACCTGTTCAGCCCGGCAGCGCTGCAGATCATTACGCGCAGTTCAGAAGGCCTGACCCGCCGGATCAACATCCTCGCCGACAAGGCGCTGCTTGCGGCGTTCTCGCAGGGCACGCACCAGGTTGACGTCAAGGAAGCCCGGGCGGCGGAGCGCGACGCACAGTTCCGGCCAATGGCAGACGGGCATGCCAGCGCGCCGCTGTGGATCGCCGCCGCGGCCGTCATCGTCACGCTGCTGGCAGTGATCGCCTATTTGCTGAACAGCAGGACGCCCGCCGCAGATACCCCGCCTCCGCCTGCCCGCGAAGCAGCACCGGGCGCCGGCACCACGCCTGCCCCTGCCGAACAACCCCGCCAGGCATCAAGCGACGCAAGCGCGCCAACGGCCACGACAATGACGGCCCCCCCTGCCACCCCACCCAGTAAAGAATCCGCGCCATCTTCGCCAGTCGCGCAAACCAGCGCTCGCCTCGGTCCGCTGACCACGGAACGGCTGGCCACTTCCCAGGAATGGCTGAGCAGGACACCGGGCAGTCGCTACTTCATTCAACTGCTCAACGTAGAGGCGGCATCCGCCGCCGAAGTCGAATCCTTTCTGGCAACACAGACGGCACCGCTGGACGCAGGCCAGCTACGGGTGTATAGATCGAAATTGAGCGGACAGGACCGGATCGGCGTCATTTACGGGGAGTTCGCAACGCGCGAACAGGCACTTGCTGCCCTGTCGGGGCTCCCCGGGCCGCTGCAGTCGACCCAGCCCTACGTTCGCGCAGTGGCAAAATTGCGATGAAGTCATAAAAAATCATATAGATAACCACATCAGTTAACGTGGTATCATCAAATTGTTTTTGCATACAGGTAGGTCGGGACGGATAAACATGACGCTGCGCCATCTGAGTGCTCCATTCCTCGCACTGCTCGTTGCGGCCTGCACCTCTCCGACGATCAGGGAGCCTTCCTCTGCTCACATGATGTCGGAAAAGGCCGCGTCGCCATCCGGCAACATCCCGCAACCGATCCCCCACACGCTCGCCGCCCCCAAGCCGCGCGCGGTTCCCAAGGCCGAAACCTACAGCGTCGTCGTCAATAACGTACGCGTGCACGATCTGCTGTTCGCGCTGGCACGGGACGCCCGACTCAACGTCGATATTCACCCCGGCATCAACGGTTACGTCACCCTCAACGCCATCGATCAGACGCTGCCACAGTTGCTGAACCGGATCGGCAAGCAGGTCGACATGCGTTTCGAGATCGACGGCCCGAACCTGAGCGTGATGCCGGACACCCCCTTCCTGCGCAACTACCCGGTCGACTACGTCAACATGAGCCGTGACACGGCGGGTAGCGTCACTGTCAACACGCAGCTGATCGGTGTCGCCGGCGGCGGCACCGGCACGACCGCAACCGGTGCTGGCGCCAACAATTCGACCACCAAGGTCGAGAACAAGGCCCAGCACCATTTCTGGGAAACGCTGATCCAGAACATCAAGGACATCCTGCGCGAGACCGACAAAATCCTGCCGGAGGGGTCGAGCGAAATGGTCGTGGAACAGGCCGGCACGACATCCACCACGGGAACCGGTGCCGGCGCATCGGGAGGATCGTCGGGCCGCAACACCCAGGCGGCCCCTCTCGCCAACAGTCCCAATCCCGCAACACTGCAGGCTGCCGGCACGACCGTCGTCAAACGCACCACCTTCCGCGAAGCCGCGTCGGTCATTGCGCATCCGGAAACCGGCATCATCACCGTACGCGCCACCTCCCGCCAGCACGAAAAGGTGCAGGAGTTCCTCGACAAGGTCCAGGTCAGCGCCAAGCGGCAAGTGATGATCGAAGCGACGATCGTCGAAGTTCAGTTGTCAAATAACTATCAGCAGGGCATCAACTTCGAACAACTCGCGAAGCGCATCGGCTTCGGCGTTGCACTGACGGCAAACCCGGTCGCTGGCGCCGGCGCTTTCTCGCTGACTTACAAGAACGATGACTTCGCGGGAACGATCAAACTGCTCGACGATTACGGCACCACCAAAGTACTGTCCAGCCCGAAGATTTCGGTTCTGAACAACCAGACAGCGGTCCTCAAGGTTGTCGACAACGAGGTCTATTTCACGATCAAGGCCGACACCTCGCAAAACCAGACGACAACCGTAACCACCTATACGACAACACTGCATCAGGTGCCGGTCGGTTTCGTCATGAACGTAACCCCGCAGATCAGCGATTCCGACACCGTGCTACTCAACGTCCGCCCCAGTATTTCGCGCATCGTCGGCTATGTCGCTGACCCGAACCCGGCACTCAAGGCTTCGACGATCAACGGCCTCAATACTGACATCAAGAGCGAAATTCCCGTCATCCGCATGCGCGAAATGGAATCGATGCTGCGCGTTCAGAACAGCAACATCGCGGTGATGGGCGGTCTGATGGAAGACAAGCTGGAGAACAAGGATCAATCGGTCCCCGGCGTCGGACAGGTTCCCCTGTTCGGGGAGTTGTTCACCCAACGCAACGATGTCGCCCGCAAGACCGAACTCGTCATCTTCCTGCGCCCCACGATTGTTCGCGACCCCAGCATCGCCGGAGATTATTCAAGCATGCGTGAGTTCATGCCGCGAAACAACTTCTTCACCGACGTGCCCGATCCGCAGAAACCCGGCGACAAGGTCAATCCGTTCCGGAGAGACCAGTGAGCCTCTTGCTCGACGCCCTGAAGAAGGCCGAGGAAGCGAAACGCCTGGCGGCAAGCGGCGACTCGCCAACGGGGAATGCGAATTCCGCAGTGCCCGCCCCGGCGAGGGAACTCAGCCTGGAACCGGTGGGCACGACCGGCGCGTCGTCGGGAAACACCCCCCAGGGCATGCCCGGCTCCGCGCTGCCTACCCTTTCCGACCATCTCGACACCGTCAACGCAGATCTTGCCGCCGTCACCACGGCCCCCCCTTTGCGCACACCGCCGCCGGAGCCGGCGAAGCGCCCGGCCGCGGCACGTCCGCAGCCGAACCCGGCTGCCGAGCAGGAAGCCGCGCGCAATGTATTTGCCGCCAAGCGCACGCCTCCCGCACAGCGAACCACGCTCTGGATCGCACTGGGTGCAGCCGCGATCGGCGCGCTTGGCATCGGCGGCTGGTTATGGTGGCAACTGAATTCGGTGGGCGGCGGTTCGCTGAGCGCGCGCCCGGCACAGGCAACCGGTATTCAGCCACTCATTGCCCCCCCTGTCGCTCCCCCTGCAGCTTCGCCAGCACCTGTCGCAGCACTCCCGCCCTCGGCAGCCACTGCGTCCGCGACGACAAGCACGGCTGCGGTATCGCCGACGACAGCGCCGGCGGAGACAACGGCAAGCTACGAGCCACCACCCGCCCGCAGCGAACGCCGGGGTACCGCACCGGCGGAGCCCGAAGGACCGGTACGCATCACGCGCGGCGAACTCAAGGTGCCGCCGCCCCTCGCGCGCGCCTATGAACTACTTGAAACCAACGATCTTTCCGGAGCGGCACGTGCCTACGAACAGGCCCTGAAGGCCGATCCAAAGAGTTCCGATGCCCTGCTCGGCATGGCTGCGCTGGCACTCCGCAGCGGTGATTTCGCCGCAGCGGAGTCGTGGTACATCAGGGCGCTGGAGGCTGACCCGCGCGACGCAAACGCCCATGCGGGCCTTGTAAACCTGCGCGGGCAAGCCGATCCGCTGACGGCTGAAAGTCGCTTGAAGGGGCTGCTCGCCACGCAACCGGATTCGGCAACGCTCAACTTCGCGCTCGGCAATCTCTACGCCGGCCAGCGCCGCTGGCCGGAAGCACAGCTGGCCTATTTCAACGCGCACACCGCTGACACGGGCAATCCCGACTACCTGTTCAATCTCGCCGCCAGCCTCGATCAGATGCACCTGCCGAAGATCGCGCTCGATTACTACAAGGCCGCGCTCGTCGCGAGCAATTCACGTCGCGCTGCGTTCAATGCCGAGCAGGTCAAGGCACGCATCGCCGAGTTGCAGCCCTGACCGGAATCCGCGCGTTCGCCAACGACATCGCCATGAACGCCCCCTCTCCACAGCGCCGCCCGCTCGGCCAGATCCTGATCGCACAAGGCATCCTCTCCGAGGATCAGTTGCGCATCGCGCTCCTGGAGCAGATGAAATCGAACCAGCCCGTCGGCAAGCTGCTGGTTTCGCTCGGCTTCGTCTCCGAAGCCACCTTGCGCGACGCCTTGTCGGAGAGCCTCGGCAAGCAGAGCATCGATCTCTCCAACGCCATCATCGATCCGGCGGCGCTGAAACTCGTACCGCGCGAGCTGGCCAAGCGCCACCGCGTGCTGCCGCTCGACTACGATACGCACAACCAGCGCCTGACGCTTGCTGCCGCGGATATCAACGACCTGGTCGCCATCGACAAGGTGCGCAGCCTGTTGCCGGAAGATGTCGAGGTCGAGACCCTGCTCGCTGGCGAATCCGAAATCGACCGCGCCGTCGATCAATATTACGGCTACGAACTCTCGATCGACGGCATCCTGCACGAGATCGAAACCGGCGAAATCGATTTCCGCAGCCTGCAGGCCTCGGCCGACGAATACAGCCAGCCGGTCGTCCGCCTGATCGATTCGATCCTCACCGACGCGGTGAAGCGCGATGCCTCCGACGTGCACTTCGAGCCGGAAGCGAACTTCCTGCGCATCCGCTACCGCATCGACGGCATGCTGCGGCAGATCCGCGCGCTGCATAAATCGTACTGGCCGGCGATGGCAGTACGCATCAAGGTGATGAGCGGCATGAACATCGCCGAAACCCGCGCGCCGCAGGATGGCCGCATCAACCTGACGATGAGCGGTCGCCAGGTGGACTTCCGCGTTGCCGCGCAGCCAACCATTCATGGCGAAAACGTCGTCCTGCGCATCCTCGACCGGCAGAAGGGCATCGTGCCGCTGGAAGGACTCGGACTCGCAGAGGATCACCTCGACCAGCTGAAGCTGATGATCGCCCGCCCCGAAGGGATCATCCTCGTCACCGGCCCGACCGGCTCCGGCAAGACGACCACGCTCTACTCGGTGCTGAATCACATCAACTCCGAGGGCATCAACATCATGACCCTCGAAGACCCGGTCGAATACCCGATGGCGCTGGTGCGGCAGACCTCGGTGGCCGAGGCCGCCAAGCTCGACTTCGCAAACGGCATCCGCTCGATGATGCGCCAGGATCCTGACGCCATCCTCGTCGGCGAAATCCGCGACCAGGACACCGCCGAAATGGCCTTCCGCGCTGCGATGACGGGCCACCAGGTCTATTCGACGCTGCATACCAACTCGGCGATCGGCGCCATTCCCCGGCTGCTCGACATCGGCATCCTGCCCGACATCATGGCCGGCAACATCATCGGCGTCGTCGCCCAGCGCCTGATCCGCAAGCTGTGCGTGCACTGCAAGACACCGTATCAGGCCGAATCCGGCGAGATGCGGCTGCTCGGCCTGACCACCGATGCGCCCCGCCCGGTGATCTTCCGCCCCTGCGGCTGCGAGCGTTGCGACTTCCAGGGCTATCGCGGCCGCCTCGCCATCATGGAACTGCTGCGGGTAAACGGCGACATGGATGAACTGATCGCCCGCCGCGCCACTGCGCGCGAAGTGCGCACGCTGGCCAAGGACATGGGCTTCCGCTCGCTCGCCGACGATGGCCTGCGGCGCGTGCTCGACGGCTCCACCTCGATCGAGGAACTCGGTCGCGTCGTCGACCTCACCGACCGGATGTAGGCGCCATGGCCGTGTTCCAGTACAAGGCGGTGGCGGCGGACGGAAGGCTCGCCCACGGGCGCATCGACGCCCTCAACGTGATCGATCTCGAAATGCGCCTGAAGCGCATGGAACTCGATCTCGTCAGCGGCGAACCGATCAGCAGTCACAGCCTGTTCGGCACGCGCAGCGTGCCGCGCCGCGAACTGATCACCTTCTGTTTTCACCTCGAACAACTGACGCGTGCTGGCGTGCCGATCATCGAAGGCCTTTCCGACCTGCGCGACAGCATCGAGCATCCCCGCTTCCGCGAAGTGATCGCCGGCACGATCGAGTCGATCGAGGGCGGCCAGACGCTGTCCGAGGCGATGGCGCAGCATCCCGGCGTTTTCGACAAGGTTTTCGTCAACCTGGTCCGCGCCGGGGAGTCGACCGGCCGCCTGCCTGAAGTGCTGAAGAACATCATCGATTCGCTCAAGTGGGAAGACGAACTCGCCTCGCACACCAAGAAGGTGATCATGTATCCCGCCTTCGTCGGCACCATCGTGATCGCGGCGACGGTCTTCCTGATGGTGTATATGGTCCCGCAGCTCAAGCAGTTCGTGAAGAACATGGGCCAGGAACTGCCGACGCAGACGAAGGTGCTGTTCTTCGTCTCCGACACGCTCGTTGCATACTGGTACCTGTTCCTGCTGCTGCCCATCCTCGCCGCGCTCGCCGGATTCGTGATCCTGCGCACCAACCCCGCGGCCCGGCTGCGTTTCGACGGCATCAAGCTGCATCTGCCGATACTCGGCAACATCCTCAGAAAGATCATCCTCTCGCGTTTTGCCAACACCTTTGCGCTGCTCTACTCCTCGGGGATTCCGATCCTCGATTCGATCCGCACGACGCAATCGGTGGTCGGCAACCGGGTCATCGAGGAGGGGCTGGTCCGTGTCGAGCAACTGATCGGCGAAGGGCAGAATGTCACCTCCGCCTTCCATGCGGTCGGCCTCTTTCCGCCCCTGGTGATCCGCATGCTCAAGGTCGGCGAAGGTACCGGCGCGCTCGACGACGCACTGACCAATGTCAGCTATTTCTACAACCGCGACGTCAAGGAATCGGTCGAGAAGGTACAGGCGATGATCGAACCGATGCTGACCATGCTGCTCGGCGGCATGCTCGGCTGGATCATGCTGTCCGTGCTCGGACCGGTCTATGACGTGATCAGCAAGATAAAGACCTGATGACAGAGCGCCGCGTCCTTCTTCTCAGCACCCACCAGTTGGCCGCATTCGCCTGGCATTCCGGCAATGTGCGCGGCGAGGGCGTGTTCGACGGCGGCAGCGAGGGAATGGCCGCCTTCCAGGCCTATCTCGCCGAACATGCGAGCAGCGTGTTTACACTGGTTGCCAACGTCGCCGAAGAAAGCTTCCAGTCCGAAACGATTCCCTTCCTGCAGTCGCGCGATCGCAGCGCCGTGATCACGCGCAAGCTGTCCCAGCTTTTCTACACAACCCCCTACACCGCGGCCTTCTCGCTGGGCTACGAAAAAACGCGACGCAAAGACGAGCGCCTGCTGCTTGCTGCGCTGACCGCCACCGGCACCATCGACCCGTGGGTCAATGCGCTGCGCGAGGCGCGCGTCGCGCTGGCCGGCCTCCACTCGCTGCCATTCCTCGGCGAGGCACTGCTGCGCAGGCTCAAGGTACGGGAAGACCGCTGCATCGTTCTCAGCCTGCAGGACCAGAGCATCCGTGAGACCTACTACGAGCGCGGCAAGCTGCATTTCAGCCGCCTCTCGCCGCTGGCCAACACCAGCATCGGCGGCATTGCCCAGGCTTTTTCCACCGAGGCGGTCAAGCTGCAGCAGTACCTGCTCAGCCAGCGCCAGATCGCCCGCAACCAGCCCCTGCGCGCGATCGTCATCGCCCACCCGCAGGCACTCAGCGCCGTAGACGCCAGCTGCGTCAGCACCGATTCGCTCGCCTTCAGCATCGTCAGCACCGACGACTGCGCGCGCCAGTGCGGGCTCAAGACTGCGCCCGCTGATAGCCACGCCGACGCGCTGTTTGCTCATCTCGCCATCGCCGATGCCCCCGCGCTGCAGTTCGCCAAGGCGCCGCTGCGGCACGACTACCGCATCTGGCAGATTCGCAACGCGCTCTTCGCGCTGGGCACGGTGACGCTGCTCGCCTGCGTCCTCTATGCCGGAAAGAGCCTCTTCGACACCTGGTCGCTCGGCAATGAAGCCGAATCGACGGCCCTCAAGGCGCAGGAGGCGCGGCAGCGTTACGAGGACATCCGGCGCACCTTCCCGCCGATTCCCACCGACAACGAAACCCTGCGCCGGATCATCGACCGCTATGTCGCCTTCGAGCGCGGCGGCGGCAGCTCGCCGGAAACGACCTATCGCGAGATTAGCGCCGCGCTCGCCGGCTCGCCGGCGATCGACCTCGACGGGATCAGCTGGAAAAGCGGGGCTGTCGGCCCGGCGCCCGGCAACGCCCAACCATCGACGGCGAACGGCCAGCAGCTCACCCAGATCAAAGGCACCATCAATCTGGGTGCGCGCGCCACGCCGCGCCAGACATTGGCCGCCTTTGATCACTTCGTTGCCGATCTGCGCAGCAACGCGGCGCTGGAAGTGCGTGTCGTCCAGCAACCCTTCGACATCGACTCCGGCAAGTCGCTGCGCAGCAGCGGCGATGGCGACGCCGAAAGCAGCGTCCGGCCATTCGCACTCGAACTCATCAGGAAGACCCTGCCATGAAATTCGACCGCAGCGATTTTGCGCGTATCCGGGTCAGCCTGCTGGCGGCGGTCGTGATGCTCGCCCTCGGTGGCGGCTTCATCTGGCTCACCGAAAAGCGCCACCGCGACGCACTGCAGATCCAGAAAAGTGCACAGACGCAGCTCGTCGAGTTCGAAAACAAGCTGCGCCAGGTTCGCGCCGAGGAAAACGAAATCAAGGAAAAAGCCACCCTGTTCAGCCAGTTGTACAGCCGCGGCATCATTGGCGAGGAGCAACGGCTGGACTGGGTCGAACTGCTGCGCGACATCCGCGAGTCGCGCAAGCTGCTCGATCTCCAGTACGAATTCGCCCCGCAACAGGCACTGGAAAACGCCGGCGCCAGCAGCTACGCTTTCAAGAGCAGCACCATGCGCATGCAGTTGAAGATGCTGCACGAACTCGACCTGCTCAACCTGATCAATGATTTGCGCGCCCAGGCCAAAGCCTATGTGCGGGTACGTAGTTGCAACGTCGTGCGCACCCCGCGAGGCGGAATCGCCGGGGGCGAAACAGCCTTGCTCAATGCCGAATGCGAACTCGAATGGATCACCATCCAGCCTGCAAAGAGTACCCGATGAAAACCGCGCGCGCGCTGCTCGCGGCATCGCTGCTGCTCGCCATGGGTGCCCCCGCATACGCCGATGCACCGCTCGGGCGGCTGTTCCTGACGCCGGAAAAACGTGAGTTGCTCGATCGCCAGCGCGCGCTGAACGCCCTAGAAACACAGGTGGCGAACGAAGATCCGACGATTCTGGTCAATGGCCAGGTACTCCGCAGCTCGGGCAAGCGGACCACCTGGATCAACGGCCAGACGCAGAACGAACAGGAAACCCGGACCGGCGTGATCGCCCATCCGGACAGGACTGCCAGCCGGGTCACGCTGGAATCGAGCGAAGACCCGCGCGCCAGCGTCAAGGTTGGCGAATCGCTCAATCGCGGTACGCAGGAAACGCTGAGCCCGCTCGGCGATGGCAGCATCACGATCCACCGGCGCCCGGCCAGCCCGCCGCGCTGACGACAGGCCGACGACGATGGCCGCGCCTGCTGTCATGCCGTGCCTTCGTGTACGCCAGCGTGGGGCCGCCCTGCTCCTCTTCGCGCTGATCGGCATGATCCTGGGCATCGGCCTCTTCTTCTCGGTCGTGCGCAACCCCGACCGCAACGAACGCGTGACGATCACGCACGACACCCTGGCCCAGGCCAAGGCCGCGCTGATCGGTTACGCCGCCACCTATCGCGACGTGCATCCGGACGAATCCTTCGGCTACCTGCCGTGCCCGGACACGGACAACGACGGGGTCGCCGAAGCAAACTGCGGCGCCACCGACGAATCCGTGATCGGCCGCCTGCCGTGGAAGACGCTTGGACTGCCGCCGCAGCGCGACGCCGACAACGAATGCCTGTGGTACGCGGTATCGGGCCGCGCCAAGAACAACCCCAAGACCGCTGGCTACAACTGGGACACCCTCGGCCAGTTCATCGTGCAGGACAAATCGGGCAACACGCTCGCCGGCGCCACGCCGCACGATCGGCCGTTCGCGCTGATTTTCTCCGCAGGCGCGCCGCTGGGCGCGCAATCGCACGCCACCGTCGGCACGCCGGATTGCGGCGGAAATTCCACCGCCACCAACTACCTGGAAGATATCGGCGCGCTAAGCACCGGCAACACCACAGTGCAGCTCGCCACCCCCGCCAGCATCGCCGACGGCAGCAACAACGACCGCGCTGTATGGATCACCGGCAAGGAGATCTTCGACGTCGTCAGGAAGCGCACCGACTTCAAGACCGCGGTCGAAGCATTGCTCGCCGACACCGCCAACTGCGTCAACAACTTCACGCCGGCCACCCTCGGCTCGACTGCTCTTGAACCAAGCGGCGCGAAGGGAGCCGACAAGCTGGTCACCTTCCTCACCACCGCTGCCAACAACTGCGCCACCTATGCAACGGCGGGTTCGGCGCAGCGCAACTTCCTCGACAACTGGAAGGACAATCTGCTCTACGCCCGCATGAGCGCGGCCGATGTCACCAATCCCACGCGCATGTTCAGCGCTGGCGGCGGCACGGCCTGCAAGGCGGTTGCCGTGTTCGGCGGCGAGCGTGGCGCAACGCAGCTGCGGCACAACGCCGGCACCATGGGCACGCTTGCCAACTACCTGGAGACACCGGGCCTGCTCGCCACCTTTCCGGCGAGCTTCGTCGTCACCAATGGTGCCGCGCTGGGCGGCGCCAGCGTGTTCACCGCAAGCACGCCCGCCGATGACCTCGCCACCTGCATCACCGGCCTGCCCGCCGGCGCGACGCAGGTATCGTTCACGACGGACTTCCCGAGCTTTGCCACCGATGGCGCAACCGGCGCCGCCAGCGCCGACAGCGGCGCCCAGACCGCCACCTTGCTCGATGCCAGCGGCAGCACCGGCGGCTGCTTCTGGTACCGCGCCGCGCCGATCGCCCTCGCCGGGAAGACCTTGCGCAGCTACTACCGCTTTCAGTTCGCGTTTGGCGACGACCCGGCCGTTCCGCCCAATCTTCGCTACGGATTCGCGCTGCAAATGCTGCGCGGCGATCTTGGTCCGCCAAGCGGCTGCGGCGATGAGGTCGACAGCGGCGTACTCGGTCCGACTGCAACAACCAGCGCCCCGAACACTTGGGGCAGTCGTTCTTTCATTGTCGAAACCGACATCTATCAGACCGCCGGCGCCCCCCGTTACGACCCACCGGGGAACCATACCGCTATCCTGAAAAACGGAAGCCTCAGCCACGACCCGCTGCCAGCAATTGCGTTCCGGCAGGCTTGCAACGGTGCGTGGCCAATCTGCGAGCGCGTCCCCTACAACCGTTTCGAGGAAACACCGACACCGTCGATTCACAACCAGCGCATGGAAATCCTTACTGGTTGCAACGCCGGTTGTGGCGCGTGCAACCCCGCTGCCCACGATGCACCAAACACCTATGCATCAATCGCGGTCTGGGTCGACTGCACTTCATGCGATGACGTTGCCAGCCCGATCGATCGAACTGCGAAACCGCCCACAATTCAACGTTGCGAAGATCTCGATGTATCAATGAACCGCTTCTACTTCGGATTTACCGGCGGTTTCTCCTCCGCTTACCCGAACGCGGTTACGATACGGGACTTCGTCCTCCGCACCGAGTAAAGTCCGCTTCATGCCCACCCCTGCACGCCCAAACCCGGCCTCCCGAGGCTTCACGCTGGTCGAACTGACCATCGTGCTCGTCATCGTCGGCCTGCTGGTCGGCGGCATGACGGTGCTGCTTTCGGCCGCACAGGACACCGCCAATATCAAGGAAACCCAGCGCCGCCTGAATCAGGCGCAGGAAGCGCTGCTTGGCTTTGCTGCCGGCAGCGGGCGCCTGCCCTGCCCGGCTGCAGCGCCGATCGCGGGAGGCGTCGAGGCGCCGTCAAACGGCACCGGCGCCTGCACGGCGGCGCTCGACGGCTTTCTGCCAGGCACGACCCTCGGCCTGAGCCCAACGGACGAGCAGGGCTATTTCGTCGACGCCTGGGGCAACCGTATTCGCTATGCGGTCTATAACACCACGATTGCCGCGGAGACCGATCCTTTCACGACTGCCGGAAAGATGAAGAGCATCGGGATCGAGACGCTATCCACCAACCCCTCGCCGACCCCGCGCAAGCTGCTCTACGTCTGCGATTCGGCAACCGGCATCACGGGCACCACCTGCGGAACGGCACGGACGCTGACCGACACCGCGGTGGCCGTGGTCTTTTCGATGGGCAAGAACGGCGGCGTTGCCGCAGCTGGGGACGAGGCGGCGAATACCGACGGTGACGTCGTTTTCGTCAGCATGACCGCTGCCACCTTCGACGACCTGGTGACCTGGCTCTCGCCGAACATCCTCTACAACCGGATGATCGCCGCCGGCCGCTTCTGACGCCTCCCCCGGCAGGCGCGTTGCGCGGCAAAGCGCCGACAAGCCTTTGACGGGAATCGAAAAACCCGTATAATGCGCGGTTCTTTCGTTTCACCTTTTGTTTGGAGTCCAACATGTACGCGGTCATAAAAACCGGTGGCAAGCAGTATCGCGTTGCCGCTGGCGAAAAACTCAAAGTAGAACAGATACCGGCGGACGTTGGCGCAGAACTCACTCTCGATCAGGTCCTCATGGTAGGCGAAGGCGAGTCGGTGAAGATCGGCGCCCCGCTCGTTTCCGGAGCCACGGTGAAGGCCACCGTGCTGGCCCAGGGCCGTCACGACAAGGTCAAGATCTTCAAGATGCGCCGCCGCAAGCACTACCAGAAGCACCAGGGGCATCGCCAGAACTACACCGAACTGCGCATCGACGCGATCAACGCGTAAGCACAGCCAAGAGCAAGGAGCTGAAACATGGCACACAAAAAAGCTGGCGGTAGTTCACGTAACGGCCGCGACTCACAATCGAAGCGTCTTGGCGTCAAGCGCTACGGCGGTCAACTCGTCCCGGCCGGCAACATCATCGTTCGCCAGCGCGGCACCGAGTACCACCCGGGCGAAAACGTCGGCATCGGCAAGGACCACACCCTCTTCGCGCTCGTCGAAGGTCGTGTCCAGTTCGCGATCAAGGGCGCGCTGCGTCGTCGCACGGTAAGCATCATTCCCGCGACCGCAGAGTAAACCTCGCGAAAGCGAGACCCCGAAAAGCCCTATCCCTGCGGTAGGGCTTTTCTGTTTCTGAAAGCAAGAATGGCTGCCCCCACACTCACTGCGTTGGCTACCCCCGAAGGGCTGCAGCCATCCCCTGGGGCAGCGTTACGGAAAGCCTGACATGAAATTCATCGACGAAGCCAAGATCTATGTGGCGGCCGGCGACGGCGGCAACGGCATGGTTTCGTTCCGCCGCGAAAAGTACATCCCCAAGGGCGGCCCCGATGGCGGCGATGGCGGCAAGGGCGGCAGCGTTGTCGCCATCGCCGACCGCAACATCAACACACTGGTCGATTACCGCTACACCCGAAAATTCCTCGCCCAGCGCGGCGAAAACGGCGGCACCTCCGATTGCTATGGCAAGGCCGGCGAGGATATCGTGCTGCGCATGCCGGTCGGTACGGTGATCATCGACGCCGGCGCCGACGAAGTGATCGCCGACCTCGACGCGCACGGCAAGAAGATCACGATTGCCCGTGGTGGCCGTGGCGGACTGGGCAACATCCATTTCAAGTCCTCGACCAACCGCGCGCCGCGCCAGAGCACCAAAGGCGAACCGGGCGAGGAGTTTGACCTGCGCCTGGAGTTGAAGGTGCTCGCCGACGTCGGCCTGCTCGGCCTGCCGAATGCCGGCAAGAGTACCTTCATCCGCGCCGTATCGGCCGCAAAACCGAAGGTGGCCGACTATCCGTTCACCACGCTGCACCCGAATCTCGGTGTCGTTCGCGTCGACGAGAACAAGAGCTTCGTCATCGCCGACGTGCCCGGGCTGATCGAGGGTGCGGCTGACGGCGCCGGGCTCGGTATCCGCTTCCTCAAGCATCTGGCGCGTACTCGACTGCTGCTGCACATTGTCGACCTCGCCCCACTCGACCCGGAAGCCGATCCCGTGCGCGACGCCAGGGCCATCGTTGGCGAACTCGAGAAATACAGCCCGGAACTCGCTGCCAAGCCGCGCTGGCTGATCCTCAACAAGCTCGACCTGATCCCCGAGGAAGAGCGCGATGCGCGCATCACCGAGTTCCTCGGTGCCTACGGCCACGACGGCCCCTGGTTCGGCATCGCCGCCATCAGCGGCGATGGCTGCCGGCCGGTGGTGTATGCGATTTACGAGGCGCTGCAGTCGTTGTCGATGGCCTCCGATACGATAAAATCTGAGCCCAACACAGAGGAGGCGACGGAGGGCGACGATGATCACGTTTGACATGCTGCTTGAGAAGCGCGAGGAGATTATCGCGCTTGCGGCGAAGCACAAAGCCGAGCATGTACGCGTTTTTGGCTCAGTAGCGCGCGGCGATGCCGACGAGCACAGTGATCTTGACCTACTCGTTCACTTTCAGCCTGGCGCCTCTTTGTTTGATCTGATGGATCTTCAAGAGGCCTCGGAATCACTCTTGCATGTTCCGGTAGATGTAGTGTCGGACCGCGGGCTATCGCCGTACCTGAACGATTCGATATTGCGCGACGCCGTCGATCTATGAAGCAGACGCGTCACTCTCCGATGGCCTTTATTGCGCACGCCATCGAATGCATCGACAGAGCGACCGAGTACACCGCGACCGGTGCAAACGCATTCCTCGACAACGGCATGACGCGGGACGCAGTCCTGCGTAATCTCGAAATTCTTGGGCGACGCCTGAAGGATGCAGGCATCGCTCCGCTAGAGACTTCCCACCCGGGGATTCGTTGGCGCCGTATCGCAGATTTCCGCAATGTTCTGGCGCACGAGTATCTGGGCATCGATGACGTATTGGTTCTATCGATCATTGAAAACCAGCTACCGCCGGTTCGCGCAGCGCTGAGCGACTACCTATCACAGCTCAAAAAATGACCCGACTCGCTACTGCCCGCCGTCTCGTCGTCAAGGTCGGCTCCGCGCTGATCACCAACAACGGCACCGGACTTGACCTGCAGGCCATCAACGAATGGGCGCGACAGATCGCCGCGTTGCGCAGGCGCAACAAGGAGGTCGTGCTCGTCTCCTCCGGCGCCATTGCCTGCGGTATGCAAAGGCTCGGCTGGACCAAGCGGCCGCACGCCGTACACGAACTGCAGGCCGCTGCCGCCGTCGGGCAGATGGGGCTGGTGCAGATCTACGAGCGCGCCTTCGCCGAGCACGGGCTCGCGACCGCGCAGGTGCTGCTCACGCACGAGGATCTGGCCGATCGCAAGCGCTACCTGAATGCACGCTCGACGCTGACCACACTGCTGCAACTCGGCGTCGTGCCGATCATCAACGAAAACGACACTGTCGTCACCGACGAAATCAAGTTCGGCGACAACGACACACTCGGCGCACTCGTCGCCAACCTTGTCGAAGCCGATGCGCTGATCATCCTGACCGATCAGCCCGGCCTGTACACCGCCGATCCACGCAAGGATCCTACCGCCACGCTGATCAGCGAAGCCGCTGCCGGAGACGAAAAACTCGAATCCATGGCCGGCGGCGCCGGCAGTTCGATCGGCAAGGGCGGCATGATCACCAAGGTGCTCGCCGCAAAACGTGCAGCGCGAAGCGGCGCTCATACGGCAATTGCCTGGGGCCGGGAAACAGACGTGATGTCGCGCCTCGCCGCCGGCGAAGCAATCGGCACCCTGCTGATCGCCGAAACGCAGCCGATCGCCGCACGCAAGCAATGGCTGGCCGACCACCTGCAGCTCACCGGCAAACTCATTCTCGACGCCGGCGCCGTCAAGGCGCTGCGTGAAGGCCGCAGCCTGCTGCCGATTGGCGTGCGCGCAGTGGAAGGGGAATTCGAACGCGGTGCCGCCGTGTCATGCCTGACGCCGGAAGGCCAAGAACTCGCTCGCGGGCTGGCCAATTACGCCGCCAGCGAAGCCCGCCTGATCGCCGGCAAGGCCTCCGGCGATATAGAGGCAATTCTCGGCTATATCGACGAACCGGAATTGATTCATCGCGACAATCTGATCCTGCTCGCGTAACGGTGTGCGGCCGGCCCTGCGCGGCAGGCTACGTGGATAATTGCATCAGAGGGGGCGTTTGACGGTCAGTGCTCCGCGAACTTCGCCCGGTTGATAGTCGATGGCACGATCGTCAGGGTACATTTTGCCCAGCGCCTGCTTCAGATCCGCAGGCAGATTCTCTTGTGCACCGTGGCACACAAGGCAGACCTCCCCGACTGGCAGCGCCTTCATGTACCGAAAGAAACGCTTGTTGTCCGCCTCGGTGACAATCTCGTACACCTCAAGCTGATCCGGCCTCGCACCTGCAGCGGCGCGAATATTGAAATCGGCCAGCTGACGGGCCTCCCACGTGTCCGGGGTGCCTGTCTTCGCATTTCTGGTCTTCAGGCTGACCCGGCGAATATCCCAGCCGGTCTGCTTGCGAACATCCTGCAGCATCGCCGGCGCCTTTTCCTTGCACACCGGAATCGCATCAACAACGCCGGCATCCTTGATCGCCTGCTGCATCGTACCTACAACCTTTGGCAGAAGCGGCAACACCTGCTTCCGGGTGTCCTCCAGAAGCGCTGAATCCTGGGCAACGGCCTGCGACAGCAGGAAAGAACTGCCCATCAAAGCGATGACAGCACTGCACATTGGCTTCAAAAGCATTGTGGCACCCTTGATAATTAGAAAGCGCTAATATATCAAGAATGCACTCTTGCTGCCAGAGATCAGCAGCCCCCCCCTTCAAAGCAAATCCCGGGCAAAAAAAACGGGCGCCGAAGCGCCCGTCTTGGTCAATCTGAAAGAAATCAGATTAGAACGAGTGGCGAATGCCAGCCGTGATGGCGTAGTTCGACTCGCCGCGGAAACGGGTAGCGCTCGAAAGACCAGCAGCGTTAACCACATCCTTGTCGTTGTCGGTGTAGGTGTAGGAGGTGTAGAGGGCAGTACGCTTCGACAGGGCGTGCTCGTAACCGAGGGCCCAGACGTCGGAGTTGCCATTCGAACCGCTACGATCCCAATCAACACGGGCGAACGAGCCCATGATCTTGCCGTTGCCGAAGACCGGCACCGAAACGCCCAGCGACCAGACGTCGTTGCTGATCTCTGTTGCCGAGGTACCGTTGTTGTCATCCTGCGACTGGTAGGTTGCGAAGACCTTGGCAACCTTGAAGTCATAGGAGCCACCGAGGATCCACTCGTTCACGCTATCCTGCGTCGCGACATGAGCTTCAACAACCGGCAGAACACCAGCGATAGCAGCGGAGCCGGCGTTGAGCGAAGTCGTGACACCCTGACGGGTCTGGTAAACAGCGTCAAGGTTCAGCGGGCCGTTGGCGTAATTCAGACCAGCGAAGAAGACGCCATTGTTGCCACGGCTGATGCCGTCGCCAGAGGTGCTGGGCGTGCCGCCGGTCAGGCCGGCTTCACCGAAGGAGTAGCCGGTGGCGACCGTGAAGCCCGACCAGTTCGGCGAGGTGTAGGCGATCGAGTTGTTCAGACGCGAACCCGAGCCGGCACCGATGCTGCTCAGAGCGGCGCCGTTGGCGACCGCGAGGGCGCCGATGGCGGAACCGCTGAACGCGTCGTTACGGACGCCAGGGAAGTAGCCTGCGGCATACTGGCGGCCCAGGGTAACGGTACCCAGTTTGTTGTGGCTCAGACCAACGAAGGTCTGGCGGCTAGCCGAACCCGAAGCGCCGACGGCACTCGTGGGGCCCGAACCAACGCCGGAGTTCAGGTCCGGAGCGATGTAATACTCAAGCGTGAAGATGGTCTTCAGGCCATTGCCGAGAGCCTCTTCACCCTTGAAGCCGATACGCGAACCGGCAGTCAGACCGGAGTCGATGCCAGCCGAGTTGGCAGCCTTGTTGCCATTGCCCGGGCGCTCGCCGGTGGAGTAGGTGTAACCAAGATCAACGACGCCGTAGATGGTGACGTTGGTTTGGGCGACGGCAGCGGTCGAAGCCAGACCGGCGACGGCCAGAGCAATCAGTTTCTTTTGCATCAGATTTCTCCTCTGTGATTAAGACAGGTCTTTCGTGTTGCCACTTGGACCGGGCTTACCTCTCTGGAAATGAGAAGTTGGACGGATTGTGGCAAAGCGACCGGGCGGGAACAAGTTTGTCAGCACTATTGCGGGGCGAGCGCGGCGGGCTTGTTGCACGAACGCAACAAACTGGCGAGATCAGCCGGCAAATAGGGTTGCCAGGGCTGACCCGGGGTCGGGGGCCCGCATGAAGGCCTCGCCAACGAGAAATGCGTGAACCGCGTGTTGCTGCATCAGGGCGACATCCCCCGGCGCCAGAATGCCGCTTTCAGTGACGACGAGACGATCTGCCGGGATGCGCGGCAGCAGATCGAGCGTGTTCTGCAGGCTGACCTCGAAGGTGCGCAGGTTGCGGTTGTTGATACCGATCAGCGGCGTCTTCAGCTGCAGCGCGAGATCGAGTTCATCGCCGTCATGCACTTCGACCAGCACCGACATGCCGAGACCGGAGGCGATTGCCTCGAATTCCTGCATCCGGGCAAGACTCAGGGCGGAGACGATGAGCAGGATGGCATCCGCCCCCATCGCCCGGGCTTCGAATACCTGATAGGGATCAACGAGGAAATCCTTGCGCAGCACCGGCAAGGCGCAGGCGGCGCGGGCGGCCTGCAGGTATTCCGGCGCTCCTTGGAAGTACTGGCGATCCGTCAGCACGGACAGGCACGCAGCGCCATGCTTCTCGTAGCTCGCCGCAATCTCGGCCGGGCGAAAGTCGGCGCGCAGCACGCCCTTGGAGGGGCTCGCTTTCTTGATTTCGGCGATGACCGCCGGCTTGCCGGCCGCGACCTTCGCCAGCAGCGCCCCGGCAAAGTCACGCGGCGCCGGTTGCGCTTCGGCCTCGGCACGAACAGCCGCCAGGGATTTGACGGCGCTCGCCGCGGCCACTTCCTCGACCTTGGTGGCGAGGATCTTCTTCAGAATGTCGCTCATGCCGGCTGTTTCGCGTGTTTCTGGGTGAATACCACGAAGGCATCGACCTTCGCCCTGGCCGCGCCGGAGGCGATCGCCTCGCGCGCCCTGGCGATGCCATCGCCGATGCTGTCGGCGAGGTTGGCCACATAGAGCGCCGCGCCCGCATTCAGGCAGACGACCTCGCGCGCCGCGCCCGGCCTGTTCTCCAGCACGCCGAGCAGCATCGCCTTCGATTCATCGGCACTGCCGACACGCAACTGGCGAACCGATTGCATCTGCAGGCCGAAATCTTCCGGATGCACCTCGTATTCGGAGATTTCGCCGTTCTTCAGTTCACCGATCAAGGTCGCCGCGCCGAGCGAAATCTCGTCGAGGTTGTCCTTGCCATGCACCACCAGCACGCGCTCGGCGCCGAGGCGCTGCATGACGCGCACCTGAATGCCGACGAGATCGGGATGGAACACGCCCATCAGCGTGTTCGGCGCACTGGCCGGGTTGGTCAGCGGGCCGAGGATGTTGAAGATGGTTCGCACGCCCATCTCGCGGCGCACCGGCGCGACGTGCTTCATCGCACTGTGGTGGTTCGGCGCGAACATGAAGCCGATGCCGGTTGCCTCGATGCACTCGGCAACCTGCTCCGGCGAGAGGTTGATGTTGGCACCGAGCGCTTCCAGCACGTCGGCGCTGCCGGAACTCGACGACACGCTGCGGCCGCCGTGCTTGGCGACCTTGGCGCCCGCAGCGGCAGCGACGAAGATCGAGGTCGTCGAGATGTTGAAGGTGTGCGCCGAGTCACCACCGGTACCGACGATGTCGACGAAATGACGGTCATACGGAATCTTCACCGGCGTCGCCAGCTCGCGCATGACGCTGGCCGCCGCGGCGATCTCGCCGATGGTTTCCTTCTTGACGCGCAGCCCGGTCAGGATGGCGGCGATCATCACCGGCGACACTTCGCCGCCCATGATCTGGCGCATCAGCGAAACCATCTCGTCGTGGAAGATCTCGCGATGCTCGATGACGCGCTGCAGGGCTTCCTGCGGCTTGAACGGCTGGCTCATCAGGCATGCTCCTTGAGAAAGTTGTTCAAGAGGTCGTGGCCGCGCTCGGTCAGGATCGATTCGGGATGGAACTGCACGCCCTCGACGGCCAGCGTCTTGTGGCGCACGCCCATGATTTCGCCATCGTCAGTCCAGGCGGTGATGTCGAGGCAGTCCGGCAGCGATTCACGCTCGATCGCCAGCGAGTGGTAGCGCGTGCAGGTCAGCGGGTTCGGCAACCCCTTGAACACACCGACGTCCTTGTGATGCACCGGCGATGTCTTGCCATGCATCAGTTGCTTGGCATGCACGATGCGCCCGCCGAAGGCCTCGCCGATCGACTGGTGGCCGAGGCAGACGCCAAGCAGCGGGATCTTGCCGGCGAACTCGCGGATCGCCGCCAGCGAGATGCCGGCCTGCGCCGGCGCGCACGGCCCCGGCGAGATGACCAGATATTTCGGCTTGAGGCGGGCGATCTCGGCGAGCGAAATCGCGTCGTTGCGATATACCTGCACGTCCTGCCCGAGCTCGCCGAGGTACTGGACGATGTTGTAGGTGAAGGAATCGTAGTTGTCGATCATCAGCAGCATGGTGTTCTCCCTCACTCGACCCGCGAATCGAGGCCGTGCTCGGCCATCTCCGCCGCGCGCAGGATCGCCCGCGCCTTGCTCTGCGTTTCCTGCCATTCGGCCGTCGGATCGGAATCGGCGACGATGCCGGCACCGGCCTGCACATGCATCTGGCCATCCTTGAGCACGGCGGTACGAATGGCGATGGCCAGGTCCATGTCGCCGTTGAAGCCGAGGTAGCCGATGGCGCCGCCATAGATGCCGCGCTTCACCGGTTCAAGTTCGTCGATGATTTCCATCGCCCGCACCTTCGGCGCGCCGGAGAGCGTGCCGGCCGGCATCGTCGCCTTCAGCACGTCGAGCGCATTGAGGCCCGGCTTCAGCTTGCCTTCGACGTTGGAGACGATGTGCATCACGTGCGAGTAGCGCTCGATGGTCATGTTCTCGGTGACCTTGACGCCACCGACCTGCGCGACGCGGCCGACATCGTTGCGACCGAGGTCGAGCAGCTGGACGTGTTCGGCGCGTTCCTTCTGGTCGGCCAGCAGTTCCTTTTCCAGCGCCAGGTCTTCCTCGTGCGAGGCGCCGCGCTTGCGCGTGCCGGCGATCGGACGGACGGTGACGACGCCCTCACCATTTTCGTGTTCGAGGCGAACCAGAATCTCCGGCGAGGCGCCGACGATGTGGAAATCGTCGCAGTCGAAATAGAACATGTACGGCGACGGATTGAGCGTGCGCAGGGCGCGGTAGAGCGCCATCGGGCTTGCCGAGAAGGGCTTGGTCATGCGCTGCGAGAGCACGACCTGCATGATGTCGCCGTCCTTGATGTACTGCTTGGCCTTGGCCACGGCGGCCTTGAACGGCGCTTCGCCGAAGACCGAGACGGCCGGCTGCGATGGCGTCGCGACATCCGGCGGGATCTGCACCGGGGCGCGCAGCTTGGTGAGCAGTTCCTTCAGCCGTGCCCGCGCCTTCTGGTAGGCGCCCGGCACCCCCGGCTCGGCATAAACGACCAGCGTCAGCTTGCCGGAGAGATTGTCGACCACCGCCAGTTCTTCCGACAGGAACAGCAGGATGTCCGGCGTACCGAGATCGCCCGGCTTCTGCGTACGCGTCAGCCGCGTCTCGACGTAGCGCACCGTGTCGTAGCCGAAGGCGCCGACCAGGCCGCCGCAGAAGCGCGGCAGGTTCGACGACGGCGCAGCACGGAAGCGCGTCATGTACTTCTCGATGAACTCGAGCGGATTGGTGTCGTCCTCGCGCTCGGAGATGCGCTGGCCGGTGAGCACCAGCACCTGGTGGCCGTAGACGGCAATGCGCGTCTGCGCCGAGATGCCGATGAACGAGTAGCGACCGAAGCGCTCCCCGCCCTGCACCGATTCGAGCAGGTAGGAGTACGGCTTGTCGGCCAGTTTGAGATAGACGGAGAGCGGCGTGTCGAGATCGGCGAAGGTCTCGAGCGTCACGGGGATACGGTTGTAGCCCTGCGCAGCCAGCGCGTTGAATTCGGTTTCGGTCATGATGCCCTCAAGCAGGTGAGAGTGTTTTCACTTCGTTGTTTGGCCGGGTTGTCGTGTTCTTGTCCGCCCCGGCGACGGACGGATGTCATCAGTGTTGGCGCGAACGCCACCACTCGCGGCGCCAGGCGCCGGAGACAATTTCCGTCCGATTAACGAAGGGCTTGCGGGTCACGGTAGGGTCTGTGTCGTCTCGTTGATTTTGGCCACGCGCTGCACGAGCCGTAGCGGGCTTGATACTAGCGCATCGCAGCCAGCCGTGTCCATAGCCCTTCGGCTATGATGGCGTCACCAATTACCCGCCTACGCCTTCGCATTAAAGACCATGAGCGCAGCCCCCAGCACGGAAGCGGATGCCCATTTCAACCGCGGCGTCCGGCTGCATCAGCAGGGAGCGCTGCAGCAAGCCATCGAAGCCTACGATCGCGCGCTTGCATTGAATCCAGAGGACGCGGAGGCTTTATTCAATCGCGCTCACGCCTTCCACGGACTGGGAATGCTTGATGACGCGGCCCAAAGCTACGAACTCGCGCTCTTCGCTCACCCGGGCTATGACAAGGCATGCTGCAACCTTGGCGTAGTGCTGAAGGAGAAGGGGCTTCTAGCGGCCGCAACAGCCCGGTATGAACAGGCGATCAGCATCAATCCGTGCAACGCGGAGGCCCACTTCAATCTCGGCAAGGTACAGAAGGATCTGGCGCAATTTGATTCTGCAATCGCGAGCTTTAGCCGGGCAACCGCCCTCAAGCCAGATTACGCAGATGCCTATTGGATCAAGGCCACCACATTGCTCCTGACAGGCAACTACCAGGAAGGCTGGCCACTCTATGAATGGCGATGGCTGAAGCCTGGTTTTCCGTCACCCTACCGGAAATTTGCCGCGCCCCTCTGGCTTGGCCGAGAATCGATAGCCGGAAAAACGCTCCTGCTGCACAGCGAGCAGGGCCTTGGAGACTCAATCCAGTTTTGCCGCTATGCCCCCCTGCTCACCCGACTCGGGGCGAACATCGTCATTCAAACCCATGCATCACTGGTGCCGCTGTTGCAACAATTGGAGGGCTCGCCGTCTGTCCTCTCATTCCAACAGGCGCCACCGCCGTTTGATTACCACACGCCCATGCTCAGCCTGCCGCTGGCGATGGGAACCACGGTGGAAGCCCCTCCCTGCCCAGGTCGCTATCTGAGAAGCCTCCCGGATAAATCCGCATTCTGGTCCAACCGGCTAGGCGCGAAGACGGGAATTCGCGTCGGCATCGCCTGGAGCAGCACCTCCACTTTTGCCGATGACCATCGGCGGAGCATGTCACTCGCCTCCTTCTTGCGGTGCCTGACGGAGATTGGCGACCCCCGTTTCGAATTCGTATGCCTGCAGCCCGAAATCAAGTCCTCCGATCTGGAGACGCTCCAGTCGCGCACCGATCTGCGGTTTTTCGGTCGCGACATCGCCGACTTCGGTGACACGGCAGCCCTGATCGACAACGTCGATCTTGTCATCAGCACCTGCACCAGCGTCGCCCATCTGGCCGGAGCGCTGGAGAAACCGCTCTGGCTGCTGCTCTCTCATGTACCCGACTGGCGCTGGTTGATCGAGCGAACGGACAGCCCCTGGTATCGAAGCGCAAAACTCTATCGACAATCGTCAGCGGGAGACTGGTCGCCGCCCCTCGATCGCGTGAGGCGCGACCTGCTCGAACTGGCCACGCACATGCAAGCTCCATGAGGAGACGTTCCATCGTCGCCACCGACGGCTCCGGAACCTCACGGACACATCGAAACATCCTCCTGGCGAAAACCACGAAGGCGCCAGGAACCGGCCAACACTCGCTGTCTCCAGAGGCTTGGGCTATCATCGCCCGAGTCCATGACAACCCTATCCCGAACCGATGAAAGTCGTCTTCATCCACCAGAACTTCCCCGGCCAGTTCAAGCACGTAGCCCCGGCCATGGCGGCAGCCGGCCACGAAGTGGTCGCCATCGGCGTCAATAAGCCGGCCTTCCCCTGCCCCGGTGCGCGCATCATGCTCTACCGGCCGCGCGTCGCCTGCGCCGAGGCCATCGAAAAGGCACCTGAGAACATCAAGGAATCGGAAGCCAAGATCGCCCGCGGTCACTACGTGGCGCGCTGCCTGCTGAAGCTGAAGCAGGAAGGCTTCGTGCCGGACGTCATCTTCGCCCATTCCGGCTGGGGCGAGGCTTACTTCGTGAAGGACGCCTTCCCGAAGACGCCGCTGCTCGTCTATGCCGAGTACTACTACCAGCCCTTCGAGGGCGATTCCTTCTTCGACCCCGAGTTCACGCGGCCCAGCCTCGAGGCGATGGAACGGCTGCGCATCAAGAACACGCATCTCCTGCACGCCATGACCGCGGCCGACGCCGGGCTTTCCCCGACCCGCTTCCAGCGCGACCGGCACCCGCCGGGCCTGCGCGAGAAGATCAAGGTCATCCACGACGGCATCGACACCAAGCGCTTCAAGCCGAACCCTAAAGCCTCGGTGACGCTCAAGCGCGCCGGGCTCGTGCTCACGCCGCAGAGCGAAGTCATCACTTTCGTCGCGCGCGAACTGGAACCCTACCGCGGCTACCATTCCTTCATGCGTGCCCTGCCGGAACTGCTGGCACTACGGCCGAACGCGCAGGTCGTCATCGTCGGCGGCAACGGCGTCAGTTATGGCGCACAGCCGCCCGCCGGCACCACCTGGAAGGATGTCTTTTTAGGCAAGGTCACCGACCACATCGACCACAAGCGTGTGCATTTCGTCGGTAAGCTGCCGCACGAGGTGCTCACCGAACTGATGCAGATCTCGACCGTGCACCTCTACCTCACCTACCCCTTCGTGTTGAGCTGGTCGCTGATGGAGGCGATGAGCATCGGCTGCATGATCGTCGGCTCGCGCACGGCGCCGGTCGAGGAGTTGATCGAGCACGAGAAGAGCGGTCTCCTGGTCGACTTCTTCGACCCGCACCAGATCGCCGTCACCGTGGCCGAGGCCGTGCAGCGCCGCGACGAACTGATGCCGCTGCGCGAAGCCGCGCGCCAGAAGATCGTGCGCAACTACGACCTCGCCAAACACTGCCTGCCGGCGCAGATCCGCTTTATCGAGAACGCCGCACGTCGCAAGTTCGTGTAAAGGAAACCCAATGCCAAACTTCCTGCATGTCGGCTGCGGCATGAAGCGCAAGGACAAGACCACGCCCGGCTTCAACACGGCCGAATGGACCGAGCACCGCCTCGACATCGACCCGGCCGTGCAGCCGGACATCACCGGCACCATCACCGACATGGCCGCTGTCGAATCAGGCCGCATGGACGCGCTGTTTTCCTCGCACAACATCGAGCACCTCTACCCGCATGAGGTGCCACTCGCGCTGCGCGAATTCCTGCGTGTGCTCAACGACGGTGGCTTTGCGGTCATCACCTGCCCCGACCTGCAGGCCGTGGCCGAACTGGTGGCGCAGGACAAGCTCACCGAGCCGGCCTACCGGTCGCCGGCCGGGCCGATCGCCCCGCTCGACATCCTCTACGGCCACCGCCCGGCGATGGCCGCCGGCAACCTCTACATGGCGCACCGCACCGGCTTCACGCTGCGCTCACTGCTCGCCGAACTGCGCAGCGCCGGCTTCGCCTCGGTGATCGGCCGCCGCCAGCCGGCGCCGGGCTACGCGCTGTGGGTGGCGGGCACAAAAAAACAGCAGCCGGAGCCCGTGTTGAGGGGGCTGGCTGCTGCACATTTTCCCCGATAAGAACAGCGCCTTGCGCCGCTGTGCGGCACACGGCGCTGCGTCGGGTGGTCAGGTGACGATAATGAAATCGCTTGCCGTCAGTGTGGTGGGATGCGAAGCGCCGCCCAGCGTTGCCACCTGAACCGCAGCTCCTGCCCCACCGCCATCCGCATCGTAGTAGAGCGCGCCAGTGCCGTTGTCGTAGGTGACCAGCGAGCCGAAATCGACGCCGTTTGACCCTACCACGCCAGACAATGCCGAGAACACCGTTTTCGAAAGCGCAATCTTGTCGGTTCCATGGATGAAGTCATCAATGGTGTCGGCATTGACCAGCGCATCTGCGGTGTTGAAAACGAAACGGTCAGCGCCGGCGCCGCCAAACAAGATGTCGGTACCGACACCGCCACTCAAGGTGTCGTTGCCGGCGCCGCCATAAAGCGTATCGTTTCCGGCGAGCCCCTGCAGCGACTCGCTGCCGTTGTAACCGACAAGGAGGTCATTGCCAGCCGTGGGCACCAGCACCTTGGAAAGGATGGACGCAAGGTTCCAGGTGGTGCCATCGGCGAAGGTAAACTGCTCGATGGCGCCTGCGCCCGTGCTTCCTGCACCAGGGTCGACGAAGAAATCCGTAATCTCGACGCTATCGCCGCCCATCAGAGTCACTTTCAGGGTGTTGTTGCTGTAGCCATCATTGATACGGGAAACGGTCACGTCGCTTGCCAGCGTTCCGGCCGTGAAGCGCAGAACGTCGCCGGCAGTTGCGCCGGAGTCGAAGATGAAATCGTCTCCGGAGCCTGCGCCAAAGATATAAGTATCGGCACCGGCCCCACCAAACAGGGCGTCGGTATCTTGGCCTCCGTTCAGCGTATCGGCACCGTCGCCACCTTCCAGCGTATCGTTGCCCTGATCGCCGGCCAGTGAATCGTTGCCAGCGTCACCATAGAGCGCATCGTCACCGGTAGCGCCGATCAGGGTGTCGTTGCCCGCCGCGCCACCGATCGTGTCATTGCCCGCAGCGCCGGCAATGCTGTCGTTGGTGTTGGCGTAGCCGCGCAGCCAGTCGTCACCAGCCGTGCCCTTGAGCAGTTCGCTGAGGATCTGTGTCTGCGTCAGCGTGGTGCTGTTGCTGGCAAAGCGGATTTGGTCGATGGTGCCAGTATTCACCAGATCGTTGGTGATGAAGTTACTGACCACAAGGTGATCAACAACTTCCGCACCTGCACTGCCTGAGTTCACAGTGATGACGAGATCGTCGTAGCTGAACCAGCCGCGCGTGAGTACGGTTTGCAGCGAGATCAAATCACCGATCGGGCTGGCCAGTTCGACCGTGTCGATGCTGCCGGCGACGGTGTCGTTCTGGTCGACGATGTCGTCACCGCCGCCGATGGCGAACTTGTACACGTCGTTGCCGGCGCCGCCGTCGAGGATATCGTTGCCGGTGAGGCCGTTGAGCGTGTCGTTGCCAATACCACCCTGCAGATCGTCATCGCCGGCATTGCCGGAGATGCTGTCGTTACCCGCGCCCCCCGCCAGCGTGTCGTTGCCTGTACTGCCGGCCAGCGTGTCATTGCCGATCGAACCAATCTGTGCGAGCAGATCGGCAAGCTGTTCAGTGCTCGAATCGCCGTTGAAGAACAACTCCTCGATATTGCTGATGCTGATCGTGTCACCGCTCGGCATGTGCAGGAGACTGGTCTGCGTGGCGCTTGGCCGAGAGATCGCATAATCCGTAAGCACGCCGGCAAGCGTCAGCCGGTCGGTGCCGACACCGCCATCGATGGTGTCGTTGCCGCCACCACCTTCAAGCGTGTCGTTATCCCCGGCGCCGGAAAGACTGTTGGCGCCGGCGTGGCCAACGATCTCGTTGGCCGAGGCATTGCCCGTCACGTTGACCGCGAAGGTGCCAACCGAGGTAACGATGGCATTCTCGACACCAGTCGTCAGCGTGTAGCTCGCCGTGCTGGAGAAACCAAGCTTGACCGTATCGGTCCCGTTGCTGCCGGCGACGGTTTCATTAACGACATCACTGGCAACATCGAGCACGTACTCGTCATCGCCCGCACCGCCGACCAGCGTATCGTTACCGGCAAGGCCGTTCAGCGTATCGTTGCCGTCATTACCGGTAAGTACGTTGGAAAGTGCGTTACCGGTAAGCTGGTTGTTCAGAACGTTGCCGGTGATATTGACGCCCGTGATCGCGCTGGTAACGGTGGCGTTCTCGACATCCGCACTCAGGGTGTAAGTGCCCGCCGCCGTGAAGGCAACGTTGACCTGATCGGTACCTTCGCCGCTCTGCTCGACAATCACGTCTCCGGCCACATCGACGACGAAGGTGTCGTCGCCAAGGCCGCCGATCAGCCTGTCGGTGCCCGTACCACCAACCAGCGTGTCGTTGCCGTCAAGGCCGTCGAGCGTGTCGTTGCCGGCCAGGCCGTCGGCTGTGTCGTCACCGGCGGTACCTGTCCAGCTGTCGTCGAACGAGCCGAGGCTGTTTGCCCAGACGGCGGACATGTTTCTCACATCGCCGTTAAACGAAACTTCCTCAATATTGCGGAAGGTGATGTTTTCACCCGTCGAGCCATTAACCAGCCGAGTATCAGTGCTACTCAGACGCGTAACGCTGTAGTTGGCAAAGTCGTCGAGCACTTGCAGCCGGTCAATACCGCCGATGGTGTCGCTGCCACCGTCTACCGTATCGACACCCGTGCCGGCATCGATCAGGTCGCTGCCGATGCCGCCCACGATGCTGTCGTTACCGATACCGCCCACGAGCAGGTCGTCGTCCGCGCCGCCGTCGAGGGTATCGTTGCCGGCGCCGCCATCGATGCTGTCGTTGCCCGCAAGGCCGGACAAGCTGTTATTGCCGGCAGCACCAATCAGTTCGTTGGCGAGTGTGTTGCCGGTAACGTTGACCGCTAGACCATTGACGATCTCGGCAACCTCGATATTGGTACCGACCACGTAGGCACCCGCAACCGTGAAGTCGACCAGAACCGTGTCGCTGCCCGCTCCAGCGCCTTCGGTAACAACGTCGGTTGCTACGTTGACGCGGTAAGTGTCGTTGCCGGCACCGCCAGCCAGGGTATCGTTGCCGGCACCGCCGTCCAGTGAGTCGTTGCCGGCGCCGCCGGTGATCACGTTGGCGAGGGCGTTGCCGCTTCCAGTAAAGTCGCTGCTACCGGTGTAGGTAAGATTCTCGAGCTCGGTGCCCACCAGCGTGTAGGTCGCAAGGTCGGTCAGCACGCCATCGGTTCCGCCTGCTGCCAACTCGACTACGGTATCGCCGGCCGAGTCAATCACGTAGGTATCGTTTCCAGCGCCACCGCGCAGGGTGTCGCTGCCCGCGCCGCCATCAAGGGTATCGCCTCCCGCCCCACCAACGATACTATTGGCATACGCATTGCCCGTACCCGCAAATGCCAATGTGCCGGTGTAGGTCAGATCCTCGACCTCCCTGCCGACCAGACTAAAGCTGGTCAGGCTCGTCTCGATGCGATCGGTACCTTCGCCGGCGTTTTCGGTCACGACATCGGCGACGCTATCAACGCTGTAGACGTCATTACCCGTACCGCCGATCAGCGTGTCGTTTCCGGCGTTGCCGATCAGTGTGTCGTTGCCCGAGTTGCCTTCGAGTTTGTTGGCATCGGCACTGCCGGTGATGCTGTCGTTGAAGGTGGAACCAATGACATCTTCGATACCGGATAGCGTGTCGGTGCCCGTCGCCGTACCCGTCGCGCTGCCGGTCGTAAGGTTGACCGTAACTGCCGCGGTCGA
>JAKLLG010000029.1 GCA_023150275.1 Rhodocyclaceae bacterium
ATCGGCACCAGCGTCTCGCGCTTCAGCTTCAGCGCCGCCTGATTGACCACCAAGCGCGACGAGATCGGCATGATGTCCTCGACCGCGATCAGCTTGTTGGCCTTCAAGGTACCACCGGTGGACACAAGGTCGACGATGGCATCGGCCAGCCCGCGATGAGGGAGGACGGCATCCATGCCGACCACGTGCCGCTGATCCTCGAAACAGCCGATGACGGCAGCCCCGTCCTGCACGGCCATGTCGCCCGCGCCAACCCGATGTGGAAGACCCTGCGCTCCGACATCGCGGCGCTGGCGATCTTCCGCGGCCCGGACGCCTATATCAGCCCGTCGTGGTACCCGATCAAGCGCGAGCACGGCAAGGCGGTGCCGACCTGGAACTACGCGGTCGTGCACGTCCGCGGCCCGCTGCACATCATCCACGACGCCGACTGGCTGCGCCGCCATGTCGAGTCGCTGACGCAGCGACAGGAAAGCGCCTTCGCCGAACCGTGGGCCGTCAGCGACGCCCCGGCCGATTACGTCGAGAAGATGCTCGCCGCCATCGTCGGCATCGAACTGACGATCACCTCGCTCGAAGGCAAGTGGAAGACCAGCCAGAACCAGCCGGCCGACAATCGGGCCGGAGCCGCACAGGGACTTCAGGCGCTCGGCACGGATCAGGCGCGTGCGATGGCGCAGCTGATTGGGCTGTCGTCAGCCTGACAGGGATCGACTGCCGCAGTCTTGTTTCTTTCCGTCAAACCCTTACAATCACACGATCATTTCGCGTAATTGTAAGGGTTTTCGTTCATGATTCCCCGCGCCGCAGCTGCCCTGATCGACGAGATTCGCACCGGCTATCCGGTCATCACTCTCACCGGACCACGCCAGTCGGGAAAAACGACCCTCGCCCGCACGGCCTTTGCCGACAAGCCCTACGTCTCCCTGGAAACCCCGGACGAGCGGGAATTTGCCACGCTCGATCCGCGCGGATTTCTCGCCCGCTTTCCCGACGGTGTTCTGATCGACGAGGTGCAGCACGTTCCGGCCCTGCTGTCCTGGATACAAACCGACGTCGACCTCGCCGGGAAGATGGGCCGCTTCGTGCTTACCGGCTCGCAGAACTTCGCCCTCATCGCCGGCATCTCGCAAAGCCTGGCCGGCCGCTCCGCACTGGTTCAGCTCCTGCCGCTCTCGATTGCCGAACTGAGTGCAGCCGGCAAGCTCCCGGACGATCTCGACGCCGCCATTGTCCGTGGCGGCTACCCGGCGCTGCATGCTCGCGCACTCCAGCCGGCACGCTGGCATGCCGATTACACGCAAACCTACCTGGAACGGGATGTCCGGCAAATCACCCAGGTGCAGGATCTGGCCACTTTCCAACGCTTCCTGCGCCTGGCGGCAGGACGCAGCGGCCAGCTGCTCAATATCGCCAGCCTTGCCCAGGATGCCGGCATTGCCCAGAGCACGGCGAAAGCCTGGCTATCGGTGCTGGAGGCGAGCTACGTCATCCATCTGCTGCGGCCCTACCACCGGAACTGGGGCAAGCGCATCGTCAAGATGCCCAAGCTGTATTTCATCGACACCGGCTTGGCCGCCTACCTGCTCGGCATCCAGTCGCCGGCGCAACTGGCCGTTCACCCGCTGCGCGGGGCGCTGTTCGAAACCTTCATCATCGGCGAGTTCCTCAAGGCGCGCTTCAATGCCGGCTGGCCGAGCAATCTCTACTTCTGGCGCGACAACGTCGGCCTCGAAATCGACCTGCTGCGCGAGGAGGCGGATGGCCTGCATCCCGTGGAAATCAAGTCCGCCGCCACGGTCACCGAAGACCAGACGAAGTCCTTGAAAAAGTGGCTGGCGCTGGCTGGGGACGAAGCCCGCACGCCGCGACTCGTCTGCGCCACGCCGGAAAGTTACGTTCGCAACGGCATCGGCATCCGCCGCTGGCAGGAGGCCATCGACTGGCACAACGCGCTGACCAAGCGCATGGGCGGCACGCTGCAGGAAATGCTGGACAGCGACGACAATACCGTCTGACGTCTCCCCATGCCGGAACAGACCCGAGCGACGGAAAGGGGCCTGGACATGGGCTTGGAAATTTAGCCTGGCCCCCTTTGGCCGTGGCCCCCTTCGGCCGAACGGAGTCCTCCGGGGCTTTGCACCGCGTTTCACCGTATCGGCAACTGAATCCCCATAAACCAGACGAGCCCGGTGAACGAGAAGAAAGAAAGCGTCGTCGACGTCATGACGATGCGAGCAATACGCCCCGAGTCGGCTCCGAATCGTTCGGCAACCATCGAGGTGTTCGCTGCGCTCGGCAATGCGGCCACCAGCATCACGGCCGAAAGCGTTCTTGCATCGAGATGCCCTCCCAACGCTTCAAACCAATAACCCGCCGAGAAAACCAACAGGGGATGCAAGAACAGTTTGATCAAGGCAATCGGCACGTAGTCGGCCAAAGCGCGGTGGCTCTTCCTTTCATTGACCGCGTTTCGGGCAAAAATGGCGCCCACCGTAAAGAGTGCCACCGGGGAAGCCGAATCTGCCAGCATGGTGATCGTTTCGTGAAACGGGGCAGGCATTTCAATGCCCAGACTGCCGAAAAGAAGACCCGCGACAATCGGCCATGACAAAGGATTTGAAAAAGCGCCTCTGAGCGTTCGCCCCAGAGTGCCCAGCAGCTTCCCGAAGTCGCGTTTCTCGTCTCGACCGACTTGCATCTGCGCCACCGACAAGCAAACCGAGGTCGTAACGAAGCAATCAACCAACAGAATGGTCACCAGAGTCACACGCACTCCGTTTTCACCCAGCAGAGCAATCAACAGCGGAATTCCCATGAATCCGGCATTCGGATAAACAGATACCAGCGCACCGAAAGCCGCATCTTTCATCGTCATGCCCTGCTTGCGGCTGAGCACGATTGTCAGCGCGCTTAGAACCGCACCGCATGTCAGATAGAGCAGGATCATCGACAGATCCATCATGTCGGCCAACGGCGTAGCCACGCTTAAACGAAAGAGCATTGCGGGCAAGGCGAACGACACGATATACGCGCTCAGGCCAGGAATGGCTTCGACGGGCAGAAGTTTGCGACGTGTCGCCACAAACCCGCCGAGCATCAGCGCGAAAATCGGGAAGGTCACGGCAAGAATCGAGAATAGTTGTTGCATGACTTCTCAATCACTCGTGTCGTCAACCGAGGATGCCGGGGATCAGACCGGACTCTCAGATGCAACACTTCCCGGTTTCTCGGCGAGAGGCGGCCGGGAAAATCCTGATGAAGCGCAGGCAGAAGAAAGAAGCCCGGCAAAGGCAACATCCCCGATTATCGTTTCGCCCGTGGTCGTCGATATCGCCACGGCCCTTGAACGCAGGCCGATACCGGATTGAGCGTCGCAACGAGAAAGCGGTTTGCTGCCGGAGCGCCTGGGTAAATTGACCACGTTTGACATGCGGATTCCTTATCGCTGAAAAACGATGACAAACGAAATTAGCGAGATCCATGCCAAACAGAATTCATAAGCAGATTCAGTTGCTTATGTGTGTTTGCGAACCAGAGAGTCGATTTTCTTCGGAAATCTGTCGGGAAAACACGGCAATTACTTCAAGCCACGCCAAAAATCCGTTAAGAAATACAGGGTTAATGTGTCGTCAAGTCGCGACGACATTACCCGGTCGCCCCTGCAAGATTCACACTGGAAAATCGGGGACGCACCGGCCCCTATTCTGCTATCCCCCTCCCCTGACAGGCTCGGGCTCTGCGAACTCGGTCGCGCCGACGCCCCCGCACAGATCAAGCGCAGCTAGACAATCCCTGCCAGTCCCAGCGCCGCCCCGGCGGCAATGCACCACAGCGGGTGATATTTCGTCTTCGCGCTGAATACGGCGACGGCCAGCACGAAGCTCCACCCGATCCCCCCCAGACCGGCCGACTGGCCGACCAGCGTCGCTCCCGAGAAGATCAGCCCCACCGCCAGCGGCGCGACGCCGAGCTGGATGGCGCGCTGCCAGCGCGCGCCCTTGAAGCGGTCCCAGTGGCCGAAGAGCAGGTAGACGACCACGCTCATCGGCAGGCACATCGCCAGCGTCGCGACGAGTGCGCCGGCCAGCCCGGCGACCTGCCAGCCGATCAGCGTCACCACCAGCACGTTCGGTCCCGGGGCTGCCTGCGCAATCGCATACATGTGCGCGAAGGTCGTCGCATCCATCCAGTGGTGGTTTTCGACGACGACGCGATACAGCTCCGGCAGCAGTGCCGTCGCGCCGCCAAACGCCACGAAGGAAAGCAGCGCAAACTCGGTGAACAGTTCGAGCAGCGTGCTCACGCCTCCTCCTTCCGCAGCAGCCCGTAGGCAACCGCACCGGCCAGCGTGATGCCGGCCAGCATCACTGCCGGCAGCGGCCAGCGCAGCAGCGCGATTGCAACAAAAACAAGCGCGGTGAAAGGCAGGAAGAACGGTTTGCGCTTGATCGCCAGCGCCATGCGGAAGGCCATCGCAAAGAGCAG
>JAKLLG010000008.1 GCA_023150275.1 Rhodocyclaceae bacterium
GGTCGGCTGGAACCAGCTCTTCCAGCGTCACCATTTCCAGTTCGTATTGCGTCGGAGTCGGTTTTCTTAACATGCCTATATCATATCACGCCGCGCATACGACAAAGCCCCCATTTCTGGAGGCTTTGTCAGCAGTCTGGCCCGGGATTCCCGGGCGTTTTTCGTGCGGCGGTGCGGGTCAGAGGCCGCGCTGCAGCCGGGCGAGGACGGTTTCCCGAGGGAAGAGCGCGACCACCGCATCGACCGACGGCGTCTGTGCCTGGCCGGTCAGCAGCACGCGCAGCGGCATCGCGAGCTTGGGCATCTTCAGGCCGTGCCTGCCGACGGTTTCCTTGATCAGCGCGCCGATGGCCGGCGCTTCCCAGGCGACGGTCTTCACCGCTTCGGCGAAATCGGCCAGCGCCGGCTTTGCCTCGTCGGTGAGGTGCTGGGCGAGGATCTCGGCCTTCGGGTGCAGGTCGATGTAGAACACCTCGGCGGCGTCGGCGAGTTCGTTGAGGTTGCCGACGCGCTCCTTGTAGAGGCCGATGATGGCTTCCAGCGAGGGCGATGCGGTGACCGTCACGCCGCGATCAATGAAGCGCTTCTGGACCAGCGCCGCGAGGCGGGCGTTGTCGGCCGCCTTGATGTAGTGGGCGTTCAGCCAGTTCAGCTTTTCGGTGTTGAACTGTGCGGCCGACGGCGTGATGTGGTCGAGGTCGAACCACTCGACCAGCTGCTGGCGCGAGAAAACCTCGTCGTCGCCGTGCGACCAGCCCAGCCGCGCCAGGTAATTGACGATGGCTTCCGGCAGGTAGCCGTTCTGCTCGTACTCCATGACGTTCACCGCGCCATGGCGCTTCGACAGTTTCTGGCCGTCGTCGCCAAGGATCATCGAGACGTGCGCGTAGGTCGGCACCGGCGCGCCGAGCGCCTGCAGGATGTTGATCTGTCGCGGCGTATTGTTCACGTGGTCGTCGCCGCGGATGACGTGGCTGATGCCCATGTCCCAGTCGTCGACGACGACGCAGAAGTTGTAGGTCGGTGTGCCGTCGGGACGGGCGATGATGAGGTCGTCGAGCTCGGCATTGTTGAACTCGATGCGGCCTTTCACCTTGTCGTCCCAGCCGACGATGCCGTCGGTCGGGCCGCGGAAGCGGATCACCGGCTGCACACCGGCGGGTGGCTCGGGCAGCGTCTTGCCCGGTTCGGGGCGCCAGCGGCCGTCGTATTTGGGCTTCTCGCCGCGCTCGCGCTGCGCTTCGCGCATGGCATCGAGCTCTTCCGGCGAAGCGTAGCAGCGATAGGCCTTGCCGTCGGCCAGCATCTGGGCCACGACTTCCTTGTAGCGGTCCATGCGCTGCATCTGGTAGAACGGGCCTTCGTCGTAGCCCAGTTCCAGCCAGTCCATCGCCTGCAGGATGCCGTCGACCGCTTCCTGCGTGGAACGGGCGACGTCGGTGTCCTCGATGCGCAGGATGAACTGGCCGCCGTGGCGGCGGGCGTAGGCCCACGAGAAGAGCGCGGTACGGGCGCCGCCGATGTGCAGGAAGCCGGTGGGCGAGGGGGCGAAACGGGTGCGGACCATGGTCGATGTGGGGGTTGGGGAAAGCCGCGCATTTTACCCGCAACCAGGAAGAATTGACCCGCTGCCGGCCCTTGTGGTTAAATGCGCGCCTCCATCGGGCGGTTAGCTCAGCGGTAGAGCACTGCCTTCACACGGCAGGGGTCACTGGTTCGATCCCAGTACCGCCCACCAATGGAAACAACGAAGACCTCTGAGAAATCAGGGGTTTTTTCGTTTTGGCGGTTCCTTTCCGTTTTCCCGGCTTGTTTTCGTACCCTGGTTTCTCGGTGACGCTCCGGTGACGGTACCGTGCCTCGCCATTCTGGGCTAAGCCCCCGTTTCCGAAGGGAAATCCAGGTGGCGAATTGCGCTGAATGGTGTAAAGTGAATGCGTAGTCGGCATTTCTAGAGGAGACTTTCATGGAAATTGGATCCGTCAGCACCGCGGCCGGCGCAGCCGTTGAAGCGAATCGTCAGGCGCAGGCGCAGCAGGTTGAGCAGTTGCGCAAGCAGACCGAGCAGCAGAAGCCCGAGTCGCAGCCGCAGGAGCCGCGTCCGGTGACGAATGCCGAAGGGCAGACGACCGGCAAGGTCATCAACGTGACGGCCTGATTCACTCTGAAAGTTACGGAGTCATCCAGATGGCAGCGGCGATAGGCGCGAGCAGTTCGGCCTTTGGTTTTGCGACAGACCAGTTGCGTGTGCAACAGGCGAAGCGCAATGCCGAGCAGGCAGAAGCAGCGGCCAACGCCTTGCAGCGACAGGCGGCGGGTGCGCAGCGGCAGGCTGACGCCGCACAGGAAAATGCCCGCTCGCTGAAAGTGCGTTCTGATCAGGCACAGGGTGATGCCGGTCAGGCGCGCCAGCAGGTCAGTTCCCTGCAATCGGTACAGGGCTTGCAGCAGCAGTTCTCGACGATCCGCACCCAGATCAGCGAAGGTCTGGCCGCACTTGATACGCCGTCGGTGTCGATCAATGCCGAGGGGCAGGCTACCGGTACGCTGGTTAACGAGGTGGCCTGAACACTGGGCAGCCTTCCAAATTCTCCGCAGGCCGACCGCGCGTCGGCCTTTTTGTTGCAGTCACCCCCTCCGCCAATGCCACATACGCCGAACCGAATGCCCCTGCTTGATGCGCTGAAGGGCATTGCAGCGCAACTGATCCTCGTCCACCACCTGGTTTCCTACGGGCCGCTCGCGGAGGCGGCGGGACGCATGTTTCCGGGCGTCAGCGGATTTCTGTTCGACTACGGACGCATGGTCGTACAGGTCTTTCTCGTGATTGCCGGGTTTCTTGCCACGCAGGCGCTTGTCGGTGGTGGCGCGATGCCAGTGCAGCCGTTCTTGCTGATCCTGCGGCGCTACCGCCGGCTGGCGGTACCCTTTGTTGCGGCGATGGCGATTGCTGTTGTCTGCTCGGCGATCGCCCGGCCATGGCTTTCCGGCGACGTGGTTCCGGCTGCGCCGACGCTCGTTCAGTTTCTTGCGCATGCGCTGCTGCTGCATGGTGTGCTCGATGTGCCATCGCTCTCAGCCGGTGTCTGGTATGTGGCGATTGATCTGCAACTGTTTGCCCTGCTGGTGCTGATTCTCTGGCTGGGCCAGCGCGTCGGCGGTGAGCGGCATGGCGTGCGTTTGGGGCTCGTGTTGATGCTGGGGCTAGCGCTGGCCTCGCTGTTCCATTTCAACCGCGATGACGCTTGGGATGCCTGGGCCGTCTATTTTTTCGCCGCCTATGCGCTGGGGGCCGCGGCGTGGCTGATCGGCAGTGGCCGCTTCGGTCGCGCTGGCGGGGGTAAGCTGGCGACGCTGCTGACGATCGCGTTGATCATTGCGCTGTTCATCGATTTCCGGCTGCGCATCGTGCTGGCGGCTCTGGTGGCGCTGGGCCTCGGGCTGGCGCTACGTGCCGGGTTGATCACGCGCTGGCCGCGTTCCAGACTGCTCGATTGGCTGGGACGTGTTTCGTATGCCGTCTTCCTCGTGCATTTTCCCGTCCTGCTCCTGTTCAATGCCGCCTATGGCGCATGGGGAAACGGGGATGACATCGCCGCGCTGGCGGCAATGATTGCCGGCTGGGCGGCGAGCCTGTGGGTTGGGGCGCTGTTCCATCGCCATATCGAGCAGCGGCGATGGTGAGCAGGGGTTAGCGTCGGCTGCTGAAATCAATCCCCCACAGATCGCGCATCAGCTTGATCTGGTAGCCGAAAACGTAGTCGAAGCCGTTCCACCAGGCAAAGCAGGGCAGTGCGGCGTGTTCCTGGTCACCACTGTTGGTGTCGATATCGTTCATGATGCGCTCCTCCGTTGTGTCTGCTGCATCCGTCTGCGAGCAAGTAAGATGCCAGCGTACTCCGGCCGTCATGCTGTCAATCTGGATCTGATGAGGGGGATAGGGTGATCAAGCAGTCGCAGTATTCGGGAGAGGATGCTCAGGCGCTGCAACGCGCGGCAGGCTGGCTGGCGCAGGCGGACGGGCTGTTGATCACTGCGGGTGCTGGCATCGGTGTCGATTCCGGCCTGCCGGATTTTCGTGGTCGCGAGGGGTTCTGGCGCGCCTATCCGGCGCTTGCGGCGGCACGGATTTCCTTTGAGGAGATCGCCGATCCGGTGCATTTTGCGCGTGATCCGCAACTGGCCTGGGGTTTTTATGGCCACCGTCTGGCGCTCTACCGGAACACGGTGCCGCACGCCGGTTTCGCGCTGCTGCGCCGCTTTGCCGAGCGCATGCCGATGGGGGCGTTCGTATTTACCAGCAATGTCGATGGTCAGTTCCAGAAGGCGGGCTTCGCAAACGAGCAGATCTGCGAAATCCACGGATCGATCCATCACCTGCAGTGTTGCGAGCCCTGCTCGGGCGCCATCTGGTCGGCCGGTGAATTGACGCCGGTTGTCGACGAGACTGCCTGCCGCCTGCTCGGTGATCCGCCTCGTTGCCCCCGTTGCGGCGGCGTGGCGCGCCCGAACATCCTGATGTTTGGCGATGCGGCGTGGCTCGCGGAGCGCACCCGCGCCCAGCAGTTGCGCCTCGATGTGTGGCGCCGGAAGGTCGAGCGCCTGCTGGTGATCGAGATCGGCGCCGGCGATGCGATACCGACGGTGCGCTGGTTCGGCGAATCGCTCGGCGTGCCGCTGGTGCGCATCAATCCCCGTCAGGCAGAAGTCTCTTCGGCGCGGGCGGTGGGGTTGCCCTGCGGTGCGCTTGCCGGCTTGAGCGCACTCGGTGCGTTGCTCGACGAGGATGACGAGATCGCCTAGCCGCGCGCGGCACCGGCGGGTTCAGGTCGCCGTTTCATCCGCGAGCCAGAGGCATTTTCCCTTGCTTTCCTTCTGAATCGCGGCCAGCACCTGCGCGTGTGCGGCGACCTCGGTTTCGCTGGCGCGGAGGACCGGGATCGGCTTGCGTGTTCCCGAGGTCGTCAGTTCCATGCCCGGCTCCTGGCTGGGGGCAAGGTTCATGATCAGGCTTTCCTGTCCGCGCGTCATCGCCACGTAGACGTCGGCAAGGATCTCGGCGTCGAGCAGCGCGCCGTGCAGCGTGCGGTGCGAGTTGTTGACGCCGTAGCGTTCGCACAGCGCGTCGAGGTTGTTCTTCTTGCCCGGATGCAGTTCGCGCGCCATCTTCAGGGTGTCGCGCACGTTGGCGCAGACTGTCTCGATCGGCGCCAGTCCCAGCATCTTCAGTTCATTGTCGAGAAAGCCGACGTCGAATGCGGCGTTGTGGATGACCAGTTCAGCGCCACGGATGAAGTCGAGAAACTCGTTGGCGACTTCGCCGAAGCGCGGCTTGTCGGCGAGGAATTCGCGGCTGATGCCGTGCACGGCGAGCGCGCCTTCATCGATGTCGCGATCCGGGTTCACGTAGTAGTGCAGGTGGCGGCGCGTGAGGCGCCGGTTCACCATTTCCACGCAGGCGAGTTCGATGATGCGGTGGCCGAGACGGGTTTCCAGGCCAGTGGTTTCAGTATCGAGGAAAATCTGTCGCATGGGGCGCTATTATGCCGCCGAGGCGCCGGCTTTGGCCTGAATCTCGTCGATGCCGCGGTTGGCGAGTGCGTCGGCCCGCTCGTTGCCGGGATCGCCGGCGTGTCCCTTCACCCACAGCCAGTCGATGTGGTGCTTCGCGGCGAGCGCATCGAGCGTCTGCCAGAGATCGGCGTTCTTCACCGGTTTCTTGTCGGAAGTCTTCCAGCCGTTGCGTTTCCAACCGTGAATCCACTCGCTGATGCCCTTCTGCACGTATTGCGAGTCGGTGTGGATGCGTGCCCGTACGGGCCGTTTCATCGCCTCCAGTGCGCGGATCACGGCAGTGAGTTCCATGCGGTTGTTGGTGGTTGCGGGGTCGCCGCCCCACAGTTCCTTCTCGTGCGTGCCTGCCTTGAGCAGCACGCCCCAGCCGCCGGGGCCAGGATTGCCGCGGCAGCCGCCGTCGGCCCAGATCTCGATGATGTCCTCAGTGCCCATGATGCGGCGTCTCCTTTTGTGCGACGGGTGCAAGCGCCTTGGCGCGCGCCGTCTTCGATTTCCATTTCGGCAGGATCAGGCGCATGCCATGTACCCGCTTGATTGCGCGCAGCAGATAGACCCCTCCCAGCATCGGCCAGCCGCGCTCGCCACACATTTCCAGCCATTGCCAGCGCTGCAACCAGTGTTGCGTGCGACAGGGCGGCCGGTAGGCGCCGAACTGCGGGCGTTCGACCTCGAAGCCGAGCAATTGCAGCCAGTCCTTGGTCCGTAGCGGGCTCAGGTACTGCCCCTGCCAAGGGAAACCGTGCGCTTCGCGGCGCATGAAGCGGCGGCGCAGGCCCCACAGCGAGAGCGGGTTGAAGCCGGCGATGATCACCTGACCCTCGGGGATCAGGATGCGCTCCACTTCGCGCAGGATCTGGTGCGGATCGTCGTAGAACTCCAGCACGTGCGGGAGCACGACGAGATCGATACTGTTTGCGGCGAACGGTAGCTGGCGCAGATCGCAGTGTGTGTCGACCGCGTGTTGCTCGTCCGGCTCGCCGATCTTCTGGCGGAACGGAATGCGGTTCTCGCGCAGCAGGTCGAGTTCGGGCAGGCCCAGTTGCAGTGCGTTGTAGCCGAAGACGTCGGCCACCATGGCGTCGATGCGCGCGCATTCCCACGCGACGATGTAGCGTCCCTGCGGGGAATCGAGCCAGTCGTGCAGCCCGGGAATTGACATTGCCTGCGCTTCTCCGACAATACCGCGATGAGCGAAATCGATGATCCGAATGATGCTGCCGGCTTCGCCGTGATACCGGTGCCGGCGTTCAACGACAACTACATCTGGCTGCTGCACCGCGATGCCTGCGCCGTCGTAGTCGATCCTGGCGATGCCGCACCGGTCGAAGCCGCGCTGACCGAACATGGCCTGCGCCTCACCGCGATTCTGGTGACACACCACCATGCCGACCATCAGGGGGGTGTCGCGGCGCTTGCCGAACGCTGGCAGGCGGCCGTTTACGGACCGGCTGCCGAGTCTATCACAGCGCTCACGCATCCCCTGCGGGGTGGCGAGGAGGTCAATCTGCCGGCGCTTGCCGCGCGCTTCGCGGTGCTTGCCGTGCCGGGCCATACGCGCGCGCATCTGGCTTACCTGAGCGGCAGGCGCCTGTTCTGTGGCGATACGCTTTTCGGTGCCGGTTGCGGCCGTCTCTTCGAAGGCACGCCGGCGCAGATGTTCGATTCGCTGGCGAAGATCACCGCTTTGCCCGACGACTGCGCGATCTACTGCGCGCATGAGTACACGGAAATGAACCTGCGTTTCGCCACTGCCGTGGAGCCGGCCAATGCTGCGATCAGGGCTCGCATTGACGGGGCACGGGCGCTTCGCGCTGAGGGGTTGCCGACCATTCCTTCGACGCTGGCACTGGAGAAGGCGACCAATCCGTTCCTGCGCTGTCGTGAGCCGGCTGTGATTGCAGCTGCGCGTGCGCATGGCTGCGCGAGCGACGACCCGGTTGCCGTGTTTGCGACGATCCGCAGCTGGCGCAATGATTTCCGCGCTGATTGAATGGAAACGGGCCGTGCCGGCGCGCCGGCCCTCAGGAACTGCTGCCGCCCTGTGAGACCTTGCGCAGCGTATCAAGCACCTTCGCCGTATTGAACGGCTTGACGATAAAGCCGGCGGCGCCGCCCTGGATCGATTCCTGTACGTTCTCGACGCTGGGATTGCCGGTGATCATCACCACGATAGTCTCTGGTCGCGCCTGCTTGATCGCCTGCAAGGCTTCCAGACCATCCATTTCCGGCATCATCACGTCCAGGCAGACGATGTCCGGGTTGAGGCGCTGCACGGCCTCGACCGCCTGCAAGCCGTTACGCGCCTCGCCGACGACGTGGTACTCCTCGCCGCGCAACATGCCGCGCAACAGGGTGCGCATCAGGTCGTTGTCGTCGACGATCAGGACTTTGGGCTGTGAATTGCTCATGACAATCTCAATGTTCGATGTTTTCCACCGACTGCGCCAGATGGACACAGTTGCGGCCGGCGTGCTTGGCTTCGTAGAGCGCCCGGTCGGCGGCCTTGATCAGCTGGCGCGGATCGGTTTCCGGCATGGCGACCCCGGAAGCGACGCCGAGGCTGATCGTGACGTGCCCGAACGGGCTGCCCGGATGAGCGATTGCCAGTGCCGCAACGGCGTTGCGCATGCGTTCGGCAACGATGCTGGCGCCGGCAAGTGAAGTTTCGGGGAGGATCGCGACGAACTCTTCGCCGCCGTAGCGGGCGACCAGATCGCCGCCACGATCCATCGCGGCAGCCAGTGTCGTCGCTACCTTGCGCAGGCAATCGTCGCCTTCCAGATGGCCGAGGCGGTCGTTGTATTCCTTGAACTGATCGACATCGCACATGATGACCGAGAACTCGGCCCCTTGGCGCATGGAGCGACGCCATTCGCGGTTCAGCGTGTCGTCGAAATGGCGGCGGTTGGTGATGCCGGTGAGCCCATCCAGCGAGGTCAGGCGGCGCAGCTCCTGGTTTGCGGTATCGAGCTTGCGCGTCAGTACCAGCAGCGAGTAGCGCATCTGGATGATGCGCTGCATGGCGCGGATCTTGGCACCGAGGACCACATCGCTGACCGGCTTGTGGATGTAGTCGTCGCCGCCGGCGGCGATGCCCGCCTCCAGATCCTCGTCCTTGGTCATCGAGGTGAGGAAGATGATCGGCGTCCATTCGCCTGGCTGTTCAACCTGGCGCAGCCGGCGGGCGACTTCGAAACCATCGATGTCGGGCAGCACGATGTCGAGCAAGACCATGTCCGGGCGCTCGGCGATGAATTTTTCGACGGCAATGCTGCCCGTTTCGGCCGGAAGCGGCGTGATCCCCATCCGCTCCAGGTAGTGGCAGATGACCTGCATTGCGGTACGGGTGTCTTCGACAACGAGGGCTTTCATTCTTCTCCCGGCGTTCTTTCTGCATGAGTTTCGCGCCCGATTGTAGCCGAATGTCCTGTATTGCGGCTTTCCTTGCGGAATGCGGAGCCGGCGTCTATTCCGGCCTGCGGCGTGTTTGTTGCCGGCATGGTAAATTCAGTCTGGATAACACCCCCCGGATAGAGGTGCCCCATGTCCCCGAAAATTCCACGCATCGACCCGAAGGCCATCGCCCAGGACCCGCGGGTGCGCCTGTGGGGAAAGCGCTTCGCCATCTTCATGGTTGTGGTCGGCGTGCTCGGTTTTCTTGCCGTTCCGCCAATTCTCAAGGCAGTGCTGGTTTCCAAACTGGGTGAAGCCTTGCACCGCGACGTGGCGATCGAGTCGATCAGCCTCAACCCCTACACACTGACGCTCACCGTTGCCGGCGTTTCGGTGCGCGATCGTGCCGAGGGCAAGCCGGGCGAGGAGGTGTTCGGCTTCGACAGCCTCACCGTCAACGCCGAGCTTGCCTCGATCGCCGTTGCCGGCGTCATCGTCAAGGAAATCGAACTGGCCGGACCCCGCGTCAATCTGGTTCGCCTTGCGGACAATCGCTACAACATTTCCGATCTGATCCCGGCGCCGGACGCGAAGAAGCCGGAAGAAGGCGCCGGCCTGCCGCGTTTCTCCGTCAGCAATATCCAGATCCGTGGCGGCAAGCTGAGCTTCGACGATCGTCCCGAGGGAGTGAAGCACGAGATCGCGGACCTGACGCTGGCGATCCCCTTCCTGTCCACGCTTTCCTACTATTCCGATACTTACGTCGAGCCGCATTTCTCGGCTTCGATCAACGGTGCGCCGTTCGTTCTGCGCGGGAAGAGCCGTCCCTTTGCCGATTCGCACGAAAGCGAACTGGTGCTCGATCTGGATAACCTCCAACTGGCGCGCTACCTCGCCTACACACCGGTCGATCTGCCGATCCGGGTGCCTTCTGGTGCGCTCGACGGCGACCTGCGCCTGCGTTTCGTGCAGAGCAAGGGGCAGCCTTCGACGCTTTCGCTGGCCGGTGCGCTGGCGCTCAAGGAACTCAAGGTGGAGGAAACAGGTGGAGCGCCGCTGCTCTCGTTCAAGCGCCTCGGTGTCAGCCTGCGCGAAGTCGATCTGCTGAAGCTCGCGGTCGGCATTGAGCGCATCGAACTCGATTCACCCGAAATCGACGTGCGCATCAGCAAGCAGGGCGCGCTCAACTGGCTGGATCTCGTGCCGGCAACACCAGGAGATGAATCGAAGCCGGCAGCGCCTGGCGCGGACAAGAAGCCGGCGTTGCATCTGGTGGTTGATGCGGTCGCCGTCACTGGAGGTACCGTCAATATCCTCGACCAATCCACGCAGATCGAGCAGAGAGGCTCGGTGCGCGCCATCAATGTCGATGTGCGTGACTACGACAGCAGCGGCACCCGGCCGCTGGCCTTTGCACTCGACTGGCAGGTCGATGCGGGTGACCGGCTGCAGGTGGCGAAGATCGGGATCAAGGAAGGAACGCTCGATCTTGCCAAGCGCGAGGTGGTGATCGGCGAATACGCCGCCGAAGGCGCGCGCGCCAACGTAACGCGGCAGCGCGACGGCGCCGTGCAATGGTTCCGTGCGCCCGCGCTCAGGCTGGCGAAGGCAGCCGCCAAGGACAAGGAGGCGCCATGGCAGGTCACGGTGACGCGGGCCCGGATCAGCGACCATCAGCTGCAGTTCGAGGACAGGAGCTTTGCAACGCCGGCCAGGCAGACGCTGGAGATCGCCTCGCTGGAGGCGGAAAACCTCTCCACGCAGGCGGATGCGGAAGCGAAGCTGAATCTCAAGCTGCGCATCAACAAGAAGGGCGAACTCGCGGTCGATGGTGCGCTCAAGCCGATGCAGCCGCAGGGCGAGCTGCGCGTACAGGCACGCGACATCGAATTGCTGCCGCTGCAACCGTATTTCAGCGAGGTGCTCAATGTCACCATCACCCGCGGACAGGTTGCGGCGGATGGCAGCATTAGCCTGACGCCGGGAAAGGACGGGGTGGCGGCCGGTTACAAGGGCAACTTGACGCTGGGCAATTTCCACTCGGTGGACAAGGCCAATGCGGCTGATTTCCTCACGTGGAAATCGTTCTACTTCGGCAACATCGACGTGAAAACGGCACCGCTCAATGTCGCCGTGGGTGAGGTGGCGCTCTCCGATTTCTATGCGCGCGTGATCCTGAGCGCCGAGGGCAAGCTCAACCTGATGCAGATCGTGCGCAGGAATGAGGCTGAAGCTGAAAAAGCGGCGAATGCGAAGCCTGCTGCTGATGCGCCCGTGGCCGAAACCAGTGCCGAGGCAGCGCCGGCGGAGCCAGTTGTTGCGCCCGTCGCCGCTGCGCCTGCCGCGCCACCACGCGAGGTGGTGCCGATCAAGATCGGCAAGGTCACGCTGCAGGGGGGCAACATCAACTTCACCGACAACTTCATCAAACCGAACTACTCGGCCAACCTCAAGAAGATTGGCGGGCGCGTCACCGGTCTGTCGTCCGTGGAAGGATCTGTCGCCGATCTCGAACTGCGCGGCAGCTACGACGGCCAGGCACCGGTGAATATCACCGCCAGGATCAACCCCTTTGCTGCGAAGAGCTATCTCGATCTGGATGCCGAGGTGAAGGGCGTCGACATGACCGGCTTCTCCAGCTATTCGGGCAAATTCGCCGGCTATGCGATCGAACGCGGCAAGCTTTCGCTCTTCCTCAAATACAAGATCGAGAACAACCAGCTCGTTGCCGACAACCGTCTTTTCCTCGATCAGCTGACCTTCGGCGACGAGGTCGATACGCCGGGAGCAACCAAGCTGCCGGTACGGCTGGCGGTGGCCTTGCTGCAGAACCGTCGCGGCGAGATCGACATCAACCTGCCCATTTCCGGCTCGCTCGACGATCCGCAGTTCAGCATTGGCGGCATTATCGTGAAGGTGATCCTCAACGTGTTCACGAAGGCCATCACCGCGCCGTTCGCGCTGATCGGTTCGCTGTTCGGCGGTGGCGAGGAGCTTTCCTACGTCGAATTCGACTACGGCTACGCGACGATCTCGCCGGCGATGAAGGAGCGCCTGCAGATCGTTGCCAAGATGCTTGACGATCGTCCGGCAATCCGCATCGAGATCGCCGGGCGCATCGATCCCGAGCGCGATCGCGAGGGTCTCAAGCGGGCATTGATGGAGCGGCGCGTCAAGGCGCAGCGGCTGGAAGAACTGATCAAGGCTGGCACCGAGGCTGGTGCCGTGGATGAGGTGCAGATTCCGGAAAAGGATTACCCGAAATATCTCGAACGCGCCTACAAGGCAGAGAAGTTTCCCAAACCGCGCAATCTGATCGGTCTGGTCAAGGACTTGCCGGTCGAGGAAATGGAAAAGCTGATGATGGCGAACATGAAGGCCGACGACGAAGCGCTGCGCGATCTTGCCGTGCGGCGTGGCATCGCCATCGGCAACTGGCTGACCGGCGAAGGCAGGATTCCCGCCGAGCGCGTCTTCCAGCTGCAACCGCACCTGACCGCCAAGGAAGGCCCGCAGAGCGACAAGGCGAAAGAGTCGCGTGCCGATTTCACCCTGAAGTGATCCGATGAACGATACCGTGCTTTACATCGTTGCCGCCCTCGCGGTGGCAATCATCCTGCTGCAGTTCGTGATACTGCAGCGCCAGCGTTCCGATGCGCTCGGCGGGCCACTGGACGCTCGACTGCAGGCGCTCGATGCCGCGCTGGAGCGGCAGGAGCGCGAACTGCGCGGCGAGCTTGCCCGCCTGCGGGGCGAGGCGCAGGAGTCAGCCCGCGGCGACCGTGCCGAGCAGGCACAGGCTCTGGAACGCTTCGGCCAGGGGCTGGCCGGGCAGGTCGGGCAGCTCGGCACGCTGCAGGCGCAGCAGTTCGAGGCCTTCGGCCACCATCTCAACCGCCTCACGCAGAGCTTCGATGCGCGCGTCGAGCAGCTGCGCCTCACGGTGGAAACGCGCCTTGGTGCCATCCAGACCGAGAACGCCGCCAAGCTTGAAGAGATGCGCAAGACCGTCGACGAGAAGCTGCACGCGACGCTTGAACAGCGCCTCGGCGAATCCTTCAAGCTCGTCTCGGAGCGGCTGGAGCAGGTGCATCGCGGCCTCGGCGAGATGCAGACGCTGGCCGCCGGCGTCGGTGACCTGAAGAAGGTGCTGACCAACGTCAAGACACGCGGCACCTGGGGCGAGGTGCAGCTTGCCAACCTGCTCGAACAGGTGCTCACCGCCGAGCAGTACGCCGAGAACGTCGCCACGCGGCCGAAGAGCGCCGATCGCGTCGAATTCGCCATCCGCCTGCCGGGGCGCGAGGATGGCCAGCCGGTGTGGCTGCCGATCGACGCCAAGTTCCCGGTCGAGGATTACCAGAAGCTCGTCGAGGCCCAGGAGCGCGCCGACGTGGTCGCCGTCGAGGCCGCCGCCAAGGCGCTGGAAACGCGCCTCAAGGACGAGGCGAAGACGATCCGCGAGAAATACATCGAGCCGCCATACACCACCGACTTCGCCATCCTCTACCTGCCCACCGAAGGCCTCTACGCCGAGGCGCTGCGCCGTCCGGGCCTGGTCGAGGTGCTGCAACGCGACCAGCGCGTCAGCATTGCTGGCCCGACCACACTGGCCGCCATGCTCAACAGCCTGCAGATGGGCTTCCGCACGCTGGCCATTGAAAAGCGTTCGAGTGAGGTGTGGGCCGTGCTCGGCGCGATCAAGACCGAGTTCGGCAAGTTCGGCGAAGCGCTGGCGCACACCAGGAAGAAGCTGCAGGAAGCCAGCAACTCCATCGACAAGGCCGAGGTGCGCACCCGTGCCGTCGAGAAGAAGCTCAAGAACGTCGAAGCGCTGCCGGCCCCCGAGGCCGTGGCCCTGCTCGGCGACGGCCCCCCGGACGAGGACGAAGAGGGCGCCTGATGCCCGCGCTGCCAGCAGCCGAGCGCGCCCGGCTGGAAGCCGCCTACCGCGCCACCACCTACCGCATCCACGCGCCGCAGGGCGACATTGACCTGCGCATCGGCGGAGCCTCGCCGGCGCTGGATGCGTTGCTGCGCGAGGAGGGGATCTATTGCTGGGCGATCATCACTGCCTGGAACCCCGGTTCAAAGCTGCTGGACGCCGCCGCGAATGCTGCCGCGCAGGCACGCCTGCAGGAGTGGCTTTCGGGAAAGGGCTACCGCTGGCTGCCGGGGGAAAATCTGGCCGATGTGGGCGGCTGGGTGGCTGAGCCGACAACTCTTGTCTTCGGCATGGTGGCTGCCGACGCGCGAAGCTGTGGTTGGCACTTCGGCCAGGTCGCGGTGGTCACGGGGGCAGTGCAAATGGCCCCGCAAATCGTCTGGTGTGACGGGATCTGACGCGAAGAAATCACTCAGGTGAGCTGCACGATCGGACTCAGTGTGCCGAGTCTGCTATACACGGGCCATCGGCATATTCTATTTGCTGCGAACAATGCATCAAATCGTTCCAGCATCGCGTAGCAGCCGAATGTCGTCTGCTGAAAGCTCTGCCTCGCCTCTGAGCACGTTCTCTGTTTGCTCTCCGAGCAAAGGCGGTGCGCTGCGATAGCTCACCGGCGTCCGCGACAGCTTGATCGGATTGCCGACCAGCTTCACTTCGCCGGCCGTTGGGTGCGGCATCGTCACCACCATCTCGCGTGCGGCGATCTGCGGTTCGGCGAACACTTCTTCAAGCTTGTTGATCGGCCCGCAGGGCACGTCGGCGGCTTCCAGTCTTTCCAGCCAATACTGCTTGGTCTGCGTTTTGGCGCGCGCCTCGATGGTGGCGTCGAGTTCAGTGCGGTTGCGTACGCGGGCGGCGTTGCTGGCGAAGCATTCGTCGTCGGCCATGCCCGGCAGGTCGAACACCTCGCAGAAACGGCGGAACTGGCCATCGTTGCCGACGGCGACGATGAAGTGGCCGTCGTTGCTGGCGAGCACCTGGTAGGGAGCGATGTTCGGGTGGGCGTTGCCCATGCGTTTCGGGCTGACGCCGGAGCACAGGTAGTTGAGCGACAGGTTGGCGAGGCTGGCGACCTGTGTGTCGAGGAGCGAGACGTCGATGTGCTGGCCAAGGCCGCTCTTCTCGCGTTCGATCAGCGCCGCCTGGATGGCGTTGGCGGCGTAGAGGCCGGTGAGGATGTCGACCAGCGCGACGCCCACCTTCTGCGGGCCGCCGCCGGGGCGGCCATCGGCTTCGCCGGTGACGCTCATCAGCCCGCCGAGGCCCTGGATGATGAAGTCGTAGCCCGGGCGGTCGGCCCACGGGCCGTTCTGGCCGAAGCCGGTGATCGAGCAGTAGACGAGGCGCGGGTTGAGCTTCGACAGCGACTCGTAATCGAGCCCGTATTTCTTCAGTCCGCCGACCTTGTAGTTTTCTAGTATGACGTCGCTTTTCATGGCCAGATCGCGCACGATCTTCTGCCCTTCCGGGTGTGCGAGGTCGACGGTGACGCTCTCCTTGTTGCGGTTGATGGCGAGGTAGTAGGCGGCCTCGGTCGTATCGTTGCCTTCGGCGTCCTTGAGGTAGGGCGGGCCCCAGGCGCGGGTTTCGTCGCCACTGCCGGGGCGCTCGATCTTGATGACCTCGGCGCCGAGGTCGGCCAGCAGTTGGCTGCACCACGGGCCGGCGAGGACACGTGAGAGATCGAGGATGCGGATGTGGGAGAGCGGAGCGGCGTCGGACATGGCGGGCAGGGTCGATGGCGAAGCCCCGATTCTGCCATCCGAACGTGAAATACTGCGTATGACCTTCGGCTGATGCAGGCGTAGAATCGGACGAATATCTCATAAAGCAACGTCCAGGGCCGAGGGGAAGCCGTAAAAATGACGAAGAAGATCGGGCGTTTCGATATCGTGCGCGAACTCGGGCGAGGCGCCCAGAGCGTGGTCTATCTGGCGCGCGATCCGCAGCTGGAGCGTGAGGTGGCGATCAAGACGCTGCATTTCAGCGAGCCCGATCCCGAACAGAATCGCGTCCTGCTGGCCGAGGCGCGCACTGTCAGCCAGATGCGGCACCCCAATATCGTACCGATCTTCGAGGCTGGCGAGGAGGGCGGGGATCTCTACCTTGTCTTCGAGTACGTGCCGGGCAAGAACCTCGGTGAATATCTGCGCGAGAGCGGCGCCCTGTCACCGGTGCGCGCAATCGCGGTGCTGCAGCAGGTGCTCGATGCGATCGCGCATGCACATGCGCTCGGCGTCATTCACCGCGATCTGAAGCCGACCAACATCCTGATCAACGAGGATGGGTTTCCGCGCGTGATGGATTTCGGCATTGCCGCGCGCGTCGAGGGTGCGGCCTCGGCAACGGGTGCTTCGGGCGAGCAGTTGATGGGGACGCCGGCCTACATGGCGCCGGAATACGTGCTGCGCCAGGAATTCGGCGAACGGACCGACATCTTCGCGGTCGGCCTCATCTTCTACGAACTGCTTACCGGGCGGCGCGCGGTACAGGGCGGCGATATTTTCGCGATCCTGCACACGATCACCTCGACCGACATTCGTTTGCCCGCGGACATTCAGCTCGATGACCGTGTCTCCGCGATCCTTTACCGCGCCATAGCACGCGATCCGGTGGCGCGCTTCGAGAGCGTCGCCCAGATGCGCGAGGCGCTGGAGGAGTACCTAGATCCTGCCGATGACGGCGCACCGAACGTCGCCGGCAGTCAGGGCACGATCGAATTCCTGCTGCGGCGCATGCGCCACAAGAGCGATTTTCCGGCGCTTTCCGAATCGGTGGGGGCGATCAACAAGATCGCCTCGTCGGACCGGGAGAGCATTGCCAAGCTCTCGACGACCATCCTCAAGGATTTTGCGCTGACCAACAAGATTCTCAAGTTGGTCAATTCCGCGTTCTACCGGCCGGTGGGGGGCGGCAACATCAGCACGGTGTCGCGTGCGGTGATGGTGCTTGGCTTCGATGCGGTGCGCAACATCGCAATCACCGTGCTGCTCTTCGAACACCTGCAGAACAAGGGCAATGCCAACCAGTTGAAGGATGAGTTCCTGCGCGCCAATTTCGCCGCAATCCTCGCCAAGGATGTCGGTGTACGTACCGCCCAGCGCGATGTGGAGCAGGCCTTCATCTGCTCGATGTTCCATAACCTCGGACGCATGCTGACGCAGTACTACTTCCCCGAAGAAGGAGAGGATATCCGGCGCATGGTCGAGCAGAAGGGCATCAGCGAGGATCGTGCCGCGCATTCGGTGCTTGGCATTTCCTTCGAGGAAATGGGAATCGGCATTGCGCGCCACTGGGGTTTCCCACCCTTGATCGTAAACACCATGCGCCGCTTGCCGGCGGGTGCCGTGCGCAAGCCGACGGTGCAGGAAGAGAAACTGCGCGTGTTGTCCGGCTTCGCCAACGAACTGTGCACCGTGATCGCCGCAGCCACGCCGGAGCAGCGCCAGAAGGAGATGAAAAAGGTCACCACCCGCTTCGCCGACAGCGTGCCGCTCAGCGACAAGGAACTTCAGGCGACACTTGAAAAGTCGTTCGAGGAGGTGGCGCAGTTCGCCAACGTGATCCAGCTCAACCTGAAGCAGACGCCCTTCGGCCGTCAGATTCGCGCCTGGGGTGGCAGCGCCGCGCAGGAGGCGGCAACGGGAGAGGGGGGCGGCGCAGCGGCAGCGGGCGCGGATTCATCCGGCACGCTGGGCGGCTCGGCGCTGCTTGAATCGCCAGTCATGGCGGTGCTGGAAGGGTCGGTGAGCGGTATCCGCCAGCCGGCCAACGTGGAGGCGATTCTCGCTGCCGGTATCCAGGACATCAGCAATTCCCTGGTCGAGGAGTTTTCCCTCAACGACATGCTGCGCATCATTCTGGAGACGATGTTCCGGGCCAAAGGCTTTCGCCGCGTGATCCTGTGCATTCGCGACGCAAAGGCGAACACCATGCAGGGCCGCTTCGGTTTTGGGCCGGATGCCGCCGAGATCGCCAGGACATTCCGCTTTCCACTGACTTTCACGCCCGATATTTTTCATGCGGCCATGTCAAAGGGCGTTGATCTGCTGATCAGCGACATCAACGATCCAAAAATCGCTGCCCGTGTTCCCGACTGGTATCGCAAGGCAATCAATGCCGGCACCTTCGTGCTGTTTCCGCTCAATATCAAGAACGCGCCGGTGGCGCTGATCTACGCCGATATGGAGGAAGCGGGCGCGATCGTGATTCCAGAAAAGGAACTGTCGTTGTTCCGCACGCTGCGCAATCAGGCGGTGCTGGCAATCAAGCAGTCAATGTAGCGCCTGGAAATGCAGGTGCAAAAAAAGCCGGAACTTCCGGCTTTTTTCTGTTTCGCGGCGCTTGATGTCACCAGAGTTTCCACCACGGTTCCGGCCGGTTCAGGCCGCGTACGTAGTATTGGCTCTTCGGATAGTTCTTGCGCATCACGCGCTCGGCATCGTCGCGCAGGTCGTTCACGCCAAGCAGGTCGTAGCCCTTGACCATGATGAACAGTGCTTCTTCGATGGCCGGGGCATCCTGATAGGTCCTCACCGCGTACTGGGCGCGATTGACGGCGGCGAGGTAGGCGCCGCGTTTCATGTAATAGCGGGCGACGTGCACCTCGTGCGAGGCGAGCGCATTGACCAGGTATTTCATGCGCAACAGGGCGTCCGGGGTGTATTTGCTGTCCGGGAAGCGCGTGGCCAGTTCCTTGAAGGCGTCGAACGATTCCCGTGCCGCCTTCGGGTCGCGCTCGGTCGGATCCTGCATCGCGACGTGACCGAGAATGCCGAGATCTTCGTTGAAGTTGATCAGGCCCTTCAGGTAATAGACGTAATCGACGTTCGGATGGTTGGGGTGCAGCTTGATGAAGCGGTCACAGGCGGCGATCGCCGAGGCGGGTTCGTTGGCTTTCCAGTAGGCATAGGCAATTTCAACCTGCGCCTGCTGGGCGTAGCGCCCGTAAGGGTAGCGCGCTTCGAGTTTTTCGAAGTACTTGACGGCGTTGTCGTACTGGCCGTCGTTGAGCGCTTCCTTCGCGGTGGTGTAGAGCTTGTTCGGCGACCAGCCGACGGTTTCGTCCTTCGGTTCGCCGAAGAGGCCGCAGCCGCCAAGCAGGAAGGCGGTGAGGAGCGTTGCGATAACCGCTAAACTACGCATCATGAAAAATCCGGACAAGAAATCAAAAAAGGTGCCGCTGGCCGCAGCGCACGAAGCGCAGGCCGCCGAAATCTCTGGCGGGCGCGGCGATGATAGCACGGTGCTTGCGCTTGTCGCACCCGCCGATTGCGGCGGTGCCCGTCTCGACCATGTGCTCGCCGGCCTGCTGCCGCAGCATTCGCGCAATCGGCTGCAGGGCTGGATACGCGACGGTCGCGTACGGGTTGGCGACAAGCTGGTCAGCGAACCCAAGCACAAGCTGTGGGGCGGTGAAGCCATCCACGTCCGGGAAATTCCGGACGAACGCCTCGCTGCGGCGGCGGCCGAGGATATTCCGCTCGACATCGTGCATGAGGATGCGGCGCTGATCGTGATCGACAAGCCCGCCGGCCTCGTCGTGCATCCGGCCGCCGGCAACTGGAGCGGTACGCTGATGAACGCGCTGCTGCATCACGCGCCGGAACTGGCGAGCGTGCCGCGCGCCGGCATCGTGCACCGGCTCGACAAGGATACGTCGGGGCTGCTCGTCGTCGCCCGCACGCTGGCGGCGCAGACCGATCTGGTGCGGCAGCTGCAGGCGCGCACGGTGAAGCGCGAATACCAGGCACTGGTGCGCGGCGTCGTCGAGCGCAACAGCGGCACCGTCGATGCGCCGATCGGGCGCCATCCCACGCAGCGCACGAAGATGGCCGTGGTAATGGGCGGCAAGCCGGCGCGCACGCATTACCGCGTGGTCGAGCGCTTCAAGACGTGCACGCTGGTCGAGTGTTCCCTGGAAACGGGGCGCACGCACCAGATCCGCGTGCATCTCGAATCGATCGGCCATCCGCTGGTCGGCGATCAGGTCTATGGCCGCAGCAACAATCGCGTACCACGCGGGCCGGCCTTCGGCCGCCAGTTCCTGCATGCCCGCAAGCTCGGGCTGCTGCACCCGGAAAGCGGGCGCGAGATGTTGTGGAAATCGCCGCTGCCGGACGACATGAGCGAACTGCTCGATCAACTGCGGCTCGATGCGGCGCTCGAAGCCGATGCGCTGCTCGACGACGATTTCGACGATGACGATCACGAGGTCGAACTGATCTACGCCTACGGCGACGGTGATGACGACTGAACCCTCGTGGTTCGTTCCTGACTGGCCACTGCCCGCCAATGTCCGTGCCTTGCAGACGGTGCGTGGCGGCGGCGCCAGTTGCGGTCCTTGGGCCGGCTTCAATCTTGGCGACCATGTCGGAGACGATCCCGCTGCCGTTGCCGCCAATCGCGAGCGCCTCAGCGCGGCCATTGGGGGTAGCATCCACTGGTTGCGTCAGGTGCATGGCGTTCATGTGTGCGACCTCGATGCGGCGTCGGGCGAAGAGCAGGAAATTCCCGAGGCGGATGCCGTACTGACCCGCCGCCGCGGGCAGGCGTGCGCAATCATGACGGCGGACTGCCTGCCGCTACTCTTCTGCGAACGTGAGGGGGCGGTCGTCGCTGCCGCGCACGCTGGCTGGCGCGGCCTGCTCGGCGGTGTGATCGAGGCCACCTTGTCCGCCATGGCAGTGCCTGCCGGGCAGGTCGGCGTCTGGCTGGGGCCGGCGATCGGGCCGGCGGCATTCGAGGTTGGCGACGAGGTGCGCGCTGCCTTCGTTGCCGGTGATTTCGGTGCTGCCGCCTGCTTCACGGCGCACGGCAGCGGCAAGCACCTGGCCGATCTCTACGCGCTCGCCCGTCGCCGGCTGCGGCAGTCAGGCGTTGTCGCAATCCACGGGGGCGGGGAATGCACCTTATCTGCGGCCGATCGTTACTTTTCGTACCGGCGCGATGGCGTCACCGGGCGCATGGCGACGCTGATCTGGCGGATTTGACCGGCCGCGGGCAGATTCCCGCGTGGCCACAGTGTTCTCCCGCATCAGCGCTGCACAGGGTCGCTCTCGTTGTGGCGCGTGGTGTCTTCAAGCGATGCCTGCTCACGCGCGGCGAGGCGCCGCCGGCGTGCTGGCGTGCCGAGCAGCCATAGCAGCAACAGGCAAGGCAACAGACCGTAGAAAGTGAAGCTGAGAACCCCGGCGACGACATTCGGTTCCATGATCGCCATCATCAGAGCGACCCACAGCCAGCCAATGGCAATGATGTACATGGGCGCCATTATACGGCGGTGAGCAGTCGGCTATCGGCTCTTTGCCAGCGATTGCAGGGGCTGCCGGCGGTGCGCTGTTTTGCGTTGACAGCCCCCATGGTGCGATGCAGAATCGATCCACATAGACGGTTTAGTACGGCCACAACGATATGGTTTCACCGGGCAGGTCGCCGGCTGAAACGCCCCTCAGGATCCAGTCACGATGTCGCAGCCGAACAATCCCTTCGATCCCGCGATGCAGCAGTTTGCCCAGCTCGGGCAGGCGATGACGCAGCAATTCTTTGCCTTTCTCGGTTCGCAGCAGGCCCAGCATCCGCTCGGCGGCGCGCCGATCAAGATGGGCACCCCGGAACCGGCCAAGCTGACAGCGCTGCAGCAGGAGTTCCTGCAGCAGCAATCGATGCTCTGGCAGTCGATGCTGGCGCGTGGCAACGCCGGCGAGGCTTCTGCGCCGCCTGCCTTCGAGGTGCAGCCGGAAGCGGGCGATCGGCGTTTTTCGGCGCCGGAATGGAAGCAGAGCCCGGTCTTCGACTACATCCGCCAGAGCTATCTGCTCAATGCGCGCTATCTGAAGGAACTGGTCGAAATCGCGCCGGTGGAGGACGAAAAGTCGAAGAACCGCCTGCGCTTCCTCGCGCGCCAGTACCTCGATGCCGTGGCGCCGACCAACTTTGCGGCGACGAATCCGGAGTTCATCAAGCTCGCGGTTGAAACCAAGGGCCAGAGCATCACCGACGGCATCAACAACCTGATCAAGGATTTCGAAAAAGGCCGCATCTCGATGACCGACGACACGGCGTTCGAGGTCGGCCGGAACCTGGCGACGACCGAAGGCGCGGTGGTCTTCGAGAATGAGATGATCCAGCTGGTCCAGTATTCGCCGCTGACCGAAACGGTCGCGAAACGGCCGCTGCTCATCGTGCCGCCATGCATCAACAAGTTCTACATTCTCGACCTGCAGGCTGAAAATTCTTTCGTGCGTTACGCGGTGGAGCAGGGCAATACCGTGTTCCTTGTTTCGTGGCGCAACGTCAAGGCCGAGCAGGGCAAGCTGGGCTGGAACGATTACCTCGAACAGGGGCCGCTCACCGCGCTGCGCGTGGTGCGCGAGATCACCGGCGAGGAGAAGGTCAACGCGCTCGGCTTCTGCGTCGGTGGCACCATTCTCTCCAGTGCGCTGGCGGTGCTCGCGGCGCGTGGCGAGGACTGCGTGGCGAGCCTGACGCTGCTGACCACGCTGCTTGATTTCTCTGACACCGGCGAGATCGGCCTCTTCATCGACGAACAGAGTTGCGCGACGCGCGACGCGACGATCGGCAAGGGCGGGCTGCTCACCGGCCGCGAGCTGGCGGGTACCTTCTCGGCGCTGCGTGCCAACGACCTGATCTGGAATTACGTCTCCGGCAACTACCTGAAGGGCCAGAAGCCGCAGGCCTTCGATCTGCTCTACTGGAACTCCGATTCCACGAACCTGTCCGGCCCGTTTGCTGCCTGGTACATGCGCAACCTGTACCTCAACAACAGCCTGCGCATTCCCGGCAAGCTGGAAATGTGCGGCGTCAAGGTCGATCTCGGCCAGGTGAAGATGCCGGCCTATCTGCTGGCGACGCGCGAGGATCACATCGTGCCGTGGCAGACGGCCTACCAGAGCACGCGCTTGCTCGGCGGCCCGACAAAATTCGTGCTTGGCGCCAGCGGCCATATCGCCGGCGTGGTCAATCCGGCGTCGAAGAACAAGCGCAGCTTCTGGACGAACGACGATACGAGTGCCGACGCCGAAGGCTGGCTGACGACGGCGGAAAAAAGGAAAGGCAGCTGGTGGTCGGACTGGGCTGCCTGGCTGAAGCAGCATGCAGACGGTGACCTTGCCGCCCGAACGAAACTCGGCGGCAAAGGATACAAGCAAATCGAGCCGGCACCGGGCCGCTACGTCAAGGAGAAAGCGTAGTTCGCGAGAGGGAAGAGCGCTGAAGTGCAGGCAGACGTTTCTTCGATGATCCGGCAGACATCGATTTTAGAAGGAGAAGAACGTGCCTAGAGTTGCACTCGTAACAGGGGGTATGGGCGGTCTCGGCGAAGCCATCTGCATCAAGCTGGCGGCGCTGGGCTACAAGGTGGTGGCCACTTATTCGCCGGGAAACAGCAAGGCGAAGGATTGGCTGGCGACAATGAACAACATGGGCTACGGCTTCAAGGCGTTCCCGTGCGACGTTGCCGATTTCGATTCATGCAAGGCCTGTGTCGAGACGGTGGCAAAGGAAGTGGGGCCGGTGGACGTGCTGGTGAACAATGCCGGCATCACCCGTGACATGACCTTCAAGAAGATGACGAAGGCCGATTGGGATGCGGTGGTTGGCACCAACCTCGATTCGGTTTTCAACATGGCCAAGCAGGTCATGGACGGCATGGTCGAACGCAAGTGGGGGCGCGTGATCAACGTGTCTTCGGTCAACGGGCAGAAGGGCGCCTTCGGGCAGACCAACTACTCGGCGGCCAAGGCCGGCATGCACGGCTTCACGAAAGCGCTCGCGCTTGAGGTGGCGAGGGCGGGCGTGACGGTGAACACCATCTCGCCGGGCTATATCGGCACCAAGATGGTGATGGCAATTCCGCAGGAGATTCTCGATTCGAAGATCCTGCCGCAGATACCGGTTTCCCGTCTGGGCAAGCCGGAGGAGATCGCGGGACTGGTCGCCTATCTCGCTTCCGACGAAGCGGCTTTCGTGACCGGTGCCAACATCTCGATCAATGGTGGCCAGCACATGTTCTAACGGGCTGGCCGTTAGGTTTCATCAACAGCAACAGAGGATAAAAGCAAATGACGCAAAGAATCGCACTCGTTACCGGCGCCATGGGCGGTCTCGGCACCGCAATCTGCCAGGAACTGGCCAAGGCCGGACACAAGGTCGTTGCGGCCTACCATCCGCAGTTCGACAACAAGGACGAATGGCTGAAGGAAATGGAAGCCGCCGGCTTCAAGGACTTCATCCCGGTCGCTGGCGACGTTGCCGACCTCGCCTCGGTGCAGGCCATGGTCGCCGAAGCCGAAGCCAAGGCCGGCCCGATCGACATCCTGGTGAACAACGCTGGCATCACCCGCGACAAGATGTTCGCCAAGATGGAACGCGAGCAGTGGGATGCCGTGATCGCCACCAACCTGACCAGCCTGTTCAACCTGACCAAGCAGGTCTCGGCGAAGATGGCCGAGCGTGGCTGGGGCCGCATCATCAACATCTCGTCGGTCAATGGCGTCAAGGGCCAGATGGGCCAGACCAACTACTCGGCCGCCAAGGCCGGCGTCATCGGCTTCACCAAGGCCCTGGCCGCCGAACTCGCCGCCAAGGGCGTGACGGTCAACGCCATTGCCCCGGGCTACGTCGCCACCAAGATGGTCATGGCCATCCGTGAAGACGTGCTCAAGGGCATCGTCGATTCCGTGCCGATGAAGCGCCTGGCCAAGCCGGAAGAGATCGGCTACGCCTGCGCCTTCCTGGCCAACGAGCTGTCCGGCTTCACCACCGGCGCCACGCTCAACATCAACGGCGGCCTGTACTACCAGTAATTCGAAGGCAATCAGAAACGGCCCCGTGCGGGGCCGTTTCCTTGCTGGGGTATAATTTTTGCCGTGCAGCAATTCTTGCATCGCGAGGCGGCACAGAGCGCCCGCACCTGAAGCACGCCACATCCACGATCCGGAGGAATCCCCGTCATGTCGGAGCAGCCGCGACTGATCAAGAAGTACCCGAACCGCCGTCTGTATGACACCAAGACCAGCGCTTACATCACGCTCAGCGACGTGAAGGATCTCGTGCTTGCCTTCGAGAATTTCAAGGTTGTCGATGCCAAGAGCGGTGAGGATCTGTCGCGCAGCATCCTGCTGCAGATCATCCTGGAGGAAGAAACGGGCGGCGTGCCCTTGTTCACGACCGAACTGCTGGCGCAGGTGATCCGTTTCTACGGCCACGCCATGCAGGGGATGCTCGGCAAGTATCTCGAAAACAACATCAAGGCCTTCACCGACTTCCAGAGCAAGATGCAGGAGCAATCGCGCGGCCTCTATGGCGGCGAGAACAGCCAGATGCAGAACGACATGTGGACGCAGTTCCTGAACTTCCAGGGGCCGGCCATGCAGCACATGATGTCGGCCTACATGGATCAGTCGAAGAAGATGGTCCAGCAGATGCAGGAGCAGTTGCAGAGCCAGACGCGCAACATGTTCACCGGCTTCCAGTTTCCCAACATTCCGCCGGACGGCAAGAAGCCCGAGGGTGGCGATAAATAGCAGGGCAGCAATCCGTGAATAGCACTCCCCAGAAGCCGGCGACTGTCGGCTTTGTTTCTCTTGGCTGCCCGAAAGCGACGGCCGATTCCGAACAGATCCTGACCCGGCTGCGCGCCGAGGGCTACCTGATCTCGGGTTCCTACGACGGTGCCGATCTGGTGGTCGTGAATACCTGCGGCTTCATCGACGCCGCCGTCGAGGAATCGCTCGATGCGATCGGCGAGGCGCTCGACGAGAACGGCAAGGTCATCGTCACCGGCTGCCTCGGCGCCAAGGATGAGGTGATCCGCAACGTGCATCCTTCGGTGCTCGCGATCACCGGCCCGCATGCGACCGACGAGGTGATGCAGCACATCCACCGTCACCTGCCGCAGCCGCACGATCCGTTCTCCAGCCTGGTACCGCCGCAGGGCATCCGCCTGACGCCAGAGCACTACGCCTACATCAAGATTTCCGAGGGCTGCAACCACAGCTGCACCTTCTGCATCATCCCGTCGATGCGCGGCCCACTGGTCAGCCGCCCGATCGGCGATGTGCTGCAGGAGGCGAAGAACCTCGCCGAAGCCGGCGTCAAGGAGATCCTGATCATCTCGCAGGACACCTCGGCCTACGGCGTCGACCTCAAGTACCGCATGGGCTTCTGGGGCGGTCGCCCGGTCAAGACGCGGCTGAAGGAACTGTGCGACGCACTCGCCGAATTCGGCATCTGGGTGCGTCTGCACTACGTGTACCCGTATCCCAGCGTCGACGATCTGATCCCGCTGATGGCCGAGGGAAAACTGTTGCCCTACCTGGACGTGCCCTTCCAGCACGCCAGCCCGCGCATCCTCAAGGCCATGAAACGGCCGGCCAGCGCCGAGAACAACCTTGAGCGCATCAAGGCGTGGCGCGCCATCTGCCCCGAAATTACCATTCGCTCGACCTTCATCGCCGGATTTCCCGGCGAGACCGAGGCCGAGTTCGAGGAACTGCTGGGTTTCCTCGAAGAAGCGAAGCTCGATCGTGTCGGCTGCTTCGCCTATTCGCCGGTTGAAGGCGCCGTCGCCAACACGCTCGCCGAGCCGGTGCCGCAGGAAGTGCGCGAAGAGCGCCAGCGCCAGCTGATGGAGCTGCAGGAAGACATTTCCGCCGAGTTGATGGCCGCCAAGATCGGCCGCGAGATCGAAGTGCTGGTCGACGAAGTGGATGACGAAGGCGCGATCGCGCGCAGCAAGGCCGATGCGCCCGAAATCGACGGCCTCGTCTATCTCGACGGTGTTTTCGACGTGGCGCCGGGCGATTTCCTCACCGTGCGCGTGGTCGATACCGATGCGCACGATCTCTTCGCCGAACGTATCCGCTGATGCGCCGCATCCGTTCGCGCAGCCTTCTCAGGCCTGCCGCGCGGCGGCCTGATCGAGAGGCCTGGCGATGAAGATCGGCGTTGCGCTGGGCAGTGGATCGGCCCGGGGCTGGGCGCACATCGGCGTACTGCGCGCGCTGACCCAAATCGGTGTTCGCCCCGACATCGTCTGCGGTACCTCGATCGGCGCTTTCGTCGGTGCCGCGCATGCCGCCGGCGAACTTGACCGGCTCGATGAGTGGGCACGTGGCCTTACCTGGCAGAAGGTAGTCGGCTTCTTCGATATCGGCGCCCGCGGCGGGCTGATCAAGGGCGAAAAACTCACGGCTTTTCTGCTCAGTCATTTCGTCGATCGCGATATCGCCGAGCTGCCGGTGGCCTTTGGCACTGTCGCCACCGATCTCGCTACTGGGCGCGAGATCTGGCTGCGCGAAGGCAGCGTCGCCGATGCCGTGCGTGCATCCGTGGCGCTGCCCGGGCTGCTCGCGCCGGTCCAGCATGGCGAACAACTGCTCGTCGATGGCGGCCTCGTCAATCCGGTGCCGGTATCGTTATGCCGCGCACTCGGCGCCGACATCGTCATTGCCGTCGATCTCGGTTCCGATCTCGTCGGCCGCAAGTTCCGCAATGCCGCCGCCACCGAGCCGCCACCGGCCGGATGGCGACAGCGCCTCGCCTGGCTGCTCGGTGCCGCCGGTGCCGAGCATGTCGCGCGGGCGGAAGGGCCATCGCTGCTCGACGTGGTCGCTGGCAGCATCAACATCATGCAGGTGCGCATCGCACGCAGCCGCATGGCCGGCGAGCCCGCCGACGTGCTCATTGCGCCGCGCCTCGCGCAGGTTGGCCTCTTCGATTACCACCGCTGCGACGAGGCGATCGAAGAGGGCAGTGAATCGGTGCGCGTGATGCAACCGGCCATCCTGCGGGCGCTGGGGAGGGATTGATGGATATCGCTGCGCAACTCCGTTCGTTGCTGGGTGAGGCGAATGTTCTCACCGGCGAGGCGATGGCGCCGCATCTGGTGGATTGGCGCGGCCGCTATCGTGGCGCGGCGCGCTGTGTCGCGCGCCCGGCCACTAGCGCGGAAGTGGCGGCAGTGGTGCGCGCCTGCGTGGCCGCAGCCGTGCCGGTGGTTCCGCAGGGCGGCAATACCGGGCTATGCGGCGGCGCGACCCCGGATGCCAGCGGCAAGGCCGTCATCGTCTGTCTCGCGCGTCTCAATCGTATCCGCGCGATCGATCCCGCGAACAACACGATCACTGCCGAAGCCGGCTGCGTACTTGCCAACGTGCAGGCCGCTGCCGCGGCGTTGGCGCGCCTGTTTCCGTTATCGCTCGCCGCCGAAGGGTCGGCACAGCTGGGTGGCGCGCTCTCCACCAACGCCGGCGGCGTACAGGTGCTGCGCTACGGCAACACGCGCGAACTGACCCTCGGGCTGGAAGTGGTGCTGCCCTCCGGCGAGATATGGAACGGCCTGCGCGGCCTGCGCAAGGACAATACTGGCTACGACCTCAAGCAGCTCTTCATCGGCGCCGAAGGCACGCTAGGCCTCATTACCGCCGCGACGATGAAGCTCTATCCGCTGCCGACGGCAGTGGCCACGGCGTGGGTTTCCTTCGCCTCGCCACGCGCCGCGATTGACCTGCTGGGCGCGCTGCAGACCGCCTTCGGCCCCTTGCTCACCGCCTGCGAGCTGGTGTCGGAGGTGTCGCTCGGCCTGGTCCTGCAGCACATCCCGAATGCTGCCCGGCCTCTCGCCGCCAGCCCATGGTACGTCCTCATCGAACTTTCGTCCGGCGGCGACGATGCCGAACTGCGCGAGCGTCTCGAAGGTTTCCTCGGCACGGCGCTCGAACAGTCGCAGTGCGACGATGCCGTCGTCGCCCGCAGCGAAGCGCAGGCGCGCCAGCTGTGGTCGCTGCGCGAGAACATCTCGGAAGCGCAGAAGATCGAGGGCATCAGCATCAAGCACGACGTTTCGCTGCCGATTTCGCACATCCCCGCCTTCCTCGACCAGGCCGGCGCGGCGCTCGCCGTACGCTGGCCGGGCCTGCGCGTCGTCGCCTTCGGCCATGTCGGCGACGGCAACCTGCACTACAACCTCTCGATGCCGGCAGAGGGCGACAACAGCGCACTGGTCGCCGCGCAGCCGCAGGTCAACGAAGTGGTGCACGACCTCGTCCATGCCCATCAGGGCAGCATCAGCGCCGAGCACGGGCTGGGGCAACTCAAGCGCGAGGAGATTCTGCGCTACAAGAGCTCCCTCGAAATGGAAATGATGCGTGCCGTGAAGCGGGCGTTCGACCCGCTCGGGCTGATGAATCCGGGCAAGGTGCTGTGACGCGCCTGTGCCCGCTGCTGCTCGCCGCCATGCTGCTGGCGGGTAGCGCAGCAAGCGCCGAAACGGGAACAGATATCGTCTCCTCGCGTGGGACAATTCGCGAACGCATCGCACAGCGGCAGGCCGGTCGCGCCGCTGAAGCCTCGCTCCACGAGGTTATGCTTGCGCACGGTGGCCTGCAGCGCCGCTACCTGATCCACATTCCGCCGGGGCTGGACCCGGCGCGGGCGGCGCCGCTGGTGCTTGCCTTCCATGGTGGGGGCGGCCACGCGGAATACATGGCCGACGACACGCGCTACGGCCTCGTCGGCGAGGCCGACCGGGCGGGGTTCGTCCTCGTCTTTCCCAACGGCTACAGCCGCTTTCCGGGTGGCAAGCTGGCCACCTGGAATGCCGGTGGCTGCTGCGGCGACGCACGCGACAAGGGCATCGACGACGTCGGCTTCGTGCGCGCCGTCGTCGCCGACGTGCAGGCGCGCGTGCGCATCGACCCGGCACGCATCTTCGCCACCGGCATGTCCAACGGCGCCATGATGAGCTACCGGCTCGCCTGCGAGGCGGCCGACCTCTTTCGCGGCATTGCCGCCGTCGCCGGCACCGAGGCTGTCGCCCAGTGCAGCCCCGCACGCGCGGTGGCCATCCTGCACATCCACGCGCAGAACGACACGCACGTGCTCTACGGCGGCGGGGCAGGGGAGGCGGCCTTCCGCGATCGCACGAAGGTGATGGAATTCGTCTCGGTACCCGAGACGGTGTCGCGCTGGGTGAAGCGCAACCAGTGCCTGCCTGCAGCACAGCGAACGCGTGAACTTGCCGGCGCCTACTGCGAACGCTACGAAGGCTGCCGCGCCGGCGGCCCCGTTCAGCTCTGCGTCACCGAAACCGGCGGCCATTCCTGGCCGGGCGCACCCAGCGTGCGGCGCGGCAAGGAGGCGGCATCGACGGCGCTGGATGCGAACAGGACGATCTGGGCGTTCTTCTCCGGGCTCGCGGAGCGCTAACTCCTGGGTTTGATCAGTGCGGCCTTGGCGTTTTCATCGATGCCGTGAACGGCAAACACGTTCTTGGCGATATCGATACCAATTGTCATAATGGCCATGGACTTCCCCTTTCGTGGTTCTGATGAGGTTCGGAAAATCCATCATGGCACTTGTTGCCGACCGCGGCTTCCGCCGCAACCTCGGGACGGGAAGTCCCTTTCATTCGTTAGCCGCCTATGGCCGATATTGAAACTATTCTTTGGCGCTGGAAAGAATCGCTTCCTGAAAGTGTTAGCGTCGCAGGCATGTTTGCTCGGAATCCAACGGCCCATAAATGGAAGGCCACCTACCAAAGCCTCGTCTTACGCGAAACCGTATTCTGGAGGACTTATGATGCAGAACTCTAGTCCTCCAAGCGAAAAGGCGGCTAACGCGGCGCTCGACCTCGCTCCCTTCTGTCGCTGGACGCTGCGCGATAAAGCCGCGCGGCGTCGTTAGCTCGTTAGAGGCTAAGTCCGTGCCCCCTGTCGCTCGTAGTCCGCTATCCCTTTACGAGATTGTCCTTGTTGTAGCGATCTTTGCGGGCTGGTTCATATACTCGTCGGTGCAGGCCGTAATCTCCGGCTTCCCTATTCCACATCTGTCGGACAAAGAAGCGCTGGGCCTACTCCTGTCTGAATGCCTCGCTTTTCCGGTCGCTTTCGCCGTGCTTTGGGTTCGCGGTTGGAGGTTAAGGGATCTTGGAATCCAGGTCACCTGGCTTCATTCATTTGTGGGTCTGCTTCTATTCGGCGCTGCCATTCTGATCAACGTTGCGCTTTGGGAGCTACTCGGCCATACGATTGGCGGGCGCGAGTTTCTCAGGCAATTCTCCCAAGCAATTTCTGTTTCCTTCCCTGTTGCGTTAGTTCTGTCCGTTACCAACGGTTTCTTCGAAGAGTTCTTCCTGTGCCGCTATCTTGTTGAGGCCTTTACCAGGTTTGGCCCTGCCGTCGCCGTCGGCGTGAGTGCTTTGATTCGAGTCATGTATCACTTGTATCAAGGGCCGCTCGGAACCATCCTCGTTCTTGGGTTTGGCATCGTCCTCACTTTGTTCTATTGGCGCTTTAGGCAGGTCTGGCCTGTTATGTTTGCGCATATGTTGGCTGACCTCGCAGCCTTCACATAGCCGTTGTGGATGTGGTTCGAGTCGTTTTTGAAGAGCTGCTTGCCCGCCGGTCGTGAGCATGTAAGACGCCGAACAAGTCGTTCCAACGGACCGTCTGTGTCGCCACCATGCTGTCCGGCCTGTTCCGGATACGTTCCATCCATTTGTTGCATATAAACGTATGGCTTTTTGTATGGTCAAATGCTAGGCTGCATCCATGGCAAAAACGCACTTTGACTGGGATCCCGACAAGGACACCGAGAATCAGAGAAAACACGGAGTGTCTTTCTTCCACGCTCAATACGCATTCTCAGACCCACAACGTGTGATTGCCAGGGATGAGGCGCACAGCGAAAGCGAAGAACGCTTCTACTGCTTCGGCGAAGTCGATGGTGGTGTGCTCACCGTGCGGTTCACCTACCGTGCTTCTGTAATTCGAATTATTGGCGCTGGTTATTGGCGCAAAGGAAAGGCGATATATGAGCGTGAAAATCAGATACACCGATGAACCGCTTGGCAAGGTTCAGGTAGTGCCAGACTTCCTTCCTTCGCCTGCCGAACTGGCCTTCCGTGAGGAAGGCGTGAAGGTCACACTGGCTTTGAGCAAAAAGAGCATCGAATTCTTCAAATCGGAAGCGACGAAGCACCACACGCAATACCAACGCATGATTCGGCGGCTTCTCGATGCTTATGTCGATAGCCAGGTCTCGGCTCCAGCCGCCAAGCGGGCTCCACGCGATAGAGCCGCCTAGCGCCGAATCCCCATTCCGGGGTTTGCGAGAGGTTCTATCCGCTCAGTGCAGCGTCGGCTTCGGTGGCGCCTCGCCATCGAACAGCGTGGCGACGTCAGCGGCGCTGAAGCGGTAGTCGTGGTTGCAGATGTTGTCGTGGATGACGATCTCGCCATGCTCGGAGAGGATGGCTTCGGCTTCGGCGCGGCCGAGTTGCAGCAGCATGCCGCGCACCTTGTCCCAATCCTTCGGGCAGTGATAGACCACCGGGCGTGGCTCGAAGAGGCGCTTGTCCTCTTCCGGAAACACGCGCGTCAGCAGCGCTTCGGGGCGCAGGGTCAGCAGTTCTTCGGGCTTGAGGGTGGCGGCGAGGTGGACGAGGCGGTTCCAGCCGTCGGCATCCTTCTCGTCGGCGCCGGGCAGCTTCTGCAGGAGGAGGCCGCAGGCGGCATTGGCATTGGCGGCGAGCAGCAGCCTGGCCGGTTGCTGCTCGGACTGGACGAGGAAGGTTTCGAAGATTTCGGCGATGCTGTTGCCTTCGAGTGGCACGTAGCTCTGGTAGGGCAGGCGGGCGAGCGGGGTGTCGAGCGTCATGACCAGCTTGCCGTCGCCGAAGAGGGCGGGCAGCGGAGCGTCGTGGATGCCCGGTTCGTAGCGGGCCATGCCGCGGATCTGCAAGTCCTGGTTGACGTCGAGGATCATCGACTTGAGCGGGCCGTGGCCGGAAAGCTGGAAGGAGAGCCTGCCCGGCTGCTTGAGGTTGCCGCCGATGATGGCCGCGGTGGCGGTCATTTCGCCGAGCAGGCGCGTCACCGTTGCCGGGTAGGCGCGATCGCGCTGCATGCCTTGCCAGGCGGCGCCGAGGCGCACGAAGGCGCCGCGGATGTCGAGTTCCTCGAAGAGGAAGCGGAGGACGTAGCTGTCGGCCATGTTAGTTCTCCGGCCCCTCGATACGCCTGCCTTGCAGGCTACTCGGGGCGAACGGTGGTACCTATTTCAGTTTTGCGTAGGTGTCGGCATCGAAGCCGACGAGGAGCGCCTTGCCGGTGTCGAGCAGCGGCCGCTTGATCAGGCTGGGGTATTCGGCCATCAACGCCAGCGCCTTGGCTTCATCCACGTCGGCGCGCTGTTCTTCGGAAAGCTTCTTCCACATCAGGCCGCGCGTGTTGAGCAGCTTCTGCCAGCCGGCGCGCCGGTTCCAGTCCGGCAGGTGCGTGGCGGCGATTCCGGCCTTCTTGTAGTCGATGAATTCATAGGCGGTGCCCTGTGCGTCGAGGCAGGCCATGGCCTTCTTCATCGTGTCGCAGTTCTTGATGCCGTAGATGAGCATGATCGGTGTGCCGTATTTCGCGAAGGCGCATTCTAGCAAAGCGCGGCAGCGGGCCGGGTTGTCCTGGCCTTGTTGTTTCCTGACCGTGAAGGGCCCGTCGTTCCGGCTCCCCCTACATTGCGATACAAGTTCGCGACAGACGGCGCCAGTGGCCGCCGTTTAGAATTTCGTCATGAGGTTTTCAGGAGCTGAATGATGATTCGCAATCGACACCTGCTCGCGGCACTCGTGCTGGCGCCGCTGGCATTGTGGGCTGCCGCCGTGCTGCCCGGCAGCGTTGCCGACAATGGTGGTTTCTGGCAGTGGCGCCGGGCGGTGGTGCTTCTTTCCGGGGTGATCGTGCTCTGGTGGATGAGTGCCGGCATCCTGCTGGCGACACGGCCGGCGTGGCTGGAACGTGCGTTTGGCGGCCTCGACCGCCTGTATCGCCTGCACCGCGACATCGGCATTGGCGCCGGCGTGCTGGTGTTCCTGCACTGGATGGCGGAGTGGGCGCCGAAGAATCTTGCGAAGCTCGGCCTGGTGCCGCCGCGCGGGCGTGGCCCCCGGGGCGAGCCGTCGCTGTGGATCGATCTGGCCAAGGATGTCGGCGAGTGGGCCGGCTACCTCGTGATGGCGCTGGTCGTCGTGTCGCTGCTGCGGCGCGTTCCGTATCGCGCTTTCCGGCTGATACACAAGGCCTTCGCCGTGCTCTTCGTGGCGGGTACCTTCCACGGCCTCGTGCTGATGCCGCGTGACTGGTGGAGCGGCCCGCTCGCCTGGAGTACCGCACTGCTTGCGCTGGCGGGGGTCGCTGCTGCACTCCTCTCGCTCGGCGGGCGCATCGGTGCCCGGCGGCGTCATGCGGCGCGCATCGAGGCGCTGGTCGCACGCAGCGACGGCGTGCTTGAGGTGACGCTGCGCCCGGCCGCGGGGTGGCCGGGGCACCGTGCCGGACAATTCGTGCTGGTCGATTTCGGGCATCGTCTCGAAGGGGCGCACCCATTTACCGTTGCATCCGCGTGGTCGGCGGCGCAGGGGACGGTCGTGCTGGCGATCAAGGCACTCGGCGACTACACGCGCAGCCTGCCGCAGCGTTTGCAGGTGGGCCAGGCAGCAACGCTGGAAGGCCCGTATGGCGGCTTCGATTTATCGGCACGGGAAGGCGCTGGCCCGCAGGTGTGGGTGGCCGGCGGCATCGGTGTCACGCCGTTTCTCGCCCGCCTGCGTGAATTGCGGGAGCAGGGCCGGCGCGCGGAGGATGTGGCCTTGTTCTACAGCGTGCGCAACAACGCAGTGGATGCCTTCGGCGGCGAACTGGCCGACCTCTGCCGGGCCACCGGGGTTCAGTTGCAGCGCTGGGAAAGCGATGCGCAGGGGCCGCTTCCCGCAGCGCTGGTCGGCAAGCAGGCCGGGCGTGGCAGCAGCGTGTGGTTCTGTGGCCCCTCGGCCTGGGGCGAGTCGCTTCGTCTCTGGCTGTCCGGCGCGGGCCTGCCGGGTAGGGCGTTTCATCGCGAATATTTCGAGTTCCGTTAAACCGGAGCCGGGACGCGACGAATGAGGGTTGAGGAACGGGCATGGGCTACGGTCTGATGGTACCTGCGGTTGCGATCACGCTTTTCATCGCATTGCTGCTTGTGCGTCGGCAATTGCATCGTGCGCTGGCGCCGGAACGCGTTGTCGGCACGGCGTCGCCGGCGAGCGTCGGGCTCGCCTTCAGCGAGATCCGGTTTCCGACGCGCAATGGCAAGACGCTGGCCGGCTGGTTCGTGCCGGCAACCGGTCCGGGGCCGCATCCTGCCGTCGCCGTTGTCCATGGCTGGGGCGGCAACGCGGAGACGATGCTGCCGCTGGCGGCGCCGCTGCATGCGGCGGGCTTTGCGGTGCTGCTCTTTGAGGCTCGCTGTCACGGGCGCAGCGAGGAGGACAGCTTTGCCTCGCTGCCGCGTTTCGCCGAGGATTGCGCGGCGGCCGTGGATTGGCTGCGCATTCACGCCGGTCTGGGGAGCGGCACCAATGCCGGAATCGCTCTGGTCGGGCATTCGGTGGGGGCCGGTGCGGCGCTGCTCGCCGCAGCACGCGACCCCGGTATCGCCGCCGTGGTCAGCATCGCTGCGTTCACGCATCCGGAGGCAATGATGCGGCGCTGGTTCGCCTTTCGCGGCATTCCCCAGCGTCCGCTCGGGTCGTTGATCCTGCGCTATGTCGAGCGGGTCATCGGCCATCGCTTCGACGATATCGCGCCGATCGCCACGATCCGGCGCCTGCATTGCCCGGTGCTGCTGGTGCATGGCGCCGAGGATGCAACCGTGCCAGTGGAGGAAGCGCATGCGATCCATGCCGCCGGCGGCCCGAACGTGCAGTTGAAGATCGTGGCCGGCAGCCACGACGATTACGCGGATCTGGAGCGCGAACTGCCGGTGCTGGTGGATTTTTTGCGCGCGGCCGTGCGCTGAGCGGATCTAGCGCTGCAGCTTGGCGAAAGCCGCGGCCATCGAACCCTGCGGCTCATGCTGCGGACGCGAGTCACGCCGCTGCGAGTCCTGCCCGAAGCGCTGGCCCGGGCGATTGCCGCTGTTGGCGGGCGGCAGGCCCTTCTTCTGCGTCGGCGTGTCCGACATGCGCATGGTAAGCGCCACGCGCTGGCGCTGCAGGTCGACTTCGAGCACCTTGACCTTGACGATGTCGCCGGCCTTGACGACCTCGTGCGGGTCTTTCACGAAGCGGTCGGCCAGTGCCGAGACGTGCACGAGGCCGTCCTGATGCACGCCGATGTCGACGAAGGCGCCGAAGTTGGCGACGTTGGTGACGACGCCTTCGAGCATCATGCCCGGTTCGAGATCGGAGAGCTTTTCGACGCCCTCGCGGAAGGTGGCGGCCTTGAATTCGGGGCGCGGGTCGCGGCCCGGCTTTTCCAGTTCCTTGAGGATGTCCTGCACGGTCGGCAGGCCGAACTGCTCGTCGGCGTACTTCGCGGCATTGACGGCCTTCACGGTACGCGCGTCGCCGATGACGTCCTTGATGCCCTTCTTGATGTCGGCCTGGATTCGTTCGACGACCGGGTAGGCTTCCGGGTGCACCGCCGAGGCGTCGAGCGGGTTGTCGCCGTTGATGACGCGCAGGAAGCCGGCGGCCTGTTCGAAGGTCTTGTCACCGAGGCGTGGCACTTTCAGCAGCGCCTGGCGGTCGGCGAAGGCGCCGTGAATGTCGCGGTAGGAAACGATGTTCGCGGCGAGACTGGAATTGAGGCCGGAGATGCGGGTGAGCAGGGCGACCGAAGCGGTGTTTACATCGACGCCGACGGCGTTCACGCAGTCCTCGACGATGGCATCCAGCGTCTTCGCGAGCCGCGTCTGCGACACGTCGTGCTGGTACTGGCCGACGCCAATGGCTTTCGGCTCGATCTTCACCAGTTCGGCGAGCGGGTCCTGCAGGCGGCGGGCGATCGACACCGCGCCACGCAGGCTGACGTCGAGCTCGGGGAATTCCTTCGCCGCGAATTCGGAGGCCGAATAGACCGAGGCGCCGGCCTCCGAGACCATGATCTTGGTGAGCTTCATCGCCGGGTAGCGCTTCATCAGGTCGGCCACCAGCTTGTCGGTTTCGCGCGAGGCAGTGCCGTTGCCTATGCTGATGAGCTCGACCTGGTGCTTGGCGCACAGCGCCGCCAGCACGTGCAATGAGCCTTCCCAGTCGCAGCGCGGCTCGTGCGGGTAGATGGTGGCGGTGTCGAGCAGCTTGCCGGTGCGGTCGACGACGGCGATCTTGCAGCCGGTGCGGATGCCGGGGTCGAGGCCGAGCACGGCGCGCGGGCCGGCCGGGGCGGCGAGCAGCAGGTCTTTCAGGTTGCGGCCGAAAACGCGGATCGCTTCCTCCTCGGCACGCTCGCGCAGGGCATTCATCAATTCGAGTTCGAGGTGCATGAAGACCTTGATCTTCCAGGTCCAGCGCACGGTGTCGGCGAGCCATTTGTCGGCGGGACGCCCCTGATCCCTGATTCCGAAGCGCGCGGCGATGCGGGATTCGCAGGGGTTGTGGCCTGCTGGCTTCGTTTCAGCATCGAGTTCCGAATCGAGCACCAGCGAGACCTGCAGCATGCCTTCGTTGCGGCCGCGGAAGAGGGCCAGCGCGCGGTGCGAGGGGATGTCGGCGAGTGGCTCCGAGTAATCGAAGTAATCGCGGAACTTGGCGCCTTCGTTCTCCTTGCCTTCGGCGACGACCGACTTCACGACGCCGTGCTCGTCGAGGTATTCGCGCAGCGTGCCGAGCAGCTGGGCGTCCTCGGCGAACTGCTCCATCAGGATCTGGCGGGCGCCGTCGAGGACGGCCTTGGTATCGGCGAAGCCGGCTTCGGCATTCAGGAATTTCGCGGCTTCAGTTTCCGGCACCAGCGTCGGGTCATTCAGCAGCGCCTCGGCGAGCGGTGCGATGCCGGCTTCGCGGGCGATCTGGGCCTTGGTGCGGCGCTTCTGCTTGTACGGCAGGTAGAGGTCTTCCAGGCGCTGCTTGGTCTCGGCCTGCAGGATCTCGGCCTTCAGTTCGGGCGTCATCTTGCCCTGTTCCTCGATCGAGGCGAGGATCGCCGTGCGCCGCTCTTCCATCTCGCGCAGGTAGGTCAGGCGCTCTTCGAGCGTACGCAGCTGGGTGTCGTCGAGGTTGCCGGTGACTTCCTTGCGGTAGCGGGCGATGAAGGGGACGGTGGCGCCTTCGTCGAGCAGCTGGACGGCGGCAATGACCTGCGACGGGCGGACGCCCAGTTCAATGGCGATGCGGTGTTCGATGGGTGCGAGCATGCGGGAGTGTCGGCGACGGGCGTCGCGGAAATGGAGAAAACAGGGGGCGAACTATGCAGAAACGGGGGCAAAAACTCAAGCCGGCCGGCGAACGGCGCCGATATCGCTCCGCAAGTGCATGAAACGCAAAGGAATCAGGTGCTGCGGCGTTGATGCCACCAGTTGATGAAACTGGCCGAGTCGACCGGCCGGGAGTAAAGGAAGCCCTGTGCGAACGGGCAACCGAGATCGACCAGCAGTTGCGCCTGTTCCTCGGTTTCGATGCCTTCGGCGATGATCTGCAGGCCGAGCGACTGGCCGAGGCGGATGATCGTCTGTGCGATGCTGGCCCCGCTGGCGCGGGCACTGCCGAGGTCGCGCACGAAGGCACGGTCGATCTTCAGCCGGTCGATTGGCAGACGGTGCAGATAGGAAAGCGAGGAGAAGCCCGTGCCGAAATCGTCGATGGCGACCTGGATGCCCATCGTCTTCAGTTCCTGCAGCGTGGAGATGACCATCTCGGCATCGAGCATGGCGACGCTTTCGGTGATCTCCAGCTCGATCCGGTCCGGTGCGATGCCGGCGGTGTCGAGTGCCGCGCGCATGCGGGAGAGGAAGGTCGGGTCGCGGAATTGCACCAGCGACACATTGATCGCCATGTGCACGCCGCGAATTCCCTGGGCATCCCAGGCCTTGAGCTCATTGACTGCCGTATGGAAGACCCAGGCTCCCAGTTCGACAATCAATCCGGAGTATTCGGCGAGCGAAATGAACAGGTCCGGTCGGATGAAGTTGCCGTCGGCACCACGCCAGCGGATCAGCGCCTCTGCCCCGATCACTTCGCCGCTGACGAGACTGACCTGCGGCTGGTAGTGCAGTTCCAGCCCGCGCCGGTGTTCGACGGCAAGCCGAAGATCGTGCAGCAGATCGAGACGGCTGCGCATCGCGACAGCCATGTCGCTGGTGTAGTAGTGCCAGCGCCCGCGATCGCCGGTCTTGGCGCGGTTGAGCGCGATGTTGGCGGCCTTGAGCAGGTCGATGCCGTCGCTGGCGGCGGCTTCGTCGAGGCGGACGAGGCCGATTGTTGCCTGTACCGGCAGGGAATACTCGCCGACCGCGAACGGCAGGCGGAAGTGATCCATCAGCTGCCGTGGGTCGAGCATTTCATCCGGGCCGAAAATGCCGAACACGTCGCCACCGACACGCGCCAGTGTCATTCGTGGCAGCAGCGCCATCGACAGCCGCTGCGCGACCGATAGCAGCAACTGGTCACCTTTTTGGTGGCCCAGCGCGTCGTTGAGCTCGGAGAAGTGGTCGATGTCGATCAGCGCCATCGTCCAGCCCTGTTCTTCGGAGCGCAGATGATCGTCGATGCGGGCGACGAAGCCGATACGGTTCGATAGTCGTGTCAGCCGGTCGGAGTAGGCGGAGAAGTTGAGATCGGCAATCAGGCCGGCATTTTCCAGCCCGACCCCTATGTTGACGCAATAGACCGCAAGCAACTGGGATTGCTCTTCGGAAAGCGGCTTTGCGGCGGCGACGAAAAGCACTGCCGGATTGGCCTCGTTGGCGGCGATGTAGAACGCTGCTGAATTGCCTTCGCGGACGTGTTCGCGACGCGCCAGCGCTTGTTCGACGAGTGCGACGGCGCTGCCGGCATCCTGCAGCGGCCGCCCGAGTTGTGCGGTAAAGCACCCGACTGCACCGACAATGAAGTAAGGCTGTGCGCTCAGATGGCTGCCGTAGTTGGCCCGATGGGCGCACAGGAAAACGTCAACACTGTTTTCGTCGATCAGCGCGGCGGCGTTGTCGACTGCGGCTTTGCAGAAGCCGGCAACATCGCGTTGGGCATAGAGCAGCGGTGCCGATTCAACGATGTGCGACAGCGCCCGACGCCCGGTAATGAGCCGCTTCAGATGATCGTAGGAACGTACCGCGGTGGTCAGTGTCGTCAGCAATCGTACACGGGTCAGTTCCGACTTCGTCTTGTAGTCGTTGATGTCGTACTCGCGGATTACCCGCATTTCCGGGGCGTAGCCCGGCTGCCCGGTACGCAGGATGACGCGCATCTCGCTACGACCGAGTTCCTTGCGGATCACGCGCACGAGATCAAGACCGGCGCTTTCGTGCTCCATTACCACGTCGAGAATGACGACGGCGATGTCATCGTCGGCCTTGACCATTGCGAGGGCCTCGGTGCCCGTGTGCGCGTGCAGGAAATGCAACGGCCGGTCGTCGATACGGATGTCCTGCAGTGCAAAAACGGTGGCGTTGTGCACCTCCGGGTCGTCATCGACGATCAGGATGTGCCATTTCGGCTCGTCGAGCGGCCGCGCCGACGAAGCGTCGGGTACGAGATCGTCAACGATGTCGAGATCGTCGTGATGGGGGCCGGATGTCATTCTCGGAGGCGGCTTATATATTCAATCTTGGGAGCCTGGGGCGCTGACAGGCATTCTAAGCGTAAAAGTCGCACCGTTGCCAACCGCACTGCTTACCGTCACACGGCCACCGAGCACACGCGTTGCGATGTTATAGACGATGTTCAGGCCGAGGCCGCTGCCTCCTTGGCCGAGCTTGGTCGTGAAAAAGGGATCGAAAATCCTGCGCAGGTTCTCTTCCGGGATGCCGATGCCGTCGTCGCTGACGGAGAGCATGACTTCGTCGTTATCAGCGAGACTTGCCCGCAACTCGACATGCCCGTGATCGCGGCCTTCGAAGGCATGCAGGACGGCGTTATTGACGAAGTTGCTGACGACCTGCCCGAGCGGGCCGGGGAAGCTGTCCATCACGATCCCTTCCGGAATCTCCATCGTCACCTTGAAGGGCGTCTTGCGCAGCGTTGGTGACAGCGTCGTCAGCACCTCGCCGACCACTTCGCGCAGATCGAAGCGGCGGCGCTGATCGCTGGTCTGGTCCACGGCGACCTGCTTGAAGCTGGCAACCAGCGCGCGCGCCTGGCTGAGGCTGCGCAGGAGCAGGTCGCTCGCAGTGCGTGCCGACTCCAGGTAGGCATTGAGCGACGAGCGCCGCAGCGTGCCTTCGCCCACTTCGTCGGCAAACTCGACTGTCTTGTCGTGCAGGGTACTGGCAACGGTGACGCTGTTGCCGATCGGCGTGTTCAGTTCGTGGGCGACACCGGCAACCAGCGACCCCAGTGCGGCCAGCTTTTCGGAACGAATCAACTCCTCGTGCGCCTGCTGGAGTTCCTTCGTGCGCGCCTCGACGCGCGCTTCGAGCTCGTTGTTCAGCGTCGCCATGCGTTCCTCGATCTGGTGGCGCAAGGTGATGTCGGTGACTGCCCATAGGTAGCAATTCCGCCCGCCGATCTCGAAGACGCGGCCCGAGATGAGACCGTAGACGATCTCGCCGTCGGCGCGCCGATAGCGGACTTCGAAGCGGTCCATTTCGCCGCCGCATTCGACAACCTTGCGGTAGAGCGCTTCGCGATCGTCGGCCTCCACCCACAGACCGAATTCCAGTGAGTTGCGACCGATGACCTGTTCACGCCGGTAGCCGAGAAATTCCTGCCAGGCACGATTGACGTCAACGAGGACGCCCGTCTCCACGTCGGTGATGGCGAGCGCGACGGGCGAGTAATGCACGATGCGCGAAAGGCGCGCTTCGCTTTCGCGCAGCACCTGCTCGGCTGCCTTCTGCTTGCGGATGTCGCGCACCACGCCAAGCAGCAACGGGCGGTTTCCAACCCGGATGATCGATCCGTTGAGCAGGGCATCCACGTGGTCGCCATTGCGTGCCACGATATGCATCGGGTATTCGCGCAGTACCCCATCGCGCTGGAGAATGTCGACCGCTGTCTTCCGTTCCTCGGCATTGACCCATATTCCGAGTTCGAGCGTGGTTCGACCGATCGCCTCGTCTCGTGGCCAGCCGGTGGTGGTTTCGAAGGCTTCATTCACATCGATCAGTTCGCCGGTGTCCAGGTAACTGATCGTGATGTAGTCGAGGCTGGCGTGGAAGGCTCCCGAGAAGCGCGCTTCCGAGAGGCGCAGGGCCTGCTCGGCGCGCTTCAGTGCCGTGATGTCCTCGACCGTTGCAACGAAGCCGCGGAACACGCCCTCCTGGGTGCGGATCGGAACGATATGCACGCGTCCCCACTGTGTGCTGCCGTCGCGGTTGACGACTTCGCGTTCGGACACGAAGCCGCTCTGCGTTTCCACTGCACGCTGCCAGTTTTCGCGCATCGCCGCTTGTTCGTCCGGATGCAGGTGCTTGATCCAGCGGCCGTCGAGTACTTCCTCCATCGTGCTGTCGATCAGCGCGAGGTAGCGCTGGTTGCACCAGACGAAGTTGGCCTTTTCGTCGGTGACGGCCATGCCGAGGTCGGAACTTTCCGAGAGTGCGCGGAAGCGTTCGGAGGCTTCCTGCAACTCGCGCTGAAGTTCGCGCAGATCGGAGAGGTCGAGGTCGATGCAATAGAACTCCGGCTCTCCGTGCAGGTCGGCGATCATCACCTGTGTCGAGTAGATTGCAATTCGGCTGCCATCCTTGCGCTGCGCAAGGAATTCGCCGGGAGCAGACGCCCTGCCGGTACGCAGGGATGTCTCCAGCGTCGCGAGAAAATCCGCACGGTCCGCAGGTGCGATCACCAGGTCGGCGATCGATTTTCCGAGCGCTTCGCTGCGCGAATACCCGTAGAAGCGCTCGCTGGTGCTGTTCCAGTAGATCACGCGGCCATTGACGTCGTATCCCTGGACAGCAATGTTGCCGACCTCCTCGAAGATGCTGCGAAAGCGCAGTTCGCTGGCCAGCAGATTGCGCTCGCCGGCCTTGCGTTCGCTGATGTCGCTGAAGGCGGCGATGACGGCATAGGGCGCTGTTTCTCCCTCGTTGATCAGGGGGTGTGTGCTGGCGCTCATCCAGATGGCGCTGCCATCGGGGCGCTGCAGTCGGTAGGTGGTTGCCGGCGTGGGCTGGCCATCGTGCAGGGAGCGCGTCAGTGGGTATTCGGCGGGTGCGAGTGGCCGGCCGTCCTCCCGCTGCAGCCGGAACGGGCGGCGGTCGAAGTTCTCGTCACGCAACTCTTCGAGCGGAACGCCGAGAATGCGCGCCGCCGCGGGATTGGCCGTCAGCACCTCGCCGTTGCTGGCAACGACGACGATGCCTTCGTCGAGTTCCTCGACCAGCGCCTGGTAGCGTGTCTCGGTTTCCTTGCGGTGGGCCAGTTCCTCGGCAAGCCGCGCCGTCGTGCTGATCAGTTCGCTCTGCTGGCGGCGCTGGGTGATGATCAGCATGGCGATGCCGATCATCAGCATCAGCGCTGCCGCTAAGCCGAAGCCCAGCGGTGCGAATCCGGGAACGACGCGCAGGAACGGATAATCAAGATAGTGCAGGCCGAGCAGGCCGATGAGGACGCCCAGCGTGCGATAACCAACTTCGGGTTCCTGGCGTGCGAGGCGGAACAGCGCCACGGCGGTCAGCACGAGTACGGCACAGGCGGCGCCGAACAATGGAAATGTGCGCAGGTGAAAGGCCCAGTCCGCAGGTACGGAGACGTTCCAGACCAGTGCAAGTACGAGCAGGCCGCCGATTGCCCGCAGACGCATCGGCTTTCCTTGCAGGGCCTGGGTGCCCAGCCAGATGAGCAGCACAGCGAATGCGAAGAGGGTGTCCGCGAGTATCCACAGTGCCGGCGGGCCGCCGGTGGTGATGGCGAGATGGACAAGCATGCGCAGCGACTGGGCCGAAAATGCCAGTGCCCAGAACAGCAGCGAGCGTTGTCCCGGCGAGAGGCGCCACAGGTAGAGGAATGTGGCCGCCAGGATCACCGAACTGAAGAGCGCGCCGGTGACGGCGGTGGGCAGGGAAAACTCGAAGGCCATCGTGGTGGACGCTGCTGGCTCGCCGGGTTAAATTACCCTCGATTCTGCACCAAACGGACTAACGGTGCAGTAGCGGCCGCATCGTATTGGCGCTATCCGAATTTGCGTCGCTGGCCGCGTCAATTTCTGCTGTCATGCCCACTCCCTCTTGCGCGAGAACGCCACCATGAAAATCGATATCGATCGCTTCGCCCTCAAGGATGTGCCGGTTGCCGAGGAACGCGTGTTCACGTTCCCGGCAGGCCTCGTGGGTTTCGAGGAGAACAAGCGCTTCACCTTGTTTCACGAAGAAGGCAAGCCGACGGTGTTCTGGCTGCAGTCGCTGGACGACCCGGCGCTGAGTTTTTCGGTGGTGCCGCCGGAGCGGATCAATGTCGAATATGAAATCGATCTCTCCGACGAGGAAAGCGGGCTGCTCGGCCTGAGCGATCCTGCCGACGCGATCGTCGTCGTGATCCTTTACCGCGATGCAGTCGCCGGTGCCGACGGCGGGCGCATCGCCGCCAGCACACACTCGCCGCTGGTGATTAATGCGAAGACCCGTGTTGGCATGCAGAAGATCCTGCGCGATGTGCAACCGAGCGTTGTCTATCGGGGGCGCTGAGGCGTCAGCAAGGCTTTGTCGAAGCTGGCCGGTCAGCCGGTCAGCGTACGCAGCTGGTCGCGGTAGCGCCGTGCGTTTTCCACGTAGTGGTCGGCGCTGTGCTGCAGCCGCGCGACTTCCTCGTCGCTGAGTTCGCGCACCACCTTGCCCGGCGAGCCGACGATGAGAACACGCTCCGGGAAGGCCTTTCCCTCCGGAATAAGCGTGTTTGCGCCAACGATGCTGTGCCGTCCGATCACCGCGCGGTTGAGCACGATCGAGCCGATGCCGATCAAGGAGCCGTCGCCGATCGTGCACCCATGCAGCATCACGAGATGACCGACGGTGACATTGGCGCCCAGCGTCAGCGGCACGCCTTCGTCGGTGTGCAGTACCGAACCATCCTGGATGTTGCTGTTTTCGCCGATGCTGATCGGGTCGTTGTCGCCGCGCAGCACGGCGTTCCACCAGATGGAGGCACGCGCGGCGAGGCGCACGTCACCGATCACCGTCGCGTTCGGCGCGATCCAGCTGTCGGCGGCGATCAGGGGCTTCTTGTCGGCGAGTTCGTAGATGGGCATGGTGGCTCCGGCTTGCGGGTTCAGCTTGCGGCTTGCGGCACAAGGACGTGGAATTCGTTGTTGCCATTTGCTTCCAGACGCTGCCCGAGTCGCAGCAGCACCGTGTCGTTGCCGCTCGGGTAACGCACTTCGAGCCCGGCCGGCACGGTGCCGGGTACCGCCAGCAGGCCGGCGGCATTGTTGTAGGTGGGCATGCGCGGCAGCAGCACGGCCTTGGCGCGGCCGCTGCCGTTGATTGCCGGCAGCTCGACGACCACCGCCTGCGGCGAGATGTTCTGCAGGCCCAGCTCGAAGCGTGCCTGACCGGCATTGCTGACGCGGCGCACCAGGCAGATCTGCACGCGGCTGCTCTCGCGCGGCCGCAACGCGACCACGTCGCCGACTTCAATCGGTCCGATGTCACCGCGCACGTAACGCACGCCAAAGCCATCCGGGCTCTCGTCGATGAGTGCCCATTCGCTGACCGCAGGGGACGCCGGTCCGCGTTTGCCGGAGTCGTTGCGTCGCCGCCGGTAGGCGGCACCGGTGAGGAAAAGGCTGACGTCGAAGAGGCCGACGACGAGATCGGCGCGCGGCTTGAAGCGCATGCGCGAGAAGCGTCGCGTTGGTTGCGCCCCCCACATCGCGGCCAGCGTGCGCAGCATCGGCAACGATGCCTTCGGCAGGAGCCATTCGTGCGGCATGTCGAGGCGTGTCTTGGCGCCGATGTCGCTCTTGATGGTCGCGGCGAGTTCGGTGCAATCGAGGTAGACGCTGTCGGCCCTGCCACCTTCGCGTATGCGCACCAGCGGCTTGCCGGGGCCCGCTTCGCCGGCGTTGATCACGAACAGCGGCGCATCCGGCCGGATTTCGTTGAGTGCATCGCGGTGGCGGATACGCACCAGTGCAGCGCCACGCGTTGCGCAGTCGAGCAGGGCGTCGAGGTCGGTACGGGCGAACTTGCCGGGGTCGGCGTAGGCAATCAGCAGGGTCGACACGTAAAGGTGAGCGACAGGCGGCCCTGATTTTGCTGGCCCCAGGAGATTAAGCCGCGCCGCCGCGCGATAGAGTTCGTGCAGATGCTGCCAGGAAGTGGCCGACGGCGTCGCATAGGCGCGATAGGCCAGCAGTTGCCGGCGGCGCAAGGAGGCGATCGCGCGCTGCAGTGCGTGCTGGACGAGCAGCGCGAGGCCACCGGCGAGTTTGCGCATCTCGATGCTGGTGGCCACGTTGCTGTAGCCGGCGGCAAGGCTCTTCAGCAGGTTGTCGGCGGCGATTGCCCGCGCCTGCGCCTTGCCGGTGAATGGCAGCGGCGCGGCCTCGATCTCCCGTTCCAGCGGTGGCAGCAGCTCCTGCGCAATGCCGTCGAAACTGTCGAGCAGCTTGAGCCGCATGTGCAGGTTGTCCTGCGCGGCGATCATCGTCGTCAGCCGGTGCGCGAGCGAGGCGGCAATTTCCTCGGCGGGCGCGTCGCGCATGCTGTCGAGCCAGTCACGCAAGGCCTGGGCGCCGTCGTCACCGTCCTCGCGGCGGCCGATCGGCAACCAGTTGCGCAGGAAATCGAGGGGAGTATCCATGGTTTTCATGCCGGGAGAGAGTTCCATTATGGTCGAGACGCCCGTGCTTGGCGAGTTTCCGCAACGCCCCCGTTCTGCCCTGGCGGTCTTGCGTCAGACGATCAGCGGTGGCTCCTGCATGGCCGCGATCTGTTCCTTCAGTTCGAGAATGCGTGCCTGCCAGTAATGCGCCGTGCCGAACCAGGGAAACGCGGCAGGAAAGGCGGGATCATCCCAGCGCCGTGCGATCCAGGCCGCGTAATGGATGAGCCGCAGCGTGCGCAATGCTTCGAGCAGATGCAGCTCGCGCCGATCGAAATCGCAGAAATCCTCGTAGCCGGCCACGACATCCTGCAGTTGCATCTGCATCTCCAAGCGTTCGCCGGAAAGCAGCATCCACAAGTCCTGCACTGCCGGCCCCATGCGGCTGTCGTCGAAATCGACGAAATGCGGCCCGTCGTCGGTCCACAGCACGTTGCCCAAGTGGCAGTCCCCATGCAGGCGCAGCGTCGTCACCGCGCCGGCACGCGCCCAGGCATGGCGCACACCGTCGAGGGCCATGTCGATGGTGCCCTGCCAGGCGGCGAGAAGATCGGGCGGCACGGCCTGATGGCGGAGCAGCCAGTCGCGCGGTTCTTCGCCGAAGCTGGCGATGTCCAGCGTCGGCCGTGCGCTGAAGGGGTGCAGCCGGCCGATGGCGTGGATGCGACCGAGAAAGCGCCCCATCCATTCACGGGTGGCCGGATCGCCGAGTTCCGGCGCGCGTCCGCCGCGACGGGGAAACACGGCCAGCCGGAAACCGCCGTGATGGGCAAGCGTCGTGCCGTCGCCGAACGCCTGCGGCGGCACGACAGGGATTTCCGCAGCCGCGAGTTCGGCAAGAAATGCATGCTCTTCGAGAATCGCCGCATCCTCCCAGCGGCCGGGCCGGTAGAACTTCGCGATCAGTGGCGGCCCCTCCGCCATGCCGGCCTGATAGACGCGGTTTTCGTAACTGTTCAATGCCAGCAGGCGACCGTCGGGAGAAAGTCCGGCGGCCTCCAGGGCATCGAGTACGTGGTCCGGCGTCAGCGTCGTGTAGGGATGGGTGCTCGGAAGTTCGTTCATGCGCCGAGTATACTGGCCGCCATGCCCGTCTTTGAAACCTTCTCCCTCCTTTTTCTCGGCCTGCTCGCCTGGTTATGGCACGACAGCCTGAAGGCCCGCGATGCCGGCGTGGGCGAGGCCCGTGCGGCCTGTGCCGCCGAGGATCTGCAACTGCTCGACGACACGGTCGCCATCCGCAGTCTGCGCTTCGCCCGCGACGACGCTGGACGCCTGCGACTGCAGCGCGTTTATGGCTTCGAGTACAGCGACACCGGCGACAACCGGCGGCAAGGCGCAGTGACACTGCTCGGTCACGATGTGGTGATGGTCAGTCTGCGGGCGCGGTTCACGCTGGTTGAAGGAGGCCGCCATGAACAGCATTGAGGAGTTGCGCGAAGCGGTGCTGCGCTTCCGGGATGAGCGCGACTGGGCGCAATTCCATTCACTGCGCAACCTGATCGTCTCGCTCAATCTCGAAGCGGCCGAATTGCTTGAACTGACGCAATGGAAGCGTGACGACGAGATCGCGGCGCTGGCGCGCGACCCCGCTACACACGAGTCGCTGGCGGATGAATGCGCCGACGTCCTGCTCTACCTGATCCTGGTCGCCGATACCGCCGGCGTCGATCTGCTGGCCGCGGCGCGGCAAAAGCTGGAAAAGAACGCACGGAAATACCCTGTCGACAAGGCTCGCGGCAATTCCGCCAAGTACGATCGCCTCTGAGTAACAATAGTTAGTTGAAATCAACAATGAAGGATGTTGATTTCTGTTACATTGTCATTAAAATCGCAAGCACTTTGCTTTGTGCGGTAGGGGTCGGAATATGAGGTCGGTGGTCGACAAGGTACGCAACGGCGTCCGCAATCTGTTCAACATTCGTCGCAAGCGGCGCGTATCGCCGGTCGGGGCCCGGCCGATGGTCAATACCTACATCTCCCGGGGTGACATCAAGATGCTGGTGACGCATCATCTTGACGACGACGTGTGGCAATGGCTGGCGCTGCAGAACTGGCGCAAGATCACCTTTCCCAACGACCGCCGGCGCTACCGTCATCTGCCGAAGCAAGCCTTGAAGATTCTTCTGCAGGCACCGATGGATGAACGCGAGTACATCCATCGGCGCATGCTTTCCGCCTGCAAGAAGCCCAGTTGAGCCTCCCCCGGGCGGCCCGTGGCGTGCCGGGCCATTTTCAGCGCAACAGCGTGGCCGGATAGCTGGCCAGCGGTGCGTGACGCCAGCGCGCGATGCGGTCGAGCAGCACTCCGGCACAGCGGCTTGCGAGAAGGCGGACCGGGGTGTTGCCGCAGCACGAGCGTGCATCGAAGCGGGCGGCGCTGAGTGCGGAGATGACGATGCGTGGGTGTCCGCGCAGCGTAAGCCGTTCCCCGGGCGCGAGCACGACATCGCCGGCGAGCCCGTCGGCGGTGACCCAAAGTTCTCCTTCGTGACAGACAAGTTCAAATCCGTGTGTATCGGCGAGCGCGAGCAGTGCGCGGCGGGCAAGTTTGAAGGATGTCGATCCAGGGGCCTTTTCCATGATTTCCTCCATGCGTCATACGCATTGCAAAATGCGCTGCGTAATGCCAATCTAGGCTGCCTGTGCATTTTGAACAAACGTTCAGTTGGAATGTCATGGATGAGTAAAACGCATGGATAAGCTTGGGAGAGGCCGCCGCCTGCCGCCGCTGGACCCGTTGCGCGGTTTCGAGGCGGCAGCGCGCCACCTGAGTTTCACGCGGGCGGCGACGGAGTTGCATCTGACGCAATCGGCGATCAGCCGCCAGGTACAGGCGCTTGAGGATCATCTTGGCGTGGCGCTTTTCCGCCGTGAAACGCGACGCCTGAGCCTGACCGCCGAAGGCGAGGCGCTGCAGCGCGTGGCGACCGACATGCTGGAGCGCCTCGCCGCCGTGTGCGCCGAGATCAATCGCAAGCGGCGGCGACCGCAGATCAATGTCACTGCGGCGGTCGGCATTGCGTCGCTGTGGCTGGTGCCAAGGCTCGCGGCCTTCCAGGCCGAACAGCCCGAGGTGGATGTACGCATTTCGGCGGACAACCGCGTCATCGATCTCGAACGCGAGGGTTTCGACGTCGCCTTGCGTTACCTTGCGGCCGAGCAGGCGCCAGCCGGCGCACACCTGCTGTTCGAGGAATCGGTATTTCCGGTGGCGGCACCGGCGCTCGCTGCGCAGCTGCCGCGCAAGCTGACGGCCGAGGATTTTGCGCGGGTCGTCCTGCTCGCCTATGACGACGATTATGCCGCGCCGTGGTTCTCCTGGGAGCCGTGGCTGATCGGTCTGGGTTTGGCCGGGGCGCGCCCGAAGGCGGTGCTGCGCTTCAATCAGTACGATCAGATCATGCGCGCGGCCGAAGCCGGGCAGGGCGTGGCACTGGGGCGAGGCCCGCTGGTCGCCCGCGCGCTCGCCGAGGGACGGCTGGTGCCGCTCGCCGTCAGGCGGGAGAAGGTGCCGGCCCGCGCCTATTATCTGGTGCGGGCGGCGGGATCGTCCGTTGCCTCAGGCTTGGCGCGCCCCGAGCTCGAACGGTTCATCGCCTGGCTGCGTAGCGAAGCGGCGAACACCGTGCGCTGCATGGCCGAAACGACGTGCTGAATTTCAGCCGGCGAGCGTTTCCAGCGTAAAGCCGGCACCCGTATCCTCGGCCAGTGTCTGTGCGAGCCAGGGCAGGGTTTCCCTTAGCGTCGCTTCCAGCGTCCACGGCGGGTTGAGTACGAACATGCCGCTGCCGGGCATGCCGTAGGTGCCGGGCGGCTGCCGGCGTACCGTCAGCGTGGTGTTCAGCCAGGATTTTGCGCCGAGGGCCTTCAGCTTTTCCGGCAGGGCGCGTGCCTCGGGCTTGGCGAGCAGCGGGTACCACACGGCATAGGTGCCGGTGGGAAAGCGTTTCAGCGATTCTTCCAGAGTTTTGACGACGCCCCGGTAGTCGGTGGCAACTTCGTACGAGGGGTCGATCAGCGCCAGCGCGCGACGCGGCGGTGGCGGCAGCAGCGCTTTCAGACCGGCGAGCCCGTCGCCGTGGGTGACTTGCACCTGCCGGCCGGCCTCGCGGAAGTTGTCGGCGAGCGTCACGATGTCGGTGCCGTGCAACTCGAAGAGGCGCAGGCGGTCGTCCGCACGCAACAGCTTGTAGGCGATCCACGGCGAGCCGGGGTAGGCGTTCAGCGTGCCCTTGGGATTGAGCGGGCGCACCGTATCGACATAGGCAGCGACCGCTGGCGGCAGATCGTCACGCGCCCACAGGCGGCCGATGCCGCCTTCGTGCTCGGCGAGCTTTGTGGCGTGCCCGGCATCAAGCGCGTAGAGGCCGGCGCCAGCGTGCGTGTCGATGATCCAGAAGGGCTTCTCCTTCTGTTTCAGGTAGTCGATCAACTGCACCAGGACGAGGTGCTTGAGGACGTCGGCGTGGTTGCCGGCGTGAAAGGAATGGCGGTAGCTGAGCATGCGCGGATTGTAGCGGATCGCAGCGGATCGTCGCAGCCTGCACGGCCTCGTCCCGCCGTTCGGCCAATCTCCGCTAAACTTCGCCGTCCGCCCGTCAAGATCCGAGACCTTTCCCCCGTGCTTACGCCTCGCCAGCTTTTCCTGATCGTCTTCATCGAAGGCTTCTGCTCGCTCGGCGCGGAAGTGCTGGCGTTGCGGCAACTGATCCCGCACGTGGGCAGCAGCATTGTCGTGACCGCGCCGACGATCGGTTTTTTCCTGCTTGCGCTGGCGCTCGGCTATGCCGCCGGGGGGCGGGTGGCTGGCGATTACGCGGCGGTCGTCGCGCGCAACTTCCTGATCGCTGCCGGCATCGCGGCACTGGGTCTCGCCGGTAACACCGTCGATGCGCTATTCACGCATGTGCAGCCGGTGGCGCTCGCCTATGCGCTGTTCATCGCCGGCGTGCTCTGCCCGATTGCCTGGCTGCTCGGCCAGACGGTGCCGGCGCTGACCAATCTGATGCGCCACGAGCGCGCCGGCGAGAAGGCGGGTTTTGCGCTTTACTGGTCAACGCTGGGGTCATTTCTCGGCGCTGTGTCGCTGTCGCTCCTGATCATGCAATGGCTAGGGGTAAGCGCGGCGGTGGTGCTGGTTGCCGGGCTGCTGTTCGCGGGCGTGCTGCTGCTCAGCCGTTCGCTGCGCATTGTCCTGACGGTACTGGCCGGCATCGGGCTGATGCTGGCGGCCAACCAGCGCCTCTGGGTGGTCGGAGAAACCGCCTACGCGAGCTACGAAGTGCGTCCGATCGGGCTTCTGTGGACGGTCGATGCGCAGGGCTTCATCGTCAACAACTCGCTTTCCTCGTTGCTCGACGCCAGCACGCCGCCGCAGTACGCCCGCTACATCCGGCGCATGCGGCAGATCCTGCTCGACGAACTGGCCTTCTCCGGACGCGAGGTGCTGGTGCTCGGCGCCGGCGGCTTCACGCTCTCGCACGATGAGCCGAGAAATCGCTATACGTATGTCGATATCGACCCGGCGATCCGCGAGCTCGCGGAGAAGCACTTTCTCAAGGCGCCGATCCGCGGCGAGTTCGTCGTCGATGACGCGCGCCGTTATGTGAAGGCCACCGAGCACCGCTTCGACGCGGTGGTGGTCGATGTCTATACCGCCCGCATGTCGATTCCCGCGCACCTGGTGACGCGCGAATTCTGGGCTGCGAGTCGCCGCGTGCTCAAGGGCGATGGCGTCATGCTCGCCAACCTGATCCTCGATGGCCGCCTCGAAACGCCCTATGCGCGCAACCTGCTGGCAACAGTCGAGTCGGTGTATGGCCGTTGCGGCGTCGAACTGCTGCACCGAGGACAGGCGAGCAGCAACGTGGTGGTGGTCTGCCACAACAGTTCCGATGTGGCGCCCGCCGTCGTTTATAGCGACGAACGCAATCGTGCGGATACGGATGTGATTCGCGCCAACTGATTCCGCTCGCTGTGACACGCACCGATATGCGCGCTTGCGTCGGGCCAGTGTTTGTATTACCGTTAATACAGACTATTCAGGAGCCCGCGCATGAGCACCACCGTCCGTCTGCCGCTGCGGCTTGAGCAGACGCTCGCCGCCTACTGCGCCGAAACGCGGCGCAGCAAATCCGAGGTCATCATCGAAGCCCTGGAGCGCCGGTTCAGCGAGGCGCTGCCGGATAAATCAGCCTATGCGTCAGCCATCGAGGCCGGTTTCATCGGCGCCTTTGCGTCGGCGGATGAATCGCCGGCGGCCACGGACGCAGCTGGTGACTTTTCTGGTGACACCAAATCCCGCGTCAAGGCCGCTGTCCGCCGCAAGCATCAGCGCGACGCATGAAGCTGCTGGTCGATACCGGGCCGCTGGTAGCGCTTGCCGATCGACGGGATCGCCATCATGCGTCTTGTGTCGGAAAGCTGAAGGCCTATCCGGGGCGGCTGCTGACTACTTGGGCAGTGCTCACCGAGTTCTCGCACCTGGCCCCGACCGTCGCTTCGACGCTGCCGCTCTATCGCTGGATCGAACAGGGGGGGCTGGAAGTGCTGACACTCGGCAAGGAGGAACTGGTCGAGGCGATCGACTGGATCAGCCGCTATGCCGACCGGCCGATGGATCTTGCCGACGCCTCGCTCGTCGTTGCCGCCTTGCGCACTGGCTGCAGCACAGTATGGACGCTCGATCGCAACGATTTCGAGACTTATCGCCTGCCGGGGCGCAAGCGCTTCACGATCGTCTGAACGGTTTGCCGAGCGTCTTGCACGCGCCGGCGAAATTCACCCTTGCAGCCGCCGCGCCTTGACGGTGCGGCCCTTGACGCCCGCGCAGAGCAGCTTTTCCAGCGCCTCCTCCGCGAATTCGCGGGCCACGGCGACGTAGGTCGCCTGATCGGTGACGGTGATCCTGCCGACCTCCTCGCGCGTGAATTGGCGTGTGCCGGCGTTGTCGGCGGTCAGCGCACCGAGCACGTCGCCGGGGCGGATTTTTTCCTTGCGGCCGCCGAGCATCTGCAGCGTCACCATCGGCGGCACCAGCGGTGAATCATCGCTGCCCTGCAGGTTGCCGAGCGTGTGCCATTCCGGATCGATGCCGGTGACGTGGGCGATGGTGTCGATGCGCCGCCGATCGCGCGGGCTGCACAGGCTGAGCGCCCAGCCGTCCTGGTTGGCGCGGCCGGTGCGGCCGATGCGATGGGTATGCACTTCCGGGTCCGGCGTCACGTCGACGTTGATCACCGCTTCCAGCTGCGCAATGTCGAGCCCGCGCGCGGCAACGTCGGTCGCTACCAGCACCGAGCAGCTGCGGTTGGCGAACTGGATCAGCACCTGGTCGCGCTCGCGCTGCTCCATGTCGCCGTTCAGCGTGAGCGCATGGAAGCCCTCTGCCTGCAGCATCTCGACGAGGTCGCGGCACTGCTGCTTGGTGTTGCAGAAGGCGAGCGTGCTGACCGGGCGATAGTGCTTGAGCAACGTGGCCACCGCTGGCAGGCGATCCTCGTGCTTCACTTCGTAGAAACGCTGGCGGATCTTGCTGCTGGCGTGTTGCTCGGCGAGCTTCACTTCCTCCGGCCGGTTCAGGAAACGCTGTGCCAGTTCGGCGATGCCCGCCGGGTAAGTGGCCGAGAACAGCAGCGTTTGTCGCTTGAGCGGGCATTGCCGGGCGACGTAGGCGATGTCGTCGTGGAAGCCCATGTCGAGCATGCGGTCGGCTTCGTCGAGTACCAGCGTGTTGATCGCGTCGAGATTCAGGCTGCCGCGCTCGAGGTGGTCGAGGATGCGTCCGGGCGTGCCGACGACGATGTGGGCACCGTGTTCGAGGCTTGCCCGTTGCGGGCCCATGGTCGTGCCGCCGACCAGCGACAGCACCTTGATGTTGTCCATGAAGCGCGCCAGGCGGCGGATTTCCTTGGTTACCTGATCGGCCAGTTCGCGCGTCGGACAGAGCACGATCGCCTGCACGGCGAAGCGGCGTGGATTCAGGTTCGTGAGTAGCGGCAGGGTGAAGGCGGCGGTCTTGCCGCTGCCGGTCTTGGCCTGCGCGATCAGATCCTTGCCGGCCAGCGCCAGCGGCAGACTGGCGGCCTGGATCGGCGTCATCGTCTGGTAGCCAAGTTGCTTCAGGTTGGCGTGCAGGCCCGGGTGCAGGGGCAGGGTGTCGAAGGCCGCCCCGGCGTGTGGCGCCGACGATTCGGTGGTGCGCATCGCGGCCTTCAATCCTTGCGGCGACGGGCCGGCAGCGGCTTGCGCTGGCCCAGGCCGGGGCCTGTGCTGGCCCCAATGCCGGGACGCTTGCGGGCATCGTCGGCCTTTGGCTTGGGTACCAGTTCGTTGCGGCCGGCGCCCTCCGCCGCGGCGCGGTGCGCGGCGATCGCGGCACTCCATTGGGCGTCCTCGATCTGGATATCGGGGTGGCGATCGGCGAGGTCGGTGGCCGCAAGGCGTTCGCGGACGCCGGCGACGCGTTCAGCGTAGGTCTTCTTGCGTGTCGCTGCGGCGCAGAGTTCCTGGGCGGTCGACGTTGGCATGAAGCCTTCGCCCTCGGCCTTGACCAGTCCGTGCATGGCGAGGCGCGAGAACGCTGCGCGCAGCTTCGCAACCGAGGGCAGCGTGCCCTGTAGTCCCTGAACGAGCTCTACGCCGGCGACGATCTCCGCCAGTTCGGCCGGGCGGCGCTTCGACGCCATCTGGGTTGCCAGCAGGAGGATTACATCGACATCGTAGACGGAGCGCATGGCAGAACTTTCGACTGAAACAGGTGAACGGTGCACGCGGGAAGCCGCGTGTCAGGGGGCGCATTATGCACCGATTTCGTGGCGTAGCCCCTTGTTAATCCGTGGTTTAGGGAATTCGGCGGGTATAATCGCGCCCCTTGATCCTCTGCCATCCAGATTTTCCGCCGTGACCGCCCTCGATACCGAAATTTCCCGCCGCCGCACCTTCGCCATCATCTCGCACCCGGACGCCGGCAAGACCACGCTGACCGAAAAGCTCTTGTGGTTCGGCGGCGCCATCCAGGTCGCCGGTGAAGTCCGCGCGCGCAAGGCCTCGCGCCATGCGACCTCGGACTGGATGGAGCTGGAAAAGCAGCGCGGCATCTCGGTGACCTCGTCGGTGATGCAGTTCCCGTACCGCGAGTGCATGGTGAACCTGCTCGACACGCCGGGCCACGAGGACTTCTCGGAAGACACCTACCGCACGCTGACCGCCGTCGATTCGGCGGTGATGGTGATCGACTCGGTGAACGGCGTCGAGGCGCAGACGATCAAGCTCTTGAACGTCTGCCGCATGCGCGACACGCCGATCCTGACCTTCATCAACAAGCTCGACCGCGAGGGCAAGGAGCCGATCGACCTGCTCGACGAGATCGAGTCGGTGCTCGGTATCGAGTGCGCGCCGATGACCTGGCCGATCGGCATGGGCAAGCGTTTTCGCGGCGTTTATCACCTCTACGACGACAGCATCAGCTTCTTCGACCCGCAGGCCGAGAAGGGCACTTCGGAAACGATCAAGGGCCTCGACAACCCGCGCCTGGACGAACTGCTCGGCACGCAGGCCGACGAACTGCGCACCGACATCGAACTCGTGCGCGGCGCCTCGCACGCCTTCTGCGCCAAGAAGTACCTGGCCGGCAAGCAGACGCCGGTGTTCTTCGGCTCGGCGGTGAACAACTTCGGCGTCCAGTCGCTGCTCGATGCCGTCGTTGAGCTGTCGCCGGCGCCGCTGGCGCGGCCGGCGCTGCGCGGCGGTGAAGCCGGTTCGGTGGCCCCGGGCGAGCCGAAGTTCTCGGGCTTCGTCTTCAAGATCCAGGCCAACATGGACCCCAAGCACCGTGACCGCATCGCCTTCATGCGCGTCTGCTCGGGCCGCTTCGAGCGCGGCATGAAAGTGAAGCAGGTGGCCGGCGGCAAGACGATCTCGGTGAACAACGCGATCACCTTCATGGCCCGCGACCGCAGCACGACCGACGAGGCTTTTCCGGGCGACATCCTCGGCATCCCGAACCACGGCACGATCCGCCTTGGCGAAACCTTCACCGAAGGTGAGGATCTGCGCTTCACCGGCATCCCCTCGTTCGCGCCCGAGCATTTCCGGCTGGCGCGCATTGCCAACCCGCTCAAGATCAAGCAACTGCAGAAAGGCCTGCAGCAGCTGGCGGAAGAGGGGGCGACGCAGCTGTTCCGCCCGGTCTCCGGCAGCGACCTGATCCTCGGTGCGGTCGGCACGCTGCAGTTCGATGTGGTGGCGCACCGCCTCGAACACGAATATGGCGTGCAGGTGATCTTCGAGTCCTACAACTGCTCGACCGCGCGCTGGATCAAGGGCGACGAGGGCGAGCTGCGGCAGCTTTCCGACCGCTACAGCGCCAATGTCGCGCTGGACGGCGCCGACGATCCGGTCTATCTGGCGCCGAACAATGTGTATCTGAACATGGTGAAAGAGAAGTATCCGAAGCTGCAGTTTCTGGAGGCGCGGGAGGTGGCTTGATCCTGTCCTTCGATACGCTCGCGTTGCGAGCTACTCAGAGCCTGTCCTGAGCCTGACGAAGGAACGAACGGAGTGGGTAATCAAGCTTCCAATGACCGTTCGTGCCGAGTAGCGCGAAGCGCGTATCGAAGCATTGCTTCCGCCTCACCGCTTCGCCAGCAACCGATCCAGCTGATTCGCAAACGCCTGCCGGTCGGCCTGCGAGAAGGCTGGCGGGCCGCCGGTTTCGACGCCGCTGCTTCTGAGGCTTTCCATGAAGTTGCGCATATCCAGCGCCTGCTTGATGTTCTCGGCGGTGTAGCGTTCGCCGCGCGGGTTGATCGCGGTGGCGCCTTTCTCGACGACGAAGGCGGCCAGCGGGATATCGGCGGTGACGACGATATCGCCGGCCTCGACCTGCTCGACGATGTGATTGTCGGCAACGTCGAAGCCCTTTGGCACCTGTACCGAGCGCAGGCTTGGGTAGGGCGGCGTTTTCAGCCACTGGTTGGCGACCAGTGTTACCGGCAGGCCGGTGCGGTCGGCGACGCGATAGAGGATTTCCTTGATGACGGCGGGGCAGGCGTCGGCATCGACCCAGATGTGCATGATGATTCCCGGATGGCTCGCGATTTTGGCGACCTGCGATAATACGCCGAGAACCCAGATAGAGAAGATAGATGGCAATCCAATGGTTCCCCGGCCACATGACGTCGGCCAAGAAGAAGGCAGCCGAGACGCTGGCCAACGCCGACGTGGTCGTCGAGGTGGTCGATGCGCGCCTGCCGGCAGCCTCGTCGAACCCGATGATCCACGAGCTGCGCGCCTTCCGTCAGCGGCCCTTTCTCAAGCTGCTGAACAAGGCCGATCTGGCCGACCCGGCGGCGACGCAGGCCTGGCTCGATCATTTCAACGCCCAGCCGAACACGAAGGCGGTGGCCATCTCGTGCAAGAAGCAGGGTGAGGTGGCGCGTGTGCCGTCCTTGTGCAGGGCACTCGCGCCGCATCGCGACAGCGCGCTGAAGCCGCTGCGCCTGATGATCATGGGCATCCCCAACGTCGGCAAGTCGACGCTGCTCAACGCGCTGGTGAAGAAGAAGGTGGCCAAGGTCGGCGACGAGCCGGCGGTGACCAAGAGCCAGCAGCGCATCGATGTCAGCCCGACGCTGACGCTCTACGACACCCCGGGCATGATGTGGCCGAAAATCGGGCATCCGGAGGATGGCCTGATGCTGGCGGCGAGCCATGCCATCGGCGTCAACGCCTACATCGACGAGGAAGTGGCCACCTGGCTCGCCGGCTTCCTGCTTGCACAGTATCCGGCGTTGCTGGCCGCGCGCTATGGCTTCGGGTTGGCCGGGATCGATGCGCCGGGCGTGCTGGAAGGCGTGGCGAAGAAGCGCGGCTGCCTGATCAAGGGCCGGGGCGGTGCGCTTGATATGGAAAAGGCGGCGGGCATCCTGCTCACTGATTACCGCAGCGGCACGCTCGGCCGCATCAGCCTGGAAACGCCGCAATCGCGCGCTGCGCGTGCTTCGGTAGCGGCGGATGGAGAAGCGGCAGGAGAAGCGGGCGCGGTAGCCTCCAACGCAGAGGGCGAAAACTCCGGTCAGCGTTGACCGGAATCCAGCTGACCCAAGGCAGCGCGCAGCGCCTCAATGGCAACGCGTGCCGACTCGTAGTCGAATCGATCAAGCAGCCTGGCCAGAGCGCGAATTGGCTCCGTACCAAGGGAGCCTTCGAGCAGCTGTCTGTTCTCTGCAAGCACTGCGCTGGACATGGTGTCATCTTCGCCGATCAGCGTCGCCAGTTGGTCCAATACGCTACTTACTGCCTGCGTATCGATTGCCGCTGCCGGTGATGCAGTGTGCGTCTTTCCTTCTGCCTCGGCGAGCAATGCGAAGGTCTTCTCGGCGGCAACGCGCGCCTCGTCGATCGTCAGTGCGAGGAGTTCCCCGTCTTCAGCCGGCTCGGCCAGGAGCCGTTCCAGCTTTGCCGCTGTCGCCTGCAAGACGGTGGCACCGATGGTACCAGCCGCACCCTTGAGCGAATGCGCGACTCGACGCGCAGTTTCGCGATCGCCGCGATCCAGATGCTGGCACAGAAGGTCAAGGTCGCGCGCGTGTGATTCACCAAAAAGCTTGAGCAGTCTTCGCAGGCTGGCGGTCTTGCCACGAACGGCACGCAGACCGACATCAACGTCGAAGCTGGTGCCGTTCCGCAAGCGTTCGATGAAACGCTCGTCACTTTCCTCGATGCTTGCCGGTGGTTTCGTCCGTGTCGCCGCCAGCACAGGCTTGGGCATTGCCGGCAGCCAGCGCAGGAGCGTTGCGAAGAGCACATTCGGGTCGACCGGCTTTGCGATATGGTCGTTCATTCCCGCATCCAGACAACGCTGGCGGTCTTCGCCAAAGGCATTCGCCGTCATTGCAAGAATCGGCATCGTGCCGTCGTCCAGCTCGCGAAGGGCCCGGGTCGCGGCGAGTCCGTCCATCACCGGCATCTGCATGTCCATCAGAATCAGGTCATAACGGGTTGCCTGCACCCTCTGCAACGCTTCCCGGCCATTATTGGCGACATCCGCCGCGAGGCCAATGCTCTTCAGCATCTCCAGCGTCACTTCCTGATTGACCGGATTGTCCTCGACGATGAGGATGCGCAAGGTGCCGCTGCGGCCGGCAAGCCGGTTCTCGGCATGCGCGCGGCTGCTGCCGTGCAGGTCGAGGGCATCCCCGGCCTCGTGGGTGCCGCGTGCAAGGCGCGCCGTGAACCAGAAGGTGCTGCCCTTTCCGGGTGTGCTGTCAACGCCAACGTCGCCGCCCATGAGGGTGGCGAGATGTCGGCAGATCGCCAGACCGAGGCCGGTGCCGCCGAAGCGGCGCGTGGTCGAGGTATCCGCCTGCTCGAAAGCATCGAAGATCCTGATCTGTGCCTGCGGCGAGATCCCGATTCCGGAGTCCTCGACCTCAAAGCGCAGAAGCAGCGGTGCCGCGCCTTCCTCGCTTGCGCGGACCAGCGTGGCACGCAGCGTGACATGGCCGTGCTCGGTGAACTTGATGGCGTTGCTGGCGTAATTGATCAGGATCTGGCCAAGCCGGAGCGGATCGCCGCGCAGCACACGCGGTATCGCCGGATCGATTTCGCGGTGAAGCGTCAGCCCCTTCTCGGCGAGCTTGTCGGCATTCAGCGTCGCGACGTTGTCGAACACGCGGGCGAGCTGGAAGTCGGTTGCTTCCAGCGTGAGACGGCCGGCTTCGATCTTCGAGATATCGAGGATGTCGTTGATCACGCCAAGCAGATGTTGCGCGGCGTCGTGCACCTTGTGCAGCCGATCGCGCTGCGCACCTTCCGGAAGGTCGCGCAGGGTGAGGTGCGTGAGTCCGATGATTGCGTTCATCGGGGTACGGATCTCGTGGCTCATGTTCGCAAGGAACGAGGATTTCGCCTGGTTGGCGGCTTCCGCGGCGCGCTTCGCTTCCGCCAGTGTCGCCTCGGCCCGGCGGCGCATCACGATGCGCCAGAGATCATCACCGATGAGCTGCAGTTCGCGGACATCGGAATCGTCGTAATCGGTGGCCTTGTTGCCAACGCCGATCAGCAGGCGGACGTCTTGACCCTCAATGACCGGTGCCGCCATGTGCCGGGTGAGCGGTGCATGCTTTTCGGGAAGTCCGTTGCGCAGCTTTCCACCCGAGACGAGTGCAGCGAAATCGTTGTGGATCACCGGTCGGCGCTCGCGCGCGGCATCGGCCCAGATGCCGGCCGAGCTGAGCGGATAGTGGGTCAGCGGCATGGCATCGCAGTAGGCGGTGGTGCCCGAGGACCACAGGTAGAGATGAATCGTCTCCTGATCGGCGTTGATCAGGTGCAGATAGCCGATCGTGCTGCCAGTCAGGCGCACGGCCTCGTCGACGCCGAGCTGAAGCAGTTCCTGTTCGGTGAGGGACGGCGCCTGCTGGCTCATCTCGAACATGGCATTGAGACGCGCATCGGACATCTGCAGGCGGCGGTTCGCCTCCACCAGATCGGTGGTGCGCGCTGCGACGAGCTCCTGCAGGTGATGGCGGTGCTGATCTAGCTCTGCAGCGATGACCTTCTTCTCGGTGATGTCCTCCAGTACGGCGAGATAATTCGTGATCATCCCGTCCGCCTGGCGAACCGGCGAAATGTGTACGAAACAGGTATGCAGCTCGCCCGACTTGCGCTGGTTGATGAACTCCCCTCGCCACGCGTTTCCGGCACGCAAGGCGAGCCAGAGCGAGTCGTAGGTGCTTCTGGGGGTCTGGCCGGAGGCGTTGAATCCGGCACGTTTGCCGACCGCTTCCTCCAATGGGTAGCCGGTGATCGCGGCGAACGCGTCATTGACGTATTCGATATGAGCGTCCGCATCCGTGATCACGATGCCGTTCGAACTTTGTGCAACGGCCATCTGCAGCTTGCGCAGCGTCTCGATGGTGGCGCGGAAATCGGAGATGTCGGTATGCGTGCCGATCACGCGCAGGGCACGCCCCTCGGCGTCACGCTCGACGGCCATGCCCTGATCGAGAATCCATTTCCAGCGGCCATCCTTGCAGCGCAAGCGGTGTTCGCTGCGGTAGACCGGCGTATCGCCGCGCAGGTGTTCCCGCAATGAATCCTGCGCCGCGACAATATCGTCCGGGTGCACGCGCGAGGTCCATTCGTCCAGCGCGTTGCGGATTTCATCGTTCTCATAGCCGAGCATGGATTTCCAGCGTTGCGAGAAGAAAACGGCATCGCTGACCGGATTCCAGTCCCAGACGCCGTGGCCGGCCGAGTCCAGTGCCAGAATCCACCGCTGCTCGCTGTCCCGCAAGGCCATCTCGTCCCGCTTTTTCCGGATGGCGATGGCCGCTGTCTGTACCAGCGTGTTGAGCAGCGTCGCGATGCTCGCGGGCATGCTTCCTGGCTTGCGCGCATAGACCGCGAAAGTGCCGAGAACGCTGCCGTCGGCATCCAGAATGGGGATCGACCAGCATGCCGCCAGGCCATGCGCGTGCGCCAGTCCCGCGTAATCGCGCCACAGCGGGTCGCTGGCGATGTCATCGACGAGGACGGTTGTGCGGCGAAACGCCGCCGTTCCGCAAGACCCGGCACCCTCACCGATCGCAGCGCCGTCGATCGCGCGGCTATAGGCGTCGGGAAGGCTGGGTGCGGCGCCGTGGCGCAAATGCGCGCCGTCGTCGTCGAGCAGAAGGATCGACACCAGCACTCCCTCGTGTTGCGCCTCGGCGAGTCTGGCGAGTTCGTGCAGTGTCTCGTTGAGCGCAACATTCGATGCGATGCCGGCGAGAATCCGGTTGTGGCCGAGGATCAGATCGCGGTTTTTCTGGTCGGTGGTGATGTCGTTGAGGATTGCCGAAACGAGCGTCCGGCCGCCGACACGCACGATGCTGGCGGCAATGCGCGCGATCTGGATCGAGCCATCCTTGCGGCAATGACGGTTTTCGAAGGTTACATTGCGCTGTTCGAGAATCACCGCCATCTTGTCGCGCACCCACTGTTCGCTCCAGTCGACCTGAATGTCCGGCAGACGCATGCCGGCGAACTCCTCCAGCGTATAACCGAGGCTGCGGCAGCCCGCCTCGTTGTACTCGACAAAGGCGAGCGTCGCCGGGTCGATCAGGAAGATGCCGTCGCCGGCGTTGGTCACCAGCGTGCGATAGAGTTCCTCGCTGGCAGCCATCGCCAGTCGTGCCTGCTCGCGCTCCGTGATATTGACGATGTAGACCAGGAGATGGGGTTCGTTATCGAGCTCGATCACCTTGGCCGACAGGCTGATGTCATAGCGCTTGCCGGTGCTGCTGATGCCGGTACTGACGAAATCGCTGACGCTACCCTGTTCGCGGATGATCTCGACCATCCGCTTGCGGTCGGCGGCGTTGCCCCATAACCCCGCTTCGACCGTGGTCTTGCCGACCAGTTGTTCGCGCGGCCACTCGTACTCGACGAGCATGCGTTCATTGACCTCGACGATCTGGCCGTCGGAGAGCCTCGTGATGCAGGCCGACACGGGCGCCGACTGGAAGGCCATCGAGAAGCGCGTTTGCAGCTTCTGCAGGCTGAGTTCGGTGTTCTTCTTGTCGGTCTGATCCAGAACGAAGGCGAGTACGTAAGCGCGGCCATCGACGTTAACGATGCTGGCGGTGACTGTCACGAAGTGGGGGTAGCCGTGCCGGTCGAGCAGTACCGTTTCGAAGTCGCGGATGCTGCCCTTTTCAATCAGCGTGCGCCGATATTCGCTGCGCAGCTCCGGATCTGGCCACAGGCCCATTTCGACCGAGCTGTGTCCGCGCAACTCGTCCATGCTCCAGCCGAACAGATCGACGTAGGTGTCGTTGACCTCCTCGAAAACCCCGCCGTCGAGGGAGGTTACGGAAATCGCTGCCGGGCTGGCGTTGAAGGCGGCGGTTGAGCGTCCGAGCGAGGCCTGCATTTCGAGTTCGCGCTGATAGCGGCTGGTGATGTCGCGGCCGATGCCGAGCACGCCGATCAGGGTGCCATCCGTCGCGAAAACCGGCGTCTTCGTTGTGAGCACGAGTTCACGGTGGCCATCACCGGCAAATGTCAGCCATTCCTCGTTACTCAGCGGCGTGCCGGCGCTGGCGGCCGCAAGGTCACGTTCGCGCAGGGCTGCAGCGACTTCTCCGGGTAGCAGTTCGTGGTCGGTACGGCCGATGATGCGCTCCGGCGGCAGGCCGAAGAGGCGCGCGGCGCGCTCGTTGCACTCCAGATAGCGGCCCTCCGCATCCTTCAGCCAGAGCATGTCCGGCAGCGCCGCGATCAGCGTGCGCTGCAGGGATTCGCTGCGATCGGCGTGCTCTTCCTCGTCACGCAGACGCACGAACAGTCGCTGCAGCAGCCAGGCGAGCAGTGCGCCGGTGATCGCGATGAACAGCCAGCCCTTGATTGTCTGCAGGCGCAGCTGGAGCCGGGCATCGTCGGTCAGTAACTCGACGACGCCATCCGAAAGCAGAATCCAGAGCGTGCCGAAAACGAGGTAGGGGAGGACAACGCGGCCGATCGCTTTCCATGCGGATGACAAACGGGTAACTGGCCTCGACATCGCGATTTCAATCCTGTTCGTCGTCAGAGAAACGTGTCGCGATTTCGGAGAAAGTACCCGAGCGGCGGACGAAGGCGTCGACGATGTCCGGATCGAAGTGTGTGCCGCGTCCCTCTATGATGATTGCCGATGCCTCCGCCAGCGGCATCGGCGGCTTATAAACACGGCGACTGATCAGCGCATCGAAAACGTCGGCCAGCGCCATCAGACGCGCCGAGATCGGGATGGAATCACCGGAAAGGCCGTCCGGGTAGCCGCTGCCATCCCATTTTTCGTGATGATGGCGGGCGATTTCCTTGGCGATGGCCAGGAATTCAACGGTCTCCTCGGCATCCTTTTCTGCAGCCTCGATCGCATCGTGGCCAAGCCGGGCATGCGTCTGCATGATGGCCCATTCGTCGGCAGTCAGCTTGCCCGGCTTCAACAGCACATGATCCGGGATGCCGACCTTGCCGATGTCGTGCAAGGGCGCCGAGCGTACCAGCAGATCGATGGTGTGCGGCTGAAGGTAGTTCGCAAAGCGCTGGTGTGCGCGCAGATCCTCGGCGAGCGTGCGCACATAGCCTTGCGTGCGCCGCAGGTGGTTGCCGGTTTCCGGGTCACGCGTTTCGGCGAGGCGGGCCAGCGCATGAATGCTGACCTCTTGAATGATCTGGTTTTGCCGCATGCGGCGGACGACTTCGGCTTCCAGGTAGCTGTTTTCGTTGCGCAGCAATTCCCGCGCATGCTTCAGTTCGAGGTGGGTACGTATCCGGGCCTGGACGATGGTTGGACGAATCGGCTTGGTGATGTAATCGACGGCACCGAGATCCAGCCCGCGTTCCTCGTCCTCGATCGCATCGAGTGCAGTGACGAAAATGACAGGAACGTCGGCAGTCCGCGCATCTGCGCGCAACTCCGCGAGAACGTCGAAGCCATCCATCTCGGGCATCATCACGTCGAGCAGGATCAGATCGGGAGGCGATTCGCCGAAGGCGATCTGCAGCGCGCGCCGGCCGCTGGTGGCGGCGCGGACGCGCCAGTACGGCTGCAGCACCTCGCTCAGCACGGCCAGATTTTCCGGCGTATCGTCGACGATCAGAATCGTTGCTTGCAGGCTGTTATGGTCATTGCTCATGATGGCCAAGCATCTCCCCCTCCAAGGTTCGATTATGCACCTGTCGCAAACAGGTGGCACCTGCAGGAAATCGTGGCGTCATTCTCTTCCTCTTGCGCAAGGCAGCCGCGCACCTGGCAGAGCAACGCGCTCCACGATTCTTCTGTATGCACGCTTCAGGGCGTATCTGACGCATCGGCGCTGAGCGCCGGCCACAGTGTCCAGCGTCCGCAGGCCGAACGCGCCTTGCGCGCCTCGCCATCCCATGGGCCGCCCCGGCAGACGCCGCTGCACGTGTCGCTGTCCAACAGGACTGCATCGCGTCGGGCACTCGGGGTACGCAGGCCATCCCAGCGTTCGCAACTGGCGCAGCGCTTCAGGGTGATGGATTGTTCGCTCATGTGCGTTCGACCGGAATAAGTGCGATTGGTTTGATGGCGCCTGAAGGCGAGGCTGGATACGGCTTTTGCATTCCCGAAGCGGCAGCGATGGTGTTTTCCCGGATAATGCGCGTTCTTCGTGAAAGGCGACAAGGCATGGCCCTCAAATCGACCGTCTGCAAGGCGGAACTGCAGATTTCCGACCTCGACCGTCACTATTACGCTACGCACAACCTGACACTGGCGCGGCACCCCTCGGAGACCGATGAGCGCATGATGGTGCGCCTCTTCGCCTTCGCCCTGTTCGCGAGCGAGGCGCTGGCCTTTGGCAAGGGGCTGTCGGCAGAGGATGAACCCGATCTCGTCGAATGTGACCGGACCGGGGCGATCGCGCGCTGGATCGATGTCGGCCTCCCCGATGAGCGCGCGGTGCGCAAGGCCGCGCATCGCGCCCGGGAGATGGTGTTGTTTGCCTATGGCGGCCGCGTTGCCGAGATGTGGTGGCAGCAGAACGCCGCAAAGCTCGCGGCGCTCGGCAATCTCACGGTGATTGCCCTGCCGGTGGCGACCAGCGCTGCGCTTGCGGCAATGGCCGGACGCACGATGCGCTTCTCGGTGACGCTTCAGGACGGTGCCGTCTGGTTTGCCGACGATGCCGGGAATCACGAGTTGTCGCTCGAATTCCTGAAGCGCGCCGCCGTCTGAGACGGCCTACTGACCGAAGTAGCGTCCCGGCCGGTGGTTGATGCTGAGCACCAGGTTCAGCATGAAGGCGCCGAGGATAGAGAGCGCCACCTTGTCCGGATCGACGATGAAGAGGGCGCCGGCGACGATGACGCCGTCGGCCGCCATCTGCACGTTGCCGGCACGCCAGCCCCTGGCCTTCTGCAGGTAGATGGCGAGTACGCCGAGGCCGCCGAGGCTGGCTTGGTGGCGGATCAGCATGAGCAGGCCGGCGCCGGCCAGCAGTCCGCCGAGGATCGCGGCGAAGAGCGGATGGATGCGTTCGACGACGATCCACTGCGGCAGCAGTTCGCTGTACAGCGAAAGCAGGCCGACGGCGCAGAAGGTCTTGAAGGTGAAGCCCTTGCCCAGCGCCTTCAGGCCGAATGCGTAGAACGGAATGTTGATCAGGAAATAGAGCAGGCCGAAGGGCTGGCCCGTGGCATAGTGCGCGAGGAAGGTGACGCCGGCCGTGCCGCCGGTGAGCAGTCCGGCCTGCCGGAAGAGGACGATGGCGAGGGCGAAGAGCAGGGTGCCGGTGGCGATGGCCTGCGCGTCCTCGAACCAGTGGTGGCGATCGGAAGTCATTGGAACGGAATCAACCCATGCAAACGGATATCGAAAAACGCGTCGAGGAACTCGAAATCAAGGCGGCCTTCGCCGAGGATCTGGTCGAAACGCTGAACCGCACGGTCTTCCGGCAGCAGGAACAGATCGAGGTGCTGCAGCGCCAGCTCGACGACCTGCGTCGGCAGGTGCAGTCCATGCCGGCCGGCGGTGCGCCGACCAGCCTGCGCGACGAGATTCCGCCGCATTACTGAGCCTCGCTCGGTGAGTAAAACCCGTTCGTGGTGAGCCTGTCGAACCATGAGCGGCGTCGCGCCGTTCCTTCCCCTTCGACCAAGCTCGGGACAGGCTTCGACAGGCTCGGGACGAACGGATTTTGTGCCAGCGGGAAAGTTTTTCCACGCAGCATCAAGAATCGGCCCCCGGCCGCTGCCGGTGAAACACCAGCGGCGCCGCGACCACGCTCGGCGGCGGCGATTTCAGGATGTGCTTCTTCATCTTGCCGACCACGTGCATCTCGCACGGCCGGCAGTCGAAGCGCAGCGTGTATTTCTCGCCACCGGAAACCAGCGTCATCGGCTCGGCGCGTACCTGCCCCTGTACACCGGTGACGCCCTTGGCCTGCTTCGGGCACAGGTTGAACGAGAAGCGCAGGCAGTGCTTGGTCACCATCAGCGACACCTCGCCGTCCTCCTCGTGCGCCTCGAAGGCCGCATCCATCAGCTTGACGCCGTGCTTCGCGTAGAAGGCGCGGGCCTTGTCGTTGTAGATGTTGGCGAGGTAGGAGAGCGATTCCTCGGGGTAGGCGACCGGCGGCTCGACCGGCGCCTTCCGCGGCGGGCGGTGGTAGGCGGCGGCGCGCGCCGCTTCCAGCGCGGCGACGGCGTCGCGGCGCAGGCCGTTGATGGCGGAGGCCGGAATGAACCACGGCTGCGACAGTTGCAGGTCGATGCGGCGGGCGGCGAACAGCGTTGCACCGAGCTTGCCGAGGTTCTCGCGCAGCGTCGCCTCGGTTTTCCCGGGGTTCGTCGCCGGCGATTTCTCCGTCGCCAGTTGTGCCGTGGCCGACACGCCTTCCTCATCCGTCAGCGTCAGCGCGAAGCCGTCGGCGGTTTCGCCCAGCGATAGGTCGATGCCGACACGGCGCTCCGCCGATTTCTTCGTCAGCAGCAGTTCCCAGGCGTGGTCGCCATTGCGGTTGATCGCCGTGCCGGGCTTGAAGCCGGGCAGGTCGGCGATGGCGACGTTGGGCGTGATGCGCCAGACCTCGCCGCGCTGTTCGGCGACGTTCACCGGCACGCCGAATACCTCGCGCTTGTGCATGTAGTTGAGCCCGTCGCCGTTGGCCAGCGGTTCGTTCGCGGCCATCTCGAACCAGTCCGGCCCGAGCTTCGTCACCGTGCCGATCGGCAGGCCCACGAATTTCGGCGAATCGAAGGCCCCGATGTCCGTCTTGCGTTCATTGACGAAGTAGTCGGTGGTGCCGCGGTGGAAGGTCTTGTCCGGGTCCGGCGTGAAGAAGAGGGTGGTCCGCCCCGAGGACGCGGCCCGGAGTGCCGGCAAATGCGCCGCATGCCCTTCCATGATCCGGTCCAGCTCGCGCCGGTAGTGGCCGGTGATGTTCTTCACGTAGCCGAGGTCCTTGTAGCGGCCCTCGATCTTGAAGCTGCGGATGCCGGCGTCGATCAGCGCCGCCAGGTTGTGCGTCTGGTTGTTGTCCTTCATCGACAGCAGGTGCTTCTCGAAGGCGACGACGCGACCCTGGTCGTCCGATAGCGTGTAGGGCAGGCGGCAGTCCTGCGAGCAGTCGCCGCGGTTGGCGCTGCGCTCGGTGTGCGCGTGGCTGATGTAGCACTGGCCGGAGAAGGCGACGCAGAGCGCGCCGTGGATGAAGAACTCCAGCGTCACGTCGTCCGCCGCCGTTGCCTCGCGGATGGCGCGGATCTGCGCCAGCGACAGTTCGCGCGCCAGCACCATCTGCGAGAAGCCGACCTGGCCGAGGAATTTCGCCTTCTCGACCGTGCGGATGTCGCTCTGCGTCGAGGCATGCAGTTCGATCGGCGGCAGGTCGATCTCAAGCAGGCCCATGTCCTGCACGATCAGCGCATCGGCGCCGGCGTTCCAGACTTCCCACGCGATGCGCCGCGCTTCTTCCAGCTCGTTGTCGTGCAGGATGGTGTTCAGCGCCACCAGCACGCGGGCGTTGTAGCGGTGCGCGTGTTCGGCGAGCGCCGCGATCTCGCCGATCTCGTTGCCGGCGTTGGCGCGCGCGCCGAAGGCCGGGCCTCCGATATAGACGGCGTCGGCGCCGTGGTTGATGGCCTCGATGCCGAACTCGCCGGTCTTGGCCGGGGCGAGGAGTTCGATTCGTTCAAGCTTTTCAGGAGGCTGCACGGTGGCGGACATGGGGGCTGCGGTGGCCTGTGTTACGGGATATGGAGGGAAGGGCGCGAAATGGCGGGGCGATCGCGTCTGCGGCGCCATTTTACTCCCGCCGCGATACTGCCGTCGCGCGGCGGCTGTGCGAGAATGTGGCGGCCGTTGAACCTTTGAGATTCTGCTCATGGATGACAATCCACAACTAGACAAGACCGCGGATGCGCTGAAGGCGCAACGTTTCCACATGTTGGAGGACATCGCTCGCGAATTGTCCGCCGGCGATATTTCGTTTCCAACCTGCTTCGATGCCGCACTGCAGGTGCGCAATGTGCTCAAGGATGCCAACGTATCGCTGCGCGCGGTGGCGCAGGTGGTCAGCCTTGAGCCGCTGGTGGTCACCAAACTGCTGCGTATCGCCAACTCGGTGACGCACAATCAGTCGGGCAAGCTGATCGTCGATGTCGAATCCGCGCTCAACCGTCTCGGGATTGAGGCAGCACGCTCGATTGCGCTCGCCGTGGCAATGGATCAATTGCTGCGTTCCAGGGATCTGAGCGCGTTTGCCGATCTTTCAAAGGATCTGTGGACGCATGTGCTGCGTACCGCGGCGGCGGCCAGCGTACTGGCGCGGACGCATACGCGGATCAATCGCGACGATGCGATGCTGGCCGGGCTGGTGCACGATCTCGGCGCCTTCTACATGCTCTACCGTGCCGCGCAGTACGAAGAGCTGCGCATTCGCCCGGATACCGTCCGCCACTTGATCGTGCAATGGCATGAAAGTATCGGCGAGTCGCTGATGACGGTGCTTGGCCTACCCGAACACATCATTGCGGCGGTGCGCGAGCATGATCAGCCGCGCCCGCCGGTGGGTGAACTACGCACGCTGTCCGACGTGATCTATGTGGCGAACATGCTGGCCGGCGGAATCGAGGAGTGGTCGCGCACGGGAACCCTCCTTGCAGAGCAGCATCCCGAACTCCTGAACGAGGCCTACGTTGCTTGTCTTGGCGACATTGAAACCGAGTTTCAGTCGCTCAAAGGGGCGCTGTCCTGATGCCGTGGCCCCTGATGGCCTCTCCCTGCAAGCCAGATCAGCAGCAGCACCGGCACGCCAAGCATTGCCGTGCCGGTAAAGAAGCTCGCATAACCGTTGGCGTCGACGAAGGCGCCTGAAAAACCGGCAATGAACTTTGGCAGCAGCAGCATCAGCGAGCTGAACAGTGCGTACTGCGTTGCCGAATAGCTGACGTTGGTCAGGCTGGAGAGATAGGCGACGAAGGCGGCCGAGGCGATGCCCGCCGAGAGATTGTCGGCCGAAACAACGAAGATCAACGCTGTCACATCGTGACCGTGGCCGGCGAGCCAGGCGAAGAGCAGGTTGCTCGCCGCCGAGAGCACGGCGCCCAGCATCAGGATGCGCATCACCCCGAAGCGCATCGACAGCACCCCGCCGACGAAGGCGCCGAGCAGGGTCATGATCACCCCGTAGATCTTTGTCACCGCCGCCACTTCGTCCTTCGTGAAACCCATGTCGACGTAGAACGGATTGGCCATGATCCCCATGACCACGTCACTGATGCGATAGACCGCAATCAGTGCCAGGATCAGCACTGCCTGCCAGCGGTAGCGGCGCAGGAAATCGGCAAAGGGTTCGACCAGCGTGCCCTGCAGCCATTCGCCAAGATCCTTCGCCGGCGGCAGTTCGCGCCGCACGGGTTCCGGGGAAAGCAGCACGGTGACGATCCCCACCGCCATCGATGCCGCCATTGCCAGGTAGGCCATCTGCCAGGCCCCCTGCTGGTAGCCGCTGCCCTCGCTGGCGCGCGCCGCCAACCACAGTGCGCCGGCACCGGACCAGATCATCGCCAGCCGGTAGCCGGTCTGGTAGGTGGCGGCGAGTGCGGCCTGGCGGTCGGTATCGGCCGATTCGATGCGGTAGGCGTCCAGTGCAATATCCTGCGTTGCCGAAGCGAAGGCTGTCGCCAGCGCGAACCAGACGATGGGGGTCAGCGCCGCCTGTGGATCGGTGAACGCCATGCCGCACAGCGAGAGCACGATCGTTGCCTGCGCCAGCAGCAACCAGGAACGGCGGCGGCCAAGGGTGCGCGTGAGCAGCGGGATCGGCAGCCGGTCGACCAGCGGCGCCCAGGCCCACTTGAAGCCATAGGCCAGTCCAACCCAGCTCAGGTAGCCGATGGTGCTGCGGTCGACGCCCGCTTCGCGCAGCCAGAAGCTGAGTGTGCCAAAGACCAGCAGCAGCGGCAGGCCGGCCGAAAAGCCTAGCGCCAGCATGCGCAGGCTGGCCGGTTCGAGGTAGACGCGCCAGGCGGTGCGCCAGTTGGAACTTGTCATTGGGTGGGGGGAATCCGGTGGGAACGGGGGGTCGCAAAGGCAGGAGTCTACCGCAGGGTCAAAGCGGCAGGGTCAAAGCGGCAGGGTCAAAGCGGCAGGGTCAAAGCGTCATCGGTGTCGGCCGGCAACAAAGTCTTACATTTCGATGGTCGGCGGGTTTCAGGTGCGGCGCGTTCTTTGTGGCAGCAGGCGCCGGTCGCGGCTGCACCGTGAAGGAGTGGAAGATGAAACGCCGCACACTCGCAGTGGCGAGCCTGATTGCCGCAAGCGCAATTCTTGGCGGCTGCGCTGTCACCCCGTCCTATGAGACCCATTATGTCGAGACGGTGCGGATTGCTCCGCCGCCGCCGCGCATCGAATATGTTGGCGCACCGCCGGTGGTCGGCCATGTCTGGATCGGGGGGTACTGGAATTGGGGCGGCGCCCGCTATGTCTGGGTGCCGGGTCGTTGGGAAGCGCCGCGTCACGGACATCACTGGGTACCGCATCGCTGGGAGCAGCATGGTAGCGAGTGGCGTCGCCATGGCGGGCACTGGCAGCCGGAGCCGCATCGTGCAGCACCGCGCGAAGTGCCTCGCGATCACTACGACGCGCGGCACCGCCGCAGCGACGAACGACCTGCCCCGCGCCCGTTCGTGGCGCCGCAGGTGCGCGAGGATGTCCGTCCGCCGGTGCGGGATGAACGCCGCGATGGCTGGCAGCGTGAGCGTGAATCGCGGCCCGCGCCGGAGCGCCGCGAGCGCGATTTTGGCAGCGCCCCGCGACGGGAAATGCAGCCATCGGCGCCGCACATTGCAGAACGCAGGGACGGCGGATACCCGCAGCATGGCGATACGCGTCCGCGCACGCACGAGGCACGTGGGGGGGATCGCGAACGAAGTGCGCCGGCCGCGAATGCGGTGCGAAACGACGGAAGCGGCCGGAGCGAACGGAATGAACAAAGCGACCCCGGGGCGCGCGGCGAGCGTGGCCGCGATCGCGGCAATCAGCAGGGTGGGCGGCAGGGTTGAGCGTTTGCTCAGTCGCGCGTCCGCACAACCGGCAGCACGGCCTCGATCAAGGCCGTGATCAGATGGGCGGTGCGCCCGTGGCGGTCGCGATCCGGGTTGTATTCGACGATCTCGACGGCGCGCAGCCCCGGCAATTCGGCGACGCGGCGCAATGCGCGCAGCGTATCCCGCAGGCCAAGGCCATCCGGTTCCGGACTGCCGACACCGGGCGCATAGGCCGGATCGAGCGCGTCAAGGTCGAGCGTGACGCCGAAGCCCGCGGGCGCCTGCGCCACGATCGCCAGCGCCTCTCCCAGTGCAGGCGCAAAGCCGCGTTGCGCAATCTCGTCGGCGCCGATGACGCGTACGCCGAGTCGATCGAGAAATTCGGCTTCCTCCGCTTCGTAGCTGCGGGCGCCGAGCACCGCCGTATGTGCCGGCAGCACCTGCTGGCCGGGCAGGCCGAAGCCGAGCAGGCGCTTGTCGCCACGGCCGAGCAGGCAGGCCAGCGGCATGCCGTGGATGGCGCCGGAGTGCGAGGTCTCCGGCGTGTGGCTGTCCATGTGCGCATCGATCCACAGGAGGCCGAGCGGCGAGCCGACACTGCGTGCGACGCCCGACCAGGTGCCGATGGCCACCGAATGGTCGCCACCCAGTACCAGCGGAAATTCGTGCGCGCGGCAGGCGTCGGCCACTTCGTCGGCCAGCCGGCGGCAGAGGTCGGCGATGCGTTCCACCGGTGCGAGGCCGGGGCGATCCGGCGCAAACAGTGTCTCGCCCCAGTCGATCGCCGGATGGTGTTCCAGTTCGTGCCAGGCCTGCGAGCGGCGAAAGGCGATCGGCCCGTGCTCGCAATGCCGATCCTGCGCGCCGACGCCGCTGGCAGCGCCGATGATGCGCAGGCGGTGGAAATGCGCGGCACTCGGATCGTGGTGCATCATGGCGGGCTTTGAAGGTGCGCAGTAACCTGAGAATGAAGCAGACTCTGCCGCGAACGGCGCCGGCATGCAAGCGCCGGCGCCATGCCGGTGGTGCAGATTCGCAGGTATGGCTGTGTAAGCCGCACCAAGTCATGAAAATTGCGGCGGCAAGCCGGGGAAGGGAGAAGAGGGAAGGGCGCGGTCCCTCAACCCTTTTCCCTTCCCGCGATTAACCCCATTCTCGTGCGGCCTGCGTTTACAGGCTGCAAGGAGGTGACACCATGAACCTGAAATCCCTGTTGTTCCTTGTACTTTGCCTGAGCAGCCTGCTGGCGCGAGGCGCCGACCCGGCGGCTGCGAACCCTTCGGCTGTGTCAGCGGAAAGCACGCGTCGGACGCTGACGGCATTCTCCGGAGAGGATGAACTGAAGGAATTGTTCGTCCGCTGGCAGGAAGAAGCGAAGAAGCGCCAGGCCGAGCGCCGCCGCGAACAGGTGGCCGTGGCCAAGTCGGCACCGATGGCCGCACCGATGGCTGCCGCCCCAGCGGCTGCGGAGGCGGTGGCAGGAGCGGCCGACTCGGTTACCAACACGCAGACCGCAGGCGTCGACGAGGGCGGCATCGTCAAGCTGCATGGCAAGCACCTCGTCGTGCTGCGGCGCGGCCGGCTGTTTACGGTGCAGCTCGATACGCTGCGGCCGGTGGCCGCGGTCGATGCCTTCGGCCCCGGCATCGAGCCGGGTGGCGCCTGGTACGACGAAATGCTGATTTCCGGCGACACCATCGCCGTCATCGGCTACAGCTATGCGCGCGGCGGCACCGAGGTCGGCCTCTTCACGATCGACGCGCGCGGCGATCTGCGCCACCGCGCCACCTATCACCTGCGCTCGAACGACTACTATTCCTCGCGCAACTACGCCAGCCGGTTGATCGGCAGCAAGCTGATCTTCTACACGCCGCTGTACCTCAACCCGCAGGCTGCCGATCCGTACGCTGCCTTCCCCGCCTACCGGCGCTGGCACGGCAAGGAGGCCAGCAGTGAGTTCAGGCGCATCGCGCCGGCGACGCGCATCTACCGCGCCGACGACGAGCTTGACCCGTGGGGCGGACTGGCGCTGCACACCGTCACCATCTGTGATCTCGCGCAGCCGGAAATGGCCTGCGAGGCGACCGCGGTGATGGGGCCGGCCGGGCGCGTGTTCTACGTGGCGGCCGACGCGGTTTATGTGTGGACGACGAAGGGCCGCCGCACGCCACGCGAGGGCGAGCGCCGCGCCGGCGCCGCCGTCTTCCGCATTCCGCTCGACGGTGGCGCACCGCAGGCAATCAAGGCCGAAGGCAGCCCGATCGACCAGTTTTCCTTCCTCGAAGCGGATGGCTATCTCAACGTGCTGCTGCGCGCCAATGGGCGCGGCGAGGCCATGTGGGCTGCCGAAAACGGTTCCGGCGACATGGCGCTGCTGCGCCTGCCGCTCGCCGAGTTCGGCGACGGCCGGCAGGCGGCGGCGCCGGAGCGCTATCGCGCATTGCCGAAGGCGAACGGCTACACCGTGCAGAACCGCTACGTCGGCAATACGCTGCTCTACGGCGCCGGCGCCAGTTGGGGCCGGGCAAGGGCGGCAAGCGACGCGCAACTCTTTGCGCTGCGCTTTGCCGAGGCGGGCGAGGCGCAAGCGCTGGCGCTGACGCACGGCGTAGACCGGATCGAAGCGCTTGGCGCGCACGCGCTCATCGTCGGCGGCAACGGGCCGGACCTGCATTTTTCAGCGATCCGCCTGGCGCCGAACGGCAAGAGCGCCAGCGTCGCCTCGCGCTACGTGCGCGCCGACGCCGCACAGGGCGAAACGCGCAGTCACGGTTTCTTCTACAAGGCGGACACGGCCGACAGCGGTCTCCTTGGCCTGCCGGTGCGCGGCGGCGGCGAACCGGGGCATCGGCAACTGCGGCAGGAATCGGCCGCCGTGCTCTTCCTGCGCAACAGCGGGCTGAAGCTCGGCGAGATCGGCGCGCTCGAAGCGCAGGCGAGCGCGGACGCCAACGACGGCTGCCGCGCTTCCTGCGTCGACTGGTACGGCAACTCGCGCCCGCTCTTCATCGGCAAGCGCGTGATCGCGCTGATGGGCTACGAGTTGGTCGAAGGTGCCGTCGAAGGCGAGGGCGGCACGATGCGCATCCGCGAGTTGCGGCGGGCGAGTTTTGCGCCGAAGGGGGTGATGGTGGCGCGGTGATCCAAGCCGCGGCATACACACTGACGTGTATCGTGGTGCAGCGATCCAGGTCAATGCCAAAGGCATTGCCAATGGCATTGATCCGGATTACGATGCAGCGGCCCTCCCCAACACCCCACGAAAGGAGTCACGATGCATACCTCCGTTTTCATCAAGTCACTCGCAGCTGCCTCGATTGCGCTCGCCGCTGGCGTGGCCAGTGCCGACATCCGCGAGGATTTCTCTGCCGGCAGCGGCGGCTGGCAGGCCGTCGATCTTCCCGGTAGCGGCAGCTACCTGTCCGTCCTGAGTACATTCGCGGTCACGCACCATGCGTCGGGCGGTGTCTCCGGTGGATACATCAGTGCTGCCGACCCCAGCGGCAACTCGTTCTATTTCGATGCGCCCGCCGCGTTCCACGGCAACCTTACTGCCTATCTTGGCGGCACCATCACCTTCGACACCTTTTACACGCCGAACAATCCGAGCAGCGCCTGGCGGGACGACGCCGACGTGCTGATCTACAACGGATCGAGCGTTCTCGCCTGGCGCGCGGCAGACAACCCCGGCGAAAGCTGGACGCACGTCGTCAGCACGCTGGGTGTCGGCCAGGGCTGGCGCATGGGCTCGCATACCGGTGCCGAGGCAACGGCCGCGGATTTTTCCAGCGTGCTGGGTAACGTCACCGCTCTCCGCATCCGCGGCGAGTACGTGAACGGTGTCGTCGAAACCACGGGCCTCGACAATGTCGCGATCGCCGCAGTGCCTGAACCCGAGAGTTGGGCACTGCTCATGGCCGGCATGGGTTTTATCGGATTGCGTCGCTGCCGTTCTGCCAAACCAGCCTGAACCGCAGCAAATCCAGGCCCCTGATATCGATTTCAGGGGCCCCTGATGAAACCCGCTCGTCGTTGCGAGCGGGTTTTTCTTTGTACCTGCTCCGTGCCGGGAATCTCGATGATCCTTGATCGGCTGCGTCATTTCCGCGCCTGTGGGCCGATGACAGATGACGTTTCGTCGGTGGAGAATCTGCCCACGCCTGTTGCGATGCGGGTGTTCGGGACGATCCTGAACTACCGGGACAGATTAAGTCTTGCCGTGACAGAAATGGCGTGTCCGGAAACCTTGTCCTTCACTTTGGCCGTTACCTTGTAGTCACCCGGAGCGTCATATTTGTCGAACCCAATCGCAAGGCTCGCCAGTCCAAGTTGCAGCATGCCCGGCGGCATCGGTTTGGACGACCAGAGTGGGCCGCTGCCGGCAGCAACCTTCTTGCCGTTCGGCTCATCCACCTCAAACTCGGCGGTGACATCGCAATTTCCCGTTCGCGCGGGTGTGCAGCCATGGAATACAAGCATGGCCGAAACGGTATCGCCGACTCGTGCATTGTTCGTTGTGCTCAGCTTCGGCGGCGTCTTCTGCGAGTTCCAGGCGCGGCGGAACTGCGCTTCGTCGGCAGTTAGCACGATCTGCACCCCGAAATCACCGGCGCTGCGCATGCTCTCTGTATCTGGCTGCGGCGTGCCTTTGGCATCAATCCAGGCTCCCTGTGCGAAGAGGGGCAGGGTTGTGGCGAGGAGCGCAAGCGCTGACCTGGATAGAACGAGCTTTGTGGTGGCGAGATCTGGAAGCATCATAAACGTATAAATTCATCGGTACTGTGCAGCGATATTGCGCAACGACCGGTGGAATGTTGAATTACGTAGGTGGCCTATTTTGCTCCAAGCCGGATAGCGGTAAGCAGGAAAACACTGTAATTGCCTTGAGGCTTATGAACCACGCTTGCCGAGATCAGCCGTGAAACGCTGAATCCCGCGTCGGTTGCCGCTTTCGCGAACGTTTCGCGGTCAAAGCCGTGATGGAAGACACCCGTATCCTCGGCATGGAAGGTGCCGTCCTCGCTGTCGAGGTCGGCAATCGCGATGAAGCCGCCGGCTCTGACCATCGAACGGAACTTCGCGAACATCGCGCCGATGTCTCTGACGTGATGCATCGTCATCGACGACACGATGCCGTCGACCCGGATCGGCACGCTCGATTCCTCAAGATCGATTTCGAGGATGTCGAGCGCGCATCCCAGCCGGTTCCGCTTCGCGTCGAGTTGCCGGTTCATCGACTTTGAAATATCGACTGCCGTGATCTTGCCGACGCGCGGAGCGATTTTTTCCAGCAGCAGGCCGGTGCCGGAGCCGAAATCCATCACATGCATCGTGCGGTCGAATTCGATCGCGCCCAACACGCAGTCCGCGATGTTCGCGACATTGTCCACCCGGCTCTTGTTCTGCTCGTAGCTTCCAGCCTTGTGTGCAAAGCGGTCGGTGCTCATGGTTGGTTCCAGTGGCGAATTATCCCCGGCAGTTGCCTGGCCGGGTTTGCGTCCCGCCCTCTGCCCGCTTTCAGTCGATCTTCAGCTTGCGGCACGAAGTCGCGCAGTTCCGCACGGGAACAGACCACGTTTTCCCGCTGTCGCGGTTTGCCGCAAATGCATTGGTTGCGTCCGCCAAAATCCATTGCCATCAGCTTTCTACTCCTATGTGCGGTGCCACAACCGCATATGGAATATGGCAAGTGCGGCATGCGGAAAGCTTACTGGTGAATCATGACAACGGCAACAATGAAACCCACAAAAAACCCGCCGGTCGGAACGGGCGGGTTTTTGGGGGCGCTGACGTTCAGCGGGTGATCGGCCGATATCGGATCCGCTTCGGCTTGGCGCCTTCTTCGCCGAGCCGCTTCTTCTTGTCTTCTTCGTATTCCTGGTAATTGCCGGTGAAGAAGCTCCATTGCGAGTCGCCTTCGGCCGCGAGGATATGCGTGCAGATGCGGTCGAGGAACCAGCGGTCGTGCGAGATGATGAGCGCGCTGCCGGCGAATTCGAGCAGGGCGTCTTCCAGCGCGCGCAGGGTTTCGACGTCGAGGTCGTTCGACGGTTCGTCGAGCAGCAGCACGTTGCCGCCGGTCATCAGCGTCTTGGCGAGGTGCAGGCGGCCGCGTTCGCCGCCGGAGAGCTTGCCGACGATCTTCTGCTGGTCGGCGCCCTTGAAGTTGAAGCGGCCGATATAGGCGCGGCTGGGCATCTCGAACTTGCCGATCTGCAGGATGTCGCGGCCTTCGGCGAGTTCGTCGAACACCGTCTTCTCGGAGGCAAGGTTCTCGCGGCTCTGGTCGACGTAGGCCATCTTCACGGTCTGGCCGATCACGACCTCGCCCGAATCCGGCTTTTCCTGCCCGGTGATCATGCGGAAGAGGGTCGATTTACCGGCGCCGTTCGGGCCGATGATGCCGACGATGGCGCCGGGCGGGACGGCGAAGCTGAGGTTGTCGATCAGCAGGCGGTCGCCGAAGGCTTTCGAGACGCCGTTGAATTCGATGACCTGACCGCCGAGGCGCTCGGCGACGGGGATGAAGATTTCCTGCGTTTCGTTGCGCTTCTGGTATTCGACGCTCGACATTTCCTCGAAGCGGGCGATACGCGCCTTGCTCTTGGCCTGGCGGGCCTTCGGGTTGCTGCGCACCCATTCCAGTTCCTGCTTCATCGCCTTCATGCGGGCGCCTTCCTGCTTGGCTTCCGTCTCCAGGCGGGCTTCCTTCTGCTCCAGCCACGAGGAGTAGTTGCCCTTCCAGGGGATGCCCTCGCCGCGGTCGAGTTCGAGGATCCACTCGGCGGCGTTGTCGAGGAAGTAGCGGTCGTGGGTGACGGCGACGACGGTGCCGGGGAAGCGCACGAGGAACTGTTCGAGCCACTCGACCGATTCGGCGTCGAGGTGGTTGGTCGGTTCGTCGAGCAGCAGCATGTCGGGCTTTTCGAGCAGCAGCTTGCACAGCGCGACGCGGCGCTTCTCGCCGCCGGAGAGCTTGCCGATATTGGCTTCCCAGTCCGGCAGGCGCAGTGCGTCGGCGGCGATTTCCATCTGGTGCTCGGTGTCGGCGCCGGCGGTGGCGATGATCGCCTCCAGCCGCGCCTGTTCCTCGGCCAGCTTGTCGAAGTCGGCGTTTTCATCCGCGTAGGCGGCGTATACCTCTTCCAGCTTGGCCTGGGCCTGCATCACTTCGCCGAGTGCGCTTTCCACTTCCTGGCGCACGGTCTTGTTCGGGTCGAGTTGCGGCTCCTGTGCCAAATAGCCGATGCGCAGGTTGGGCTGCCACTGCACCTCGCCTTCGTATTCCTTTTCGACGCCGGCCATGATCTTGAGCACGGTCGACTTGCCGGCGCCGTTGAGGCCCAGGAGGCCGATCTTGGCGCCGGGGAAGAAGGACAGCGAGATGTCCTTGATGATCTGCCGCTTGGGCGGGACAACCTTGCTCACGCGGAGCATCGACATTACGTATTGGGCCATGGTTTTCGAGGGTGCGAGTGAATACGGTTGGGTGCGGCAAAGAGGCGTACCGCAAAGTGCGCAATTCTAGCCGAGTTGGCGTGTTTGGCGGAGATCGGCGGCATTGTCAGGCGCTCCGTGTGAGAGTCCTGCCCGCCAGTCCGTGTTTGAGATGACGTTGGCGTTTGACGGATATTCATATTTCATGGCGATTCCATTTCTAAACCACATGAGGAGTCTGTCATGCATGAAGCTTTCTTCGCATCGCTCAAGGCCGTTGTCGGCGCCACCATCATTGATGATAGCGGCGACCTCGCAGCCTATTGCATGGATACCGGTGGTGCCGAGCGCTACCCCGCCGGCGCCGTGCGCGTCACCGAGGTGGCGGCTGTGCCGAGCATCCTGCGCGAGGCGAATGCACACGGGGTGCCGCTGTGGCCGATCAGCGGTGGTCGCAATTTTGGTTACGGTACCGCGCAGCCGGTCCTTGCCGGCAGCGTGATTGTTGACCTCTCGCCATTACGGCGCGTCGAAATCGACAGTGAGGCAGCGATCGCACGCATCCAGCCCGGCGTAACGCAGCACGATCTCGCTGCGGCCATCCGCCGCGCCGGGGCAAAGCTGCTGGTGCCCACCACGGGTGTCGGCCCCAACGGCAACATACTCGGCAATGCGCTGGATGGCGGCTATGGATTGACGCCGATCACCGATCACTTTGAGGCAGTAGCCGAGGTGGAGGGGTATTGGGCCAACGGAACGCCGTTCCGGCACATCTATCGCGAGCTGAATTGTGGCGATCTGGCCGAGCGCTGGCGCTTCGGCACCGGCGCCTACTGGGGAGGGCTGTTGCGCCAGAGCGGCTTCGGCATCGTGACGCAGGCAACGGTGCAGCTGGCAAGAGTGCCCGAGGATTGCCGAATCCTTATTTTCGAATGGGCCTCCGATGCCGCCTTCGAGGCTGCGCAGCCCACGCTCTCGCGTCTGGTGGAGGAGATTCCGGGCATCGGCGGCGTGATCATGATGAACGGCCAGCGCATACTCGCTACCCAGCCCGACGCGCCACTGGCGACTACCCGGCGCGGGAGCGAGCGCGCCGCGCATCTCGAAACCGAAGTACAACGTAGGCGCATCTCGTGCTGGACGGGACTGGGTACGCTCTACGGGTCCAGCCGCTCGGTACGCGGTGCCGTGCACGATATCCGAGAGCGCCTTCGTGCTTGCCGCGTCTGGAGCTTCCGTACCGGGGACGTGCGCCGCCTGCAGCGTATTTTCCGCGTGTTGCCGGGCAGCTGGTTCCCCAGTCTGCGCAGGCATCTCGGGGCGCTGGTCAATGCGCTGGGTACGGTCGAAGGCGTACCGATCACGGCGTTTTTGCGCATCGCCTATGCGCTGGAGGGGACGCCGCGTCCGCTCGACGTGGCATCGAACCCGGCGCGCGACGGGCAGGGGATCCTCTGGTATGCGCCACTGTTGCCGTTCACCCCGCAGGCGGTTCGCCGCTATCGCGAGATCATCGGCGAGGTGCTGGCGCGTCACGGCTTCGATCCGCTGCTCGCAGTCACCTCGCGTTCGCCGCGTGTGCTATCGGCAACCATCCCGCTGCTCTTCGATCCGGCACAGGCCGACGAGGTGGCGCGTGCACGACGCTGTTATCGCGATCTCGTCGATACCGGCCTGCGCATGGGTTGGCCGCCGTATCGGCTGGGTGTCGACTACATGGATCAGATTGCCGTCGGTGAGGAAAGCGGCAGCGCGGCGCTCGTGCGTGGCCTGAAATCGCTGCTGGATCCGAACGGCGTGATGGCACCAGGGCGCTACACCGTCGTGCGCCCGCGGGAGTGATTGCGGCGCTTCGCATCCGGGGCTGGCGGAAAGGAAGAAGCGTCAGCCCCGCACCCGGAATTCCGGTACCCGCCAGCGGACCTGGAGGCCTTGCAGCGGGTTGCATCCACGCCAAATCTGGTCAGGCGTTTTCGCTGCCCTTCGCACGGCGCTGTGCCTTGCGGTTGTAGTTCTTGAACACCCAACGGGCGTCGATGCCGGCGCGTTCCAGCGTGCAGATGGTTGGATCGTCGTCGTGGCCGCTGAAGTATTCGTCCTCCTGTGCGGCCATGACCATGCGGATCGCTTCCTCATCCTCGACGGTGTAGATCTCGGTGATCTGCGTGGTGACTTCGTCGAGATGCTCTTCGTAGCTCATGTGCGTCGGTTTCTTTGCCATGCTCGGCCTCTCATTTCTTGTCGCGCCAGTTTTCCAGTGTCTCCTCGCTGTGCCAGTCGCGCAGCGTGTCCGGGCGCGGCGGCAGCGGTGTGCGCTGCTGATGGCGGTCGCGCAGCAGCGGCAGGGCGCCGCTGAGCACGATGACGACGCAGATGACGATGGCGATCCAGATTTCGCTCATGGGGTACGAAGGGGCCGGCAGCGGCCACAGGAGAAGGCTACGGGGCGTCATTCTGACACAAGCGCGGTCAGGGTTCGCGCAGAGAGCGCGTGACGAAGGCGAGCACCGGGTCGAGCAGATACTGCAGCGGGGTCCGCTCGCTGGTCTTGATGAAGAGCTCGACCGGCATGCCGGCCTGCAGGCGAAGCTCTCCGGCGCGCTTCAATTCCGCGGGGTCGACATCGACGTGCACGGTGTAGTAAGGCATGCCGCTGCCGCGTTCGACGAGGCGATCGGCGGAGACATAAATGACGTTTCCGCCAACGACCGGCGTCAGGCGCGACTTGAAGGCGGTCAGACGAATATCGGTAGCGCTGCCGACAGCGACATGGTTGATGTCTTCCGGACGAATGTGCCCTTCGAGGATCAGCTTGCCGTTGCTGGGAACGATATCGAGCAGGGGGTCGCGTGGCCCGATCACGGCGCCCGGACTGGTGACCCGGAGATCGACGATTTCGCCGCCGATCGGCGCCACGATGCGCTGCCGTTCGGCGGCGTCGCGCGTCGGGCGCAGGCGTTCGTCGAGGTCGAAGAGCTTGTTGGCACTCTCCTTCAGCTCGTCGGCGGCCGCCTGCATGAACTGGTTTTCGAGCGTTTTTGCACGCAAGGCGAGCTCGCTGCTGCGTTGCCGCGCCTTGGCGAGTTCTGCCTGGTGCTCGCCGATGCGGGCTTCGTAGTCGGCTGCAGCGCGGTCGACGCTCTTCACGCGCATGGCTCCGACAAAACCCTGTGCCATCAGCCGGCGGTTGGCTTCCAGCTCTTCGCGTTGCAGCGAAAGCCCGCGTGAGGCGGCACCAATCTGTCGGCGTAGTGCGGTCACTTCCTCTTCGGCTTCACGCACCTGCTGTTCGAGCAGCCGCTTCTGTTCGACGAGCGTCTGCCGGCGCGCGCTGAACAGGGCTTCCTCTCGACGCAGTACTTCCGTGACCTTGGCATCGTCTGTCGCGCGCGCCGTCAGATCAGCGGGGAAGACTGGGCGTTCGGCAAGCGCTCGTTCGGCATCGAGACGGGCATGCCGAGCAGCTTCCGAATCGCGCTGGGTGCGCAGCGATTCGTAGGCGGCATCGACGCGAACATCGCCCAGTACGAGCAGGGTTTGCCCGGCCTTAACCCGATCGCCGTCGCGCACGAGAATCTCCTTGACGATGCCGCCCTCCTGGTGCTGAAGCGTCGTGCGGTTCATGTCGACCTTGACGGCGCCCTGTGCGATGACCGCGCCGGCAATCGGTGCCAGCGCCAGCCAGCCGCCGCCGATGACAAAGCCGAGCATGATTGCGATGCTGCCGAGGCGGATCGCGCGGCGGGCGTCGTTCGCCGCGATATTGCCGATGGGGTGCAGGGTGATTTCAGTGCTGTGCATGATCATGCTCTCCTGGCAGCGGCGGGTTGCGGCATCGACGATGGTGGTGGGACGGCACCGCGCGTCAGGCGAGAGAGGACTTCGCTGCGTGGCCCGAACAGTTCGACCCGTCCATCCTTCAGTATCAGCAGCTTGTCGACACCGGCGAGCAGCGAAGGGCGGTGCGAGACGACAATCAAGGTCACGCCGCTTTGGCGCAAGGCGGCCAGGGCCTCGGTGAGCGCCGCTTCGCCTTCGCCGTCGAGATTGGCATTCGGTTCGTCGAGGACGACGATGCGCGGCTTGCCGTAGAGCGCCCGGGCAAGGCCGATACGCTGACGCTGTCCGCCGGACAGGGCTGTGCCGCCTTCGCCGATTTCGGTGTCATAGCCCTGCGGCAGGCGCAGGATCATTTCGTGCGCGTTGGCGCGTTGTGCGGCGGCGATCACGGTTTGCGGGTCTGGCTCGCCGAGGCGGGCGATATTCTCGGCGATGGTTCCGGAGAAGAGTTCGACGTCCTGCGGCAGGTAGCCGATGTACTTGCCGAGGCGGCTGCGCGGCCAGCTGTCGATGTCTGCGCCGTCGACGCGGACCACGCCCGAACAGGGCGTCCAGATACCGAGCAGCAGGCGCAGCAGCGTTGATTTTCCGGCGGCGCTGGGGCCGATCAATCCGAGCGACTCGCCCGCCTGGAGTTCGAAGCTCACGCCCTTGATGATCGCTTTCTCGCTGTCGGGCAAGTTGAATACCAGGCGCTCGGCGGCGATCTGGCCGCTCGGTCGCGGCAGGGCAGTGTTGTGTTCCCTGCTGCGACGTCGCTGCAGGAGGTCATCGAGGCGCTGCCACGCGCTGCGGGCTTCGATCAGTCCGCGCCAGCCGCCGATCAGCATTTCGACGGGGGCCAGTGCGCGACCGAGAATGATGGTCGCTGCCATCATCACGCCGCCGCTGACGTGTTGCCCGATCACCAGCCAGGCGCCGGCACAGAGCATCGCAGTCTGCACGAACTGGCGCAGGAACTTGCTCGTGCCGTTCATGCGCGCGGCGAGCCGGCCGCTTTCCAACTGGCGCTGTTCGACGGCGCCGTTGAGCGCCATCCAGCGTCGTGTGAGCGCCGGCAGCATGCCCATGGCACTCACGACTTCGGCATTGCGCAGGCTGGCATCGATATAGCGGGTCGACTGCCGTGCATCGGCTGCCAGGCGGTCGAGCCCGGCATGAGAGAGCCTTTCGTTGACGACGACCAGCGCCAGCAATGCGACGGCGCCGATGAGTGCAATCGTTCCGAGCAGGGGGTGAAAGAGAAAGGCGATCAGCACATAGAACGGCAGCCAGGGGGCGTCGAAGAGCGCAAAGATGCCGCTGCCGGTAAAGAAGCTGCGCAGCGTGGCGACATCGCGCAGGCCATGGACATAATCGCTTCCGCCGGCACGTGCAGCCTCGCCGAGAAGGCCATCGAGTACCTGCGGACCGATCTGCGCATCCATGGCCACTGCAGCAGCGGAGAGGAGGCGTGCGCGCAATGCTTCGAGCAGCGCCATCATGCCCAGCGCTACAACGGTGGCGAGTGTCAGCATGGTCAGCGTTTCGCCACTGCGGCTGCTGATGACACGGTCGAACACCTGCAGCATGTAGAGCGACGGCATCAGGAGCAGCAGGTTGATGGCAGCACTGAACAGGCCGGCGTAGAGAAAGAAGGGCCGGAACTGGCGGAACAGGGAGTGCATGGTGCCTGCTCGTCTGTCGTGGTTATGCGACATAAAAATTCCCCTTGCATTCAATCGATTAAAAATCCACGTGGCATTTTCTGTCGCTTTTGCCCGACAGGCTCTGCCCCGCAATCGGCTCCGCGTACGCCTGCGTCCGAGCCTCTTGTTATTGATTTAAAAAGAAAACTTCAGAAATCTTCGGTGCGGGCATGTCACTTGCGTAGTGGATAGAGCAAGAATCCTGCGCACTTCTCGCAGCGCATCTGAAGCACCGGCAGAGGCCACCTCTTGGTTGGCCGACGTAGGGAGATCCGTTCGACATTCCGGGCGTTGCGCACCGGTGCGCGCCCGCTACTACAAGGAGATGGACATGCCAGGTTCAGGAAGCAGTGGAACGATCAAGACCTACTCGCTGGCGCAGCCGGTTCCGGGTACCACCGGCACCGGGCTTGACCAGTTCGTTCAATTCATCTACGGCGACAACGGGCTGGCCGGGGCAACCGACGGACGCGACATCACGCACGGCGCCTCGTATGCCAACCAGCTCAACCAGTTGATCGTCGAAGCTGCCAATGCGACCGGTGCCGGGGCGGACGGCAAGTTCTCGGTTGATGAGGTGGTGGCAATGAATCAGTACATCCGCGCCAATCATCTGGCCGAATGGACATCGCTGCACGGCGATGATGAAGGGGGAAGCGAAACCGGTTTCCATCTTGTGCAGAACGATGGATCGACGACGCAATACCGTGGCCAGAATCTGGTGAATACCGTCGCTGACGGCGTCTATCACCTTGGGTTCGAGATCCAGGGCAACAACTTCCTCAATGAGGATGGTGATGCGAATGCCTCCCTGCAGCAAATGTCGGAATGGTTGTCGCAGTTCTGGACCGACCATTCGACGACCGGCACCGGGCTCGATCGCGTCAGTGACCTGATCATGGCCGACAAGGGGCTGGACTGCCGCATATCGGATGCCGATATCGCCGCCGGCGCGGATGCTGCAAACGGGATGAACCACATGATTCTCGACGCACTCTCGGCGACGGGCGCCGGTGCGGATAACTGGATTTCAGCCGACGAGGTGGTTGCGCTCAACGCATTCATCCGCGCCGACGCCGGGCGTATTGCGCAATGGACCGAACTGCATGGCGACGACGAGGGGGGAGCGGAAACCGGGTTCCATCTCGTTCAGAACGACGGTGCCAGTACCAAGTACTTCGGGCAGAACCTCGTCAATACCGTGGCTGATGGCATTTATCACCTCGGCTTCGAGATCCAGAACGGGCGGCTGCTCAACGAGGATGGCGACGAAAACGCGACGCTCGATGACGTGGCGGACTGGATGACCTATTTTTACGCCGATCAGTCGACCACCGGCACCGGCCTCGATCGCATTGTGGATGTCATCAAGAGCGATACCGGGCTGGCGAAGAATACGAATGCGGGTGACATCAACGACGGCGCGAAATACGCCGATGAGTTCAACCACATCATCGTCGATCAGATCGCGGCGACGAACGCCAATGCCGATGGCTGGATCACGGCCGAGGATCTGCGGGCGATGAATGCCTCGATTCGGGGCGATGCCGATCTGCTCGCTCACTGGACAGCCCTGCACGGGGACGACGAGGGTGGGGCCGAAACCGGTTTCCATCTGGTCCAGAACGACGGTGCGAGCACCAATTACTTCGGCAAGAATCTGGTCAATACGGTCGCCGACGGCATCTACCACATGGGTTTCGAGATTCAGGGAGACCGCTTCCTGAACGAGGATGGCGATGCCAATGCATCGCTTGCCGATGTCGCGAGCTGGCTCAATTTCTTCTACAACGAAGCCGTTCTGGTCAACGGCGACGGCGCCGCCAACGCAATTTCCGGCAGCGACGACAAGGAGCAGATCAATGCCGGCGGCGGCGACGATAGCGTGCGGGCAGGGGGCGGCAACGACCTGATCTACGGCAGCTGGGGCAACGACACAATCGATGCAGGAAGCGGCGACGATCTCGTCTATGGCGGCAGCGGAAACGATGCTCTATCCGGCAACTCGGGGAACGATACCTTCCGTGTTGCCGGCAGCAAGGCGAGCGGCTTTGAAGGGTACGACCGCTACGATGGCGGCGAGGGCAGCGACACGATCGCAGCGATGGGAACGAGCGTCGATATCGGCTTGAAGGAGTTCTCTGCCGCCAACGGGATCGAGGTAATCGATGGCTCGGGCGCCAGCGCTCAAGTCCGCCTGCTCGGCGACTGGAACGCAAACAGCCTCGACTTCAGCGCAACGACGCTGGTCGGCAATGTGCTGATCAACGGCGGCGGCGGCAACGACACGATCGTCGGCAGTGCCGGCAACGATACGATTGAAGGAGGCGGATGGGGCAACCAGACCATCGATGGCGGTGCCGGCGACGACACAATCCATGCCGATAAGGGCAATGATGTCGTCAATGGCGGCGCGGGTAACGATGTGTTCCGCATCGGCGGCAACAAGTTCGCTGGTTTCGAGGGCTGGGACAGCTATTCCGGCGGCGAAGGAAACGACGCCATCGTCGCGATCGGCAGCACGGTGGACGTTGGGCTGACAGCCTTCTCGGCGAGTAACGGTATCGAGCTGATCGATTTTTCAGGGCTGAGCGGGCAGGGCCGCCTGCTTGGCGACTGGAATGCGAACACGCTGGATTTCAGCGCGACGACATTGTCCGGCCATGTGGTCATCGATGCCGGCGGCGGAAATGACACGGTGTTCGGCAGCGCGGGTGCCGAGGTGATTCGCGGCGACAGCGGCAACGACGTGCTTGCCGGCCGTGGTGGCAACGATCTGCTCTACGGTGGTAGCGGACGCGACGTTTTCAGTTTTGATGCCGTCGGCTGGGGACGCGATACGGTGGCTGACTATCGCGACAACTATGACCGCATCGATCTGCGCGGCAGCGGCGCGAGCGACTTTGGCGCATTGACGGTGGCGCAGGTCGGGGTCGATACGGTGATCAGCTTCGGCGCCGACGAGATCGTTCTGCAGGGCATCAACAGCAACAGCGTCAGCCAGTCCGACTTCATCTTCGCCTGACGAGCGGCGCGCACAGCATTCCTCCGTGCCTTTCCGCGACGGCCCTGCTCCCAGGGTCGTCGCGGATTTTTTTAGCCGATCTTGTCGCGATCCAGCGTGATCAGCAGGGCGCCTTCGTTGGGCTGGTCGCCCACCTCGACATGGACCTCGGCCACGGTTCCTGCGTAGGGCGAGGGAATGTCGAGCGCGACCTTGCCGGTTTCGATGGTGATGATGTTGTCGTCGCACTCAAGATGATCGCCAGGCTTGACGAAGACTTCGAGAACGAAGATGTCACCGGCGGCGCACTGGCCGCAGGTGGACCAGCACTCCGGGTACTTCGGCATGCGGATTTCAATGGCCATCGAGCGACTAGCGGCGAATGCTTTCGTCGAGATTGATGTCGACCATCAGGTCGTTGGAGAGGCGTTCGAGATCGGCTATCAGTGCCAGCGCATCAAGGCTGGCGGCGCCGGTCAGTTCCGCGGTGGCATGGAAGAGGATGTCAGCGGACATCGGCGCGCTGGCGGTGTGGGTGTTCAGCGATTCGACGTTCACGGCGTGACGGGCGAGCACCTGCGAGACTTCTCGCACGATGCCGATACGGTCGTGGCCGACCAGCGAAAGCTTCAGTCGGCGTTCGCCACCGCGCGGTACAGCCGCTGCGTCTTCCGTGCCTACCCGCAGGCCGGGCAGGGCGGCGAGCGCGGCCTTGAGCGCTTCGACCTGCGACTCGGGGACGGCGACGCGCACGATGCCGGCGAACTTGCCGGAAAGGTGGGCCATAGAGGATTCGAGCCAGTTGCCCTGATGCGTGGCGATGGCGGTGGCGAGCGATTCGACGAGTCCCGGGCGGTCGTCGCCGATCACGGAAAGGATGAGGTTCGCGGACATGGCGCATTCCTGTGCGGAGGCTGGAGGGCGCCATTGTAGCGCGTCATGCCGGCGGTCTTGTGCAGGCAATCCGGGAAGAAAAAAAAGATGCGCCGCGGGTCGAGACGGAGGAGAGGGCGCTGGTACCCGCGGCGCCAGGGGGACAGAAGCGTTGGATGTTGCCCCGGACGTTCAGGCGTTAACTGCAGTCTTCACGGTGGCGAGGATTTCCGGGCGTGGCCGGTGGCTGGCCGCTTCTTCCTCGGCGAGCGAGCGGATTTCGCCGGAAATCTGGCCGCCTTCCTCGATCAGCATCTTGCCGTAGCGCACCTTGCCGCTGACCTTGCCGGTGGCGTGGATCAGCAACTGGCTGCGCGCCGTCAGTTCGCCCTCGAAATGGCCGTGAATCTCGGCAATGTCGATGCTGACCTTGCCGGTGTAGAGCCCGCGCTCGGCGATGCGGATGACGCGGCTGTCCATTGTCGCCTCGACGCGACCTTCGACGACGAGTGTGTCGCAATCGAGAATTTCGGCGCTCTTCAGCTTGACGTCGGGACCGACGATCAGGCGGCTGCCGCTCTCGCTCTCACCGGCCGGCCGGCGCTCGGTTTCGGGTTGCGCTGCAACGGGCAGGCGTTGGCCAGCGGCGCTCTGCGGCAGGTGCGGCGGAGCCGGGTTGGCCGTCTGCGCATTGCTCGGGATGGCGCTGCTGCGGGCGGGTTGGGGCTGCGGCTTGGCGAAGGGGCTGCTGGGTTTGTTGAACATCCAATGGACTCCAGAGAGTTGAGGGTCCGTTGTCCTATCAAATCGCGTGCCAGCATCAATCCGTGGTGAAAAAAACCATACGAAACAAATTGTTGCGCGCATTCCGCGAGCGCGGGCACTTGTTTCCGCAGATACCGGGCCGTTGCCCGCACCCGACGAAAAACTGAGGTGACTCGCTATGGCATTGATTTACCGATGATTTATAGTGTCGCCTTTCCACGACGGTTTGCCCGTATGGACGGGCGCCGCCTAGACTGCGCCGCATCATTCGAACCCTCCACAATGCAACATCTTTCCTTTCGTCGCAGCCTGTTGCTCGGCTTCCTGCTCGTTTCGCTGCTGCTCGGTGCGGCCGCCTGGCGCGGGCTGCTGATCCTTGATCGCTTCGCCGCGCAGAGCCGGGCGGCGGCGAGCGAGGCTGTGCAGATGACGGCGGATGTCCAGCAGCTTTCCGAACGCAGCGTCGATCTCGAACGCAGCGCCCGGCAGTATCTGGTCCTGCGCGAGCCCGACCTGCTGGTGCGTTTCAATACCTTGCTCGCAGCGTCGCGTGCGCTCCTCGGACGCCTGCAGACAGCGGGAGGCAGCGACTTCGCAGCGATCACACGTGATTGGTTGAAGGCCGGTGACAGCGCAGCATTGGCACTGGAAGCGAATGATCGAGACGGAACGCTCGCGGCACTGGCCGAGATCGGGCTGCACAATGTCGCCCTCGCCGATCGCGGGCGCCAGTGGATAGATGCGCAGAATGCGCGCCTGCTCGCCGAGCTCGAAGGCAACCGGCGCCAGCTGACGGCACAGGTCCTGGGGGCCGTGGCCGCAGCGCTGGCCATTGCGCTGCTGATCGGCTGGTGGCTGGTGCGGCCGGTCGCGGCGCTGGAGAGCGCTATCGAGCGTCTCGGTGCCGGTCAGTTCGATCTGCCGATCGAGATTCGCGGTCCCGACGATCTGCAGCGACTGGGGCAGCGCATGGACTGGCTGCGCCAGCGTCTTGCCGCGCTTGAAGCTGACCGTGTCCGTGTGCTGCGTCACGTCTCGCACGAACTGAAGACGCCGCTCGCCGCGATGCGCGAGGGGGTGTCGCTGCTGCAGGAGCAGGTCGCCGGGCCACTCACCGACGATCAACGCGAAGTGGCGAAGATCCTCGAACACAACTCGCGCGCCCTGCAGCGCCAGATCGAGGCGCTGTTGAACTATCACGCCACGGTGTTCGACGCCGGGCACCTCAAGCGCCGCCGCGTGCAGCTCGGTGAGTTGCTGCAGTCGGTGGGCGACGACCAATGCCTGCAGGCGCAGGCGCGCGCCCTGCGCGTGACCACGGAGGCCGAGCGGCGGCAGGCACTGTTCGATGCCGACAAGATGCGTATTGCACTGGGCAACCTGCTTTCGAACGCCATCATCTTCAGCCCCGAAGGTGGTGAAATCCGGCTTGCTGCGAGTGTTGTCGACGGACACCTGTTTTTCGACTGCATCGACGAGGGTCCCGGTGTCGCGCAGGCAGATGCCGAGCGCATCTTCGAGCCTTTCGTGCAGGGTCGGCGACGGCCCGAATGGGCGCCGCCGGGCAGTGGCGTCGGTCTGTCCATCGTGCGCGAACTGGTAGCGGCGCAGGGGGGCAAGGTGATTCTGATGCCGTCGGCGCGCGGCGCGCATTTCCGCGTGGAGTTGCCGTATGAGCCATAGGCTGCAGGCACCGAATACCGAACTGTGCCGGGTGCTGATCCAGCGACTGTCGGAGCTGGAGGCGGACCGGGCGCGCGTGCTGCGGCACCTGTCGCACGAACTGAAGACGCCGCTGGCGGCGCTGCGCGAAGGTGTTGCGCTGCTTCAGGAGCAGGTGCTGGGTGCGTTGAGCCCCGAGCAGCGCGAGGTGCTGGCGATTCTGGACCACAACGTGCGCGCCCTGCAGCGGCAGGTCGAGGATCTCCTCAATTACCACGCCACGGTGTTCGATGTGGTGCGCACGCAGGTGCAGCGGGTCGCGCTCCGCGATCTGCTTGCTGCGGCCGTTGCCGAACAGCAGTTGCAGGCGCAGAAACATGAACTGCGGATCGTCGTTGGCTGTGCGGTGGCGTATGCACGGCTTGATCCGGACAAGACGCGTATGGCACTTGCGAATCTTCTTTCGAATGCCATCGCCTTCAGCCCACCAGGCGGTGAGATTCGCCTGCAAGTCGAATGCGGCACTGATGCCGGGCACAGCTTGTTCTTCGATTGCATCGATCAGGGGCCGGGCGTTGCAGCGGCTGATATTGATCGTATCTTCGACCCCTTCGTGCAGGGCAAGCGGCGTCCGCACAAGAGCGATACGGGCAGCGGCGTCGGCCTGTCGCTGGTTCGCGAAGCCGCCATCGCACAGGGAGGGCGCGCGTATCTGGTGCCTTCCGCAACAGGCGCACATTTCAGGATGGAAATTCCCTATGAAGACTGACAGCCGCTGGCTGCTCCCCTTGTCGTTGCTGCTCGCCGCGTGCACCACGATGGCCCCGCCACCGCCGGAGGATCCGCCTGCGCCGAAGATCGAGGAGCCACTGGCGCGACCGTGCCTGTCGCACGACGAAGCGCCGGTGCGCGCGATGCTCGCCTTCTATGCCAGCAATGCACGCAGTCCGGCACCGCCGACGCGTGAGCGCGGCGTTGCCGGTGATCCTTACCTGCTGATGCGCCAGGCGATCCAGTATGGCCAGGGGCGGCCGGCCGACCTGCACAAGGCACAGTCTGCCCTGGATGCGGTGATGCGCAGCACGCATCCGGCCGCACCGAACCTCGCGCCGCTGGCCCGACTCTTGCACGAGCAATACGGCGAACGCCTTCGCCTCGAACAACAACTGCGCGACACAGAGCGTCGCGGCGACCAGCTGCAGGAAAAACTCGACGCGCTGACCGCCATCGAACGCAGCCTGCCGGCACGCTCGTCCTTGCCCCGCGCACCTCAGGAGAATTCACGATGAATCTGGCAACCCTGCTGCAACCCGCATCGGCGCACGTACTGGTGGTCGATGACGATCCGGACCTGCTGCGTCTGCTGTCGATGCGCCTGCGTTCGAGCGGCTATCGGGTGAGTGCGGTCGATTCGGCGGAAGCGGCGCTGTCGCGCGTCGCGATCGAGCGACCGGATCTGGTATTGAGCGACGTGCGCCTTCCGGGGCGCGATGGTCTCGCGCTGTTCGACGAGTTGCGCCAGCACCATCCGGCGCTGCCGGTGATCCTGCTCACGGCGCACGGCACCATTCCCGATGCAGTGGCGGCGACGGCGCGTGGTGTTTCCGGCTACCTGACCAAACCCTTCGACAGCCAGGCGCTGCTGGAGAAGATCCGTCAGGCGCTGGCTCTCGCACCGACCGCGGCGGCCGGCGACGCCGATGGCGACGGCGCCTGGCGCGCGGGAATCGTCTGTCGCAGCCAGTGCATGGTCGAACTGCTGGAAGAGGCGCGGCTGGTTGCGGCGAGCGATGCCAGCGTGCTCATCCAGGGCGAGAGCGGCAGCGGCAAGGAGTTGCTGGCGCGGGCGATCCACCGCGCCAGCCCGCGTGCGGAAAAGCCTTTCATCGCTGTGAACTGCGGCGCGATTCCGGAGGCGCTGCTCGAATCGGAGCTGTTCGGCCATGAAAAGGGGGCGTTTACCGGCGCGGTGACGCGACGTACCGGCCTCTTTCAGGCGGCCAATGGCGGCACGCTCTTTCTCGACGAAATCGGCGACATGCCCCTGCCGCTGCAGGTGAAGCTGCTGCGCGTGCTGCAGGAACGCGTGGTGCGTCCGGTCGGTGCCAACGAGGCAGTGCCGATCGATGTGCGCATCCTCTCGGCAACGCACCGCGATCTCGACGTGGCGATGCGCGAAGGGCAGTTCCGCGAGGATCTGTTCTACCGTCTCAACGTAGTCAGCCTGACGCTGCCGGGGCTCGACGCGCGGCGCGAGGACATTCCGCTGCTGGCGACGCATTTTCTGCAACTGCTCGCCGACAAGTACCGCAAGCCGCTCAACGGCTTTTCCAGCGAAGCGCTGCAGGCCCTGGCCACAGCCTCGTGGCCGGGCAATGTGCGTCAGCTTTACAACGTGGTCGAGCAGGTCTGCGCGCTCGCGACCTCGCCGCTGATTCCGCTGGCGCTGGTGCAGCGTGCGCTACGGGTGCGCAGTTGCGAAGTCCTCTGCTACGCGGAGGCAAAGCAGCGTTTCGAGCGGGATTATCTCGTGCAACTGCTCAAGCTGACCGACGGCAATGTCTCCGATGCTGCACGGCTCGCCGACCGCAACCGCACCGAGTTCTACCGGTTGCTGCAGAAGCATGCCCTGGTGCCGGCACTGTTTCGTGGCGAGGGCAGTTGAGCGATTTCCAATGAAAGTGCGGCCCGCAGGCCGCGCCGCAGGACGCGTTTCTCGCTCGCGCGTCACCGTCACTTTTCGACGAAGGCGCGCTCGATCACGTAATCGCCCTGTGCGCCGATGTACGGCGACACCTCGAAGCCACGTTCGTCAAGCAGCTCGCACATGGCACGGTTCATTGCCGCGCTGCCGCAGATCATTGCCCGATCCTCGGCCGGGTCGAGCGGCGGCAGGCCGAGATCGGCCAGCAGCTTGCCGGATTCGATGAGATCGGGAATGCGGCCCTGGTTGCGGAACGGCTCGCGCGTCACGGTGGGGTAATAACGCAGCTTGTCGCGCACCAGCTCGCCGAGGAACTCGTGTGCGGGCAGTTCGTGCTCGATGTAGTCGGAATAGGCGAGGTCCCGTGTCCAGCGTACGCCGTGCACGAGGATAACCTGCTCGAAGCGTTCGTACACTTCCGGGTCCTGGATCAGGCTCATGAAGGGAGCGAGCCCGGTGCCGGTGGCAAACAGCCACAGGCGGCGGCCCGGGCGCAGATCGCGCAATACCAGTGTGCCGGTTGGCTTCTTGCTGACCACGATCGGGTCACCGCTCTTCAGATGCTGCAAGCGCGAGGTCAGCGGGCCTTCGGGCACCTTGATGCTGAAGAATTCGAGGTGCTCGTCGTGGTTGGCGCTGGCGATGCTGTAGGCACGCGTCAGCGGCTTGCCCTCGACTTCCAGCCCGATCATCACGAACTGGCCGTTATCGAAGCGCAGCCCGGGGTCGCGCGTGGTGCGGAAGCTGAAGAGGCGGTCGTTCCAGTGGCGGACGTCGAGGACCGTTTCGGTGCCGTACTTGCTCATTTTGTTTGGTCTGTCGGGGTTTGGGGTGTGCATAGTCTAGGTCCTGCTGTAGTATCTGCAAAACAGATTCTATGAATCATTAATATCGAAATTATAAATATGCGATTCACGCTCCGCCAACTCGAAATATTTGCCGCCATCGCCCGTCACGGCTCGGTGTCGGCAGCCGCCGGCGAGGTTGCGCTTACGCAATCCGCCGCCAGCACCGCGCTCGCCGAACTCGAACGGCAGGCCGGACGACGACTGTTCGACCGGGTAGGCAAATCGCTCCATCTCAACGAGACCGGGCGTTCGCTGCTGCCGAAAGCGATCGAACTGCTCGACCGGGCTGCGGAAGTCGAGGCCATGCTGCGCGGCAACGACGCGATCGGTGCGCTTGCTGTCGGCGCCACGCTCACCATCGGTAACTATTTGGCCACCTTGATCGTCGCAGAGTTCCTGCGCCGCCATCCGCAGGCGCGCGTTGCGCTCAGCGTGCGCAATACGGCGCTGTTGCTGCAAGCACTGGCCAGCCACGAAGTCGATCTCGGGCTCGTCGAGGGTGATTGCCGGCACCCCGAACTGACGGTTACGCCGTGGATCGAGGACGAACTGGCCGTGTTCTGCGCGCCATCGCATCCGCTGGCCGGCCGCCGCGCCGGCACGGCGCGCCTGTTGCGCGAGCCGTGGATCCTGCGCGAATCCGGTTCGGGCACGCGCGACACCTTCGAACGGGCTTTTCGCCACCACCTGCCGGAACTGCAGATTCGGCTCGAACTCGAACACACGGAGGCGATCAAGCGTGCCGTCGAGAGTGGGTTGGGACTTGGCTGCATCTCGCGACTGGCGCTGAAGGATGCCTTTCGGCGCGGCAGTCTGGTTGAGGTGACGACCCCCGAGCTCGATCTCCGGCGTGGTTTCCACTTCGTCTGGCATCGCGACAAGCATCATGGCGCCGCGCTCGCCGCCTTTCTGGCCTTGTGCCGCGAGTTTTCGGCGGGGGCTGTCCGCAGCGATGAAATCGCCATGCCGCCCGTACCCTGAGATTTTCGTCAGCGCTTGCCAAAAGCCTGCGAACAGGGTGGAGGGTTGACGCCAGTCGCGATGTTGGGAGCATACTGACAGCGTTTCCCCAACCACAGAGGACAAGCAGATGAAGAAAAGACTCCTGGGTGCCCTGGCATTCGTTTCGGCACTGTCGGTCGCCGTGCCGGCGATGGCCGACGCAACGCTCGCGAAGATCAAGGACAGCGGCACGATCAAGCTGGGCTATCGCGAAAACTCGCCGCCCTTCTCGTTTCAGGGCAACGACGGCAAGCCGCACGGCTACAGCGTCGATCTCTGCCGCATCGTCGCCGACGAGGTCGCCCGGCAGCTGGGCATCGCCAAGCTCGATGTGCGCTGGGTGATGGTTAGCGCCCAGAACCGTTTCGAAGCCCTGAAGCGCGGCGATATCGACCTCGAATGCGGCAACTCGACGCAGACCCTGAGCCGCCGTGCCGATTTCGATTTCAGCGTGATGACCTTCGTCGATGGCGCCGGCCTGCTCTTCCGCGCCGGCGAGAAGCCGGCCTCGATCGATGACATCAAGGGGCAGCGTGTGGCCGTCGTGCGCGGTACGACCACCGAGAAGCTGCTCGACGAACTGGTGGCCGCCGCCAAGCTCGGTGTGCGCCTGATCAAGGTCGAGGATCACGACGATGCGATCAAGGCACTCGCCGACAAGACTGCCACCGCCTATGCGGCCGACCGTACGGTGCTGGTGACGACGGCGATCGTGCGCGGCGAGGGCAAGCAGTTTGAACTGGGCGATGCGCAGTTCAGCTATGAACCGTATGGCCTCGTGATGCGCCGCGATGCCGACTTCCGCCTGGCGGTCGACCGCTCGCTGTCGCGGCTCTATCGCAGCGGCGAGATCGGCGGCCTGCTGAAGCGCTGGTTCGAGCCCTTCGGCACGCCTGGCGAGGCACTGCGAGCGGTTTACCTGCTTAACGGCCTGCCCGAATGAGCGTGTGAAACCATAGCGAAAACGGCACCCTCGCAGGTGCCGTTTTCGTTTGGTGCACCGGACGCTTACTGATACTCGGACATCGGCACGCAGGCGCAGTGCAGGTTGCGGTCGCCGTACACGTCGTCGATACGGTTCACGCTTGGCCAGAACTTGTTGTCGCGCACGAAGGGCAGCGGGAAGACAGCTTCCTCGCGGCTGTACGGGCGATCCCAGTCGGCGCCAATTACGTCGGCCTGTGTATGCGGCGCGTGCTTGAGCGGGTTGTTATCCGCCGGCCAGGTGCCGTTCTCGATCTTGCGGATTTCGTTGCGGATCGAAATCATCGCCGCGATGAAGCGGTCGAGCTCGGCCTTCGGTTCCGATTCGGTCGGCTCGACCATGATCGTGCCGGCCACCGGGAAGCTCACCGTCGGTGCGTGGAAGCCGTAGTCCATCAGGCGCTTGGCGATGTCGATCTCGGCGATGCCTGTGGCAGCCTTGATGCCGCGGATGTCGAGAATGCACTCGTGCGCGACGCGGCCCTGCGCGCCGACGTAGAGCACCGGGTAGTGGTCCTTGAGCATGGTCGCCACGTAGTTGGCGTTGAGGATCGCGGTCTTCGTTGCCAGCGTGACGCCTTCGCCGCCGAGCATGGTGATGTACATCCACGAGATCGGCAGGATCGAGGCCGAGCCGTAGGGCGCTGCGGAAACAGCCCCCTGGCCTTGGTGCGGGCCGGGAATCGCTTGCACCACGTGGTTGGCCATGAACGGCGCGAGGTGGGCCTTGAGGCCGATCGGGCCCATGCCGGGGCCGCCGCCGCCGTGCGGGATGGCGAAGGTCTTGTGCAGATTCATGTGGCTGACGTCGGCGCCGATGAAGCCGGGCGAGGTCAGGCCGACCTGGGCGTTGAGGTTGGCGCCGTCCATGTAAACCTGGCCGCCGTGCTGATGCACGATGGCGCAGATGTCCTTGACCGCTTCCTCGAACACCCCATGGGTGGAGGGGTAGGTCAGCATCAGGCAGGCGAGGTTGGCGGTGTGCTGTTCGGCCTTGGCCCTGAGGTCGGCGACGTCGACGTTGCCGTTGTCGTCGCAATCGACCACCACCACCTGCATGTTGCACATCTGCGCCGTCGCCGGGTTGGTGCCGTGCGCCGACTTCGGGATCAGGCAGATGTTGCGGTGGCTCTCGCCGCGGCTGGCGTGGTAGCGCGAGATGGCGACGAGGCCGGCGTATTCGCCCTGTGCGCCGGAGTTCGGCTGCATGCAGATGGCGTCGAAGCCGGTGACGGTCTTCAGGTACTCGGTGAGGCCGCCGATCATCTCCAGGTAGCCCTGCGCCTGATCGAGCGGGGCGAACGGGTGGATGTCGCCGAATTCCGGCCAGGTGACCGGGATCATCTCGCTGGTGGCGTTGAGCTTCATCGTGCACGATCCGAGCGAGATCATCGAGTGGTCCATGGCCAGGTCGCGGTTCTGCAGCTTCTTCAGGTAGCGCAGCATCGCATGCTCGGTATGGTGGCTGTTGAACACCGGGTGCGTGAGGATGGCATCGCTGCGCAGCAGGGCGGCCGCCGGGTCGTTGGCGGCGACATGGGCATCGAGCGCGGCAATGTCGGCATTGACGTTGGCGACGAGCTTGAGCAGGGCGGCGACGTCTTCCGCCGTGGTTTTTTCATCGACGGCGATGCCGAGCTGGCCGTTGCCAGCCTGCCGCAGGTTGTAGCCGGCCTGCTGGGCCCCCTGATAGACGGCAATGGCGCGGGCACCGAGATCGACGCGCAGGGTGTCGAAGAAGCTCTTGTTGATGACGGTGACGCCGGCACGCTTGAGGCCTTCGGCGAGGATCGCGGCGAGGCGGTGGATGCGCCCGGCGATCGTCTGCAGGCCCTGCGGGCCGTGATAGACGGCGTACATGCCGGCCATGTTGGCGAGCAGCACCTGCGAGGTGCAGATGTTGGAGTTGGCCTTCTCGCGGCGGATGTGCTGCTCGCGTGTCTGCAGCGTCATGCGGTAGGCGGTCTTGCCGCGCGCATCCTTCGAGACGCCGATGATGCGGCCGGCCATGGAACGGACGTTGGCTTCGCGCGTGGCGAAGAAGGCGGCGTGCGGGCCGCCGAAGCCCATCGGGATGCCGAAGCGCTGCGAGGAGCCGAAGGCGATGTCGGCGCCCATGGCGCCCGGCGATTTCAGCAGTACCAGCGCCATCAGGTCGGTGGCGACGGCGACCACGCCGCCGCGCGCCTTGACGGCACCGATGGCCCCTGAGAGGTCGGTTGCTTCGCCGCGATCGTTCGGATACTGGAAGAGGGCGCCGAAGCATTCTTCCTGCGCGGCCTCCTCGGGCGTGCCGATCTTCAGCTCGAAGCCGAAGAAGGCGGCGCGGGTCTTCACGACATCGATGGTCTGCGGGAAGCAGTCTTCATCGACGAAGAAGACGTTCGATTTCGACTTTGACACGCGGCGCGCCATGGTCATGGCTTCGGCGGCGGCCGTGGCTTCGTCGAGCAGCGAGGCGTTGGCGAGTTCGAGGCCGGTGAGGTCGATCACCGCCTGCTGGAAGTTGAGCAGCGCTTCCAGGCGACCCTGGGCAATTTCGGCCTGATAGGGCGTGTAGGCGGTGTACCAGCCCGGGTTTTCGAGGACGTTGCGCAGGATGACCTTGGGCGTCAGCGTGTCGTAGTAGCCCATGCCGATCAGGGATTTCTTGATCACGTTCTTCGCGGCGAGCGCCTTGATGCGCGCCAGCGCTTCGTGCTCGCGCAGCGGCGCTGCGAGCGGCAGCGGCGCCGGCAGGCGGATGCCGGCCGGGACGGTCTGATCGATCAGCGCGTCGAGGCTGCCGGCGCCGATCGCGGTCAGCATTACTGCCTGTTCGTTGGCGTCAGGGCCGATGTGGCGATGAATGAATTCGTCGCGCTGTTCGAGCGCGGAGAGCGACTGGGATGTCATGCAGGCAGTCCTTGCGGGAGGTTCAGGCGTCGGCGACTTTGGAATAGGCGGCGGCGTCGAGCAGGGCGTCGACGGCGGCCGCATTGGCCGGCTTCAGCTTGAACAGCCAGGCGGCGTACGCATCCTGGTTCACAGATTCCGGCGCGTCTGCGGCGGAGGCGTTCACTTCGGTCACTTCGCCGGCGATCGGTGCATAAACGTCGGCAGCGGCTTTCACCGACTCGACGATCGCGCATTCCTGACCAGCCGCCAGCGACTTGCCAACGTCCGGCAGTTCGATGAAAACGAGGTCGCCGAGTGCTTCCTGTGCGTGATCGGTAATGCCGATGGTGACGGTGCCGTCCGCTTCGACGCGGACCCATTCGTGGCTTTCGGTGTACTTCAGGTTGGCGGGAACGTTCGACATGTTTTTCTCCTTGGGTGAATGCTTAGACGACGGCCTTGCCGTTGCGGGCAAAGACCGGCTTGACGACTTTCGCCTTGAGGCGCTTGTCGCGGATTTCGACTTCGACGGTGTCGCCGATGGCGACGCCCATCGGCAGGCGGGCCAGCGCGACCGACTGCTGCAGCGTCGGCGAGAAGGTGCCGCTGGTGATCTCGCCTTCGCCCTGCGCCGCGAACACCTTCTGGTGGCCGCGCAACACGCCCTTGTCCAGCAGCACGAGGCCGAGGAACTGGGCTTTCTGGCCGTTGGCGAGCAGCGCCGCCTTGCCGACGAAATCACGTTCGGATTTCAGGTCGACCGTCCACGCCAGCCCGGCGTCAAGCGGCGAGACGCTCTCGTCCATGTCGTTGCCGTAGAGGTTCATGCCGGCTTCGAGGCGCAGCGTGTCGCGGGCGCCGAGGCCGCACTGGGCGACGCCGGCGGCGTGCAGCTGGCGCCACAGGTCCGCCGCCTGCGCGGCGGGCAGGGCGATCTCGAAGCCTTCCTCGCCGGTGTAGCCGGTGGTGGCAACGAAACAGTCGCCGACCTGCACGCCGAAGAATGGGCCGAGGCCTTCGCTGGCGGCCTTCACCTGCGGCAGCACTTCCCAGACCTTGGCCTTGGCGTTCGGGCCCTGCACGGCGATCATGCCGAGCGGATCATTGCCGTCGCGGCGCTCGGTGATGCTCAGGTTCAGGCCCCAGTCCTTGCGGCGGGCTTCCATCCACGCCAGATCCTTGGTCGCGGTACCGGCGTTGATGACGACGCGGTAGGTGGTGTCGTTGAGGAAATAAATGATCAGGTCGTCGACGACGCCGCCGGCTTCGTTGAGCATGGCCGAGTAGAGCGCCTTGCCGGCGACCTTCAGCTTGTCGACGTTGTTGGCGACGAGGCGGCGCAGGAAGGCCTTGGCGTCCGGGCCGACGACATCGACGGCGCACATGTGGGAGACGTCGAACATGCCGCAGTTCGAACGCACGGCATGGTGCTCCTCGATCTGCGAGCCGTAGTTGACGGGCATGTCCCAGCCGCCGAAATCGACCATGCGGGCGCCGGCTGCGCGATGGACGTCGTTCAGTACAGTTTTTTGCGTCATATCAGTCCCTTGGGCGAGGGTGTTGAACAGGATTCCAGAAACGAAAAAGGGGCGAGCCAGCATTTTTCATTGCAAGCTCACCCCTCTGTCCTTGGTACCTGAGAGATTGGCGTCGGCATGATGGCCGGCGCTTGCCCCGTCGGTGGATGTTCCGGATTCGTGCATCTTCAATCCGGCATCGCTCTCCAGAGAATTCGATGCTGCGAAACGGTCCTTTTGCCTGAGCGGTTGCGGGTGCGTTGCGCCTTCGGCGACTGCGTTCGGATGGGTGCAGTTCTCTCCCGTTTGCGGGTCGGACTATACCGTTTAGCACTTGCCGCTGGCAAGAAATCCGGAGCCTTGTTCGTCCGTAAATGCGAACGACTTGCATTCCGATAACACATGGATGATAATCGTTCGCATTAGAAGACCGGATTTCGGAGTTCGCCATGTACGTTTGCATCTGCCAGGCTGTCACCAGCAAGCAACTCGCCGCCACCATCGCACAAGGCGCGACGACGATGAAGGCACTGCGTAGTGAACTGGGCGTTGCCACCTGTTGCGGCAAGTGCGCACGCGATGTCCGCTCGCAACTGCAGCAGGTCTGCGGCAATTCAGGAGCTTGCGCCTGCGTAGCCCGCAATTGACAAGGCCGTATCATCATCCGCAACGGCCGTGTCGCCGAATGCTTTCCATGAGGCGCAATCCGTTGCGTGCACGGTGATCTGGCCCTCGGTGTGTGCTAGATTCAAAGCTCCCCAACCAAAGGAGCGCGCAATGAAAGGCGACAAAAAAGTCCTTCAGTACCTGAACAAGGTGCTGACCAACGAGCTCACCGCGATCAACCAGTATTTCCTCCACGCCCGTATGTACAAGAATTGGGGGCTGGCGAAGCTCAACGAGCACGAGTACCACGAGTCAATCGACGAGATGAAGCATGCCGACAAGCTTATCGAGCGCATCCTTTTTCTCGAAGGGCTGCCCAACCTGCAGGCGCTGGGCAAGTTGCTGATTGGCGAAAACCCCAAGGAAATGCTCGAGTGCGATCTCAAGCTGGAGGTGCAGGCGCTGCCGCTCCTCAAGGAGGCGATCGCGCATTGCGAATCGGTGGCCGACTACGTGACGCGCGAGTTGCTGGAAGACATCCTCGAAAGCGAGGAGGAGCATGTCGACTGGCTGGAAACCCAGCTCGGCCTGATCAAGCAGGTCGGACTGGAAAATTATCTGCAATCGCAGATGGATTCCTGAACCTCCGGGTCGGCCGCGGTTCCCTTGCGAACTGAGGCTCAGCGGCGCTCCGCGGCGGCTCGTCGCGGGGGCGCCTGTGCTATCATCCGCGGCTTTCCGAGTGCCGCCGCCTGTTGCTGCCAATCCTGCCTGCCGCCGTGCCCAACGTCGATCTTCACTGTCATTCCACCGCTTCTGACGGCTTGCTCGCGCCGCGGGAGGTTGCCTATCGGGCTGCGACGAATGGCGTCGAACTGCTGGCGCTGACCGATCACGACGACATCGCCGGCCTTCCGGCCGCGCGCGATGCCGCGGAAGAACGGGGCATGGCCTTCGTCTCCGGCGTCGAAATCTCGATCGAGTGGGAAGGGACGCAGATTCACGTTGTCGGCCTCAATTTCGACCCGGGCAACGGTGCGCTCAACGATGGCCTGGCGTCGATTCGTGCCGGACGCGTCGAACGCGCCCGGCGCATGGCGGACGAACTGGCGCGTATTGGCATCGCCAACACCTTCGTGGGCGCGATGCGCTATGCCGAGAATCCGAATCTCATCTCGCGCGCCCATTTTGCCCGCTACCTGGTCGAGATTGGCATCTGCAAGGACGTGCGCAGCGTTTTCGAGACCTATCTGGTCCCCGGAAAGCCGGGTTACGTCGATCATCGCTGGGCCGGACTCGCTGAAGCGATTTCCTGGGTCATCGGCGCCGGCGGTATCGCGGTCGTCGCCCATCCGGCCCGCTACAAGATCTCGAACGGCGCGATGCGCCGTTTCCTTGGCGAATTCCGTGATCTCGGCGGGCAGGCCATCGAAGTCGTTTCCGGCAGCCATTCGCTCGACGACGTCGGCACCTTCGGGCGTCTTGCGCGCGAGTTCGGCTTCATGGCTTCACGCGGCTCCGATTTTCACGGGCCGAACGAGAGTTATGTCGACCTCGGCATGCTCGGCTATCTTCCCGACGGGCTAAAGCCGGTCTGGAGCGCGTTCTAGCCCCCCGATGACGCTGTACCTGCAGATCCACCCCGACGACCCGCAAGCCCGACATCTCGCCCGTGCCGGCGAGATCGTGCGCGAAGGGGGCGTGATCGCCTTTCCGACCGACTCATGCTATGCGCTTGGATGCCACCTTGGCGACAAGGCTGCGGTCGATCGCATCCGCGAGATCCGCGAGGTGGACGATCGGCACCACCTGACGCTGATGTGCCGCGACCTCTCCGAGATCGCGCAGTACGCGCGTGTCGACAACGCCCAGTATCGTCTGCTCAAGGCGACCACGCCGGGCAGTTACACCTTCATTCTCGAAGGCACGAAGGAATTGCCGCGGCGCGTGCTGCATCCCAAGCGCAAGACGATCGGTCTGCGCATTCCTGACCATCGCGTGGCGCTGGCGCTGCTGGCCGAACTCGGCGAGCCGCTGCTGACGACGACGCTGATGCTGCCGGGCGACGAGACGCCGCTCACCGAAGGCTGGGAAATCCAGGATCGCCTCGATGGCCGCCTGGAACTGATCCTCGATGGCGGCCATTGCGGCACCGAGCCGACCACGGTGATCGACCTCACCGGCGGCGCGCCGGCGCTGGTGCGCGCCGGGCGCGGCAGCCTCGAACCGTTCTCGCTCGACTGAGCATGGGTTTCGATCCCGGCGCCATCATTCAGGCGATCGCCATCGGCGCGCTGCCGATCGTGCTCGCGATCACGCTGCACGAGGCGGCGCACGGCTACGCAGCACGCCATTTCGGCGATCCGACCGCCTGGCTGGAAGGGCGCATCACCGCCAACCCGCTGAAGCACATCGATCCGGTCGGTACGATCGTGGTGCCGCTTGGCATCCTGCTGCTCTCGGCTGGCGGCATCATCTTCGGCTGGGCGAAGCCGGTGCCGGTCGATTTCGGCAACCTGCGTCAGCCCAAGCGCGACATGCTCTGGGTGGCGGCGGCCGGACCGGCGGCAAATCTGGTCATGGCGCTCGGCTGGGCGGCGCTGGCCAAACTCGCCTGGCTGCTGCCGATGAATTATTTCAGCCTGCCGATGGCGCAGATGGCGAACATCGGCATCGGCATCAACGTCTCGCTGATGGTGCTCAACCTGCTGCCACTGCCGCCACTCGACGGCGGGCGCATTGCGGTCAGCCTGCTGCCGCACCGGGCGGCCTGGAAGTTCGCCCAGCTCGAACGCTGGGGCTTCCCGATTCTCCTCATCCTGCTGTTTACCGGTATCCTAGGGGCCGTGCTGCTGCCGATCATGGCGGCAGTAATGGCCATCATCGACACGATCTTCCAGTTGCCCAGCTAATCACACATGTATCAGGAACGCGTTCTCTCCGGCATGCGCCCGACCGGCAGCCTGCATCTCGGCCATTACCACGGTGTCCTCAAGAACTGGGTCAGGCTCCAGCATGAGTACCCCTGCCTCTTCTTCGTTGCCGACTGGCACGCGCTGACCACCAATTACGATGATCCGCATGGCATCGAGAAGGCAAGCTGGGACATGATCGTCGACTGGCTCGCCGCCGGTGTCGACCCCGCGCAGGCGACGCTGTTCATCCAGTCGCAGGTACCGGAGCACGCCGAACTGCACCTGCTGCTGTCGATGATGACGCCACTCGGCTGGCTCGAACGCGTGCCGACCTACAAGGACCAGCAGGAAAAACTGACGCACAAGGATCTGACCACCTACGGTTTCCTCGGCTATCCGCTCTTGATGAGCGCCGACATCCTGATCTACCGCGCCGACAAGGTGCCGGTCGGCGAAGATCAGATTCCGCACGTTGAATTCACCCGCGAGCTGGCTCGCCGCTTCAACCACATGTATGGCCGCGAACCCGGCTTCGAGGATAAGGCAAAGGCCGCCGTGAAGAGCCTCGGCAGCAAGCGTGCACGCTCCTACGAACATTTCCGCACCCGCTTCCAGCAGGACGGTGACGCAACGGCGATCGCCAAGGCGCATGCACTGCTCGACGAGGTCGAGAATCTCCCGCACGAGGATCGCGAGCGTCTCAACGGCTACCTTGAAGGCACCGGCAAGATGATCCTCGTCGAACCGGGCTATCTGCTCACCGAAGCCTCGAAGATGCCCGGTCTCGACGGCCAGAAGATGTCGAAGTCCTACGACAACACGATCACCCTGCGCGAGGACGAAGCCTCGGTGACGCACAAGGTCAAGCGCATGCCGACCGATCCGGCGCGTGTGCGACGCACCGACCCGGGCGAGCCGGAGCGTTGCCCGGTGTGGCAGCTGCACCAGGTCTACTCCGACGAAGCGTGTCGGGACTGGGTGCAGAAAGGCTGCCGCTCGGCAGGCATTGGCTGCATCGAATGCAAGCAGCCCGTCATCGACGCGATCCTGAAGGAACAGGCGCCGATGCGCGAACGCGCACAGACCTACCTTGATGCGCCGGGGCTGGTGCGCGACATCATTGCCGACGGCAACGACCGGGCTCGCGCGCTGGCACGCGAGACGATGCGCGACGTGCGCGCCGCGATGAGCCTCGATTACACCCGATGACTACCGTAGCCGGAGGCGATATCGTCGATGCCGCCGAGGCGCCGCCAGCGCCGGTGAGTGGGGCGGCGCGCGAACCGGTGGCGCGTATCTACGGCGAACCACTGGAACAGTTGCCGCTTGACCTGTATATTCCGCCCGATGCACTGGCGGTGATGCTCGACGCCTTCGAAGGGCCGCTCGACCTCCTGCTCTACCTGATCCGCAAGGCCAACATCAACATCCTCGATATCCCGATGGCGCCACTGACGCGCCAGTATCTGGATTACGTCGAGGCAATGCGTTCGCGCAATCTGGAGTTGGCCGCCGACTATCTGGTGATGGCGGCGATGCTGATCGAGATCAAGTCGCGCATGCTATTGCCGCGACCGAAGGCAGCCGAGGGTGAGGAAGTCGAGGATCCGCGTGCCGAGCTGGTACGCCGCCTGATTGAATACGAGCAGATGAAGCTCGCTTCGGCGAAGCTTGATGCCATGCCGCAGGCCGAGCGGGATTTTGCCTGGGTCGAGGTATGGGTCGAGAAGTCGCTGGAGCAGCGCTTCCCGGAAGTCAGCGTTGCCGATCTGCAACAGGCCTGGGCGGCCATCCTGCGCCAGGCCAAGCTGCACACGCATCATCGTGTGCAGCGCGAGGAACTCTCGGTGCGCGAGCACATGGGAATCATCCTGCGCGAGTTGCGCGAGGTCGACGGTTTCGTCGAATTCATCCGCATGTTCGACCCGGAAATGGGGGTGGCCGGTGTCGTCGTGCATTTCCTCGCGATGCTCGAACTGGCGCGCGAGCATCTCGTCGAGATCACGCAGACCGAAGCCTTTGAACCGATTTACGTGAGGTTGGCTGATGGAAGAATCACCGAAGTCACCGATGCGCCCGCGGGAAGAGCAGCTGATGTTGCCGGAGATTCCGGAAGCGAAGCTGCCGCCGGCCATCCCGCCGAGCGCGACGCCGGATAACCCGGCCGACATCAAGCGCGTGCTCGAAGCCGCGCTGTTTGCTGCCCAGCAGCCGCTGACGGCGGGCGAACTACGCAAGATGTTTATCGACGAGATCGGCAGCGACCTGGTGCGCAAGCTGCTCGAAGAACTGCGCGAGGAATGGGCGACGCGCCCGGTCGAGCTGGTGCAGCTTGCCGGCGGCTGGCGCTTCCGGACGCGCGCCGAATACCTGCCGTACCTGGGCCGGCTGAATCCGGAAAAGCCGCCCAAGTATTCGCGGGCGGTGCTGGAAACGCTGGCCATCATCGCCTACCGGCAACCGGTGACGCGTGGCGACATTGAAGAGATTCGCGGCGTCACCGTCGCCACACAGGTGATCAAGGCGCTAGAAGAGCGCGGCTGGGTCGATGCCGTCGGCCACCGCGATACGCCGGGACGCCCGGCATTGTATGCAACGACAAAGAAATTTCTCGACGATCTCGGCCTGCGCAGCCTGACCGAACTGCCACCGCTCGAGCAAATTCATCAGACACTGGAACTGGCCAATGGCTAACCGACCAAGACGTACTCCCTTCCGTCCGCCACAGGCGGCTGCCGAACCCATTGCCTCCGGCGATTCGATGGTGCCTGCCGCGGAGGGCGCTGCCGATGGTGTTGCCACCCCCGACGGCGCTCCCCGGCCACGACGTGGTCGTCGTGGCGCCTCGCGCAACACGCCTCCACAGGCGCCGCTGCCTGGGGGGCGCCGTGGGCGCAACGCCAATGCCGTGCAGGTCAAGCCGGAACGTCTGCACAAGGTGCTGGCACAATCGGGAATCGGCTCGCGCCGCGACATGGAGGAAATGATCGTCGCCGGCCGCGTCAGCGTAAATGGGCTTCCCGCGCATGTCGGCCAGCTGATCGGGCCGGGCGACCGGGTCAAGGTCAACGGCAAGCTGATCCACGCAAAGTTCAGCGGCAGCCGCCTGCCGCGCGTTGTCCTCTATCACAAGCCGGAAGGCGAGATCGTTTCGCGTGACGACCCGGAGAAGCGCGCCAGCGTCTTCGATGCCCTGCCGCGCATGAACGGCGGGCGCTGGATTGCCGTCGGCCGACTCGATTTCAATACCAGCGGCCTGCTGCTGTTCACCTCCTCCGGCGAGCTTGCCAACCGGCTGATGCACCCACGCTACCAGCTGGTGCGTGAATATGCGGTGCGCGTGCTCGGCGACCTCGATGAAGAAAAGATCGAGCGCCTGCGCGAAGGGGTCGAACTCGAAGACGGCCCCGCACACTTCGATTCGATCGAGGATGGCGGCGGGCAGGGGGCCAACCACTGGTACCGCGTGACCCTGTTCGAAGGCCGCAACCGAGAGGTCCGGCGCATGTTCGAAGCCGTCGGAACCACGGTTAGCCGGCTGATCCGCGTGCGTTATGGCCCGTTCCTGCTGCCGCCGCACCTCAAGCGCGGCAAGACGATGGAGCTCGAAGAAGCCGAGATCGAGGCGCTGATGCGCGATGTCGGTCTTGGCGGTGGTGGTGCAAGACGTGGCCGTAGCGAGCCGGAAGGCAACCGCGCGCCGCGCGGCGGCATCGAGGTTGACGGCAATCGTGCGCCACCGCCTTCGCCCCGCCGGGGCGGAAAGAATCCCGCCCTCGATCTGCTCGACGATGAGTTCACCAGCGACGAGCAGCTCGATCGTGCCATCGACGGCAACCGCGCGGCACCGCCGCCGCGCCCCGGCGGCGCTGCCCACAAGAATTCCCGCGGCGCTCCGCGTGGCGCCCCCCGCAAGGGTAATGCCGGCAAACCGGGCGGTGGCCAGCCGCAGCCTGGCGCCGGCGGTAACGGAAAGCGCCCGGGAAAGCGTCCGCGCCGGCGCGGCACCGCGAGCTGATTCCGCTGCGGCAGAGAGGATTCCGGGCCGGAAGATTTGCTTCCGGCCTGCCTTTCCCTATATAATCCGCCGGTTTCTTCCTGCCGGCCGGCCGGTTTTCCGGGTCGGGCGGCGGTTTTCTGGATGGGCATTGCGCCCATTTTTTATTTGTAGCGCATGAATCTGCACGAACTGATCGAAAAAACCGTCATTGGCCTCGGCTACGAGCTGGTCGACCTGGAGATGAGCCCGCGCGCGCGCGTCCTGCGCATCTTCATCGACAAGCCCGAGAAGCTGCGCGGCGTCGACATCGACGACTGCGTCGCGGTCAGCAACCAGCTCTCGCGTGTGTTGACCGTGGAGAACATCGATTACGACCGGCTCGAGGTTTCCTCGCCGGGGATGGATCGGCCGCTGAAGAAGCTCGCCGACTACGAGCGTTTTGCGGGTTCGGAAGTTCATCTGAAGCTGCGCGTGCCGCACAACGGACGGCGCAATTTCAATGGTGTCCTGCAGGGGTTGCGGGACGGCAAGGTATGTCTCGCCCTCGAAACGGGCGAGGTGGAAATGGATCTGGGCAACATTGAGCGTGCCCGGCTGGTCCCCAGGTTCGACTGAATCTGGAAAACGGAGGTTAGAGAAGAATGAGCCGCGAAATTCTGCTGCTGGTCGACGCGCTGGCACGTGAAAAGAACGTTCCCAAGGAAATCGTTTTCGGTGCGCTGGAACTGGCGCTTGCTTCTGCGACGAAGAAGCGCATCCACGACGAAGCCGACGTGCGTGTCGCGATCGACCGCGAAACCGGCGACTTTGAAAGCTTCCGTCGCTGGGAAGTGGTCGCCGACGACGATTTCGAGAACGAGCACCTGCAGGTGCCGATCTCTGCCGCGCTGGTCGAAGATCCGGAATTTCAGGTCGGCGATTTCATCGAGGAGCCGCTTGAACCGATCGACTTCGGCCGCATCGGTGCCCAGGCCGCCAAGCAGGTGATTCTGCAGAAGATCCGCGACGCCGAGCGCGAGCAGATCCTCAACGACTTCCTTGAGCGCGGCGAGCACATCGTCTCCGGTACTATCAAGCGCATGGAGCGTGGCAACGCCATCATCGAATCGGGCAAGGTCGAGGCGCTGCTGCCGCGCGACCAGATGATCCCGAAGGAAAACCTGCGCATCGGCGATCGCGTCAAGGCCTATCTGCTGAAGATCGACCGCCAGGCACGCGGCCCGCAGCTGATCCTGTCGCGCACGGCCCCCGAGTTCATCATCAAGCTGTTCCAGCTCGAAGTACCGGAAATCGACGACGGTCTCATGGAGATCAAGGCCGCTGCCCGCGACCCCGGCATGCGTGCCAAGATTGCGGTGAAGTCGAACGACCAGCGCATCGACCCGATCGGCACCTGCGTCGGCCTGCGTGGCGCCCGTGTCCAGGCCGTCACCAACGAGCTCGCCGGTGAGCGCGTCGATATCGTGCTTTGGTCGGCTGATCCGGCGCAATTCGTGGTCGGCGCCCTGTCGCCCGCCGAGGTGTCGTCGATCGTCGTCGATGAAGAAAAACACTGCATGGATGTCGTTGTCGACGAAGACAACCTCGCCATCGCCATCGGTCGCGGCGGCCAGAACGTTCGCCTCGCGTCCGAGCTGAGCGGCTGGACGATCAACCTGATGACCGAAGAAGAGTCGCAGAAGAAATCGGAAGCCGAAACGGCAGCCATCCGCGTGCTGTTCATGGAAAAGCTCGATGTCGACGAGGAAGTCGCCAACATCCTGATCGACGAAGGCTTCACCGGCCTCGAAGAAATCGCCTACGTGCCGCTGCACGAAATGCTTGAAATCGAAGCCTTCGACGAAGCCACCGTGCAGGAACTGCGCGACCGCGCCCGCAACGTGCTGCTTACCGAGGCGATCGCCACCGAAGAGAAGCTCGAAGGTGTCGAGGATGCGATGATCAACCTCGATGGCATGGACAAGACGCTCGCCGCCAAGCTCGCCAGCGCCGGCATCAAGACCCGCGACGATCTCGCCGACCTCGCCGTCGACGAACTTACCGAAATGACCGGCGTCGACGCCGATCGTGCAAAACAACTGATCACCAACGCGCGCGCGCACTGGTTCGAGTAAGCAACACAAGGGGAAAACCATATGGCGCAATCAACCGTTGCCCAGTTTGCCGGCGAATTGAAGCTGCCGGCCGCTGCGCTGCTCGAACAGTTGCAGAAGGCCGGCGTCAAGAAAGGCAGCACCGAGGATCTGCTTTCCGAAACCGACAAGACCAGATTGCTCGATTACCTGCGCGCCGCTCATGGCGAGGCGCAGACGAAGACCAAGATTACGCTGACGCGCAAGCAGACCAGCGAGATCAAGGCTCAGGATTCCGCGGGCAAGACCCGCACTGTACAGGTCGAAGTGCGCAAGAAGCGCGTGCTGGTGAAGCGTGATCCGGCCGAGCTGATTGCCGAAGCCGCAGCGGCCGCACCGATTGAACCGCCGAAGGCAGAGGAGCCACCGGTCGTCGAAGTGGCGCCGGTTCCCGTTGCCGTGGTTGAACCCGTCGTCGTCGAGGCGCCCGCACCGGAAGAAGCGCCGGCACCTGCCAAGACCACGAAGGCCAAGGCCGCGAAGAGCACCAGGCCGTCGCTTGTTTCCGTGATCGGCGAAGAAGAAATGCGCCAGCGCGAAGAGGAAGCGCGTCGCCAGTCGAAGCTTTCCGAACTGCAGGCAGCGGAATTCCGCGAGAAGCAGGTGCGCGAAGTCGAGCTCGCCCGCCTGCGTCTGGAAGCCGAGGAAAAGGCAGCGGCCGCGAAGGCAGCAGAAGCCGCCAAGACTGCCGCAGCAGCATCGGCAGCCGAAAAGACGGGCGAGGACCGCACCCTGCATCGCCCGGTGAAGGCCGATGCCAAGGGCAAGGATGCCAAGAAGGGCGACGACAAGAAGGGCACCTGGGCCGATGCGCAGAAAAAGCGCGGCATCAAGACCCGCGGTGGCGACGCCGGTTCCGGCTGGCGCGGCGGCAAGGGCGGCGGCAAGCACGGCAAGCAGGACGAAGGCGAACACGCCTTCCAGGCGCCGACCGAGCCGGTCATCCGCGAAGTCCACGTTCCGGAAACCATCAGCGTCGCCGATCTCGCGCACAAGATGGCCGTCAAGGCCACCGAAGTCATCAAGGCCCTGATGAAGATGGGCTCCATGGTCACCATCAACCAGGTGCTCGACCAGGAAACGGCGATGATCATCGTCGAGGAAATGGGCCACACGGCAGTTGCTGCCAAGCTGGACGACCCGGATGCCTTCCTCGAGGACAATGCCGAGCACAAGGATTACGCACTTGAGCCGCGTGCCCCGGTCGTGACCGTCATGGGCCACGTCGACCACGGCAAGACCTCGCTGCTCGACTATATCCGCCGCACCCGCGTCGCGTCTGGCGAAGCCGGCGGCATCACGCAGCACATCGGTGCCTACCACGTCGAAACCGACCGTGGCATGGTTACCTTCCTCGACACCCCGGGTCACGAGGCCTTCACGGCCATGCGTGCGCGCGGCGCCAAGGCCACCGACATCGTCATTCTGGTGGTGGCCGCCGACGACGGCGTCATGCCGCAGACCAAGGAAGCCATTCACCACGCCAAGGCAGCCGGTGTGCCGATCGTCGTCGCCGTGACCAAGATCGACAAGCCGGAAGCCAACGCCGAGCGCGTCAAGCAGGAGCTGGTGGCCGAAGAAGTCGTGCCGGAAGAATACGGCGGCGACTCGCCCTTCGTCGGCGTCTCGGCGAAGACCGGTCAGGGCATCGACGACCTGCTTGAGCAGGTGCTGCTGCAGGCCGAGGTGCTGGAACTGAAGGCGCCTAAGGATTCCCCCGCCAAGGGCCTGATCATCGAAGCGCGCCTCGACAAGGGACGTGGTCCGGTGGCGACGATGCTGGTGCAGACCGGCACGCTGCGTCAGGGCGACATGCTGCTGGCCGGCCAGATGTTCGGCAAGATCCGCGCGATGCTCGACGAAAACGGCAAGCCAATCAAGGAAGCCGGCCCGTCGATCCCGGTCGAAATCCAGGGTCTCTCGGATGTTCCGGCCGCCGGTGAAGAAGCCGTGGTGCTGGGCGACGAAAAGAAGGCGCGCGAAATCGCGCTCTTCCGCCAGGGCAAGTTCCGCGACGTCAAACTGGCCAAGCAGCAGGCCGCCAAGCTCGAAAACATCTTCGACCAGATGGCCGAAGGCGAAGCCAAGACCCTGCCGCTGATCATCAAGGCCGACGTCCAGGGTTCGCAGGAAGCGCTGGTGCAATCGCTGCAGAAGCTGTCGACCAGCGAAGTCAAGGTCAACATCATCCACGGCGCGGTCGGCGGCATTACCGAATCCGACATCAACCTGGCACAGGCGTCCAAGGCCGTCGTCATCGGCTTCAACACCCGCGCCGATGCCGGCGCCCGCAAGGCAGCCGAGAACTTCGGCGTCGATATCCGCTACTACAACATCATCTACGACGCCGTCGATGAAGTGAAGGCAGCGTTGTCGGGCATGCTCTCGCCGGAGAAAAAGGAAGAGATCATCGGCACCGTCGAGATCCGTCAGGTCTTCCGCGCCTCCAAGATCGGCACCATTGCCGGTTGCTACGTGCTCGATGGCGTGGTCAGGCGCAATGCGCGCGCCCGTCTGCTGCGCGGCAACGTCGTGCAGTGGGACGGCGAGCTCGATTCGCTCAAGCGCTTCAAGGACGACGTCAAGGAAGTCAAGGCCAACTTCGAATGCGGTCTGTCGCTGAAGAACTTCAACGACATCGAGGAAGGCGACCAGCTCGAAGTTTACGAGATCAAGGAAATTGCCCGCAGCCTCTAAGCACAACGCCAGCTTCTCGCGCAAGGATCGCGTCAACGAACAGATCCGGCGCGAGCTGGCCGAGCTCATCCGCGCCGAGGTGAAGGACCCGCGCGTCGGCATGGTCAGCATCACCGAAGTCGAGGTGACGCCGGACTACGCCCACGCCCGCGTCTATTTCAGCACGCTGGCCGGTGAGGACAAGATCGCCGAAGTCCAGCTCGGCTTGCAGAAGGCCTCGGGCTTCCTGCGCCGCGAACTGGGGCGCCGCGTGCGCATCCACACCACGCCGCAGCTGCACTTCATCCACGACACCTCGCTCGAACGCGGTGCCGATCTCTCCAAGCTGATCGATGAGGCGTCCCGCCTCTCCGACCAGTCGGAACAGGCCGAACAGCCAGAAGGCAAGCCAGAGGAATGAACCAGGCGCCGAAGCGCCGCTGGCGGCGCGTCGACGGCGTCCTGCTCCTCGACAAGCCCGGCGGCATGAGTTCCAACGACGCGCTGCAGAAGGCGCGCCGGCTCTTCTCGGCCGAAAAGGGTGGCCACACCGGTACCCTCGACCCGCTGGCCACCGGCCTGCTGCCGCTTTGCTTCGGCGAGGCCACAAAGTTCTCCGCCGACCTGCTCAACGCCGACAAGACCTACGAGGCAGAACTGCGCCTCGGCATCACCACGCGCACCGGCGATGCCGAAGGCGAGGTGATCGAGGAACGCCCGGTCGCCGTCGATGAAGCCGCCTTTGCCGCCGTGCTGCCGCGCTTCATGGGCGAACAGCTGCAGGTGCCGCCGATGTATTCTGCGCTGAAGAAGGACGGCCGCCCGCTCTACGAACTCGCCCGCCAGGGCATCGAGGTCGAGCGTGCCGCACGCACGATCACCATCCACGTCCTCGACCTGCTCTCGTTTGCCGCCCCCGTCGCCCGCATCCGCGTGCGCTGCAGCAAGGGCACCTACATCCGCACGCTGGCCGAGGACATCGGCAAGGCGCTCGGTTGCGGCGCCCACCTCACCGCGCTGCGCCGCACCGGCGTCGCCGACCTGCAACTGCCGCGCGCGCTGACGCTGGCCGAAATCGAAGCCTGCCCGGAAGGCGAGCGCGACGCGCTGCTGCTGCCCGTGGATGCGCTGCTGCAGGGGCTGCCGGTCGTGGAACTGGACGAAGCAGGACATGCCCGCTTCGCCAACGGCAACCCCGTATCGTACCCGCAGGCCGGCCTGCTCGGCCCCTGCCGGGTTTATGCCGGTCAGGCGCTGCTCGGCCTTGGTCGTGCCGACGCCGACGGGAAGCTGCACCCGCAGCGCCTCGTTGCCCGCGCCGAGGGCTAATAGAAGCCGTCATTCCGGCCCCCTTCGGCTCGCTCAGGACGGGCTTTGGCAGGCTCAGGACAGGCCGGGCTTTGCCCGCGCCGGAATCCAGAAAGTGCAACGAACTGGGCACTGGCGTTCGCCGGTGTGACGGCTTCAAGCAAGGTCTGGTCTAGCTCCCCGCGATCACCGCCTCGATCTCGGCAAAGGTGCGCGCGATCTCTCCGGCATGCACCGGCGCCCCCAACTGCCGGGCGATCTGCGTCGCCGAGAATACGCCGCAGATGATCTGCCGGCCGGCAACACTGCGGTCGACCACGAACGCATGCTGCCGCCCGCAGGCTTGCAACGTCGCGATCACGTGACCCACTTCGGCCCGCGTCACCATTGCCAGTTCGATCGTTTCGAGCGCCTCGGCCGCGGTCATGATGTGCTCGACGCGCAATTCCTCGCGCGTCAGCTCGTAGCAGTTCATCGCCTGCATCGCCCGTTCGCCGAGCAGGTCGCTGGCCGTGATGATTCCCTCCAGCTGCCGATCCTCGTTCGTCACGAACAGCATGCGCACGCCGCGATGGATCATTGCCTGGTGGGCTTCATGCACGAAGGCGCTGCGGCAGATGATCGCCGCCGGCAGGCGGGTCAGGTCGGTCATCACCTGCAGCGCGGGGGAGTCGATGCGCACCGGCATCGGGACATGGCTGCTGGTGAGGAAGCAGCCTGCGGGAGCCACCCGGCCGGTCGGCAGGGCGGGGTAGGTGGTTCGCGTCATGATCTGTCTCCTTTTGTATGTCGCACAGAAACAGCGGTGTTGCGGGGGTGAGACTGGCGGGCGGGAGACGAAGTTCCGGCAGAGCGGATGCTCTCCGCGAAGTACTCCAGTTTCCGGCTATTGGAGACGCTGTGGGCCGTATGTATTCTTGCTACCCACGCAATCAATCAAATCCGGCGCTTGACCCGCATCGCCAGCGTACTCACGCCCATGAACGCAACACCCATCAGGACCAGCGAGATCGGCCAGCCGAGGGAGTCGACGAAGTGCTGCGCGGTGAAGTAGCCGATGTAGCCGAGCATGGCGAGCACCGTGGTCAACAGCAGGGTGCGGCTCTGCAGGATGACGCAGGCGTAGAGCATCGATGCCGTGACGGCGAAGTAGAGCAGCTCGAATGAGGTCTTGTGTACCAGATCGAAGAGGCCGGTATAGGCCATGACCGAACCGACCAGGTAGCCGATGCTGGCGAGCCGGGTTTGCCGCCCGGCTCGTTGCAGGCCGTAGGCGGCGGACATTGTGCAGATGCCGGTGAGCAGCGCCGCCCAGTTGGCCGAGGTGGCCACGGCAATCCGGTCGAATAATCCGGCGTTGAGCCAGCAAAGGGCGATGAGAAAGGCGAATTCGGCGAGGCTCCGGTGTCGTGACTTCTCCAGCTCGCAGGCGACCAGGAACAGCGAAGCGCCGAGAATGATGGCGCTGAACCCGACCGGCACGTCGAGCATGTCGAGTCCAACCTGCAGGAAGGCGTAGACGAACAGCAACGCGGTGAAGGCGAGCACCGTCAGTTCGTATTTGCGGAAGAGCACGCCCTGATGCAGGGCCATCAGCCCGAAAACGCTGAGCGCCGCAAGGCGCCAGTTGTCGCCGTGCGGGAACATCTCGTGAATGAAGACGAACCAGCCGCTGGTGAGCATGAAGGCGGTGGCGAGCGCGAGCGGCAGGATCAGTCTGGGGAATTTCTTCTCGTGCAGGGCTGAGACGAGCACGATCAGCAGGGCATAGCCGATGCCCAGCGTCACCACGATGCGCATCACGCTGCCCATCCGGTTCCAGAACATGCCGATGTAGGTGCTGATCCCGGCCAGGATGAAGATTGCGCCGAGATAGATGAATAGTGTTCTGGCGATCTCGCTGCTGCTGCGCCGGGTCGGCGCGGCCTGGAGCATCGACGGATCGCGAAACACAACCGCAACCTCGGCCGGCGTGATGTCGTAGGTGCGCATCAGCTCGGCGATTTTCGACAGCGCCTCTGCCTTGTCGTTAACGCCCTTGATGCCGAACAGCGCGGCGAGCAGTGGCCAGCCCCACCAGCCGCCGCCGATGACGACGAGCAGCACGATCAGCAGGATGAGCAGGCTCACGGCGACACGACCCAGCCGACGAAGCGGACGGCATTGCTGTAATAGGCGTTATCGGTATTGGGCAGGCGGACGCTGCGCCCGTCCTTCACCAGCTCGGCCTGGGTGCGGTAGCGCGAGGAATAGAACATGCCGGTGAAGATGTGCCGCGAGTAGCCGTCGGTGCCGGTGCTGAACTGGTAGCCATCGGGCGCCAGGCTCGACGAATCGACTTTCAGCGTTGCCAGTTCCGGTACGTCGATGGGCGTTACCGTCGGCGTCTTTTCGGCCTCGACCGGGCGGCCGGTATTCGGCAACAGGCCGGGAGGGAGCATGAGCGGAATTTCCTTCACGGCTCCCGTCCTGGGGTTGAAGCGCCAGAGTCGCGGGTACTGGTAGCCCTGCGTGTTGCCGTAATAGCTGACCCGCACCCGGTCACCCACGACCGCGATCTGGAAACCGTTCGGCGGGTTGTTGTAATGGGTGTAGTTGGTGGCGTAGAGCACGTCGTGTTGCGGTGGCGCCACCAGCAGTGCCGGAATGCCGGAGATCAGCAGGAAGAGCACCACCAACGCCACTGGCAGGCCAAGGCCGAAGGCGATTGTCGGGTTGTCGCGAAAAAAGTTCTTCATTACGCCGCTTCCTCCTGCCCGGCAAGTTGTCTGTCGGGCCGGCCGCATTGGCCGGCCGTAGCCCCTCAGCCAGAGGCTCAGTCAAGCTTCCCGCAGCACTGCTTGAACTTCTTGCCGCTGCCGCAGGGGCAGGGGTCGTTGCGACCGACCTTGCCGCCGTCGCGGCGGACGGTGCCGGTGCCGCGCTTGGCTTGCCAGAAGAGGTGGATTTCGGAAACGGCGCGGGCGAGGTCTTCCTGGGCGTGCTGGCGCAACTCCTGCAGTTCCGTGCCTTCCGGCCATTCCTCGCCGTGCTGGCGGGCGGCGGCTTCGGCTTCGCCGGTAAGCACCATCAGCGGGAACAGGCGTTCGTCCAGCCAATCCAGTTCTTCCTCGTCGGCGATATCGTCGAACCAGTCTTCCGGGGCGGTGTCGAGCGCGTGCAGGTAGGCCATGCACCAGGGCTCGTAGTCGCTGGGCGCGTCTTCGCTGTCGCTTTCCGGGTAGAGGTAGAGAATCAGCGGTTCGTCGTCGGCAAGCTCCACTTCCAGTTCGCTGGCCAGCACGCGCAGGAGCTCGGCGGCTTCGCGGCCGGCGTCGCTGTCGGCGGCTTCCTCGCTGCCGAGAATCTCGACGAGGCGCTCGCGCTCGGGGATGGCGAGCGGGCCGGCGAGGGCGCCGCAGAGGTAGCCCTGCACCTCGTCGAGGCGCATCGCTTCATCGAAATCGGGGCTTTCGAGCAGGGCTTCGAGGCGGTCGAGCTGCTCGTCGGTGATCTTCTTTTCGCGCATTCTCTTAACCTCGCGTGTTGGATTGGGTCGCGAACTCGGCGAGTTCGACGCGCGGCTGCGGCTTCCAGCCCTTCTTGCGGTGTTCGGCGACAACGTTGGTGAAGATGCCGCCGCGCACGTAGAACTTGGCCGTGAGGCGCATGAAACGGGGCTTGGTGGCCTTGACCAGGTCGTCGAGGATGCGGTTGGTGACGTCTTCGTGGAAGCAGCCCTGGTCGCGGAAGGACCAGATGTAAAGCTTGAGGCTCTTCAGTTCCACGCAGGTCTTTTCCGGGATGTAGTCGAGGATCAGCGTGGCGAAATCGGGCTGGCCGGTTTTCGGACACAGGCACGTAAACTCCGGAATTTCCATGTGAATGTGGAAATCGCGACCGGGGGCCGGGTTGGGAAAGGTCTCAAGCGTCTTGGAAGGCAGGCTGGGCATGCTGGGGCGGTCCGGAAAGGGGTGTCTGAAGGGGGATGCGAAAGTGATATTATAGCCCCTCGTTTCGGGGCGCCTGACCCAGAAAACAACCAAGATTTCCCTACATGCGCCTGACCAAGCTCAAACTCGCCGGTTTCAAATCCTTCGTTGACCCCACCACCATCGCGCTGCCCGGGCAGCTGGTTGGCGTGGTCGGCCCCAATGGTTGCGGCAAATCCAACGTGATGGACGCCGTGCGCTGGGTGCTCGGTGAATCGAAAGCCTCCGAACTGCGCGGCGAATCGATGCAGGACGTGATCTTCAACGGCTCGTCGAACCGCAAGCCGGTGGCGCGCGCCTCGGTCGAACTCGTCTTCGACAACTCGCTTGGCCGCGCTGCGGGGCAGTGGTCGCAGTACGCCGAACTCTCGGTGAAGCGCGTGCTGACGCGCAACGGCCAGTCCGAGTACTACATCAACAACCTGCAAGTCCGGCGCAAGGACATTACCGATCTCTTCCTCGGCACCGGCCTTGGCCCACGTGCCTACGCCATCATCGGGCAAGGCATGATCTCGCGCATCATCGAGGCGAAGCCCGACGAACTGCGCGTGTTCCTTGAAGAGGCCGCCGGCGTCACCCGCTACAAGGAGCGGCGCAAGGAAACCGAGGGCCGCATCGCCGACACGCGCGAGAACCTCACCCGCATCGAGGACATCCGCGTCGAACTTGGTGCGCAGATGGAGCGCCTCGAAGCGCAGGCTGCCGTGGCGCGCCAGTACCACGAATACAACAACGAACTGACAAAGAAGCAGCAACTGCTGTGGCTCTTGAAGCGCAATGAGGCGCAGGCCGAGCGCGAGCGCATGCAGCGCGACGTGGAGCGTGCGACGAACGACCTCGAAGCCCAGAACGCCGGGCTGCGCGACATCGAGGCGAAGCTGGAGGCCGCGCGCGAGCAGCATTTCGGCTCGTCGGACGGCGTGCACAACGCGCAGAGCGACCTGTTCGCCGCCAACGCCGAGGTGGCGCGGCTGGAAACCGAATTGCGGCATCGTCGCGAGGCGCAGCAGGATCTGGAGCAGCGCATCGCGCAGTTGAAAGCCGAGCAGCAGCAATGGCAGACGCAGGCCGACAAGGCCGATGGCGACGAGCGCCGCTGGCGCGAACTGGCCGGACTTGCCGACGAGCGCGCCGAGCAGGCCGAGATGAAGCTGGAAGCGCAGCAGGAGCGCCTACCCATCGTTGAGGACGCGCAGCTCGCCGCGCAGGAAGCAGTGAACGCGCAGCGAACGGCGGTAGCCGAGGCCGAACAGAAATTGCGCGTGGAAGAGGCGCACAAGGGCAATGCGGAACGCACGCTGTTCAATATCGGCAGCCGCCGCGAACGTCTGCAGCAGGAAGCCGCCGCGCTGATCAAGCCCGACGAGGCCGAGATCGCGATGAAGGAGGCCGAGCACGAGAACCTGCAGGAAGAGGTGGCGGCGGCGCAGGAACGCGTGCTGCAGGTGCAGCAGTCGCTGCCGGAGCTGGAAGCGCGCCGGCGCGAGGCGCAGCAGGACGTGCAGAAGGCGCAGCAGGCGCGCGGCGAGGCCGAGGCGCGCAAGAATGCGCTGGAGCAGTTGCAGAAGCGCATGCAGAGCGGCTCGAAGATCGGCGAATGGCTGCAGCGGCACGGGCTGTCAACGCGCACGCCGCTGTGGAAGCGGCTGCACATCGAGGCCGGCTGGGAGGATGCGCTGGAGGCGGTGCTGCGCGAACGCCTGACGGCGGTCGATGCTGGCGATGCGGATCTGGCGCAGTGGGCGGCGGATCGCCCCGGCGCCAAGGTCACCGTGCTGCTTGCCGGCGCAGCGCGGGCGGTGGCGGGCAGCGGCGACGCGCTGCTGGCGCGCGTCCGCATCGACGATGCAGCGATCGCCGGGCCGCTCGGCGACTGGCTGCGCGGTGTGCGCACGGCGGCCGATCTGTCCGCTGCACTCGCGCGGCGCGGCGAACTCGCCGAGGGCGAGGTGTGGGTCACCAAGGCGGGCGATATCGTCGGCCGCGAGAGCGTCACCTTGTTTGCGGCCGATGCCGCCGAGCACGGTTTTCTCGAACGCCAGCGCGAAATCGAATCGCTCGATGGCGTCATCGCCGAGCGGCAGCTTGCGGTCGAGGCGCAGGAAGCGCGCGTGGCCGAGGTCGACGAGCGGCTGGAAGCGGCGAAGGCTCAGGTCGATGAGGCGCGCCGCCAGCTCGAAGCGCGGCAGGAGCGCGCGCACGCGGTGCAGCTCGACGTGCTGCGCCTCACGCAGATCATGGAGCGCTACCAGGATCGCATGGGCCAGATCAACGAGGCCGTTGCCGAACTGGTTGCCGAGGAAGAGGCCGAGCGCGAGCGCGTGCTGGCCGCCGAGGATGCGATGGTGGTGCAGCGCGAGGCGGTCGCCGAGCGGCAGCACCTGCTGGCCGACCTGAAGGGCAAGCTGGAAGCGGCCGAGCGCGGCCTGCGCGACGAGCGCGAGCAGGTCGCCGTGGCCGAACGCGAGCTGCGCGAGGCGCAGTTCTCGCAGCGCGAATGCGTCACCAAGCTGGAAGAGATCGCCAACGGCCGTGAACTGGCGAAAACCCAGCTCGTGCGCGTGGCCGAGGATCTGGAGCGCTGCGCCGACACGGCCGGCAACCTCGATCCGGAGGAAATCGTGCCGCGCCTGCAGGAAGCGCTGGAACTGCGCGTGGTACGCGAGCAGGCGCTGGCCGGCATGCGCGACGCGCTGGAATCGGCTACCGCAGGCCTGCGCGGGCTGGAGGAAGATCGGCTCAAGATCGAGCAGGGGCTGAACCCACTGCGCGACCGCATCGGCGAGCTGCGCCTGAAGGAACAGGCGGCGGCGCTAAACGTCGAGCAGCTGGCGCTGCTGCTGGTGGAGGCGCAGGCCGACGAGGCAGCGCTGACGCCGCTGCTCGAAGGCGCCAAGCCGGCGCCGTTGCAGGGTCAGATCACCTCGCTGCAACGCCAGATCGAAGCGCTCGGCGCGGTGAACCTCGCCGCGCTGGAAGAACTCGAATCGGCCAGGGAACGCAAGGGCTACCTCGACGCGCAGGCGGCCGACTTGAACGAGGCGCTGGAGATTCTCGAAAACGCCATTCGCCGTATCGACCGCGAGACGCGTGACCTGCTGCAGACGACCTACGACACCGTCAACCGCCACTTCGGCGAGCTGTTCCCGACCCTGTTCGGCGGCGGCGAAGCCAAGCTGATCATGACCGGCGACGAGATCCTTGATTCCGGCGTGCAGGTGATGGCGCAGCCGCCGGGCAAGAAGAATTCGACGATCCATCTCCTCTCCGGTGGCGAGAAGGCACTGACGGCCATCGCACTGGTGTTCGCCATGTTCCAGCTGAACCCGGCGCCGTTCTGCCTGCTCGACGAAGTCGATGCGCCGCTCGACGACAGCAATACCGAGCGCTTCTGCCGCATGGTGGAGCGCATGTCGGCGAACACGCAATTCCTCTTCATCAGCCACAACAAGATCGCGATGGAGATGGCCAAGCAGCTCGTTGGCGTGACGATGCAGGAATCAGGGGTGTCGCGCATCGTCGAGGTTGATATCGAGGAGGCGCTACGCATGCGGGAGCAGGTGGCATGAACGATCTGCAGCTCGGCCTGATCGGCCTCGGCACGGTCGCGGTGATCGGCGTCGTCGCTTACAACAAGTGGCAGGAGCATCGCCATCGCAAGGTGGCCGAGCAACTCTTGCGGCGCGGGCATGAGGATGTCCTGCTTGGCGGGCGCGAGATTCCCGAGGTACGCTTCGCGGATGATGATGGCGGCCCGCCGATGGCTGCCGAGCCTGCGCTTGCGGAAGATGCCGGTTGGCGCGAGGCGGCGCCGACGCCGGATGTGGCGCCCGTGCGTAAATCGGTGCACGAATCCGCACTTAACTCCGAACCGTTCATTGCGACGCCCTCCGAATCGTTTGCCGGCCAGCGCCAGGAGCCGGTGCTGCATGATGAACCGGTGCTGACGGAAATTCCGACATCTGACAGTCCGGCATCGGCGCCCGTTGCCGAAGCGCATGTAGCGGCGGAACCCCCGCCCGCCACTTACGCGCACGAGGCGGCCGCGGCAATGCCGGCAGCTGGCAAGGCAGCCAGTGTGGTAGCTATTCCGGCCGCACTTGCGGTCGAGGTGGACGACGAGGGTGTGCCGGCCATTGTGGTTTCGTCGGCGATCGACTTCGTGGCGCGCCTTGAACTGATCGACGTGGTGGCCGGCGAACGCTTGCTCGATGGCCAGCGCGAGTTGCTGGCCCGCATCGAGAAGCCGATCGGCTGGGCCGGTTTCAACGATCGTCTCGGGCAATGGGAGACGGTGACGCCCGCCGGGATGTATCGCCGTGTGCGTGTCGGCCTGCTGCTTGCCGACCGGCGCGGCCCGCTCGGCGAGGCGGACCTGCTGACTTTCATCGGTGCCATGCAGGCGCTCGCCGGCGATCTTGCCGCGGCGCTCGACCTGCCGGCGATGGAGCCGGCGCTGAATGCGGCGATTGCGCTCGACCAGTTCTGCGCCAACGTCGATATCCAGATCGGCCTCAACCTGATCGGACAGGGCCAGGTATTTCCCGGTACCAAGATCCGCGCGTTGGCCGAGGCCGCGGGCATGGTGCTCGACGATTCGGGTCGTTTCGCGCGCTGTGACGACGACGGCAATGTGCTGTACACGCTGGCGAATCAGGAGTCGGCGGGCTTTTCCGCGGAGACGATGCGCACGCTGGTGACGCACGGACTCTGCTTCTCGCTCGATGTGCCGCGCGTTGCGCACGGCGACCGTGTCTTTGCGCAGATGCTCGACGTGGCGCGGCGCATGGCCGACACGCTGCACGGCGTGCTGGTCGATGACAACCGCCGCCCGCTGACCGAGGCGATGCTCGATCCTTTCCGCCGCCAGATCGGCGAATACCAGAGCCAGCTTGCCGCGCGCGGCATGGCGGCCGGTGGCCCGCTCGCCCTTCGTCTGTTCTTCTGATGCTGATTGCTTCGCCGCAGGATTTCGATCGCGCGCGCGCCTTGCGTGCGGAAATCGAGCGCCTCGATCACCACTACTACGTGCTCGATGCGCCGCTGGTGCCGGATGCCGAGTACGACCGCCTGTTCCGCGAGTTGCAGGCGCTGGAAGCGCGGCACCCGGAACTGGCGACGCCGGACTCGCCGACGCAGCGCGTCGGCGGCAAGGTCTTGCCGGCCTTCGCGCCGGTGCGCCACGCAGTACCGATGCTGTCGATCCGTACCGAAACCGATACCGAGGCGAGCGGCGCCTTCAATTTCGATGCGCGCGTGCGCCGCGAACTGAAGCTCGCGGAGGGCGATCCGCCCGTCGAGTACGCCGCGGAACTGAAATTCGACGGGCTGGCAATCAGCCTGCGCTACGAGCATGGCGTGCTGGTACAGGCGGCAACGCGCGGCGACGGCGAAACCGGCGAGGATGTGACCGGGAACGTGCGTACCGTCGGCCAGGTGCCGCTGCGGCTCTTCGGCAGCGCGCCGCCGGTGCTCGAAGTGCGCGGCGAGATCTACATGAAGCGCGCCGATTTCGAGCGCTTCAACCAGCGCGCGCTGGCGGCAGGCGAGAAGACGCTGGTCAATCCGCGCAATGGCGCCGCCGGCAGCATCCGCCAGCTTGATTCGAAGGTGGCGGCGAGCCGGCCGTTGTCCTTTTTCGCCTATGGTCTGGGCGAGGTGAGTGGCTGGGAACTGCCGACCACGCACAGCGGCGTACTCGATGCACTCGCCGCCTTCGGCTTTCCGGTCTGTGCCGAACGGGCCGTGCTGCAGGGCGCACCGGCGCTCGCCGATTTCCATGCGGCAATCGCGGCAAAGCGTGCCGCGCTGCCCTTCGACATCGACGGTGTCGTGTACAAGGTCAATGCGCTTGCCTTGCAGCAGCAACTGGGTTTCGTGACGCGCGAACCGCGCTGGGCGGTGGCGCACAAATACCCGGCCGAGGAGGCGCTGACGACGCTGCTCGACATCGAGGTGCAGGTTGGTCGCACCGGCGCAATCACGCCTGTGGCGCGCCTGGCGCCGGTGTTCGTCGGCGGCGTCACGGTGACCAATGCGACGCTGCACAACCAGGACGAGATCGATCGCAAGGACGTGCGCATTGGCGATACCGTGATCGTGCGCCGTGCCGGCGACGTGATTCCGGAAGTGGTGGGGCCGGTGCTTGACCGGCGTATCGGCGAACCGCCGCGCTTCGATCTGCTGGCACGCTTTCCGGTTTGCCCGGTGTGCGGCTCGCATGTGGTGCGCGGCGAGGACGAGGCGGTGGCGCGGTGCACCGGCGGCCTGTTCTGTCCGGCACAGCGCAAGCAGGCCTTGCTGCATTTTGCCTCGCGCCGGGCGATGGATATCGAGGGGCTTGGCGACAAGCTGGTCGATCAACTGGTGGATGCCGCCATCGTGCGCACGCCGGCCGATCTCTACAAGATGGGTCTGCTGGGGATGAGCATGTTGGCCGGTCTCGAACGCATGGGCGAGAAATCGGCGCAGAACCTGCTGGCGGCAATTGAACGGAGCCGTAACACGACGCTGGCAAGATTCGTCTACGCCCTCGGTATCCGCAACGTCGGCGAGGCAACCGCGAAGGATCTGGCGCGCCACTTCGGCAGCCTCGACCGCTTGCTCGCCGCCGATGAGGCCGCGCTGACGCAGGTGCCCGATGTCGGGCCGATCGTGGCGCGCTCGATCGTGGCCTTTTTTGCCGAGGCGCATAACCTGCAGGTGATCGGGGACTTGCGCGCGGCCGGCGTGCACTGGACAGAAGGCGAAGCGCAGGCGACGGTGGCCGGCTGTCTTGCCGGCAAGGTATTCGTGCTCACCGGCACGCTGCCGACGCTTTCGCGCGACGAGGCGAAGGCGATGATCGAGGCCGAGGGCGGCAAGGTGAGCGGCTCGGTCTCGAAGAAGACGGATTACGTGCTTGCCGGCAGCGAAGCCGGCAGCAAGCTCGACAAGGCACAGGCGCTCGGCGTGCCGGTGCTCGACGAGGAAGGATTTCGTGAAATGCTGATAAAGGGAGTTGCACCATGAAGAAGGTAAAAAAGGCGGTCTTCCCGGTCGCGGGACTCGGTACCCGTTTCCTGCCGGCAACCAAGGCGAGCCCCAAGGAGATGCTGCCTATCGTGGATAAGCCGCTGATCCAGTACGCGGTCGAAGAGGCGGTGGCGGCGGGCGTCACCGACATGATCTTCGTCACCGGTCGTTCGAAGCGGGCAATCGAGGATCACTTCGACAAGGCCTACGAGCTGGAAGCCGAACTTGAGCGCAAGAACAAGACCGAGATGCTGGAGTTCGTGCGCAACCTGTTGCCGAAGAACATCAACTGCATCTACATCCGCCAGGCGGAGCCGCTCGGCCTTGGCCATGCGGTGCTCTGCGCGAAGCCGGTGGTCGGCGACGAGCCTTTTGCCGTGCTGCTCGCCGACGATCTGCTCGATGGCAAGCCGCCGGTGCTGAAGCAGATGGTCGATACCTACGATTACTACCGCTGCTCGGTGCTCGGCGTGCAGGACGTGCCGCGCAGCGATACCCGCAGCTATGGCATCGTCGATGCCCGCGCAGTCGCCGAACGGCTGGAGCAGGTGGCGGCCATCGTCGAGAAGCCGAAGCCCGAGGAGGCGCCGTCCACGCTGGCCGTGGTCGGCCGCTACATCCTGACGCCGCGCATCTTCCACCATCTGGAAACGATCAAACCGGGCGCCGGCGGCGAGATCCAGCTCACCGACGGCATCGCGTCGCTCTTGTCGGAAGAGCAGGTACTGGCCTATCGTTACGACGGTACACGCTACGACTGCGGCTCGAAGCTGGGCTATCTGCAGGCAACCGTGGTGTTCGGCCAGCGGCACCCGGAGGTGGGTGCCGCGTTCTCCGAGTATCTGAAAGGACTTTGATCGATGAGCAACATTCAGCAGGCCCGCGAATTTCTGGCGTCGGCCGACCTCATCCACAGCGAGGAAACGGTGCAGGCTGCCGTGCGTCGCGTGGCCGGTGAAATCACGGCCCGCCTGCAGGAGACCAACCCGGTGGTGCTGTGCGTGATGAGCGGTGGCGTACCGTTCGCCGGCCATCTGCTGACGCAGCTGCAGTTCCCGCTCGATTTCGACTATCTGCATGTCACCCGCTACGGGCAGGATACGGCCGGCGGCGCGCTCTCGTGGCGCGCGGCGCCGTGGATCTCGGTGAAGGGGCGCACGGTGCTGGTCGTCGATGACATCCTCGACGAAGGCGTGACGCTTGCCGCGGTGCGCGATCGCCTGCTGCAGCAGGGCGCCGCCGCGGTGTTGATGGCGGTTGTCGCCGACAAGCAGAACGGCAAGCAGAAGCCGATCGCGGCGGATTTCGTCGCGCTCACGGTGCCGGACCGGTTCGTCTTCGGCTTTGGCATGGACGCCTGCGGTGCCTGGCGCAACCTGCCGGCGATCTACGCGATGAAGGAGGCGCCGCAATGCTCGGCATAATCGGCGGCAGCGGGCTCACCCAGCTCGCCAACCTCGATGTGTCGCATCGCGAGGTGGTGCGCACGCCCTACGGCGATCCTTCCGGCGCGATCACCTTCGGGCAGATCGGCGGGCATCCGGCGATGTTTCTTGCCCGGCATGGCTATGGACACACGATCCCGCCGCACGAGGTGAATTATCGCGCCAACATCTGGGCGCTGTGGAACAAGGGGGCGGTGGGCATCGTCTCGGTGGCCTCGGTGGGCAGCATTCGCGGCGACCTGAAGCCCGGCGATCTGGTGCTGCCGCACCAGATCATCGATTACACCTGGGGGCGCCGTTCGACCTACTTCGAAGGCGAGGGCTGCAAGGTAACCCATGTAGATTTCACCGAGCCCTACGACCGCAGCCTGCGCGAGATGATCCTGCTGGCGGCCTCCGACGTCGGCGTGCCGGCCCACCCGAGTTCGGTCTATGGGGCGACGCAGGGGCCGCGCCTGGAAACGGCGGCGGAGATCAACCGCATGGAGCGCGACGGCTGCGACGTGGTCGGCATGACCGGCATGCCGGAAGCGATCCTGGCGCGCGAGCTGGGCGTGCCTTACGCGGCGATCAACGTCGTTGCCAACTATGCGGCCGGCCGGGCCGACAGTCGCGACGGCATCAGCTTCGAGGCGATCGAGGAAGTGCTGCGCGAGTCGATGCAGCGGGTGCGCCTCGTGATCGAGCGCGTTGCCGGCTGCCACGCGGAAGTCTGCGCAACGCCGGACTGACGGCGCTCCGGGGAAACGGGGCGTCGCCCGGGGTTTTCCTGACCCCCTCTCGGGGCAATTTCGGCGACAGCCGTTTCCCGAGGGCGTTCAGATCTTCAGCTTTTCGAGCAATTCCGATTCGAGTGCGATGCGGCCCGTGCTCTGCGTCAGCGCGCCGCCGCTGACGAGGAAGGTGTCCTCGACGCGCTCGCCGAGCGTGGCGATCTTGGCGGTATGCAGCGTGGCGCCGTGTTGCGCGAGGGTGGTGGCGATCGCATAGAGCAGACCGGGGCGATCGGCGGCAACGATGGAAAGTACGTAATGGGTTTCCTTGTCGTCGCTCTCGATGCGAACCGCCGGCGTGATCGGGAAGTGCTTCAGCCGCCGTGACAGCCGCGCCGCCGCTGGCGCCTCGGGCGGCGCTTCGCGGACCAGGCGGTCGGTGAGTTCATGCTCGATGAAAGGGATCATCTCGCGGTCGTTGTCGCGCCCGCTCACGTCGAGCAGTACGAAGCTGTCCAGCGCGTAGCCGTGGCGCGTGGTGTGGATCTTGGCATCGACAATGCTGTATCCGGCACGACCGAAGAAGCCGACGACGCGAGCGAACAGGTCGCGCTGGTCGTGCAGATAGACCATGACCTGCAGGCCCTCGGCATTCGGGTTGATGCGCGCCTTGACCACCGGCCTTTCATCGTTCGGCCGGTAGTGCAGGCAGCGTGTGTGCCAGGCGATTTCCTCGGCTGAGTGGCGCAGGAAGTAGCCGGTGTCGAGCTGCTTCCACAACCTTTCGTGAACCGTTCCGGAGAGGGCGAAATAGCGCAGCAGGCGCATCGCTTCGCCCTGGCGTTCCTGGATCACGCCCTGCGTCGGCGGTGCTTCGCCGCCTTGCAGCAGCAAGCGGCGCGTGGCGCTGAAGAGATCCTGCAGCAACTGGCCCTTCCAGCTGTTCCAGACTTTCGGGCTGGTGCCGCGGATGTCGGCGACCGTGAGCAGGTAGAGCGCGGTGAGATGGCGCTCGTCGCCGACGATGGCGGCGAATGCCCGCACCACATCCGGGTCGGAGACGTCCTGCTTCTGGGCGACATTCGACATCGTCAGATGGTGGCGGATGAGCCAGACGACCAGCGCGGTGTCCTCTTCGGCCAGGCCGTGCTGCTCGCAGAAGGCGCGGCCATCCACCGTTCCCTGTTCGGAGTGGTCGCCGCCGCGTCCTTTGGCGATGTCGTGGAAGAGGGCGGCGACATAGAGTAGCCAGCGCTTGTCGAATTCGCTGATCAGTCGCGTGCAGAACGGGTATTCGTGCGCGAATTCCTCCATCGTGAAGCGGCGCAGGTTGCGCACCACCATCAGGATGTGCTGGTCCACGGTATAGATGTGAAACAGGTCATGCTGCATCTGGCCGACGATGGCGCCGAAGTTCGGAAGGTAGCGGCCGAGGATGCCGTACTGGTTCATCCGCCGCAGCTCGTGCACGAGGCCGCGCGGCTGCTGCAGGATGTCGAGGAAAAGGGTACGGTTGGCCGGATCGGCGCGGAAGCCGTCGTCGATGTGTGTGCGTGCCCGGTAGAGGGCGCGCAGCGTGCGCGCTGTCATTCCCTTGAGACCGGCATCCTTTTCCAGCAACAGGAAGGATTCGAGGATCGCTGAAGGGGTCTCTTCGAACACCCGCTCGTGGCGCACGTCGAGCATCTCGTGGGCGATCTGGAAGCGTTCGTTGATCGGTTGCGGGGCGATGTCCGGCGGCGGGAAAATCGCTGCGCCGATGTTCTGCAGCAGGATCACGTTCAACTGCGTGACCGACTTGGCGTTGCGGTAGTAATCCTGCATCAGCACTTCGCTGGGCCGTTTGGCGGCAACGCCCTGATAGCCGAGCTGCTCGGCGAGTGAGGTCTGATAATCGAAGAGCAGGCGGTCCTCGCGGCGCCCCAGCTGGTAGTGCAGGCGGATGCGCAGGCGCTGCAGACTGTCTTCGCAGCGCTGCAGATGCTGATGCTCCTCAGCGGTGACGAAACCGCCGCTACACAGTTCATTCCAGGTGCGTCCGTAGCCCGCTGCCTGCGCAACCCAGAGAATCACCTGCAGGTCGCGTAACCCGCCCGGGCTTTCCTTGAGGTTGGGTTCGAGGCTGTAGGGCGTGTCCTGGAAGCGCAGGTATCGCTCATCCTGCTCGATCCGCTTGGCCTTGTAGAACGTTCGCGGGTCAAGCTGATGCTGCAGGCCCTCGCGGAAACGTGCGAACAGGTCGCGGTCGCCCGTCAGCAGGCGTGCTTCTATCAATGCCGTCTGTACCGTGATGTCGCCCTCGGCCTCGGTCAGGCAGTCGTCGATCGTGCGCACGCTGTGCCCGATTTCGAGGCCGATGTCCCACAGCTGGCCGATCAGCGATTCGAGCAGTGCTGTGAGCGCCGCGTCGGGCGGGCTGGCGAGCAGGATCAGCAGGTCGATGTCGGAGGCCGGGTAGAGCTCACCGCGCCCGTAGCCACCGACGGCGACCAGGGCGAGCGATTCTGGCAGCTGGTTCGCCTGCCAGAGGTCAACCAGCAATCCGTCGATGAGCTGGCAGCGCCCGCGCAGCATGGCCTGTGAATCACCGTCGGCGAAATAGGCATCCTTCAGGGTCCGCTGGCCTTCGCGCAGCCGGGATCGATAGGCGGTAAGCGCCGCCGGGTCGCGTGCTTGCGCAGTCATCACAAGCCTTCAGGCAGCGAGAGCGGGTTGCGCGCGACTTCCCGCCGACTGAGTAAGAACTTCGAAGCCGGATTCGGTCACCAGTACGGTATGTTCCCACTGCGCGGAAAGACTGCGGTCCTTGGTGACGATGGTCCATCCGTCCGGCAGTTCGCGGATCGCGGCCTTGCCAGCATTGATCATCGGTTCGATGGTGAAGATCATGCCCGGTTCCAGCCGGGGGCCGGTGCCGGCGCGGCCGTAATGCAGCACTTGCGGCTCCTCGTGGAACTTGCGCCCGATGCCGTGGCCGCAGAATTCGCGAACGACCGAGTAGGCGTTGCTTTCGGCGTGCTTCTGGATGGCAGCGCCGATGTCACCGAGATGGGCGCCGGGGCGAACCTGCAGGATGCCGATCCACATGCACTCGAAAGTGATTTCGCAGAGGCGCTTCGCCTGGATCGATGCGTCGCCGACGACGAACATGCGGCTGGTGTCGCCATGGAAGCCGTCCTTGATCACCGTGATGTCGAGGTTGACGATGTCGCCGTTCTTCAGTGCCTTATCGCCCGGAACTCCGTGGCAGACCTGATGATTGACCGATGTGCAGATCGATTTCGGGTAAGGCGAATAGCCCGCCGGTGCGTAATTGAGCGGTGCAGGAACGCAGCCCTGCTCATTGACCATGTAATCGTGGCACAGGCGGTCGAGTTCGCCGGTGGTGACGCCGTTCTTCACGAAGGGGGTGATGTAGTCGAGCACTTCGGACGCCAGACGTCCGGCGATGCGCATCTTTTCGATTTCTTCAGGGGTTTTTATGGTGATGGCCATGTCGGGGGCTTGTTGCGCAAAGGGTGAAGGATACAGGCTGCTCCCGGGCTTCGGCAATTTTGCGGATCATTGGTTCGCGTGCGCCGGAACGCGTGGCGGGGATGGATGTGTTTTGAGCGCATTTCGCCGGCGATCGCCCGGGAATGGAGAATCTGCAGCGGGGTTTGAATGCCGGCAGGATTAAATGGTACAATTCAAAAGATTTGCAGCCAGTCCAATGCCCATGGCATTAATTCCGGGTGTGGCGTGGCGGCAATTCCGACGGCCCGTTCAATGGCGGACGGGTCCAATCCTCACACTCGCCGTTTTAAGGGTGCATCCCGTTCGGGGTGCGGCAGTTGCGGCGGGTGGCGGCTCAACCCTTAAGGAGTTAGCAATGTCCGCAACCATGCGTCAAATGCTGGAGGCCGGTGTCCATTTCGGCCATCAGACCCGTTTCTGGAACCCGAAGATGGCGCCGTTCATCTTCGGTCACCGCAACAAGATCCACATCGTCAACCTCGAGAAGACGCTCGCCAAGTACAACGAGGCGATGGCCTTCGTGAAGAAGCTGTCGTCGAATCGCGGCACCATCCTCTTTGTTGGCACCAAGCGCCAGGCCCGCGAGATCATCGCCGAAGAGGCCGCTCGCGCCGGCGCCCCGTACGTCGACCAGCGCTGGCTGGGCGGCATGCTGACCAACTTCAAGACCGTCAAGGGCTCGATCAAGCGCCTGAAGGACATGGAAACCATGGCTGAAGATGGTTCGATGGAAAAGCTGGGCAAGAAGGAAGCGCTGATGATGAAGCGCGAACTCGACAAGCTGCAGAAGTCCATCGGCGGCATCAAGGACATGGGCGGCCTGCCGGACGCGCTCTTCGTCGTTGACGTCGGCTACCACAAGATCGCCATCACCGAGGCCAACAAGCTGGGTATTCCGGTGATCGCCGTGGTCGATACCAACCATTCTCCGGAAGGCGTGGATTACGTGATCCCGGGCAACGACGACTCGTCGCGCGCGATCCGCCTCTACGCCCGTGGCGTGGCCGACGCGATCCTCGAAGGCCGCAGCCAGGTCGTGCAGGAAATCGTTGCCGCTGGCAGCGATGACGAGTACGTCGAAGAAGCAGCCGAATAAGTCGTTTCTTGTTTTATTTTTGTTGAATTCGATACGGCCGCGACGGGGTTCCTGAGCGGCCGTATCTGCAAGCTGGAGAAGAAAATGGCGGCAATTACCGCAAGCATGGTGGCAGAACTGCGCGCAAAGACCGATGCGCCGATGATGGAATGCAAGAAGGCGCTGACCGAAGCCGATGGCGACATGGCCAAGGCGGAAGAGGTTCTGCGCGTCAAGCTGGGCAACAAGGCAACCAAGGCCGCGACCCGCATCGCTGCCGAAGGCATCGTCGGCGTCGATATTTCGGCCGACGGCAAGCTGGGCTCGATCATCGAGGTGAACTGCGAGACCGACTTCGTCGCCAAGAATGATGATTTCCTGGCGCTCGTGAAGGGCTGCGCCCAACTCGTGTCGAGCAAGAACCCGGCCGACGTCGCTGCGCTGTCCGCGCTGCCGATGGGCGAGGGGACGGTCGAGTCGACCCGTACCGCGCTGGTTGGCAAGATCGGCGAGAACATGTCGCTGCGTCGCTTTGTGCGCGTTGAAGCCCAGGGCAAGCTGGTTTCCTACATCCACGGCGGCGCCAAGATTGGCGTGCTGCTGGACATCGTCGGCGGCGACGAGCAACTCGGCAAGGACATCGCGATGCACATCGCCGCGTCGAAGCCGAAGTCGCTGGACGCCTCGGGTGTGTCGCAGGATCTGATCGACACCGAGCGCCGCGTCGCTATCGAAAAGGCCCGTGCCGATAACAAGCCGGAAGCGATGCTGGAAAAGATCGCCGAAGGCACGGTGCAGAAGTTCCTGAAGGAAGTCACCCTGCTCGCGCAGGTCTTCGTCAAGGCCGAAGACGGCAAGCAGACGATCGAGCAATTGCTGAAGGCAAAGGGCGCCTCGATCGCCGGCTTCACGCTGTACATCGTCGGCGAGGGCATCGAGAAGAAGGTGAACGACTTCGCCGCCGAAGTGGCCGCCCAGGCTGCCGCTGCCGCACAGAAGTAACGATCGTAACAATCGCGAGGTAAAAACAAGACCATGACCGACCGCACACCCAAGTTCAAGCGCATCCTCCTCAAGCTCTCGGGCGAAGCCCTGATGGGCGGCGACGCCTACGGCATCAATCGCCAGACCATCGGCGAGATCGTCCAGGAGATCAAGGCGGTTGCCGACCTGGGTGTGCAGATCGGTGTGGTCATTGGCGGCGGCAACATCTTCCGTGGTGTTGCCCCGGCCGCCACCGGCATGGATCGTGCCCAGGCCGACTACATGGGCATGCTGGCGACGGTGATGAACAGCCTCGCCATGCAGGATGCGATGCGTGTCGCGGGTATCCCCTGCCGCGTGCAGTCGGCACTGTCGATCGAACAGGTCGTCGAGCCCTACATTCGTGGCAAGGCGATCCGCTATCTTGAGCAGGGCCGCATCGTGATTTTCGCGGCCGGTACCGGCAACCCGTTTTTCACCACCGACACTGCCGCCGCGCTGCGCGGCGCCGAGATCGGCGCCGAGATCGTGCTCAAGGCGACCAAGGTCGATGGCATCTATACCGCCGATCCGAAGAAGGACGCGTCCGCGACGCGCTACGACCGGATCAGCTTCGACGAAGCGATTTCCCGTGGCCTCGGCGTTATGGATGCGACTGCGTTTGCGCTGTGCCGCGACCAGAAGCTGCCGATCAATGTCTTCTCGATCTTCAAGGCCGGCGCGCTGAAGCGCGTGGTGATGGGCGAGAACGAAGGCACGCTGGTCTATTGCTGAAGGAGAGAATTCAAATGATCGCCGACATCAAGAAGAATACCGAAGCCAAAATGCAGAAATCGCTTGAGGCCTTGAAGAACGACCTCGCCAAGGTCCGTACCGGGCGTGCCCATACCGGCCTGCTCGACCACATCCAGGTCGAGTATTACGGCTCCATGGTGCCGCTGGCCAACGTGGCCAACGTGACCCTCGTCGACGCGCGCACCATCGGTGTGCAGCCGTGGGAAAAGCCGATGGTCGCCAAGGTCGAGAAGGCCATCCGCGATTCCGATCTGGGTCTCAATCCGGCGACGCAGGGCGAACTGATCCGTGTACCGATGCCGGCGCTGACCGAAGAGCGCCGCAAGGAGCTGACCAAGGTCGTCAAGCAGGAAGGCGAAAACGCCAAGGTCGCCGTGCGCAATCTGCGCCGCGACGCCAACGCCCACCTCAAGGATGGCGTGAAATCCAAGGATATCTCCGAGGACGACGAGCGTCGTGCCCAGGACGACATCCAGAAACTCACCGACAAGTACGTCGCTGAAATCGACAAGATGCTCGCTCAGAAGGAGAGCGAGCTGATGGCGGTCTGATTCCTGCGATGGCCCGCTTCGTCAGCTCTACTGAAACGATCCCCGCAGCGGCTCGGGTGCCGCGTCACGTCGCCATCATCATGGATGGCAACGGCCGCTGGGCGAAGAAGCGCTTCATGCCGCGCGTCGCCGGACATACCCGTGGCGTGGAAACAGTGCGTGAGATGGTTCGCGCCTGCCTCGAACGCGGTATCGAATACCTGACGCTGTTTGCCTTCAGTTCCGAAAACTGGCGCCGCCCGGAAGAGGAAGTGACGCTGCTCATGCAGCTGTTCGTCAAGGCCTTGCGTCACGAGGTGGTCAAGCTCCACCGCAACGGCGTCCGGCTGCGCATTGTCGGCGATCTGTCGCGTTTCGATGTCAGTCTGCGCGAAATGATCGCCAGCGCCGAGGAGAAAACCGCGGGTAATACGCGGCTGGTGCTGACCATCTGCGCCAACTACGGCGGTCGCTGGGACATCCTGCAGGCTGTCAATCGCCTTGCGCTGGCGAACCCGGAAAAAGCGGGGCAGTGGCAGGAATCGGACCTGGCACCGTATCTTTCGATGAGTTACGCGCCGGAGCCCGATCTGTTTATTCGCACCGGCGGCGAGGAGCGCATCAGCAACTTCCTGCTCTGGCAACTTGCCTATACCGAATTCTATTTCACCGGCACCTTGTGGCCGGAGTTCAACGACGCCGCCCTCGAACTTGCGATTACTTCGTACCGAGAGCGTGAGCGCCGTTTCGGTCGGACCAGCGAGCAGCTGCTTGCCGATCCGCATCCCCCCGTACCTGCCTCGCGACAGGCAGCGCTGCGGACGGAAGCGGCCGGATTCGATCGCGACCCCAGTCCCGACGCCGGCCTAGATGCTTAAGACGCGGGTCATTACCGCGCTGTCCCTTCTCTTCGGGTTGCTGGCAGCCCTGTTCTTCCTGCCGCCGCTCGGCTGGGCCTGGTTGCTGGCGGTACTTTCGGCAGTCGTCGGCTGGGAGTGGGGCGCGCTGATGCGGCTGTCCCGCCAGAGGTGTTACGCACTCGGCGGAGCTCTGTTCATTCTCTGTGCTTTGCTTATCGTCGGTTACCCGGCAGCGCTCGGTGGTGACGGATGGAGCGAAGCCCATGCATGGCAGTTGGGGCGCTGGTTCTACATTCCGGCCCTCATTTTCTGGGTCATCGTTCTTCCCGCATGGCTCCGCTATCGCTGGCCGATGGCACATCCGGTACTTGGTCTGGCGGTCGGGGCCGTGGTTGTCCTCCCGACACTGCTCGCCTTCGTGCAGCTGCGCCAGTTGGGGCCGTGGATGCTGATCGCGATTCTGGCGCTCGTCTGGGCAGCGGACATTGCTGCCTATTTTGCCGGGCGCGCATTCGGCAAACGCAAGCTCGCACCGAGCATCAGCCCCGGCAAGACCTGGGCGGGCGCCGTCGGTGCCGTGCTTGGCGTTCTGGTCTACGGGTTTGCAGTGGCAACCGTGTGGCCGACGCCCTTGCTTCCGCAAGGCGCGCACCTTGCCCTGCTGCTCGTGACACTGACTGTTCTCAGCATCGTCGGCGATCTATTCGAGTCGTTGCTCAAGCGGCAGGCGGGGCTCAAGGACAGCAGCAACATCCTGCCCGGGCATGGCGGCCTCCTCGACCGCATCGACAGCCAGACATCGACGCTGCCGCTCGTAACCTTGCTCTGGCTTTATCCTTCCGTCTGAACCATGGCAACGCTCAATCTCACCATCCTCGGTTCCACCGGATCGATCGGCCTCAGCACACTCGATGTCGTGCGGCGACATCCGTCACGCTATCGCGTCGAGGCGCTTTGTGCCCACCGTCAGGCCGATCTGCTGTTCGAGCAGTGTTGCGAATTCCGGCCTGGCTACGCGGTGATCGGCGACGCCGCCCGTGCCGACGCGCTGCGCAGCCGGCTGCAAGCGGCAGGGCTGACGACGGAAGTCGAGTCCGGGCCGGAAGCCCTGGAGCGTGCGGCGTCGCTTCCGCAGGTTGATGCCGTGATGGCAGCGATCGTCGGTGCAGCGGGCTTGCGACCGACGCTGGCAGCCGCAAAAAGCGGCAAGCGCATCCTGCTGGCGAACAAGGAAGCCCTGGTCATGGCGGGGCCGGTGTTCATGCATGCTGTGCGTGAGCACGGCGCAGTATTGCTGCCAATCGACAGCGAACATAATGCGATATTTCAATCACTTCCAGACGATTTTCAAAGTGATTTATCAAACAGCCTTCCGGCGCGCGGCGTTCGGCGCCTGCTGCTTACCGCGTCTGGCGGTCCCTTCCGGCAGCGTGATCCGGCATCACTTGTATCGGTAACGCCCGAGCAGGCCGTCGCCCATCCGAACTGGTCGATGGGCCGGAAGATTTCTGTCGATTCGGCAACGATGATGAACAAGGGGCTGGAGGTCATCGAGGCACACTGGCTGTTCGGAATGGATGCCGATCGCATCGATGTCGTCATCCATCCGCAGAGCGTGGTGCATTCGATGGTCGAGTACGTCGACGGCTCGGTGATCGCCCAACTCGGCAATCCCGACATGCGGACGCCGATTGCCCATGCGCTGGCGTATCCGGAACGTATCGATGCCGGTGTGGCGCCGCTCGATCTCTTTCGCATCGGGCGGCTCGACTTCGAGGCCCCCGATTTCGGGCGCTTTCCATGCCTCGCCCTCGCTTTCCGCGCGCTGCGCGCAGGCGGAAGTGCGCCGGCCACGCTCAATGCCGCGAATGAAGTCGCGGTAGAGGCGTTCCTGAATGGCAAGCTCGGCTTCACCGAGATTGCGCCCCTCATCTCGGCAACGCTGGATGCCTTGCCCGCCCGCCCGCTGGATACACTGGACGATGTTCTCGCAGCGGATGAGGCCGCACGTGGTCTGGCGCGTGCCCATCTGGCAGACAGGGCCGCTGCGTGAGCGAGTTCCTGCACTATCTGATCGCCTTCGCGGTCGTGCTCGGCGTGCTCATCGTCGTGCACGAATATGGCCATTTCAAGGTGGCCCGGCTTTGTGGCGTCAAGGTTCTCCGCTTCTCGGTCGGTTTCGGGCGCCCGATCTGGCAGCGCCGCTTCGGCGCCGACCAGACCGAATGGGCCATCGGGCTGTTTCCGCTCGGGGGCTACGTGAAAATGCTCGACGAACGTGAGGCACCCGTTGCGGAGGAAGAACTTCATCGTGCCTTCAACCGGCAGTCGGTATGGCGCCGGATTGCGATCGTCGCCGCCGGACCGCTGGCGAATCTGCTGCTCGCGGTGTTGATTTACTGGGGCGTCTTCTGGCACGGCACCGACGAATTGCGGCCTGTGCTGGGCGCGCCGCCCGCCGCCTCGGCTGCTGCCGCCGCCGGTTTCCAGGAGGGTGAGCGGGTCATGCGTGTCGGCGACGAGAATGTGCAAACCTGGGAAGACCTGCGCTGGGTGCTGCTGCAGCGTGCCGCCGATTTGCCCAGCGTTCGTCTGGAAGTGATCAATCAACGGGACGAGGTTACCGTCCGCGAACTCGATCTTACCGCCATCCGCGCTGCCGGCTGGGAGGGCGATGCGTTCGAGCGCCTCGGCCTCGGCTTCTACCGACCCACGGTGCCGCCGGTGATCGGCAAGGTGGTGTCCGGTGGCATTGCCGAGCGCGCCGGGCTGCAGGTCGGCGATCGCATCGTGCAGATCGACGAATCAGGCGTCGATACCTGGCCGCAGGTGGTGCGCATCATTCGCGAGTCTGCCGGGCAGACACTTCGTCTGCTGGTGCAGCGCGGGGAGCAGCGCCTGCAGGTGGTGGCGATTCCCGAGTGGCACGAGGAAAAAGGCAAGCGCTTCGGTCGTATCGGCGTCGCGGTGCGGGATGCGGGAATTCCCCGCGACCAGCTGACGACGCGGGTTTCCTATCCCGTACATGTCGCACTTGGCAAGGCGGTCCGCGAAACCTGGGAAAAATCGGCGTTCAGCCTGGTCATGCTGGGCAAGATGATCACCGGTGAAGTCTCGTGGCGCAATCTTTCCGGACCGGTGACGATCGCCGATTATGCCGGCCAGTCCGCCAAGCTCGGACTCGAGTATTACCTCAAGTTCATGGCCCTCGTCAGTATCAGTCTCGGCGTGCTGAATCTGCTGCCGATCCCGATTCTGGATGGCGGGCATTTAATGTATTATGTCGTCGAAATCGCCAAGGGCGGCCCGGTCTCCGAGAAAACGATGGAAATCGGCCAGCAGATCGGCATGGCGCTGCTGCTGATGCTCATGGCGTTTGCTTTTTATAACGATATCAACCGACTGGTTTCCGGCTGAAGATGAAGAAAAACCTGCTCGCAGGTCTGCTCACCCTCCTTTTTGCCTCCGGTGCTCAGGCATTCGATCCGTTCACGATCAGGGACATCCGCGTCGAGGGCATTCAGCGCACGGAGGCTGGCACCGTTTTCAGCTACCTGCCGGTGAAGGTTGGTGACACCCTGACCAACGAAAAAGCCTCGCAGGTCATCAAGTCGCTGTTTGCCACCGGTTTCTTCAAGGATGTGCGCGTCGAAGTCGAAGGCGATGTGCTGGTGCTCTTCCTCGAAGAGCGGCCGGCGATCTATACCATCGATTTCGTCGGTCTCAAGGAATTCGACAAGGACCAGCTGAAGAAGGCGCTCAAGGACAACGGTATCGCCGAGGGGCGTATCTTCGACCGTGCGACACTGGAGCGCGCCGAGCAGGAACTGAAACGGCAGTACCTGTCGCGCGGCAAGTACGGTGTTTCGATCACGACCACGATCACGCCGCTCGAACGCAACCGCGTCAACGTCAACTTTAATGTGGAAGAAGGCGACGCGGCACGCATCAAGCAGATCAACATCGTCGGCAATAATGCGTTCAAGGAAAAGGATCTGCTCGATCTGTTCCAGTTGCGTACGCCGAACTGGATTTCCTGGTACACCAAGAACGATCAGTACTCCCGCCAGAAACTGGCGGCCGATCTCGAAACCATGCGCTCGTACTACCTGAACCGGGGGTACCTCGAGTTCAACATCGAGTCTACGCAAGTATCGATTTCGCCGGACAAGAAAGACATCTACATCACCGTCAGCATCGTCGAAGGCGAGCGCTATTCGGTTTCTTCGGTCAAACTCGCCGGCGACCTGCTGTTGCCGGAAGCCGAGCTGCGCAAGGCTGTGAAGATCAAGGCCGGCGAGGTGTTCTCGCGCGAGAAGCTCAACGAATCGACCAAGGAAATCAGCGACAAGCTTGGTGCGCAGGGCTACGCCTTCGCGAACGTCAACGCCGCGCCGGAGGTGGACAAGGAAAACCGCCAGGTCGCCTTCACGATTTTCGTCGATCCGGGCAAGCGCGTTTATGTGCGGCGCATCAACGTCGTTGGCAACACCAAGACGCGCGATGAGGTCATCCGGCAGGAAATGCGCCAGGTCGAGGGCGGCTGGTACGATGCCGACAAGGTTACGCTGTCCAAACAGCGTATCGACAAGACCAACTATTTCGGCGAGGTCAACGTCGAAACGCCGCCGGTTCCGGGAACGACCGACCAGGTTGACGTCAACGTTGCGGTCACCGAAAAGAACACCGGCAACGTGTCGCTGGGTGCGGGCTTCTCGCAGTCCGAAGGCGTCATCCTGTCCGGCTCGGTCAGCCAGGCCAACCTGTTCGGTAGCGGCAAATTTGCGTCCTTGTCGCTGAATACCGGCAAGATCAACCGGGTGGCAGCTTTTTCCTATACCAACCCGTATTTCACGGTGGACGGCATCAGCCAGGGCTTTGATGTTTACTATCGCCGCGTCGATCCGACGAAGAGCAACATCGAGGTGGGTTATTACCGCTCGGATTCACTGGGCGGTGGCATTCGCTGGGGCTTCCCGATTGGCGAGAAGGAGGTGCTCAGCTTTGGCGTCGCAGTCGACCATACACAGATCGACACCGATTCTACGAGCCCCTACCGCTACCAGCAGTTTGTCGCGCAGAATGGCGACGCCAACACTACGATTCCGCTCACCGCAGGCTGGGCGTCGGATAGCCGCGACAGCGTGCTGAATACGACCAAGGGCATCCTGCAGCGCGCGAACATCGAAGTCGCCGCCCCCCCCGGTGACCTCAAGTTCTACCGGATGACTTATTCGTATCAGCAGCACGTCCCGCTGAGCAAGGATTTCATCCTCTACCTGTCCGGTGAAGCCGGCTACGGCAATGGGTTCGGCGACTCTGACGATCTGCCGTTCTACAAGAACTTCTACGGTGGCGGCATGGGGTCTGTTCGCGGCTATGAAACGGCCAGCCTCGGTCCGCTCGATACCGTCTGCGACAACTACGTGACGCAAACCAACTGCCGTGCCTCGGAAGATCGTATCGGTGGCAACCGCAAGATCGCCGGTACCGTCGAGCTGTTCTTCCCGGTTCCTGGCTTCGGGCTGAGCAAGGAGGTGCGCATGGGCGTCTTCTTCGACGCAGGCCAGGTTTGGGGCAAGTCCACCAAGGGACAGAACCAGGACACCGGCCCGATTCGCATGAGTACCGGTATTTCGGCCTTGTGGAATTCGCCGATGGGTCCGCTAAAATTCAGCGTTGCGGCGCCGCTCAACAAGCAGGACGGCGACAAGACGCAGGCGTTCCAGTTCCAGATGGGACAGACTTTCTAAGGAGAAGTGATTTTGAACAAGAAGATTGCCACGCTACTCGTCGCCCTTGCGGTTGCAATGCCGGTTGCCCCGGCAGTGGCGGCCGAGATGAAGATCGGCTACGTGAATACCCAACGGATTTTCCGCGATGCACCGGCGGCGCAGAAGGCTGCCAAGAAGATTGAGTCCGAGTTTTCCAAGCGCGATCAGGATCTGCAGCGCATGGCCAAGCAGCTGCAGGGGCTGCAGGAAGGCCTTGAGAAGAATTCCGTGACCATGTCGGAAAGCGATCGCCGCAACAAGGAGCGCGAGCTGAACGATCTCTCGCGCGACTTTCAGCGCAAGCAGCGCGAGTTCCGTGAGGATCTGAACCTGCGCCAGAACGAAGAGAATGCCGCGATCATCGAGAAGGCCAACAAGGCGATCAAGGCGATTGCCGAGGCCGACAAGTACGACCTGATCCTGCAAGATGTCGTCTGGGTCAGCCCCAAGCTCGACATCACCGACAAGGTCATCAAGTCGCTCTCGGAAGGCAAGTAAGCCCGCCGGGCTGATGGTGTCCGGGTGGCCGGGGGTCTGCGCCTCGATGAGATCGTCGCCCGTCTTGGTGGTGAACTGAGGGGCGACGGTGCTGTCGTCGTTCGTCAGGTAGCCACGCTGGCGTCGGCCGGGGAGGGTGAGATCACCTTCCTCGCCAATCCGAAATACCGCAAGCAACTCGCGACGACGGCTGCCGCGGCGGTCATCGTTCCGCCGCAGGCGGCCGACGATACCTCGTTGCCGCGCATCGTTCACGCGAATTCCTACGCTTACTACGCCCGTGTCGCAGCCTTGCTGAATCCTCCGGCGCAGCGCCCGATGGGTGCGCACCCAAGCGCCGTGGTCCATTCGCTGCTACCTGCCTCCGCGAGCATCGGTGAGCACGTCGTGATCGGTGAAAATGTCCGTCTCGGGGAGAATGTGACCCTCTACCCCGGCGTCGTCATCGGCGACGGCGTCTGCATCGGCGACGGCTGCTGCCTCTATCCGAACGTGGTCGTCTATCGCGATTGTGTCCTCGGCGCCCGCGTTACTGTTCAGGCGGGGGCGGTCATTGGCGCGGACGGCTTCGGTTACGCGCAGGATCAGGGCCGCTGGCTCAAGATTCCGCAGATCGGCCGCGTGCTGATCGGTGACGATGTCGAGATTGGTGCCAATACGACGATTGACCGTGGTGCGCTTGAGGATACGGTGATCGGCAATGGTGTCATCCTCGATAACCAGATCCAGATCGCCCACAACTGCCGCATCGGTGATGGGACCGCGATGGCGGGTTGCGTCGGTGTTGCCGGCAGCACGAGGATCGGGGCGCGGTGCACGGTTGGCGGCGCGGGCATGATCATCGGGCACCTCGACATTGCCGACGATGTCCATATCTCCGCCGGAACCATGGTGACCAAGAGCATCACCCGCCCGGGGCAATACACCAGCATCTACCCGTTCGAAAAACACGACGACTGGTTGCACAATGCGGCGCAGATCCGGCGCTTGGCACAGCTGGCAGAGCGCGTTGCAGAACTTGAGAAAAAACTCGAAAAACAAGATTCAAAGGATTGATTAAAATGGATATTCACGGAATTCTTGAGCACCTGCCACACCGCTACCCGTTCCTGCTGGTCGACCGTGTGCTAGAACTTGAAGTCGGCAAGTCGATCCACGCCTACAAGAACGTGACGATCAACGAGCCTTTCTTCGTCGGTCATTTCCCGCACCATCCGGTGATGCCCGGCGTGCTGATCATGGAAGCACTGGCGCAGGCGGCCGGCATCCTCTCGTTCAAGACCATGGGCGAGAAGCCGGATCCGAATTCGGTGTTCTATTTTGTTGGGATCGATGGCGCTCGCTTCAAGAAGCCAGTGATGCCGGGCGACCAGTTGCACCTGCACATCGAGATTCTTCGCCAACTGCGCGGCATCTGGAAATACAAGGCGGAGGCTCGCGTCGACGGGCAGATCGTCGCCGAAGCGGAACTGATGTGCGCCAAGCGGGAAATCACCGAATGATTCACGCGACCGCCATCGTCCATCCGAACGCGAAGATCGGCGCGCACGTCGAAGTCGGACCGTACGCGGTCATCGGTGAGCACGTCGAGATTGGTGACAACACCTGGGTCGGCCCGCACGTGGTGATCAATGGCCGTACCCGCATCGGCCGCGACAACCGGATCTACCAGTTTGCCTCGCTCGGCGAAGTGCCGCAGGACAAGAAATACGCCGGCGAACCGACGCGGCTGGAGATCGGCGACCGCAACACCATCCGCGAGTTCTGCACCTTCAACCTTGGCACGGCGCAGGATGCGGGGGTCACCCGTATCGGCAACGACAACTGGATCATGGCCTACGTGCACGTCGCGCACGATTGCCAGATCGGCAACAACACCACCTTCGCCAACAATTCGCAACTGGCCGGGCACGTGCATATCGACGACTGGGCCATCCTCGGCGGCTTTACCGGCGTGCACCAGTTCTGCCGCATCGGCGCTCATGTAATGACGGCGGTAGGTACCGTCATCCTGCAGGACGTGCCGCCCTATGTGATGGCTGCCGGCAATACCGCTTCGCCCTATGGTCTCAATGCGGAAGGTCTCAAACGCCGCGGTTTCTCCGCAGAGGCCCTGCAGGCGCTGAAGCGCGCTTACCGCACCCTGTACAAGTCCGGGTTGATGCTTGAAGAGGCCCGGGCCAAGCTGGAAGAAGAGGCGCGCATGCATCCGGAAGTCCAGCGTCTTGTCGAGTTCCTTGCGGTATCCAAGCGCGGCATCATCCGATGACGGTTCGTATCGCCATGGTGGCGGGGGAGACCTCCGGGGATCTGCTCGCCAGTCACCTGATCGCCGCCCTCAAGGCGCGGATTCCCGATGCTGTCTTCTTTGGCATTGGTGGGTCACGCATGTGTGGCGAGGGCTTTGATGCCTGGTGGCCCTCGGAAGCACTTGCCGTAATGGGGTTTTCCGATGCCCTCAAACGCTATCGCGAGCTTTCCGCGATCCGTTCGGCGCTGCGCAAACGCTTGCTGGCCGAAAAGCCGGACATCTTCATCGGTGTCGACGCACCTGATTTCAATCTTGGCCTGGAGGCCGCGCTGAAGGCGGGGGGAGTGACAACGGTCCATTACGTCAGTCCGTCAATCTGGGCCTGGCGCCGCGGCCGCATCAACAAGATCCGCGAGGCGGTTGCGCACATTCTGGCGCTCTTTCCGTTCGAAGCACCGCTGTACGAACAGGCGGGCATTCCGGTCACCTACGTCGGCCACCCGCTTGCCGATACGCTGCCAATGCAGCCCGACCGCGATGCGATGCGCGAGCAGCTCGGCGTGGCGGCGGCTGCTCCGGTGTTTGCCCTGCTGCCGGGGAGCCGGCAAGGCGAATTGCGGCTGCTGGCGGAACCGTTCATCCGCGCGGCGCGCCTGATCCGCGAAACCCTGCCCGATGCCCAGTTTCTTGTCCCTCTGGCAACGCGCGAGACCCGGCTGCTCTTCGAGGAGGCGCTGTACCGCTGCGAGGCTGGCGATTTGCCGATCCGCCTTCTTTTCGGCCACGCGCATGACGCGATGACCGCGGCCGACGGCGTCCTCGTTGCCAGCGGCACCGCGACGCTCGAAGCCGCGCTGCTCAAGCGGCCGATGGTCATTGCCTACAAGCTGGCACCGTTCTCGTATTTCCTGATGAAGCGGATGGGCTATCTGCCCTATGTCGGGCTACCGAACATTCTCGCCGGACGCTTCGTCGTTCCCGAGTTCATCCAGCACGCGGCAACCCCCGAGAATCTCGCACAAGCCATGCTGGCACAGTATGCGGACAAGGCGCAGCGGGCCGAAATCGTCGCCGAATTCGAGCGTCAGCATCTCCTGCTGCAACAGAATACCGCCGAGAAGGCTGCTGCAGCAGTACTGGCCTGTCTCGGTACACGGGCAACACACAATGGCCTTGCAGTGGCCTGAGCACGGCGATCTCGCCAGTGCCGGCATCGACGAGGCCGGCCGCGGGCCGCTAGCGGGGCCGGTTGTCGCTGCGGCGGTAATTCTCGATCCCGCGTGCATCATCGATGGCCTCGACGATTCCAAGAAACTGAGTGAGGCGACGCGCGAGCGTCTGGTCGGTGAAATCCGGCTGCATGCGCTGGCGTGGTCCGTTGCCGAGGCGAGCGCCGAGGAGATCGATCGCCTCAACATCCTGCAAGCGACGTTTCTGGCCATGCGTCGCGCCGCCGACGGGCTAGCGATCGCACCGGTGCGTGCGCTGGTCGATGGCAACCGTGTGCCGCCCGGGCTGCGCTGCACGGCAGAGGCCATCGTCAAGGGGGACGGCAAGATCGCCTCGATCGCCGCCGCCTCGATCCTCGCCAAATCGCATCGCGATGCTGTGATGCGCCGAATCGCCGAAACCTACCCGCAGTATGGGTTTGAGCGCCATATGGGCTATCCGACCGCAGCCCACTTCGCCGCGCTCGCCGAGCATGGCCCGTGCCCCGTCCACCGGCGCAGTTTCGGGCCTGTGGCGCAGCGCCTGCTGTTTTGACCCGGATGGACAATTCCGGCCCCATCCGCATGCCGACCATCCTCTCCCGCGACAATCCTCGTTTCAAGCAATGGCGCCGCTGGGCGACGAAGAATCGCGAGCGGCGTGCGGCCGGCATTCTGCTGCTCGATGGCATCCATCTGATCGAAGCATTTACCGCAGCCGGCGGGAGCATCGATCACCTCGTCGTTTCCGAGAGCGGGCTGGGGCGCCACGAAATCGGGGCGTGGCTGGAAGCGCATCCGGATCAAGCTGCGTTCACGCTACCGGATGGCATGTTCGGTGCGCTGGCAGCGACCGATACGCCGTCCGGCATCGTCGCTGTTGCCAAGGCACCCGCGTTGCCCGCCACGCCGGATTTACAGGCGGATGCGGTGCTGCTTGATGGCATTCAGGATCCGGGAAATTTGGGCACGCTACTGCGTACCGCTGCGGCTTCCGGCATCCGGCAAGCGCTGCTGGGGGCCGGCTGTGCCGATCCGTGGGCGCTCAAGACCCTGCGCGCCGGGCAGGGGGCGCAGTTCGAGCTGAGCATCCACGAAGGTGTCGATCTTGCGGGTTTTCTGGTGGCCTACCAAGGCAGCAGTCTCGTGACACGGCTGGGCGATGCGCAGCCGCTGTGGGAGGCGCCGCTCGACGGGCCACTTGCCTGGATTTTCGGCGCTGAAGGGCAGGGGGTCAGCGCTGCGGTCGCCGCTGCGGCCGACAGGGCGGTCTTCATTCCGATGCCCGGCCGCGTGGAGTCGCTCAATGTGGCCGCGGCAGCGGCGATCTGCCTGTTCGAGGCCACACGGCGGCGGCGATGAAAAGGCGACGGGCGGGCAGAGCCGCCGGTCGCCTCGCGTATCGTCTGACGTTTTACTTGTTCTTCAGGTCGATTTCATAGACCGTCTTCTGCACCAGTCGCTGCACCAGCGAATCCAGTGTCAGGCCGCCCGAGGCGCCGGAGGAGAAGCCAAGCACTGAGGTCGACTTGGCCCCCAGTTCCATTTTTTCCTCGCTGTATCCCGTCGCAACCTGCTCGGTGGTGTTGGCATTGATGATCTTGTAGCGCATGCCGATGATCCAGATGCCGGTTGATTCCTCCGTCTTTACCGAACCCACCGCAACGCCTGCCGCAGCACCGCCGCGATTGCCGGCGCCAATCGCGATCAACTGGCCCGCCGCCTGTCCGTCGAAGCCCTGATTGGCCTGGGCGACCGGTTCTGCCTTGAGAATGTCGAACTTCATCACCCACTTGGTCGTCTTGAACTTGCCCTTCTGCAGCACCTTGCGTGCGGCGCGCGGATCGCCCATCGTGTAAGCAAGCTGGAATTCGTTGAGCAGGGGGCCCATGTCCGCGCGCTCGAGCACCTTGAAGTTGGCCTTGCCGAGTTCGAGTTCGGCGTAGTCGGCGATGTTGTTGGGGCCGAACTTCTGCGTGAACGAGGCGTTGTTGCTCTTGATCTCACCCGGGATGACAACAATCGCCGGCCCCTTCTTGCGGGCGTTGGTGTATTCGATCGGTTTGTACATGGCCTTGTCGGCCATGGCGTTCGCAGTGTCGGAGGTGCTGCCACCGGAGGTGGGCGAGGGATTGTTCGGATCGCTGCCCATGGTGACGCAGGCAGAAAGCAGGCCGGTGGCCAGGACAACGGAGAGGCTGCGCATCGGACGTTTCGAAATGGAGGGCATCGTCGGGGTTCCGCAATGAAGAGTGGGGGAAAATGTCAGGGAAATAAACCGACGCAGTGTAGCAGTTAGAACACCCGGTTATCCAGCCGGATTTCCTGCATCACCGTAGTCGAGATTTCCTCGATCGATTTGGTCGATGAATCGAGCCAGCGGATGCTCTCCCGCTTCATCATTTTTTCCGCTTCGCGTACTTCGTTGCGGCAGTTCTCGAGCGAAGCGTAACGGCTGTTCGGGCGACGTTCCTCGCGGATCTGGGCAAGTCGCTCGGGCTGGATGGTCAGTCCGAAGAGCTTGCCACGATGCTTTTCCAGGGTGCCAGGCAGACGGCCACGGTCGAAATCCTCGGGAATCAGCGGAAAGTTGGCGGCCTTGAGGCCGAATTGCATGGCGAGATAGAGCGAGGTCGGCGTCTTTCCACAACGCGAAACACCGACCAGGATCACGTCGGCGGTTTCCAGATCGCGGTCGGTGACGCCGTCGTCGTGGGCCAGCGTGTAGTTGATGGCCTCGATTCGGTTTTTGTAGTCCTTGGTGTCGATCGAACCGTGCGAGCGTCCCACCGAGTGGGTCGATTTGACGCCCAGTTCCGCCTCCATCGGTGCAACAAAGGTCTCGATGAATGAGAGGCAGAGCGCATCGGCCGCATGCACCATCTTTGCCAGCTCCGGGTTGACCAGCGTTGTGAACACGATCGGCCGGGCGCCGTCGGCGCGTCCCGCTTCCTCGATGCGCTGGATCAGCGCATGTGCCTTCTCCGGCGTATCGACGAAAGGCACCCGTGCCTGTTTGAAGCGCACGCCCTCGAACTGCGTCAGCAGGCTGTGGCCGAGTGTCTCGGCGGTGATGCCGGTGCCATCGGAGACATAGAATACGGAGCGGGCAGCTTGCGGTTCCATGGGGATGTTCCTGATCGTCGGTGAAAAGTCGCGATTCTATCCGCTGGAGTGAAGTCGCGGAAAAACAGTCTCGCGGCAAGCCCATTGAATGGAACAGGCTACGATTGCGCGCTCTTTGGTACAGTTTCACCACGATGACGTCTCTCGCGCTACTGTTCGTTGGTTTCTCGCTGTTCAGCGCCGCTTCGCTCGCGCTGACGCATTTCCGCAGCGACCACTACCGGGATCAGCCGATGTCGCGGCGGATGGGCTTGTTGCTGCTGGCGGCACTGTGCATTTTGCAGGCCGCACACTTTGGCTGGCTGTACCTCGAACTGCCGTGGGTAGAGACCTTGACCTACCGCATGACCCTCTTTGTCGTAGCGCCGGCATTCTTCCTCTTCAGCCAGCCGCTGCTGCAACCCGACGTTTCGGTATCCGTCCGCCCGGCGATGGCCGCGCATGCGCTGCCTATGGCTGTGGCGCCCTTCGTTGCGGCCGAGCTGGCGCTGCCGCTGGCCTTCGTTGTCGGTGCCGGCTATCTGCTGTGGCTCGGACGCACGCTTTACGCGCTGCGCGCCGAACGGGAGAGCTTTCGCCGCGAAATGATGCTCCTCGGCGGCGTATTCGGCATCGCCCTCGGCGTCTCGGTGCTCGGGCTGTTGCAGGCATCGCTGCCGGTCAAGCTGTTTTTCAGCCTGTACGGCATCGCCATCGGCGCCGCCTTCTTCCTCGCCCAGACGGCACTTGGCCTAAGGCCGGCGCTGGCCGCGGAGGTCACCGAGACAGTGCAGACGGCGTACGGCAATTCGACGCTGAAAAACGTCGATTGCGAAGCCGCGCTGTCTCGGCTGGAAGCGCTGATGAAGGGAGAGCGACTCTACGTCGACCCGGAACTCAGCCTGCCGACCCTCGCTGAGCGGCTTGAACTCAGTACCCACCAGTTGTCGGAGCTGATGAACGTGCGCTTGGGCAAGGGCTTTTCCCGTTATCTGCGCGAGCAGCGCGTGGCAGCGGCGAGGATCGCCCTGTGCGAAGAGCCTTCCGCCTCCGTTTTGTCGATCGGGCTGTGTGTCGGTTTCACCTCCCAGTCGAATTTCTATGAAGCCTTCCGAGAAATCGAGGGCACGACGCCAGGGCAGTACCGCAAGCTCCACGCGAAGGGCGGGAACAGAAGCTCCTGATCGATCATTCCGGAACGGAAAACTGCTCCTCTTCGATAGGAGCGGAGGTTTTCTGGCCAGCCGAAAGCCAGACTGGGGACTCCAGCCACCCGATCAGGAGATCTCCATGAATGCCTATGTGCTGCTTGTTACCGAATCACTCATCTGTGTCGCGGTCAGTCTTGCCGTCCTGCATGCCATGTCCCGGCCGCTGATGAACGTGCTGACGCGAATCTGTCCGGATGAACAGGCGGCTTCCTTCTGGCTCAGTTACACCCGGATCATGATGCTGCTGGCGCCACTGCTGCTGGTGCTGTCGGTCGATCTGTTCACCCATTTCGCCAACCCGATGGATACGCTTCGCCTGGCCTTGATCGCCGCGCTGGGCGGTTTGCTGGTCGGCCTCCACGCTGTTGGCAAGCGGATCGGCCTTTACGTGCGCGCGCCGAGGGAAGCGGGGGCTGGATCATGAGAATTCTGCTCACCGGCGCGTCCGGGTTCATCGGTCGTAATCTCAATGCTGCGCTGATTGCCGCCGGCCACGAGGTGATCGCTGCATCCCGCAGCACGGGTGTCGATTTCAGGCAGATGCTGACGGTGAATGACTGGCTGCCACATCTTTCAGGGATCGACGCGGTGATCAATAGCGTTGGGATCATCGGGGAATGTGGCTCGCAGCGCTTCGATGTGCTGCATACACATGCCCCCGCCGCGCTATTCCGGGCCTGCGAGCAGGCCGGCGTCCGCCGCGTACTGCAGATCTCGGCGCTCGGGGCCGACGCATCGGCTTTCTCGCCCTATCATCTGAGCAAGAAAGCCGCCGACGACTGCTTGCGCAGCCTCGATCTCGACTGGTTCGTGCTGCGGCCTTCGCTGATCTATGGTCGTGGCGGCGGGAGTGCCGAGCTGTTCATGCGGCTGGCGGCGCTGCCGATGATTCCGGTGATCGGCGACGGGCAGCAGAAGCTGCAACCGGTGCATATCGGCGATGTCGTGGCGACGGCGCTGCATGCGCTGGTCGCGCCCGAGAGTCGCCAGACGCTGGATATCGTCGGCACGGAAACGATTTCCTTTGCCGACTGGCTGAAGAAGATGCGAGAAGTGCAGGGGCGTCGTCCGACGCCGCTGCTGCGCGTGCCATTCGGCATCGCCATGGCCTGCGCCAGACTCGGCCGTTACTTCCATCCGATCCTGCAGCCGGACAACCTGCGCATGCTGAAAGCCGGCTATTGGGCCGACCCCGCTCCGGTGGAGAAATTCCTTGGTCGCCCGTTGCAATGCTCGGCGCCGCCATTGTTCTTCGCCGACGCCACCACCTTCGGGAGTGCATCATGACCTACACAACGCTCAAGGCGCTGCACATTCTCAGTATGGTGCTGCTGTTCGGCACCGGCCTCGGCAGCGCGTACTACAAGTGGATGGCGGACCGCAGCGGCAATCTCGCGCACATCGCCGTCACCAATCGCCACGTTGTTCTGGCCGACTGGGTCTTCACCACGCCGACGGTGATCTTCCAGCCGATCAGCGGTTTCTGGATGGTCTATCTTGCCGGTTTGTCGATTGCGACGCCGTGGATCGCCGTCAGCTTCGTTCTGTATTTTCTGGCCGGCGCCTGCTGGCTGCCCGTGGTGTGGTTGCAGATCCGCATGCAGAAGATTGCAGAGCAGGCGCTGGCCGAAGGTGTGCCACTCCCGGCCGTCTACTGGCGCATGGCGCGCTGGTGGTTCTGGCTCGGTGTTCCGGCCTTTACCGCGATGGTGGCAGTGGTCGTGTTGATGGTGTTCAAGCATCTGCCGGGAGTCGAATCATGAAGAGCCTTATGCAACAGGCGCTCGGCGCCGACTGGGAGAAGCTGCCGCCGGCCTTGCAGGCGCATTACCGTTTCGGGGCGACGGTCGATACCGGCAGCATGGACATCGAGTATCCGCGCTTCATGCAACCGGTGTGGAGCATTCTCAGTCTGTTCGGTGCGCTGGTCGATCGGCAAGGGAAGAACGTAACGACGGTGGTCGAGAAAAGCGTGGTCGGCGAGCGCCAGATCTGGCACCGCACGATCACCTACGCCGACGGGCAGGTGGCGCGCTTCAACAGTTTCTGGGTTGCCGCCGGCAACGGGGAAGTTGTCGAGTTCGTCAATCCCGTGCTCGGACTGCAGATGGCGCCTTACGTGGTGGGCGACAAGCTGCATTACCGTGGCGTGAAATTTGTCGCGAAGCTCGGGCCAGTGACGATCCCGATCCCGGAGTGGCTGACGCTGGGGCACGCGACGATTGTCGAGGAAGCGCTGGACGACACCCATTTCGCGATGGATTTCCGGCTGACGCACCCCCTGTTCGGCCAATTGTTCCGCTATTCGGGCACGTTCGAGGCCGCGACACGGTGAGGCTCGACCGCTTCCCGGGCAATGCGCCGGGAAGCGGTCGCAGAACCTGTATCAGCCGCTATTCCGCAACCCCGCCGCAACCCCGTTGATCGACAGATGAATCCCGCGCCGCACACGCTCGTCACTGTCGCCGGCGCGGTGCCGGCGTAGCAGCTCGACCTGCAGGTGGTTGAGCGGGTCCATGTAGGGGAAGCGGTTGCGGATCGAGCGCTTGAGCAGCGGGTTGTCGGCGAGCAGTTCTTCCTGCTCCTCGATGGCCAGCAGGTGCCGGGTAGTCAGTTCCCATTCGGTGCGGATGCGGTTGAACACTTCCTCGCGCAGTGCCGGATCGCTGACCAGCTCGGCGTAGCGCGAGGCGATGCCGAGGTCGGTCTTCGACAGCACCATGTCCATGTTCGAGAGCAGGGTGCGGAAGAAGGGCCAGCGCCGGACCATCTTGCGCAGGGTGTCGAGACCGTTCGGGTTGGCCGACAGCCAGGTGTCGACGGCCGTGCCGAAGCCATACCAGCCCGGCAGCATCAGGCGGCACTGTGCCCAGCTGAACACCCACGGGATTGCCCGCAGGTCTTCGATGGCATCGGAGGCCTTGCGCGAGGCCGGACGGCTGCCGATGTTGAGCTGCGAGATTTCCGATACCACGGTCGATTCGCGGAAGTAGGTGCGGAAGCCGTCGGTTTCATAGACCAGCCCGCGGTAGGCGCGGAAGGCCAGCTCGGAGAGCGTGTCCATGATCCCGCGGAAGGCGGCCGGTTCGGCCTCGTGCTCGAGATTGAGCAGGGTCGCCTCCAGCGTGGCGGCCGCGAGGATTTCGAGGTTGCGACGACCGACTTCCGGATTCGAATATTTGGAGGCGATGACCTCACCCTGTTCGGTGATGCGGATCTGCCCCGAGACGGCGCCGTCCGGCTGCGCCAGGATGGCCTGATAGCTCGGGCCGCCGCCGCGTCCGACGGAACCGCCGCGGCCGTGGAAGAGGCGCAAACGGACGCCATGCTTCTTGAAGACCTCGGTCAGCTCGACCTCGGCCTTGTACAGTTCCCAACCGGAGGTGAGGAAGCCGCCATCCTTGTTGCTGTCGGAGTAGCCGAGCATGACTTCGTGTTCGTCGCCGCGCGAGACAACCAGTGCGCGGTAGGCGGCGAGGTCGAAGATGCGGTCCATGACCTTCGCGCTGGCCTGCAGGTCGCCGATGGTCTCGAACAGCGGGATGATGTTCATCGCGAGCCTGGGCTGTTTGCCGGGTTGCAGCAGGCCGGCTTCCTTCAAGAGCAGCGCCACTTCGAGCAGGTCGGAGACGCCGTCGGTCTTCGAGATGATGCAGTTGGGCAGCGCGGCGTCGCCGTACTTGCTGCGCAGTTCCTTGGCAGCGAAGAAGATGGCCAGTTCGCCGGCGGTCTCTTCCGAGTACTCGGCGTGCGGAGAATGCAGTGGCCGCGGGCTGGCGATCTCGGTCAGCAGGAGGCCGATGCGCGCATCCTCGGAAAGCTTGTCGTAGGCCATGCAGACGCCGGCCTTGGCCAGCAGTTCGCCGACGCTGCGCTCGTGCACATCGGAGTTCTGGCGCAGGTCGATCGGCGCCAGATGGAAGCCGAAGACTTCCACGGCGCGGATCAGCCGGCGCAGACGGCCACCGGCGAGCAGAGCAGCGCCGTGGGTGGCGAGTGATTCGGCCATGACGCGCAGGTCGGCGGCGAAATCGCTCGCAGCAGCGTAAGGCCGCGCGTCGGCGATCGCATGGCGGATGGCCTCGTGCTGGTCGAGTGCCTTGGCGGTGGCGGCGAGGCGGGCGTAAATGCCGGTCAGGGCGCGGCGGTAGGGCTCGTCCGCGCGGTGCGGTGAGTGATCGGGCGACTGCCCGGCCAGTGCTTCGAGTTCCGGCGAGACGGCAACGAGCAGCTTGGAGAGCGGCAACTCGCCACCCAGGGTATGCAATTCGCCGAGGTAGAACTCCAGCGCCGCCGTCGATTGCAGGCGCAGTCCGGCGCGCAGGATGTCGGCAGTGACGAACGGGTTGCCGTCGCGGTCGCCGCCGATCCACGAACCGATCTTGAAGAAGGACGGCAGCGCCCAGTCGTCCTGCGCGGGGAAGGCCGCGGCGAGCTGGTCCTCGAACTGCGCATAGAGGCGCGGCAGTTCGGAAAAGAAGGTCTCGTCGTAATAGCTGATGCCGTTGCGGATCTCGTCGACCACAGCGAGCCGGTTCGGGCGCAGCATGCGCGTGCGCCACAGGGTCAGCACGGCGCGCCGCAGCGCCAGACCGCTCTCCTCGGTTTCTTCCGGCGTCAGCGCCATGCGATCCCTCTTGTCGAGCAGGCGTGCCACCTCGTGCTGGCATTGCAGGATGCTCTTGCGGCTGACCTCGGTCGGATGCGCGGTGAGCACCGGCGAAACCAGCGCGATGTCGAGCACCTTCTTCACCGTCTGCGGCGCGATGCCGGCGGCCTTGATCCGCTCCAGCGTATGCGCGAGGCTGCCGTCGCGCGGCTTCGAGCCGGCGAGGTCGTGCGCGCGGCGGCGGCGGATGTGGTGCTGGTCTTCGGCGATGTTGGCGAGGTGCAGGAAGTAGGAAAAGGCACGCACCACCGCGATCATCGATTCGCGCGGCAGTCCGTCGAGGATGGCCTGCAACTCGGCGCCGGCGGCAGCGTCGGCATCGCGGTCGAACTTGATCGAGGTCTGGCGGATCTTCTCGACCACCGCGAAGACGTCGTCGCCCTCCTGTTCGCGCACGGTGTCGCCCAAGAGGCGCCCGAGCAGGCGGATGTCGTCGCGGAGGGGGAGGTCCTTGTCCTGCTCCTGGGTGCGATGGTCAGTCACGTCGTTCTTTCCTTGCAGTTGGGTTTCAGTGCTCAGTGTTTGCTGCGTTCCGCCAGCAGGTCGCGCAGGCTTTTCTTCGCCGGCGTCAGTGGCGTGCGCGATTTCGTCCAGCCGGCCTGGTTGGCCGGGGTGAGGAAGCGGAAGCGCGTCGCCGCCCACGTGAACAGCCGGTACAGCGCCGGCCGGCTGTAGAGGAAGGCGAAGCCCTTGAAGGCAAAGGAGGCGAAGGCCGTCTTGCCGGCGCCCTGGCCGAACATCGGCGCATGGCCGGGCTTGGCTTCGTGCGTCGCTTCCTCGCGCAGGCGGATCAGCAGGTCGGGGATCGGAATCTTCACCGGGCAGACCTCGCCGCAGGCACCGCACAAGGTGGATGCGCCGGGCAGCACGTGTGTCGCGCCGAGGCCCATCATGTGCGGCGAGACGATCTTGCCGATCGGGCCGGGGTAGGTGGTGCCGTAGGCGTGGCCGCCGATGCGGGTATAGACCGGGCAGTGGTTCATGCAGGCACCGCAGCGGATGCACTGCAGCGTCTGCCGCAGCTGCTCGTCGGCGAAGGCCTGGGTGCGGCCGTTGTCGACCAGCACCAGGTGCATTTCCTTCGGGCCATCCTTCTCGCCTGGCTTGCGCGGGCCGGTGATCACGTTGAAGTAGGTGGTGATCGCCTGTCCGGTCGCCGAGCGCGTCAGCAGGCCGTACAGCGGCACCACGTGCTCCAGCTTCTCGACCACCTTCTCGATGCCGGTGATGGCGATATGCACGTCGGGAACGGTCGTGCACATGCGGCCGTTGCCCTCGTTCTCGACGAGGCAGATGGTGCCGGTCTCGGCAACGGCGAAGTTGACGCCGGAGAGGCCGACCTCGGCTTCCATGAACTTCTTGCGCAGCACGTCGCGGCCGATCTGGATCAGCGCGTCGACGTCCTCGGTGTAGCTGACGCCGGGCACCTTCTCGGCAAAGAGCTCGGCGATCTGCTGCTTGGTCTTGTGGATCGCCGGCATGATGATGTGCGAGGGCTTCTCGCCGGCGAGCTGGACGATGTATTCGCCCATGTCCGACTCCAGCGCGTCGATGCCGGCGGCTTCCATCGCGTGGTTCAGCTCGACTTCCTCGCTGACCATCGACTTGCCCTTGACCATCAGCTTCGCGTCGTGGCGACGGCAGATGTCGAGGATGATCGCATTCGCCTCGTCCGGCGTCTCGGCCCAGTGCACCTGTACGCCGTTCTTCTTCAGGTTCACTTCAAGCTGTTCGAGCAGTTCGGGCAGGCGCGCGAGGCTGTAGCGGCGGATATGCTCGGCGAGATCGCGCTGCCGTTCGAGCAGTTCCGGGTCGGGGAACTGCGCGGCGCGCTTCATCATCAGGAAATCCATCGCGCCGCGGAAGCTCTTCTTCAGGAACGGATTGGCGACGACCTCGGCGGCGCGGCGCTTGAATTCGCTGCCGGGGACGAACTGCACGTGATGCGTAGTTTCGTGTGCTCTCATTGTGCGTCCTCCCCGGTGAGCAGCAGCACGATCAGTTCCTTCGGCCCGTGTGCGCCGTAGGCCAATGTCTGCTGGATGTCGGCGGTCTTCGAGGGGCCGGTGATCAGCAGCGCGTTGGTCGGCAGGCCCGCCGACCATTTCTGCTGGGTGATCGCGTCGTAGAGCGTCGGCACGACGGTGTCGGCGTCGACCAGCGCGATATGGATCGGCGGCACCAGTGACATCAGGCGCGGTTCGTCGGCATCGGGCCAGACGATCATCGTGCCGGTTTCGGCGATGGCACCGCGCGTGCCGGTGATGGCGGCGTCGACGTTCTCGAACAGCTCCCGCTTCCAGCCGTCGATCGGCTGGTCGTAGGGCTTCAGCCCGGCGACACCTGCAGCCGCAAGCGCCTTGCCATGCGTTGTCGCCGGCGCGTAGAGCAGGGAGGCGATGCCCTTGGCGGCAACGACTTCCTTCAGCTTGTCGACCCACGTGCTGCGCGGCACGATATGGACCTCGGCATGCCAGGCGGTGATCTTCTCGGCAAAATCTTTTGCCAACTGAACCCTGGCCAGATCGGCCTGCGCAGTGCGTGGCAGACTGGCGTAGTGGGCGGCAATCGCTGCGTCGGGCGAGGGCAGGGGCGCCGTCGTGGCGGCACGCAGCTTGCGGAAAATGTTCTCGCGGGCGCTCATTCCTTCTCTCCTGCGCGTTCGGTGTTGTGCCACAGGAAGCTCGCCAGGTGCTCGCCGCGGAAGCTGTCGCGGCGCTTTTCGAGCGTGCCGTCGATGTTCATCAGGCAGCCGCCGTCGGCGGAAACGAATTTTTCGGCACCGGTTTCCTTCAGCGCATCGGCCTTGTCGCCGGCCATCGATGCGGAAATGTCGGGCTGGCGCACGGCGAAGGTGCCGCCGAAGCCGCAGCATTCCGATTCGTGCGAATGGTTAAGGAGCTCAACGTTGCCTAACTGCGCCAGCAGTTCGCGGGCATGCAGGTGGGTGCCCATCTCGCGGCGGGCGGAACAGGAGGTGTGCAGGGCGACCTTTTTCGAGTTGCCACTGCCTTTCCAGTTCACTTTCAGCACCTTGACGAAGAACTCGGTCAGTTCGAATACGCGCCCGGAGAGCGCTTCGGCCTTTGCCTTCAGCGCGACATCGTCGGCAAAGAGCTTCGGGTAGTGGTGACGGATCATCCCGCCGCAGGAGCCCGAGGGGACGATCACCGGCCAGTCGTTCGGGAAGAGGTCGAGCTGCACCCTTGCCACGGCCCGCGCCTGATCGGCGTAGCCGCTGGTGTAGGCGGGCTGCCCGCAGCAGGTCTGGTCCGCGGGAAAGTGAACCCGGATGCCCTCGCGTTCGAGCAACTGGATCGCGTCCATGCCGGCCTCCGGGCAGAAGAGGTCGACCAGACAGGTCGCGAAGAAATATACGTCGGTGGGACGCGGTCCAGCAGGGTAATGACGATCCATCTTGCCTCCATCGCTGCGCCGATCTTCCTCTTGGTTATTCGGCGGTAAATTGGTCAAACCAATAACAATTCAGCAGGAAATGTAAGTTAGAACCGCTATTTAGTCAAACAATTCTAAAAATTGGAAGCCCTTGCACAAACTTTTTTTGATGGTTAGAATGCGCTGGTCTTACCAATCAGGACGCCGATCAGGCATACCCGTTGCCCATGCCCGCCAACAAGCTTCAGGTCCCGCGCATCTCCGACGCCGTTGCCGCGTCGCTGGAAAAGCGCATCCTTGAAGGCTCGCTGAAGCCCGGCGATCGCCTGCCACCCGAGCGCGAGCTGGCAAGCGAGTTCGGCGTCTCGCGGCCTTCGCTGCGCGAGGCGATCCAGAAGCTGGCCTCGAAGGGCATGCTGCAAAGCCGGCAGGGCGGCGGCACCTACGTGACCGACCGGCTGGAATCGACCTTCTCCGACCCCTGGCAGGCGATGATGGGCTCGCACCCGAACCTGCGCGAGGATCTGCTCGAATTCCGCCGCATGCTCGAAGGCCAGGCCGCCGAATGGGCCGCCGAACGCGCCACCGAGGCCGACCTGCAGCGGCTGGAACAGGCCTTCGCGGCGATGACCGAAGCCTTCGCCGGCGACGATCTGGAGAAGCGCTCGACGACCGACATCGCCTTCCACCAGGCGGTTGGCGAGGCGGCGCACAACGCGCTGATCGGCCACCTCTCGGCCGCGCTGCTGCGCCTGATGCACGACAACATCCGCCTCAACCTTGGCGAACTGAAGACCATACCGTCGGCGACCTCGCTGCTCGCCAACCAGCATGCGGCGATTTTCGCGGCGATCCGCGACCGCAAGCCGGCCGAGGCGCGCGCCGCCGCCGAGACGCATATTGATTTCGTCAGCGAGACGCTGGCCCAGACGCTGCGCTCCGTTGCCCGCCGCGAGAGCGCGGCGCGCCGGCTGAACCAGAACACTCCCGATTTTTCCGAAACCCTCTCTTCCTGATTTGACCATTGAAAGGAATCCGCATGGAGCCCCTCGTCATACCCTTCGAAAAACTGCGCATGACCGACGTCGAGCAGGTAGGCGGCAAGAATGCCTCGCTCGGCGAGATGATCAGCCAGCTCGCCGACACCGGCGTGCGCGTGCCCGGCGGTTTCGCCACCACGGCGCATGCGTACCGCGAGTTCCTGGCGCAGAGCGGGCTCGATGCGAAGATCAACGAGGCGCTCGACAAGCTCGACGTCGATGACGTCAATGCGCTGCTCGCCACCGGCGAGCAGATCCGCAAATGGGTCATCGAGACGCCTTTCCCGACTGCGCTGACGGTCGAGATCACCGCCCAGTACCAGCGTCTGGTCGCCGATTCCGGTGCCGACATGTCCTTCGCCGTGCGCTCCTCGGCCACCGCCGAGGATCTGCCGGACGCCTCGTTTGCCGGCCAGCAGGAGACCTTCCTCAACATCCACGGGCTGGACAACATCCTGCACGCGATCAAGGAAGTGTTCGCCTCGCTCTACAACGACCGTGCCATCTCCTACCGCGTGCACAAAGGCTTCGCCCACGCCGACGTCGCCCTGTCGGCCGGTGTGCAGCGCATGGTGCGCTCCGACACCGGTGCCGCCGGCGTGATGTTCACGCTCGACACCGAATCCGGTTTCCGCGATGCCGTCTTCGTCACCGCCAGCTACGGCCTCGGCGAAACGGTGGTGCAGGGCGCCGTGAACCCGGACGAGTTCTACGTGCACAAGCCGATGCTGGCTGCCGGCAAGAAGGCCGTGATCCGCCGCAACCTGGGCTCGAAGATGATCAGGATGGAGTTCGCCGCCGAGAAGGTCGCCGGCAAGTCCACCCGTACCGTCGACGTGCCGGAGGCGCAGCGCCACCTGTTCTCGATCAACGACACCGAGGTCGAGGAACTGGCCCGCTACGCGATGATCATCGAGAAGCACTACGGCCGCCCGATGGATATCGAATGGGGCAAGGACGGCAACGACGGCAAGCTCTACATCCTGCAGGCCCGTCCGGAAACGGTGAAGTCGCAGGAAGGCCACGAGCGCCTGCAGAAGTTCAAGCTGAAGACCTTCTCCAAGGTGCTGTCGTCCGGCCGCGCCATCGGCCAGAAGATCGGCGTCGGCCCGGTCCGCGTCGTGCATGATCCGAAGGAAATGGACAAGGTGCAGCAGGGCGACGTGCTTGTCGCCGACATGACCGACCCGAACTGGGAGCCGGTGATGAAGCGCGCCTCGGCGATCATCACCAACCGTGGCGGCCGTACCTGCCACGCGGCGATCATCGCCCGCGAACTGGGCATCCCGGCCATCGTCGGCTGCGGCGATGCGACCGAAACGCTTACCGAGGGCGAGATCGTCACTGCCTCGTGCGCCGAAGGCGATACCGGCCACGTCTACCGCGGCCGGCTGGAGTTCGAGGTCACCGAGCGCGAAGTCGGCACCATGCCGACTATCCCGACCAAGATCATGATGAACGTCGGCAACCCGGAGCTCGCCTTCGAGTTCTCGCAGCTGCCGAACGCCGGCGTCGGCCTGGCCCGTGTCGAGTTCATCATCAACAACGTGATCGGCATCCACCCGAAGGCCATCCTCGACATCGATCGCCTGCCGGCTTCCAAGCGCGAGGAAATCCTGCGCCGCGCCCGCGGCTACGCCTCGCCGAAGGAATTCTTCGTCGAGAAGCTGGTCGAGGGCGTCGCCACCATCGCCGCCGCCTTCTACCCAAACCCGGTCATCGTGCGCCTCTCCGACTTCAAGTCGAACGAGTACCGCAAGCTGCTCGGCGGCGAGCTGTACGAGCCGGAGGAAGAGAACCCCATGCTCGGCTTCCGCGGCGCCTCGCGCTACATCGCGCAGACCTTCCGTGACTGCTTCGAGCTGGAATGCCGCGCCATGAAGAAGGTGCGCGACGAGATGGGCCTCACCAACGTGCAGCTGATGGTGCCGTTCGTGCGCACCGTTGCCGAAGGCAAGGGCGTGGTCGAGCTGCTCGCCGAGCACGGCCTCAAGCAGGGCGAGAACGACCTCAAGCTGATCATGATGTGCGAGATCCCGTCGAACGCGCTGCTCGCCGACGACTTCCTCGACGTCTTCGACGGCTTCTCGATCGGCTCGAACGACCTCACGCAGCTGACGCTCGGCCTCGACCGCGACTCCGGCCTCGTTGCCAACCTGTTCGACGAGCGCGACCCGGCGGTGAAGATGCTGCTCGGCATGGCCATCGCCAGCGCCAACAGGAAGGGCAAGTACATCGGCATCTGCGGCCAGGGCCCCTCGGACCATCCGGATCTCGCCGAATGGCTGATGGATCAGGGTATCAGCAGCATCTCGCTGAACCCGGATACGGTGGTCGATACCTGGCAGCGGCTGGCGACGCACAAGGGCTGATAGCCGCCACCCCGATGAAATCGGCCCGCTTCGGCGGGCCATTTTTGTGTGCCCAGCATGAGCTCACGCTTGGGGACGCAAGTCCCGCCGCTTTCTTGAGATCGGCGATCGTCGGTCCGACGTGCTCAGGCAGCGCCGCCGCTCGCAATCAGGCGTAGCGCCTCTTCGGCACCAAGATCGAAGATCGCCCGCGACGAAAGGTTGCTCATTTTTGCGGCGCGGCGGCGTTCTTCGAGATAGTCGGCGCTGGCGGCAAGCGCAAAGCCCCAATCCGGGTTGACCAGCAACGTAGTTCCGGTGCCGGCGCTGAACCAGGCAACGAAACCGGTCAATGTCGTGCGCTCGTCGGTTGTCAGTTGCAACCACTGATCGACCGCGACACCGCCGCTGCCGGAGCGGTAGTTAGCAGCACGGTCGGGGCGGTTCAGCCAGCGCAGTTGCATGCCGGCCACGTCTTCGTTGTCGGCCTGCACGGTGGCCTGCAACGCCGGGAGGGCCGCGATTTCGTCGTTCGTCAGCGTCACGAGCGTTGGCGCCGTTCCGCGCAAGCTGGCGGTCTGCAAGTTGAAACAGGCATCAAGGAATGGGGTGCGCGTTTCCTGCGAGACGTTGATGCGATCCAGGCCGCCGTTCAGGCGTTTGATCAATCCAGGCACAAGCGCCGCAAGACGCTTGCGGTCATCGGTCCCCTCTTTTGGCAGCACCGTCCACATCAGATCCCCAGCAGTTTCTTCGGCTTCCTGCCAACTCGTGCCGCCATCATTCGCGTTTGCGGCGGCGGCCATGACACGGACCCAGAATTCGTGGAAGAAATGGTGGAACTCGCGTGCGCTCGGCTGCGTCAGGATATCCCGCAACCACTGATTTGCCCTTTCGTCGCCGCGCCGGGCAGCCTCAGCATTGGCAAGGTGCGCTGCGATGGGGGCGGCGATGGCCTTCAGCGCAGCATTGCGCTCGGCGATGATTTTCTCCACTTCCTGAAGTGGCGTGACGAGGACGGCAGCGTCGCCTTGTAGTGTGTGCGATACCTCGCTGACGATTTCCCATAGACGCGACGATATTGGGTGCGAGCGCGGTGCCTCGCGCGGAAGGCCGAGTGCGGCGCAGCCAATGCTGTTGATGAGCTTGCGTGCGGGGTGCTGCGGGTCGGAGAAAAGGCTCGGATCGCAGACCGACAGGCGGAGCAGGGGGATCTGCAGGCGGCCAATGGCCGTCTTGACGGTATCCGGCAGATCCCAGATGTTGAAGATTGCCTCGAAGATGCGTCCCAGTGTTTCGAGTGCGACGCCTTCCGGCTGGCCGGGGGGCAGATCCAGATCGGCGGCCTTGAGGGCGCGTGGTTTCTCGGTCTCCGTCGCCGCGCTATCGGGCTGCGACGCCAGTTGCAGTTGTTCGAGCTTGGTCGTCAGCTGATTCAGCATGACCAGGGTTGCTGCGTTCAGTGCGGCATTGGAGCCGGCGGAGGAGACGGCGGAGGAGACGGCGCCGGAAGGTGCCCCGGAAAGATTCGTTGCAGAACCGCCAAGTGCCTGCTGCAGTGCTGCCAAAACATCGGAAGCGCCCCCGCCGCTTCCGGAGGTGACGGTGCCCGAGTTTGTCCCATCCCCGCGCGCAGGTGCCGACTGCGTGTACTGCGGCTGCGCCGGCTCGATTCCATGGCTGGCCAGCAGTTCGTTGATTTCGCCGTAGATGACTGGCAGCTCTGCCGCCAAGGCAGCTTCCAGTTGATCGAGGAGCGCCAGTTTGCGCTCGAGGGAGACATCGCAGGCGTTGCACAAAGCCCATAATCCGGCAATCAGCGCTTCCGGCCCGACCGGGTTTGCGTCGGGTTTCATTTCGGGGCGCGCAAGCAGCGTGATGTAGCGCTGATGGGTGCGCCAGAGTGCGCTGCTGCAGCGCTCGGCAACGCGTCGGGCGAGATCGCTGATGCGGATATCCAGTTCGAGATCGGTGTCGCACATGAGCGTCATGCGCGAGGCGGTCAGCCCGGCAGCGGCATCGAAAGCGTCGCTCCGCTTGTCATGGGCGAGTTCGTCGTGCGCCTCGCCAATTGCGGCCGCCAGCGCCTTCGCCGCAACGATGGAGACGCTGTCGATTTGCTGCGCCATCTCAGACGTGCGCCGCTCCAGCAGGTTGCGTACATCGCGCAGGACAAAGAAAGGATCCTGCGGTTTCGGCAGGGGCTGTTTGTCGAACGGTTCGCTCATTGGATGCTCGCAGGTTAAGACTGGGGACGCGTGTGCGCTAGCGTATCACTGCTCGCGCCCCGAAAACGCGGGCAAGGTCCAGTGATAGCGAATTGCCGCCATGCGCAGCGCGAGGATGGCAAACATCGCGATGCCACTGGCCCAGACTTCGGGCACGCCCGCACTGTGGAGACCGATCAGCAGCAGCGCGCCGAACCAGGCCGCCGTGGCATAGAGCTCCCCCGCACGCATCACCAGCGGTACTTCGTTGCACAGTACGTCACGCACGACACCGCCGAAGACCCCGGTAATCACGCCCATCAACGATGCCGCCAGCCACGGTGTATGCCACTGCAGCGCGGCCTGGGTGCCGATGGCGGTGAACAGGGCCAGACCGATGGCGTCGGGGAAGAGAAACCAGCGCGGGGAGACATGGCGGTGGCGGATCAGAAAGAAGCTGCCGATGCCGATGATCACGGCGGTAACGAGATAGGTTTGATCGGCAACCCAGAAAACGTTGCGGTCGAGCAGCAGATCGCGGACAGTGCCGCCGCCGAGTGCGGTGGCTACCGCAATGAACGTGGCACCGATCATGTCGACCTCCTTGCGCTCGGCTTCGAGCACGCCGGTCAGCGCATTCACCGCAACAGCGGCCATGCCGACCCAGTAAAGGAAATCGACCATCGCCATCGGCGCTAGCGTCCCTTGTTCTTCATCAGGCGCTCCTTCTCCCGCTTCCAGTCGCGCTCCTGTTCCGTCGCGCGCTTGTCATGCTGTTTCTTGCCCTTGGCTAGGCCGATCTCTACCTTGACGCGACCGCGCGTGTAATGCAGGTCGACCGGCACCAGCGTATAGCCAGCGCGCTCGACCTTGCCGATCAGCTTCGATATTTCGCGTTCGTGCAGGAGCAACTTGCGGGTGCGCACGGGGTCCGGGTGCACATGCGTCGATGCCTCCGACAGCGGGGTGATATGCATGCCGAGCAGCCATATTTCGCCATTCTTGACGACGACATAGGCTTCCTTGATCTGCACGCGCCCGGCACGGATGGCCTTCACCTCCCAGCCTTCGAGAACGATGCCAGCCTCGTATTTTTCCTCCACGAAGTAATCGTGAAAGGCCTTCTTGTTGTTCGTGATGCTCATCAGCAGGCGTCGTCCGCGCGTAATGCGATAAAATGGCGCATTCTACAGGATTGATGAGGGTTCTCGGGCGATGGCCCTGGTCGAGAAATCGGTGCTGATCGGGCGTTCCGCGCAGGAGATGTTCGACCTCGTCGATCGCGTCGAGGACTACCCGCAGTTCCTGCCGTGGTGCAATCGCACTGAACTCAAATATCGTGATGCCGCCAAGACGACGGCGACGCTGCACATCAATTACCTCAGCGTGAAGTCCCACTTCACGACCGAGAATGACAAGGAAGCGCCGCTGCTCATGAAGATTCGTCTCGTCGACGGTCCGTTCCGGCGCCTTGAGGGAACCTGGCGGTTCAAGCCACTCGCGGAACGCGCCTGCAAGATCGAATTCGAACTTGCCTACGAATTTTCGAGCCGGATGTTCGAGAAAGTCATCGGACCGGTATTCAGCAACATCGCGAACACCTTCGTCGACGCCTTTGTGCGAAGGGCTGAACAGGTTTACGGAGCCAAGTAATGAAGGTGGAAGTTATCTATGCGCTACCGCACAAGGCAGAGCGCATCATGCTGGATGTTGCGGAAGGCTGCACCGTTCTGCAGGCAGTAGAGGCCTCGGGGCTGCTGGAGAAGCACCCGGAAATCGATGTCAAGAAGAACAAGTTCGGCATCTACGCAAAGCTGGCGAAAGCCGACGCCGTTCTGCGCGACCAGGATCGTGTCGAAATCTACCGCCCGCTGATCGCTGACCCCAAGGAGGTGCGCAAGCAACGCGCGGCCGAGGGGAAGGTAATGAAGAAAGGCGCCGGCGAAGACGTTATCATGGAGTGAATTGCAGCTAAACCGGGCGTGTGCAGAATTTTGTGTAAACGGACTGATGGCAGGAAACTGCCGAATTGTCCGGAGCCACAATGAACGCAAGGAAACACGACGTACCTGAAGCCCTGCTGACCAGTCTGCTGGCCGACTACAAGAAACCCGAAGACCTGACCGGCGAAAACGGCCTCTTGAAGCAGCTCACCAAGCTGCTGGTCGAAAAAGCCCTCGATGCCGAACTGACCGAACATCTCGGTCACGGCAAGAACGAACTGGTCGCCAACGCGGCAGGCAATACCCGCAACGGCAAGAGCCGGAAGACGCTCAAGGGCGACTTCGGCCATCTGCCGATCGAAATCCCCCGCGACCGGCACGGCACCTTCGAGCCGCAGCTCATCCCCAAGCACCAGACCCGCTGGGCTGGCTTCGATGAAAAGATCCTGTCGCTCTACGCCCGCGGCATGACTGTGCGCGAGATACAGAGCCATCTGGAAGAAATCTACGGCACCGAAGTCTCGCCCAGCCTGATCTCCTCGGTGACAGACGCTGTCGCGGAAGAAGTGAAGGCTTGGCAGGCCCGCCCCCTCGATCCGCTCTACCCGATCGTTTATCTCGATTGTATCCACGTCAAGGTGAGGGAAGGCGCGGTGCGCGTGAAAGCCGTCTATCTGGCCATCGGCGTCACCATGGCTGGAGAGAAGGAGGTGCTCGGCCAGTGGCTGGCGCAAACGGAAGGCGCCAAGTTCTGGCTGCAGGTGGTAACCGAACTCCGTGGTAATCCCCCCGTTTTTAGGGGCCGCCAGAAGTAGAGCTATGCGGCCATGGCCAGCCGCTGCTTTGGGGTGATACCGCCCAAGGCCATATTGGGGCGTTCGTGATTGTAAAGCCAGAGCCAGTTGGTCGCGTAATCCTG